>NZ_CP049835.1:0-210000 GCF_023921165.1 Aquirufa antheringensis
AATTCGCCCTGAGAACTGTTTGACTCATAAAATTAATGCAAATCGAAGTTAGAGAATTGTGGAATAACTGTCTGAATATCATCAAAAATGATATATCAGAGCAAAGTTTCGCAACTTGGTTTGCCCCTATCGTTCCGCTTAAATTTCAAAACAACACTTTGTTGATTCAAGTGCCCTCTCAGTTCTTCTACGAATGGCTCGAAGAGAAGCACGTTTCTGATTTAAGAAAGGCCATAGATCTAACTATCGGGCGTCATGGAATGTTAGAATATTCCATTGTAGTAGATAATGGGGATCGTAAGAACCCGCCTATTACTTTTAACCTTCCGCCTACTAACCAAACTCAAAATCAACAAGCGAAGGCTCCTAATTTTCCTAATCCCGCAAAGAGTCCATTTGAGTTAAAAAATTTAGATTCATTAGAATTAGATTCTTATTTAATTCCTAAATATACTTTTGACAAATTCATCGAAGGAGATTGCAATCGCCTAGGTCGCGCAGCTGGAATGGCTGTAGCTAATAAGCCAGGCTTAACGGCATTCAATCCTCTCATGATTTATGGTGGTGTGGGTTTAGGCAAGACCCACTTGATACAAGCCATAGGGAATCAGATTAAAGATTCCTTCCCAGATAAGTTTGTTCTTTACGTATCTACGGAGAAGTTTACGAACCAATTTGTGAATGCAATACGAAATAATTCCATCGAAGCCTTCACAAACTTCTATTTACAGGTGGATGTGTTAATTATTGATGACGTTCAATTCTTATCAGGTAAAGAAAAAACCCAAGAGACCTTCTTTAATATTTTTAATCACCTACATCAATCAGGCAAACAAATTATCCTTTCTTCTGACCGAGCTCCTAGAGACTTAGCTGGAATGGAAGACCGCTTACTTTCACGATTTAAGTGGGGCTTGACGGCTGATTTGCAGCAACCTGATTTTGAGACCCGTATTGCTATCATTCAAAAGAAGCTGCAAGAAGATGGGATCCAAATTGATTTCGATGTATTAGAATACTTAGCTCATTCCATTCAAACTAACGTCCGTGAATTAGAAGGCGTGATCATTTCACTGATGGCACAGGCTTCCCTTACCCGTAAGGAAATTGATTTAGAATTAGCGAAGTCCACACTCAAGAGTATTGTGAACGAACAAGAAAAGGAATTGAGTGTAGAAAGTATCTTAGACGTAGTTACCAATCATTTTGATGTCGATCTCGATACCTTACGTGGCAAATGTCGCAAGAAAGAGAATGTTTTCCCTCGTCAAATTGCGATGTACATGCTTAAAGAATTAACTAATTTACCATTAAAGTCAATTGGCTATCATTTCGGAGGTAGAGATCATAGTACAGTTATTCACGCTGTTCAAGCCATCTCTGAGGCGATGGAAACTGACCAAAGTGTCGAAAAAACCATTCGAAACCTCTTTACCCGATTTAATCTCAAAGGAGTTCAATCCTAAAAAAAGCGACTAATCTACATTAGCCGCTTTTTTATTACCTATAAATTCAAGCTTATTCAGCTACCGCGTCTTTATCAAGAAGCGCGCTATCATCCACTTTGACCTTATCTTTAATCTTCGCTTCTAGCTCTTCCATTAGTTCTGGATTGTCTTTAATCAAGTCTTTTACTGCATCACGACCTTGACCTAAACGATTTCCATTATAAGAAAACCAAGAACCCGATTTATCGATGACATTTAAATCCACCCCTAAATCAAGTATTTCTCCCGCTTTCGAAATACCTTCGCCATACATAATATCGAACTCAACTACTTTAAAGGGAGGCGCTAATTTGTTCTTCACCACTTTCACACGAGTTCTATTTCCGGTGATCGAATCTGCGCTTTCTTTAATTTGACCTGCACGACGAATATCTAAACGTACTGAAGCATAGAATTTCAAGGCATTTCCACCCGTAGTCGTTTCTGGAGAACCAAACATGACCCCAATCTTATCACGTAACTGATTAATGAAAACACAGCAACAGCCCGTCTTATTAATCGTACCGGTTAATTTACGTAAGGCTTGAGACATCAAACGAGCCTGTAAACCCATTTTAGAATCCCCCATCTCCCCTTCGATTTCTGCTTTAGGTACTAAAGCCGCCACAGAGTCAATCACGATGATATCAATTGCACCAGAAGAAATCAAATGTTCTGCAATTTCTAAAGCCTGCTCACCATTGTCTGGCTGAGAGATAAGCAAATTTTCACAATCTATACCTAATTTCTCTGCATAAGAGCGATCAAAAGCATGCTCTGCATCTACGAAAGCGGCTAAACCACCTACTTTCTGAGCTTCAGCAATCATGTGAAGCGTCAAGGTTGTTTTACCAGAAGATTCAGGACCATAAATCTCTACTACACGTCCTCTAGGTACACCGCCAATGCCTAAGGCTAAGTCTAATCCTAAGGAGCCTGTTGAAATAACAGGAACATCCATCACTTTACTATCTGATAAGCGCATAACGGTACCTTTACCGTACGCTTTATCTAATTTCTCTAACGTAGTTTGTAAAGCTTTTAACTTTTCAGCCGCTAGGCCTTGCGCATCACTAGCTTGTTTCGCCATTTTCGTTTTTTATCTAAAATTTATAAGGCAAACGACTATATTTGTTTTATCGTTTGACCTATACAAAAATAGAAAATTGCCTCTAATTTTTTATACAAACAATTGATAATAAATTGTGCTTTGGCATGAAAAATCAGACTCTTGTTATTTTTCTATTCTTATGTACTTTCTGGAGCCTTTTCGCTCAAGAAAATAAGGCATTGATCGCAGGAGAAAATCTACAATACCGCATTCATCTAGGGTTCATTAATGCCGCTGAAGCAACGATTAAAAGTAGCCCTGAAATAAGTACAATTGGGCATCAAACGGTTCGAAAAGTAGAAATTGAAGGCAAAACAACGGGGGTACTTGAGTTATTTAGTCCTTTGCGCGATTATTGGTCAGCTCAACTAGACACCGAGAGTCTATTTCCCCTAAAGACTGAAATGCGTAAACGGGAAGGGAGATACCGAAAGCAAGAAACCGTCCTATATCAAATGGACAAAGGTTTTGCTAAAATCACCTCTCCACAAAATAAGCCGGTGACCAGTACGATATCCGGACCTAAAGATCTATTAGACCTTATTTCGGCTTATTATTTCTTACGAAGTAAACCCGTGTCTGACAAAAAACCAGGTTCTAGATGGTCCGCACAGGTATTAGTGGACAGTAAGATTTATGAATTAGTTTTAGTGGTAAGAGCTAAAGAGACCATTGAGACGGAATCAGGAAAGAGAGCTAGCATCAAAACGAATATCTTATTACCTAAAAACAACCTTTTCAAGGAGGAAGATGCTATTCGACTTTGGATTAGTGATGACGCATATCAAGTACCTTTAAAAGTACAGGTAAATTTAAAAATTGGATTTTTAACCATCGACTTAATCGATTACACCATTCTAGGAAAGAAAATCTATTTCCCTAAAGCCTCTTTGTAGGCGGCTAATACTCTGGCTCTTGCCAATTCGTGATTAACAATAGGCGCCGGATAGCTCAACTCTTGCAATTCAGGTACCCATTTTTTAATGTAGGCCAAAGATTGATCGAATTTCTGTGTCTGTAAGGTAGGATTGAAAACGCGAAAATAAGGTGCGGCATCACAACCGGAACCTGAGGCCCATTGCCACCCCCCATTATTGGCCGCAAAATCGAAGTCTAACAACTTCTCTGCAAAGTAAGCCTCGCCCCAACGCCAATCAATCAACAAGTGCTTCACTAAAAAGCTCGCCACAATCATTCGAACTCTATTATGCATAAAGCCTGTCGCATTCAATTCTCTCATTCCTGCATCCACAATAGGATAACCTGTTTTTCCTTCACACCAGGCCTTGAATTCCTCTTCGTTATTGCGCCAATTCATTCGATCGTATTCCTTTCTAAATGAATGTCGGTCAGATATGTGGGGAAAATGATGAAGGATATTAAAATAAAAATCTCGCCAAATCAATTCATTCAACCATACTTCTGACTTACCCAAAGCCTGACGAACTAAAGAACGAATCGAAAGTGTTCCAAAACGCAGATGCACCGAGAGTCTAGATGTACCTGGTTTGGCAGGAAAATCACGGTCCTGAGCATAAGCTCTAATCAACTCATCCGCCACACTAGCCTGAGGGAAAAGTAGACCGGAAGGCTGAAAACCAATGTCAGCTAAAGAAGGTAGAGTAAACGTATCGCTGACATAATTTGTACTTTCCGAGGAAGGAAAGTTAGGCAGTGAAGTCTCAGCTAATAAAGCTTTCCATTTACGCGAATAAGGCGTAAAAACAGTGTAGGGAGTACCCGCACCTGATAAAACTTCATCCTTCTCAAATACAACTTGATCTTTAAACGTTTTGAATTCTACCCGTTTTTCTTTGGCTAACGAGCTTATTGTTGCATCCCGATCAAGGCCATAGCGTTCATAATCATGGTTTGTGTAAATACGAACAATATCCCACTTAGTCATCAAATCTTTAAAAACAGCCAGAGGATTACCGTGTTTCACACAAAGGTGACCACCTATTGCTTCATTCAATTGAGTGATCGCTTGGTGAATAAACTCCACTCGCCCATCCTTTTTAGAGGGAAGACGATCCAAGATGTTCGTATCAAAAATAAAGAGAGGAAGTACCGGTTCTGAAGCAGACAAGGCTTGGAATAATCCATGATTGTCCTCTATTCTTAAATCGCGTCTAAACCAAAATATGGAAACTTTTTTCATCCTCTATGTATCTTAAAGGGCTAAACTACGCAGATTCTAGATTGTTTCAAAAATTTACCTTGACAAGCCCCCCTTCAATATGGTATATTTGTAGATTATAAAAATTCAAACCCGCTGAGAATGAAATTATCTGAATTCAGATTTGATTTACCCCAAAACTTAATAGCCCTTAACCCTACCGAAAATCGCGAAGATGCGCGCATGATGGTGGTTAATCGCAAGAATAAGACGATTGAACATAAGAAATTCACGGATATCATTGACTATTTTGGCGAAGGTGATGTCTTAGTCACGAATAATACAAAAGTTTTTCCTGCTCGTTTATACGGTAACAAGGAGAAAACAGGAGCTCAAATCGAGGTCTTTTTATTAAGAGAATTAAACAGAGAACACCGTCTTTGGGACGTGTTAGTAGATCCAGCACGTAAAATTCGTGTCGGAAATAAATTGTATTTTGGTGATTCTGACCTAGTGGCAGAGGTGATCGATAACACAACCTCTCGTGGACGTACGATACGTTTCTTATATGATGGTGATCACGATGCGTTAATGCAAGCGATCCACGAATTAGGTGAGACTCCACTTCCTGATGAGATTCGTTTCAAAAGAGCCGCGACAGAGGATGATCGCGATCGTTTCCAAACCATTTATGCCGAGCACGTAGGTGCAGTGGCAGCTCCTACCGCAGGTTTACACTTCTCCAAGATTGTGATGAAGCGTATGGAATTAAATGGTGCTCAGTTCACTCCTATTACTTTGCACGTAGGATTAGGTACTTTCCGTCAAGTGGATGTAGAGGATTTGACCAAACACAAAACGGATTCAGAACACTTTATGATCGACGATTCGACTTGCAAATTTGTAAATGAAGCAATCGACAATAAAAAACAAGTATTAGCGGTAGGAACAACGGTAATGAAGGCATTAGAGTCTTCTGTTTCGGCGAGTGGCCATTTAAAGCCTATCAATAGCTGGACAGATAAATTCATCTTCCCTCCCTACGAATTCAAAATCCCAACTGCCCTATTAACTAATTTCCACTTACCGGAATCCATCTTATTAATGATGGCTTCGGCCTTTGGTGGACATGAATTAATCACAGAAGCTTACAAGCAAGCCATCAAAGAGAAATACCGTTTCTTCTCGTATGGTGACGTCATGTTAATCATCTAATTGAATTAATCGGGTTTGCTTTGAAAAAATATGCCATAATTGTCGCAGGGGGTTCCGGTCAGCGTATGCAAAGCGCGGTCCCTAAACAATTTTTGCTTTTGCAAGGCAAACCCGTTTTATATCATACCCTTGCGGCTTTTTACAAGGCCGATACTTCTACAGAAATAATTCTGGTATTACCAGTTGATCAGTTTACTTATTGGGAAACGCTAATAGCTGAATTACCTTCTATTCCACATCGTTTAGTCGCTGGTGGTAATTCCCGCTTCCAAAGTAGCCAACAGGCGATTCAGACCTTATCAGAGGACGGAATGGTGGCCATTCACGATGGAGTGAGACCCTTAATTGATCCTGAGTTAATTCAGGCAAGTTTTCAAATGGCAGCAGAAAAAGGAAATGCTGTGTTAGCCGTGGCTTCGAAAGATTCTGTTCGGTCCTATTCCGATGAAAAAGGATGTTTCGAACACTTGAATCGCGAATCAATTCGTTTAATTCAGACACCCCAAATCTTCTCCGTCAAAGACCTCAAAGAGGCCTTTAAACAAGATTACTCAGCAGATTTCACGGATGATGCACGCGTGGTAGAAGCTTTAGGAATACCCATTAACCTAGTAAAAGGATCTTATAAAAATATCAAAATCACCACGCCGGAGGATTTGGTCATAGCGGAGGTCTTACTGAAATAATTTATGAAAAACGCTTGGAATTGGATTGGTAAAAGCATCCTACACTATAAATTTCCCTTATTAGGATTCATCTTGCTACTAACCATTGGGTTAGGATTTAAGGCAAGTCAAATTCAACTTAGCTACGAATTAGCGAAAATCCTTCCTGCTTCAGATGAGCGTTTTCAACTCTACGAAGGTTTTAAAAAGAAATACGGTGAGGATGGTGCGGTGATGGTCATTGCCGTCGAAAATCCTTCCATTTTTAGCCCCGCAGAATTTCAGGCTTGGCGAGATTTAAGTAATGCGGTCAAAAAGCAAGCGGGTATTAAGAATGTACTTTCCCTAGCGACTTTACCTGAATTATACATTGACTCAGTAGAGAAGAAATTCAAAACGCGCCCCTTGTTAGATAGTACATTAACTTTAAATGAAAGCAATCTAACTATTTTTAAGGCCAAATTAGACCGATTACCTATCTACAAAAACTTCCTTTACACAGAAGATTTGAAGACGCATTTATTGTTGATCACTCTAGACCAAAAGGTCATCAATGACAAAGGACGTATTGTATTAGTTAAAAATATAAAAGCATTAGGGGAACAATACCAAGCGAAAATAAAGCATTCGGTGCATATGACAGGTATGCCATTCATACGCACCGAATATACGTCGCAGGTAACAAAGGAATTAAGCCTGTTCTTGGGTTTAGCTATCTTGGTGACTTCATTAATCTTATTGTTCTTCTTCCGCTCATTCCAAGTAGTTTTCTTTGCGAATATCGTGGTCCTTGTGGGCATTGTGGCTTCTTTAGCCACCATTGTCTTCTTCGGGTTTAAGATCACCCTATTATCTGGTTTAATTCCTCCACTTATCGTGGTAATCGGAATTCCGAATGTGATTTTCCTATTGAATAAGTACCACGAGACCTATTTATCAGGTAAAAGCAAGGAAGAATCCTTAATCGAAAGTGCGTCGAAAGTAGGAAGAACGTTGTTCTTAGCTAATTTGACCACATCGATCGGATTTGGGGTTTTTGCCTTTACGGGTTCCGCTTTGTTAGTCGAGTTTGGGATTGTGGCCGCGTTAAATGTGATGATCACTTTCTTTGTTTCGCTAGTATTGATTCCTATTTTCTTTAGTTTCTTAGCTCCTCCGAAGCAAAAAGATTTAGCGCATTTTGAGTCAGTGAGAGTGAATAAATTCTTGAATCGAGTGGATGTTTGGGTACTACATCACCGGAAATTCATCTATGGTTTTATTTCGATCGTTTTAGTCATCTCTTTCTATGGCCTGAGTAAAATTCAAGCCGTGGGATATATTGTGGACGATTTGCCTCGAGATAATGCCATCTATACCGATCTAAAGTTTGTAGAAGATCGCTTTAAGGGCGTGATGCCTTTTGAGGTGAATATCGATGCGTTTGAAAAAGGGAGAGCGTTGACGCCGGAACTTTTGGCCAAAATCAAACGAACCGAAAAATTGCTAGCAAAGTACCCCGAGTTCACGCAGGGTCTTTCTATTTTAACCGCTACGAAATACCTTTACCAAGTATATCGAGGTGGAGATCCGAAATACTTTACCTTACCGGGAATCGATGAATTAGCGAAGCTAAAGGACTTTCAATCGAGCCTAGATGGTAAAAACAACAACCTTTTTGCCGGGTTCATCGATAAAGACAAACGCTTTACACGTATTAGTTTTCAAATGCAGGATGCTGGAACGGTTCGAACGCAGCAATTATTTGATGAAATTCAACCTAAAATCGACAGTATCTTTAGAACGGATATCGAAACAGGCGAACTACTACCTGCTGGAGATAAAAGAGGTTATCAAGCCGATGTGACAGGTAATTCGGTCATCTATGCGTTCCAAACAGCGTACCTGCAAGTGAACCTAATCGAAAGTACGATTACAGCGATCATTTTGATTTGTATCTTGATGGCACTCTTATTCCGCTCTTGGAAAATGGTGTTAATCTCTACGCTACCTAGTTTAATTCCACTGATTATTACGGCCGGCCTGATGGGGTATTTTGGCATTGCCTTAAAGCCTAGCACCATATTAATCTTCTCTATTGCCTTCGGGATTTCGAGTGACGGAACGATTTATTTCTTAACGCGCTACAAAGAGGAATGGGCTAAAAACAATCAAAATGTGCAAAAAGCAGTACAAACCACCATTCTAAAAACCGGGGTTTCGATGTTTTATACGGCGATGATTTTATTCTTTGGCTTCTTCATTTTTACTGCCTCTACCTTTAAAGGGACGCAAGCCTTGGGGATTTTAGTTTCGGTAACGCTACTGATGGCGATGATTTGCAACTTGATTCTTTTGCCAGCCTTCCTGTTAGGTCTGAATAAGAAAGAAATAGCCACCATTTTAGAAGAAGACCTGTAAATGGTAGCCGCAAAACCGTCTTTATATACCTTACCGTTTTTTTTGCTTTGCCTGAGTAACTTTTTGTTTTCAGCTAGCTTTTCGATGATTATTCCAGAATTACCCGATTATTTAGCGAGTTTAGGAGGCAAAGAGTATATTGGTTATACCATCGCATTATTCACACTCGCAGCGGGTTTTTCGCGTCCCTTCTCTGGAAAATTAACGGATCACATTGGCCGCATTCCCATCATGGCCTTCGGATCTCTCGTTTGCTTTATTTGTGGAGGACTTTATCCAATGCTTCATACGGTTCAGGGCTTTTTATTTCTACGCTTCATTCATGGAATGTCTACAGGGACGAAACCTACGGCCACAGCCGCCTACGTGGCAGATGTTATTCCTGAGGATCGAAGAGGAGAAGCACAAGGCAGTCTCGGTATCTTCACCGCTACAGGCATGTCTATTGGACCGGCGATAGGCAGTTTTTTAGCTGCTCATTACGGTTTGGACCAAATGTTTTACATCTCCTCTATTTTCGCTTTAGCTTCTATCGTTATTTTGAGTCGAATGAAGGAGACTCTGCCCAAAGCGATGAAATCACGTTTTAGCTTTTCTCTTTTCCGCATTGGTTGGAAAGACGTTTTTGAACCCAAAGTAGTTCCCGTTTTTTGGGTTATGTTATTCGTTTCGTTTTCTGCGGGTGCTATGATTACCTTAATCCCGGACACCTCCAAGCTAGTGGGCTGGACAAATAAGGGCTTGTATTTTACCATTTACACGATTTCCTCAATTCTCATTCGCTTCTTTTTTTCCAAAACTTCTGATCAGTACGGACGTATTCCCGTGTTGATTTTTGGCTGCTTCATGTTAAGCCTTTCGATGTTTTTACTCGTATTTTCAGCTAATTCCTACTTATTAATAGTCTCAGCCATCATCTATGGAATGGCTTGGGGAGTTAACACTCCTACGTTAGCTGCTTGGACCAATGACCTAGGCGATAAAAACCACATGGGACGTGCCATGGCAACTATGTACATCGCATTAGAGGCAGGAATAGGCATAGGTGCCTATGTTTCAGGTGAAATTTACCAAGGGGTAGCGAGCCAAATTCCCATACCTTTTTTACTTGCCGCTTTATTATCTTTACTGGCGTTTATCTTATTGTGGACTAAAAAACGAAATTGGACGTATGGAATTTAACGAATACCTAACTCAAAAAAATATCTGCTCCAGCACTTTTTCAGCGGCAGAGCCAGTGCTTTTTTCTAGCTGGTCTACGGCCTTCGCGTTACTGCATCCTGCTAGCTTCACCGAACAAAACAAGTTCATTATCAATAAAATCCGAAGAAAATATCCTGTAAAAAAGGAGTAATATTGAACGTTCGCCGTCTTTATAATAGTAAATAACCGGAAAAACGTGGTACTTTTTAAATAATTGATTCAGTCAATTAATTGAAATGTCCTAATTCCGGAAATTTGTAAAAATTAATAACAAGGACGATGCCCGAAAACAATTTACAAAGTCTCTTCCCCTCCGCGGAAGAAATCCCTGCAGCATACGATTTAACACAACCCATTGAACAAAAAGAGTATTTAGTCAATGGAGAAATGCGGCAATGGAAAGGCAAAACGCAAGACGTTTGGTCACCCATCTACGTAAAAACAGATAAAGGTTTTGAACAAAAACGAATCGGCTCCTATCCTATCACGGATGCAGCAGATGCGATGGAAGTTTTGTACGCTGGCGTGAAAGCTTATTCCAATGGACGTGGCGAATGGCCATCCATGACAGTAGCGCAACGCATCGAATGTGTGGAGAAGTTCACTCAGAAGATGATTCAAAAGCGCGACGAGGTCGTTAAATTATTAATGTGGGAAATCGGTAAATCACTAGGTGACTCTCAAAAAGAATTCGACCGTACGGTTCAATATATTTACGATACGATTGGTGCATTGAAAGATATCGATCGTACTTCTTCTACTTTTTTAATAGAAGAAGGAATTATCGGGCAAGTAAGACGTTCTCCTTTAGGAGTGGTACTTTGTATGGGACCATTTAACTATCCGTTAAATGAAACCTTTACAACGCTTATCCCAGCTTTGATCATGGGAAATATCGTCTTATTCAAACCACCGAAACACGGTACTTTATTACACTACCCTTTATTAGAGGCGTTCAAAGATTCTTTCCCCGCAGGCGTGATTAACACGTTATACGGACGTGGGAATTCGATCATTCCTCAATTAATGGAATCAGGCAAAATCGATGTATTAACTTTAATTGGTTCATCCAAAGTAGCGGATAAATTAAAGAAGATGCACCCGAAAGTAAACCGTTTACGTGCCATTTTAGGCTTAGATGCTAAGAATGCAGCTATCGTAACGGAAAGTGCTGACTTAGATTCGGCTATTAATGAGTGCCTTTTAGGATCTCTTTCTTTCAACGGACAACGTTGTACGGCGGTAAAAATTATCTTCGTACACAAATCACTTGCGGATAAATTCAACGAGGGCTTAGCAAAGAAAATTGAAACGCTTAAATTAGGCATGATGTGGGAACCAGGCGTTCAAATTACCCCCCTTCCTGAACCGAACAAGCCAGCTTATTTAACTGAATTGATTGAAGATGCGAAGCTACACGGTGCTAAAGTATTGAACGAACATGGAGGAGAGAACTTCAAATCCATCTTCTTCCCTGCGTTGTTGTATCCAGTAAACAGTAAGATGAAGGTTTGGCATGAAGAGCAATTTGGACCAGTGGTACCCGTAGTTCCATTCGAAAGCTTAGATGAGCCAATCGATTATATCCATGAGTCGTCTCACGGACAGCAAGTGGCGATTTTCGGGACAGACGTCAACCAAATTTCGGAATTAATCGATGCGACAGTGAACCAAGTTTCACGTGTGAACATTAACGCTCAATGTCAACGCGGACCAGACTCCTTCCCTTTCACAGGCCGTAAGGATTCTGCAGAAGGTACATTGTCGGTAACAGCTGCCTTGCGTTCATTCTCCATTCGTACAGTTGTCGCTACTAAAGCAACTCAATCGAACAAAGATATCGTGAATGCGATTGTAGAGAACCAACAATCGAACTTCTTATCGACTAGATTTATTTTGTGATAAAATCAGTTTTATAAAAAAAAGGCCAGCGCTTTCGTGCTGGCCTTTTTTATTATTTAAGTGCGGCTCTTTGAGCTTTCACCGTGGGATCGGTGATGAACTCATCGTAGGTCATTAATTTATCTAAATGACCTTTCGAGCCGATTTCTATCACGCGATTCGCCACCGTATCAGTCAATTGATGATCATGGCAAGTAAACAACATCGTTCCAGGGAATTCAATCATACCATTATTCAATGCGGTAATGGATTCTAAGTCCAAGTGATTCGTAGGCTCATCAAATAAAAGCACGTTCGCACCTGATAACATCATACGGGAGAACATACAACGTTGTTTTTCCCCTCCTGAGATGACGGTACATTTTTTCAATGCCTCATCTCCTGAGAATAACATACGACCTAAGAAACCACGAATAAAACTTTCGTCTTTCTCTACGGAATATTGACGTAACCAATCGACTAGATTCATGGAATCATCTTGGAAATATTTCGCATTATCATTCGGTAAATAAGTCTGGGTAGTAGTGACGCCCCATTTGTACTCACCCGTAAATTTCGTGTTTTCACCTGCCAGAATGTCTAACAAGGCTGTTATCGCTAAAGAATCTTTCGCTAACAAGGCCACTTTATCTCCTTTATTGATCGTAAAAGATAAATTCGTGAATAAAGGAGTTCCATCTTCTGTCGTAGCCGACAAATTCTCAACGCTTAACAACTGATCTCCCGCCTCTCTTTCAGGTTTAAAATTAATGAAAGGGTATTTACGAGACGAAGGCTTGATGTCTTCCACTTGTAATTTATCTAACATTTTTTGACGAGAAGTCGCTTGTTTTGATTTCGCTACGTTAGCAGAGAAACGACGAATAAACTCTTCTAATTCCTTCCGTTTTTCGTCGGTCTTTTTATTCTGATCCGTACGTTGACGAGCCGCTAATTGAGAGGACTCATACCAGAAGGTATAGGTACCACCATATAGTTGAATTTTGCCAAAATCTAAGTCAGCAATGTGCGTACACACATTATCTAAGAAGTGACGATCGTGAGAAACCACAATCACCGTGTTTTTAAAGTTCATCAAATAGCCTTCTAACCACAAAATGGAATCGATGTCCAAGTTATTCGTAGGCTCATCTAAAAGAAGAATATCAGGATTTCCAAATAAGGCTTGAGCCAAAAGGACTTTCACTTTATCTGATCCATTCAAGTCCTTCAATAAAGTGTAATGCAAATCTGCTGCGATCCCTAAACCACTCAGTAAAGAACCCGCTTCTGATTCTGCTTCCCACCCGTTTAATTCCGCAAATTCTGCTTCTAAATCCGCTGCTTTATTGCCATCTGCCTCTGTAAAGTCTTCTTTTAAGTAAATGGCATCCTTCTCTAACATGATGTCATACAGGCGTTTATTACCCATAATCACCGTTTGCAATACCTCTACCTCCTCGTATTCGAAGTGATTTTGCTTCAAAATCGACATACGTTCACCAGGATTCATCGAAACGGAACCGGTTTGCGATTCAATTTCGCCTGATAAAATTTTCAAAAAGGTGGACTTTCCTGCGCCATTAGCACCGATTAATCCGTAACAGTTACCTTCGGTAAATTTGATATTAACTTCTTCAAAAAGGACTCTTTTCCCAAAACGAAGGGACACATTAGATACTTGCAACATAGGAGCTGGATTAAATAGGGTGCAAAATTACTAATTTTGGCACCGATTATCATATTTTTTTTGCAATTTCGAAACGAATTAGAGACTATGGAACCCACAAATTTGGCAGAAACCCTACATCTCCGACTAAACGCGGAGAATTTCCGGGAGCAATTACTCGCTCACCCGAAAAAGGATAACCGCATCACATCGGTCCATATTGAAATCTCGAATGAGTATTTCCTGTTAATTCCGAATACATTTGACTCCCCCACTTTTCGGTTAGGATTCTTAGAAAAGGCTTTGGGAGAAAATGCGTTAGTAGGCAAAGAGATACAGCAACAAGCTATTGCTACCGAAGACGCTACATTAATTTTCCTTGTTCCTAGTGATTGGAAAGACCATATATCTGCTCATTTTGCTTATGCAAAAATAAGCTATACTCATAGTTTAGCATCATGTTTGCTAAATAACGATCAGCAGTTAAACCTATTGATTCAGGGCAAATTAGCTTTCGCCAGTCTATACCAAGGAAACAAATTGCAATTAGCGAATGTATTCCGCTTTGAATCGGCCATCGAATTAGCCTTTTATTTGCAATCCATTAGGGACGCATTTTCCTTAAATTGGACCTTATATCCTCCTCTATTAGTCGCAGAATCAGAAGAAATTGCAGACGCATCACTTTATCAAATACCTTATGTCCAATCCTAAAAAAGCATTTTTCCCTGGTTCTTTTGATCCTTTTACGAAGGGACACGAGGATATTGTGTTAAGAGCATTGGCTTTATTTGACGAAGTCATTATAGGTATAGGCCAAAACTCTTCCAAAACGCGCTATTTTCCGCTAGAGAAAATGGAAGATTATATTCGCAAGACCTTTGAAGGAAAACCTGTTTCAGTTGTTACGTATCAAAACTTGACTGCGAATGTGGCACACGAATATGGCGCCAAGTTTATCATAAGAGGATTGCGCAATACGACAGATTTCGAATATGAAAACTCCATTTCTCAGGTGAATAGACATATTCACAATGAATTAGAGACTGTTTTCCTTATTACATCCCCTCATTTAGCACCGATTAGTTCCACTATCATCCGCGATTTACATCGCTATGGCAGTCCAGTAGACCAATACTTACCGTATACCTTAGATTAATTTCTTGAATTTCTCAATGACGTGCCGAATGGATGAATACGTATTCGTCAAGGCTTGAATTTGTTTCTTTTCATTCAACCACTCTACTTTTTCAATTCCTTCCTCCGTTTGCGGAATGAGTATCCCTGTAAAGTTTGTTTTCATCGCATACCAGCGTGTTTTTTTCAACACTAGCTTATTCTTGTGCGTGTAGGTATGGTAAGTAGTACAAATTTTAAGGCCTAATGCTGCTTTGACATTACATTCTTCTTCTACTTCACGAACGGCGGCCGTTTCGAATTTCTCGTTCTTTTCTAATTTACCTTTTGGCAAATCCCATTTACCCAAACGATACATCCATAAAACATCTTGATTCTGATTAAGAACCACTCCTCCAGCGGCTTCTACCAGCTGATACATTTTGACAATCTTCTGCTTAAACAGCTTTCGGTCATCCACAATCAGGTATAGAGCATGAAAATGGATACCCGACTTAGCATGCAAATTCAGTAGAATTTTCTCCACTTGATCTGCACTTGCATTGATTATACACGTATGGCCGCTGAAATTCTCCACTTTCAAAGGGGATAATCTGGCGTCAAGGACTAAATCAAAATCCTCTTTAGATGGCATTTCTCCCAACTCCTTCTTCTTCACAATTCTGATCGGTCGATCATCAATAAAAATTACCATCTTTTCAATTTTGTGTGGCAAAAATAGAATTAAATAGTGAAAGATAAACTGAATAAATTATTTTTGTAAATATAAATTCAGAAACGACCCTTATGCAAAATTTGACAATTCCTCAAGAAGTTGCCCAACACCTATTAAAGATCCAAGCTATTCAATTACGTCCGGATCAACCTTTTACTTGGGCTTCTGGCTGGAATTCTCCTATTTATTGTGATAACCGCGTTTCTTTATCTTTTCCAGAGGTTCGTACCTATATCAAAAATTGCTTATCTGCTGCCGTAAAAGCCTATTTCCCGGAAGCAACTATTATCGCTGGTGTAGCAACAGCCGGTATTGCACAAGGAGCTTTAGTAGCCGATTATTTAGATTTACCCTTCTGTTATGTGCGTCCTGAACCTAAGAAGCATGGAATGGGAAATCAAATCGAGGGGAAAATCGAAAAAGGCCAAAAAGTTGTTCTCATCGAAGACCTCATTTCCACAGGTGGAAGTTCTCTTAAAGCGGCAGATGCCTTGAAAGCGGCGGGCGTAGAAGTGTTAGGCATGGTAGCTATCTTCACCTATGGTTTCGAAATAGCGGCCGATAATTTTAAAAACCACCAAATTCCATTGTATACCCTAAGCGATTACAATGCCTTAATTGAGGAGGCTGTCAAATTAGATTATGTGACTGAGACCCAATTAATGACTTTGCAAGACTGGAGAGTCTCTCCTAGCACTTGGAAGAAATAATCAGGTCAGCATAAAGGCATCCCCATCAGTCGACCGCAACATCCCTTTTAACTCTAGATTTAATAGAATAAGAGAAAGATCGTCTTGGCTAATTTCTGAACGATACAAAAGCTCATTAAAGGATAACTGGCCTTCTCTATGCAGCAGGGAAATGACTGTGGTTTCATGTAAGGTGAAAAGTTTTTGATGAAGATCAGGGTGCAGAACTAACCGATCTTTTGCTTGATCCCAATTCAATTCCATCATAAAGTCATCCCAAGAAGTATAAATCGTTGCTTTATTATTTCTAATCAATAAATTACAGCCTTTTGAGAAAGGTCTATTTAAGCTACCAGGAACTGCAAAAACAGTCCGATCGTAATTAAGTGCGTAATCGGCGGTAATTAAGGCACCTCCTTTTTCTGCCGCTTCTACAATTACGGTAGCATCAGCAAGTCCAGCAATAATGCGATTTCGAACGGGAAAATAATAGGCAGCAGGCGGTACATGAGGAGCATATTCAGACAGCAAAGCACCGGTAGCTAAAATCTGCTCCACATACACCGCATTCTCCTGTGGATAGAGATGACGAAATCCGCCAGCAAGAACAGCAATGGTAGGAACATTACATTTAAGACAGGCTTTGTGCAAGGCTATATCAATTCCTCTTGCAAAACCACTGACTAAAATAACTTCATCTTTGATGGCAGATTGAACTAGTTCTTCTGTTACCTTCTTCCCCACGTCACTCGCATGTCGTGTACCTACTACAGCTACAATTCGGTGGGCATTCAAGTCAGCCTTCCCTTTTTTAAACAATATTAAAGGGGCATCGTAAAGATCTTTAATCCGTTGGGGATATTCCGAATCTTGGAAATAAAGAATTTGAATTTGATCTTCTGCGCAAATTTGGACTGTCTTTTCCGCTTCTCGTAAAACTTCAGCAGCAAAAGGTAGATACGTTGCTAATCGAAAAATATCAGCTAATCGAGGATAGAGAGAAACGAGTTCTTTTCCTTTAACAGGACCCACTTTAGGCAAATAGGTTAAGGCAATTTGATAGACGGCTAGCGAATAAGTGGTTTTCATCGGAGTAATTTTCCGAAACCTACGCTTATTCCATGTCTAAATTAGCCTTCATCCCTTGTAAAAAATCACGAATATCAGTTAGTTGATTAATGATGTTTTGATTCGGATTTTTTTCTTTGCCTTTGAAATTCAAAGCTTGCTTGGCTCCTTCAATAGTCAAACCTCTTTCATCGATTAAACTAACCAAAACCTTGATTTTTTCAATATCTGCTGGGGTATATTTACGGATACCAGAACCTGCACGCTTGGGAGATAAATGAGGAAATTGAGTCTCCCAATAGCGAATCTTAGAGGTGTTCACCTTAAAAATGGCCGCTACCTCCGAAATTGAATAATATTGCTTGCTTAATTCCATCAATAATTTTAAACCCAAAATGGGCTTCTTCAAAAAATAGACTTAATTTTGTGATTCCATTTATCAGGACTCCTTTAGTAAAAATACAAAGGTTCCCTTCATTTTACAATAAAACGCATGACCTCTTCTCAGATACGTCAACAATTTTTGGATTTCTTTCAATCTAAAGGCCATTTAATTGTTCCTTCTGCTCCTTTAGTGGCAAAAAATGACCCTACCCTTTTGTTCAACAACTCGGGTATGGCGCAATTCAAAGATTTCTTTTTAGGCAACGGAACTCCGCCCTCAAAAAGAATCGCGGATACACAAAAATGCCTTCGTGTGTCAGGGAAGCACAATGACTTAGAGGATGTGGGTTTTGATACCTACCACCACACGATGTTTGAGATGTTAGGTAATTGGTCTTTTGGCGATTACTTTAAACAAGAGGCACTTACCTGGTCATGGGAATTATTAACAGAGGTATTTAAATTACCGAAAGACCGCATCTATGTATCGGTTTTCGAAGGAGATAAAAAAGATGGTGTTCCGTTTGATAAAGAGGCATTCGATATTTGGAAGGCCATTGTGGGCGAGGATCGCATCATTTATGGTAATAAAAAAGATAATTTCTGGGAAATGGGTGAAACAGGACCTTGCGGACCTTGTTCAGAAATCCATATTGACCTTAGAAATCAAGACGAAGTAGATACGATTCCGGGCAAAAGCCTAGTGAATGCAGATCACCCGCAAGTAGTTGAGATTTGGAATAACGTATTTATGCAGTTTGAACGTATGGCAGATGGGTCTTTAGTACCGCTTCCGAACAAACACGTAGATACAGGAATGGGCTTTGAGCGTCTTTGTATGGCGATTCAAGGAAAGCAATCGAATTACGATACGGATGTTTTTCAAGGCACTATTCAATATATCGCTGCGAAAAGTGGCAAGAAATACGGGGACGAAAAATGGGCTGACATCGCGATGCGCGTTATTGCTGACCATATTCGTGCCATCGCCTTTACGATTGCGGATGGACAATTGCCTTCTAACAATAAAGCAGGCTATGTCATCCGTCGTATTTTACGTCGTGCGGTGCGTTATGGCTACACCTATTTGGACTTCAAAGAGCCTTTCTTGCACTTATTAATCCCTGGATTAGCTCAACAATTCAAAGGCGTATTTGATGAATTAATCTCACAAGAGTCTTTCGTGGCTAAAGTGATATACGAAGAGGAAGTATCTTTCTTACGTACCTTATCTTCTGGATTAGTTCGTCTAGATAAATTAATGGAAGATTGCTCAGGTAAAATCTTATCCGGAGATGAGGTGTTTGAATTAAATGACACCTACGGTTTCCCGGTCGACTTAACGGCTCTAATTGCTCGTGAGAAAGGTTTGGATATCGATGAACCTGGATATAATGCTGCATTAAAAGCTCAAAAAGAGCGTTCACGCAAAGATGCAGGCGCTAGTGCAGAGGATTGGGTAATCGTGAATGAGGGGGACGAAGTTAGCTTCATCGGATACGATTCAAACGAGACAGATACCCAAGTTTTAAAATACCAGAAGATTCAAAATAAGGCGGGTGTTCAATACAAAGTCGTATTAGAAACGACGCCTTTCTATGCTGAATCCGGTGGACAAGTGGGCGATACCGGAGTTTTAGTTTTCACTACATCAGGTATTTCTCTTCCTGTCATCGACACGAAAAAAGAGAACGATTTAATCGTTCATATCTTATCTGATGCGCGTATTGAAAACTTAGCTAGCGAACCAGTGAAGGCGAGCATTGCTACGTTACGTCGTCGCGCTATTACGCATCACCACAGTTCTACACACTTGATGCAAGCGGCTTTACAAGAAGTATTAGGTAAGCACGTGGCACAAAAAGGTAGTTTAGTAAACGAGGATTTATTACGATTTGACTTCTCTCACTTCCAAAAAGTAACGGATGAAGAGATTAAGCAAATCGAGCAGATTGTGAATGCCAAAATCGCAGAGAACATTCCTTTGTTAGAAGAACGAAACGTTCCTATTGCAGAAGCGAAAGACAAAGGGGCTATGGCCTTATTTGGCGAGAAATATGGTGATTTCGTGCGTGTGATCACATTTGACAAGAACTTCTCGGTTGAACTTTGTGGAGGAACCCACGTTCCATCGACGGGCGAAATTGGTTTATTCAAAATTACATCTGAGAGTTCTGTGGCTACTGGTGTTCGCAGAATTGAAGCCATTACTTCTCAAAAGGCTTATGAATTATTAAGCGAACAAGAAGCTTTATTGAGTGAAATCAACGACTTGTTGAAAGCGCCTAAAGATTTGGTTAAGGCGGTGGCTACCTTAATTGAGAGCAATTCAGCCCTACAAAAAACGGTTGCAGCCTACCAACAGAAAGAAATCTCTGGATTAAAGAATAGTCTAGTAAAAGGAATCGTGGCTGGCCCTGTTAACTCGATTATTAAACAAGTCTCTGCTCCTACGGCAGATGCCTTAAAGAATCTTGCATTCGATTTACAAGAGAATCAAGAGAACTTATTCGTGCTTTTAGCCGCTGAAATCGAGGGGAAAGCTAGTGTAGCCATCTCCATCTCGAAAGGCTTAGTAGATAGCCAAGGATTAGATGCCGGCAAAATCATTCGTGAATTAGCGAAAGAAGTACAAGGCGGTGGAGGTGGACAACCCTTCTTAGCTACGGCAGGTGGTCAAAATCCAGCAGGTATACCGAAATTATTGAGTTTAGCGCCATCCTATATAGCCTAAATTCTATGAAAATCCCCTTTTTGCCCTTTGCACAGGTAGCCAAACAATTGGACCTTTGGGGTAAAAAGGGGATTCCTTTTGTCTTTTTAGTTGATTATACGCTAGAAAATGCCTGGGCAGGATCTGAAAAAGAAGCAAAGGAATTAGGAATACAGTTTGAATTTGATGTTCCTGGATTAACGTCTGAAACAGTTCCTTTTACTAAACGTCCACTTTCCTTCGAATCCTATTCGGCCAAATTTAATCAGGTTCAGGCTGGTTTGAAAAGAGGTGATTCGTTTCTCTTGAATTTAACAGCAGAGACACCCATTACCACCTCTTTAAGCCTCTCTGAAATCTTTCAAAGAGCTGAGGCACCCTATAAAATTTTAGTACGAGATCAATTTACCTCCTTTTCACCCGAAACCTTTGTCCGAATTCAGGAGAACACAATCTCCTCATATCCAATGAAAGGAACTTTAGAGGTAACCGAAAATACATCCGCAAGTCAACTCCAGATGGATCCCAAAGAAAAGGCTGAACACGCCACCATCGTAGATTTAATCCGGAATGACTTAAGTAAAGTGGCTTTTCCTATTCGAGTAGAAAAATACCAATACATTGATCGGGTGAAAACGAATACGGGTGAACTTTGGCAGATGTCATCAAAAATAAGTGGGGAATTAGTACCTGAACTTCAAGGCAAATACGGTTCAATTTTGTTAGAATTACTGCCTGCAGGATCGATTACGGGTGCACCCAAAAAGGCTACCATGCACATCATTCAGGAGGCCGAACAGTATGAACGCGGTTTTTATACTGGAATTATGGGTAAATTTGATGGTCAATCGTTCAATTCCGGCGTGATGATTCGATTTATCGAAAATCAATCCGATGGTCTCGTTTTCAAAAGTGGCGGCGGCATCACCGTATTTTCAGATGTCAAAAAAGAGTACGACGAATTAATCCAAAAAGTATATCTCCCCTTCTAATATGTTCTCCTTCCTAGAAACCATTTGTATACAAGACGGAAAAGCGCAACACCTTGATTTCCACCAAATGCGGGTAAATGAGACTTTCGAACAATTTTTTCCGGAATGGGAACCGTTCGATGTGGAGGAGCTTGTCGCAGAACAGATTTTACCCGTAGAAGGAACCCATCGATTGCGAATTACGTATCAAGAAGATCCGGAAACGATTGAAATCTTGCCCTACACGAAAAAGGAAATCAAACGCTTTGCCTTAGTGGACACAGGAGAAATTGATTACGGCTTTAAATGGAGTGAGAGAGGTTTTTTCCAAACCTTTTTAGAGGCTCATCCTGAAGCGGATGAAGTAATTTTCGTCAAGGACGGAAAGGTGCAAGATTGCAGTATGGCCAATTTAGCCTTTTTGAAAGAGGGAATTTGGTATACACCAGAAGATCCTTTGCATTGGGGAACAACAAGGGCTCGTTTAATTATCGAAGAAGAGATAGAAGAAACTGATATTTTAGTGGAAGAATTAGCCACTTATGAAAGAATTTGCCTAATCAACGTATTCAGACCATTATCAATGGAAAATTCCCTTTCGGTAGCCGATTCTATTTTGTAAATTGAAGTATGTCCACGGATAAAAGTCCCAGTTTTTTATTGCACCAAAAGTTCCCTTTTGAACCTACGCCCTCACAGGCGTCCCTATTTCAAAAATTAAGTGCTTTTGTACTTAACAAAGATGAGTGGGCTCCGCTTACTTTTATTATCAAAGGGTATGCCGGTACGGGAAAGACAACCGTTATTTCGACCTTAATCAAGATTTTACCTGCCTTTGGCTATAAAACTCAATTAATGGCCCCTACGGGTCGTGCTGCTAAGGTAATGGCTAATTATGCCAAGAAAAAAGCGAGCACCATTCACAAAAAGATCTATCGACAAGTAAGCAATCCTCATTCTGGGGCACTGAGTTTTCAGCGAATGAATAATTATGCCACTAACACAGTCTTTATTGTGGATGAGGCGTCAATGATCACAGATGAATCGGATTTTGGAACAAATAGCTTATTAACCGATTTAATCGAATACGTATTTACGAATCCAGAAAATGGACATACGGGTAATAAATTAATCTTCGTAGGAGATACGGCTCAATTGCCACCGGTAGGTAAGAGCCTGTCCCCTGCCCTTTCGCGAGATTATATTTCCTCAGAATTTCATATGGAAGTGCTGGACCATGAGTTAATCGATGTCATGCGCCAAGATATTGATTCGGGTATATTATACAATGCAACTGCCTTAAGGCAATTACTTTTAGCGAATTCAACAACCATCCAATTTAATACGAAGTCATTCAAAGATATCTTCCGGATGACTGGAGAAAGGATGGAAGATGGTATGCATTATGCGTATAAGAAGTTTGGGAAGGAAGAAACGATTTTGTTAACTCGATCAAACAAAAGTGCCGTTCAATTGAATGAATTTGTCCGTAGGACGATTCTGTATCAAGAAGATGAAATTTCGAGTGGGGATTTATTAATGATCGTTCGTAATAATTACCATTGGTTAGAAGAGGATTCACCAGCTGGATTTTTAGCAAACGGAGATTTTGTGGAGATTATGAAAATCAAACGGGAGGAAGAAATGCATGGTCAGCGTTTCCTTGATGTTTCCTTGCGACTTTGCGATTACGAAGACCATCCGCCCATTGAGGCTAAAATCTTGTTAGAAACCTTGCATTCCACGGAATCTGCCTTAGGTAGAGAGGCTAATAAAAAGCTGTATGATTCGGTATGTGAAGATTATGCTCATATTCCCAAGAAAAAGGAACGCACGGAGGCGATTCGAAAAGACCCTTATTTGAATGCCTTGCAGGTGAAATTTGCCTACGCTTTGACCGTTCACAAATCACAAGGGGGTCAATGGTCGGCCGTATTTGTAGATCAAGGTTACTTAAAAGAAGAACAAATCGACCCAGAATACCTGCGTTGGCTCTATACGGCTATCACCAGAGCCACACACGAGATATTCTTGGTCAATTTTCACGAACGGTTCTTTCCTTTATAAATTAAAGGTAGCAGCTACTCCAGCATGGAATAGCTTACCATCATAGATTGTCAATCCTTTATTTAAAGCTTCGTTTTGAATACAAGCTTCAGTCCAGCCCAAATTTGCAATCAGATGTACATAAGGCAAGGTCGCTTGCGTTAAGGCTAAGGTAGATGTCATAGGTACAGCTCCTGGCATATTAGCTACGCAATAATGAACAATTCCGTCTATTTCATAAATTGGATTCTCGTGTGTGGTAGGCTTACAGGTTTCAATACATCCACCTTGATCCACCGCAACATCTACAAGGACCGTACCTGGAGTCATTTTCTTTAAGTCATCGCGCTTGATTAGATGAGGGGCTTTGGCACCATGTAATAACACGGCACCTACTACTAAATCAACTGTTGGCAAGGCTTCTTGAATCGCATAAGAAGTAGAAAATTGTGTTGCCACATTAGCGGGCATCACTTCATCCAAATAACGAAGACGCGCTAAATTTGTATCCATAATCGTCACATTAGCACCCAATCCAGCGGCCATTTTCGCTGCTTGCGTTCCTACTACACCTCCACCCAGCACTAACACATTCGCTGGCTTTACACCTGGAACACCTCCTAGTAATTTTCCTTTACCCCCTTGAGGCTTGCCTAAATAGAAAGCTCCTACTTGAATCGCCATTCGGCCGGCCACCTCAGACATGGGAGTCAAGAGAGGCAAGCTATGATCAGCTAATTCCACCGTCTCATACGCTATACAAACCGCCCCGGAAGCAATCATTGCTTCGGTTAATTCACGTGACGCAGCAAAATGGAAATAGGTAAATAAAATTTGATTCTTCTTAATCAAGGGAAATTCTGCTGCTAAAGGTTCTTTTACCTTCACAATCATGTCCGCTATAGCATACACTTCAGCGGCTGTAGCTAACACTTTTGCCCCTGCAGCGATGTATTGCGCATCAGAAAGACCGGAACCCTCTCCTGCTGCAGTCTGCACATATACCGAGTGTCCAGCGGCCGTTATACCTTGAACTCCAGCTGGAGTTAAGCCTACCCGAAACTCTTGAATTTTAATTTCTTTAGGAACGCCTATGATCATAATCTGTTGATTTAAAAAAGAAAGGCCACCGAAAAAAATCCGCTGGCCTTTACCTTTGATGAAGTATAATACAGTACAAATATAAGTAAGGCAATAAAATATCTTGCATTATACCATATAATAAGTAATATTTACTCTAATTATACTATTTCTCAGAAAATATTCAGAAAACAAGACTCCATTAGATAGAAAAACCGAAAACTTTATGGCAAAAAATACTAATCTGGATGAATTGGATCATAAGATTTTACAAATCATTCAAACCGATAGTCAAAAAACACTCAAAGAAATATCAGAGCAGGTCAACTTATCCCTAAGCCCTACCCACGATCGAATCAAACGAATGGAATCGGATGGTTATATTCAGGGCTATGTGGCCCTTCTAAATCGAAAAAAACTTAACCTAGGCCTTTTAGTCCACTGTCAGGTTACATTAGAGAAGCAAAACAGAAAGAACTTTCGGGAATTCGAGTCTGCTATTTTAAACTTCCCCGAAGTGACATCTTGCCATTTAGTTTCAGGGAACTTTGACTACTATTTAAATGTTGTGAGTGCGGATGTAGAAAGTTACAATCAATTTTACCAAGAAAAACTAGCGGTTTTGCCGTCTGTCGCACACATTAGCACCTTGTTTGTGATGGATGAAATTAAACAGACGACTGCATTGCCCGTGTAATTTTGTATCTTTGTATTTCTATTTGGGATCGACCGGTTTTGACAGCTTATGTAGTCCGGTTGTAAGCACGTCGGGAGTTGTAGGCATTTCCTGTTAAAAAAACCTTCGAATTATAGCTGGCAATACTTCGTATGCCATGGCTGCTTAGTCTGATAGACTAACCAATTGCCATCGTTCAGCCCTGTCCAAACTCTGCCGACGGGGGATTCTGAGCGTCGACATGCAGAGTCGCTGATTTTGATTTCTCTAATGAATCAGTAGTATCCAGAGGATAAGTGTTAGGTAAGGTCTGATTTGAACCTATCTAACATCGAAAATGAATCAAATCTAAACGTGTAGAAAGCAGCAGTTCTCTAGGTTTGGACGAGGGTTCGAGTCCCTCCGATTCCACCAGATAATAAAAAAGCCCCTAGTTTTAGGGGCTTTTTTTAATTTATCTACGATAGACTAAAACATACTCCTCTGAGCAGCCATCTTTTCGATTTCAGCTACGGTACGAGGAGAACCTTCCGAAAGGTTTACATTTCCTTTTTCAGTGATTAAGATATCATCTTCGATACGAATACCAATATTCCACCATTTCTTATCGCACTTACTTCCAGCTGGAATGTAAATACCTGGTTCCACCGTTACCACCACACCTGCTGCTAAAACGCGAGGTCCTAAATCATGTACATCCAATCCTAAATGGTGAGAAGTTCCGTGAGGGAAATAGGTACGTGCTTCTTTCTCATTTGCAGCTATCCCTAATTTAATTAAACCTGCATTCACAACAGCACGAGAAGCAGCGTCGATATCACTGAAAGGAGCTCCCGCTTTACATGCTGCAATTCCAGCATCTTGTGCCGCTAAAACAATTTCATATAGCGCTTTTTGAGCCTCTGTAAACTTTCCATTCGCAGGAACCGTTCTGGTTACGTCTGCAGAATAACCGTGGTATTCTGCGGCGCAATCACTTAATAGTAATTCACCCTCCTTAATTGTCTTCAAATTAGTGATGTAATGTAACACACATGCATTTTCAGCCGCCCCATTAATACTATTATAACCCGGGTATTCAGAACCCTCCTTTTTGAAATGGTATTCCATGATTGCTTGAGCTTGGTATTCCTTCATCCCCGGCTTTACCGCACGCATGACGTCGTTATGACCTAAAACACTGATAGAGGCTGCTTTTTGAATTAAAGCGATTTCTTCAGGCAACTTAATGCCACGTAAAGTTCTTAACGTATTTAAAGTAGATCTAGAGGCCAAAGGCTTAGCATTCGAAATCACTAAACTATCCACTAGCGATGCCATACGAGATAAAGGATCTTCTTTTGACTTGTATTTAGCGAAGATACCCTCCGTACGGTACAAAGTATAAACCGAATCAACAGATGCCAAAGAGATCGATGAACTAGTAAATTGATCATTAATGAACACATTTTCCATTTTACTTTTCGCCTTGAAACCATCCACACCTAAAATTTTGCCCGTCCAAAGTTCCTTGAAAGGATCACGGTTTTGGACAAAAATAAATTCAGTTCCTGTCTTTCCTAACAAGGTCACAGGTTGCTTGAACAATAATAAAACAGCATTAGGCTCTTCTAATCCGGTCAAATAATAAAAATTCTTGTTTTGCGCATATTGAAACTCCGTGTCATTACTACGCTGACGTGTTTGTGATGCGAAGAAGATACCCACGCCTTTGTCAGACATCTTTTCTTTAAAGGCAGCACGACGACCCGCGTGAAATTCTGGACTTAAATAATCCGTTGGATAATCTTGAGCGATGGCTGATGACAAAGACAATGTCGATAGCAATCCGATGATGAGGTGTTTGATTTTCATTGAATAATAGAAATTTGAATTAGCAAGATAAGAAAAAAGGCTCCAGATGGAGCCTTCGAATTAATTTTTTTGGCCCAAATAACGACTCAGCCAAAAACCACAAAGTCCCCAAGCAATCACCGCATCCATCAATTGAGCGCGTAAATCAAACACGGGATACCAAATATGTTCGGTATAAGACGTTTGACAAAAGGCTATAAAACCAATCGCGATCGATACGCCTACTATGGAGGAACGACGCGGAATCTTCAATTTAGAAATAATCCAAACGAGTATAAATACCATCAAGACATCCACAGCAAAACCGCGAACCATATTCATCGTCATATCTGTTTTATAAGATGAATAATAAATGATACGCGCCCAAGGCTTACCAGCAATCGACTTAGTAAATCCTTCCAACTCCTCCATCGACTGATTATGACTCATGCGAGGCAAAATATACCCTCCGGGGGCTAATTCCTGTTTATTCAAGAAATGTAGAATCGTATCTTGTTTTGCGGTATACTGCTGAACAGGCTCATGTAAATTCAAGGCTACATGAGACATTGTCTGCCAAATAAAGATGATCAGACCGCCCACTAAGGAACCAATAATGACTTTTTTCATTTTATTCTATTGATTGAACGGCTAAATTAAGAATAAAATGCAAAAACCTATCAAAAATATACTATTTGCTTTTCAAAATTTCTGAACCAGCTAATAAATAACAGCCTGCCCCAAAATCCTCAAAGTTAGGAACGGATGCCTTCGTCACAGGTTGACCATCTTTAGGCTCTTTTCCGGTTCCCTGCACATAAGCTAAAAAACCATTCGGCTGAACACAGGAATCAATGGCTTTCCAACCCTTATCAACTGATTTCTGGTATTTTGATGCGGGCAATAATCCTGAGCGAATTCCCCAGGCCATCCCATAGACAAACAAGGACGTCCCTGTTAATTCAGGACCACCAAAATTAGATTCATCCGTCAAACTCACATTATAAAATCCATCTTTTCGTTGCAATGGTAGCAAAGCAGCCGCTAAGTCTTGAAAATCTTTCACGTATTCTGCTCTGTGTGGTGCATTTGCAGGCATTAAATCCAACGTTCTCGCTAAGGCCGCAAAAACCCACCCATTACCTCTAGACCAATAGCAATTCGTGCCATTGGGCTCTTTGTAAGGCGGAATGAAGTCTTTGTCTCTCCACCACAAATGCTCCTGCTGATTATACAGCTTAGCTTTTGTATCCGCATACAAATCGTGCATTTTAGTAAAATACTTGTCCTCTTTAAAACGAACGCCTAAACGGGTGTACACTGGCATACTCATTTGAAGGCAATCAATCCAGGACCAATCATTGGCTTTTTCTGTGGCGACCATGTTGTCAATATTTTCTTTAATGGGTTTAATGCGAGCAGAATCTGCTTTCAAGTCGAATAAGTCCAAATACACCTGTCCACAGGCTTGATCATCCGCATTTCTCGTCTTCAATCCATTGCGTAATGACCAATGATGAAATTCGCCCCAGTCCTCCATATACTTCAAATCAGAGGCTTTAGGATCCAATTTGTACAATTCCATCAAGCCCTCATAAAAAACGGCACGCGTCCAAATATTAGAGGGGCGCGTCCTATCAGGACTTACAATTACTTTCGTAACATCTGGCCATACACTTTGGAAATAAGATTTAGCTAGATGCATCTGTTGCAAGACCTGAGTACGATCTGGCTTTGCGGCGAATACACTGAATGGTAATAAGAGAAAAAGTATTTTTTTCATCAGGCGAAATAAAAGACAGGTGTTAAATCAATGGAAACGGGTGAATGATCTGAATTTGTCTCCATAATATCAGCCATATAAGCCCACCATTTTTTCATCACTTCTTGCGCTGGAAGAGATTGAAGTGTCGACAAATCTGGGGCCTCTAAATAACCAAAAAGCATTCGAGTACTTTCATCCAAGAAGATGGAATAGTTTTGAATACCCACCTGATGTAATAAATCGCCTAAATCAGGCCATATTTCATCATGTCTTTTTTTGTATTCCGCCGAATGACCCGGCAACAAATACATTTTAAACGCCTTTCGCTGCATAAGAATAAATTTCTTATAGAAGGCTTAATCACGCTAATTTTACTCAGAAATACGTTCTGTAAATGCCTGCAGCGCCGCGTCATCAAAACCTAAATGCGTCACAAAGCGCACATAAGTGGGACCGAATGGTGAACAATAAATCCCTTTCTCCCTTAATTCAGCCACTTTATCAACAGAAGACATCCCAGCAGGTAATTCTACAATAACAATATTCGTAGCTACAGGGAGGATGGATTTTACCCAAGGAAGTTTCTCACAAACAGAAGCAATAACTCTTGCGCGTGCATGATCTTCTTTCAAACGTTCTACTTGATGATCTAAGGCGTAAATTCCAGCGGCAGCTAGTAATCCCGCTTGTCTCCATCCGCCACCAAGACGTTTTCTCACCCGTCTCGCCTTCTTGATAAAGTCTGTAGAACCGACAAGAATGGAACCGATGGGAGCTCCTAAACCTTTAGACAAACAGATGGAGATCGTATCAAACCAGTTGCCAAATTGGGCAGGAGTTTGACCCGTTTCGACGATGGCATTGAAAATGCGTGCTCCATCCAAGTGCAAAGGAACATCAATAGAGCGACAAAAATCAGAGATTTCCTGTAAGGCTTCAGAGGTATAAATACTCCCTCCGCCTTTATTAACCGTATTTTCTAAACTGACTAAACGACTTTCACAGGCATGAATATCATCCGGGGAGATGGCTGCTCTAATTTGACCTACATTCAAACGGCCTAGATCACCTTTCAATAATTTAACAGAGGCACCCGCATTCGCCATAATTCCTCCACCCTCGTATAAGTAAATATGAGAAAGTTCGTCGCAAATGACTTCTTGGCCTTTGGAAACATGAACTGAAATGGCAATCTGGTTTGATTGAGTTCCGGAAACACAGAAAAGCGCGGCTTCCTTTTGGAATATTTTCGCCACCTTTTCCTCCAAGGCATTGACCGTGGGATCCTCTCCAAAAACATCATCCCCTAAAGGTGCGGAAAACATCGCCTCGCGCATTCCAGCGGTGGGCAAAGTAAAGGTGTCGCTGCGTAATTCAATTTTCATGTTAAAACTGCTTAAGAAAGGACAATTTAGCTAAAAAACTCTGTTGCTTCTGTTGGGTAGCATCCACACCTTGGTAATTCAAGGTATTAAACACGAGATATACATAGGATAAAGGCTGGTATTCCCAGGCCAAACGCATATTCACCGAATTCAAATTATCGGTCGTATTTTTTTGATAGAAGCCAATTAATTGCAATCGCGGATTGATGGCCATGCGTGTCTCCAAAATCAACAAGTTGACTTCTTTCGTCTCACGAGCCACACCTACGTCTTCAAATTTGCTCCAGTTCCAAGACAAACCTACATTTAAATGTGGGATAGGGGCTACCCGAAATTTAGCATCTACGTTTTGCAGGGATCCATCAAAAAATCCACCCCAACCATATTCTGTAGAGGCCGAATATTTCGCGCTAGGATCACTTGCCAGTAAAAAGCCTTTTCTGAAATAACGATACGAACCCGGTTTAATGCGAATGCCCACTGGATTAAAATCCTCTTCCAAGTTTTGAACGCTCGCATCAATATAGCCCCCAAGGATACCCCCATTCTGCAGATTAAACCAGAGAGGACCAGAAACTAATTTTTGTTCCACGATATTCCCTGTCTTTAGGCTGTGGTATACTTCGGTGTAAACCCCTGGTTGCCAAAATCGAATAAATGTAGGCAGCCATTTACCCCGCACATTAAAATCGACACCCTGGGAATTCGATAAAACATTTTTCCTGGAAACAAATCCCATTTCAGGATTGTAATCATCTGAAACGACTGTATGCGTCCAATATAAGGTCACTAAATTGTCTTTGTACAGAAATTGGCCATATTCCGCAAATCCCTGTTGACTATTCCGCGAATCCTGCGTCAAAGTACCCATTCCACTGAACGAGAATTTATCATTGAAGCGAATAAAGGCATCTACTGCCCCGGTTGTAGCGACGTTTGAGGGGGAAGATTTTGTGGTAACAATCGCTCCTACCCTATTTTGCTTGCCAAAATTCTCGGAATAACGTGCCACCAAAAAATTAGTAAATGGATCACCATCGCCCTCACCTTGGCGCATATAAATTCCACCCAAATTGCGTTTTTCAGAACGGTAAACAAAACGAGTTCCAGCCGTAATGGCAATGGGATTCACGTTTTGATCTAAACCAATTGTCCGACTAAAGAAGGGTTGTATGTACATCGAACCACCTACCACCTCATTAACAGGGGCTAACCCAGCTGAAAATAGCGAGGCATTCTCTAAGAAAAATTGACGACGCTCCGGGAAGAAGACTGAAAAACGAGAGATGTTATTTACCTGCCTATCCACATCCGCTTGAGCAAAATCTGTATTAAAGGTAAAATCCATGACGGAAGTAGGACTGATTGCCCACTTAATTTCGCCACCCATTTTAAAGTCTGAGGCAGTAGAATTCCCTATTTCGGTGCCTTTCGAATTCTTCGATACCTGCAAAAGGTAGGGAATAAAACGAATATTCGTAGCCGTGGGTGGTGGAGGAATAATCCCACTTAACTTGCCCGCATAATCCATACGCAACGGACTCATCGACCGGGGATGTGGCGACCAAACCGATAATTCATTACTTGATCGTCGTACCCGGAAAAAATTTATACCCCAATCCTGAGGCTTATTCCCATCCGTTTTAGGATAACGCAAGGTTTGCCAAGGAATGGCAAATTCTGCTACCCAAGAAGAATCCGAACGATGCGTTCTTACTCTGTATAAACCATCCCAATCAATATCAAAAGCTCGATCATCAAAGGATAATAAATCACGCTGCGCACCATAGGCGTTTGATTGCAATACGAGCGCATTACGCTTGTCATTAAATCCATCAATGGCAATTCCGAAAAGATCATTTTCTTCAAAAGCATAATCGCGCTTCAAATTAGGTGCTCGGTAGCTATTCTTCCCTATACTATCTTGTAATATAGCCGCCACATACAGAAATTGCCGATTATACAGTAGTTTAACAGTCGAAATGAAAGAGGCCTTACGTCCTTGAAAAGGCTCTACCTGAAAGTCTACATTCACCGCAGGAGCCTTTACCCATTCTGCCTCATCTAAATGTCCATCCGCTTTCAAGACGCGTTCAATCTTCAACGGCTGAATTTCTTTCCGTTGTTCTAAAGGCTTGAACACCTCCTGGGAATAGCCACAAAAGGAGATGAGGAGTAAAAGATAATAACGCATTTATTTTTTGATGAAGGATAAATAGCACACACGTATAAAAATAGGCAATCCAACTAAGACCATGGGCGCAAATTGTATTCCTGACCAAATAAGCCCAATCACACACAAAACACTGATGATTTGCAGGTATTTTTTCCATTTCAACGGATCTTTTGCAAACCAAATCACTAACGGAAAATTCAATGGAAACAACATCAACGATGCCGGATTCCATGCCATCACCTCATGATTAGTTGCCGTTCCTAAAAAGAAAATGAACCAAGCTAACAAACCGATAATACTAAATAAAGCCACGTCCGCAGCGTATGAAAATCGTTTTTTATAGGTCGCTAACCCCACTAATACGATTAACACACTTAAAATCACATAGGGTCCAGTGAAATCAAAACCTGCTTCCTCTGACACTTCAGCATCAAATAACGTTACCGGGTTAGCTGAAAGTCCTTTAGCCAGATTAGTAGCTGAAGCCAAATTATCCGGCAAATAACACGCCTGTGAGGCTGTCGCCTTTACATTAGATGGAATCCCCAAAGCTAAATTCATTCCCAAGGTCACCCAGGAATTAGGCGCAAGGTATTTATTCATCCAATCCCGATATGATTTACCTTCTAAAGATGGATTCTGAATCCAACGGTATTTTCCAGGTGCATTCCGCTCGATTACATCTCGAATCCGCGTAGAGCAATTATCATAGAAAAATTTGTAGGCATACTCCCTATTTTCAGGCAATAAATTGGTTTCCAATGCTTGAAAAATGGCGTTTTTCTGAAGAGAATCTAACTGAAGCTTTTGGGCAATCATTCCACGCTTTTCATATTGCGCGTTGTAATTAAATTCATCCTGCATCGAATGAACAGAAATGGTATAGGGCAGGGTGCCCATCAAGAATTTCAAATAAAAATTCTCTGTTTTAAAATCGAATGTCCCGAAACTATAGGCCCGATCAATACCATTCAACGGATCATTTACCCACAGAATTGTATGGCCAAATGCCGAATGTAATTCCTTTCCTGGTGCGACGGTTACTAAAACCACTTCTGCCTTAGAACTCAACTGAGCCTTTACAGTCAAAGAAATCAACAAAAATAAAAGGATCTTTTTCATCTATTTTCCAGCAATAACAATCACAATTTCACCTCGCACTTTATCTGGATGCGCCGTGAAATAGGCTAATACTTCTGTAGCCGTTCCTCGCACCATTTGTTCGTGAAGCTTACTTATCTCACGCCCTACCATCACTAATCGATCAGCCGAGATAAATTCGATTATTTGTTCTAAGGCTTTCACTAAACGATGCGGCGATTCATATAGAACAATTGTTCTTTCTTCTTCCGCTAAGGCTTTCCAACGCGTTTGACGCCCTTTTTTATGAGGTAAAAAACCCTCGTAAACGAAACGATCCGTAGGGAAACCTGAATTTACTAAGGCCGGAACGAAGGCCGTTGCACCGGGTAATGATTCCACCTCAATGCCATTATCTACACATGCTTTCACTAGGAGATAACCTGGATCAGAGATACCCGGCGTTCCTGCATCCGAAATTAAGGCAAGCGATTTGCCCTCTTTCAGCATCTTGATTACCCCAGGAACACCGGTGTGTTCGTTGTGGGCGTGGTGGGAATACAAAGGTTTGGAGATATTTAGATGCTTCAGTAATTGACCTGAATTACGCGTGTCCTCCGCTAAAATCCCGTCTACCTCTCCTAGCACCCGAATGGCACGCAGCGTGATATCTTCTAAATTCCCAATGGGAGTAGGTACGAGGTATAATTTCATTCCGAAATTTAATTAAATGACCTGAAACAAAAAAAGCGAAACTTTCGTTTCGCTTTTCGCTCTGGTAGAGAGTGAGGGATTCGAACCCCCGGACCTGTAACAGTCAACAGTTTTCAAGACTGCCGCAATCGACCACTCTGCCAACTCTCTGTCTCCTTAAGAGATTGCAAAAGTAATGCGTTTTTCCAGATTTTGCAATACTCTTCTTCAAAATTTTAGATAAAATTCAAGATATAATCTCTTTTCGCCTGAAAATCAAGGGCATCCGGAATCCAATTAATTTCAATTCCGGCCCGTTCCATTTTTCTAAAATAGGTCATTTGGCGTTTAGCGAACTGGTGGATGGCCGTCTCTAGGCCTTTTTCGAATTCCTCTTTCGTAATCACTCCTTCTATGTAATTCACGATCCATTTATATTCCAAACCCATCCAACGTAATTCTTCTGGATGGACCCCATCAAATAAAAGCTGCTGGACTTCCTCTAACATCCCCTCTTTCAGTCTAGCCTGAAAACGAGTGCTTATTTTCTCTCTTCTTTTTTCAGTGGATGGGTTTAGGCCGAAAACGGTATACTTAAATTGAATATCCAAAGGTTCAGACAAGAAATGAGGCACATGAGAGAATTGGTAATTCGCTAATAAGGATTCAATATACAAACCAGTTCCGCCACAGAGTATGGGTTGTTTCCCTCGGGCAAAAACGTCGTTGATTGCATCAAAGGCGGCCTTTTGGAAATGGGCAACGGAGAATGCCTCACCTATTTCATGACTATCAATGAGATGATAAGGGATAAACCCATATTCTTTTAAGTCCTTTCCGGTGCCTATGTCGAGGCGGCGGTAAATTTGGCGGGAGTCTGCTGAGATGATTTCGCCATCTAAGGCACACGCTAGTTCTACGGCTAATGCCGTTTTACCGCTAGCTGTGGGACCCAATAAAACAATAAGCTTCTGATCAGTAGACATAACGTAATTTTAAATTCCCTTTATTCATTCGGTTACCCAACTGAATGGGGGCCGTCTCTCCTATTTTGGCAAAGCCTACAGCCAAAAAACCTTTACCCGTATTCCATTCCTTGTCCACATAAGTCATCACATTGTGCATTTCCGGATTCAAATCTTTGTAGGCCTGTAAGAATTTCGTCAAACCTCCTACTAGGCGAATGCTAGAAAGTGTAGCAATTTCCACTAATTCTCCCGAATGACATCCCTCAAGTCCAGCTTCTTTCATCTTTATTGATTTCCCAAAAACCGCTACCGCCAGCAGTGGATGACCCTCGTAATTATACGAACTTTCAATCCCCCGAAAAACCCGGTGAGTTGGAACGATACAACCTAAATAACTAGAACCTTTTAAAAAACCCTTTACGTGTTCTTTGTCTAAAAATTCCCGTGCCGTCTCCGCATCAATCGGAACGATACGCGTATCGCGGGCAAAAACGGAACGTAAAGACTTCACACGAGCAATGATATGTTTTTCAATAGAGAGGCGACGCATGAGCCATTGATCTTCCCCAATACAAATATCACCCTCCTGACTTTCTCCTGGCATCGCTTTTACGCGTACCTTTGACTCCTCTTGTTGCCACAAGTCATCACCCATCGATTGGAAACCGATCGAAAGGAGGAAATGAGCGAGGGTATGTGGGAACTCTTTTGGCATAAAACGTGTAAATATACAGTAGAATTAGGCGCAAAAGCGCTTTGAAAACAAAAAAACATATTAGAATGGACTATAGATTTGAGGCGAGCCGAAAAGAGGTTTCCACCTTTACGAACCAAGAAATCAGAGATAATTTCTTAATTGAGAAAATCTTTCACGCGGATCAGATACAATTAACCTATACTATTTATGATCGCATGATCATCGGTGGAGCCATGCCTGTATTGAACACGTTGCACCTGCCTAATCCCGAGAAATTACGGGCTAATTTCTTTTTAGAGAGACGTGAGCTAGGAATTATCAACGTAGGCGGCAAAGGAACAGTGACAGCGGATGGCGAGTCATTTACCATCGATAAATTAGGAGCTGTTTATGTGGGTCGTGGCGTAAAAGAGGTAAGCTTTAGCTCGGAATCTTCGGATAATCCGGCGCAATTCTACCTATTGTCTTCCCCAGCGCACGCCAATTACCCGAATGCCAAATTAGATCGCGAGCAAGTGAGCACTGTGGTTTTAGGTAGTTTAGAAACATCGAATCACCGTACCATTTATAAATACATTCACAACGAGGGGATTCAATCTTGTCAATTAGTGATGGGCTTGACGATTTTAGAACCAGGTTCGGTTTGGAATACGATGCCGGCACACGTACACGATAGAAGAATGGAAGCCTATTTATACTTTGATGTAACGCCAGGTCACGCTGTATTGCATTTGATGGGTGAAACGACTGAAACCAAGCACATTTGGGTGCATAACCACCAGGCAGTTATTTCGCCGCCCTGGTCGATTCACAGTGGAGCGGGTACAAAAAATTACTCCTTTATTTGGGGAATGGCGGGTGAAAATAAGGATTATACCGATATGGATTTTGCAGAAATTTCTGAATTACGTTAACATGAAAAAACTGATCGTTCTTTTTTTAGGGTTAAGCACCGCGGTTTCAGCCCAAAATTACTCCGAGCTAATGGCGAAATCCTTTATGCATACCCACACCGATTCCATCACGGTGAAAGTGGGAAAACCGGCGGGCTGGGATTATGAGCAAGGTTTGGTATTGAAAGCTTTAGAACATGTGTACCAAAGAACGGGTGACGCCACCTACTTTAACTACATTAAAAAGAACATCGACAGTTTCATAGATGCCAATGGTAACATTCGCACCTACCATTTTGATGAATTCAATTCTGATAACATCACTACGGGACGTATGCTCCTGTATCTGTACCAAGAATTAGGCGACGAGCGCTATAAAAAAGCCGCTGACCTGTTAAGAAAGCAGATTTCGGCGCAACCGAGAGATGCAGATGGCGGATTTTGGCATAAGAAAAGATACCCGAACCAGATGTGGTTAGACGGACTTTATATGCTAGAGCCATTCTATGCCGAATACGGTCAAATCACACAACAAGACAATTGGGCAGACATCGTCAAGCAGTTTCAATTAATGTACAAAGGCGCGATTGATTCGAAAACGGGGCTTTTATTCCACGCCTATGATCAAGCTAAAGCACAGCCTTGGGCTGATAAGACAAATGGACATTCGCCTAATTTTTGGGGTCGTTCGATGGGGTGGTACGTGATGGCCTTAGTTGATGTATTGGATTATATGCCTAAGAATCACTCGTCTCGAGGAATCCTCATCCAACAATTAAATCAATTATCAGGAGCCATCGCAAAGATTCAAGATCCTACTTCGGGTGTTTGGTATCAATTACCGGGTTATCCAGCCAAAAAAGGCAACTATTTCGAGGCCTCTTGTTCGAACATGTTCGTTTATGCCTTCGCTAAGGGCGTAAGAAAAGGCTACTTACCTGCTTCATTTCGCAAAAACGCAGAGAAAGGATATGCTGGAATCCTGAAAGAGTTCATCACTAAGGACGCGGAGGGTTATATTCATTTAGAGAAAACGGTCACTGTGGGTGGCTTAGGAGGTGTGCCATACCGGGATGGATCGTACGACTATTATTTGAGCGAACCCTTACGCAAAGATGATTTGAAAGGTGTAGGTCCATTTATTCTGGCATCTTTAGAGATGGAAATTGCCAAAGAATTACCTATCGGTGCCGGCAAAAAAGTAGTATTAGACTATTTCTTTAACCACGAGACTAAAAACGGCAATCGCTTCCACTATACTTGGGAGGATCGCAAGGACTCTGGGTTTAACCAATGGGGCATTCAATTTGAACAATTAGGCGCTACGTTAGATACCTTGGGAGCCTCTCCTACGCGGGAGAACTTGAAAGGAGCTTCTGTTTACATCATTGTAGATCCAGATAGCTACAAGGAAACGGCGAAGCCGAATTTCATGACGACTAAGGCTGCGGACGAAATCGAGGCTTGGGTAAAGGCTGGTGGAAATTTGATCTTGTTAGCAAACGACACTACGAACTGCGAGATTCCTCAGTTTAATATTTTGGCCAAACGTTTTGGCATCGAATTCGTCGCTCCTAACTTGAATTTCGTTCAAGGCCGCAACTGGGAGCAAGGTGCTGTAATGATAACGGCAGGTAACGAAGTATTTGACCCCATTAAAAAGGTCTACATCAAAGAAATAACAACTCTAAAACTGAGCGGCAATGCGAAGCCACTAGTGAATCACCTAGGTCATGTGGTGATGGCTACGTCGAAAGTGGGAAGAGGTAAAGTATTTGCGCTGGGTGATCCTTGGTTGTATACCGAGTACACAAATAACCGCAGAACGCCATTAGAATATGAGAATTTCTTAGCTGCTAAGAAACTGGCTATGTATATGCTAAGATAATTTCCGCGGAAAACGAAAACCCGTCATTTTCTCTAGGGTTTCCAAAGGCACCGCATAGGTCTGCCAGTTTTTGTTCAAAACTCGTTCATTCGGAAAAAGTATGCACCAGATTTTGTCTGGTGTATACACTACTTTCCAGCAATAGGCTGGAACGATAACTCCAGAAAATAATCGATCCTTTGCCCCTATGCCACCGGAATAAATTAATAGATGCTGTCCTTTTTTAATCGCCAGTTTACGGCAATATTCCTCTAGCATCTTGAAAGGCCCCCGATTCAACTCACGAGTCTGCGGAATCATATTCGACATTAAGAAAGTCTCCTCATTTAAATAGTAGGAAGAGGTTCTATCTTCAGAATTACACAGATGGCCTCGATCATAGCCTGAATGAGCGTAATCCTTCTCATCAACAATCTTAAAACTACGAGGGAATGATTCATCTTGAATAAAACGATCTGTTCTATCTACAGCACCCACATCACTAGCCTTCAATGTCCATCCCACCCAATTCGCTCTACCCTCTACCCCATTATAGGACATCACATAACCTTTCTTAACCGAAAGGTAGTTAGTCGTAGAAGCAGAAGAGGCGCCCGAAATATTGGGCACCCCTACTGATAATAATAGACTAAAAATAAAGTTTAAAAGCATTATTTAGCTCTTTTTTCTAAGTCCGCACGTGAAATGTTCATCGTACGACCTACCATTTTATTTCCACGATACGATACGACGCGCAGTAGTTCTGCATCCTTAGGAACAGCCACTAAGCCATTGGCTGTGGGATAATGTTGATCTGGATACGAATTATCAAAGCTGTAGTGAATCTGTAAACCCGAGATTTCATTCTTTAATTCCACGAATAATTCACCTTTTGCATTCTTGCTCACATTCACAATGGCCTCGTACATCGATGGTGCATATTTCTTATCTGCTACGTCAAAACGCGCCATGTGATCTTCCACACGCCCGATGAAATTATCCCAATTCTTGTTTTCATTTGGGGACCAAAGAGATTCAGAAATGGCTAGCGCCCGAGGCCACATCATGTACTGCAAATGGCGGTAATTGAACAATTGTTCCGACCACATATTCGCTTGACCACCTTTCACTAATTTTGCATCCACACCCGCCGGAACTGGATTGAAGGCATACGAATCGGCTAATCTAACTGTTTTATAGACAGGCGGCTCGATGGCTTTATCACCTTGCATTAGATCCACATAGACGTTATTATTAGGTGTCATCACCACTTCGTGACCTAATTTAGCCGCTTCTACACCGCCGGCGATACCACGCCAAGACATAACAGCCGTTCCCTTTGGCAATCCTCCGCCCTCTAAAATCTCATCCCAGCCTAACATGCGCTTACCCTTAGAGGTTATAATCTTCTCTAATCGACGCACAAAATAGGCTTGCACCTCTTGCGAATTTTTCAATCCCTCGCGTGCTCTCAAAGCTAAAATCTCCGGATTATTGTCCCAATAGTTCTTAGGACACTCGTCACCACCCATATGGATGTATTCGTAAGGGAATAGACTAGCTACCTCGCCCATCACTTTGTCTAAAAACGTATAAACTTTTTCATTTGCCGGACAAAGCGTGTTATCCTGCAAAGCCTCTGGATGTCCATGCGACCAATCAATGAAAGGCTCGCCTGAAATTACCTCGTATTTATCTGCACCTGGGGTACAGGAAAGTTCTGGATAAGACGCAACGGCCGCCATCGAATGACCAGGCACATCAATTTCTGGTACGATATTGACGAAACGATCTTGACCATATTTGACCAATTCCTTGATATCTTCTTGCGTGTAGAAACCGCCATAAGTACGCGGTTCATTTGGTTCAGGCTTAGAAAAAGTCGTGAAACGACCTACTTTCTTCACATTATAGGCGCCTTTCTTCGTCAAATTAGGGTAGGATTTAATCTCGATTCTCCAGCCCTCATCATCCGTTAGGTGAAAGTGAAGCAAGTTATATTTGTATTCCACCATGTCATCGATGAATTTCTTCACATCCTCTTTCGAGAAGAAGTGACGAGCCACATCAAACATTTGACCGCGCCAAGCGAAACGAGGCGTATCAGTAATTTGTGCGTAGGGAATCGACCAGTTTACTCCTTTAACGACTGTTTTTGATTCAATTTCTTTAGGCAGTAATTGTAAAAGCGTTTGAATTCCGTAGAATAAACCAGCAGACTTATTCGCCTTGATGGCAACTCCTTTCGCATTCACTTGCATTTCATATCCCTCCGCCCCTAGTTTAGCGTTGTTCACGATTTGCAGTTGAATAGATGCTGTACCTGAGGATTTTAGTGTAACTGAACGCCCTGTGGCGCTTTTGAGCTTACCAACCAAAGTCGCATATCCCACTTTCAGTTGAGCTTCAGAGGGACCTGAAATCGAAATGGCAGCAGGTAAAACGAATTTCCCGGAAGGATATACCGCCTGTGATGGAATGGGGATAATCGATGGGATTTGTGCGGATGAAACGAAGCTTAAGCCTAGGCAAAAGAGTGCAATGATTTTTTTCATAAATAGGTTTTTGTATAGGGTTAAAGTTCCATCAAAATGCAGAATATTCCAAATCGTTTTCTATTTTTGCAAACGAAGCATTATATACAAAACACAAAACCATGAATGAAACTGCCACGCTTGCTGCTCAGCAAGTGGAACTCACACACGCTATTGATACGGTTTGGGTAGCCCTTTGCGCTGCTCTTATTTTCCAAATGGAAGGAGGATTTGCCCTTTTAGAGGCTGGATTCGTCCGTTCAAAGAATGCCATTAGTATTATTGCCAAAGTAATGATCGACATCATGTTCGGTGGTGTTGCCTTCTATTTAGTCGGATTCGGAATTGCCTATGGCAAATCCAATGGCTATTGGGCTTTTGACACTGGAATAATGGAAGGAGACCTAGGCTTAGGTTTGACCATTTCTAATTCCCTATTTTGGTTTATACAAATGGGCTTTGCCGTGGCAGCTATCTCCATCGTTTCTGGCGGTGTAGCTGAACGGATGAAAATGTGGTCATATGCTATTTATGTAGCCATTTTCAGTGCGGTATTGTATCCATTAGCGGCAAACTGGGTTTGGAATCCAAACGGCTGGTTAACCTTACGTGGTTTTAACGACTTCGCGGGATCCGCAGCCATTCATGCGATGGGTGGATTTGCCGCTTTAGCAGGTGCGATCGTTTTAGGACCTCGTCTTGGAAAATACAACGAAGACGGAACAGCGAATGCGATTCCAGGACATAATTTAACCTTATCGGCGGTAGGTGCCTTTATCCTATGGTTCGGTTGGTTCGGATTCAACCCAGGTTCTACTTTAGGAGCCGTGGGCAAATGGGATTTAATCGGTTCTGTAGCGACTAATACCTTCCTTGCGTCAGCAGCGGGTGGTATCGCCACGATGTTATACACGTTTATTCGCTATAAGAAAGTAGATATTACCATGGTAATAAATGGTGTTTTGGCGGGTTTAGTGGCTATCACAGCTGGCTGTAATGTGGTTTCACCTGATTCAGCCTTGATTATTGGTTTTATCGCAGGTACGATCGTCGATATCGCGGTAGTGGTAGTGGACAAAATGAAAGTGGATGATCCAGTGGGTGCCGTAGCGGTACATGGTGTTAACGGATTCTTTGGCACGATTGCCGTAGGTTTATTCTCACAAAAGAATGGTTTATTCATCACCGGCGAAAGTGCACAATTCATCACGCAATTAATCGGCGTTTCCGTGATCAGCGTATTCTCTTTTGCTACAACCTATGCTATTTTCATGGCCTTGAAAAAGACGATGGGCATTCGATTGAGCCATAAAGCAGAATCTGCGGGCATTGATGCCGTTGAATTTGGAGTAGAAGCATACACAACTTTTGAATAATAGCTAAATAAAAACCATATGAAAAAGGTAGAAGCCATTGTAAAACCATCGAAATTAAAAGCTATTCAAAAAGGCTTGATCGATGCCGATATCCCTTGTATGACCGTCGTTCCCGTTCGCGGAGCAGGTTTACAACAAGGTTATTCAGAAATATACCGCGGTACAGAAAAGTCGATGATCTTATTGCCAAAGGTCATGATCATCTGCGTCGTGAGCGACGAGAACCTCGAAAAATGCTTAGATGTCATCCTAGACAACGCCTCTGAGGGCAACGTGGGAGATGGCAAAATCTTCGTTTATGATGTTCAGGATGCGATTCGTATTCGGACGAGGACGAGGGGGATTGAGGCTATTCGATAAAATGCTTCGCACTTTATCGAATTGTAAAGAATAGAGCACAAAGTACGAAGTACAAAGAATAGAGCATAAAGCACAAAGAATAAAGTTGGTTCGCCTTCGGCGATGAATTCGTGAAGTATTAACTATACTTATTAGTCAATATTTATTCTTTGTGCTTTATGCTTTAAGAGAAAGAAGAGTGATCTCGAGTTTAGAGAATTTTGATTTTATAATTTTGAAAAATATGGCGCAGCCCATTTTTGAAATTATAAAACCAAAATTACTCTGAATCGAGTAAACATCTCCTCCGAATACCACCCAATCTTCCTCGTCTTTTTAATCATAGGCGCATGTTCCTTACTTTTATAGGCAAAGGAATCTAGGCTTTCCGAAGAGTCCCAAAGACTCAACGTCGCTTGTTCGATGAGAGGGAATTCGCCAACGCCTTTGGCAAACAATAAACCCGCCCGATTTTCCAAGTATTTACTCGCGTGAGAGACATAGAACCAGAAAATGGGAGATTTGTACCACACAATACTGGCGCGCGTCATCACTAAAAGGGGACCGTTCCCTGGATCCTCCACAATGGAAAAAGGATTCGATCCATTCCAAGTTCCGTGGCCCTTTATAGCAACGGCGTCCCAACCTTTCGTTTCTGAAGAATGCGACGACAGCGTTAACCAACGTGTATTAGTTTTGAAAAAATGATCTGATGCTGCTTGGTTATCAAACACACCGAGGAAAGCATAGGAAGAAAAATCAGGCCAAATAGAGAAGCCGTTGCCCGCGCCTACACCTAGATGTTTGGCGAATGAAAGGCCGTTTGATTCCCATTTTTGGACGAATGAGCGACCCATTTCAGCAAAGGCAAAGCGCTTGTTTGCGACGCCTTGGAAAGATAAAAATCGAAAAGAAATTATTTGGTCACTCATTTTATCAAATTTAGCTGTTTATTTGAACAATTAAAGTGCTATTAGGGTTTAAAAGACATGAATAAAAAGGGATTTTATTTTAAGGAATTCGAGGAGAAGAGCATCTCCCCTTTTGATAAGCTTTTCGGGATTTTCAAGGAATTAATCACGCATACGTCGGGGGATTTTGATGAGGCAATCGAGTGGTTACGCGAATTAGACAAAGAATACGAGCTGACGGATGAGACTTATACCATTGAGGATTTCATTGAGGATTTAAAGGCCAAAGGCTATATCCGCGAGGAGATCGATGAAAATGGAGGTTCTGGGATGGGGATTACGGCCAAAACAGAGCGGGCGATTCGCCAAACAGCATTGGAAAACATCTTCGGTAACTTAAATAAAAGTGGAGCTGGGAATCACAAGACCAAGGCTTCAGGCCAGGGAGATGAAATGACGGGGGAATTTAGATCCTATCATTTTGGCGATAGTCTAGAGAAAATTTCCCTTACAGAGAGTTTGAAAAATGCCCAAATCAATCACGGAATAGGTGAATTCGAGTTAACCGAGGAGGATCTAGTCGTGGAGGACACGCAATTTAAATCGCAGATGAGCACGGTGTTGATGATTGATATCAGCCACTCCATGATTCTGTATGGCGAGGATCGGATTACGCCGGCCAAGAAGGTGGCGATGGCTTTGGCAGAACTCATTACAACTCGCTATCCCAAAGATACCATCGACATTCTAGTCTTCGGAAACGATGCCTGGAGCATTTCCATCAAGGATATTCCCTATTTAAAAGTGGGACCTTACCACACGAATACGGTGGCTGGACTGCAATTAGCGATGGATATTCTGCGCCGAAAAAGGAATACCAACAAACAGATATTTATGATTACCGACGGAAAACCGAGCTGTGTTCGGGAAAAGGACGGGACGTATTATATGAATAGCAACGGACTAGACCCCTACGTAACGGAGAAATGTTACACGCAGGCGGCTCAGGCGCGTAAATTACATATTCCCATTACCACGTTTATGATTGCCCGGGATTCCTACCTGCAGCAATTTGTGGACAAATTTACCGAAGCAAACCAAGGAAAAGCCTTTTATACGGGCTTAAAGGGCTTAGGGGAAATGATTTTCCAAGATTACGAAACGAATAGAAAGAAAAGACTCAAATAAGATGATCCACAATTTAGGCGAATTAAAGGCCTCAGGCTATATCAGCAAATCGATTAAAGACGAATTAAGAGACAACTTGATTAAACACATGGAGGCAGGAACGACCGTTTTCGAGGGCGTTCATGGTTTTGAAAACTCCGTTATTCCAGAATTAGAGCGCGCGATTTTGTCTCGCCATAATATCAACTTATTGGGTTTACGCGGTCAGGCGAAAACACGTTTGGCACGTTTAATGATTAATCTCTTAGACGAATACATCCCCTACGTGGCTGGTTCAGAGATTAACGATGATCCCTTAGCCCCTATTTCCAGATTCGCGATCGATTTAATCGCGGCTCAAGGAGATGCGACACCGATTGCGTGGTTACACCGTTCGGACAGATTTGCGGAGAAATTAGCTACTCCAGATGTGACGGTAGCCGATTTAATTGGTGATGTGGATCCGATCAAGGCGGCGAATTTGAAATTATCCTATGCGGATGACCGGGTGATTCACTTTGGAATGATTCCTAGAGCGAATCGCTGCATTTTCGTCATTAACGAGATTCCCGATTTACAAGCGCGCATTCAGGTAGCCTTATTCAACATTTTACAAGAGGGAGATATCCAAATCCGTGGTTTCAAATTGCGTTTGCCTTTAGATCTTCAATTCATTTTCACGGCGAACCCGGAAGATTATACAAATAGAGGAAGTATTGTGACGCCTTTGAAAGACCGTATTGGATCTCAAATTTTGACACATTATCCAGAAACGATTGCGATTGCACGCAAGATTTCATCTCAAGAGGCCCGTATTAACGAAGCTCAATCGGATCGCGTTTATGTCCCTAATTTAGCCTACGATTTATTAGAGCAAATCATATTCGAGGCGAGAGAGAGTGAATATATTGATTCAAAGAGTGGTGTCAGCGCTCGTATGAGTATCTCCATGCTGGAGAGTTTAGTGAGTACGGCGGAAAGACGTGCCTTGCTAAATCGCGAGAAATCGACAACCGTGCGTTTGGCCGACTTCATGGGCATCATCCCAGCCATCACAGGAAAAGTGGAATTAGTGTATGAGGGCGAACAAGAAGGCGCGGCATTCGTGGCGGAACAATTAATCGGTTCTGCGATTAAATCATTCTTCCCTGGTTTATTCCCTAAGATCGAAAAGCTATCTAAGAAAATTGAAGAGAGTCCATATGCTACATTAATGGAAGCGGTGTATGCCGAGGGGGGCGTTGTATTGTATGATGAATGTAATGCGGCTGATTATGCTTCGACGCTGAATGAGATTAAGCCTTTAGAGGATTTGATTGTTCGTTATCAACCGGATGTTGAGGCGGCGGATAAGTTATTCTTAAAGGAATTTGTGTTATGGGCGTTAGCGGAGTATCAGAAGCTGGGTAAGGAAAGGTTGACTAATGGTTTTCAGTTTAAGGATTTGTTTTAAATAGTCTGATTCCTTCTTACCATTCTTAAAAATGGCCTTCGTCATATTTTTTACGAATGGTAATAAGGAATCTTGACTCTAAAACAAGTCATCAAACTAAATCTTTACTCTATAATCTACAATTTGAAAAGCATCGCCTGCGGAGATGCACTCATGAAATATTCAAAAAATACCATAAAAAAAGAGAACGATTTTCGTTCTCTTTTTTTATACCTACTTTATTCTTTGTGCTTTATGTTCTATGATTTACATCTCTACTCTATACTCTCTTATCTCTACTCTTTAAATAGCCTTCGGCTATTTTCCTATACAAAACTTCCCAAAGATATTCTTCAACAGATCGTCATTCGAAATCTGACCCGTGATCTCTCCTAAGTAATGTAAGGCATAACGAAGGTCTTGTGCGATAAGATCGCCTGTCAAACCCGTTTTTAACGCATTTAAAACGCCTTCTAGGGTTTCTTGAGTCTGCAATAGTTGTTGGTAGTGACGAAGATTTGTCACTAATGTGCCGTTCGTGCTCACTTGATCTAAACCGACTACGTTTAACAAGGCGGTTTCTAGGTCGTTTAGGCCGTCACGGTTTTTAGCGGAGATGGGAATTAAATCCGGGATAGCCGATTGAAATGCAGAGAGATCAGCGATTTGATCTACTTTGTTCAACAACTTTATCACAGGGATTTCCAACGCCCCTAAAGCTTCCACGCCGGCTGCGAGGCCATCAGGTGTTTCAGATGTCGCATCGGCCATATAAATGACCACTTGCGCTTTCTTGACCCACGCCTGGGTTCGCTCCACTCCTAGCGCTTCAATCACATCAGAAGTTTCACGAAGACCCGCCGTATCCACTAAACGAAATTTAATTCCACCTAGGGTCCATTCGTCCTCGAGGGAATCGCGGGTTGTTCCTGCGATATCAGACACAATGGCTCTATCTTCGTTCAATAAGGCATTTAAAAGCGTCGATTTACCTGCATTGGGCTTCCCCACAATCACCGTTGCCACCCCATTCTTCACCGCATTACCAGCTCTAAAGCTGGAAACGAGTGGACGGATATTCTTTAATAATTGATTAACCAGAGCTTCCAAATCCTTGCGATCCGCGAATTCAACATCTTCCTCACCGAAGTCTAATTCTAGCTCGATTAGAGAAGCAAAATGGATTAATTCCTCGCGCAATGCGGCTAATTCTTTCGAAAAACCGCCGCGTAATTGATGCAAAGCGGCGTTTTGGGCAGCGGCAGAATCGGCGGCAATAACGTCTGCTACGGCTTCTGCTTGGGCTAGGTCGAATGCTCCGTTTAGGAAAGCGCGCTGAGTAAATTCGCCGGGGCGAGCGAAGCGAGCCCCGTGTTCTACAAACAATTGAAGGATACTCTCTTGGATAAACGGGGAACCGTGGCAGGAAATTTCGACCACATTTTCCTTCGTGTAGGAACGTGGTGCAATGTATAAACTGGCTACCACTTCGTCATAGACCCGCCCATTGGACTCAATACGGCCGTAATGGATGGTATGAGTGGGTTGGGTGGATAGATCTTTGGGCTTAAAAACGGCGTTCACGATCTCGATGGCTCGATCTCCCGAAAGACGAATTACGCCAATCGCTCCTACCCCTGCGGGCGTCGCTAAGGCAACAATGGTATCCGTAAAGTTCATCGATTACAATAAATTCGTCAACTTCATTGCGACAGACATATCGCCAGAGATTTTCACTTTACCAGTCATAACGGCCATCATGGAGTTTAATTCACCGTTTAAGATGGAAGTGAATGTTTCCTCTGTGGTAGAGATCGTGCAATCTGAATCCAAATTTTCATTGGATACAGCTCCATCCGCACCTACGACGATGATTCCACCTGGGAAAGCGAATTTGAATGAGACACCTTGGCCGCCTTTTTGGGCAGCTAAGGCAATAATACGTTCGTTGATTTCTTGAAATGTCATTTTATATCAATTTATGGGTCAAAATTACGTCATTTTACTGAAACTACACGTTTCGATGGCAAATAGCGGTAAAATCACAATAAGTGCATTGGTCTATATTCACTGTTTTCTCGAAGGCTTGATCCGTGGAAACGAGCGACTTTACCCAATACTGTACTAGCTTCTCAGATTCTTGGATAAAATCAGAGACTGACTCTCCCTCGGTAAATTCGAGTGGCGAAGACAGGACCTTTTCATCGAAATTCCGGAAGGAAATAATACCGGGTTCAATGCTGATTCGATCTACTTCCAAACCTTGTAAAAACTCCTTTCTTTCCGACGGCGCTTTTTGCAACTCCTTCGTCACTAAAAACTTGTACATCCACAACTGAAAAAGTTTGGCTTTTAGTTCCTCGTCTCTAAGCGTTTCGGCTAAACTATCCCCAGCGTCCACATCTTTCTTCACCACTTTTCCCGTCTTATAGTCAACAATGCGCAAAACAGATCCTCCTTTTAGATCCAATCGATCTATCCGGCCTTTCATTTTAATTGGCCACATTTCTGTACCCACTGGGATCGAAAGTACCGTATTCACTTCTTCTTCTACGGCAAGTAATTGGATTCTTTCCTCATACCAAGCAGCAGATTGATCAAAATAAGTTCCCAGCAACGTTTTAGCGACTTCTTGCAACACATAATTAAAGCCTTTCTCTACTTCGAAATTTCCTTCACGTTCCTTGATCTCTTCCATCGCCTTTGCTAACAAAGGTTCGATTAAGGCCTTCTTTTGTGCCACATTAAGACCATCCTCATAACCGCCAGAAGCGATCATTTGTTTATCCAATAATTCCAACACCTTGTGTACCCAGGTCCCAAATACATCCGCCCCCATTTCATCATCGCGCTGTTTTTCCTGTTGCAGGTTGACTATTTGGGAGAAATAATACTTTAGCGAACAGCTGGCAAACATAGCAACGGAAGAAGGAGATAACCCTCTTCGAGCTAGCACATCTTTTATTTCAGCAATCAGTTCCGGCGTTTTCTCAATGCGCAAGGTTATTTCCGGATTAGAGACCTCATCTGAACTGAATTTAACGGCGGGTTCCCGAAGGTTCAAATGTGGATTCTTTTTGGCCCAATCATACCGAATCTGACGAATAAAACGGCTTACTTCTGCTGATGATGAATCATTCTGCACATAGACCAGCATCACCTCCTTAGGACGCTGCAATAATCGATAGAAGTGATAACTCGTCACCGCATCCGCTTGTGTAAACGTAGGTAGCGAAAAGGCCGCCATATTCGCAATATCAACAGGAATCAAACTTTCGCGCTTCCGCATTCCAGGTAAACTTCCTTCATTTAGCGATAAAACAATCACCCGGTCAAAATCCAAGGTCCTCGTTTCTAACAACCCCATCACGTGCAAGGAACGTTTCTCCGCGCCTTCAAAAGTCATTTTTTGCTGCTGCACCATTTGCTTGCAAAGTGCTTGGCCACTTTTAACTGATATAAAGGGATTCGCCTGAGCGATCTCTTCTAACTTATCTAACACGGTCAAAGCCTGCAAAATGGCCTGCGATTCCGCATCCCAATCATCCTTATCTGTTTTGTACAGAATATCCGTTAATAAGCGAATCAAAGCTTTCAGGCAATCTTCAAAAGTAGATGAAGACGATATAAAAATAGTACCCCCGCTCGGAACTTGTGAGAGATATAAATCTGTCTCTTTCCAGGCAGGTACCTTGACGGAAGCCATCAACGGATGCTCTTTCAACGCTTTTACTAGTGAAACTGGGTATTTTTCCAAAGGCACCAAGGACCACCACATCTCCATCAATGAAAACACTTGAGCCTTCTTCAACGAATAGCCCATCGTAATATTCAGACGGTCTTTAAATTCACCTAAATAGGGCAATAAAGAATCTAAAAGGCTCTCATCCCCTAAAACGAGGGCCACCTGTTCCAAATCCCCGTGTTCCGTTTGCCAAGCACGAATTTGCTCTAAAGCCACAAAAATCTGGGCCGATGGATTTGCTAAACCCACAATCTCCACTTCTTTTGGCTTTTCTAACAAATCCCGTCCCATCCAATGAAATGGACCGCGCGATAAATAGGCTGGATCCGCCGGATTCGCATAGGTTTTCAGCCAATTACCGGCTCTGTGATGCTTGCTTTTGGCATAATATTCATCTGCATCCCAAAGCGTCTGCGCCACATTCTCCCGCAATAGCAAACGAATGATGGTCTCCTCGGATTTAGAAAGCGCATTAAAACCAACAAAATAAATTTGTTTAAAACCGAGTGATTTACCCGCCTCTAACAGCTCCACTAGTTTGCGATAAGCGAGTCCACGATAGGTAGTTCCCTTCGATTCTAACCTACTTTTCAGCCGAATATAGACCTCTAAAAGCGAATCATATAATTTGAAATAAGCCTGTGTATTAGCCGTAATCCACTCATCTGCGTGATCTTGACCATATTCTTGTCCCCAGCGCTCAATCGATTTAGCTTCAGAAAGAAAGGAAAACAAGGCCGATGGATCCACTAAATACAGATCCAGGGTATCGAAATCCTTCAACATCATCTGCCCCCAGGTCACAAAACGATCAAAATCAACTTTCGAATCAACCTCCTTAAAACAGGCATAGGCCTCCATCAACAAGTCAATCGGATCCTCTAAAACCGAATCCGTCATCTGCAGCGCAAATTCCTCAATCGTAAAGAATGAGGGAGACAAAAACGGTCGATCACCCCTGATCGCTAATTCCTTCTTTAGGTAAAGGATACCTCGTTGCGAGGGCATCACCACGGCAATATCTTTCAATTCCTCCATACCATGCGTATGGAAGAGGTGATCTGCCGTTTTACCTAAAAATGTTTGCATTACAGGTTTCCTTTTTTCATTTCTTTCACCGCAAAATCTACCGCGCGGGCTGTGAAGGCCATATACGTTAATGAAGGGTTTTGGGTAGAAGTAGAGGTCATACAAGCTCCGTCCGTCACAAACACGTTCTTGACGTGGTGCATTTGATTCCACTTATTTAAAAGAGACGTCTTCGGATCTGAACCCATTCTCACTCCGCCCATTTCGTGGATATCTAATCCAGCGGGAGCGTGTGAATCGCGGGTTTTGATGTTCTTGAAGCCGGCCTTCTCGTACATTTCGGTGAATTGATCGATAAAATCTTTGACCATCAAATCATCGTTGTTATCATAGCTCACGTCCATATGTAGCAAAGGCATTCCCCAGGCATCTTTTTTCGTGGAGTCCAAAGTCACTTTATTACTTTCCTTCGGAATCGTTTCCCCCATCATGTGCGATCCAGCATACCAGTTCGACCATTTTGGATTTAACAATGAATTCTTCAAGCTCTCACCCACCGAACTTTGATCTGCGTGCGTTCCTCTACCACCACTCATCCCCGCTGCATAACCGCGTAAGAAGTTCGTTTCTTGCTTGTATAAGTTTCTAAAACGAGGAATATACCCTGAATTAGGACGTCCACCAGATGTTTTATAATCTAAATATCCTTCGTATTCCGCAGACAAGGAAGCACGGTAATTGTGGAAAGCTACGTGCGTTCCTAATAGACCGCTGTCGTTTCCTAAACCGTTCGGGAAGCGAGAAGACTTCGAATTCAATAAAATTAAGTTTGTATTGATGGCAGCAGCTGTCACAAAAATGACTTTAGCATAATATTCCACCATCTCTTTCGTGTGCGCATCTACGACACGAACTCCTACCGCTTTTTGTTTCTTTTCATCATAAATGATCGAATGAACTACGGAATCCGTTCTTAACGTCATATTACCCGTCTTTGCAGCCCAAGGCAACGTAGACGAATTGGCGCTGAAATAACCACCGTATGGGCAACCTCTTTGGCATAAATTACGACCCAAACATGTCCCACGTCCCTGTTGAATATGAATATCACGCGGTTCCGTTAAATGAGCACAGCGACCAATGATGACGTGACGATCTGCATACAAACGTTTCATCTCTTTTTGGAAATGTTTCTCCACACAGGTTAATTCCATCGGGGGTAAAAAGTCGCCATCCGGTAAGGAATCCAATCCATCCTTATTACCCGAAATACCAGCGAAATGCTCCACATAGGAATACCAAGGGTCTATTTCCTTGTAAGTGATCGGCCACGGCACCGCGAATCCATCACGCGCTGGACCATCAAAATCTAATTGAGACCAACGTTGTGTTTGACGCGCCCATAGAAGTGATTTTCCTCCGGTTTGGTAGCCACGGATCCAATCAAATGGTTTATCTTGAATGTATGGATGCTCTGCATCTTTTACGAAAAAGTGCTTCGCATCTTCTCTGAAGGCATAACACTTCGAAATGATCGGATTTTCATCGATCTCCTGTTTCGTTAATTGCCCTCTATGTTCCATTTCCCAAGGACTCAACAAAGTCGTCGGATAATCTTCATTATGGGTCACTTTACGGCCTCTTTCGAGCACCAAAGTCTTGATTCCTTTATCACAAAATTCCTTAGCAGCCCATCCGCCCGCCATACCAGAACCTATCACAATCGCACCATAAGTACGTTTTTCAGCATTAGTTAAAATATTCATCGCTCGGTTTATTTTTTAAGAGGTTCACAGCCATTGAAAAATCCAGGTGCCATCACATAATTCTGGTGATTCACCATCACGTATTCCGTGGTCATATAACCGCGAATCGTCAGGCCCTTCAACGTGGCCATGGCTTTCTGCGCATCAGCACCCTGTTTGCCTTGTTCGATTTGGAAAAACAATTGCTCCTTTTCGGACTCAGAAACCTTCTCAATAGACGGTAAAGCCGCTAAAACCTTCATCAATGTGGTAGAGGTAGCAGGCTCATAGCAATCGCGAAGCATCACCTTCACATAAGCTGGAACGCCTAAGGAAACGGCCCCAGGAATACTGGATTCAGGAATGATCACTCCTATCCAAGCTTGTAATAATTGGTCTTGATCAGCGCTCCATTGAATGCTGGGCGCATTGGCTGCTTTGAGATCTGTAAAAACAACGCTGCCTAAGGTAGCAAGCGCCATTCCTTTCACCCAATTTCGGCGTGAAATAGTGTTCATAATTTATCTAGGTTTACTGTTTTTTAATCAAATAATAGCCAACGAACACCATAACCGAAGGAACGAGCCATCGCCGGATGTAAGTAAGCGGTATAGTAATTCGAATTTAACAATCCTTGTGTTACATTCTGCATTTTAAAGAAAAGTCGAACTCGGTTAATGCGTAAAGATACGTAAGCGTCAGCTTGAACAAAAGCCGGAATTTCATAGCGGTTCTGCAAATGATATTGTTGCATGGTAGGCATATAGGCATCCGCGTAATAGGACGATTGATGCTGTACATCTACACCAAACTGCATATACAACAATTTCTTGTATTGGACATTCAGGGCAAGATTCGCATTAGCAACCAAGTTTGGCATCCTAATCACATCAGGTCCCGTCTTTGTATTGGCTAAAACCAAGGCAGACCATTCAAAACGTTTAAAAGTACCTCCTGCCGAAAACCCTGTTCTAAATACGCCTATCGCATCAGCTGCTTGTTTTGCGGTAGCCAAGGTATCAAAATAGGCATAATTCGCGATGCGTTGAATCGTCGCGGTTGGACGGAAATAGACGTTTTTCGTATGAAGATCTAAGGTTCCTGTTAACTCATCAAATAGGACGTTATCAAACGATTGAATCCATCGAAAAGCAGCATTATAAGTCCAATTCTGAGCGATCGAAGGACTCACAGAAATGCGACTCGCCTTAACTTGAAAAAACGGAGAAATAAAGCTTGCCTGCAGGCGGTAATCGGATCCTACTAAATATTCTCCATCTGCGGTAAAGTCGATCTTGTCATTGAATTTTTGCTGCAAAAACAGACCCACGTAGTTTTCTAAACGATTCTTTTGCAAACCTGCCATCGGGTTATTCACATCCCAATAGCGCTGTTTGAAATACGTTCGGTAGGTAAAACCTCTAAATATTCCTTTTATACCCGTTTGATGAGTGTAGGATTGCCATTGATTCTCATTGTACAAGGAATCCGTCTGAGTACCATAATTCTTCAAGTAAAACGATTTCGTCAGATTCGTGGCAAAATCAAGGTCCTTAAATTTCGCCGTTCTATTTTCTACATCTACGCGCTGAAAGAATTGCAATCCTTTAAACCCGATGAACTCGTGGTAAAAATGGAATTTGATAAAAGAATCATTGGACTGAACTCCTGAAGTGGCAAATAACGCTCCGTTATCCGTGTAATTCAAAGCCGTAGTCGGATCTAAGCCATTCAACAATTGTAATCCACCTTGGTCTTGAATTCCTTGATCAAAATAGTTTAAATGGGACAAAAGTCGGTACCGGTTGTTACGGGTTCTGAAATTAGTTTGGAATAAGACGCCCCATTGCTCAGTCAAAGTTTGATTTCCCGATTTGTATTTCGAATCGGTCAAAAACTTATCCGAAACCTGCCTCTGAATCTCAAAACCCATATTCCAAAGCGAATCCACGTTTCGTGCGAACGTAAAATTCAGACGCGTTTGGCCACCCGCTCCTAAATAATATTCAATGTCAGAATAGGGTGATTTTGTTTGGTAATACTTTACCTCGTCCGTCGCAAAAGCATAGGGCATATAGGCATTATAGCCTAATTGAGTCCCTATTTGATCCGGTTTATTGACAAAAATATTCCGAACTGCCGTTCCTTCATTCCCTAAATGAGCCGTCAAAAAGCCCGATCTCTCCTGAAATAAATAGCGGTGAAACAAGTGCAGACTCGTATCGACTGATTTTTTCGCCCCTCGTCCATTCAATATATCTTCCTCTACGAAATAGGACATGCTTTGAGGTCCATAGAGCATTTTAGTGGAGTCATCCAAAGCTGCACGCCCAGACTTCCCATTTGAAACGGGCTTAGGTGCGTTGGGATCCTTAGGCGCCATCGGATCAGGGAAAGAATTCCGATCCCCTCCTGCGGACTGCAAAGTCTGTGCAAAAGCGGGCGAAATACCCCATAAAATAAGAAGAACAATCAGTCTATACTTCACGCTACAAATTTAGTTTTTTCCCAACCAGTCCCAAAACTGTTCTTCCTGATCAATGAAATACATTTCCATTGGCAAATAATACAAGTGGTTCGCTAGATTAGGCAATTGGGCTAATTCAGCCTTTAAACGCACATAATCCTTATGAGTCGTTAAAAAACCCTCATCGCCTGCCATCATTTTGGCCTGTTGCTCTAACTCTAACAATTCAATCTCTGTAAACCGGTGGTGATCAGCATATATCACCTCCTCTTGAATTTGACCTAGGCTAGCAGCATACGTAAAAAAGGGCTTTGGATCTGCAATTCCGGCAAATAAAGACCATTTACTTGGTAAATATTCCCTTGGACCTTGCGGCTTGCCATACCGGACACTCGTATAAAAGATCGGTTTCTCCTCTTTGGTATTCCGTAAAACGCCTTGGGCAAAATTCGATTTTTGCTCCTTCGTTAAAATACCCGGACAGCGAGTCACGATCACCGCATCCGCCCGTTTTATCCCTTTAGCAGACTCACGTAAACGCCCTTGAGGCAGCATAGAATCGCTATAAAAGGGCTGAGAGAAGGTAGAACAAACCAAATTGACAGACCCTTTTATCGAGCGATGTTGAAAAGCATCATCCAATAAAAGCACATCCACTTCAGGCATCTGCTGAACTCCTTTCACCCGATTTTCACAAACGACCACAGGCAGTTCAGGAAATAAAGTTTTATAGGCCAAAGGTTCATCCCCTACTTCTTCCGCCGTCGAATCCACTTGTACGTCTAGATAGCCCTTCGTTTTACGGCCATACCCACGGCTCAAAATCCCCAATCGATCGTTTCCTCTCCAGTTTTGGACTAAATAGGAAACGAAAGGACTCTTTCCCGTTCCACCTACCGACAGATTGCCCACCACAATGATGCGCGGTTTATCAAAGGAGGTAGACGGCAAAATCACCCAGTCATAGAGTTTATTCCGGACGAAGGTAATCAGGCCAAAAAGCAAGGACGGAAGAATGGTAATTAGCTGCTTCATATAATAACCTTAAAGCTAAAAATAATACGGGAGGGCACAAAATCGAATAGAAAATAATAAATTGCATCATGTCCAAAATCAGTCTTCGATTTCTTACTCACGATCTTCAATTTCACTTCGAAGCAGGTACCTCCCGCGGGGTACTTAACAATAAGAAATCTTATTTCGTGGAGATATCTGATGGCAATCGAATCGGTATTGGAGAAGCTGGGCCCTTATTCGGATTAAGTCCTGAATTTTCGGAGGATTGCGCTGCTGCTTTTGAAAAAGCTTTAGAGCCTTTTCAAGGTTTGGCATTGCCTTCAGACATCAATGACTGGATTTCTGAAATCTCATTTGAACAGCCCTCCTTTCGTTTCGCCTTAGAAACGGCCTTTCACGATTTCGCCGCGCCATTTACCAATAAATTTGCTCAGGGAGAAAAGTCTCTACCCATCAATGGGCTCATCTGGATGGGCAGTGCCGAATTTATGCGCGAGCAAATCGAACAAAAATTAGCACAAGGTTATTCTTGCTTGAAACTCAAGATCGGTGCGATCGATTTTGAAACTGAGCTTTCGCTCTTGAAAAGTATTCGCTCCCGCTTCTCCGCAGAGGAACTTATTTTACGTGTCGACGCAAACGGCGCCTTTTCACCTGCTAAGGCACCCTATAAACTAGAGAAATTAGCCGCTTACGACCTGCATTCCATCGAACAGCCCATTAAAGCTGGTCAGGTAGAAGAAATGCGAAAGCTCATTGCTCTACAAATACTCCCCATTGCCTTAGATGAAGAATTGATAGGGATGCAAGACAAATCTATCGCCTCATTCATCGACCCTGATTACATCATCTTAAAGCCAAGCTTTTTAGGTGGAATCCAAGCGACCCGCGATTGGATAAATTGGGCTACAGAAAAGGGAAAAGATTGGTGGATTACCTCTGCTTTAGAATCCAACATCGGATTACAAGCCATCGCTCAATTGACTGGGGATTATGATGTAAAAATTCCACAAGGCTTAGGAACTGGTCAACTTTATACGAATAATTTTGCCTCTGGATTGTCGATCGAAAAAGGAAATATTCTTTTTGACCCCACATTTCCAAGGGAATCTCCGTTTCAGCCCCTATCTTTGTAAAAACAAATCCGTTTAAAATGAATACGATTGATGAGGCGATGATCGCCATCTTAGAAAAGCGATTAGAATTGAGCAAATTGAACTACTCAGATGATACTTACGATGATGTAGAGGAAATGCTTCACGATTTGGAAGATGATTTCAATGAGAAATACGGAGATCAATTAGAGGATATTTTGGAGAAAGTGCATTTAAAGCACTGCCCAGAATCGGATGTTTTATTACCTACGGCCTATTTAGCGAAGAAATTCGTGGAAACGGCTGACGGCGAAATCGAAATTGGTAAGAAAGAAGGCGTAGAAGTAGAATGGATCGAAGATCCAATTGCAAACGCTCGCTTAGTCTTGTTACCCGCTCCTACCCGCGTTTTATTGATGACCCCTAAAGGCATCGATATTGTCTGGGAAGCAGAATAAACTTTATTGTCTGGGAAGCAGAATAAATAGAAAGGGGCTCGATGAGCCCCTTTTTTTATATCCAGTTTATTCCTTTTTTCAATAGATCAAAGGTCTTCTGACCATCCGGAAACACCTTCGGATCGTACATATATTCCCAAGCCGCCATCGGGGGCAAACTCATCAAGATCGATTCCGTTCTTCCATTCGTCTCTAAGCCAAACTTCGTTCCTCTGTCATGTACTAGATTAAATTCTACGTAACGTCCGCGGCGAATGTATTGAAACTCTTTTTCCGCTTGCGTAAACTCCCGCGATGCATTCAATCGCATTAAATGACTATAAATAGGCTCAAAGGATTCTCCCACAGCTTTGACAAATTCAAACACCGTTTCTCTATCTCCTTTGATATAATCGAAGAAAATCCCTCCGATTCCACGTGTCTCTTCCCGGTGTGGACTATAGAAATAATCATCCGCCCAGGTTTTGTATTTCGGATAATAGCTCGAATCAAATCGATCACAAACGGCTTTCAATTGCTCGTGAAACCACTTCGCTTGTTCCGGAATGATAATATGAGGCGTCAAATCAATTCCACCACCAAACCAAAATTCCCCATTACTCAACTCAAAATACCGCACATTCATGTGAATGATGGGTACCCAGGGATTCTCTGGATGCATCACGATGGAAACACCAGTCGCAAAGAACTCGACTTCTTCCGTGACATTCAGGCTAGTGACCATCTTAGGATGCAAAGGCCCTTCGACAGCTGAGAAATTAACTCCACCCTTCTCTAAAATAGCTCCATTGGCTATCACTCGAGTTCTTCCGCCACCACCTTCTGCTCGAGTCCACTTGTCCTCTTTAAAAGAAGCCACTCCATCTGTCGCAGCTATTCCCGCACAAATTCTATCCTGTAAGCCTTGAAAATAGGCTGCAATATCGTGTTTATTCATTTTACTGAGGAGAACCCGTCGAGTCTGACGCGGTTGCATTATCATCTAATAAGGCATTCATCGAATCCAATTCAGCATCAGAGACCTGAAGCGAATCTGGCAAAGCATAAGAGCCGTTTGAGCAATCAAAATCCTTCTTCACGACACGGCGATCTAATTTCTCAAAAGGCTCCGGGCGGTATTGCGCTAAAAGAGGATCTTTGACCACTTTAATCATGAAGCGCTTGAAGATCGGCAGAGCGGTTTTCGATCCCTCCCCTAAAGCACCCGTTCTAAAGTGAATCGAACGATCATCTCCTCCTACCCAAACCCCAGAAATCAAATTATGCGACATCCCGATGAACCAGCCATCGGAATGATTCGAAGTCGTTCCTGTTTTACCCGCAAAAACACGAGCATAGCGATTGTCTTTAGGCAATAAAATATCTCCTTCTCCATATAATAAAGAGCTACCGGTTCCACTTTCGTGAATAACACCCTCCAGCATATAGCGGACTAATTGTGCTGATTCCTTTCGAATCACTTGCTCCATGGTAGGATCAAATCGTTGCAACACCTTTCCATTTTGATCTTGGATCTCTTGAACGAGCATCGGCTCCACATGCATTCCTTCATTCACAAAGGCAGAATAAGCTCCTATCATCTCGAAGAGATTGACATCAAAAGAGCCTAAACCGATCGATGCAACCGCTTTTAATGGACTCTTAATCCCCATTTTCTTGGCATAATACATCACAGTATCCGCCCCTACTTCATTCGTAAGTCGAGCGGTAACGGAGTTAATACTTTGGGCCAAAGCACGCTTAATCGGCATTTCTCTACCCGAAAAACTACCATTTGCATTACCAGGACGCCACATTTCTTTCTCTCCTTTTGCATTCTCTACTTCGATTTCAAACGGCTCATCACGCATCAGGTAACAAGGCGAAAGATCCTTAGGACCATCAATCGCAGAGGTATAAACGAAAGGCTTAAAAGTTGATCCAGGTTGACGACGACCTTGTTTAACGTGATCGTATTTGAAATATTTAAAGTCCAAACCGCCCACCCAGGCCTTAATGTGACCCGTAAATGGATCCATCGTCATCATACCCGCTTGTAAGAATTTCTTGTAATATTGGATCGAATCGTAGGCACTCATCGTGCGCTTTTCTTCCCCCATCGAGTTGCGCGAATACACCCACATATCGCGCTTCACATCTTTCATATAGTATTTGACGGAATCGGGGTTCTTCGGAAAACGAGCCGATAAATACTTATAATATTCTGTCCGTTTCGCCACTGTATCGATGAATCCAGGTATTTCTTGGCCGTTTTCGCCTACCCAAGGGTTCTGATTTGCCCAGTGATTATCAAAGTTCTTTTGGGTGGCCCGCATTCCTTCTTCCACGGATTCCTCTGCATAAATCTGCATTTTCGAATCGATCGTCGTCACAATTTTTAAACCGTCACGGTAGAGATCTAATTCGATATCATTCTTTTCTGCCCACTCATTCAAGTATTTGGCTACGGCTACTTTGAAATAATTACCCGTGCCATCGTAAGGAGATTCCTCGTTTTCATGCAATTCAATCGGCATAACGGCTAGCGAATCATAATCTGTTTTGCGCAGGTAACCGGCCTTCACCATTTGAGCTAGAACCACATTTCGACGCTTCCAGGCTTTATTTTCAGCTAAAGGTTTACCTACATACCTTTTAGGATTATAGGTCGTCGTTGCTTTCTGTAAACCCACTAAAATAGCCGCTTCTTGGATATTTAAACTATCCGGTGTCGTATTGAAGTAAGTTTTAGAAGCTACCTTAATTCCATAGGCATTATTGCCATAATCCACGGTGTTCAGATACCATAAAATGATCTCATCTTTGGTATAAAAACGCTCTAATTTGATAGCGGTAACCCATTCTTTGGACTTATAAATCAACTTATTTAATCCTGGGATATAGCCCAAAAGACCCGTCTTCACAAAGCCTTTCTTCGTTCTCGTTTTAAATAAATTCTTCGCTAATTGTTGAGAAATCGTACTTCCACCCCCACGATCTCCTCCTTTAGCGATACCCACTAACACACCCGCCCACGCTTGAAAATCGATTCCTGTATGCTCGTAAAAACGCGCATCTTCAGTCGCCACTAAGGCTTTCACTAAATAAGGTGAAATCTGATTAAAATCGCGTATTGGCGTTCTATTCTCCGCAAAAAACTTGCCTAACAGCACTCCATCCGCTGAATAAATCTCGGATGCCTGAGATAGTTTAGGATTCTGCAAATCATCCACACTTGGCATCTCTCCCGTTAAAAAGAAGAAATTCGTCTCAATGACTAGTAAATAAACCAATACAAATAAGGCTGATTTAGCAAAGAATTTATACCCTTTTACGATGGGTTGATAATAAGGAGTGGTTTTATCCACTTTGGAATCGTAATAAGCCTGCACTTTGCGACCTTGCGTTTGCACAAATACTTGCCCTAAAACTACATAGCCTACACAAATGCTATAAATACGCTCCCCTACTACTTTTTTGAAACCCGCTAACAATAACAAGCCTAAAGCGGACACTTTCGCTAAAACGAACGCCTTCACCTGAGCATATTTCACTTTGATACTTGCTAGCATATTAGTCGATTTCTAATTTTTCCAAGATACTCATTAAATCAGAAAAATCGCGAAAACCCGGACGGTCTTCTTTTCCTGCGGTTAAACCGATTCCTTGGATTGATGTTTGTTCCACCCACTCGGCTAAATCTTCCTCTGGAACGTCTAAACCTAAAATAATCGGATATTGAGCCGCCCAAATTTCAATCGAGGATTCCATTCCCTGCAATGATTCTGGACCCTCGCCCACTAATAAAAAGTAACTCACATAGGGCGCAGCTGAAGCAAATAGAGCAGGTAAATTATCCGTATCTATGTTTACGCGCAGAATTTTAGGTAAATCAATGTCTTGAATCAACACCAAATTCACTTTCGAATCAATCTCGATTGCATCTGGTTGATGCGAAGCCACTAAAGCCTTTATTTCCTCCGGTTTCAATCCTGCACACTCACCTACAATTTGAACACCAGCTAACCAGTTTCTGATTTCCACCAATTTCTCTAAAGGCATCGCCAATGGGAAACCCAACCACTCCACTCCCATTCCTGCGCAGTAGCGCGCATCTGAAAGATTTTCAATCGAACTGACTTTGACTTTCGTTTTTAACATAGACGGTATTTGAATAATGAGCAAAAATACGCTTTGTACACGTATTTACAAAGATTAGCCGTAACTTGCAGCATAATTTCGTCAGGCATTGAACCTGAGCAGCAAATATGGAGAAAAAAGGACGCGTTTTAGTCGCTATGAGCGGCGGAATTGACAGCTCGGTCGCAGCTGTTTTACTACACGAACAAGGGTATGAGGTCATCGGAATGACGATGAAAACCTGGGATTACGCCAGCTCTGGTGGCGATAAAAAGGAAACAGGCTGCTGTTCTTTGGATTCCATTAATGATGCGCGTCATATCGCCGTTTCCCTCGGTTTCCCCCACTACATATTAGATATCAGAGAGGAATTTGGTGATTCTGTCATCGATTACTTTACGAATGAATACATCGAAGGCCGCACGCCTAATCCTTGTGTAATGTGCAATACGCATATTAAATGGGATGCTTTATTGCGTCGTGCGGATCAATTAGGTTGCGAATTTATTGCGACGGGCCACTATGCGCAGATTAGAGAAGAGAATGGCCGTCATATTATTTCCAAAGGTGTAGACGTTTTGAAGGACCAGAGTTATGTGCTTTGGGGCGTTTCACAAGAAAGTCTTGCCCGCACAATTTTACCTTTAGGTCATTTGACGAAAGCACGCATTCGCGAGATGGCCACAGAGCGCGGTTTTGTGGATTTAGTCAATAAGTCCGAGAGTTATGAAATCTGTTTCGTGCCGGATAATGATTACCGTGGGTTCTTAAAAAGACGCGTTCCTGAACTAGAGGAGCAAGTGAAAGGCGGAAATTTCATCGATACGGAAGGAAAAATCATCGGTAAACACGAGGGCTATCCTTTTTATACAGTGGGCCAAAGAAAAGGTTTAGGAAAGGCTTTCGGCTATCCAGCCTTTGTGATCGAAATTCGCAAAGAGACGAACGAAGTGGTGATTGGTAAAGTTGAGGATTTAAACCGCACAGGTATGTGGGTAGGTCAATTAAACCTACAAAAATACGATTCTATTCCTGCAGAAGGAATTGAAACCATCACCAAAGTGCGCTATAAAGATGCGGGAACCGCTGGACACATTGAGCAAGTGGGAGATCGCATTAAAGTAGATTTTGCCTTCGATGTTTCTGGCATTGCACCTGGACAGGCAGCCGTATTTTATGAGGGCGAAGATGTCGTGGGTGGTGGCTGGATCTTGAAGTCCTACCAGAAAGGCAGCGTCTTTGAAAACATCCAATCGTTTCAGACTACTTAATTTTCGTGTGAATACGGGGCATTTGAATCAGCTCCATATCAAAAATGCGTTTCCCGTCAATCTTAAATTGTAGCGCCGTTTGCTCTGAATGAAATCCGTGTTGACCCGCAGCACCCGGGTTCAAAAAGAGCATCTGGTTGCGATTTTGATCTCTTTTTACTTGTAAAATGTGGGAATGACCGCATACAAATATCATGGGTAAACCCATCGAGAATGTTTCTAGCGCGTCTGGTTTATAGGAAGATGGCGCACCCGCGATATGCGTCATGGCGACCGTCACTTCCTCGCAGGTGAAGCGGGCGATTTTAGGAAACATATTTCGAATGGTTCGGTCATCGATATTCCCGTAAACTCCATACACAGGCTTCCCAAAACCCATCAACGTATCAGCCACCGCCACCGAACCCCAATCACCCCCGTGCCAAATCTGATCGCAGGCTTCCACGTGCGGGATCAAACGTGGATCCAAATAAGAATGGGTATCAGAAAGGACTAAGATCTTCTGCATTTATTTCTTGTGCAAAGAGAGTAGTTGTCCTGTCGAAATCAACGTATTAGACTTCCAAAGTGCTTTTTCTGACTCAAAGGCAGCCTTCTTTTCTGCACTGATTTCCTTCGTTACCCAAGCAGGAGAACCCGCATCTTTCCAAGCAGAATACCAAAAAGAAGCCACCCTGTGAGAAGATTGAATCATGCGCCCCTGAATGGAAGAGCCTAATTTTGCTGCATAGGCTTGAATAAATTCATCCGTATAATAACGCTGCATTTTTCCGTAGCGCTCGACCATTTTAAAGGATTTCTCCTCTCCTAAAGCCTGGCGAACTTCCGTTTCTGCCTTAAACATTTCCGGCAACATCGCGTGAGACTCTTGTAACACTTGGAAGATAAAATCCTGAGGTTTGGCAATATAAGATGCCGCTTGAGGCTGATATAAGGCGTAATTCTTTAATTGCGCTTCAGGAACAAGGGATTCCCAAAGCACGTGCATCCCTTTTTGGTTTGTTAATTGCCCATCGTGATTCCTCGTGGTATGCAAGGGTACGTGCGCATCTGATACATAATGGCCTAAATCGGCCGCGTAAAATAACACAGAATCACGCATCTCCTGCTTAAATGCGTTCACTAGACGACCATATACCCGATTCACCTCCCAGGGAACTAAGCCTTCTTTGCGTAAACTGTCGAAGGAATATTTCAAGACAGCTTGTTTGAAATCATGCGGAATATCCGTTCGGTAATTAGGGCCAAAGATAGGGGCATCCATATCCAAATAGTGCTTAGAATCCTCCGTCTTGTCATCTTTCCGGCGCACATCTGGGCGAATGGATTGTTGTACGATATAGTCCTGATTAGCATAGAAAAACAGACCTAAATCTGCAGGCAAGGGATAAATAGCAATCTGCTGCAGGGTTTTATGAGCTAAAAAGCCCCAAGAAACCAAAAATCCACAAACAAGAAGGAGGGAAAGTTTACGCATATTATTTTTTTGAAATGAATGTTTTAGGGGAGTGTCCGTATTGTTTTTTAAAGGCGCGTGTAAAATAGGCCGGATCATTGAAGCCTACTTGGTAAGCCACCTCTGAGACATTCAATGAACCCTTTTCTAATAATAGTCTAGCTTGTTGCAAACGAATAGAGCGAATAAATTCGTTTCCAGCTAGCGAAGTTAACATTTTCAACTTACGATACAGCTGCATCTTGCTCATATCCATCGCTTGCTCTAAATGTTCTACATCGAAATCGGCTTCCTCTAGATGCTCGATGACCACTTGCGTAGCTTTTGAAAGAAATTCATCTTCGAACACAAATGCCTGCTGTAAATCTTGATTTAGAACGGAATCTTGCCAGCTTTTGCGCAAGCGTTCTTTCGCTTCCAATAATTTAGCCACTCTTAATTCCAAAATATCCGCATGGAAAGGCTTGGAGATAAAATCATCTGCACCGGACTGCATTCCTTCGATTTGGCTTTCCTGTGAGCTTTTCGAAGTTAATATAACGACCGGTATATGACTTGTCTTCGCGTTCTTGCGAATCTGCTTGCACAAATTCACTCCTGACATACCTGGCATCATCCAATCCGTAATCACCACATCGGGCAAATAAGTCAAGGCCATTTCCAAGCCTGCCTCACCTCGATCGGCTTCAATTACTTGGAAAGAACGTTCAAAAATCTCCCGTATAAACGCACGCATCTCTTCGTGATCTTCGACGATTAATAAAATCTGTTTCTCTTGCTGAATAACCTGGGCTGAGTCGACTAGTTGACTCTGTAACTCTTTGACTTCTTTCGACCCCGACTTCACCCAAGCCGGATCAAATGCCTCCAGCGTAACAGGGAACTGTATTTTAAAATCAGAACCCGCTCCCAGATCACTTTGAACTTCAATGGAACCCCGATGTACCTCTATCAATTCTTTACACAAAGAAAGTCCTACTCCCGTTCCTACCCGATCTACTTTCTCCGGAATTTGATAGAAACGATCAAATATATGCTGTCTATGTTCCGCACTAATTCCTTTCCCCGTATCAGAAACATGAATCGAAACTCGATTGATGTATTCCGATGCCCCTTTATATACCTTATGTAATTCTAAACGTATACCTATGATTCCATCCTCTGGGGTGAATTTAAAGGCATTCGAAAGGAGATTTGTGACACATTTTTCAATGATATCAGCATCGTAGTAAACAAACAAGGATTCAACGGGCGCATCCCATTTTAACTTAATCTGCTTTTGCTGAGCATAAGCATCAAAGCTTTGTTTGATGGAATGCAATTGACGGACCAAATCGTGCTTCTCCACGACCGGTTGTACGTTTCCGGATTCGATTTTGGACAAATCAAGTAGCTGATTGATCAGTCTCAAAAGTTTTTGGGCGTTTTGGTAAATCGAATTAATCTTTGTCTTCTGGTCTTTATTGAGGCTCGCATTCGAGAGGAAATACTTCTCTAATGGACTGGTTATAAGGGTCAAAGGAGTTCGTAATTCGTGTGAAATATTCGTAAAGAAATGTGTTTTTACCTGCTCTAGTTCTTGAATACGTTCCTTCTCAATCTCTTTCAAGCGCAAATCCGTTCGGAAAGCTTCTCTCACCTGCACCTCGCGAATAAACGCATAAATAACTGCCGCTAACAAGACTAAATAAAGTACATAAGCCCACCAGGTGCGGTACCAAGGCGGGAGCACCGTTATCTTTAACTCATAGGGTTTTTCTGCCCAAATTCCATCTGAATTACTCGCTTTGACTTTAAAAATATAATCTCCGGGACTTAAATTAGTATAGGTCACCGTCCGCTGCGTTCCTACTAAATTCCATTCGTTTTCAAAGCCTTCTAAATAATAGGCATAGCGGTTATTTTTAGGCCTTTGGTATTCTAAAGCGACAAAGTCCAAACTAAACACGGATTGATTCGGCTGCAAAACGAGGTGTTTGGTAGACAGGATATCAACACGAAGAGGCGAATTATCTTCACCTGCTTCGACCTCTTTATTAAAAATTTTGAGTTTGGTAAAATAGACTGGCGGCACATCTAATCGCATGCGCAAACTGTCTGATTTCAAGTAATTTAAGCCATTTACGCCACCAAAAAACAACCAATTTTGGCTATTCCTCGCCACCGCGTTCGTCATAAATTCTTTCCCCTGCAATCCATCTGCCTCTTCGAAATTGACAAATTTTAAGGTCTTTCCATCCATCTTCGAAATTCCCCCATTCGTACTGAACCACATATCCCCTTTCGCATCCTCCACCATTCCACGCAAAGAATTACTTCCTAATCCATTATTGACGGTGAACACTTTAAATCCTTTGCCAGCCCCCAAGTATTGATTTAATCCTCCACCCTGCGTCATTACCCAAATCCGCTTCTGACGATCTTGGTAAATTTTATTCACATGATTATAACTCAAGGCCCCAATTTCTTCTGATTTCACATAATGACGTAACTTTCTATTGCTAACGTCGAAAACATATAATCCAAAACCGACCGTACCCACCCAAATCTCCTTTCCATTCAAAACCCGGATGGCCGCAATCGATTTATTCAAGAAATTCTTTTTACCTAGTTCGGCAAAAGGAACACGGTATTGTTTCGTCATCGGATTGAATGCGACTACTCCCATCCCTTGCGTTCCAAGAAGAAACTCCGAATTAAAATTTTCTAGGGTATTAAAATTCGCTTCTCTGACACCGGGTTTGAAAGGGTAATCCTTCAGCTGACGCTCTTTTGTGAACAGATTTATCCCTTTTCCCCAAAGTCCTACCCACACTCCTCCATCTCCAGACGGATGTATAAAATTGACATCATAGGTCTCCGTAGAATTTAATTTATTACTCGATGCACTCTGCAAGTAATGCGTAACTTGGCCCGATTTATGGTTAAAATAGGATAAACCCACATTACTTCCTACCCAAACGCCTTGATCACCATCTGCCAGCAACGTACTTACCTTATTACTGAGTAAACCTTGCAGGGTATTGGGTTTGTAGCGGAGGACGGCGAAGCGAGGTTTTTGGAAAAAAGATATATTTAATCCTGCCTCCCAAGTGCCCACCCAGGTATTCTGATTCGCATCCGTAAAAAGACTCATGACGGAGTTAGAAGAAAGACCTAATTCTGGATCTGGATTAGAGGGGATATTCGTGTAGGATTTAAAATCCTCTCCATTTAGCTTATAAACGCCATTATCCGTACCAATCCAGAGATTTTGCATCGCATCTTTAGCAAAAGAAGTGACTATATTTTGTCGTGACAAAGGATCAGATGCCTGGTAAAAAACCACTTTGAATTGCTGGTTTTTAGGGGTGAAACGGTAAATTCCTTTTCCATCTGTACCCACTAAAATATCCCCATTTTTCGTTTCAAAAAGCGCGCGCACCCGGTAATTATTCGCCCCAAATTGATAGGGAATAAAACTATGTGCATTCAACTGAGAAACTAAATACCCGGTCCGGGTACCCATCCAAACAGTGCCAGACGAATGTTTGAACAAACGAACTACTTCTTTCACCATGGTATTTTTCCATTCGGATTCAGCGCTTATTAATTGGTTTGACCGAATATCGTAGACCAAATAGCCTAGGCCTAATACAGCCACTCCCATTCTTCCTCTACCAATATTTAGAATACTTGGAATATTAGAATTGGATAAATCTTGCCCAGTAGGCCCTTTCGAAAATCGTGTAATTTTACCCGTCGCTAATTCAATCTTATTCAACCCAGAATTACGCGTACCTACCCATAAGTTACCCTCATCATCTTGCGCCACCGTAAAAATCTCACTTCCACTAAGGGTGGTAGGATCACTCGGATCATTGCGGTAAATCTTAAAGTTGTGGCCATCGTAGCGATTCAAACCATCACCTGTCGCGAACCAAAGAAAACCTTGCTTATCTTGAATGATCTTGTAAACGGAACTTTGGGACAAACCAGATGCTGTACTTAAGCGTTCATAGCGCGTCTGCTTTTGAGCTTGAAGACTCAAAACAGCACACATCGCCAAGAAGAAAAATAGCCTTTTCATTCGAATCTTAAAATTAGGGAATAATACCAGGAAATTGGACGGATTTGTCCTGAAATAAGCAAATGCAAGAATTGTCCTCGTATTTGAAAGATTCGTCCTATGCTACACAATGCCATCACTGTAATTTTGGGACAAGAATTTTTCTTCGATATGAATAAAGCATTTGTTTCATTTAACGTAAAGAATTCAGGAAACAAAATCCCTAAATACCAGCAATTAGTGAATTCACTTTTGCAGGATATTGAGATGGGGGAGCTAAAACCTGGCGAGCGATTGCCGTCCATTAATGAGGCTTCGGAAGAATGCTACCTTTCTCGCGACACTGTGGAAAGAGCCTATACCGAGTTACATAAAATGGGTGCGATCACGTCCATTTTCCGCAAAGGTTATTTCATTTCAGAGTCCAGTTTAAAAGTAAAGACAAAAGTACTTTTCTTGATTGGCCGGATGACAGAAACGAATCAAACATTGTACAATGCCTTTCTGGATCATTTTGGCAAAAATGTGATGGTGGATATTTACACCTACCAATACAAACCCAAGGAGTTTAAGGAAATCATTGGACAACAATTAGGCAATTACCATTATTACCTGATTCAACCGCATTTAATCGATGAGGATGAAGAAACGGTGAAGATATTACAGAAAATAGCGGGGGATCGCTTGATCTTATTGGACCAAAACTTCGGAACCATCCGTCATTCCAGTCTCATCTGCCCTCCTAATCCCTCGCTAAAGAAGATTTTTAATACCCAACTAAACCTGTTTAATAAGTACCGCAGCCTTAATTTAGTGTTGAGCGAAGACGAATACTTCGATCCTGAATTAATCAATGCGTGCAGTGAATTCTGCGAAGCGAATTCATTGAAATTCCAAGTATTGGATGGCCTAGAAGAGGACGACTTTCAACAAAAGGAAATTTATTTCACTTTGTCGGATACCGATCTTTTCCAGGCTATCAAATACGCGGAGAAAAAGAACTGGAGTTTAGGTACAGATATTGGCATCATCTCCTTGAACGATCATCCCTTTAAGGAAATTATTGCCGGGGGCATCACCGTGGTGAGCACACATCCGGAGAAGTTAGGCCAAAAAGCGGCCGAAATGATCCTTAACAATCAAAAGACAGCAGAGGTCATCGAACCTAGCTTACTTATACGACAATCACTTTAGGGTTTTATTTTGCTTGAAAAGGGCCGTGGTTTCACGGCCTCTTTTTTTTTACGTAATCGATGTTTCGTTGAATGCCTTTCAGCTTGGTACGCTTGATCGCAGAATAGTGAAATAAGGTCTGAAAAACTTCTTCAGACAATCCTTCCCAATCCACATCTTGTAGATTCGTTTCGAATCTTGGTTCTCGGTGCGGCTTCGAAAATCGATTCCAAGGACACACGTCTTGGCAAATATCACAGCCAAAAATCCAGTTTTGAAAATCTCCCTGCAAGCTGGCCGGCATTTGATCCTTTAATTCAATTGTAAAATAGGAAATACATTTACTCCCATCCACCACATAGGGCGTAATGGCATCCGTAGGACAAGCGTCAATACATCGCGTACAGGTACCACAAAAGTCTTTGATAGGCCCATCTGGTGTGGCAGGTAAATCAATCAGCAGCTCTGCTAGGAAATAAAAACTCCCCTTTTTCGGAATAATCAAATTCGCATTCTTCCCTATCCAACCCAAACCAGACTTCTTCGCCCACGCTTTTTCTAACACAGGTGCAGAATCTACAAACATCCTCCCCGAAAATTCACCTAGATCCGTTTGTAAGGCATCCCATAAACCTTGCATCTTGTCTTTGATGACCCGGTGGTAATCTTCACCATAAGCATATTTTGAAATCTTGAAATCATTTACCGCCATTTCTTCCGCGGGAAAATAATTGTAGACTAGGGAAACGACGGTTTGGCAACCGTCCACCAGCTTTCGAGGATCCAGACGTTTATCGAAATGATTCGCCATATAGGCCATTTCACCGTGTTGATTCGAATTTAACCAAGCTTCTAAACGCGGCGCCTCTTCCTCTAAGAATCCTGCTTCAGAAATACCACAAAAGGCAAAACCGAAAGACTGAGCTTTGGCCTTAATTAGTCGGGAAATTTCTGCTGGACTTTTTGACATTTGTTTAAAATTACAAAGGTCATTTCATTTATGCCAAAGTGTCAGAAAATTGTTTTTGGTATTGAATTTGTATGAAGGATTTCGCAATCGTAATTTTGTACCATGAAAAAGAAAGAAAACGAACAAACGCCTGAGGAAGAAATTATCAATCAAGAAGTAGAAAACACGCAAGAAGCTGAAGAAACGGCACCTGTAGATGAATTAGCAGAGATGAAGGAGAAATACCTTCGCCTGTATTCAGACTTCGAAAATTTCCGTAAACGTACGGCTAAAGAGAAAATAGAACTCATCCAAACCGCTTCGGAACGTTTAATCGTCGACTTATTACCTGTCATCGATGACTACGAACGTGCATTAGCGAATGCACCTGAGGGAGAAATCTCGGAAGGAACGCAATTAATCTTCTCTAAAATTGGTAACATTCTGCAATCCAAAGGATTAAAGGAATTACCCGCGAAAGGCGAAGTATTCGACGCCGAGTTACACGATTGCATCACGCAATTCCCTGCCCCTTCTGAAGAAGAAAAAGGCAAAGTGGTCGAAGTAGTTGAAAAAGGATATACACTGAATGAAAAAGTCATCCGCTTTGCGAAAGTGGTGGTTGGAAATTAATAGATAATGGCGCAAAAAAGAGATTATTACGAGATTTTAGGTGTTTCTAAATCCGCATCGGAGGACGAGATCAAGAAAGCATACCGCAAAATGGCGGTAAAATACCATCCAGACAAGAATCCAGATAACAAGGAGGCAGAAGAGAAATTCAAGGAAGCAGCGGAAGCCTATGAGGTGTTAAGCAATTCCCAAAAGAAGGCACAATACGACCGTTTCGGTCACGCTGGAATGGGTGGCGCTGCTGGCGGTGGTTTTGGCGGTGGCGGAATGAACATGGAGGATATCTTCTCTCAGTTTGGAGATATTTTCGGAGGTGGGGACGAGAGTCCATTCGGTAGCTTCTTCAACCAAGGCCGTGGCGGCGGTGGTCGTCGTCAACGCAGAGGAACGGATCTTCGCATCAAATTGAAGCTAAATCTGGAAGAAATCGCGAATGGCGTAGAAAAGAAAATCAAGGTAAAACGCCACGTAGCCTGTAAATCTTGCTCCGGTAACGGTTCTAAAAACGGAACTGACTTAAAAACCTGCGGCACTTGCCAAGGTTCTGGTCAAGTTCGTCAAGTACAACAAACCATGTTAGGCCAAATGGTCACTTCCTCTACTTGTCCTCATTGTAGCGGAGAGGGTAAGACCGTAGGAGCAAAATGTGGCGACTGCTTTGGAGAAGGCCGTGTACTAGAAGAAGAAATCATCCCGATCAAAATCCCTGCTGGCGTCTCAAACGACATGCAGCTGTCGATGTCTGGAAAAGGAAACGTTCCCCCTCGTGGTGGCGTAGCCGGTGATTTACTCATTGTTATAGAAGAAGAAGCACACGATCTTTTGCACCGCGATGGAAACAACGTGATCTATGATCTGTACGTAAACTTTGTGGATGCTGCCTTAGGAACGTCAGTAGAGGTGCCTACTATCGGTGGAAAAGCAAAGATTACCTTAGACGCAGGAACGCAAAGTGGAAAAATCTTACGCTTAAAAGGTAAAGGGATCAAAGAACTAAACGGTTACTCGATTGGAGATCAATTAGTTCATGTGAATATCTGGACACCTAAACAGGTTAGTAAAGAAGAAACCGAATTATTAGAAAAACTCCGTGCCTCCCCTAACTTCGCTCCTCAACCAGGGAAAGCGGAGAAAGGATTCTTTCATAAGGTGAGGGATATGTTCTCTTAAAAAAAAGAGGCTTTCTTTTTCAAAGAACAAAGAATAAAGCACAAAGAATAAAGTTTTTATCGCCTTCGGCGATGATTTCATGAAGTGTTTTGATTACTGAAACATAAAAAGAGCGGCAAATGCCGCTCTTTTTATTCCATCATTATTCTTTATGCTTTATGCTCTATACATTATTGTAAACGACCCATCTGCTTCGTAAACTTCGCCTCTAATGCCTGGTATTTCGCAGGATTCACCTTCGAAGCCTTTAAAGCTGATACGACTAAGTTCATTTCGTAGATGGCTATTTGAACATCTCGTTCGTGGTACGCATAGCGACCATCTAAGTAGTAATCTAATAATTGATCATCGCGATCTACCATGCGTTTTGCAATTCTAAGCGCAGAAGTAGCATCACCCACAGCAATATACAATTCCACCATCGAAGCAGAGAATTGATCGTAAGGAATCACTTTATCAGGCATTTTTTGGTCCAAATAATCCAAGACCTTTTTCGCCTGAGCTAAACTTCCTTCTCGAACTAATTGATCCGCTAAACGGTACACGCTAAGACGTGCTGTAACCGATGGAATACCTAAGTAGAAATCACCGTGGTAATATATTTTATCATCGGCTAATCCTCTCCAATACATTTTCTTCAAGATGTTGTCTGACATGATTTGGGTATTCACATATCCATCATTCGCACCAGGAATCTTGAATGGCATCAAACGATACGCATAACCTTCTAATTGCATGGATTCCTTCAAACCTAAATATTGGTCATTTGGCAACGTAGAAGCAAAATAAATCGGACGTTTCCACCCTGAGATCGCATTGTTTGAGATGATCTCTAATTGAATCAATTCCCCTTTGTAGATGTTGTGCGATGGCAATTTCCAACCTAGCGCTGGTGACATATAAGGGACAAATTGCTTAGGGAACCAATTCGATTTAGCCACCGCTGCGATATCTACAGGAATAACCACAGAATCCGTGGGAAGCGTATTAATTGTTTCGCCTAGTTGCGTTTGCTCTTGGATCGATGGACTGTCTTTATGCAATAAGTCCAAATAGTCCGGTAAAGACATCGCAGTTAAACCCTCTTTAGGATTGAATAAAATCTGATCATTTACCCCTTCCATTAACTGATCCTTAGATAAGAGAATCGGTAAAGGTTGTGATTCATAGGTCTTGCGTTTCATTTGATCGATGTACCAATCCGTTCCTAATAGAGACAAATTACATACACGAACGTCAGTTCTGAATCCTTCTACTTCTTGTACATACCAAAGCGGGAATGTATCATTATCCCCTCCAGTAAATAGAATCGCGTTAGGTGCGCAAGAATTCAATAGGTTTTTAGCAAAATCGATTTGGTGCACACGACCACTTCTATCGTGGTCATCCCAGTTTTGTTGGGCCAAAATCGCAGGAGCCGTTAAACCTAATAGGGCAGCAATCGCCCATTTGGCCTTATCTGCTTTCACAAACTTCTGAATAAACTCAAGTATCTGCATCACCGCAAATCCCGCCCAAATCGACATAAAGTAGAATGAACCCACGAAGATATAATCACGCTCACGCGGCTCTGTAGGTGGCGAATTCAGGTAAACGGTTAAGGCAACTCCGGTTAATACGAACATTAATATCGTCACCAAAAGGTCCTTATCGTTCTTGCGCAACATGTAGAAAAACCCTAGTAATACGAAGATGATCGGTAAGAAGAAGTAATTATTACGCGCCTTATTGTTGCGTAAGATATCCGGTAATTTCGACGTATCCTCAAAGGTATTGATGGCCCAAGCATCTTGGAAATCACTTTCGCGCCCCACGAAGTTCCACAGTAAATAGCGCATGTACATATGCCCTAATTGATGCGTAAATAGGAATTCTAGGTTCTTGCCAAAACTAGGCTTCTCTCCTGCTGGGATCCCAAGCATCTCTTGGTACAGCTTCACGTGATTCGCCTGATTAGAATAAACGCGAGGTAATAACATCATTTGGGTCTTATCGTATTCATACACCGGTTTCTTCGTGTATTCTACGTATTTCCCATCTTTCATCTTATAAATGGGTGTCTCTGCTCCTTCTTTGTATCCCGTCACTTCAGCCGTGTAAACAGGGCCATAGATTAACGAACGCTCGCCATATTGCTCGCGTTTTAGGTACTTCAAGAAGTTCAAGATATTGCTCGGATCATTCTCATTAATGGGTGTATTATATCCAGAACGTACTAAAGCAACCGTGTAAGTAGAATAACCGATTAATAAGAAAACGAATGAGAATAGGGCTACGTTGAGTACTTCCTTTCCTTTGGCATACGAATACTGAATCCCAAAAACCACCGCAGCTATCAATAAAATCAAGAAAACAATCGCTCCTGAACCATACGAGAATCCCAACGCATTCACGAAAGTCAACTCAAATTGGAAGGCTAAACTAGGCAAACCTGGAATAATTCCAGAATTGATAATGCCTAGAATAAACAGAGCCACTAAAATCGAAATCACCCCACCGGTTAAGGTAGGCTTCTCGTAGCGTTTGAAATAATACAATAATCCCAAAGCCGGAAGCGTCACTAAGTTCAACAAGTGGACCCCAATCGACAATCCCACTAAATAGGCAATGAACAAAATCCAACGATTTGATTCTGCCCGATCCTCCACTAACTCCCACTTGAACGCTGCCCAAACCACAATCGCCGTAAAGAAAGACGACATCGCATATACCTCTGCTTCGACTGCTGAGAACCAAAACGTATCAGAGAACGTGTAAATCAAAGATCCTACCACACCGGAAGCCAATAAACCAAAACGCTCATTCGCATTCAAGTCTTCAAACGACTTCTTGATCATCTTGCGACCGATCATCACAATCGTCCAATGCAAGAATAAAATAGTCAGCGCACTACTCAACACCGATAACATATTGACCCAATAAGCCACTTTCGTTACATCACCCAGCGCAAGTAAAGAGAACATTCGTCCTAATAATAAGAACAAAGGAGCCCCGGGAGGGTGAGGTACTTGTAATTTATAAGCACAGGCAATGAACTCTCCACAGTCCCAAAAAGAGGCCGTAGGCTCCACTGTCATCGTATAGGTAATGAGCGCAATCAGGAAAACTCCCCAACCCGTCCAATTATTCAACTTTTTAAAACTCCACATAGGTCAGATTAATTAAACTGTTTTAAGAATCGCACGTCATTCTCCGTGAATAGACGTAAGTCTTTGATCTGGTATTTTAACATCGTAATACGCTCGATACCCATTCCAAAAGCAAAGCCATTATATTTCTTCGAGTCAATTCCCACATTTTCTAATACATTCGGATCCACCATTCCAGCACCGGCAATCTCTACCCAACCAGCTCCTTTGCACACATTGCAACCATCGCCTTTGCACAATAGACACGTGATGTCCATTTCAGCGCTAGGCTCTGTGAAGGGGAAGTAAGACGGACGGAAACGCACTTTTGTGTCTTTCCCAAACATCTCTTTGGCAAAATGATATAAGGTATCCTTCAGATCTTTAAAACTTACTTGCTCGTCCACATAGAGCCCTTCCACTTGGTGGAAAAGGCAATGGGCGCGCGCTGAGATAGCCTCATTTCGATAGACACGACCCGGCATCACCGAGCGAATCGGTGGCTTTTGGTGTTGCATTAAACGAATCTGCACGTTAGAGGTGTGCGTACGCAATAAAACGTCATCTTGTATCTCTCCTGCCCCTTTTTCAATAAAGAAGGTATCTTGCATCTCTCTTGCCGGGTGATTCGCTGGGAAGTTTAAGGCTGTAAAATTATAGAAATCCGTTTCGATCTCCGGTCCATCAGAAACCGAGAAACCCATCCGGTTAAATATCTCCAAAATACGCGCTCTCACCTTCGTCAACGGATGAAGGCTTCCTTGCGAAATCGGGTTATAGACGGTTAAATCAGAGGGAACCTCAAAGTCAGCTGTATTACCTGCAAAAGCTTCTTGAGCCTCTTCGAACTTTGTCTCCGCGGAATTTTTCAACCCATTCAAGGCTTGACCTACCTCCCGGCGATTCTCTGCTGGCACATTTTTCAACTCATCAAAAAGAGATGCTAAGCGGCTCTTTCGTCCGACAAATTGATTACGAAAAGAGTCTAATTCGCCTTCATTCGAAATAACAAAAGCGTCAATTTCGGCCTGAAGAGCCTTTATTTGTTCATTCATTTGTGTAATTATAAAATGCGGAAACCAATAGTCGCCTGGTAATAACTCGGTTTTTGAGAATAGTTAAATCCGTTAGGAACGGCTACCGTATTATTCAATTCTGACATCGCTCCTTCGTAACGTAAGTCTAGAGATAAATTCAAAATATCAAAACCTACGCCTGCTTGATATGAAAAGCTAGAGCGATTGATAATCTCTTGAGTAGTCCCAGAGAAATAGGATTTAACTGCCGCGTCAGGATTGGTGGAAGCAGAAATGGCGTATGTTGCCACCGGTCCGGCCATCACACGTAAGGGTCCTAATTTGACTCCTAGAAGCAATGGTACGTCCAATGATTTTTGAGAAAATCCTACTACACCCTGATTCGTTGTTAGGGAATTGAGGACATCTACATTCACTTCTTTAGCTGCAAAATACACTTCCGGTTGAAAGAAAACAGTACGGCCAATGCGCGCAAATGCACCTAATTGATAACCCGTCTTATTTTCTAAATTAGCGCTTAGGCTAGCCACTTTGACGGAGGAAAGATTTACCCCTCCCTTTATTCCAATTCGGAAATAATCCGCACGAGAGTGCTTTTGAGCTGTGGCTACAGATAGGATACCCACTAAAAGGGTCATCGTCATCAATGATTTTAGAGCTTTCATGGCTGTTGTGTTTTATTAACTTGTAAAATTATCCTTTTTCATCCGAAAAAAAAGAAAAAACGAAATCAAAGCGTAAATTTGAGCATAAATATTCCTCCCCCAAATGGCCAAAGCTAAAACGTCTTTTTTCTGTCAATCGTGTGGTCACTCCGCGCCGAAGTGGTTAGGTAAGTGTCCCTCTTGTGGAGAATGGAATACGTTCGTGGAAGAATTAGTGGAAGCAACGAATCATCCGGCGGAAGTTTGGAAAACCAAAGGGAGTCCGAAATCAGCCGCGAAGCCTAAGTTATTGAATGAAGTCAGCTTCGAAAACCTCCCTAAACTTACCTGCTCTGATCCCGAATTCAATCGGGTTTTAGGGGGCGGCATCGTTCCTGGCTCCTTAGTGTTAATCGGTGGAGAACCGGGCATCGGTAAATCAACCCTTTTATTACAAGTAGCCCTTTCCTTAACCCAAACGCGTGTTTTATACGTCACAGGGGAAGAATCGGAACAACAAATTAAACTAAGAGCGGATCGCTTAGCGGCAAAATCTGAGTCATTATACATACTTACAGAGACCAATACACAATCGATCTTTAGGCACCTAGTTGACCTTGAGCCCGAATTAATCATTGTTGATTCGATACAAACTTTGTTTTCAGACCAAATAGAGTCAGGTCCTGGCTCTGTTTCTCAAATACGAGAATGTGCTTTGGAATTAATGCGTTTTGCGAAAGAAAGTGGGACGCCCATTTTCTTAGTAGGCCATATTACCAAAGAAGGTTCCATCGCCGGCCCTAAAGTCCTAGAACATCTAGTAGATACCGTCTTACAATTCGAAGGAGATCGCCATATGATCTACCGCATCTTACGCACGACGAAAAATCGTTTTGGTTCTACTTCCGAATTAGGTATCTACGAAATGCTCGGAAGCGGATTACGACCTGTCACTAACCCATCTGAAATCCTCTTGTCTCAGCGCGACGAACCTTCGTCAGGAATTGCCATTGGTACCCTAATGGAGGGAAATCGTCCACTTTTAGTGGAAATTCAATCTTTAGTAAGTTCCTCCTCTTATGGTAATGCCCAAAGAACAGCCAACGGTTATGATGGCAAGCGTTTAAGCATGTTGATCGCCGTTTTAGAGAAAAGAGGCGGCTATAAATTAGCGACCCAAGATGTTTTCTTGAATATCACGGGCGGTATTCGGGTAGATGACCCAGCGTTGGATCTAGCCACTTGCCTGTCCTTAGTTTCTTCTTATGAAGACAAAATCATCGACTCTTCCATCTGTTTTGCGGCAGAGGTGGGATTAGGAGGAGAATTACGTTCCGTCACGCGAATAGATCAGCGAATCGCAGAAGCGGAGAAATTAGGCTTTAAGGAAATCTGGATTAGCAAGTACAACTTAAAAGGCTTGAACTATAAGCCGAATAAAATCAAGGTACAATCAGCTGCCACTTTATTAGATGTTATCCTGCACATTTGGCGTCAAAAATAGTCGCTGGATATTCCACTTCTAAGAGATGTAATCCGTGAGCTGGAACGGCACGACCGGCTTTGCAGCGGTCTTTAGAATCTAAAATTTCTTGCAATTGCGTTTTATTCAAGCGCCCCTGCCCTACCTCAAGCAGCGTACCTACCACCGCTCTTACCATTCCACGCAAGAATCGATTGCCTTGAATCGTAAATACCAGTTCTTCTCCTCTCCAAGCCCAAGAAGCCTGCATAATAGTACATTCAAAGGTTGCTACTTCTGTTTTAACTTTGGAAAAACATTGGTAATCTGTGTGCTGAAAAAACAGAGAAGCTGCCTCATTCATCGCGTCTACATCTAATTCAACGCCGAAACGATAGGCATATTTCGCATTAAAAGGACTCTTCGCGGGACTAATACGGTATTCATAGGTCCTCGAAAGGGCTGCAAAACGCGCATGAAAATCATCCGCTACCTGGTAAATTCCCTGAACCGCTAAAGAGTCAGGCAACATTCGGTTTAACCGAAACACCCAATTCTCTTTCACTGATTTCCCAGAGGGCAAATCAAAGTGGGCAAACTGCTGGTGTGCATGCACGCCCGTGTCTGTGCGAGAACTTCCTACGATTTCTAGCGGCGAACCTACTAAAAGACTTAATTTATCTTGCAAAACCGACTGAACCGTCGTTGCATTGGGCTGAATTTGGTAGCCATGAAAAGAGCCGCCATCGTACGAAAAAGCGAGTAGATAGCGGCTCATTTTACTTATTTCATTAAAGCAGTTTCCAGTGCTGAATCAAATGATTGATATGCAGCAGCAACTGATGATAATTTTGCACCATCAGCTACCATATCTGTTCCTTGAACAGTTCCTAAAGCTGAGAATTGAACTCCTTGAGCCTGTAAAGCAGCTTCAAAAGCCGCTTTCTTCGCAGCATCCACTGAAACGACCACACGTGATTGCGCTTCTCCAAACCAGAATGCATCTTGGCGAATCGCCGCATCTGAAGTCACATTAAATCCTAAACCACGAGGGAAAGAAGATTCCGCTAATGTCACTAACAAGCCACCATCAGACACATCGTGAGCTGATTCAATTAATTTATTGGTGATTAAAGCCGAAATCGCTTTTTGTACCTTTTGTTCAGTTGCTAAATCAAAATGCGGTGCTGGAGTTGCTTTGATACCCTTGTAAGAATACACATATTCAGATGACGCAATATCATTCACAGATTCACCCACTAAATAGATAACATCTCCTTCTTTTTTGAAGTCTAACGTCATCTTATTCGCTGGATCCTCTAAAATACCTAACATACCAATGGTAGGTGTAGGAAATACCGGACCTTCGTCAGAAGACTGGTTGTAGAAGGAAACGTTTCCACCAGTAACTGGCGTTTCAAATGCCTCACACGATTTTTTCATCCCTTTGATCGCACCCACAAATTGCCAGTATACTTCTGGAACGTATGGATTACCAAAATTCAAACAGTTTGTAATCGCCACCGGCACACCACCTGAACAGACGATGTTACGAGCCGCTTCCGCTACTGCCATCGCACATCCTTCTTCCGGATCTGCGTTCACATAACGTGAATTACAATCTACAGTAATAACGATGGATTTTTGAGAACCGTGTACTTTCACAACCGCTGCATCCGATGGTGCATTCGTATTGCGATTCGCACGGCCAATCGATGAATCATATTGTTGAGCCACCCACTTCTTAGAAGCGATATTCGGGTGATTCATCATGTAGTTCAATGCTTTAGGCAATTCTTCCTTAGGTAAATCAACTACAGAATCTATCTTAAATTTCTTGAATTCTTGGAAGTATGCAGGCTCTTTGTACTCACGGTGGTAAACTGGAGCACCTCCACCTAATACTAAATCATCTGCAGGAACATCCGCCACTAAAACGCCATCTTGATAGAATTCAAGACGTTTAGTATCCGTCACAGTACCAATTTGCTCACAATTTAAATCCCACTTATCAAAAATACGTTTCGCTTCATGCTCACGTCCTTTCTCCACGACGATTAACATACGCTCCTGAGACTCAGATAACAAGATCTCAAATGGCTGCATGTTCGGTTGACGTGTAGGAACTTTGGAAAGATCAATAATCATCCCGTGTTCTCCTTTCGCAGACATTTCAGACGTCGAGCAAATAATACCCGCCGCACCCATATCTTGAATACCAATTACGCAACCCGCTTCGATGATTTCCAAAGAAGCTTCTAGCAACAATTTCTCCTGGAATGGATCCCCTACTTGAACCGCAGGTAATTTCTCCGACGACTTCGCCGTAATATCTTCCGAGGCAAAACTAGCGCCACCGATTCCATCTTTACCTGTCGCAGAACCTACGATAAACACCGGGTTACCCACGCCATAAGAAATAGCAGACGCCTGCGTACCTACTTTTAAAATACCTGCTGAAAACGCATTAACGAGCGGATTCACATTATAACAATCATCAAATTGAACCTCACCACCCACGGTAGGAATTCCAAAGGCATTACCGTAATCACCAATCCCCTTCACCACACCTTTCACTAACCACTTCGTTTTCGCTAAATCAATGTTACCAAAACGTAAGGAATTCAATTGCGCAATCGGACGCGCACCCATTGTGAAAATATCACGGTTGATACCACCCACCCCTGTTGCCGCACCTTGGTAAGGCTCTAATGCTGACGGGTGATTGTGTGATTCAATCTTGAAAGCACAACCTAAACCATCTCCTAAATCAACCAAACCGGCATTTTCTTCACCCGCTTTCGCTAACATGCGAGGAGAGTCTTTAGGCAAAGTCTTCAACCAAACGATTGAATTCTTGTAGCTACAGTGCTCAGACCACATGACAGAGAAAATCGATAATTCGGTGAAATTAGGCTTGCGACCTAAAATCTCCTGAATGCGATCATACTCTTCGGGCAATAATCCTAATTTTTTGGCTGTTTCGACGGTGGGAAGGGTTCCGATTGATTCCACTTAATTGAGTTTAAAATTGAAATGCAAAGATAGGAAACTTAGCTTAGAGAGCAAAGATTATAGAGTAGAGAGTATAGAGAAAATCATCTAAAATATCTCCTCTATCATCTATAATCTCTACTCTATACTCTATAATCTAAAGTCTTTAAATCCCCCAATACTCCCGATCCTCCGGAACATCGACATCACGGAATTTATCGGAGAAGTGAATGATTTCGCAGAGCATCGGATTTTGACGCCAAAATTTGCCCAAACCCTGGTCCCCACTCCAACGATTAAATAAAGGACGCAATGAAGTTGGAATTAATACCGGTGGAGAATTGACTCCTTGAAATGAGGCAACAATGGCTCTAATAGGATTAGCCATTGAAGTCAAATTCTTTAGATGAGTAGAGGTCAAAAAAGGTAAATCACACAAGAGCACTAAGACATCTTTGGAAAAATCAATCGTTTTCAAGCCCACTGCCAATGACTCCCCCATTCCTTTGTCCCAATGTTCAACCTGAACAAAAGATAAAGTAGGAAACTCCTTTTGTAATTTCTCGATGATACGAATGGATTGATCCACTTCAGCACCTAAACAGACTTGAACCTCTTTGCAAACACTAAAAGCGAGGCGAATGGACCGCTCTAAAAGGCTTTGGCCCTGATACACTAATAATTGTTTGGCTTCTCCTAAACGGGACGAGGCGCCCGCCGCTAAAATTAATCCGGTCATGTGCTCTTTTGAATTTCACTAATTTAAATAAAAATAATTAAAGCAGAGGTGCTAATTTTAGGGAATGCTTCGAGAAAACGAAATCCAATTTATTCAAGAAAACCTCCACAGGGATCCGGTTGCGATTGCCCTGGAAGCAGCAAAATACCCAGATTTAGACGTTCCTCGTTTAGTGGGCCAAATCAAAGCCAGACAAAAACTCAAGGACAAAATGCCCCAATGGGTGGCGAATGAAAGGGTATTTTTCCCTCCTGCTTTGGCATTAGAACAATCATCCTCAGAAGACACAGCACATTTTAAGGCTTCGCTACTGCACGGAAAAGTCGTGGACCTAACGGGAGGAATGGGCTTAGACAGTTATGCATTCGCACAAACAGGCTGCGATGTGGAATATATCGAGAGACAGGAAGAACTTGCTAAAATCACCGCTTATAACCATTCAGTTCTAAAAGCAGGAAAAATCCAGCATCACACAGGTGACAGCTTAAACTGGCTTTCAGAGAGTGCGGAATTATTCGACTTCCTTTATGTAGATCCCGCCAGAAGAGATGGCGCTGGCAACAAAGTCGTTCTATTACAAGATTGCGAACCTAATGCACTTGAATTAATCCCCTATATCAACAATAAAACCAGTTTATTGATAAAAACGAGTCCCCTATTGGATTTAGATCGGGCCATAAAGGAATTACAAGGGGTAAAAAAAATCTATATTGTCTGCGTTAAAAATGAGGTAAAAGAGTTGCTCTTTTTAAAGACATCGCAATCTTCGGAAGATCCTACCATCGAAGTAATCGAATTATCTCAAGCTGATTCACTACTATTTAAAGGTAAAAAATCCATTGAATCTGCAAGCATATGCGACTTCTGCCCTGTATCAAACTACCTATATGAACCTCACGCGGGTGTGCTGAAAGCTGGATTCTTCAAATCAGTAGGAAAAGGGTTACAAAAAATAGCCCCTAATACCCATTTGTATACTTCAATGGAGCTGCATACTAATTTTGCGGGGAGAACGTTTGAGGTATTAGCGGAGGGACCTTTGGAAAAAAAATGGATTAAAATGGTATTGCCTGCGGGAAAAGCGAATATTTCCACTCGGAATTTCCCCATTAAGGCCGATGAAATACGGAAGAAATTCCAATTGAAAGATGGAGGAGAATTGACTCTTTTCGCTTTCAGAGATCAAGCAAACAAAAACAAGGTTGTCCTAGCTAAAAAAATCTCCTAACTTTAATAAAAATTTCACCTTATGAAGAAGATCGCTATCCTACTTTTCCTATCAGCTTTTGCATTCAATGCGTCAGCTCAAGTTTTTTCAGGAATGTCCGAAATCGATAAGTCTAAGAAAGAGGGAGTGTACACCTTCCTTTCTACACAAGAAAAATTTGCTAGAGCTAGCTGGAAGGCCTATTTAAGTAAATTCGGCAAAGTGATAGAAGGTAAAAATGGCTCCTTTTCAAGTTCCGATATCATGATCACGAGTATTTCAGACAAGCCATTAATCGTTGTTTCTAAAGTATCAGAAGAGAATAAGAAAGTGAAATTATTCGTCTCCATTGCCACAGGAACGGACGAATACATCCAAACAGGACACGCAAAATTGAGTGAGACAAGTACTTGGATGGAGGACTTCATCAAAATCGTGGAATTAGAAGAAGCGGTAAGAGTTGAGGAAAATAAATTAGCGGAATTAATCTCTGCGCAGGCTAAAAATAGCAAACAGGCGGAACGTTTAATCCGTGAATTGGACTCTAATGCGCGCCAAATCAACAACTTAGAAGAGCGATTAAAAGAAGCTAAAATCGAAAAAGAAAAGATATTAACCAATCAAGTGCAAAATAAAGTGGATCAAAAAACGAAGGAAGAGGAAATTGCAGCACAAAAAACGGCGGTAGAAACGGCAAAACAAAAAATCAAATGAAGAAACTGATCATCGCCCTTTTCACGATATCACTATTTTGCAACTTTGGAAGAGTGGAATATTCTGCGCTTAATCCGAAGGCAAAAACGATTCAAACTGACTCAACAGCCAAGATGGCAGCTGAGAATCCCTCAAAAGTTGTTCCGAGCGAATTACCAGCAGAGCAAGATTCGCTGGAAGCTTCAGAGGAAGGTACAGGTTGGGCTAACTATGTGGCTTTAGGTATAAAAACCTTTTTTGCGACTTTGTTAAAAATCTTGGTAGCCTAATATGCTATCCTACTCCATTTCCACTCCTGTTCAAGCTCCGCTCAGCCATGTAAAAGAACTTTTTACCGCTGAACTCCTAGTTAAATTATCCCCTCCCTTCCCTACAGTCGCTTTGCAGCGCTTTGACGGTTGCAAAAAAGGTGATAATGTCATTCTTGTTATTAACCTAGTTTTCATGAAAGTCACTTGGAGTTCCCTCATCACCGAGGACCAAGAAACGGACAATGAATGGTATTTTATTGACCAAGGAGTCAAAATGCCTTTTGGGTTACAGTACTGGCAACACAAGCATCGAGTAAAGAAAACCTCTGAAGGTGCCTGCGAGATTATCGATGAAATTTCATTCGATACACGTAATGCATTTTTGAATTACCTTCTTTTCCCCTTTCTTTGGGGAATGATTTTCTACAGAAAACCATTTTATAAAAAGTATTTATCCCTCGTCAACGCACTATGAAATTAACTTTAACGAATAAAATTATTATTGGCTTTATCTTAGGCTTAGTGCTGGGAGAGTTCTTTTTCCTTTATTTTGCGCCAGAAGTTAGCCACGATTTAGGGGCTAAAGTTCAAATCGTTTCCAAGATCTTCCTTCGCCTCATTAAGATGATCGTGGGTCCATTAGTTTTCTGTACTTTGGTCGTAGGAATCGCAAAATTAGGCGACTTCAAGGCGGTTGGTCGTATTGGAATCAAAACTATCGGATATTTCTATTTTGCCACGATTCTTTCCTTAGTAACGGGATTGGTAGTCGTAAACATAACCCAACCAGGTAGCTTGCAAAGCTGGCCTAAACCGGCCGCTGGAACAGAAACGGGTATCGATTCGTCTAAAGCCAAAACAATGGAAGACTTCATCTTACATATCTTCCCAGACAGCTTTTTTAAGGCTTTGGCAGAAAATGAAATCCTTCAAATTGTCATCTTCTCCCTATTCTTTGGTGTCGCACTAGGCTCTATTGGTGAAGTAGGAAAACGATTAATTCACGTCATCGAAAATTTAGCCGAGGTCATCTTTAAAATGGTTAATTATGTGATGGAAGTAGCTCCATATGCCGTATTCGCAGCCATGACAACGGTGGTAGCGAACAAAGGATTAAGCATTTTAATCAGCTATGGCTATTTGATGCTTTGCTTTATGGGTGGTCTTTTATTCTTCACTGTCGTGATTTTATGGATCATTTGTTTAGTCAATGGCATTCCATATTGGAAATTACTAAAGGAATTAAAGGAGGCTTTATTAATCTCCTTTTCAACGGCAAGCTCGGAGGCGTCCTTCCCTCAAACAATCGCTGCCTTGGAGAAATTCGGTTGTAGCAGACGTATTGTGGGTTTTGTTTTACCCTTAGGATACAGTTTTAACTTAGATGGTTCGATGTTGTATATGACCTTTGCAACCGGATTCATTGCCCAGGCTTATGGCGTTCATTTAAGTTTAGAGCAACAAATCACGATGTTATTAACCTTAATGATAACGTCCAAAGGTATCGCCGGCGTACCTCGCGCCTCACTCGTTATTATCGCAGGAACCCTTACGATGTTTAATCTACCAGCAGAAGGTATTGCACTGTTATTAGGAGTTGACCCCTTCTTAGATATGGGCAGAACGGTTACTTCAGTAGCTGGAAATGGCGTTGCTACGTGTGTGGTTTCGAAATGGGAAGGAGAATTTAATCCGCCTTTAGCTGATTAAAGGTCATTTGAACGGCTTTGCGTGCCGGAATAATAGAGGCTAAAAAGGTGATAACCATCACCACTAAAGCAGTCATTAAAAAGTCAAACCATTCCATCTGAATGGGATAGGCATCAATTAAAGCGTTCGGGATTCCTAAAGGGATAATTCCGAACGTTTGTTGTATCCAGCCCAAGACAAAACCCAGACCCATTCCTACAACCGCCCCGGAGAAACTTATAAATAGGCCAACGGAAAGAAAAATTTGCATCATTTGCTTGGGTGTCATTCCCATAGCTAATAAAGTACGAAGGTCTTTCCGCTTTTCAATCACTAATAAGGACAGGGCATAAAAAAGCGTAAAAGAGGCAATTCCCATGATGAAGGCCATCAAAATAAAAACAAATAACTTCTCAATCTTAATGGCTCTTAAAAGAATGGCGTGCTGTTGATCGCGTGTTTGCACTTGGAATGGTACACCTACTATTTTTTGGATCGCTGATTGTACCTCCGTTTCTTGAACCCCCTCAGCTAACATGATTTCGAAACGAGAAACCGTAGCTGAATCCGCTACAGTCAGTTCACGCATCCAGTTCAACGGAACTAAAATCATCTGATTATCAAAAGTCTGCTCTACTTGTAAAACACCTGAAGGGAAAAAACCTTTCTGGTTAGCCGCATCCACATTCACTTGGAATTTAGCCAAAGCTTTTTGATTCGGATACCAGGCCTCAATTGGGTGATAAATATCTTCAAAATTCATTCCCATTGCCATAAATACACCTGCACCCACCATCCCGAAAGGATGTCCATCGTATTCCAACAGGTAATCACCTTCCACCACCTGGTTTTTCAAGCGTTTAGAGGCAATAAAAGAGGAGTCTACCCCTTTTAAGGTGACCACTAATTGCTTGCCGTTATAGCGAATGAGCGCTTGATCTTCTAGGATGGGTTGAACAGAGCGTACACCTGAAATCGAGGCGATCTGTTGTAGTTGTGAAGGACTTAATGTGAAGCGCGTTTCTGAGACTGAAACAATACTTAAATCAGGATCAAAGGTTTTAAATAGGCCTTTTTGGAAATCTTCTAAGCCATTGAATACAGATAAGATAAGCACCAAAGCCATCACCTCAACGCCTACCCCAATCATCGAGATTCGGGAGATTAAGGTGATAAAACTCGCCTTAAATGGAGAAAAAAAATACCTTTTCGCAACAAATAAGGAAACTCCCATCTGAATCAGAATTAATCAATTTCGTCTGCCACACGATTAGGAACATCTCCCTCCTCTGCAGGTGGAATGACTAATCCTTCGAATAAGGCTTCAATTTTAGCCGCATAAGCAGCGGTGTCGTCTAAGAAAAAGACAAGGTTGGGAATAATGCGCACCTGCTTGCGAATGCGATTCGCTAAGGCATTGCGAATAGCCTTGTTTTGAAGTTCAATTTGGTCCATCACTGCCTCGCGATCATCTATAAGCAAAAAGCTTAAATAACAACGGGCTACGGAAAGATCAGGACTAATTTTCACTTCCGTTACGGTCACCATGCCGTTTCCAAAAAGCATTTTAAATTCTTTTTGAAATATATCACTTAAATCTTTCTGTATTTGACGGCCAAATTTTTGCTGACGCTTCGTTTCCATGCTTGCTCTCTATTTTTCTAGGTCTTTTTATCTCAAAAAACACCTGCAAATTTCATAATAATAATTGGAATCACCGTAATTTAGGGCTTCGTTTAGCTAAATATGTTACAATTTATTAAATCCAATAGTCTTCTATCTCTCCTACTCTTTGTGGTTTTAGGTGGGCTTTTTGCTTTTCTGCATACTCAGCAGGGATTTAGCTATTTCCCTTGGGAGATTAAAAACTATTTAATTGGCCAAAAACTAAATCAAGGATTCCGCCTTTACAAAGACATTCGTGACAATACGGGACCTTTTGCAACTGGATTTTATCAATTACTTGATTTTTTTTCCATTCCGCTTTCGTATAATCCGTATGTGGCCTTCCTATTCATCTCCACACAGGCCTACCTCTTTCACACTACAATCGCAGAATTTGATTTAATGCCTAAATTAGGAGGGCTTGCCTTCGGTGTATACCTCTTGTTATTCCATTTAAGCGCGGAATTCCATGTACCTGATCCTGCCTTAATGGGCCTAACCTTTATCCTATTAGCGTGGAAAGAAATTATTCAACAGCAGAAAACGCTATTAGTGAATGATCGGGTATTTTTAGTGGGGATCTATTTAGCTACCGCCACCCTCTTTTTCCCTGCTTACTTCTGGTTATTCCCTTGGGCAATCCTCAGTTTATTATTTTATTCAGGTGTTTCGATTAGACAAATCATTTTAGTGTTAATCGGCTATCTATTTATACTCACTATCGCCAGTTTAGTTTTTTCCTTTCGGGGAAACCTCCCTTATCTGTGGCAAGTATATCGTAATTCGGCCTTTACCTTTCATTTGATCTCTTGGCAGGAAAGCAAATTAGTACTCTTCAGTTTTGCTCCCGCCATCGTGATGGGTATAGCGGGTTTGTACCAGGTCGTAGGGAATCCTAAAATTAGAGCACATGCACAGAAGGCACAACAGACTACAATTATCTGGTTCTTCTTTAGCTTTATATCGATGGCGAATTTCCCCTCTTACCATCGGATTAATTTTGTATTATTATTACCTCCTTTAGCTTATTTCGGACTTAATTTATTTTACCTTATCAAGAAAAATTGGCAAAAGGAACTCACCTTCGTTCTGCTACTCTCCGCGGTATTTTTCACCGCAAAACAAGATCAGTCCAGCTTAGCAATAGCCGCTAAAACACCCGACAAGATTCCGGTAAATGGTCAAAAGTTACTCATATTAGGGCCAGAAATCCAGGAATACCTGCACAATCAAATGGCTGGACCTTTTGTTAATTGGGATTTAGCAAAACCCCTCTTAAGCCAGCTAGATTCGTATAAGAACGTTATTATTGTGCAGGACTATTTTGTGAAAGATCAACCTACCTACATTTATGATTCGGAAGGGTATTTTGCCAAAATAGGGCAACACCTTCCCCACATCACGCAACAATACGTGTTAGTAAGTCCTAAATTGTACAAAAAGAAATAAGCTTAGCAGCAAGAAATTTTGTTCACTCGACCTTGGTGACGACCTCCTTCAAAAGGAGTATCTAAAAACACCTGTAAACAAGCTTTCGCTTCCTCTAAAGAGATAAAACGTACCGGAAGACATAATACATTCGCATCATTGTGCTGACGAACTAAAGCAGCTACTTCAGTATTCCAAGCTAAGCCAGCGCGAATACCTTGGTGTTTATTAGCGGTAATCGCCACACCATTAGCGCTACCACATAATAATAAACCAAAATTCACCTCCCCTTTCTCTACCGCATCAGCTACTGGATGTGCAAAATCGGGATAGTCAACAGAATCAGCAGAATAGGTACCGCAATCTTTTACCGAGATGCCTTTGGCCTCTAAAAAAGCGATTAAATCATTCTTGTAATCAAAACCGGCGTGATCACCGCCTACTGCGAAACTGAAAGGAGTATTCATGAAATTGTGATTTATTTTTTGCAAAGGTAAAAGGAATAGTCCTACATTTAGGAAACAATTTTTAAAAATATGACGGAGAATAACTGGAAAGAGGAAGAAGAGAAAATTAAACAAGCTTTTGGCGACAAAACCTGGGCTCAGATTAAATCAGAGGAGTCTTGGCGTATTTTCAAAATTATGAGTGAATTCGTAGAGGGAATCGATAAATTATCTAAAATCGGCCCTTGTGTTTCCATCTTCGGATCTGCTCGAACCAGCCCAGATAGTCCTTATTATAAAATAGCGGAAGAAATAGCTGCCAAATTAGTACGCCACGGATATGGTGTCATCACCGGTGGAGGGCCTGGAATCATGGAGGCTGGTAACAAAGGAGCAGCCAGTGAACGAGGCCGCAGCGTGGGCTTGAACATTGAATTACCCTTTGAGCAAACTCCGAATCCTTACATCGATTCAGATAAAAATATGAATTTCGACTTCTTCTTTGTGCGCAAAGTGATGTTCGTGAAATATTCACAAGGGTTTATCATTATGCCGGGTGGTTTCGGAACGTTGGATGAGATGTTTGAATCTTTGACCCTGATTCAAACTCACAAAATAGGTCGATTCCCGGTAGTTTTAGTGGGAAAAGACTATTGGAGTGGCTTAATCGACTGGATGAAAAAGACGATGGTCGCTGCAGGAAATATCCACGAAGAAGATTTGGAACTATTTGCTTTAGTAGACACTCCCACGGAGGCCGTGCGCGTAATCGACGACTTCTATGCGAAGTATTTACTGAAACCGAATTTCTAGTTTTTAGCGAAAAAGTGTTTGATATCTGCCAAAGGTAAAGCGTTCAACGTTAACTCTTTTAATAAACCTCCTTTACGCCCCACTTTGACACCCCATTCCATATCCCGTAAACCGGCAATGGCATGGGCATCCGGATTGATGGAGACAAAAACCCCTTTATCCATCGCTTCATAGAGGTGACGCCAGTCTAGGTCTAATCGATACGGACTGGCATTTAATTCAATACTAACCCCATTCGCTTTACAAGCATCTAAAATCTTGGACATCTGTAAAGGAAATCCTGGCCTAGCTAACAACAAACGACCTGTTGGATGGCCAAGAATAGACGTATATGGATTTTCAATTGCCTTCAGCACACGTGGCATTGCTTTCTCTAAATCCATGGTTAAACCGGCATGCACGGAGGCCACCACGTAGTCGAAAGAGGCTAAAATGGAAGGATCATAATCCAAGCTACCATCGGGCAAGATGTCCGATTCAATTCCTTTTAAGATCTGAAAATCAGACCACTGCGTATTCAAATGATCTATTTCTTCCTGCTGACGTTGCACATCCTCCTCTTTCAAACCTCCCGCATAGGCTGCATATTTCGAGTGATCTGCAATCCCGAAATAACTTAGTCCTAAGTCGCGGCAAGCTTCTGCCATTTCAGTTAAGGTATTTTTTCCATCGGAATAGGTCGAGTGGTTATGCAAGCAGCCGCGCAAATCACAGTATTCCACTAGAGACTTATCCCCTTTTTTAGTGAACCAATCAAATTCCTGTAAACCTTCTCGCATCTCAGGTACGATAAAAGGCAAGTGTTGGGAGGTGTAGATTTCTGATTCTTCTTTCAACTCTTTTCCCTCAAATCGTTCATAAAAGTGAACTTGAGCTAAGTGATCCGGCGAAGCTGACAGGGCAAATAATTTTGACACCCATTCTCCAGCAGAGGCAAAGTGAATTTCGATGGGAATCAAATGACCCTTTGCGAAACCTCTCCAAGTAAAAGGAGATGATTCCTTCAGATCTTCTTCTAACCTATCCACTGATTGCAGCAGCCCAGAAGCTCCAAATAAATCATCTGTTTCCACTAAAAATACCAACGAGTTAATCACTTCACAATTTCGGCGCAATTCCCCTGCAATGGATACTTGAGAGAAAAAGTCACTGAGTGCTTGTGCGATTTCACCCGCTAAATCTTGCGCTTTATTGATACGCAATTTGCTAGAATTTGATTTAATGAAATGGATATTCAAGGTAACGCTTTCCACCACTGCGCCACCAAATCCTTTTAGCATAGCTAATCGCCCATCTTCGCAAGCGGCTAACAAATCATCAATTTCTGTTATTTGTAATTCCTGCCAAATGGTTCGCACTTTTTTAGGACCTAAGCCCTTAATCTTCAATAAGGTCAGTAAACCAGGAGGAGTCTGTTCAATGATCTGTTCTAAATCAGGGCACGTTCCAGTAGCTGCGACATCTTGTACAATTTGTACCACTACTTTACCTACCCCAGGAATAGCTAGTAATTCGGATTCTGGTAAAGAAGAAATTAGACCTGGGAATTTATCCAGGCCACGCGCTGCGAAAGCTAGATTCTTACTTTTGAACTCGTTTACACCATGTAAATCCCAAAGCTTAACAAGTAGCTCGAGCGCGTCGACGATTTGATCATTATCCATAGACAAATATAAACTAAAATAAAGTGGCACCCTCCTTTGCAAGCAACCATTCCTTCCGCCACAATCCTCCACTATAGCCTACGAGTTTACCGGTAGATCCAATGACACGGTGGCAGGGATGGAAGAGTAAAATCGGGTTTTGGCCATTCGCATTCCCTACCGCCTGAGCGCCTTTAGGCATTTCTAATCGCTTGGCAATTTCAGCATAAGTAGCCGTAGTACCGGTAGGGATTTCTCGTAATGCCGCCCAGACTTTTTGTTGAAAAAGTGTTCCTACCGAAGGGTCTATCTGGTATTCCTGTAGGATACCCGTTTTAAAATAAGTTTCCAAAATTTCTTTAATCAGCTGAATTTCAACAGAATGAAAATTCTTTTCTGATTCTTCTACCTCCACAAAAGAACAAGAACGCAAACCGGCATCCGCTAATTCCACACGTAAAATTCCGATCGGACTGGAGAAATAAAATTCTGAGTTTGGCATAAGAACTCAATTTCAGACAAAAAATGGTAAATTTCCAACATTTAAGAGGCTAATATTGGAAATATTTAAAATTATCAATGCTTTGGAAAATCAAAACAAAAATAAAATTCTAAATTATATTCATATCAAGCATTTTAATATACCCTATCATGAATTTCTCCTTTAAAAACTACGACCCGGAAGGGTTTTTTGATGAAATGTTCGAAGCGGACGGGAGTGTCCGTTTAGGATATGAACACTTTAAAGAACGCGTAGAGCAATTATCCCAAGAAGAATTTTTAAGCCGTCAACAATCCGCAGAAAGAGCCTTAATGGCCATGGGAATCACTTTTAATGTCTATGCAGAAAACGAAGGAACCGAGCGCATTATGCCAGTGGACATCATTCCACGTATCGTAGAGGCAAAGGAATGGGAGAAAATTGAGAAAGGATTGATTCAACGCATTACCGCCCTGAATTTATTCTTAAATGATATTTATTCAGACCAAAAAATCATCAAAGACGGAATCATTCCCGCCGAAGTCATCCACTCATCGAAAGACTTTTTAAAGCCTTGTATCGGTATAAAACCTGCCAAAAACATCTACATCCACATCACCGGAACAGATTTGATTCGAGGTAGCGATGGAGAGTACATGATTTTGGAAGATAACCTACGATGCCCATCCGGCGTATCGTACATGATGGAAAACCGGGAACTATTAAAGCAAACCTTCCCGGAAGTCGTCGCAAAGACACAAATCAGGCCCATTTCTGACTACCCAAATAAGTTATTAGAAATGCTGCGCTTCATCAGTGATCGCCCAGATCCTACCGTCGTAGTTTTAACGCCAGGAATCTATAATTCTGCCTATTTCGAACATTCCTACCTTGCCCAACAAATGGGGGTGGAATTAGTAGACGCCCGTGATTTAGTGGTTCACGAGGGCTATGTCAAAATGCGGACCACCAAAGGCTTTCAAATCGTAGATGTCATCTATCGCCGAATTGATGACACGTTTTTAGATCCAACCGTCTTTAATCCAGACTCCATGATCGGAATTCCAGGCATTTTTGATGTGTATAAAAATGGAAAAGTAGCCATAGCGAATGCCCCAGGAACGGGTGTAGCGGACGATAAAGTGATTTATGCCTACGTACCTCGCATCATCAAATACTATTTAAACGAGGAACCGATCATTCAAAACGTCAAGACCTACATTTGCTCCGAAGAAGAGGACCGCAACTATGTACTGGCTAACATCGAAAAGTTAGTGGTCAAAGAGGCAAATGAAGCAGGTGGTTATGGCATGTTAATTGGGCCAAAATCCACCAAAGAAGAACAAGAAAAGTTCAAAGCCCTCATCCTCAGCAACCCTAGAAATTATATCGCCCAACCGACTATTTCCTTATCTCGCGTTCCTTGCCTAATCGAGGATCACGCGGAAGGTCGCCACGTGGATCTCAGGCCCTATATTTTGTATGGAGATGGGGTAAATGTGATGCCAGGCGGGTTAACTCGAGTGGCCTTACGGAAAGGTTCATTGGTGGTTAATTCTTCGCAGGGGGGTGGGTCGAAGGATACGTGGGTTATGTATTAATCATTCAGCGTCAAAATTGTCGACAAGTCAAATAATTTTGCCGCTGAATAATCGATACATATCAGGGGAAAAGAAAGGGGCGAATGCCCCTTTTTTGATTCTATATCTATACTCTCTACTCTTGATTACGTAGTATATCTTCTAAAGTCTCTCTTCTCCGAATCACCCGCGCCTTGCCCCCATCCACTAACACCTCGGCAGGTAAAAAGCGGGAGTTATAATGCGAAGCCATGGTAAATCCATAAGCACCAGCATTCGCCAAGGCAATGATGTCTCCTTCTTTGACCTCATTCAATAAGCGTTCATTTTGTTTACCCGCATAATCGAACGAGAATGTATCTGTTTCGCAGATATATCCAGTTACACGGTAGTCTTCTTGCTTCGACGAGTCTTGGTTTGACGCATTAAAAATGTAGTGGTAAGAACCGTACATCATGGGGCGAATCAAATGATTTAAACCCGTATTAATTCCCACAAAGGTTTTCACAGGGTCGCGTTTCACAACATTCGTTTCCGCTAAGAATGTACCTGATTCACTGACCAAAAACTTGCCTGGCTCCACCCAAAGACGTAATTCGCGACCGTATTTTTGACAGAAGGCGCGAAAGGCGTTGCTCATGATTTGGCCTACTTCAAGCATATTTACACCCGGATCTTCCGGTGAATAAGGCACTTTAAAGCCACCCCCTAAGTCGATGATTTGCAAGTCCTTGAAGTCATAAGCAAAGTCAAAAAGGGCCGATGCTGCTTGCTCAAACGTCTTTCCGTCTTTAATATCAGAACCGGTGTGCTGGTGCAGACCGATTACGTTTATTTTGTATTGCTCGACGATAGCTAGGATTTCGGCTTTTTGGTGGATCGAAATACCAAACTTCGATTCCGGATGTGCCGTCATAATCTTCTCATTTCCCCCACCAAAAACGTGCGGCTTGATGCGAATCAAACATGGTTGTGAGGAACCGTAGGTTTGGCCAAACTTTTCTAGAACGGATAAATTATCGAGGTTGACGATGGCACCTTTGGAAACCGCATATTCAATCTCTGAAAAATGAACTCCAGATGGTGTAAACGTAATATTTGAACCCTCATATCCCGCAATCAAACCGATCTCTAATTCTTGTGGCGACACCACATCCATATCGACCCCATTCTCGCGCATTAGGCGCAAGATGGACAAATTCGTATTTGCCTTCGCAGCATATTTAATGGTCAAATCAATTCCCTCAAAAGCGGCTCTTAAAACCGAGATTTTTTCCCTAATTTTGTCGGCATCGTATACATAAAGTGGAGTACCAAATTCTTTGGCCAAATCTGTTAAAGGAATGTTCTGAATTGAATAATATGCCATAGCGAAATTTGTAAGCCACAAAGATACTAATCTAACGAATATGAAAAGAATATTAATCGCCTTATTCCTTACTGTACCGCTTTTAGCGAGTGCTCAAATCAAGAGTGGACCGATGTTAGGCTATTCTGAAATGAAGGAAGTTTTAGTCTGGGTGCAGACCGAAAAACCAGCGGATGTTAGCATTCAATACTGGGAGAAGGGTGATAAAACAATTCATAAGACGGATCCCGTACATACCGAGAAAACAACTGCTTTCATTGCACGAATCATCGCTGATGAGGTAACAATGGGTAAAAAATACGCATACGAGGTACTGGTGAATGGCAAAAAAATGGCTTTTGATTATCCATTGGAATTCCAAACACAGGAACTTTGGCAATACCGTAAAGATCCACCTGCCTTCTCTTTCCTTTTTGGAACGTGTAATTATGTAAACGAGGAAGCAGCCGATCGCCCGGGCAGACCTTACGGTGGCGCGGATGAAGTTTATGCAGCCATGTATGCCAAGAAACCTGATTTCATGCTCTGGGGTGGAGATAACTTTTACTACCGTGAACCAGATTATACGAGAACCGGGATGATTCACCGAAATGACCATGCGCGCGCTGTTAAATCCATGCAACCCTTATTAGGAAGTGTACATCAATACGCGATTTGGGATGACCACGATTACGGTCCAAATGATGCGGATCGCTCATTCCCAATGAAATATACTTCATTAGAGATGTTCAAAATGTATTGGGGCAATCCGAATTTTGCCTTTCCAAACGAAGGTATTACCGGAAAATTCCAATGGGCTGATGTGGAATTCTTTTTGATGGATGACCGGTGGAATAAGGCTCCAAACGAGCTAAATTACCCAAATAAAGATTACTGGGGTGCTAAGCAAATGACTTGGTTATTGGACCAGTTGTCCACTTCTAGAGCTAGTTTCAAAATAATCGTCAACGGAGGTCAGGTCGTAAGCCCTGCCAAAGTATTCGAAAATATGGCGAATTATGAGGCAGAGAGAACGTATTTATTGAAAGAATTAAAGAACCGTAAGATTCCAGGAGTCCTCTTTTTCACAGGCGATCGTCATATCTCTGATTTGAACAAATTAGAGCGCGAAGGTACTTATCCTTTGTATGATTTGACGGTTTCTCCGATGACAGCAGGAAAGGCTGATGCGGTGAAGCTAGATTATAACGAAACATTAGTTCCTGGGACTTTGGTACAGGAAAGAGCCTTTTCTAAAATTGAAGTAACGGGCCCGTTGAAGGACCGCACGTTAACCATTACCCTTTTCAACGTGAAAGGAGAGGTTTTATGGACCAAAGAACTGAAATCCAATTTATTAAAATAAGCCATGGAAGTAGTATTAAATCGCTTAGATCAAGATTTTCATTTTGAGGCAAAAGGCTCCTCTCCCATCCCCGTGCACATCGATGCGGCGGAAGGTATTGGCGGTCACAATGCGGGCGCACGTCCGATGGAGCTACTTTTAATGGGCTTAGGTGGTTGCACGGCCATTGATGTTATCCTTATTTTAAAGAAGCAACGTCAAGTCGTAGAGGACTTCCAAATCCGTGTTTCAGGCGATCGCGAAAAGATCGAAGGAACGGAGAAAACACCCTTCCGTCAAATCAACATCCAATTTGAATTAAAAGGCCAAATAGACGGCTCAAAAGCCCTAAAAGCGATTCAAATGTCGATGGACAAATACTGTTCAGCTACCGCTCAATTAGAGCCTAGCTCCAAAATCACTCATACCCTCGTTTTAAACGGAGAAAAATTCGAAGCCTAATATGCAAGCTTACTTAGATTTATTAACTCACATTAAGAAAAACGGCACCTTCAAATCTGATCGTACAGGAACGGGAACTACGAGTGTATTTGGCTACCAGATGCGCTTTAACCTAGCAGAAGGTTTCCCCTTAGTTACAACGAAGAAAACGCACTTAAAATCGATCATACATGAACTATTATGGTTCTTGAAAGGTGAAACGAATATTGGCTATTTAACGGAGCATAGTGTGCGTATTTGGGATGAATGGGCAGACGAAAACGGCGACCTAGGTCCTGTTTATGGAAAGCAATGGAGAAGCTGGGAAGGCGCTAATGGCGTAGTCATCGACCAAATCAAAGAGGCTGTTGAAACATTGAAAAAGAACCCTGACTCACGTCGGATCATTGTAAGTGCTTGGAACGTGGCAGACCTGCCTAAAATGGCTTTAATGCCTTGCCATGCTTTCTTTCAGTTCTATGTGGCAAACGGAAAACTTTCTTGCCAACTATACCAACGCTCCGCAGATGTATTCTTAGGTGTACCTTTCAACATCGCTTCTTATGCTCTGTTGACGATGATGATCGCCCAAGTCTGTGATCTGGGATTAGGTGATTTTGTTTGGACTGGTGGTGACACCCACTTATATAGTAATCACATGGAACAAGTGGAACTGCAATTATCTCGTACTCCGAAAGCATTACCTACGATGAAGATCAATCCAGAGGTGAAAGATATTTTGGATTTCAAATACGAAGACTTCACGCTGGAAGGATATGACCCCTATCCAGGGATTAAGGCGCCTGTTGCTGTGTAGTTTGATTATAGAGTAGAGATTATAGAGTAGAGATTATAGAGTAGAAATTATAGAGTAGAAATTATAGAGTAGAGAGTTGGAATCGGCTTCGCCGATTAATTCAGAAATATACTCATCAAAAAAAGCGGCCTATGCCGCTTTTTTTGATTCCAAATTTATGCTTTGTGCTTTATGCTCTATGCTTTACATCTATACTCTACTCTCTATAATCTATACTCTATTATCTCTTATCTACTCTCTATAATCTATTATCTATAATCTATTATCTCTACTCTCGATTACTCCCGCTGCTGCACATCCGCCAAAATCCGACAATCCTTATACTCTTCATCAATAAAGATAAACACATCGTCTTTCGCCTTCATAAACCACTTCTCGATCGCATTGTTCTTTTTACGAGATAACGTGATTTGAGCTAGTTTTTGATAATCATCCTTGAGGTTAGCAAAATGAGGTGGGTGTTTCGCTTTGAAAAACAAAATACGAACAGCCGAACGACCATCATCTGTACGGAAAGGAATAGGCGCAGAAATAGTTCCTACTTTCATCGAATCTAAGGCAAAAAACAAAGCCGGATCCATCGTTCCATCGTAAGCTAAGCGATTACCTCCGTTCGTAGCATCCATGATGACACCACCCGCATCTTGGGTCGCTTTGTCTTCTGAGAATTCTTTTGCTGCCCTTTCAAACGTCGTTGAATCACGTTGAACTAGCACCCGAATACTATCTAAAAACTTGGTAGGTTCTGTTAAATCTAGTTTTTGGTAATCAGGACGCAACAAGATGTGACGTGCGTGGTATTCTTGACCTCTGATTTCCAATAATTGAATTAAGTGGAATCCGAATTCTGACTCTACCACCTCCGACATTTGATTCGGCTTTAAGCGCAAGGCGGCCGCTTCGAAAGGGGCAACCATGGCACCCCGTTTTGCAAAACCTAAGTCTCCACCACGTTTTCCTGAACCTAAATCTTCGGAATGTACTTTGGCCAAATCTTCAAAACTCTCGCCCTTCTCTACCCGACGACGAAAATCCAATAACTTCGCATACAATTCTTCCTTCTGATTCTTGTTCGGCTTTGCGACGCGAATGATGTGGCTAATTTCGACTTCTGCTGGCAAATAAGGCAATGAATCCCGGGGTATTTCATTGAAAAAGGCCGCCACCTCTTTCGGTGTAATTTTCACCTCGTCCGTAATTTTATCCTGCATTTTACGACCCGTCAATTGTTCTTTTAAAGAAGCGCGCAAATCCTCTTTTAAGGTTGGAATGGACTTTCCATATGCTTCAACAATATTTTTAGCTGAACCATATTGGCCTTCCATTTGCTCCATACGACTCGTTAGTTCAGCCTCAATCCGCTTATCATCTACGATAACAGAGTCAATTTCGGCTTTTGCTAACATCAATTTGTTCACCACTAATCCTTCTAAAATTTGGCAGCGATCAGGGGTATTTGCTTGCCCACTTGTCAAATATTGCTGGAATTGATTCTCCACTTCAGATTTCAAAATGAAGTAATTATCTACCTTCACAATGATGCGATCTAGCACATTCTTGTTCGCTTCCTCTTGCGAAAACGCAGATAAACTCCCTAACACTAAACACCAACCTAAAACCCAACGAGTCAATTTCATATTTTTATAATTTCAGTAATTTTTCTAATTCAACCTGGTTAATCACTACCGGATATTGTTGTTTTAATTTCGCTACCCACTCCTTTTCTAAGCGCTCTTGCAAGGCACGAATCACTAGACCTCTTGCCTCTTCAAATGAACGAGAACGCTCAGATTCTACTTTCTTTATTTCCACAAAGGCAAATTTACCCGCGGCTTCGTAGTTTTTAGCACCTACAGTCCATTCGACAGCGTCAATCACTGGCGATAAGCCTTTTTTAAAGTAACCTTCTTTTGCTTCTAAACTACCCGGCTTTAGCGCATTAAAACGCTTGACGACATCGTCCATACTAGCCGAAAAGAACCGGAAGGAGACACGCGCATTCTTTGCTTTCACCGTTTTAGATGCCGCTTTTAAGTTCGCTTCATCTTTCTGGATAATACGCTGAGAAGAAATTCCTTTGGCATTTAAATAAGAAACGACCTTATTAATACGCGCTTCAGATAAGCTATCCGCCTCGGAGGCATCGCGGTGGCCAGAAATTTCTACGACGTAGTCGACGTTCTTCGCCATTGTCACAAATAATTCGGCTAATAATTTATTCGAAGGCTCCTCTAATTTTGATTCCTTTAAACCAAAGGAAAGATCGGCTAACTTCTTATTCATTGGATAGGGTGACTTTTTCAATAAGTCCAAAGCCTCTTTTAACGTCTTCTGAGAATCTGCTACTACTAATTTCGCTTCTACACGAGCAGGCATGACAAACGCTGACTTATTTGCTAGATAGAATTTCGACTGTGTTAAAGAATCCAAAGACTTCTCAAAAATCTCCTGATCCGTCATTTTACTAAATAAACTACCCTCTAAAAAATCAGCCATTTGCTCTTTAAACGCAGGGTATTTACTTTCTAAATTGGCCTCTTCCGCATTCAACGTTTCCTTCTCAATCAGCTCATCTAAATACGATTGTTCAGAAACGACAGGTAAATAACCGAGCGATTTAATACGTCTCTTTTGCTGAGATTGAACGTGTGTATAAAAATCACCTACCGTGTATGTTTTGTCTAAGACCGAAAAAATAGGCTCTTGCAAGAATGGCTCAGATCCCGTTCTTTCCACGTTCATACGCTCAAAAGCGGCCTTTTTTGTGGCTTCTTGCACGATTACCTTATTCTCCACGCGAACGCGCTTCATAAAAGCTTGTTTGATTAAACTTTGACGATCCGCATCAGTCAGTACTTTTTGTTTAATGAACTCTGACATATCTTCAAATGTCAAGAGTGGTTTTTTATCTAACAACTTAAATAATTGCCAACCTAAATTTGTCCGGATGGGCTTTGAAAGATCCCCTAAACGCTCTAATCCAAATAATGCATCTTGCAATTCCTCGCTTAAATCAGATGAAAAATACCAACGTCTAATTTCTCCTCCTCGACCTCTTGAATAAGGATCCTCCGAGTAATTTTTACAAACCAATTCAAAACTTTCTCCCGCCTTTAAATAGGCTTCCACCTGTTCAATTTTCTTTTTAGCCTCTACTTGCAAGGCCGTAGGTGCATCTACCGCAGCAGAAACAATGATATGGGCTAAACGAATCTTCCCTGAATTAGGTCGTTGATTCAAAATCTTGACGATATGGTATCCGCTCGCCGTACGGAAAGGCTTGGAATATTCACCTATTCCGATGGAATAAATCGCATTTTCAAAATCATAAGCGGTTTGAAGCGAGGTAATATACCCTAAAACTCCCCCTTTAACAGCAGACATTTCATCCTCTGAAAAGCGCGTAGCGAGAGTAGCAAAATCTTCACCCGCTTTTAACTTCTGGTAAATATGCTCGATTTTCTGAAAAGCGACTAAAGTATCCGCTGGGCTCGCGTTTTCGCCTAATTTCACTAAGATTTGGCTCACCTTTTTCTCCTCTTTCATTCGCTGATACGCCTGCTTAACGAGCATATCTAACGTAGGCATATCCACCAAATAAGGCGTAGCTAATTCCTTTCTAAAACTCGCATACTCTTCCTTAAAGTCTGGTTGATCAGCTAATTTCTCCTGTTCCGCCGCTACAATTTTCAATTGATAATCGATGTAATCAGATAAAAAAGCCGCTTGATTATCCTTGGTAATGCTATCTGACTCGACTAAAGGCTTGTACACTTGCAGAAAACTCTCTGCCGATATCTTCTTAGGGCCAATCTGTATAGGTGATGCGCTCTGCGCGAAACTCGCGAAAGGCAAACATAAGACTAATCCCACTAGTAATTTTAAATCTTTCATTCTTAAAAATAAGCTAACAAAATTACGAATAATCCCCGACATAAACGGTTAATCTACGTTAATTTGAATCTGGTACCGGTATTCATAGGCATCGATGAATTTTCGACCACCTACCCATTTGCCGGTGCGAATAGAGGAAGCACCTGAATCGAAGTCCCATTGGGTCTCTGAGACACCTAAAAGGTCTTTCATATCTAATTCACTTACCCAATCCAGCCCTAAAGACCCAGCTTTCATTCCCCATAAAAACCAGGCTACTGGATTTTCGGCGGAAGTTAAGGCCAAAGGCAAAGCCAATACCCCACTCACCGAATTAAATCGATTCACCCATTTCTTGGTGGGCTGGTAGTCTTCGATTTCGAAGAGAGAAAGTTGGAAGCTGGCTTTTTGGCCCGAATGTAAACGTATTTCCAACGCTTTAATTGTATCTAATCGAATGACCTGTCCCTTCTTTACTTTTCCTAAATACGATGAAAATACCTGAACTGGCTTGATTTTTCCATTCTCGAAGATGCCCAAAGCTCCTACTAATACCAACTCATCCCCTAACATCTCCTGCGTCTTTACCACTGACAATGTTTTCAATGATACCCGCGTATTTTTATCCTCCGGAGTTGAAACCGGTTGAACAAAAGGTTTTCGAGCACAAGAAAACAAGGTAATCAAGAAAAGAAAAGGAATTATACGCACGGTGCTGGTTCTTGCTGGGTCAAACAATGAAAACTGCCTTGTCCCCAAATAATCTCCCGAGCAGAAAGTCCTATCACGGGACGATCCGTGAATAATTGACGCAATATTCCTAAGGCAATTTCGTCTTGTGGGCAATCGAAAACAGGGACCAAAACTCCTGCATTGCAGATATAAAAGTTCGCATAAGACCCTGGAGCCCTAAAACCATCAATCACCACGGCATCCGGCATGGGAATCTCAACTATCCTTAAAGGTGAGCCGTCTAATAGCCTCATTTGCTTTAATTCTGCCAAATTAGCCGCCAAAACCGCATGATTTTCATCCTCCACATTCGGTTCCACCATCGCGATCACCGTATTTGTATTCACAAATCGCACCGTATCGTCGATATGTCCATCCGTATCATCTCCTACAATCCCATCAGATACCCAAAGCACCTGTGAAACGCCATAGTAGTTTTTCAAATAGGTTTCAATCTCCTCTTGATTTAGATGCGGATTTCGATTCGGATTCAATAAACAAGAACGACTCGTTAAAACCGTACCTGCTCCATTAAAGTCTACCGATCCTCCCTCCATAATAATACCAGGAGTAGCGGATGGCAATGATAAACGTTTCGCAATGGTCGACGGCAACGCATTATCATCCGAAAATGGCGGATATTTACCACCCCAGGCATTGTATTCCCAATTCACGACTAAACGTTCGGCACTTCCTTCTTTGACTAAAAAAGCTGGCCCGTGATCGCGGCACCACGCATCATTTGTGGGTTGAACATTAAATTCAATTTTGGCTGGATCGATTCCATACACAGGCAATTGACTTTCCACAAAAGCCTGTAAAGCAGCAGAATTCACGTTAATTCGCACCTGTTCTCCTTTAGAAATTGCCTTGATTAAGGCGAAATATTCCGGGTACATCTGCCCTAATTTCTCCTCCTGCCACGAGTGATCGTTATGCGGAAAAGTAATCCAGGTAGCTACGTGTGGATGCCATTCGGCAGGAAAAAAGTATCCTTGTTCTTTCGGAAACATCTTCTTAGGCTTTTAAACGTTCGGCAATCAGGCGCAAACCTTCTAACGTAATTAATTTATTTACCTCATCGAAATACGAGGCTAAAGGTGTCAAAATCGAGGACAATCCGCCCGTCGCAACCACCTTCAAATCTCCCTTTTTATCTTCTTTCACCCGGCTAATCATCTCTTTCACCATTCCCACATAGCCCCATAGAATTCCAGCTTGAATCGCTGAAACCGTATCGGTTCCCAGGTTAAATTCGGGCATTTCCAATGGAACTTCAGGCAATTGGGCAGTTTGAGAGAACAAGGACTTCACTGCGGTTTTCAAACCAGGCGCAATCGAAACGCCCTCCATTTTACCTTCCGCATTGACTAAAGTGAAAGTTAAGGCAGTTCCAAAATCCACAATCAGTACATTCGATTTATAGTTTTCGTGCGCATATACGGCATTTGCGACTAAATCAGAGCCTATTTCCTCTGGAACAATGACTTGGATGGCTAAGGTTTCATATAATTTAGGACGCATGAGCGTGGGCGAATAACCTAACCATAAGGCTAATCCACGTTGGATTTGAGGCGAAATCGAAGGAACTACAGAGGATATTAAGGCCAAAGAAGGTAAGGTATCTCCTAAATCTTTGGACGCCCACTCCTTCTTAATCCAATTCACCACCCCGTTCGCACTCCAAGGCTGGTGCGTAGGCGTTCTCAAAACTGCTTTCCAGGTTTGATCTTCATAAAAACCAAACACGATATCTGTGTTCCCCACATCCACTACTAATAACATCTCCTTGTTCGTGTTTTGTTTATATATCTTTTTCCAATCCCGCTGACAAAATCGGGAAGCGTAACCAACTCTTCGGATCTAAACTATAATCATCCACATGGAATCCAGGCGCATAGCGCTCTCTTTTCCATTGATTCCTAGCCCATAGTCGGAAGAATCGGCGAACGAATTCCTCGAGCTTCTCTTTGGCAAAAACAGCACCATAGCGCTTATTCACCTCTTCTAAACACTCATGCGGCGACACTAAATCATAAAATACTAATCGCTCAATCGTATTTAAAATCGGATAAGGCATCAAATCCTCCTCATCCACCTGCTTTTCAGACAATGGACGCAATTCCGCACTCGGTTCTAGACTATTCACTAAATGCAGTCCCTTAAAGCCCTGAGCCTCTAACCAAAGCAGCCAAGTTCTCACGAAACTCTTATCAATTCCAGAAATAGGGGAAATCGATCCGGAAGTATCGCCGTCCATCGTCGCATAACCCACACTCGCCTCCGAGCGATTCGAAGTAGCGAGTAATAAAGCATTTTTGATATTAGCGAGCATCCAGGCGCTAGGGGCACGGACGCGGGCTTGTACGTTTTGGAGGGTAATATCGTCCTGTTCCCAAGTTAATGGACGACCAATCGCATTTTCTACCAATTCGCGGTAACCCTGAACTATCGAATCTATTTCAATCACATAATGTTGCGTTCCGATCCATTCTGCCAATTCACGAGCAGAATCACGTGTGTTTTGGGAGGAATTAACGGTTCCTTGATAAATGGTCGTTAATAATTCAGACATCGCTTTATCTGAAGTAGTCAAGGGAATATAATTCAGCTTTTGCTTCAAACCTTCCCAACCTAATTCTTCTTTTGCATACTGAATACTCAACGCACAAAGTGAAGCAATGGCAGACGAATCAGCTCCACCAGAAAGAGATAAAACCCATCCCTGTGAGCGAGATTTACGTAAATAATCAAATAAACCTAAGGCTACGGCATGTGAGAACTCTTCCTCTTTTTTTGTTTCTGAACTTTCCCAAGCCGGGACTTCGGACGTTTTTATGGAATGCGTTTCTGGAAGTTGAATTTCAAACGAAACCACATCCTCTCCTGAATCCTTTCGTTTTTCCAACGTCAATTCGTGGGAAACCAACGTAAAATCTTGGTAAGAAAAACGCGGTGTTTGAGCTACAATAGAACCCAGATGAGCAATGTAGGCATCTCCGTCAAAAATGATTCGACCCGCTTCATTTCCAAGTAAATTCGCGAATAAATAGGCGCCGTTAATAATCTTAGCGCCTTCTAGACTTAAAGTCTTTCTTATTTCTGCTTTACCAAAAGCGAAGTGTGAAGCCGTCGGATTACAAATCACTGAAACGCCCCGACGTGCTAAATCATATGCTGGTCGCTTCTCCCCTTCCCAAGCATCTTGGCAAATCTCAATACCCAGGGTGATTCCATTAAAATGGATACGGTAATCTCCTAATGGGATTCCCTTGTACATTTTCCGCTGCCCTCGAGGCCAAGGTTTAAACCAACGCGGTTCATAATGCACGCCATCATCCGCCAAAAATTGTTTGGGGATCAAGGCTTGTATTTTACCCTGCGCTAAAATAGCAGAGACATTGTAAAAATCTCCTTCAAAAGGCAAAGCTAAACCTACCACCGCAACTATTTTAGCAACCTCAGAAGCGATTAACTCCAGAGACTCCCACGATTTAGCCGCTGTAAATGGCGCTAAAAACTGATCCTCACAACCGTAACCTGAAATACATAATTCAGGCAAACACAAAAGAGACGAACCTTCAGCAGAGGCCTGAGAGATAGCCGCCAAAATACGTTGGCGATTTCCCTCCCAATCCAAAGGCAATTGATTCAGCGATCCTACGGAAAAAACGACGTTCTGCTTCATCTAGGTTTCTTTTTAGATTGATCGGCGCGAATATGCTTGTAACGGGGTGTCCACATCCAAGAAAAGGCCACATTAGGACGAAAATAACCTACTCCGTGGCGGTGTTCCACCTTAACACGGCAGGTTTGATAGGGACAACGAGCTGACCAACAAGCGGATAACAAGCACAACGTGCCCACTAGCCCTACAGCAAGAAAAAGTCGATTTTTTGCGTTTGTTGGATTCATCGATTAGTTAAATTACAATTCTAGACTTAATTTTGTGATTCAATGTAAGTCCAAATGCAATCCAACCCCAAAGATATAAAAACCGCTGTAAAAAGAGCCGAATTTACCTATCCAGTAATGGAATCTTTTTACACCCTGCAAGGGGAAGGTAAATACCAGGGACACGCTGCCTATTTCATTCGCTTAGGCGGTTGCGACGTGGGTTGCCATTGGTGCGATGTAAAAGAATCATGGCCGGTAGATACACATCCAGTCAAAACCGTAGCCACTTTAGTCGCTGAAGCACTCGAGAGTCCAGGCCGATTAGTGGTTATTACCGGTGGAGAACCGTTGATGCACGATTTAGGCCCTTTGACAGAAGCTCTACAAGAGGCAGGATTCAGAACCCATATCGAAACTTCCGGTGTCGCAACGGCCATTACTGGAACTTGGGATTGGATTTGCTTCTCCCCTAAGAAGTTCAAAGCCCCTAATGAAGGTATTTTAGCGATTACGAACGAACTCAAAGTCGTGGTAAACCACCCTTCTGATATCCCTTGGGCTCAAGAATGGGCAGAAAAACTACCTAAATCAGCGGAATTATACTTGCAACCCGAGTGGTCCAAGCAAGAACAAATGAATCCCCTTATTGTGGATTTCGTAAAAGCGAATCCGACGTGGCGGATTTCGGTTCAAACTCATAAATTTCTGCAGATTCCATAGCATTCAAGGAATCAATCCGAGACTTCTCGGTCACTGTTTTAATGTGTACCGTAGAAAAACCGTAGGGAATTAATCCCAAATCTTTAGCCGCAGCCCTCGATACATCAATAATTCGCTTGCGGCTATGTGGACCACGGTCGATAATACGAACGAAGGTGGTCTTCTTTGTTTTGGGCATATACACCTCCACCCACGTATTAAAAGGCAACTTTCTATGTGCTGCCGTGAATTTAGCTGGATTATACTTCTCCCCACTACTCGTCCGATGTCCTTTCAATCGATTTGAATAGAAAGACGCCTGCCCTTTTTGCACCTGAGCACAAACAGAAAAACTGAAAAATAGAAAAAATAGTATCCGCATAAGGATACAAAGCTAGGCCGAATCTCTCCGTAAAACAAAAAAGCCCCCGAAATCGGAGGCTTTTTCAAAAAACTGAAAAGAGATTAGCGATTCGCCATATCGACAAATGCACGCGCAGGAGAACCTACGTAGATTTGACGAGGACGACCGATAGGCTCCTTGTTTGTCATCATTTCTTGGTGTTGAGAAATCCAACCTGGAAGACGCCCAATCGCAAATAAGATTGTAAACATATCCGTAGGGATACCCAAAGCGCGGTAAATGATCCCTGAGTAGAAATCTACGTTCGGGTATAATTTACGAGCCACGAAATACTCATCACTTAAAGCCGCAGCTTCTAATTCTTGAGCAATCGTTAAAACAGGATCCTGAACGCCCAAAGCCGTTAACACATCATCCGCTGCCACCTTAATAATACGAGCACGCGGATCGAAGTTTTTGTAAACACGGTGACCAAAGCCCATCAAACGGAAGCCTGAAGTCTTATCTTTGGCCATCGCAATAAACTTAGACGTTTCACCACCCGCTTGCTTGATTTCTTCTAACATTTCAATCACCGCTTGGTTTGCACCACCGTGTAATGGACCAAACAATGCCTGGATACCACCTGAAATACTAGAGAATATACTTGCGTGAGAAGAACCAATCAAACGAACCGTAGACGTAGAGCAGTTCTGCTCGTGATCTGCGTGTAAGATTAATAATTTGTTCAATGCCTTTGAAACGATTGGATCTACTTTGTAATCTTCGCCTGGTTTAGCAAACATCATTTTCAAGAAGTTAGAGCAATAGTCCAAAGATTGGTCCGGAGCCACTAAGGCTTCTCCGATTGATTTCTTGTAATTCCAAGCCGCGAAAATAGGCAAGGCAGCGATCAAGCGTAAGATATTTTCCTTCGTTTCAGCTGGATTATATTGACCCTCCATTAAACCTACAAGAGCTGACAATTCGCTCATTGGGTGCGTTGAGGACGGAATAACTTGTTCAATTTTCAATAAGACTTCGTTCGTTACCGTGTATTTCTTCACATCAGCTTCGAACGCATCTAATTGAGCTTGTGTAGGCAATTCGCCATTTAATAATAAATAAGCCACTTCTAAAAAGCTAGCTTTATCGGCTAACTCTTCGATGCTATAACCACAATGTCTCAGAATTCCTTCCTCGCCATCTAAAAAAGTAATCGCACTTTTTGTTGCACCCGTGTTCTTGTAACCTGGATCATACGTAACGTATCCAGATAAATCGCGAAGTTTCGCAATGTCGATTGCCTTTTCATTTTCGGTTCCTACTAGAGTAGGTAATTCGAACGATTGGCCATCGAGGTTAATCACAGCATTTTGAGACATAGTTGTAAGCTTATAAAATTCAAGGCACTAAGATAATACGTAATTCTGAAAGGTGTATTACCTTTATAATTCCAAGAGAAATAAATTTAATAAAGACAATTTTTTCTTCTAATATTTCAATATAAATCTATTTTTATGCCGCAGCTCTCGGAATTGATTCAAAAATACGCCTTCACATCGAAAGATCGTTTTCTTGACTATGTCCAAATAGACACCCAATCCGACCCCCACTCGAGCAGCAGTCCCACGACAGAAAAACAAAAAAATCTAGGAAAGGTTTTGATTCAGGAGCTTCATTCCCTCGGAATTTCCAATGCCCACCTAGATGAATTTGGTTATGTCTATGCGCACATCGCCTCCAATGTAGCTCACGAAGTTCCCGGCCTTTGTTTTTGTGCTCACATGGATACCTCTCCGGATTGTTCTGGTGAAAATGTTAAACCCATAGTTCACCCCTATTACCACGGACAAGATTTGGTTTTACCAGACGACCCAACCGTTATTATCCGGCTAAGTGAACATCCTGATTTAGCGGAACAAATCGGCAATGATATCATCACGGCCAGCGGAACGACGCTTTTAGGGGCAGATAATAAAGCAGGAGTCGCTGAGATTATGGACGTCGCGGCCTTTTATGCTACACATCCTGAAGTTCCTCATGGACCCATTACGATTCTTTTCACGCCGGACGAGGAAGTCGGCCGCGGTACCGATCACGTGGATATGGAAAAGATTAATGCCCAATACGGCTACACCTTAGATGGAGAAAAGCGAGGACATTTAGAGAATGAGACTTTCTCCGCGGATGGATTTGTCGTGAAAATACAAGGTATTTCCCAGCATCCAGGTTTTGCCAAAGGCCGTATGGAAAGTGCCCTTAAAATTGCCGCAGAAATCGTCAATACCCTACCCAAAGATCGCCTAAGCCCTGAAACCACCGAAGGAAAAGAAGGCTTCATCCACCCCACTGACATCTACGGAAGTGTAGAAGAAGCGACGATTGAATTCATCATCCGTGATTTTGACACCGAAAAACTGCGCGAATACGGCTTCATCATTCAACAGATATCAGAAATGGTCTTGCGCAAATACCCTAATTCTACTGCTACCTATACCCAAACAGAGCAATACCGCAACATGAACGAGATCCTCGTAGATCACCCAGAATGTATTGATCTAGCCATGGAAGCGATGCGCCTAGCTGGCCTAAAAGCCGAAACGACAAGCATTCGCGGCGGAACCGACGGCTCCCGATTAACCTTTATGGGTTTACCTTGCCCTAATATATTCGCAGGGGAACACGCCTTCCACAGCAAACAAGAATGGGTTTCGGTGCAGGATATGCAGAAAGCGACGGAGACGGTGCTTTATCTCGTTAGTTTGTTCGTGGAGCGTTCGAAATGAGAGTAGAGATTATAGAGTAGAGATTATAGAGTAGAGATATGGAATCGCCTTTGGCGATGAATTCAGAAATGTTTTTGATTACACGCACAAAAAAAGGATCTACTTAGATCCTTTTTTTGTATTTATCTCTTCTCTTTACTCTATAATCTCTACTCTAAAGATATTGCGCAGCACATTTTCGAACCATTTTCAGAAATAAATTTAGATTTCAATTCAAAAAATCATTGCGCAGCACGATTTTAGAATTGAAAACTAAATTTATTCCCACTCAATCGTAGCCGGCGGCTTACTCGAAATATCATATACCACGCGATTCACGCCTTTCACCTTATTGATAATCTCATTCGAAATACGACCTAAGAATTCGTAAGGTAAGTGGCACCAGTCGGCGGTCATTCCATCCACACTGGAAACGGCACGTAAAGCCACCACTTGCTCATACGTACGCTCATCCCCCATGACACCCACGGATTGGATAGGTAAAAGGATCGCGCCTGCTTGCCAAACTTGGTCATACAAACCATCCTCCTTCAAACCATTGATGAAAATGGCATCCACTTTTTGTAAGATGTCTACTTTCGCTGGAGTAATATCACCTAGAATACGGATACCTAAACCTGGTCCAGGGAAAGGGTGGCGGCCTAAAATGTCTTTAGGCACACCTAGGGTTTTACCCACTAAACGTACCTCATCTTTGAATAAGGCATCTAATGGCTCTACCACTTTCAACTTCATGAAATCGGGTAAGCCGCCCACGTTGTGGTGCGATTTGATGGTTGCGCTTGGTCCTTTAAGGGAAACGGATTCGATTTTATCTGGGTAAATCGTGCCTTGGCCTAACCAAGAAACACCCTCTATTAAATGGGCCTCCTCGTCGAATACCTCGATAAAGGTCTTCCCGATAGCTTTGCGCTTGTCTTCTGGATCTGTTAAGCCTTTAAGGGCGTCGTAGAAGCGTTGTTTGGAGTTCACTCCTTTCACGTTTAGGCCTAGCGTTTCGTAGGATGCCAAAACTTGTTCGAATTCATCCTTGCGCAACAAACCATTGTCTACGAAGATGCAATACAGGTTTTTACCGATCGCGCGGTGTAATAATACCGCAGCCACTGAGCTATCTACCCCGCCAGAAAGACCTAGAACGACTTTGTCATTCCCTAATTTGGCCTGTAACTCTGAAACGGTTCTATCTACGAAAGAATCCGATGTCCACGTCTGAGCGCAGCCACAAATTCCTACGATAAAATTCTTGATTAAAATGCTTCCCTCCGTCGAGTGCGTCACTTCTGGGTGGAATTGAATACCGAAAATAGGCTTCGAAACGTGTGCAAATGCCGCTACACGTACTGTCTCCGTTGAACCAATTAATTCATATTCAGACGGCAATTCCATAATCGTATCGCCATGTGACATCCACACCTGACCTGTAGCCGATAAGCCATTCAATAATGGACTCTCTTTTACACTCGTCATGTGCGCACGACCATATTCGCGGTGACCTGATGCTTGAACGGAGCCTCCGCCTTGGTGCGCTAATAATTGAGCTCCATAGCAAATACCTAAAATGGGCAAAGAACCAAACAGACTTAAATCTACGCGAGGAGAATCTTCATCTCTCACCGAACAAGGGCTACCTGAAAGGATAATCCCTTTCACCGATTCGTCGATTTCTGGAATGTGATTAAAAGGATGTATTTCGCAATAGACTTGCGCTTCTCTGATGCGACGCGCAATTAATTGGGTCACCTGAGAACCGAAATCAAGTATAAGGATCTTTTCCGCCATGTTTGTTTTTGCTTAAAAATAAACGGCAAATGTCGGAATTTTTTGCCTAATTCTAACGATAAAGCAGGTAATTTTGGCGCATTTTTCGGTATTGCACTAATCCTGGCTCCCAAGAATCCCGAATATCCTTCTCCGATTTACCTGCAATGATCGCTAAACGCAATTGATCCGTACCAGCCAGCTTATCAAAGAAAGACGGCGACGTAAAGAATTTCTCCCCTAAACCCGATTTGCTGTAGAAATACAAGAGGTATTTCAGACTGAAGCCTAAATTTCGAGCCCGCAAGTTAGACAGGTTATATCCGTAACACTTCTGATCTTTCAAGGGAGGATCCATCGCACCTGGCTTTGGTACCGGCGTAAAGGTATAATCTCCTAGGCCGGCGATATTCGTTCCGACTACCTGAAACTGTAAATCGGTTCCTCTTCCGATGCTCACATTTGTTCCTTCGAACAAACAAAGCGATGGATACAAGGCTATGGATTGGTCATTGGGCAAATTAGGCGAGGGAGCAATGGCCACGTGAACTGGAGATGCGTGAGTATAATTCGCGACAGGAATGACATTCAGGGAGGCTTTGACACGATTCACTAACCAACCTTCCCCATTAATCATGCGCGCTAATTCTCCTAAGGTACAGCCGTGCACGACCGGAATCGGATTCAAACCCACGAAAGAGGCCTGCGCCTTTTCGAGTACGGGTCCATCGACATAATGCCCATTCGGGTTCGGACGATCTAAAACCGTCAAAGGCACCTTATTCTCCGCACAAGCCTCTAAGACATAATGCAAAGTGGACGAATAAGTATAGAAACGCGCACCTACGTCTTGAATATCAAACAAAACAACATCAATCCCTTGCAAATCCTCCGCAGTAGGTTTCTTATGTTTACCATACAAAGAAATAAGAGCAAGACCCGTTTTGCGATCGACCTCATTATCAATGTGTGCACCAGCATCTGCCGTACCTCTAAAACCGTGTTCTGGAGCAAAAATCTTCTTCACTGATACGCCTAGTGACAATAAAGTATCGGCTAAATGCGTCTTCCCTACCACGGAGGTATGATTAACGACTAAGGCAACTTGTTTTCCTTTTAGGGCTGGCAAGTAAGCGTGGAATTGTGCGGCACCTGGAATGAGCGTTTTTTGACCCAATCCGGTAAATGCCCAAAGGCAGAACATTAAAACAATACTATTTGATTTACGCCCCATTCGTGTTTTCTTTGCGGTTCAGAATTGAAAATCAAATCTAATGAATTTCCCTCTTTTTGTCGCTAGGCGTATTCGGAAAACTCAGGACACCTCCTTTTCTAAGACGGTGACCTATGTGGGTATCGGGACGGTGGCAGTGGGAACGGCGATTATCTTGGTAGCGTTTGCGATTCTTTTTGGTTTTAAGACGACTATTCAGGACAAATTAACCAGCTTTTCTGGAGATGCGCGCATTTCTCAGATATCGGGTAATCGTTCATTAGCTGAAAGTCCTTTGACACGTAACCAAGCATGGGAAGCTAAAACGCTCCTACGTCCAGAAGTAGATCATATTCAAGCCCACGTGCAGAGACCTGGGATTTTAGTAGGAAAAGAAGGATTAGCCGGAATTGTCGTAAAGGGTATAGGAAAAGATCTTCCGACGAAGCAATTACAGAAGAATATCATTAGCGGCTCTAATAGCCTGAATGGTCCACAGGAGGTGATTGTAAGTGAGGCTTTGGCCAAACAATTAAAGGTCAAAACCAACGGTTCGCTGATTCTCTATTTCCTCAGCGCTCCCGAGAGACCGCGTAAAGTGAAAGTCGCCGGCATCTATGAGACGGGACTGGAGGAATTGGATAAAATATTTGTCCTAGCTGATCGGGATTGGGTTCAAAAGATGAATGGTTGGACAGCTGACTCACTAGGCACTTATGAGGTCTTCTTTAAAAGCAAAGAGAATCTAGAAGCAAAAACAAATGCGCTGGCTAAAACCATGCCGCCTGAATGGCGCATACAACCAGTGACAGAGATCTACCCTGCACTTTTTGACTGGATGACGATGCTCGACCGTAATATTGTTATCTTCATTAGCCTCCTCTTCGTAGTGGCCTGCTTTAATCTGATCGCTACGCTTTGGGTTTTAATCATGGAACGTGTTCCCATGGTAGGACTCTTAAAATCTATGGGCGCCTCCGCAGCTCAGATCCGTCGTATTTTCTGGAGGAATGGTCTATTTATTTTGGTACGCGGCTTGCTCATCGGAAATGGTATTGCCTTTTCGTTCTGCTATTTGCAGTCGAGCTACCACCTGATCCCCTTGGATCCGGAAAGTTATTATATGAGCAGTGTGCCCATTGAATGGGACCTAGCCACTTGGGGAATCGTCAATGCGCTGACGATTGTGTTAGTAAGTTTCATGATGTCCATCCCTACCCTGTTGATTACTAAAATACAGCCCACCGAGGCACTGAACTTCAAGAATTAATGTTTAAAAAACTCCTGTCCCTCTTGTGTTTTGTTTATGGAGTCAATGCACAAGACAGCCTCCGCTATTCGATTGACCTGAATCGCTTGGAAAATGATCGCTTACTTGTAGAGGTGAAATTGCCACAAGGCGTTAAGGAGTTTTGTTTCCCCAAAATGGTTCCAGGCACCTACGCCATCTATAATTTTGGGCGCTACGTGAGCAATTTACAAGCCTTCGATGCCTCAGGAAAAGTAATTTCAGTCGTTCGCAAAGACACGAATACCTTCTCCTTTAAAAATGCCTCCTCACTTAGCTACGAAGTGGATGACACCTGGGATAGCCCAGAGATCAAGGGGACCTATATTTTTGAACCTGCAGGCACGAATTTCCAGGCAGATACCCTGTTTGCTTTAAATACCCATGCTTTATTAGGCTATGCAAAAGGGTACGAGCAATTGCCTGTCTCCTTACAGTTGAAAACTCCGCCCCGTTTAATCCCCTCTTCCTCTTTAATCGCAAAAGACGGCAAATACGTTGCCTCTTCTTATCAAAAATTAACGGATGCTCCCATCTTAGTAGCAGCCGCCGATACCGTGCACCTTCACCTCGGTAATACAGACATTCTCATTGCTGTCTACTCTCCTTCTCACAAAATCAAAGCCTCCGAAATCGCTACGCAATTAAAGCCCTTACTGAGGGCTCAATTAAATTACTTGGGTGGACGTTTTCCAGTTAATAACTATGCCTTTTTACTGGTGATGTCAGCCCATCTAAAGAATGGAAGTTATGGAGCGCTAGAACATGCACAGTCTTCTTTTTATTATTTACCGGAAGATTCCATTTCCGTCATGGGTCCTATCATTCGCGATGTAAGTGCGCATGAGTTCTTCCACATACAGACTCCCTTGAACTTACATTCAGATGAAATTGGTCATTTTGATTTCCAAAACCCCCAGATGTCGAAGCATCTTTGGCTATATGAAGGATTGACGGAATACGCTGCGCAGCATATGCAGTTACAAGGCGGATTAATTACGCTACCGGCGTTTTTAGAGCGAATGACGGAAAAATACCGAACGAGTAATTTTAACTTTGATAACTCGATTCCCTTTACGAAAATGAGTAAAGGAGTCTTGTCTAAGTACAAAGAAGAATATGGGAATGTATACCAAAAAGGAGCCTTGATTGGCCTTTGCCTTGATTTATACCTTCGGAGTGAAACAGAAGGACGCTATGGAACTCAACAGCTTATCCGTGATTTGTCTGCCCGCTTTGGTCCAGAAAAATCCTTCGCTGATCAAGCATTATTCGACTTGATACTCGAAACGACTCAGGTAAAAGGGGTGGAGAAATTCTTACGCAAGTATGTTAGTGGAAATGAAGAATTGCCCCTAGCCAGCTTATTATCTAAAGTCGGATGTGAATTACGCAGTACGGATGACAAAAAAGACAAAATCGCCTTTTTAGCGGCAATGAAAAACGAATTAAAGGAAATGAAAAACCCAAGCCCAGCCCAATTACAGTTGAGACAGGCTTGGATCCACCATTAAATACTTTGCGCTTCCACCACCGCAATCGCCACCATATTCACGATTTCGCGAACGGAGGCGCCTAATTGCAATACGTGTACCGGTTTACGAAGACCTAACAAGATAGGCCCGATATATTCGATATCAGCTGCTTCTTTTAACAAGTTATAGGCAATATTAGCGGACGACAGACTTGGGAAAATTAACGTATTGGCCGTATCGTTGCCTAGCGTAGCAAAGGGATAGTTCTGCTGTCTCAGTTCCTTGTCAAAGGCTAAGTGTGCCTGCATCTCCCCTTCGATTACCCAATCAGGATGCTTCTCTTTTAGGATAGCCGTGGCTGCGCGCATTTTTAGGGCATCGTCCCCATCAGCTGAACCAAAGTTCGAGTAAGATAGCATCGCCATCTTTGGCTTTAAATTAAAACGTTCTACTGCCTCTGAAGTCAATTCCGTAATCTCGACGATATCTGCAATGGATGGCTGGAAATTGATCGTGGTATCTGAGAAAAATAAAGGTCCCTGCTTACTTAACAACAAGTACATACCGGCCACTTTATTCACCCCGGGCTTCTTACCGATGATCTGCAACGCAGGACGAATAGCGTCTGGGTAGTTTTTGGTCAAACCAGAAATAACCCCATCAGCTCGATTCGTTTCTAACATCATCGCCGCAAAGTAATTACTCTTGCGCACCTGCTTTTCTGCCTCCCACTTCGTGAAACCACGGCGCTTCCGCTTCTCATAGAATAATTCCGCAAATTCGGCTAACAGCGCTGCATTATCCGGGTGTTTGAAGTCGAATATTTCGATATCCCCTAAGTCAATGTGGTGCTCTTCGCAGATCGCATCGATATTCGCTTTGCGCCCTAATAGAATCGGCTTAGCGATTCCTTCGTCTAATACCTCACGAACGGCCTTCAATACTTTCAAGTTCTCCGCCTCAGCGAAAACAATCCGTTTCGGATTCGACTTCGCACGCTTCAAGATGAACTTCATTACCTGGTTATCTAAGCCTAATCGTTTCGCTAGTTGATTCTCATAGACATCCCAGTTTTTGATCGGCTTTGTAGCAACGCCGGATTCCATGGCCGCTTTTGCCACAGCCATCGAGATCGTCGTGATTAAACGCGGATCGACTGGTTTAGGAATTATGTATTCTGGGCCAAAGCTTAACGATTTCTCATTATAGGCCAAATTCACAATATCAGGCACCGGTTTCTTCGCTAGGCAGGCCAAAGCCTTTGCCGCCGCCAATTTCATCTCATCATTAATCTCCGAGGCACGTACGTCCAAGGCTCCTCTAAAGATGAAAGGAAAGCCTAAGACGTTATTCACTTGGTTAGGGAAGTCAGAACGTCCCGTCGCCATGATCAAATCCTCTCTCACCGCTTTGGCCTCTTCGTATCCAATCTCCGGTGTAGGATTCGCCATCGCAAACACAATGGGATTTGCAGCCATGGTCGCCACCATTTCCGGTTTCAAGATTCCTCCTACCGATAAACCTAAGAACACATCCGCTCCCTTCATTGCCTCGGCCATAGAGGTATTTCTACCTGCCTTACCCGCTAATGGGGCTAAATAACGATTCAAATCCGGACGATCTTCGGATACTAATCCGTCCTTATCGAAGATATAGAAGTTCTCGATGCGCGCACCAAGCTTTAAATATAATTTCACGCAGGAAATAGCCGCAGCCCCCGCACCTGAAATTACAAACCTTGTCTCCTCGATTTTTTTATCTACGATCTCCAATGCATTTAACAGCGCCGCAGACGAAATAATCGCTGTCCCATGCTGATCGTCGTGCATGATGGGAATCTTCAAGCGAGCTTTTAATTTCTCTTCAATTTCGAAGCATTCCGGGGATTTGATATCCTCGAGATTAATCCCGCCAAAAGTCGGTTCTAAACGAGCCACCGTATCCACAAATTCATCTGGATCCGTCACGGCTAATTCAATGTCAAATACATCGATATCAGAGAAAACTTTGAAAAGAACACCTTTCCCCTCCATCACGGGCTTACTAGCCTCTGGGCCTATATTACCTAAACCTAAAACGGCAGTACCGTTTGAGATAACGCCTACTAGGTTCCCTTTGGCCGTATAATCGTAGACTTTCTCTACATTTTCTGCAATTTCTAAACAAGGCTCAGCCACACCCGGCGAATACGCTAAGGACAAATCGCGCTGAGTCGCTGTCGATTTCGTCGGTTTTACTTCAATTTTTCCAGGTTTCCCTCCTGCGTGATACTCAAGCGCATCTTGTCTTAAAATGGATGAAATAGACATATATGATTAATTTGTTGATTGTTCTTTTTCAAATTCTCCCTCGTGCTTCGCTATCCAAACCGTCGCCACTCCATTCCCAATAAAATTTGTAATCGCTCTCGCCTCTGACATAAAGCGATCCACTCCTAATAATAAAGCAAGACCTTCCACTGGGATCACTTGCAGGGCACTTAAGGTGGATGCCAAAACGACGAAACCACTGCCTGTCACGCCGGCGGCTCCTTTAGAGGTCACCATCAAAATGCCCACAATGGTCAGCATCTGTTCCCAAGACAAATGTACGCCATAAACCTGGGCTAAAAACAAGGTGGCCATCGATAAATAAATACTTGTCCCATCGAGATTAAACGAATAACCCGCCGGAACTACCAGGCCTACCACGGACTTCGAACAGCCCATTTTCTCCAATTTATGCATCAAAGAAGGTAAGGCAGCCTCAGAAGAGGATGTGCCTAAAACCACTAACAGTTCGTGTTTGATATAGCCCAAAAACGCCCAAATCCGCTCTCCACAGTTACGCATGATCAAACCTAAGACCACAAAAACAAAAATCGCCATCGTCACATAGACCGTCAGCATAAGTTTTGCTAAAGGAATTAAAGAATGAATTCCAAACTTCCCTATCGTAAAGGCCATCCCGCCCAGCGCACCCAATGGCGCTAAATACATCACTAACTTCAAGCCTTTAAACACCCAATGCGAGGCTTGTTGAATCCCCGCAATCATCTTCGCCTTCCCTCTCACGTAATTCAAAAAGATTCCGAAGAAAATAGAAAAACCCAAAACCTGTACTGTGAAATTCTCCTTCAAAAAACCCATCCAAGAGAATCCTGCTGCTTTCTGCGTGTATTTGGAAATATCCCCTCCTGCAATATCTTCTCTGATAACCCCTATTCCTGGCTCTATAAACGTAGAAACGGCTAAGCCGATAAAAAGGGCAATCGTAGTCACCACCTCAAAATAGAGTAAGGCCTTACCGCCCACACGACCCACCTTTTTCAGGTTTCCCATATTCACGATCCCTAAAGAAATCGTCAAAAAGATGATAGGGTTGATAAAAAGCTTCACTAAACTGATAAAGACACCACTGAAAACTTCGCTCAGCGTAGGTCCAAAACTCAAATCAGCTCCCAATAAATTATAGCTAAACTTCGATTCGATCACCTTGAACAAGGCTAAATCAGGTGTAAAGTGTCCCACGAAAACCCCTAAAAGAATGGACAATAAAACCCAAAAAGTCAGGTTCTGGAAAATATTTAGTTGCTTCATTCGTTTAGCTTCGGTTGACAAACAAATGTAAGAATTATTAAGAAAAATCACCGCTTGTGTTTCTGCCTATATTTCCCGAATTTTGTAGGCTCATTCCCTTTCGATAAAAATACAGATGTCAGAAAAAATCAAATGCCTAATTATCGGTTCTGGCCCAGCCGGATATACCGCTGCTATTTATGCCTCACGTGCTGGTTTACATCCAGTGATGTACCAAGGTGGACAACCCGGAGGACAATTAACGACTACTACAGAAGTTGATAATTTCCCTGGCTACCCGAATGGTATTGATGGCCCGGCAATGATGAGCGATTTAGAGAATCAGGCGAAGCGTTTTGGTACAGATGTCCGTTACGGAATGGCGACTAAGGTAGATTTCACTAGCTCTCCTAAGAAAGTTTGGATTGATGAATCGATAGAAATCGAAGCGGATGCTGTCATTATCGCGACTGGTGCTAGTGCGAAATGGTTAGGATTAGAAGGAGAAACGAAATTTAATGGCTTGGGTGTCTCTGCGTGTGCCGTATGTGATGGTTTCTTCTACCGTAACCAAACAGTAGCCGTTGTAGGTGCAGGAGATACAGCCGCAGAAGAGGCTAGCTATTTAGCGAATTTGTGCACCAAAGTTCACTTAATCGTACGTCGTGGCGAAATGCGTGCTTCCTTGATTATGCAAGAGCGCGTGAAGAATAATCCTAAGATTGAAATTCACTGGAACTCAGAAACAGAAGAAATTTTAGGCGATGCAAACGGGGTAACCGGCATTCGCATCGTGAATAATGTAACTAAAGCGACTGAAGAAATTGCCTTAACTGGTTTCTTCGTTGCGATTGGACACCAGCCTAATACGTCTATTTTCAAAGGACAATTAGAGATGGATGCCCAAGAGTATTTACTCACAGAAAAAGGGAGTGCTCGTACGAATATCGAAGGCGTTTTCGCTTGCGGTGACGTACAAGACACGATTTATCGCCAAGCGATTACGGCTGCAGGTAGCGGTTGTATGGCGGCATTGGACGCGGAACGTTGGTTAGCCGCGAACAACTTACATTAATTTAGACTTATGAGGTTAATTACCTATGTTTTTGGATGTATTCTGCTGCTATCGGGCTTTGGTCTGAAGGCACAAGAGCGGAATTTATTCAAGAAAAAAACAGAAATCGAAGTCAAATCCAATTCCCAGCTTTTCCAAGAAAAGAACAAGAAGAAGGATGAACTAGATGAACTTCCCCCTTTGCAATTCAGAAATGAGACGGAATCCGTAGGGGTTACCGCAGGCTCTGAATTACAGGAACGCAAGTTCGAGCCCATTAAAATGGTCAATGCGAGTATCAGTAATTTTGATACCACGTCCATCGACGAAGGCGAGAATCTGATCGTAGAGATCGAAGAAGAGGCTGCACCAGAAGGTACAGAGGATTTTGTGTCAGTGGCGTCTTATTTCGCGATTTGGGATACAAAAATTATTGATCCCTATGATATAGATGCTAAAGAATTTGACGAGCCTGTCGACATCGAATTATACAATACGGCGGCTGGACGTAATTGGGCAGCACCCTTAGAAGTTGTTAAGCAAACCAGTCCATTTGGACCACGCTGGGGACGTTTACACGCTGGTGTGGATTTAGACTTAGAGACGGGTTATCCCGTCTTCTCCGTATTTGATGGCATTGTCCGCGTCAGTCATTACGACCGTTCAGGTTATGGAAATTATGTATTAGTCCGACATTATAATGGATTCGAGACATTGTACGCTCACCTAGCCTCTCCTGGTGCAGAACCAGGAACGCTTGTAAAAGCAGGGGATCAGATAGGCGTAGGAGGTAGTACCGGACGAAGTACTGGTTCACACTTGCACTTTGAGACGCGTTATGAGGGCAATCCGATGAACCCGAAGAACGTTTATAACTTCAGTCCATTCGAACCCGTTTCTGATCACATTATTTTAACGGCTCGCTCTTTTGACATTCGCTCCCTATCGTTGAAAAACGAATACGGTGCTGTAGGAGATAAAGTACGTTCGAGAACAAAGGCCTGGACCAAAGTTCGTCAAGGTGACACCCTAGGTGCCATCGCTAGACGTACCGGTGTATCGATCGCTAAATTGAAGAAGTTAAATGGAATGAAGAGCTCATCGGTTATCCGAGCTGGGCGCCGAATTCGCATCCATTAATCGCCATGAAATTAGATATCCTCGTGATGGCCGCACATCCAGATGACGCTGAATTAAGCTGCGCTGGAACCATCATTTCGCACATTACTGCCGGCAAAAAAGTAGGAATCGTGGATTTCACCCGCGGTGAATTAGGTACGCGAGGAACACCCGAAATACGTTTGCAAGAATCCACAGATGCTACTCAAATCTTAGGTATTCATGCCCGAGAAAATCTAGGTATCCGAGATGGCTTCTTTAGAAACGATGAAGAAACCCAGTTAAAACTTATCGAAATCATCCGTAAATACCAACCAGAAGTGGTACTTGCAAATGCCTTAGAGGATCGTCATCCAGACCACGGAAAAGGGGCACAATTAGCGATTGATGCCTGTTTCTTATCTGGACTTCGCCAAATCAAAACCGGCGACCTTCCTGCCTGGAGACCCAAACAAGTCTACCACTATATTCAAGATCGTTATTTAGAGCCAGATTTCGTGATTGATATCACCGCTCATTGGGATCAAAAAGAAGCCGCGATTCGCGCTTTCAAGAGTCAATTCTTTGATCCTACTTCAGCTGAGCCCGCTTCGTATATCTCTAGCCCAGACTTCTTACACTTCATCCAAGCGCGAGCGATGGAAATGGGCCACAAGATTGGGGTGAAGTATGGTGAAGGGTTTCAGAGTCAGAAGACGTTGGAGAAGACGATATTAGAGTAGAGATTATAGAGTAGAGAGTAGAGATAATTTAGTCCGGAGTAAATGAGTCCGATTAAACATCCACCATTTACCATTCACCATTTACCATTATCTATACTCTTCTATCTATACTCTATACTCTCCTATCTATCTATACTCTCTAAAAGCGTCTATAGCCGCTTTTTAAGGCGCTACCCGATAACACACCCACTCCCCTTTTTCCCGTGCATCATACACCACGCGGTCATGCAAACGGGATGGTCTGCCCTGCCAAAATTCAAAATAATCTGGCACTAATCTGTATCCACCCCAATGATCTGGTTTAGGAATTGTTTTGCCTTCGTATTCAGCCGCTAATTCAGCATAGCGTTTTTCTAAAACTTCACGGGAATCTACGCGGGCACTTTGTTCTGATACCCAAGCGCCTAATTGCGATTCGCGCGGACGGGAATGGAAATACGCGGTGGATAATTCAACAGAGAGTTTTTCGACGTGGCCTTCGATGCGGATTTGGCGTTCTAACTCGCCCCAAAAAAAGGTAATCGAAGCTTGCGAGGTAAAGGCTAATTCTTGGCCTTTACGGGATTCGTAATTTGTGAAAAAGCTAAATCCATGATCGACCGTTTTCAATAAAACGATGCGACCAGATGGACGGCCTGTAGCACTTAGTGTGCTTAAGAACATGGCGTTAGGCTCAGGAACCTCTGCAGATTGTGCTTCTTTAAACCAAGTTGCAAATTGAGCAAAAGGATCGGGATGTACGTGTTGTTCGTGCAATTCTCCTTTTTGGTAGTTTAGGCGCAGGTCAGCTAAGTTCATAAGTCGTTGATATTTGTTATCTTTACAAAGGCAATCTCTATCCCCAAATATAGCTGAATTACATGAAAAAATTATTCCTTTTTGACGCGATGGCTTTGATTTATCGCGCGCATTTTGCTTTTGCTAAAACACCTCGCATTTCATCGAAGGGAATTAATACTTCCGCCGTTTTTGGCTTTGCAAATACGATTCTAGAGGTTATTAACAAGGAAAAACCAGACTACTTAGGGGTTGCTTTTGACACACCTAAACCTACCTTTCGTCATATCGAATACACTCCCTACAAGGCGCAGCGCCAGGAACAGCCGGAGGATATTACGATTGCCATTCCCTATGTGAAGAGATTAGTAGAAGCAATGGATATTCCAATGCTTATTTTAGATGGCTACGAGGCGGATGACGTGATTGGGACCATTGCGAAGAAAGCGGTGCGGGCGAATCCGGATATTGAAGTTTATATGATGACTCCAGATAAGGATTACGGGCAATTAGTGGAGGAGCGAATTAAGATGTATAAACCAGCCTTTATGGGCAAGGGTGTAGAGGTTTTAGGGCCAAAGGAGGTCTGCCAAAGGTGGAACATCGCTAATGTCGACCAAGTGATCGATATGCTGGGTTTGATGGGTGATGCGGTGGATAATATTCCAGGCATTCCAGGGGTGGGTGAAAAGACGGCCCAAAAGCTCATCGAGCAATTTGGCTCTTTAGAAAACTTACTAGATAATACCGATCAATTGAAAGGCAAATTGCAAGAAAACTTGATCAATTTCCGCGAACAAGGGATTTTGTCAAAGCATTTGGCCCGTATTATGCTCGAAGTACCTGTCGAATACGAAGAGGAAAAATTAAAAGCAACGCCTCCTAACCGCGCGCTGTTAGAGCCTTTGTTAGAAGAATTAGAATTCAGAACGTTGCGTAAGCGAATTTTGGGTGAAGACGAACCAGTTGTGGCGAAGGTGAAAGCCTCGCCTAAAGTGGATGCGAACCAGATGGATATGTTTGGATCACCGGCTCCTTCCACCGCTACAACTCCTGATACCGAGGAAGAAGAGGTTAGCACAACCAGCTATTCCAATCTCAGTAATACTGCGCACCAATACCATTTAGTGCAAGGCGAGAACGCGATTAAGTCCTTGATTAGCTTTTTGGATCGCCAGGATTCCTTCTGTTTTGATACGGAGACGACGAGTTTGGTGGCCATCGAAGCGGCCTTAGTGGGGATGTCCTTCTCCTACCGCAAGGGCGAGGCCTTTTATGTGCCATTCCCAGAAGATCCGGAGGCTTGCCAGGCGCAGGCTGATTTATTTAAGGCTATTTTTGCCAAAGAATCGACCATCAAAATCGCCCAGAATATCAAATATGATATGAGCGTTTTGCGTAATTATGGCATCGAAATCAAAGGTGCCACTTACGACACGATGCTTGCGCATTACTTGATCGAACCAGAGAAACGCCACGGGATGGACGCTTTGGCCCTCGCCTATTTAAGCTACGAACCGATGTCCATCGAAAATTTGATTGGCAAAAAAGGCGCCAAACAAGGCAATATGCGTGAGGTGGAGTTAAACTTGATCAAAGAATATGCGGCAGAAGATGCAGACATAACCTTGCAATTAAAGCCATTCCTGGACAAACAATTAACGACGAATCCGAAAGCCGTTCAGTTACTTCACGAGGTAGAAATGCCGCTAGCGCGCGTTTTGTCTACTATTGAGTGTGAAGGAGTTAACCTCGATGTACCTTTCCTTCAGGAAATGTCAAAGACGTTGGAAGCGGATTCCAAAGCTGTACAAGAGAAAATATTCGCCACCGCTGGCCAAGAATTCAACATCGCCTCCCCTAAGCAATTAGGTGAGATTTTGTTTGAAAAACTGAAGCTAGATCCTAAGGCGAAAAAGACCAAAACCGGGCAATACATGACGGGCGAAGAGGTCTTATCTAAATTAGAAGCGGAACATGAAATTGCCTCTTTAATTCTCGACTTCCGCGAATTACAGAAATTGAAATCAACCTATGTGGATGCCCTACCGGCTCTTATTTCGCCCAAAACAGGCCGCATCCACACGTCCTTCATGCAAGCAGTTACCGCAACTGGTCGACTGTCTTCGAAGGATCCAAACTTACAAAACATCCCGATCCGTACCGTACGTGGTCGTGAGATCCGCAAGGCCTTCATCCCACGCGATGAAAACCACCTGATTTTATCCGCCGATTATTCCCAAATCGAATTGCGCATCATGGCAGCCTTCTCCAAGGACGAATCGATGCTTGATGCGTTCAACAACGGCCTTGACGTACACAAAGCAACCGCTGCGAAAGTGTTCCACGTACCTTTAGAAGAAGTTACTTCGGACATGCGTCGCAAGGCGAAGACGGTGAACTTTGGGATTATTTACGGCGTTTCGGCCTTTGGACTAGCGGCACAATTAGCCATTTCCCGCACAGAAGCAAAGGAAATTATCGATCAATACTTCGTTGAATTCCCTAAGGTGAAGACCTTTATGGACCAAAGCATCGCCGACGCCCGTGAAAATGGCTACGTTGAAACTGTTTTGGGTCGCCGTCGCTACCTACGCGATATCTTATCAGCTAATATGAATGAGCGTGGTTTTGCAGAACGCAATGCCATCAACGCCCCTATCCAGGGTTCTGCGGCTGATATGATCAAAGTGGCGATGATTCAAATCCAGGATTTCCTCGAAAGAGAAAACCTGAAATCGAAAATGATTTTAACCGTGCATGATGAACTTGTGTTCGACGCACACAAAGACGAAGTCGACTACCTTAAAACCCAAATCAATAAGATTATGTGCGAAGCGATGGATTTAGGTGTCGCGATGGAAACGGGAATTGGCGTGGGAGAAAATTGGCTAGAAGCGCATTAAAAATCAGCGGAGCTGATTTTTCAAAGATCAAAGACCAAAGTTCAAAGACCAAAGTTCAAAGTTAAATAATTGACTAAGTCACGAAGTGACGACTAAGCCGCCTGCGGCGACTTTTTGACTACTTCTGCTCTTTGAACTTTGCTCTTTGCTATTTGTCCAAAAACCGCTCCGTAATCCCACCATACGAATCAATCCTGCGATCTCTAAAGAAAGGCCAGGTTCTGCGGTAGTATTCGCTTGAATCGACGTCTACCTCTACTAGAGCAATTTCCTCTTGATCGTGCGAGGCTTGAAAAATCACGCGACCAAAGGCATTAGAGACAAAACTTCCTCCCCAAAATTGTTGGCCATTTTCGGTTCCAACGCGATTCACGGAAACGACTGGAACGCCGTTAGCAACAGAGTGAGAACGCTGAATGGTTTGCCAAGCTTGGTATTGTTCGCGGTTGATTTCACCGTCTTTCTCTTCTAAATCCCAACCGATAGCCGTTGGATAGACTAACACCTCTGCTCCTTGCAAAGCCGTTAAACGAGCTGCCTCCGGATACCATTGATCCCAGCAGATGAGCACCCCTATTTTGGCAAACTTCGTCTCAAAAACCTGATATCCTAAATCACCTGGCGTGAAATAATACTTCTCATAGTAGCCTGGATCATCTGGAATATGCATTTTACGATACTTACCCAGGTATTTCCCGTCTGCATCAATGACCGCAGTAGTGTTATGGTAAAGACCTGCCGCCCGTTTTTCGAAAAGAGAGGCGACGATTACCACGTTTAATTCGGCTGCCAAAGCACCTAATTCATCTGTCGATGGACCGGGAATCGCCTCAGCCAAAGCAAAGAAATCCTGCTTTTCTTCGTAACAGAAATAGACCGACTTGAACAATTCTTGCAAGCAAATCACTTGGGCACCCTTAGAGGCGGCGTCGCGAATGGAGCTAATCGTTTTTTGCCAGTTTTCTGAAACAGTTGTGCTGCAGGATAGCTGAATTAAGGCGAAGGAAACGTTTTTCATCAATATCTTGGTTTTTACCATGTTAATCAGGGCAAAATTAAGAAAAAACACGTTGCAAGCCTCATTCTTTGATTCTTTTCGGTAAATTGCAATCTAATACGATTGAAAAAAATTGATTTAATGGAAAATAAAAAACAGGATACCGCCTCGGCATTGAAGGATATTATTTCACACGCGAAAGAATATGGTTTCGTATTTCCTTCTTCGGAGATTTATGATGGTTTGCAAGCGGTATATGATTACGGTCAAAACGGTGTCGAGTTAAAGAATAACTTAAAAACGGTTTGGTATAAGGCGATGACGATGTTGAATGACAACGTAGTAGGTCTTGACGCCTCCATTTTTATGCACCCATTGACTTGGAAGGCTTCTGGTCACGTGGATTCGTTTAACGATCCAATGATTGATAACAAGGATTCTAAAAAACGTTACCGTGCTGATACTTTATTAGAAGAAAGAGCAGCACAATTAGAGGACGAGGGAAAAGAGGCTGAGGCGAAGGCTTTATTACAAAAGATGGCGAAATGCTTAGATGCAGGGGATTTAGAGGGAGTTCGCCAGATCATTATCGATGAAAATATCAAGTGTCCGGTTTCAAACACAGCTAATTGGACCGAGGTTCGTCAATTCAATTTGATGTTCTCGACTCAAGTAGGCGCGGTTTCAGAGGATGCAAGTTTAATTTATTTACGTCCAGAGACGGCTCAGGGAATCTTTGTGAACTTCTTAAACGTACAGAAGACGGGCCGTATGAAGGTTCCTTTCGGCATTGCCCAAATCGGAAAAGCCTTCCGTAACGAGATCGTTGCGCGTAATTTCATCTTCCGTATGCGGGAATTCGAACAAATGGAGATGCAATTCTTCGTTCGCCCTGGCACGGAAATGGAATGGTATGCGAAGTGGAAAGAAACACGTATGAAGTTCCACTTAGCCTTAGGAATTCCGGCTACTTCCTTGAAATTTCATGATCACGATAAACTAGCGCACTACGCAAATGCGGCGGTGGATATTGAGTATAAATTCCCGTTTGGCTTTAAAGAAATGGAAGGAATCCACTCGAGAACGGATTTCGATTTGAAAGCACACCAAGATTTATCGAGAAAAAAACAACAATATTTTGACCCTGAAATAAACGAAAATTACATACCTTATGTCGTTGAAACGTCTGTAGGAGCTGATCGTTTATTCTTAGCAATTCTTTGTAATGCGTATACAGAAGAGACGGTGGGCGAAGGAGAGCAAGAAAAACAACGTGTTTTCTTGAATTTCCATCCTGCTTTAGCTCCGGTGAAAGTAGCCGTTCTTCCTTTAGTGAAGAAGGATGGTTTAGCTGAGAAAGCACAAGAGATTGTTAACAGCATTAAATTTGCCTTTAATACCACGTACGACGATGGAGGCGCCATAGGCAAGCGTTATACCCGTCAAGATTTAATTGGAACACCGTATTGTGTGGTGGTAGATTACCAAACCATGGAAGACAACACCGTGACCGTTCGCGATCGCAACACGATGACCCAAGAGCGCATTTCTATAGCAGACCTAAAAGAGAAAATTGGTTATGCTGTATCGATGGAGCGTATTTTTGAAAAACTTTTAAGTTAAAACGCAAACAACGACGATTATGATCACCGAAGAGAGCAATCCAGCAGAAGAATTGGAAACCACTCCTACTCCAGAAGAAACACCGACAGAATCTATAGTCGAAACAGCAGCTCCGGCGGAAGTAGTTTTTCCTGTAGTGGAAGAAAAGGCCGTTGAATTTCCGGTTTTAGACCTTTCAAAAGCAACAAAAGAAAGCATTCTTGCCTTCTACGAGCAATTGAAAGCCATTCTTCAAGCAAGCGCCTCATCGGCGAACTTCAAAAAAGTAGACGAATTAACCAAGGAAGTGAGAACGGCTTGGGAAGCTATTAAGCAAGGCGAACGCGCTGAGGCTTTAGCTGCATTTAAGTCTACTAACGAAGATTCTGAAGAAGGATTCTCGTTCAAAGGGGATGAAATCTCGCAACAAATCGACGCTATCGCTGCCTTTATCCGTACGGAAAGAGGGGCATTCTTCTCTAATTTGGAGAAATTAAGAGAGAAGGCACTCGAAGGAAAAACGCGTTTAATTAATGAATTAAGAACATTAGTGGATTCGGATGATAATTCTGATCCGGCGCACGTGAATGCGAGCTTTAAAGCCTTCAAGAAAATTCAAGAAGAGTGGAAAGGTTTAGGCAGTGTGCAGGGGCCGATGAATCAGACGCTTTGGCAGAGTTATCATGCCTTAGTGGACCGTTTCTACAGCAATAGAAGCATTTTCTTCGAACTATTAGAATTAGATCGCAAGAAGAATTTACAGGCCAAAGAAGGTATCGCCACTAAACTAGAAGCTTTAGCAGCAGAAATTTCAAAAGGCGGAGCTTTACAGAAATTATTAAAAGAGGCGGAAGAGCTGTTTGAAGAATACAAACACATCGGACCAGCGAACAGAGATGATAATGAGTCACTTTGGACGCGTGTGAAGAAATCTTTGGATGTACTTTTCGAACAAAAAAGAGCTATCAACGATGCCCAAAAGCAAGTTTTCGAAGAAAATCTCAAAGTGAAACGCGAGATCGGCGACTTAATGAAGCATTATGCCAACTTCACTTCTGCGAACATCAGCGAATGGAACCAAGCTTCGAAAGCGGTATTAGCACTTCAAGAGCAATGGAATAACTTGAAAGGTGGATTACCCCGTGATGGAGGAAAAGAAGTGAGTCACAACTTTTGGTCTGACTTAAAAACCTTCTTCAAACACAAGAGCGAATTCTTCTCGAAGATCGACGCAGAGCGCAAGGCTAACTTAGCCGCGAAGCAATTGTTGATCGACCAGGTGAACGGTATCGTAGAAACAGGCACCATCACTCCTGAAGTGACCCAAATGGTCATCGAAACACAGAAAAAGTGGAAAGAGATCGGTCACGTACCGGAGAAACAAAAGGATTCTATCTACGCGAAATTTAAGGCAGCATGTGATGCTTACTTTAATTTAACTCGTGAAAAGGGTAAGAATGCGAAAGACGTAGAGTTCGAAGCTAATTTAGAAGCTAAGCAAGCGATATTGAAAGAGATGGAGGCTATGCTTAAGGATCCTAGCCTATTAGCTACCTTAGGCGAAAAGAAAGCAGCTTGGGATGCTATCGGTTTCGTACCTCGTAACAATGTGAAAGCCATTCAAGAAAGTTTCCGCACAACGTGGAATGCTTTAATCGATTTAGCACGCACACAACCGAAAGAGCAGCTGGCTGCTTGGGGTTTTGAATTAAAATCTTTGGCATCTGAAGCAAATACAGGAGGAGAAGAGAAAAAATCGGCTTCTCAAGATGCGCGCAAGAAAATCCAAGCCTTGGAAAATGATATCGCCGTGTTAACCAATAACTTAGAATTCTTTGCGAAGTCTAAAAACAGCGATAAGCTGCGTGCGGAGGTAGAAAAGAAAATTGAAGCGGCTGAAAAAGAATTAGAAAAACTGAAAAAAAGTTAATTTTTTTCACACTCGGTTTTGCGATTTAGGAGAATAACACTACTTTTGTAAACCGAAATGCGCCTCCTTAGCTCAGCTGGTAGAGCAACTGATTTGTAATCAGTAGGTCATTGGTTCGATCCCGATAGGAGGCTCTGAAAATAAGGCAGTTATAACGAAAGTTATAGCTGCTTTTTCATTTGTACCAGATTTGTACCAAAAACTTATCTCCCCTTCCTCCATTCTCCACTCCACCGTATCCGATTTTATTATGGGTAATATTCTTGCACAAATCAAGGGCCTCAATTACGGCAGAGAAATATTTTTGGATTTTTTTCTATAATTTCGACTCTATCTGCTTTGCAAAATGAGAATTTCCCCAATTTGCAACTTCTACTAAAACCGGCATAAGACTGATTCCAGCATCGGTTAAATTATATTCAACTCTTTGAGGCAGCTCATCTGATTCTAATCGATTAATTAACCCTAGTGACTCTAAATCTTTCAACTCTTTAGAAAGGACCTTGTTTGAAATGGCTGGCATCAATTGATTTAATTTACCAAAACGGATCGTCTTATCCCCAATACAATTCAAAATAATTGGTTTCCATTTACCACCAATAATTGACATAGTTCGGGTTACGGGACATTGGAATGGATTATCAATAAAACGCATATACTGGTTACTTAGAGGTTACTACTAATTGATTTCTGGTTACAAATGTATACCAATATTCCGTAGTTTTGAAAAAAATAATTATATATGAAAAAAGTATTGATTTTAGGACTATGCTATTTGATGGCATCTTATCATGTTCTAGCACAGCAAAAGGAAATGATTTATGTGAATGCAAATTCAGGTAATGATGACGCAGCTGGTTCTCAAATGACGCCATTAAAATCGTTGTTTGAGGCTGCTAAGCGTGTGAATAAATTAGCTGGCAAAGGAAGTATACAAGTTTTCTTGTCAGAAGGTACGTATGGACTTGCTGAAACCGCTACATTCAATCCCACACAATGGGTATTTTCAAAACAAGATCGCCTCGAAATTCGCGCGGAGATTTTACCAGATAGTTCAGCTTGGGAACCTAATAAAATGCCCATAATTGTTTCGACAATGCCATTTAAACTTGAACGTGATGATAAGAAAGTAATCACGGGCGGTTCAAATTATGGTATTTTAATCGAAAGCAGTCACGCTACCATTCAAGGACTTCGTATATTAGGTGAGCCTGTGCATGAAAAACCCAAAGCGGGTGTACTCGTTCGAAATTATCCAATCGTATGGGAAGGTAAAAACTTGAGTGATTTGCGCGTTACACAATGCCAGTTTCTAGGAAATCAATTCGCATTACCTAACCACTTGGGCATATTATCCAATGGAAAACAATTAGAAGTCGATCATTGTGTCTTTTATGGGGTAAAAGATGCTGTAGTGATGTGGAATGCACCTGCGGAACAATCTAGCATGCATCATAATTTGATTTTGAATAGTTACGGTGCAGCTGTTTGGACCTGGTCAACAACACCTGACTTCAAATTTTATAACAATGTCATGAGTGGAATCAACGTCTTGTGGGTATTAGAGAAAGAAGCAAAAAATGCTTTCCAGATTCAGAATTCTATGGTTATTGGCTATAATCAATTAGTGAATCAAGGTGGAGGCCCACAAGATTTTGGTACACCAGCCGATCCAAAGAAATTGATGTATGGTTCTGATTTTGTTCTTCAAAAAACAGGCGGTTTATCTATCGAGGAAGACCAAACAAGTCGTTATTATTTACAAATAAAACCTGGAACTTTAGGAACTTCTTATGGGGCGGGGTTATTTTATAAATCATCAAATGAGAAATAAGGGTTTTATAGCCGTAATGATATTGTTGGCCGCACCCATGTATGGTCAGCAATTCACTTGGGAAAAGCAAACGTTTTCCGCCATTAATTCAATTGCTAAAGTAGTTGAATTAGACGGAGCAAAAGTTTTAGAAGTTACTAGAGACTTAGTCAAATCTCCCTTTGATATCAATAATATTGAGAACTCTGTGGATGGACCGACCTTTGTTAAGTTGGCAAATACTGACATCGAAAATGGTATCATCGAAGTGAAGATGTTAAGTAAGATTCAAGTAGATTCACCGTTCCCACAAGCAAGAGGATTCATCGGTTTGGCCTATCGCATCGATGAGGCGAATACCCAATTTGAGAATATTTATTTGCGACCAAGTAATGGTCGAGCTGATGACCAACTGCGCAGAAACCATACTGTTCAGTATTTTGCCTATCCTGGTTATACTTTCAGCCGCTTGCGAAAAGAAGCTAATGGCTTATATGAAACCTATGCGGATATCGGATTAAACGAATGGATAGATGTCCGATTAGAATATCAAGGAGAGAAGGTCACTTTGTTTATTAACAACCAAAAGTCACCAAATTTTATTGTCAACAAAATGTTGGGCAAATCAACGCGAGGAAGCATTGGTTTGTGGGTAGAAGTAGGGACAATTGGCTACTTTAAAGACTTGAAAGTAACGAAGAATTAAATAAAAAAGGGGCTTAATTAATAGCCCCTTTTTTTATTTACTTGAAAAATAACTCAATACGATTTCGTTGAACTCTTTCGGATTCGTTGTAAACCGTATGCTGCAAGCAACCCGTAAAGAAGCCCTGAATTTATTAGATTTGGGAATTGCCTCCGTGGAAGATATTGACCAGGCTGTTATAAAAGGTCTCGGCTATCCGATGGGCCCATTTCAGTTACTCGACTTAACAGGCATCGATTTAGCTTATCATGTTGGAATGGAAAAATACCAGGCATCAGGAAATGAAGATGATAAACCATCTCCAACCATCGTAGAGAAGTTCAACAAAGGGGAATGGGGTAAGAAAGTGGGTAAGGGATTTTATACTTATTGATGCTTGACTTCGTTCAATCCTAATAGGGGTTTCTGAGAAGCTCGACAGCAATGTCGGGCTTTTTTGTTGCCCTCTCCTCTGATAATTTCCCCTGTAAACTGATTATTTTCTTACAAATCCACAATTGCAACTAAAAGTGCACTATATTGCACAAATCTGCCTAAATCAGCCTACAGTAATCATTAATTACAAACAAAAGAGCAATATAATGCACCATCAATACATCATAGAAACACTAAAAAAGCGACGAATTACGCTTCAAGTGAACCAAGAGACCCTTGCTGTACTGTCCGGAGTAGGCCTGCGAACGGTCAAACAATTTGAAAGCGGAAAAGGAAATCCTACCTTGGAGACGATTCAAAAACTAGCCGATGTACTAGGACTTGAAATGCAATTAACTATCAAAAAATTAGAGACAGAAAATGAGGACAGCGACGATATTGTATAAGACTGAACCTGCAGGAATTTTGACTCAACTGAATAATGGCAGTTTTCATTTTCAGTATTTGGAGACATGGATAGAAGATAAAAAAAAGCCGGCCATTAGCTTAACCATGCTTAAGTCAAAAAAGGAATTTAAGTCCCCTCACCTATTTCCAGTTTTCTTTCACTTGTTACCAGAGGGAGCCAATAAGCAGGCGGTTTGCAAGTTCAAGAAGATTGATCCGTCGGATCATTTTGGCATACTATTACATACCGCTCAATTCGATACGATAGGTGCGATAACGATTGAACAAATAGACTGATAAGTGAATATACAACTGCTTTCCTACTGCCCAAGTACACTAGCTAAAGGTCATTCCAGTTACTGCCGATCTGCGATTCAGCGACTATTCTCGAGTCACAAGGTGCATCATGTGCTGCCCTATGATTCACCGGCGAGTTCAGACGAGGTTTCTGGTATTTTCTTTGAGAATAGAACGATTATGTCTATTTCTGGAGTACAGGAGAAGTTTTCACTCCTACTAGAGAAGAATAAGCTTCGATTAGCACAGCCGGGGGAAAGTGGTCATTATTTACTAAAGCCAATTCCTACTCTGGGAAAGAACAAGCATCTGATGCCTGCAAACGAGCATTTGACGATGCAGATAGCTAAACAGGTTTTTCAAATAGATACGGCAGAGAATGGGATTGTTTTCTTCCAAAATGGGGAAATGGCCTATTTGACGAAACGATTTGACCGAGATGAAGCTGGACTGAAACGAGGGAAAGAGGACTTTGCAGTTTTGGCAAACAGAACACCACAAACACACGGGGCGAATTACAAATACGAAGGAAATTACCTCGAATTGTTCCAAATCATGCAGCAATATGTGCCTGCCTATGCCACCGAGGCCCCTAAACTATTTAAAATCATCTTGTTTAATTACCTGTTTTCGAATGGAGATGCCCATTTAAAGAATTTCTCCCTACTAGAAACAGTGGATGGCGATTACATTCTGAGCCCGGCCTATGATTTATTGAATTCTCAATTACATATCGCAGATAGCGATTTTGCCTTACTAGGTGGCTTATATCCGAAGGCGCAATACCAGGGAAAATTAATCAATCAGTTTATACACTTGGGAAAAATGGCGAATATCCCTGAAAAAATGGTAGAACGAATTCTCGAACAAATGCAGGCGAATTCGACTGAGATTGAAATGTTGATTCGACGCTCCTTTCTAGAAGAAAGTGCTCAGAAAAACTATTACCAAAGTTACCAGGGACGGTTGAAACGATTGAAATACACGTAGCATTACCACATTTTATCCACCTGCCTTACAATCTCCGGCAAATCCTGTTTTTTCATACACGCAAAATGTCCTTTAGGACAGGTCTTTGTACCGAAATTCGAACAAGGCTGGCAACTTAAATCTGGAACAATGGATTGAAAAACCTGCGCTTTTGAATCAACCGGCATCAAAGGCTCCACCTGCAAAGCTGGCGATGTGGCACCCCAGATAGCGATTACATTCTTTTCAAAGGCACAAGCAATGTACAACATTCCGGTGTCGTGCGAGATGACGACACGGGCTTTGGCAACCATCAAAGCAGATTCATGCAAGGAATAAGTGCCACAAGTATTTACAATTCGCGATGGGTCCACTAATGCCAATGCATCGCCATCTTCCTTCTCCTCCTTGCCTCCAACTAATACAATCAGATGAGGAATCTGTGCACACAACGTCTGTAATGATTCTATTGGCAATTTCTTCGTGGCATACGAAGCGCCAATGACTAATGCGACATAACCTACTGGGAAAAAAGTGGGCTCCTTTACTTCAGATGGCACAAAATAATCCAAACCTTTTCCATCATAGACAACCCCTAAAGGTGCTAATGCATCCACACTACGCAATGAAATGTGGCGATCGGCCATATTATTCACGTGGAATTTGGTCAATAAAAACTTCTCTACACTTAGCTTATTGTACGATAAATAGGAAACCCCTAAGGCTAAGCGAATCCGCAAACTGCGCAGATTCTTGTGCAAATCGATAATGTAATCGAATTTGTAGGCTTTTAATTCTTGGATGGTGGAAGCAAGATCTTTGTCAAAATAATGGAACTGGTCCACGTAAGGATTCGCCTCCGAAACGGCTTTCATCGACTTCTTTGTCAAGAAATGAATCTCAACGCCTGGTATCTGCTGCTTCGCACAACGCAAGGCTGGAGAAGCTAAAACGATGTCGCCAATGGCCGAGAAACGAATAAAAAGTAGCCGCATAGGTAAATTCTGAATTTAAAGTTAATTCATCCCGGGAGAATTTCTATTGTAAATGTTTTATTTTAAATTTAGCTATGCAACGTAGAAACTTCATTAAAGGGGGCCTCTTGGCTTCTACCCTCTCTTTAAAATCCTCCATTCCGGCTTTAACGCCTATCGAATTTACACCCATCAATGCGGAAGAACGTAAGATGCGCGTGGCAAAGGCGCAAAAATTGATGGCTGAGAAGCAGATTCAGGCCATTATTTTAGATGCAGGGATAAATATGAATTATTTTACGGGCATCAACTGGCATCCTTCAGAACGGTCGATGTTAGCGGTCATTCCGGTGAAAGGTGAAATAAACTTCATTTGTCCGGCTTTTGAAGAAGATCGGTTTCTAGAGATGGCTCCAGCAGGAACTAAGGTGTCCATCTGGGAGGAAGATGAGAATCCTTTTGCATTGACTACATGTGTATTGAAAGGGATAGGAATTGAGAAGGGCCAAATAGGTATGGATGAATTCTGTCGTTTCTTCATCTTCGATGGATTGCGCAAATCAGATGCTAGCTTTCAATTCGTGAGCGCAGATCCGATTACCATTCCGTGTCGAATCATTAAATCGGCTACAGAAATTGCCTTAATGCAAAAAGCAAACGATGCGACAGTAAAGGCGATTCAGGCCGGAATTGCAGCTTTATCGATCGGGTGTACACCTCGTCAAATCTCCCAGAAGATCGCTCAAGCTCACGCAGAGCAAGGTGCGATGCACGGTTTTGCGTCAGTGACTTTTGGGGTGGCTACTTCGTTTCCACATGGAAGTTCGAGAAAACAAATTTTGAAATCTGGCGATGTGGTGATGTTAGATTGCGGATGTAGCGTGGGAGGATATGAATCAGATATAACTAGGACCGTTGTTTTTGGGGAGCCTAGCGCGAAGCAAAAACAGATCTGGGATTTAGAGAAAAAGGCACAGCAAGCGGGTTTTGAGGCCGCTAAATTAGGAGCGCCGGCTGAAAACGTAGATTTTGCTGCGCGTAAAGTATTGATTGACGCAGGCTTTGGCCCTGATTATAAATTACCTGGACTGCCACACCGTACCGGTCACGGCATTGGAATGAGTGGTCACGAATGGGGAAATATGGTGCGCGGAAATAAAGCGCCACTTGAAATAGGCATGTGCTTCAGCATTGAACCGACGATTGCGATTCCTGGGGAATTTGGGATACGTTTAGAAGATTGCGCTTATATGACGGCAGATGGCCCTAAATGGTTCTCACATCCAAGCAAATCCATCTCAGAGCCGTTTTAATTCCAACACCTGATTCACACAAGACGGAATATCACGCTCATAATGACTGACGTATAATAAGGTCATGTCTGATTTTTCTGCTAAATAATCAAGCACCGACTTAAGGTGCTCTGTTTGAACACGGTCTAGTCCTTGACATGGCTCGTCGAGTATCAAGAGTTCAGGATTCTTGACCAAAGCACGCGTAATCAACACCATACGCTGCTCCCCACCCGAAATCTTCAAGAATGATCTCTCTTTCAAATGAGCGATGCCCATTACTTGCATCCAATGATTCACTTGATCCGATTGCTCCTCGGTTAAGCGCTTAAACAACCCAAGTGTATCAAACAAACCGGAGGCCACCACCGAAAAGCAAGAACCGCCCTCCTTAAAATACAAATGCAACTCCGGACTCAAATATCCAATTTTGCGTTTAATGTCCCAAATACTTTCTCCTGATCCACGCTTTCGGTCAAACAAGATGATATTCTGAGAATAAGCCTGTGGATTATCTGCCGTAATTAAACTAATCAAAGTCGACTTCCCAGCCCCATTGGGACCTTTAATCGCCCAGCGCTCTCCCCTATTAACTTGCCAGCTGAAATCACGTAAGATCGTTTTCGTTCCGTATTTGATCTGCACCTTTTCCATTTTCACAGCAGTTTCGAAAGGGTCTAATGGCCGCAGTAAAGGTTCAGGTTTCGCGGGGGTATCTTGTGACAATGGCAATTCAATCACCTGATTAATGAAATCAGGCACATCGCCTGGCGAAGAAACGAGTATGAATTGGATGCCTTTCGAGTCAAGCGATACTAATCCTTTGGTGAGAATTTCCCGGCCATTTACATCCAGACCCACATAGGGATTGTCCAAAATCAACCAATCTGGCTGGTAAGCTAATGATTTAACAATTTGCAGGCGTTTGTTCTCACCATTGGACAGTTGAATTAAGGGGCGTTTCAGAAGTCCCGATAGTTCAAAAATCGAAACCCAATCCTCTATTTCGAATCCAGCTAATTCCTCCTCCACCGTATAGGCATCCTCGCAATCCGAAGAATTAAAACGCTGTTGTAAATAAAATTCAGAGAGGTTACTGCGATTCTTAAACTGGTGCTGTTGCTCTACAAGCATCACATAGGCTCTTTTATCTGGATTTCGACAAGAAAAAAAGACCTCGCCCGTTCTAAACAATCGTCCGGCTAAGGCTTTTGCCAAAGAGGTCTTCCCTGATCCCATCGGTCCTACGATGGCCGTTTTTTGGCCAGATAAAATCTGAAAAGAGATCGATGAGACGACGGGTTTAGCTCCAAGGGAGACCGAAACGTCCGAAATTTTAGCGAGGCAATTATCCAAGAATATTTCCTATTTTTAACAAAAATAAACCTATTCGATGAAAAAAGCCTCATTCCTCTCCGGACTCTTGTTCCTGTGTAGTTTTACTATCCTTGCCCAATCTCTACCACACAGTACGCCAGAAGCAGAAGGCGTGTCTTCCGAAGCTATCATCAAATTCATCGAGGGCTATTCCTCGGACAAACACGAATTACACTCCTATATGCTGATTCGCCACGGAAAAGTGATTTCTGAGGCATGGTGGAAGCCCTATGCAGCCGATAAAAAACATACGATGTATAGTGTTTCCAAAAGCTGGACCTCCACCGCCATCGGCTTCGCCGTGGCTGAAAAGCGTCTGACGGTACAAGATAAAGTCCTTTCTTTTTTTCCAGAGCATGCAGACCTGAAAGACAAACCCTTTTTAGCCAACCTACGCATTCAGGACCTCTTAACGATGTCTGCTGGTCACGAAAAAGAGCCTCTACGCAGTGTGATCGTCTTTTCACCCGATTGGGTTCGTGGATTTTTGAACTACCCTATCGCGCATAAACCTGGCACGAAATTTTTATACAATACATTAGCCACCTATATGTTGTCTGCGATTATCCAAAAAGTGACGGGAATGACCACATTGGACTATTTAAAACCACGCTTGTTAGATCCATTACACATCAGCGGTATCGACTGGGAAGCTGACCAAAAAGGTATCAATGTGGGCGGCTGGGGCATCCGAGTGAAGACAGAAGATATGGCCAAACTCGGTTTATTGTATTTAAACAAAGGTAAATTCGAAGGAAAGCAAATCTTGCCAGCAGCCTGGGTGGAAGAAGCCACAAGCAAACACATCGACCAAGAACCAGATGCGAGCGAAGATAAAAAGGCTAATGGACAATATGCGGATTGGTTGCAGGGCTATGGCTACCAGTTTTGGCGTTCTAGAAACGGGGCATTTAGGGGCGACGGAGCCTATGGTCAGTATATTTTGATGATGCCAGCGCAAGATGCTGTGCTTATTATCACGTCAGAATCTCAAGATTTGCCTGATGATTTGAACCAGGTTTGGAAAAACTTATTGCCAGCGTTTCAAGCGAAAGCCCTTCCTTCTAATCCTTCCGGGTTAAAAGCGCTAGCCGCATTTAATGCTAGCAGACAAATTAAAGCACCGGTTTCTAGCCTACAAGCGGCTTTGCCTACGAAAAGCTATTTATTAGGAACTAACCCACTGGATTTCCGCCAATTCAAGGTCGATTCAAAAGGGACGTTAACCATCACAACTAAAGATTCCACACAGCACGAATTTAAACTGGCTCAAGGTTCTTGGGCTACAGGAAAGTCAAACCTAGTGGGCCCTTACATGTTGAGAGCTGCCAGAGTTGACTTAGCCAAAAAAGCCCCATTTGATTACGCTGGATCGTATCGATGGATTGATGCGGAGACGCTGGAGATCACCTTATTGTATTATGAAAGTCCGCACCATTGGACGATTACGTTAAAAGGCGAACAAGTTTCCGTGGTCAATTCATTTGAACCCCAAAACGAAATCAAGATCCCACAACGGAAATAGGTGGGATTTCGTCGCAAAATTTGACCCGCAGGATATAAATTTCGGGATATATTCGTAAAATGAACTCAGAAACCTATTCTTACCTATGAAAAATAACAACAACACATCGCGTCGTCAGTTTTTGGCGGCCGGCTCACTCGCCTCTTTAGGCCTTTTGTGGGCATCAAATTCCTCTTTTAGTTTCGCGAAACCAAACTCTGTTTTTGGTGGCGTTCAAATAGGCGCGATAACGTATTCTTTCCGCGGCATGCCGGGAGACATCAAACAAATCATCCAATACTGCGTAGAATCAGGCGTTTCAGCCATTGAATTAATGGGAGATGCCGTGGAAGATTACGCAGGACGTCCGGCAAATCCGGTACCGATGCGTTGGACACCTGGTCAACCCCGCCCTACTTTAACCGATGAACAAAAGGCAGCACTAGCACAATACCAAAAAGAGGTGGCTGCTTGGCGCGAATCTGTTTCCATGGATAAATTCAAGGAAGTGCGCAAGATGCTTGATGACGCGGGTATCTCTGTGTATGCCTACAAGCCGAATGCCTTTGGCGAGAAAAACTCGGATGCCGAGGTGGAGTCAGCTTTACGCGCTGCTAAAGTGTTAGGTGCCAAATCGGTTACTTTAGAATTACCCTCTGCTGCGCAGACACAACGTTTGGGGGCTTTGGGAGAGAAACATAAGATCTATTTTGGCTACCATACCCATACACAGGTGAAAGATACCGTGTATGATGAGGCTTTGGCCCAAAACAAATACAATTCCATTAACCTAGATGCAGGTCACTACATCGCCGTGGGAGCGCCTCACACGACTGCTTCCTTGATTGCGTTTATTGAAGCGAAACATGACCGCATCTCCAGCATGCACATTAAAGACCGTACATCGAAAGAACATGGCGCTGGAAACCTAGCTTGGGGCAATGGCGACACTCCTTTGAAAGAGTTGTTGACGTTAATGAAGAAAAATAAGTATAAATTCCCTGCGACAGTTGAACTAGAATACGAAGTTCCGGCAGGATCTACGGCAGTAGAAGAAGTGAAAAAATGCGTGGCGTATGCTAAGAATATACTAGCTTAAAATAGGCATCTAAAAAAGGCCGCCTCGTTATTCGAAGCGGCCTTTCTTTTTATTTATACGCATCTATCGTCTCAATACTGCCATCCGGTCGGTATTTCAACTCAGTCACTTTGATATTTCTAAGGTGGGTCTTGCCTGAGATTTCCACATCGTGGTAATATAAATACCATTTGCCACTTTGTTCTACGATCGAATGGTGGTTCGTCCAGCCTTTCACCGGCTTTAAGATAACTCCTTGGTAGGTAAATGGTCCATAAGGACTAGTTCCTGTGGCATAAGCGATGTTATGCGTATCGCCAGTAGAATAAGAGAAATAGTATTTCCCTTGGTATTGATGTACAAAAGCAGCTTCGAAGAAACGGCGATCATGGTCTTCAGATAATAATATTTTCCCGTTTGCATCTAAAATCTGTACGTTTCGCGGAGCTTCTGCCATCTGCTTCATATTCGCATCTAAACGAGCTACTTTGGCCATCAAAGCAGGCTGACCATTGGCTGGTTGCGACTCATCTGTAGCACCATAAGTACCCGACTTCCAGCGTTGTAATTGACCTCCCCAGATTCCGCCAAAATACAGATAAGACGTACCGTCTTTATCTTTAAACACACAAGGATCGATACTGAACGAACCTTTCATATACTCTTTCTCTGCTTTAAAAGGGCCCTCTGGCTTAGAGGAAGAGGCTACTCCAATACGGAAAATACCCTCCTTATCCTTCGCTGGGAAATACAAATAGTAGGTTCCTTTCGATTCAGCAGCATCCGGAGCCCAAAGCATCTTGGATGCCCAAGCCACATCTTCTAGCTTCAAAGCCACACCGTGGTCAACCACCGGACTTGCGGGCGTCTTTTGAGATAACACATGGTAATCATTCATCGCAAAGTGACTTCCTAAATCATCTTCTTTTACCCCGGCATCGATGTCATGTGAAGGGTAAATGTAAATTTGGCCCTGAAATAGGTGGGCCGAAGGATCAGCTGTGAACATATGCGAAACCAACGGCTTCGACTGCCCTAGTGCAGTTAAACTTAGTAGGCTTAAAGCGAGTATTTTTTTCATGTTAAATCGTTTATGTTTAAAGGTCTGAATTGTTTATTTTTACTTCTATGAAACCGATCGAAACCGCTTTACTGTCTTTTGGAATGTCTGGCCGCGTTTTTCACGCCCCATTTATTCAGTTACATCCTGGATTCAATTTACAAGGATCTTGGGAGCGCTCCAAGAAAAATATCGAGAATGCCTACCCTGGAACATCCTCCTACGATTCGATGGAAGCCGTTTTAGCCGATCCTTCGATTGAGTTAATCATCGTTAACACTCCCATTTATTCCCATTTTGAATATGCTACCGCTGCCTTGAAAGCCGGAAAGCACATCGTTGTGGAGAAAGCCTTTACTTGCAACGCAGCTGAGGCAGAAAAACTCGTATCGTTAGGGAAAGAAGTGAATAAAAAGATTTTTGTTTACCAAAACCGCCGTTGGGATTCCGATTTCCTAACGCTGAAAAAGGTATACGAATCAGGTGTATTAGGCGATATCGTCGAAGCTGAGTTTCACTTTGATCGCTACAACCCACTCATGTCTCCTAAACGACATAAAGAAGATGCAGGTCCCGGCGCTGGAATTGTGACCGATTTAGGTCCCCATTTAATTGATCAAGCTTTGCACTTATTTGGTAAACCAACGCATGTATTTGCGGATTTACGCAAGACAAGACCTGGAACAGAGGTCATCGACTTGTTTGAGATACTTTTGTATTATCCAGCCTTGCGCGTTCGCTTAAAAAGTGGATATTACTTCAAAGAACCCATTCCAGCCTTCCAATTGCACGGAACGAAAGGCAGTTTCATCAAAACCCGTTCCGATCGTCAAGAAGTTGATTTAGACAAAGGCCATGTTCCAATAGGTGAAAATTGGGGTGTGGATGCTCCAAGTGAATACGGATTATTACACGTGGACGGAAACAGTCCAGAGCGCGTTGCTTCTGAAAAAGGCGAGTATATGGCATTCTATGAAAATGTTTTCCAATCTTTGCGTTACGGTGCGGTACCAGCAGTACCTGGAGAAGATGGAATCGCCAGTATGCGTGTCATCGATGCCGCCTATGAAAGTCTAGAAAAACAAGCAGTTATCTCGTATTAAAATGGAATTATTCAATCAGTTTGAGCCTGAATTAAGTAAAAAGATTCAACAAGCCGGTGTCGTTCGTAAATTCAAAACGGATGATTACTTGATGAAAACAGGACAATCCATTCGTTCAGCTGTCTTAGTGACAAAAGGCATCATTAAGGTATTCCGTGAAGATGAGGAGGGCAACGAAGTTTTTATGTACAACCTGCATCCGGGTGAGGCTTGCGCTATTTCCATGACTTGTGCGGCGAGGCAATTATCGTCTCAGATTATGGCCAAAGCCCTCGTAGACACCGAAGTCATCGCCATTCCAGTAGAATTAATGGACGAATGGGCCGCTAAATACAAGTCTTGGTACCAATTTGTGTTAGAGACCTACCGTTCTCGCTTTGAAGAATTATTGGACACCTTAGATCAAATCGCGTTTAGAAATCTGGATGAGCGCTTACTTTGGTACCTAAAACAACACCAAAAAAGCCTAAAAACAAACATTTTAAAGGCTTCATTTACAGACATCGCTCAAGAGCTAAACTCCTCACGCGAAGTCATTTCTCGCTTGATGAAGAAGTTAGCCGAGAAAGGCTACATTAAAATCAATAAAAACCAGATTGAGATTGTGGATTTAAGGGGACTGTGATTTTCATCACGGACTAAGTCCCATTTTAGCGGCAATTTGCAGGCCTAAATACAAAAGCATGCAAAAAAACGCCTTATTCATCCTATTCTTAGTCTTATTTTCAGCTACATTGGTAGCTCAGCATCAAGAAATACACACGCCACCACATCTTTGGAAAGGTAAAAAAAGTGTCGCGGAGGATTCTACTTCCTTATTATTCGCTTTTAAACATGGAAAAGTACACGGTAATCTACGCTACTTTTTCATGGCCACAGAGAATCAAGATCATTTAACCGACGCCCATGCAAATGCAATGGGTGGTGGACTTTTTTATGAAACAGCTTCCTTTAGAGGATTTCAATTCGGAGTAGGTGGTTATTTTATCTACAATGTAGGTTCATCCGACATGACGCACATTGACCCTTACACTCAAACGGTCAGTCGTTATGAAACATCCCTATTCGACCTGGAAAATTTAGCCAACAAGCACGACTTAGATCGATTAGAAGAATTATACCTGAAATACAACTTTAAAAAATCTCATATTGCTTTAGGAAAACAGCTCATTAATACGCCATTTATCAATTTACAAGATGGAAGAATGCGCCCTACGGAGGTAGGCGGATTGTTTGGCGAGATTTTCCCAGGGAAAAAGAATAAACTAGAGGGAGGATACTTATATGAAATTTCTCCACGCGGAACGGTGGATTGGTATGGTATAGGGGAATCTATTGGAATTTACCCAAATGGCACGAATGTAAATGGGACAAAAGGGAATTACAAAGGGAATATTGAATCCAATGGGGTCTATCTTCTAGGATACACACACCAATTGCCTCAAGGCAACTCGCTTAAGCTTTGGAATGTGTATGTGGATAATGTATTCAACACGAGTATGTTGCAATGGGATTTGAAACGGGGTGCTTGGGTAGCTGGAGTCCAATACACACAACAACACGCGGTTAACGAGGGTGGAAACGAAGACCCTACTAAAACCTATTTTTCACCTGATCAACATTCACGTGTGATTAGTACGAAGGTAGGTTATGAGACCGGAAATTGGAAAACTTCCCTTAATTATACACGCATCACCGCTGAAGGCCGTTATTTAATGCCGCGTGAATGGGGACGTGATCCTTTTTATACTTTTATGCCTCGGGAACGAAATGAAGGTTTTGGCGATGTAAATGCGTATGTGGGGAAAGTCAATTATGCTTTTGCCAAAGCTCCTCTAAAGGCTAGCCTCAGCTATGGCTATTTTCAACTACCAGATGTAAAGAACTATGCGTTGAACAAATATGGCTTGCCTAGCTACACGCAATTGAATCTGGATCTCACCTATGAATTCACCGATTTCTTGGAAGGTTTAGAAATTCAGGCTTTGTATGTTCATAAAGCAAATCGTGGTAATACCTATGAAAATGAAAAATACATCATCAATAAGGTCAATATGAGCAATTATAACCTGATTTTGAACTTTCACTTTTGATGAAAACTTTTTTTAGGCTTGTGATAAAAATCACGAATTAGCTCTAAAAATGGCTCCAAATTTGTATCAACAAAAAACAATAGTAAACGCATGGAAATTATAGGTTATTTCGCCTCCCTACTTATCGGAATTTCACTGGGCTTAATCGGCGGTGGTGGTTCCATTTTAACAGTACCCGTATTAGTTTACCTTTTCGGAGTTGACCCCATTTTAGCAACCGCATATTCCCTTTTCGTGGTAGGTGCTAGTTCATTAGTAGGCGCATTCCCTAAGTACAAGCAAGGTTTAATCAACGTAAAAACGGCTGTCATTTTCGGTATCCCATCCATCGCAGCCGTTTATGCCACTAGAAAATTCATTGTTCCTCTGATCCCCTCAGAGGTATTCACACTAGGAGACTTCGTGGTAACTAAATCCATTTTAATGATGGTTTTATTTGCCATCCTAATGGTAGCGGCTTCCATCTCCATGATTCGCGGTAAATGCGAACAGTGTGAAAAGGAAAAATTAGGTACTTACGTAGAAGAAGAGCAAGTGTTCAACTACCCAATGATCCTATTAGAAGGAGCTGTAGTAGGTACATTAACCGGCTTAGTAGGTGCTGGCGGAGGATTCTTAATCATACCAGCCTTAGTCATGCTTTCTAAATTATCTATGAAACAAGCAGTAGGGACTTCCCTATTGATCATCGCCGCTAAATCATTAATCGGATTTACAGGAGATTTAGGTCACCAAGTCATCGATTGGAACTTATTGTTAATCGTTACAGGTCTTGCTATTGTAGGTATTTTCTTAGGCGATATCATTAGTAAAAAAGTAGACGGAAATAAATTAAAAGTAGGTTTTGGATGGTTTGTTTTAGTGATGGGTATCTATATCCTGATCCAGCAATTAGCCTTCCCATTAAAATAAATAAACACATTCACAGCATAATAATTACGAAAATGAAAGTAGAACAAATTTACACTGGATGTTTAGCACAAGGTGCTTATTACATCGAGAACAACGGAGAAGCAGCGATTATCGATCCACTTCGTGAAGTACAACCTTACATCGAGAAAGCAGAGCGTAACGGAGCTAAAATCAAGTATGTATTCGAAACTCACTTCCATGCTGACTTCGTTTCTGGTCACATTGACTTATCTGCCAAAACAGGCGCTCCTATCGTTTACGGTCCAAACGCTGCTTGTCAATTCGAATGTATCACGGCGACAGATGGCCAAGAATTCCCATTAGGAAATGCGACCATCCGTGTGATTCACACACCTGGTCACACGATGGAATCCACTTGTTTCCTTTTGATCGATGAAAATGGCAAGGAGACTAGTTTGTTCTCTGGTGACACCTTATTCATCGGTGATGTAGGTCGTCCAGATTTGGCACAAAAAGTGAAGGCTGACTTAACAGAAGATATCTTAGCGGGTCATTTATTCGATTCATTACGTAACAAAATCATGCCTTTAGCAGATGATATCATCGTCTATCCTGCGCACGGTGCGGGTTCTGCATGCGGTAAAAACATGAGCAAAGAGACAACGGATACATTGGGCAACCAAAAGAAGACCAACTATGCATTGAATCCAGCTTTAACAAGAGAAGCATTCAAAAAAGAGGTTTTAACAGGATTAGTTGCACCTCCAGCTTATTTCCCTTTGAACGTTTTGATGAATATTCAAGGATATGATTCGATTGACAAAGTATTAGAGCGCGGCCAACATGCCTTAAGTCCAGAAGGATTTGAAGCGGCAGCTAACGAAACGAGCGCGTTAATCTTAGATACACGTGATCCTCAAACTTTCGCAGCTGGATTCGTACCTAACTCGATTAACATCGGTATCGATGGATCTTTTGCTCCATGGGTAGGTGCTATGATTCCAGACATCAAACAAGAAATCTTGTTAGTCACTGATGAGGGACGCGAGGAAGAAGTAATTACTCGTTTAGCGCGTGTGGGTTATGACTTCACGATTGGCTATCTAAAGGGTGGATTTGCGTCTTGGAAAGCTGCAGGTAAGGAGTTTGACCAAATCGAATCTATCGAACCAGCTGAAGCATTCAAACGTGTACAAGCAGGCGAAGGTGAAATCATCGACGTTCGTAAGAATTCAGAATATTTATCTGAGCACGTGATTGATGTAGAAAATGCTCCCTTAGATTTCATCAATGATAGCATGTTGAAAATCGACAAAAACAAGACTTACTTTGTGCACTGCGCAGGTGGTTACCGTTCGATGATTTTCAACTCTACCCTAAGAGCACGTGGATACGATAACTTAATTGATATTAATGGTGGCTTCAAGGCGATCAAGGAGTCAGGTAAGTTCCAAGTGTCTGATTATGTATGTCCTTCAACCCTTTTATAATCATGGAAGATTTATTATCAAATCCAGCAACTACGGTTGTTGATGTCAGAGAAACAGGTGAATTTGCTGGTGGCCACTATGAAGGCGCGATCAATATTCCTCTGGGTATTATTCCCTTACGATTAGATGAATTCAAAGCAATGAACGGCCCCATTGTCGTTTACTGCAGAAGCGGTAATCGTTCAGGTATGGCGATGAACTTGTTAAAGCAAGCAGGTCTTTCTGAAGTATATAATGGCGGAGGATTACAGGATATGTTAATTTACCAAAACTAATATGCTAGCTAGCCTAACACAAAATTGGGGTTTCATGCGCATTATCCGCCTAGTTATAGGTGGATATGCGCTTGTTGAAGCTATTCGTACATCAGATGTACTGATTGGCATCATGGGCACCGTACTTGTAGGCATGGCCTTATTCAATCTAGGCTGTGGCGCACAAGGTTGTGGTGTACCTACCTCTCGCACTAAAACCACTCATTCAGATGACGTTGATTATGAAGAAGTTCTTTCAAAATAAGAGTTGGCAGATCTTGGGTGGACTTTTGGGCGGAATTGCCGGATATTTCTACTGGAAAGAAATTGGTTGTGTTACGGGCACCTGCCCCATTACCAGTAAGCCCCTGAATAGCATTATTTATTTCGCCGTTTTAGCTTATTTTGTAACGGGGACGATGGCTGGATTTAGAACATTGAAGAGAGGAGATTAAAGAGTATAGAGTAGAGATTTAACTAGTTCACTCTCTACTCTATGCTCTCCTATCTATACTCTTATTTATTACTGATTACTAACAATTAAATACCCTTACAATGGAAACAATTACCCAACCCTGGCCTTGGTACACGGCAGGAATTATTATCGGACTTATCGTTCCGGCCTTATTGATTTTAGGTAACAAGCACTTTGGAATCTCCGCAAATCTACGCCACGCCTGTGCCGTATGTTTACCCAGTAACATCCCTTTTTTCAAGTATGATTGGAGAAAAGAAACCTGGAATTTCTTCTTTGTGGGAGGAATCTTAGTGGGTGGTATAATTTCAACACTATACTTAGGATCTGGGGAGGCTGTTATCGTACATCCAGATTTAGCACAGGAATTAGCGAGCTATGGCATTACAGACTACTCAGGCATGGTACCTGCCCAATTATTTTCTTTTGAATCCTTATTTACTGTTCGTGGCCTAGTTATGATGGTAGGCGGCGGATTTCTAGTTGGATTCGGTGCGCGTTACGCAGGCGGATGTACTTCTGGACATGCGATTATGGGTCTATCTGACTTACAGTGGCCCTCATTAGTGGCTACCATCTGCTTTATGATAGGTGGTTTTATTATGGCTAATTTCATTTTACCCTTCATCTTACACTTATAATACCCATGGAAAATAAGACAAATCAACACACAAATCCAGCTGATTTTGAAGTACGTTCATTAGACACCATGTGTGTAAATGAATCGGAATTAAAGCACCCTTGGTACTATAACTTAAAATATAGCTTAGTTGGCGTTATTTTTGGCATTGTATTCATTAAAGCAGAAATCATCTCTTGGTTCAGAATTCAAGAAATGTTCCGCCTTCAAAGCTTCCACATGTACGGGGTGATTGGAACGGCTGTAGTGGTAGGAGCCATTTCAGTATTTTTAATCAAGAAATTCAAGGTTAAAACCATTCACGGAGAGGAAATTACTTTTACGGACAAGAAGTTTAATAAGGGCCAAATCATAGGTGGCTTAACTTTTGGTCTAGGATGGGCTTTAACTGGAGCTTGCCCAGGTCCTCTTTTCGCACAAGTAGGTTCAGGTGCCATCGTCATTCTAGTCGTTATTCTTAGTGCAACGGCGGGAACTTGGGTATATGGCAAGTTTAGAGATCAATTGCCGCATTAGGAGATACGAGAGTAGAGATTATAGAGTAGAGAGTAGAGATACTTCATTCAAATTCAAAAGCTAGCATCAGCACAAACTGCATGCTAGCTTTTTTTATGTCCCTTAAACACAAAAATAGGATGCCGAACCTAATCAACACCCTATCTCTACTCTATAATCTATACTCTCCTATCTAAACGTATAATCCACCCCAGTCACTTGACTCAACAAATCTTGTGGCCCGTCTAATATCTTCGCATCGTGACGTAAAATAGGTGTCACTGGAGAGAATTTTGCTAAGTACTCCTTCATCATCGAGTGTAAAGTATAGGCCGTATTAGTCGCCTCTTTTACCCCTTTCATGCGGCATAACATATCTTCCGGATCGCCATCACGCTCACAAGCGCACAAGGTATACAGCCGGTTTTTATCTAATTCAGCGCCCGCAATGGTCACTTTTTGAACACGATGTCCTACTCGCTCAAAAGCTTTGAATTCGACTTGCATTCCTTTAAAACGGATAAGCCAGCCACCAAAACGTTTGGAAGCATCCTGAGCAAACACATTTTGCATCTCTTTTTCTAACCAATCTAAAATCTGTTGGCCCGAAGCTTTCGCTGTTCGGATGGTACTATCCACCGGTAACATATCATATAAATAACCCTCCGTAATGGCTACTTTACCATCCTTTCCAGGTACGCGTGGAGGACAAAAACGGAATCCGTTGGATAGAACAACATCTGCATTAACTTTCCATTTTAAAGCATCTACAATCATCGTATCGATGGTATTCTCTACGACAAAGTTGCGGTAAAGAGGAACTGTGCTATAGCCCAATACTTTATTAATTTCTTCCTTGTATGGCTTTTCTAAGTCTTGAACTAGTGTTTTGATCGCTGGATCTGCCGGGTATTTGATCGGATCGACTTCCACTAATTCATAGGTAGAACCTAGGACTTTACCATCCTTTACTTGAATGTCCAGTTTGCCAATAAACGACCCGAAGGCACCTGGCTCCACAATCTTCGTGTATTCCGCTTGAATCGGTTTACGAACCCTTTCATGCGTATCTGCCCCAAAAATATAGTCTACTCCCTGGCAATCGGGATGATTGCCCAAGGCAATTTGCTGAGATAAACCCAAGTGAGATAAGATAATCACAAAGTCACATTGCTCTTGCTCGCGCAAAAGCGTCACGTATTCTTTCAGATTATCCTCTGGTTTGGTATAAATAATTCCTTTTGAATACAAAGGGGATTGACGTAAAGGAACTAAAGGGTCTGTATAGCCCAAGAAGCCGATCTTTATTCCCATGCGGTGCATGATTTGGTAGGGTTGAAAGATCAGTTCACCTTTCTTTCCATCACCTAAATCGTGGTACATGTTCGCGCAAATTTTGGAAGCTAATAAACCACCCAATAATTTCTGCATATTCTTTTTATAATAAACAACCTCCCAGTTTCCTGGTAAATACAGATCATAATCCATCGCATTTAACAAAGGAACGAATGCCTGCCCCGTTGTTTTCACAGAGAGCATACTTCCTTGGAACATGTCTCCCGTGTCGAGCGTGATGGTATTCTGAGGATTTTTCTCCTTTAATTTCTGTAAAGCGGTGGCCATATGGGGGTATCCTCCAGCCTTGCGAAAGGTCAACTCATTATTTTCCCAAAACAATTCATCATGCGCATGCAATTGACAGTGCACATCCGTGGTTTGGAGAATTGTTATTTGACCAGATCCAGCGATTGATTTTGTTGATAAAGTAGTATTCTCTGCATTTTTAGCTTGTAAGCCTACAGGCGTTAACGCTGCCACACTCGTCAGTATTCCGCCTTGTAAAAATTTTCTTCTAGAGTTCATTCGGTTTATTTTTTAGACTTCTTGTGTTTCGCAATCCATTCTTTAATCGGCTTATATGGGCCATATTTATGTTGTTCTTCCGTAAAAGGATCAGCATAAGGGCCAAAAGGATGGTCAAAAGGCTTGCCCGCGACATCTGGCCAGTCCTTGCTTAAGTCTTTAGCCGGTCGTGGCATGGAATTGACATAAGCCGCTAAATCCCAAGCTTCCTCATCTGTCAACTGCGGTTTCTCGTAATTCGCTCCTAATGGCATGTTGTATTTCACATACCCAGCAAAATTCGACATCCGGTAAAGCCCAGCGCCATGATTATAACTATGAGGTCCCCAAAGTGGTGGATAAGTATACGACTTCCCATTTTCAGCCAGCACGCCACCGCCATCTGCCTGATGACAGGACTGGCATTTAGCTGCGTAAACTTCCGCACCTTTAGCGGGATCAATCGCGCGTTTTAAGCCTTTTAATTTGAAAATCCCTGATCCTTTAGGTGACTTGTCTTTCTTCACATCCGTGCCTAGCCATTTAATATAGGCCAAAATAGCCCGCATCTCCTTACTTTCAGCCGCTAATGCCTGGCCATTTAAGCTACGTTCAAAACAATCATTGACCCGCTTAACCTGATCTTCAATGGCCCCTGAACGAGCTCTGAATTTAGGATAGGTAGATTGTACCGCGAAATAATTATTTCCCCAAGGTTGCGTACCTGCATTCAAGTGGCAGTTTTGGCAATTCATGCCATTGGAAATAGCCTTAACAGAACCCTTTGGCCCTAAATAATCAGATGTGTGGCCAATTAACTCTTTACCATATTCCACTAGTGCTTTCTCCTCTGGCTTTAGATACATCATTCGCCAATCCGATGGTGCCGTCCAAAGATGAGTAAAGTTAGAATCTGGCTCCACATAAACTTGAGTAGAATCAGTGGCATCACTAGCTGTACTAACATGGGAGAACCCTAAATACCCCAAAAGACCAAACAGGGCAATTAATAAGGCATAAAGGAATACTTGTAATAAGCCTGGCTGAGTTGAATTTGAACTTGTATTAGACATAGAGGTACTATATTTAAAGCTATTAACGTACAAAAGACTAGATAAATCAGCATAAACGCTGTGACTTTTGTCACTATTACGATAAATGATTACATTTTTTCAGTAGGCGTTGTCACGATTGCGTCAAATTCGGCTTTGGTAATAAAAACAGGGGTGTAAGTGCCTCCCGCATTTGTCAAATTCTTGAAAAAAGAACGTAAGTGGTTGCGGCTACCTTTGTTTAAAAAATCATACACTAATTTAACATCTTGATTATTAGTTACTGCAATGGATTTATTCAAATCAAAAATATCCAATTCCTCAATTTTTGCCCCCACTTGATAGGCCGCTAATATGCTCCCATTTCCTTGGCTTACTAGCGCATTATAAAGTGATTGAAGATCTGCATTAACAAAAACGCCGCGTGGATTTTTATCCATAGGATCGACTAATTGGTATTTAGTTATAATCGTTAACATCGCCTCCATGTGGCTCAATTCGCTATTGGGGATGTTTTGAAAAATCTTAACCCCATATTTATCAAACATCGCTTGATAGACATCGTAGGCTAACTTTTCCTCCTCTCGAATAAACAAAACACGCTGCTTTTCAGCCGAGTCTACTGGTTCTACAGGCAAACTAGAGACTGTAGCTTGAATGGCGGACAAACTTTGAGACGAATTGCCTTGATCATCCCCAAGAGGACCTCCTTTTTCACAACTACTTAAAAAGACAAGAACAGCAACGAACGATAGGACCTTTTTCATATGAGATTATTTATATTTTTCTCAAAGGTAGGGTGCCTCTTACTGCCTAAGCGTGATGTTACTCACGAAAACAGACATGTGACTTTTATCACTTTTTAGCAAGAAAATAGGAGCTATTTTTGAATAAACTTAGACTGTTAACCATGAAAACACATCACCATATTGTCATCGTTGGCGGAGGAAATGCCGGTATTTCAATCGCCTCGCAACTATTACGTAAAGATTCATCTTTAGACATCGCCATCATCGATGGCGCAAAGAAACATTATTACCAACCCGCTTGGACCTTAGTAGGTGGTGGAGAATTCAATATTCAAGACACAGAACGCGATGAAGCATCGGTCATCCCTGCCGGAACCACGTGGATTCAACAGATGGTTTCGGGCTTTGAACCAGAAGAGAACAAGGTTACCCTAGCTGATGGAACCGATGTAGGTTATGATTATTTAGTGGCAGCTCCTGGGATCCAATTGAATTGGGGGGAGATAAAAGGCTTAAAAGAAAATCTAGGCAAAAATGGGGTTTGCTCTAATTATAGTTTCGAAACAGCCCCTTACACCTGGGAATGTATTCAGAAGACTAGAGGCGGCAAGGCAATTTTCACCAATCCACACACCCCCATTAAGTGCGGTGGTGCTCCTCAAAAGATTATGTACTTAGCGGCCGATTATTTCAAAAAACATAGCATTAAGAACCAGGTGGAATTTTGGAGTGGAGGTACGCGCGTTTTTGGCGTAGAAAAATATGAAAATACCTTAAAAAACGTTATTGCTCGATACGGTATACATACACAATTCTTTGTGAAGTTAGACGAGATTGATGGACCTAATAAAAAAGCGAAATTTGTGGGAATAGGCGAAGCGAATAAGGGCCAAGAATACTGGGTTGAATACGATATGATTCACGTAACCCCACCACAATCGGCACCGGACTTCATTAAAAAGAGTCCTTTAGCAAATGCTGCCGGCTGGATCGATGTAGAAAAACACACCCTACAACACGCTACATTCAAAAATATTTTCGCTTGCGGAGATGCTGCTGCATTACCCGTTTCTAGAACTGGAGCAGCTATTCGTAAGCAAGCGCCCGTTTTAGTGAGCAATTTACTGGCTGTAATGAAGGGCAAATCGATGTCAGCCTCCTATGATGGTTATTCCTCTTGTCCTATTATTACAGGATATGATAAATTAGTTTTGGCCGAATTCGATTATAACAATACCCCAATGGAAACATTCCCGATGGATCAATCAAAAGAGCGCTGGTCTATGTACCAAATGAAGAAATACCTACTCCCCTATTTGTATTGGAATCAAATCCTACCCGGAAAGATGTAAGAAAAAAGGCCGCTGTTAGGGCGGCCTTTCCATTTAATATTTGAGATAGGCCCAGCCGGCCTCCTGCTTAAGGACTACTTCAGCTACACCAGAGGGAACAGTGCCCGCTTGTGTTAAAATAGTAGAGCGATCAATTTTACGTTCGCGAATGGTATTTTCACAGGCTTTGAACAAAACGCCTGACGCAGCTAATTCTGCAATTTTGGATTTTTGAGTTGTTTTGCCATCGATTAAGATACCAATACCAGAACCATGAGCGACTAATTCAATTTGCGTAGTAGGCCCTAGTGCTGTTTGAAGATTTGAAATATTTTTCAATGCTCCGTGCCAAACTAAGGTATCCGAGGTATTTAATTGCACAACCACTTTGTGTGTTTGAGCATTAGCTGCAAAAGTAATGAAAGCAACAAATAAGGTTAACAGTAAGGTTTTTTTCATGATTATTTTTTTTTACTAAACTACAAATTTTACAAATGAAAGCAATGTGGAACGAGCGTTATCAAGCGGACGAATACCAATATGGAATAAATCCAAATGATTTTATGAAAGAGCAAATCACACCCCTACCCGCGAGCCGCATTTTATTTCCAGGTGCTGGAGAGGGACGAGATGCCGTTTTTGCTGCCAAAAAAGGATGGGAAGTCCACGCCTTTGACCTAAGTGAACAAGGGAAAGCAAAGGCGGAAAAATTAGCCTCAGCCGAAAAAACACGGATCCACTATAAAGTGGCAGATGCCGCGCTGGTAAAATTCCCTTTGGAATCTTTTGACGTCATTGCCTTAACCTATTTCCATCTGCCCTTGGAGACTCGATTACACTTTTACAAGCAATGCGTTTCGTGGCTTAAACCTGGCGGCTTACTTATTTTAGAAGGATTTAACCAGCGCCAACTCGGTTTAAGTTCAGGAGGACCTAAAAACGCAGAATGGTTATTTTCTACTGCAACTATTGCTGCCGAATTCCCTGGATTACAAATTCTAGTAAACGAAGAGAAGCAACGGACATTAAACGAAGGTCCACTTCACCAGGGTTTAGCAGAGGTTGTACAATTGGTGGGTCAAAAACTATAAAACATAGGCTTTGGCCGCATTTCCCACCATCTTCTTAGCTTCCTTTATTCGTTTTTTTTGACTAAAATAATTTAACACCCCTATAATAAGCCCTAAAATTGACATCCCATAAAATAGGTAAATCGCCCATCCAATCGTGTTAAATTGAACAATATTTTGAACACTTAAGCCAGCTACCAGAAAATACATGGAGGTTCGAATAAAAGATAAAAATGTGGTTTGATTAGCCATAATCGTACGCTGAATGGCTAAATTTTCTCTTAATATTAAGTCTTTGTTCATCAGTATAGATTTAATAAGGTGTGATTGAAGTCAAATTTTCTTGGTCCTGGACCACTCTACATTTATAAAAGAAAATAGAAAGAACTAAAAGCCCTTTCTATTCCTATGTCCTCTAAACCAAAATAATACTTTTGTATGATACTCAAATGTAGAATTTGACCAATGTTTACCAAATTCAATATGCAAAATTACCCTGATAACTTCAATTAAATCGTGACTTAAGTCCCAAGACTCAAACTATTTTAGGTGGTGACCAATATCACGAATTAGGCCTAGGGTTCACCGTAAATTTGTATTACTAAACAGAAAAAATAATGATTGGTTTAATTAAAAATTTATTTGGCTTTGGTCCAAAGGTTGACTTCAAGTCACTTTTAGCGGATGGTGCGACATTAGTCGATGTTCGCACTCCCGCAGAATTTAAAGATGGGCACATCAAAGGCGCCATCAATTTACCTTTGCAAACTTTAGGTTCTAATATGAACAAATTAAAGAAAGATCAGGTTATCATTACTTGTTGCCGCTCAGGAAGCCGTAGTGGAATGGCTCGCCGCCAGTTGCAAGCTGCCGGTTATACGCAGGTGTACAATGGAGGACCGTGGACTAATTTAAGATAAGAGATAATAGAGTAGAGAGAAGAGATGGTTGTGAATGGTTAATGGCAAATGGTTAATGATAAATGTTTCCCTCGGACTCATTCCCTCCGGACTATCGACTAAATCGCACAGCGATGACTAAACGACGCAGTCGTGACTAAATCGCGCAGCGATGACTAAACGACGCAGTCGTGACTAAATCGCACAGCGATGACTAAACGACGCAGTCGTGACTAAATCGCACAGCGATGACTAAACGACGCAGTCGTGACTAAATCGCACAGCGATGACTAAACGACGCAGTCGTGACTAAATCGCGCAGCGACTGACTACTGATTACTAGAAACTAACAAATTATGAGCAAATTCGCAGACCTATTGAAATCGCCAGAACCCGTTTTAGTTGATTTTTCAGCTGAATGGTGCGGCCCATGCAAGCAATTAAAACCTATTTTAGAACAATTAAAGGCTAAAATTGGTAATTCTGCCAAAATCATTAAAATCGATGTCGACAAGAATCGTACCTTAGCAGATAAATTCCAAATCCGTTCCGTACCTACGATGATCCTATTTAAGGATGGTAAGTCGGTTTGGCGTCAATCAGGGGTAATTCCTGCGAGTACTTTGGAAGGTATCATTAAACAACATTCAAAATGAGAAACGTATTATATTCATTACTAATCCTTGGATTATTATTTTCTTGTGGGCCAAAAGAGGGACAACAAGACCTAGGTGCGACTGAATTCCAAACAGCATTAACAGCTGAATCAAAGGCTCAGATTTTAGATGTCAGAACGGCCGGTGAATTCCAAGGAGGCCACATCGAAGGTGCACTTAACGCAGATGTTAGCTCAGCGACTTTCCAACAAATTGCCTCAGGCTTAGATAAAGACAAAACTGTTTTCGTCTACTGCCTTTCAGGTGCAAGATCTGCTTCAGCCGCAGGAATGCTACAAGAAATGGGATTCAAATCTATCGTCAATTTAACAGGAGGTATGTTAGCTTGGCAATCAGCTAATCTTCCCATCGCTACTGGCGAAGCGAAACAAGCAGGCTCTGCCGGTTTAACAGAAGCTACTTTTGCCGAAAAAATCAAAGGCAAACCGATAGTCATCATCGATTACAATGCTACTTGGTGTGGCCCTTGCAAGCAATTAAGCCCTATCTTAAAGGAATGGATTAAAGCTCAAAACGGCAAAGTAGAACTAATAGAAATCGATGTAGACGAAAACCAAGAGCTAGCAAAATCCAAGAAAATCGAAGCTATCCCCTACCTAGAAATGTACAAGAATGGCGTTAAGACGTGGTCTAGCGTGGGATTGATTGGGAAAGAAGAATTAGATAAATCTCTCTAATCATTGCGACGGAAACATTTACCATTCACAACTTACCATCTTCCCTCCCTATTCAGGTGTTAATGATGATTCTTTTTTGAAAATTATTGCGCAGCACAATTTTCAAAAAAGAATCATCATTAACACATCATCCTCCACTTAATCACCCCCGCGGAACCCAACGTCAATAATCCAATGACGATTACACTCACTTCTAGTTCGAAATAGTCCGCTAAAACACCTGTTAAAATAGCACCAAAAGCATAGCCTAAATCGCGCCACAGGCGAAAAGTGCCTAAACTAGCGGCTCGATCAGCTGGGTGTGTGTTTTCTGCAATGGATGCTAAAAAAGTCGGATAGACAACCGCTGTTCCTACGCCTATCACAAAGGATAGGATGGCAAAAGCGGCGAATGTTTGAGCCCAAATAAGACCTAATATGGCAAAGGCTTGGAGAAGCATGCCGATAAATAATAAATCTTTTTGGCAAATAAAATCAGATAAACGTCCTGTCCCTAATTGCGCTAGGCCCCAAACCAGGGGATAGATGGCCGTAATCATCCCTATTTGGCCTAAATCAAAACCTTTAGTAGCTAATAACAGGGGAAATAGCCCCCATATCATCCCATCGTTCAGATTATTGACAAGACCTGCTTGAGAGATAGCTCCTAAATTTCGATGCAATAAAGAAGTATCCCAAAACGGATTTTTAAGTAAAGGGAGGGAACTTTCTTGGGCCGCTTTTTGGACAAATGACCGAGTATCTTTCACCCAAATCCAAGAAATCAACAAGCCCAAAAACACAAATACTATCCCGATATAAAAGGGATAAGGCCTAATTCCGTATGTATTCGCTATCCAGGCCGTTAAAAGCGCCACTAAACCGACAGATAAATAACCCGCGAATTCATTAATTCCCATGGCTAAACCCCGCTGCTTATCCCCCACTAGATCGATTTTCATAGTCACGGTACTAGACCAAGCGAGGCCCTGATTAATTCCCAAAAGTACATTAGCAGCCACAATCCAATTCCAAGTAGGCGCCCACATCAACAAGAACGGAATGGGAATCGCAAAAAGCCAACCGTAAATCAACAAACGTCTACGGCCCAATGTATTCGCAAAATGACCAGCGAAGTAATTTGTTAAGGCTTTGACAATACCAAAAACGACGATAAAGGAAAAGATGGCTGAATGAGAGGCAATAGAAAATTCTTGCGCCGCTAATTGAGACAAAATGGAACGTTCAAGGCCGACCATCCCGCCCACAAAGGCATTCACTAAAACCAACAAACTGAACTGCTGCCAATTCTCTTTCAATCCGAACCGAACTTCCATTTGCGTAAAATTTAGACACAAAGGTGCTCAGATGAACGCCAAAAGCACTTAACAAATGTTAAATTAGGATTTCTTCGCGCGAATGCGACTCAAACTTACCTGTGTGATTCCCAGATAAGAAGCAATAAATTTCAATGGAGCCCTCTTTAATACCTCAGGCTGCTCTTTCTCCAATAAGTGATAGCGTTCCTCTGCCGCATGAAACTGCAAATTTTCTATCCGTTGTATAGTCTCCACATAGGCCTTTTCAAACAATTTTGAGAACAAGCGTTCTATATCACGGTGCTCCTCGTACAGCGAAGTTAAAGCGGACGTATCAATGGACCAAAGCTCCGAATCCTCCAAAACCTGTATGCCTTTTTGACTAGGCTTACCCGCAAAAAGGCTTTCAGCCCGCGCAATCAAGTTGAATTCTCCATAAAAGCCCTCTGTCACATCCGTTCCGTCTTTGATATAATAAATACGAGCCATTCCCTTTTTCAAAAAATAAAGGGTCTTGCAGGTTTGGCCGATGGATTGCAAATCCTGGTTTTTAGCAATACGAATCTCCCGGCAAATACCTGCCAATGCCTCTTGAGAAGCTGCGCTCAGAGGGTAAATAGACTGGAAATAGGGGATGATGGGGGACATAGTTAACAGTTGTCAGTGGACAGTGGTCAGTAGGCAGTGGAGAGTATAGATTACAGAGTAGAGAGCACAGAGTAAACATTTACACTTTACCATTCACCATCTCTTCTCTATACTCTCCTATCTCTACTCTATTTCTTTACCGCTTCAAACCCTATCGACACCGAATTCACGCAATAGCGCAATCCTGTATCCGTAGGACCGTCGTCAAACACGTGGCCTAAATGGCCTCCGCATTTTGCACAGGTAATTTCTGTGCGGCGCATGCCTAAGGTATTGTCTACGGTTTCTTTGATCACACCTGCTTTCACTTCCTTGTCAAAACTAGGCCAGCCGCAATGTGAATCGAATTTAGAATCAGAGCTAAAAAGAGGGGCTCCGCAGCCTCTGCAAGTATACATTCCCTTCTCGGTGTGCATCAAGAATTTGCCAGTATAGGGACGTTCGGTACCTTTTTGGCGTAAAATATAATACTCGTCTTCTGTCAATTTAGCCTTCCATTCGGCTTCCGTCTTAGGCAAATTTTCCATCGTCTTTGTTGCTGTAGTTGCTATCGTTTGTTTAGGCGTTTGTTTGGGCTCTTGTCCACAAGCCTGCAGGCTTACGAACAAAAGTACTAATCCTAGCATCTTTTTCATGTGATTATTATTTATAGCATAACGCAAGATAAGGGAAAAAGGTTTACGCGCCGCAAGCGGCAGTCATCGCTGCGCGATTCAGTCACGACTGCGTCGTTTAGTCGTCCTACGGACTTAGTCGATAGTCGCTAGTCGGGAGTCACTAGTCGATAGTCCGGAGTAAACATTTACCATTCACCACTTACCATTTACCATCCTCTCCTCTCTATACTCTCTTATCTCTAATCTTCTTTATTCTTTGTGCTTTATGCTCTATGCTTTAGACGTACCGCGGATCTACCCGCCACGCTAACTTCCGCAATTGTTGCACGCGCAGGGTTCTATGGCCAAAATCGTCCATCGACACGCCCTGCATCCAATAAATTCCACTGCCCCGGAAAGAATAGTTCTTTAGGTCGGAGGGGAAATGGACCGTATCAAAGAACTCGCCTTGGAGGTCCACAAAGTAGCCAAAATACATTCGTTCGCCCTGTTTCGTTCGGGTGGACTTTAAGGTGACGAGGTAGCCGATGATATCGCCTTTGGGCAATACTAAATCTGCATTCAATAAAGTCTCTGGCAATTCCTCAAGCAACAAAAAGGGCGAACAGAGAGGAAAACCGAGAATTTCCCATTGGTCGAAAGCATCCTCCTCGGGTTCGTGGATAAGCGGTGGCAAAACGCCGATGTCAGGGGAAAGCTCCTCAAACATCTCCATCGATACCACCGTAGAGACTTTGCCTTGGAAACGGGCGTGCGCCTCCCATAATAGGGGCTTTTTGGCCTGACCAAGGTTACGAAAGGCGCCTATGCGAATCAACAGAATCGATTGCTCTAGCCCGATGGACACGCGGTGCACGAAATCCTCCCAAGAACGGAAAGGCCCAGACTGCCTCCGCGCCTCGAGTATTTCTTGGATGACCCGCTTCTCCAGACCTTTAATGTGCACCCAGCCCAAATAAATTCGCTTGCCTTCGATTCTGGTTAGGTAGTCGCTCTCATTGATCTCCGGTGCCTCCACCTCCGCCCCACAGCGCCGAGCCTCGTGCACATAAAATTCGGTTCGGTAGAATCCTCCAAAATTATTAATCACCGCCACCATAAATTCGAGCGGGTAATAGGTCTTCAGATAGAGACTTTGATAGCTTTCTACGGCAAAAGAAGCGGAGTGCGCCTTCGAAAAGGAATAGCCCGAAAAGCTTTCCATCTGCCTCCACACCTCGCGTGAAACGGCTTCTGGATAGCCTTTGGCAGCACAATTCTCGAAAAAAGCCTGCCTGATGCGGTCAAATTCGGCTCTAGAACGGTATTTACCCGACATCCCGCGGCGCAGTACATCGGCCTCCGCTAAGGTCAGTCCGGCAAAATAGTGAGCCACCTTGATCACGTCTTCCTGGTAGACCATCACGCCATAGGTTTCCTTCATCAGCTCCCCCATCAGCGGATGCACGGGTTCGTAGGAATCCGGCGCGTGGAAACGCTCGATGTAGGCCTTCATCATCCCGGACGAGGCGACGCCGGGACGAATAATAGAGGATGCAGCGACTAGGGTGATGTAATCTTGGCAACGTAACTTCTTTAAGAGCGAACGCATCGCGGGCGATTCGATGTAGAAGCAGCCCATCGTCTCGTGGCGCATCAGCTGTTTGCGTACGCCTTCGTCTTTCATAAAGTCCTGAACTCGGTGGACGTCGACATCGACTCCCCGGTTTGCGCGGATGATGTCGACGGACTCTTTGATGTGGCCGAGGCCTCTTTGGGACAAAATATCAAACTTCGCAAAGCCGATCTCCTCCGCCACGTACATATCGAACTGGCAGATGGGGAAACCTTTGGGCATTCCCTCCAAGGCCGTGTAAGCGGATAAAGGCGCGTCCGAAATCAGGATGCCGCCCGCGTGGATGCTGAGGTAATTAGGGAAGTCGAGCAAGAGTTGGCCGTATTTGACGATCAGCGCCTGTATTTCAGATGTCACCTCCCGCATGGCGGTGGCGGGATCGAGCCAGGCGTCTATTTCGGCTTTGGGAAGACCAAAAACCTTCGCCAATTCCCGGTAAATCGACTTATCCCGAAACGTCACATAGGTGGCCAGAAGACACACGTGCTTCGCCCCATAGCGCTTAAAGATATAATCGATGATGTCATCGCGCTCATCCCAGGAGAAATCAATATCAAAATCCGGCGGACTCGTCCGGTGTTTGTTGATGAAACGCTCGAAATAGAGGTCTAATTCGACCGGATCCACGTCTGTAATCCCGATGCAATAGGCCACAATGGAATTCGCCCCAGAGCCACGCCCCACGTGAAAATAGCCCCTAGAACGCGCATAGCGAATGATATCCCAGGTAATCAGGAAATAGGCATTAAAATCCAGCTCGTGAATAATCTTCAATTCCTTCTCCACCCGCGCCTTCGCCTCGCGATCGCCGCGCGGATAACGGTAACGCAAACCCTCGTAAGCTAGCTTGGTGAGGAGGGCTAAATCGTCTTCTTTGGAAGAACTAAACAGCGAACGATTCTTCGGCATTTTAAAATCAAAGCTAAAAGAGCAATCGGCTAGAATCTTATCCGCCTCCGCTAATAGCTGCGGGTAATCAGCACAAGAAGCCGCTATTTCAGCAGGAGTATAGAAACGTTCGTCTGCCTGCGCCTGGTCTTTGGGCGAAAGTTTGCTCAATAAGGTATTCAAATCAATCGCCCGCAGCAATCGGTGCATCGAAAATCCGCGCTGATCCAGAAAGGTAAAAGGCTGACACCAGACAAAATCACGCAGGTCTTTTTCTTTCCAAAGCAAATTCCGATCACTCGCCCGCACGCCCCAGCGCTCCCGCGGACCAACTAGCGTCTTGATCTTTTTCCGCATGGCTAGCGGATAAATCGTCCACACATCGTCTGAAACGGGAGGTCGCTCTGGCCAGGGCTCTTTGGAGACTAAATACTTCGTCGCAAAATCATTAATCTGTAAAAAACCGCGTTCATTCCGCGCTAAACATACATAACCCACCTCGAACTCCATCCCCACCACGGGCTTAATCCCCTCCTGCTGACACGCCTGCACGAAATCAAAGACACCAGAACTCCGATGTATATCCGTTAAGGCTAACGACGTAATGCCGCGCGCCTTCGCCTCCTGAACCAATTGCTCAGGCGAAAGCGTACCATAGCGCAAGCTGTAGTAAGAATGGCAGTTCAAATACATCTATTCGTCGTTTTTTGCGTGTGACGCACCAGCGGGTAAAGTAGCGAGTGTCGCCCCAGCAGATACTACAGCAGCAGGCAGTCGATTCCTCCGTTCGGCACTCCCCATCAATCCGCTCGCACGCAAGATGGAAAACTCGCCGTAGCGGTTCTTCAGGGAATCCATCGCCTGATACAGCGGCACGAGCTTCGCCCCGTCGTCAAACAGATTCAATTGCTCCTGCCCTTGTAACAGTTTGGAGAAACGCACCCCGATCAGCCGAATCAACAGCCTGCGGTCATACAGCTTCTCGAACAATTCGTAGACCGCCGGAATCAGGCGGTGGTCGCTGGCGGAAGCGGGAATACTGATTTGGCGGGTATGGGTGTCAAAATTCGAGTAACGCACCTTCACCGTAATACAGGACGTACATTGCCCCAGCTTGCGCAAATCATAGCTCAGCTGCTCGGTCAGCGACCCCAGGATCCGTCGTAATAAAATCATATCCGTACTATCCTGCTCAAACGTTATCTCTTTAGACAAGGACTTCTGCTCGGAATAAGGCACCACAGGACGTAAATCAATGCCATTAGCTCTTTCCCAAAGCATCGTCCCCGACTTCCCAAAGGTTCGCTCTAATACCCGCTGTGGCATTTGACTAAGCGTTCCTACGTGGACGATGCCCATATTACGCAGGGTTTGGGCCGTGACGGCACCGATCATCGGGATCTTGTTCACCGTCATCGGCGCTAAAAAGGCTTTCTCCTGACCGGCTAGCACCTGGTACTCCCCGGCGGGCTTGACGTGATTCGTCGCGACTTTGGAAACCGTCTTATTCACCGACAAACCAAACGACATCTGCAACCCAATCTGCTTTTTAATCCGATCCCGCAGATCCTGGGCAAAAGCATAGGAGCCAAAAAAGCGCTCCATCCCCGTCATATCCAAATAAAACTCATCAATCGAGGCTTTCTCCACTAAAGGCGCCCGCTCCATAATCAGCGAGGTCACCATCTCCGAATGCTGCACATACGCCTCGTAATCACCCCTTAACACAATCGCATCCGGACACAATTTCAGCGCCATCTTCATGGGCATCGCAGAACGCACCCCAAAAGCCCGCGTCTCATAACTACACGCCGCCACCACGCCTCGATCCGAACCACCGCCCACAATGACCGGCTGGCCCACGAGTCGTGTATCTCGGAGTCGCTCTACCGAGACAAAGAAACTGTCTAAATCCATGTGCACAATCGCGCGCTCCTGCATAAAATTGGTAGATATTTGGGTATTTTGAATACCTTTCGTAACTTCGAAAAGTATACGAAGAAATTTTAGATACGAATTTTATTCATTTTCCTTTAATAAGCAAATCGCATGAGCACTTTTTTTAGTCAGAATTTACGTTTTTTACGCAGCAAGATGTCGGAGAAAACTTCGCAGGAAAAACTGGCGGAATTACTGAATATTAAGAAGCCGACTTTGGGCTCGTATGAGTCCGGAAGAGCGGAGCCTAAATATGCGGATTTGATCTCCCTAGCGGAGTTTTTCAAAGTCGAAGTAGATGAATTATTGAAAGAAGATTTGTCCAAAAGAATCCCCGGCTTGTCGAACAAACCTAAGCTACGAATTTTAGCTACGACGGTCGACGCGAACAATGAAGAGAATATCGAGATGGTACCGGTCAAAGCTTTGGCAGGATACACTGCCTCCTACGACGACCTCGACTTCGTGCGCGATCTCCCTACCTTCCAAGTGCCTTTCCTACCTAAAGACAAGAAATACCGCGTTTTCCCCATCAAAGGCGAATCGATGTTGCCTCTACAACCGGGCTCTTTAGTCTTCGCTGAATACGTGGAAGACTGGACCCAAATCAAGGACGGCACCATCTGCATCGTCGTGACCCGCGAGGACGGCGTCGTGTTAAAGCAGGTCATCAACCACCTCGCAGAACGCAAAGTCTTGATCCTGAACTCCACGAACAAGACCTACGACCCTTACCCGATTTTGGGCTCTGAAATCCAGGAAATCTGGAAGTTCGCGGGGTATTTTTATAATGAATTTCCGGAAAGTTAGATAATAGAGCATAGAGTATAGAGTAGAGATAAATATGAACATCTCTACTCTATAACTCCTATCTATACTCTCTACTCTCCTATCTCTACTCTACTACCATGTACCACAAAATATCCACCACTCTACAAATTTCCGAAAACCAAGTTCGTAAAACCATCGCCTTATTGGACGAGGGCGCCACGATTCCCTTTATTTCCCGTTACCGCAAGGAGGCCACCGGAAGTTTAGACGAAGTACAGGTAGCGGCAATTCGTGATTTACGGGACCAATACGTAGAATTAGAAAAGCGACGAGAAGCCATCTTGAAGTCGCTACAGGAACTAGATAAATTGACGCCAGAACTGGAGAAGGCAGTTAGAGGGGCTGAGACTTTGGCCAAATTAGAAGACATCTACCTTCCCTACAAACCCAAGCGCAAAACACGCGCGATGGCGGCCCGAGAAAAAGGCTTACAAGAGCTCGCAAACCAAATCCGCTTACAAGGCCTAAAAGACCCAGAGGTCTTAGCGGCTGAATACTTAGACAACGTAGAGGAAGCACTTGCAGGCGCTCGGGATATTTTAGCGGAAGAGATGATGGAAACGGCAGAAGCGAGAGAAGAAGCGAGAAATCTGTTTACGCGCAAAACGACTGTTAAATCCACGGTTGCGAAAGGCAAAAAAGAGGAGGGCATTAAATACAAAGATTATTTCGACTGGTCTGAATCCTTGACTCAAGCGCCGTCTCACCGGGTTTTGGCCTTATTCAGAGGCGAAAACGAGGGGATCCTAAACTTGAACTTAACAGGTCCAGACGAGGACGTATTAAATAGATTAGAGCGCCGGTTCTTAACCGGAAACAATGCCTGCGCGAAACAAGTGGGATTAGCTATCCAAGATGGCTATAAGCGCTTGCTAATGCCAGCGATGGAAACCGAAATGCGAGCTGAGGCGAAGAAACGCGCAGACGAAGAAGCCATTCGCGTATTCGCAGAAAATATCAGACAACTGTTATTAGCGGCACCATTAGGCCAAAAACGTGTCTTAGCCCTCGATCCCGGCTTCAGAACAGGCTGCAAAGTCGTTTGCCTGGATGAACAAGGAACGCTTTTAGACAATACCGCGGTTTATCCGCACACCGGACCTGGACAAGCTGCAGAAGCAGCTCACACCATCCAAGCCTGGGTCAAACAATACAAAGTGCAAGCGATTGCCATCGGGAACGGGACAGCTGGTCGTGAGACCGAATCCTTTGTACGTGGACTTAAGCTTGAAGGGATTACCATCATCATGGTAAACGAAAGTGGAGCGTCCATCTATTCTGCATCTGAAGCGGCGCGTGACGAATTCCCAGACAAGGATGTAACGGTTCGCGGAGCCGTTTCGATCGGTAGACGTTTGATGGATCCTTTGGCAGAACTGGTAAAGATCGATCCTAAATCCATCGGTGTGGGACAATACCAGCACGATGTAGACCAAAAGAAATTACAAGCCTCCCTCGACGATACCGTAATCTCGTGCGTGAACTCGGTAGGCGTGGAATTAAACACGGCCTCTAAACAGATTCTATCCTACGTTTCTGGCCTAGGACCTCAATTAGCCCAAAACATCATCGATTACCGCACCAAAAACGGCCCATTCTTAAAACGCTCTGACTTGAAAAAGGTCACGCGTTTAGGCGAAAAAGCTTTCGAACAAGCCGCCGCTTTCTTGCGCATTCGCAACGCGAAAAACCCGTTGGACGCCAGCGCTGTGCACCCCGAACGCTACGAAATCGTAGAAAAGATGGCGAAAGATTTGAACTGCAAGGTTTCTGATCTATTGGCGAACGAATCCTTACGCAAGCAAATTCGCTTGAGTCAATACGTGAATGCGGAAGTAGGTATGCCTACATTAACCGATATCATGGAGGAATTAGCAAAGCCAGGACGCGATCCTCGCGAGCAATTCGAAGCCTTCGAATTCACGGAGGGCGTAAATTCGATTAAAGATCTTCGGGTAGGAATGATGCTTCCGGGAATTGTGACGAATATTACGAATTTTGGCGCCTTTGTCGATATCGGCGTTCACCAAGACGGATTAGTTCACGTTAGCCAACTTGCTGACAAGTTTGTGAAAGACCCGAATGAAGTGGTGAAAGTGGCCCAAAAAGTGCAAGTCCGAGTGACGGAGGTGGATGAGGTAAGGAAGAGGATTGCGCTGAGTATGAAAAAATAGAGTAGAGATTATAGAGTATAGAGTATAGAGAAGAGATAAAATGTTCATCTATGCTCTATACTCTCCTCTTTCTAATCTAATCTTTCTTCTTACAGCAATTCGGCAACTTAGCATAGTCTTTTGCTATCGCCTTTACCTCATCAGCATCGTATCCCGTTTCCGAGATCACTTTTCTAATGCCAGCGGCATCGATTTTCGCCGCATCGTATTCCACGGTGATCACCTTGTCGTCTAGATTCAAATCAGACTTAGCCACGCCTTTCGTCAAGGCTAAATTCTTCTCAATACGCTCTTTGCACATTTCGCAAATAGCTGAAGTTTTAATCTTGACTGTCTCCTTAGGACCAGCCATTGCCAAAAACGGCAAAATCAACAAAAATAGAATCTTTTTCATCGTTTTATTTTTTAACTACTTTCAAATCCATCGTGCAAGCAGGGCACTTCCCTTTCTTCGAATAGGTCTTTTTGCCTTCACACTTCATTGGACACGCATATTCTTCTTTTTTACTCTCTTTAGTAGCCTTTTGAGTGGCTTGAGATGTGGACGCAAAGGCCCCAAACATACCCATTACTAGGGTCGAAACTAAGATGTACTTTTTCATATTAATTGATTTTAAAACGGATTCCTGTATAAACCATCGTGCCGGTTATCGGCCCCCAAACCATCGAAGCATCAAAACCCAATGCAAATGGATCTTTCGCTACGTAAATGGGATTCTTTTGGGTAAAATTAAAAAGATTTTCCACTCCAAGGTACAATTCCCACTTTTTAAATTGACGCGTTACTTGCGCATAAACGGTAGAGAATGGCGGTGCGCTCACTTCTTGAATGGAACCTGTATGTAAATGGGCTAATTTATGGTCTGGAATCCGTCTTGATCCATTCCATTGCCAGGTTATATCGTATTTCCAAATGTCGTACGGCGTCGAATAGGCTAGATTCACTAATACGCGATCCTTGTTAAGATAGGGCTTTGATAAACGAATTAATCCTCCATCCATTCGCAAATAATCTGCTTGCACATCCTGGAAACGGTAGGCCACTTTCATCTCAAAGCGCTTAAATGGACTATAATTAAATTCGGCCTGAATACTGGTTGCAAATGATTCCCCGGGCATCGCATACATGCGCAAAGTCGAGCCCGCCTCCATATCGACCATCCATTGGTGGGTGAAATCAGTCCTAAATGCATCCAAAACTAGATTCGCCTTCCGAGAACCAATGTTCATGTTCTTAGTCAACGTAATCCCATAATTCCATGAAGCCTCCAGTGGATTTAGATTCCCGACTAATTTCAAGGCGCGGTTATTGATGAGGAATCCCGTGTTTTCTGCCAAAGGATTCACCCGTCTCCACCCCTTTCCGGCAGATAAACGAAGGATCCAATCCGGGGCTACATCCCATTTTACATGCAAACGAGGCACCCATTGTGTACCTAACTGGTTATGGAAGTCGACTCTTTGGCCTAAAACCACTGTTAATTTAGTAGGAATCGTCCAAGTATATTCCCCATAAATTCCTGGTACTATTTCGGTTCTAGCATAAGCAGAGTCTATATAGGACTCCTGATAGGAATCTAGTAAAAAACTGGCACCGGTCTTCCAGGTATGGTTGGTGTTGCCAATGATGGATTGAAAAATCAAATTGCCATAAACACTTTGTTCTCGTCCTGTATAATTCTTCGTGGAGAAATAGGAATCATTTGCATGGTTAGCTGTACTTAAAATTAGGGCCAAACCCTGGTAAGGCTTGTTAGGAAATAATCGAGCTATTTTTGCGAAGGTCTCGAAACGCTCTGTCTTACTTCCAAAACCATATATTTGGGAACGATCCGCTTCAGACGTGAACGACTTTTGACCCCCTAAACGATCCTCATTCAAGTAATTTGCTCCCCACTGAATCATCCAACGATCCGTCGCATATTTCCAGCGATTAAGGACATTGATCAAATTAAATAAAGGCAAATCCAAAAAGCCATCCCCATTTCCATCCAAGCGAGCCGCCTGCTGAGAATAGTGTGTAAATATGCCCGTAGATAAACGAGAATTGAAGCGATGTGCTCCTTGTTGATTGATCTCGAATCGTCCCTGTGAGTTCGTGTAGGTATTTAAATAATATACTTCAGAGGTATCAGGCTTTGCGAGTTCCACATTGATGGCTCCCGTCATGGATTCATATCCATTCACAACGGAGATGGTACCTTTCGCCAAATCAATCGACCTTATCCAAGTTCCTGGCAAATAATTCAAGCCGTAAGTGGATTTCAGTCCACGGATAGAGGGAACATTCTCCACATTCGTTTGCACATAGGTTCCGGCTAAACCCAGCATCTGAATTTGTTTAGACCCCGTCACTGCGTCCGAGTAATTAACGGAAACGGAGGCATTCGTTTCAAAACTTTCGGAAAGATTGCAGCAAGCCGCTTTCCCCAAGGTTTTAATCGTCATGATTTCGGTGGCAAGGACGGCGTTATCGTCTTTTTGGCCAGGATTTGCCACAACTCGAAATTCCTTCAATTCCGTTTCACGTTCAATGCTATCTTTTTGCATGACCCGTTGTTGAGCCTGCGCTAGCGTCGCAAAACTCAAAAATATAAGTATTTTGTACATGGTATTTTGATTTAGATGAATGAAATAGTTAAAAAACTATAACCTGAATCAAATCAAATACGTTTGCAATTGAGCTAAGCGAATCTGCTGCGCGAGCGGCGGAGCGTTAGAATGATAAGAAACATAACCAGGATCCTGATGATTTAAAACAAGATTTTGATAAAATGAAGAGACAGAAATGGGTGTAAAGGCAAAAATCATCGCCGTATTCCCTTTCGTCAAATCAAAATTAAACTTTACCTGGTATTTCCCTAACAAACAGCATTTTGCCCTTGAAATATGAGCTTCTGTTGTTTTTTTACAGCAGGATTCTGCTTTTGTAATGGTTGTTTTCTTCGCCCCTGTGTAGATGCAAGTAGCCTCTGTCCATGAAATTCCCAAGCTGCCGAAAAGAATCCAGGCAGCGAGAAAGAAGGACATGAAGCTTTTGGCAAAGAATTTCATTAGACAAAATTAAGGACAATTCACTAATTTGCTATATGTTTCAGCGGTTTATCTTTTTCATTCTATGCTGCGCCTGCATTCCCTTGCAAGCTCAGACTTACCGCTACCTGATTCTTTTTAAAGACAAGGGCTCGAATACCTATTCCTTTAACAATCCAAGCGCATTTTTAAGTTCCAAAAGCCTCGAACGTCGTCGCAAAAACCGCGTCGCTATCACGCTTCAAGACCTACCTATAAGTCCCGATTACCTAGCTCAAGTAAAAGCTTCAGGTGCGCGCATTTTGTTTCCCTTAAAATGGCTAAACGGTGCATTGATTCTACAAAAACCGAGTGAATTAAAGAAAACACTTGCTCTAAGCTGCGTTAAAGGACTTTATTGGGATTTTCCAGCGGACTCCAGCTCAGCTAATCAAATTCAATCCGGAACGCAATCGAGTTCAATTAGCCCAGATTATGGCAACTCCCTCTCCCAAAATGGGCAATTAGGCGTTGATCAAATGCACGCTAAAAACATCTTAGGCGATGGGATTTTAATCACCTTACTAGATGACGGATTTAAAAATGCGAATACCGTACCCTATCTTAAAAATCTAGTCAGCGAAAAACGCATCCTCGCTACGCTTACCACTGATCCATCTTTGACCTCCGTATATGCCGGCGGTGGTCACGGCACAAACGTCCTTTCTACCATCGCCGGAAATGAACCCGGTAAATTAATTGGAACGGCTTATAAAGCCTCCTTTGCTTTGGCACAAACCGAAGAAAGTCGCCACGAATTAATCGTGGAAGAAGCGAATTGGCTAAGAGGCGCAGAATGGGCCGACAGCTTAGGCACAGACATCCTTTCCTCTTCTTTAGGTTACTCGACTTTTGACAATCCCCTGCATAACCACACCTACGCAGATATGAATGGCAAATCGACACTCGTTTCTAAAGCCGCGGCCTGGGCAGCAAGCAAAGGGATTCTTTGCACCATTAGCGCAGGAAATGAAGGGGCAAATGAATGGAAATACATCACCGCACCAGCAGATGCCGATTCGATTTTAACCGTGGGATCAGTCAATGCTTTGGGCGGTTTATCGTCTTTTAGCTCTACAGGACCTAGTTTTGACGGTCGCATTAAGCCTGATGTTGTTAGTATGGGATCAAGCACGGTGGTGGGAAATACCGATGGTACCATTGGAATCTCTAATGGCACCTCTTTTTCAGCTCCGCTAATCGCGGGACTTGCCGCAGGATTAATGCAATCTTTCCCTACCCACACGGCTCAACAAATCAGAAAGGCCATCCTAAAATCAGGCTCACAGTTTACTAGAACAGATATGCTGCTTGGATTTGGCATCCCTGATTTTGCCAAAGCAAGCGAAGCCATCGAACTGATTTTAGGCAATTCCGTGGAACCAACTTTACGCATCTACCCTAACCCTGTAAACCCAGGCGAAGCGGTACACCTTTCCATCCCATTCCCTTCTGCTCAAGTAGAAATACTGAATAATGCCGGAATAATTGTCCAATCCTTTCAGCTAACACAGGCCGAGTCAAGTATTTACCTTGGCCCTTTCGTTTCTGGCAAATATTATTTTAGATTTACCACAGAATCAACCTCTATTGTTAAACCTGTACAATTACTATGAAAACACGCTTTCTTTCGCTCGACATTCTCCGAGGAATTACGCTCGCTGGCATGATTCTAGTGAATAACGCTGGCAACTGGCAATTCACCTATTCGCCACTTTTACACGCAGAATGGAATGGCTTTACACCCACTGACCTTGTATTTCCTAGTTTTTTATTCATGGTGGGCGTCGCCATGCGCTTCTCTTTCAAGACTTTTAATTATCAATTGACGCCTGCCGTTCGCAACAAGATTTTCAAGCGGACATTGTATTTATTTCTGATCAATTACTTCATTTTCTATTTTCCATTCACCCATTTCTCTTTTGAAACGTTGCGTTTTTTGAATGTATTACCGCGCATTGCCCTATCTTTTTGTGCCGTTTCCTTTTTAACGTTACAAGTGCCGTCTAAATGGCTAACCTGGATAAATGCTGGTATTTTACTCTCATTTTGGGCTATTTTATATTTCTTTGGAGATGCTGGACTTTGGATGGATATCAGTTCGAATGCAGTGAGAAAACTAGACTTATTTTTATTCGGAGAATCCCATTTATACCATGGAAATGTGGTCAATGGCATCGCTATTGCCTTCGACCCAGAGGGACTTTTGAGTACGCTTCCCGCTATTTCTACTTGTCTTTTCGGCTATCAAGTCAGTTTATTTTTAGAGAATCAGGCCAAAGAAAATAAGTCCGCCTTACTCAGTTTACTGGGCTGGGGCGCCGTTTTAATTGTAGTAGCGTTGATCTGGGACCAAGTTTTTCCCATCAATAAAAAGTTATGGACCAGCTCTTTCGTTTTACTTTGTGCTGGCATTGACTTCATCTTGATTGGATTATTAAATTGGTGGATGGAGACTAAAGAACGTCACTTCGGCAACACCTTCTTCCTCGTTTTTGGCACTAATTCTATCCTCGCGTACGGCATTTCAGAAGTCATTGCCATTCAATTAGGCAACTACCAGATCCAAGATATGTCCGCTAGCGAATGGCTGTATTGGCATCTATTTGAACCTATTTTTGGCAAATACAATGGGTCGCTGGCCTATGCAATTGCTTTTGTGCTGGTTTGCTGGAGTATTTGTTGGGTGTTTTGGAAAAAGAAAATATTCTTGAAAGTATAGCTTTTCGAGTCGGCGCCTTGCGCCTTAGTCGCTGGGTCGCCACTTCGTGGCTTAGTCGCTGGGTCGCAGCTTAGTCAACTTCGTTTTAGTCGGCGCCTTGCGCCTTAGTCGCTGCTTCGCAGCTTGGTCAACTTCGTTTTAGTCAAAGAGTCAAAAAGAATGACCAAGTCCGCAGGACGACTAAATCACGAAGCGATGACCAAGTCCGCCGGACGACTAAATCGCGAAGCGATGACCAAGTCCGCAGGACGACTAAATCGCGAAGCGATGACCAAGTCCGCAGGACGACTAAATCGCGAAGCGATGACTAAGTCCGCAGGACGACTAAATCGCGAAGCGATGACTAAGTCCGCAGGACGACTCCTTTTCGCAAGCGAATTTTTGGCTGAGGGTAGTTTAGTTGAGGGATTTTAGAAATTATACCTTTTGAGTTAACCAAAGAGCAAGTTTTGATTGCTGTAGATCTGAATTGGGAAAACAATTTCGAAAATTATGGCGCAGCCCAATTTTGAAATTGTTTTCCCAAGCAGATCTTACTGGAACAACAACGCCGCACCAAAAACCCCTGCCGAATCACCCAACTTAGGCTTCACAATAGGTGTCAAGACCTCTCCTGAATTGAAAATGTATTTTTTGATTCGTTCGATTCCCTCTGTATATAGCAAATCGATATTTCCTACACCGCCACCGATGACGATGACTTGGGGATCTAATACGTTAATTAAAGTCGAAACGGCACGGCCGAAATTCTCTAACATTCGCTCAATCGTAGCAGAGGCATGAATATCTGTTCCGGCTAGATGAGCTTGAAGGATTTGTGGCATGCGGAGTTTTTGGCCTGAAATAGAAAAATAAAACTCCTCTAAAGCTGGTCCAGAGATAACGTGTTCCACGCAACCCGACTTACCGCAATAGCACGCCTTGCCGCCTTCCTCCAAAATGTTGTGTCCCCATTCGCCACCAATGCCGTGTAAGCCATTAATCACTTGACCGTGTACGACTAATCCGCCGCCTACACCAGTTCCCATAATGATCCCAAAAACGACTTCCGCTTTAGGATTCACGTCTTGCACCGCACCCAAATGGGTTTCTGCTAACGCAAAGCAATTCGCATCATTTGCGAGACGTACTTCAACGCCTAAGGCTTTGGTTAAATCAGCTGCCATCGGACGACCATTCATGGAGGTCGTATTGCAGTTTTTCATCGTCTGGCTAGCTGGATTCAAGACGCCAGGAGTGGCAAAACCGATTCGGGTAGGCGAAACACCCAGCTGTTCGGAGACGCGGGAAACTAAACGGGCTACTTGGGAAATGATGTGTTCGTAGCCTTTTGCTGCTTCGGTATCGATGCGTTCGCGGGCAATGACTTGCGTTAAATCAGCGGCAGACAATACGGCACATTCGATTTTGGTTCCCCCTAAATCGATGCCCCATACATAGGATTTTTCCATAGGTTTAGCGACGGTTGTCGTTGTTCTCAAAAATACTCAAATAACTCAAATAGCGACTGTGCGCAATATCTCCCGCCTCAAAAGCCTTTAAAACGGCACAAGACGGTTCCGAAATATGCAGGCAATTGTTGAATTTGCATTCGCCTATTAGCGCACGCATTTCGGGGAAATAATGCGATAATTCTTCTTTCTCGATCTCCATCACCCCTAATTCATTGATGCCAGGGCTATCGATTAAATAGGTCTCTGGCCCCAGTTCCCACATCGTGGAATAGGTGGTGGTGTGGACGCCTTTTTGGGCAAAATCAGAAATCTCCTTCACTTTAATGTTCAAATGAGGAGATACCAAGTTCAATAAACTGGATTTCCCTACGCCAGAATGGCCTGCTAAAAGCGACACCTTTCCGGCAAACATCGCCTTAAATTCATCGACGCCTTGGCTGCGCGGAATAGACGTAAACAAGATGCCATAGCCTAATTCTTGGTAGAGTGCGGCATATTCAAAGATTTGGTCCTCTTCCTGTTCATTCAATAAATCCATCTTGTTGAACACGATGGTGACAGGGATTCTGAAAGCTTCGGCAGTGACTAAAAAACGATCTAAAAACCCCAAAGAAGTCTTAGGGGATTTCAAGGTCATCACGAAGATGGCTTGATCCACATTCGCAGCCATTAATTGGCCCTGACCTGTTTTATGGACGGATTTTCGGATGATATAATTCGTGCGTGGGATGATTTCTTCGATGACTACCGTCTCATTCGCTTCATCTTCCACCGCATAAATGACGCGATCTCCCACCGTAACAGGATTCGAGGTTTTAGGTCCTTTTAGCTTAAATTTACCTTTCAAACGTCCTTTAAATACCTTACCTGACTCGGAACGAATTTCGTACCAAGAACCGGTTGAACGCATAATTAAGCCTTTACTTCCTTCCATCGATTGCTAAATTACGCACAAATTGATTGATTCTTTCCGTTGCCCCTGCTTGTAATTGAACGAAAGCTCGAGATTGCACTTGTTTATTGACAAAAACATCGTCCACATCGTATATCACGCGCATGGCCTGATCTAATTCTTCTGTAGAAGCCACCGGAAAAGCCAATCCCAATTCGATTAAATCACGAGCCTCCCGAAATTTTAAGTAGTTTTTATTGCCAAAGAAGACCGTCGGTCCAAAGACCGCCGCCTCCAAGGTATTGTGCAAACCATCCCCAAAAGCACCTCCAATGTAAGCAAAAGAAGCCCCTCGGTATAGATTTGCTAAGCGACCCACCTCGTTCACAAAGAGCACTTCGGCCTTTTCGCGCGCAGGACCTTGGGAATAAGCTACCGGCAATTCAATCTGTTCTTCCCAAGATTTCAATTCCTCTGGATGAATTTCGTGCGGCGCAATAACCCATTTAAAAGGATATTTCTTCGAGTTAATCAAGGGAATCAACACCTCCATATCGGCCTGCCACGCAGAACCCACCACCATAAACTCTTGATTGTCTAAAAAAGATGTCAATAAATCCCAGGATACGGGATTACGGAGCGTATCCAGCACCCTGTCAAATCGCGTATCACCCGCCACCGTCACATTAGACCGCTGCAATAAATCGGCGGAAGCCTGGTCTTGCAAAAAAAGGTGGGTAAAACAATCCAATAAGCGACGGTAAAAACCACCATACCAGGTAAAAAATACTTGATTAGGGCGAAAAATTGCAGAAACTAAAATCGTAGGAACTCCCCTCTTTTTTAAACCAGTCAGGTAATAATGCCAAAATTCATACTTCACAAACACCGCCAACGAAGGCTTCACTAAATCCAAGAAACGCGCACTATTGAAGTAGCCATCCAAAGGCAAATAACTCACATAATCCGCTCCAGCATAGTTCTTTCTCACTTCATAACCGGAGGGTGAGAAGAAAGTTACCAAGATAAAATGCGTGGGATTTTCCTTTTTGTAGGATTCAATAATCGGTCTTCCCTGCTCAAATTCACCCATCGAAGCGGTGTGAAACCAAGCCACTGACTTTCCATTCGTTTTGAAATGTGGCTCGAGCCCGGCCCAAACCTGATTTTGGCCCTCATTCATCAACGCTGCTTTGGTTTGAAACAAAGCGGCGAATCGAATCAGTCCCCGATATAAAAACAAGACAAAAGAATAGAGGCAAACCCTCATTTTTTACTAAATTTGGTGTTGAATTGTTAAAATTACGAAAAAGGCAGGTGAATATGAATTGGATACCCTTGACAGACGAGAAACAACTGGCAGAAATTGTGGAAACATCACAGGAGAAACCGGTAGTTATTTTCAAACACAGTACGCGTTGCTCGATCTCATCGACCGCTTTAAATCGCTTTGAAAGAGCCTGGGATTCTGAAAATACACCCGCCTATTATTTGGATTTAATCGCTTACAGACCTATTTCAGGTCAAATTGCGGAACAATTCGCAGTGGAACACCAATCTCCTCAAGTGTTAGTGATTGATAAAGGCGCTTGCCCCTATTCTGCTACGCATTGGGACATTTCCGTGGACGAAATTAAACCATACTTGAATGCGTAGATTTTTTTTCTTGTGGGTGATTTTAGGGGTACCATTATTCATGATGGGCCAAAGAAAATCAGCAACACCCCAGAAAAAAGAATCGCAAGCGCAATCTTCGTCTTGGGGATTTGGCGTTAATACGAATACCAATTCCGGTATTTTGGGTGGATTTAGTTTCTTAAAGACCTTCAAAAATCGCTCTTTCGTGAATTTTGACTTAACCAATACGAAGGATTACCGCGAATTCGACTCCCCCTTCTCCTACAATGGCAAGACCTATGTAGAAGGAAAATTAAATTACCTACTTAATTTCAGGCCTGAATACGGCCGCCAATGGGGATTATTAAAACAATCGTCTGATGGAGGAACGAGCTTAAATGGCCGAATTGCCACAGGGCCTACCATTGGCATTCAAAAACCCTATTTTGTTGATATAGTTTACACGGACGCAGGAGGTAAAACTTTGAGTACATCTGTACCTATGGCAAAAGCCCTAGATAACAGCTATAATAAGTCCATTATCAGTGGCGAAGGCAGTTTCTTTTCTGGCTTATCTGAGGCCAAATTTATTCCAGGCTGGCACCTAAAAACAGCTTTAGAGTTTAAATTTGAAACCTTAAAACAAAATTACCTGTCCTTAGAAACCGGCTTTATAGTGGACTATTTTAGTCAACCGGTTGAAATTTTAAACCAAACCACCCCTCGCTCTGTTTATACGACGGGTTATGTGACCTTTTTCTTTGGAAAAAGTAAATAGAAAAAAGATGATTGAATTACCTCAAGTAAGTCCTGCCGCTAATTCTCGCAAACCAGATTGGTTACGCGTTAAATTGCCTATTGGCGAAAAATATACGAACGTCCGCAAAATCGTAGACGAATACAAATTGCACACGATTTGCCAATCCGGCAATTGCCCTAACATGGGCGAATGCTGGGGAGAGGGCACAGCAACCTTCATGATTTTAGGCAATGTCTGCACGCGCTCTTGCACCTTCTGCGCCGTAGCAACCGGCCGTCCAAACGAATACGATGAAGACGAACCGCGCCGCGTGGCTGATGCTATTCAATTAATGAAAGTAAAGCACGCCGTAATCACCTCGGTGAACCGCGACGAATTGAAAGATAAAGGGGCAGAAATTTGGTACCAAACCGTTCGCGCAGTTAAAGAAACCACGCCTGCCACGACCATCGAAACATTAATTCCAGACGTGAAAGCGAATTGGGATGCCTTGATTCGCATGATCGAAGGCGGACAAGAAGTCGTTTCTCATAATATGGAAACGGTGGAACGTTTGTATCGCTATGTTCGCCCTCAAGCGAAATATGCGCGAAGTTTAGAGCAAATCAAGCGGACGAAAGAGTTTGGAAAACGCAATAAATCCGGCATCATGCTAGGTCTAGGTGAAACCCAAGACGAAGTGTTAAAAGCAATGGATGATCTAGTGGAAAATGGCTTGGATGTATTGACTTTAGGCCAATATTTACAGCCTACGAAAATGCACCATGAGGTCATCGAGTGGATCCACCCAGACACTTTCGCGATGTACAAGGAGGAAGGATTGAAACGCGGGCTTGCTTACGTCGAATCTGGAGCCTTAGTTCGTTCGAGTTACCACGCGGAAAAGCACATCTAGTTTATGCAATTACCCGGCCCAGCCTATCGAGAATACGATTTCATCCTGGCGGGAGGGGGAATGGCCGGTTTATCATTTGCTTATTATTTGGGCCAAAGTAGTCTCAGCAACAAGCGAATCTTGATCATTGATCGGGGCGTTCGAAACGAACAAACCTTTTGTTATTGGAATTCGGATTCAACCGATTTCGATTTTCTAGCCGAAATATCCTGGGACTCTCTCTATTTCCATAGCGCCAGACCATCGTCATTGAAGATTTCGATCGAGCCGTATACTTATCATAAGATTAACGGTCATGCGTGGTTTTCGTACATAGAAGCGGAACTCGCTAAACACCCTAACATCCACTACTTGCAGGCTGAAATTAAATCGATCAGCTACCAAGGAGTTGGATCTTGTGTTAACACCTCTGAAGGCACCTTTTATGCTTCGGAAAAAATCATTGATAGTTTTAGCCCATTCCCTTGCGATAACGCTAATTCCAAACACCTCAAGCAACATTTTTTAGGCTGGGTGGTCGAATGCAATTTTAATAACTTCGAAACGGATGCGGCGCACTTATTTGACTTCCGTGTGGCTTTTGGTAAGGAATGTGAGTTTATGTATGTACTTCCTACCAGCCCTCGCAAAGCCTTATTTGAATACACTTTTTTCTCTGGCACCTTACGAGAGCCTGATTATTACCGTGACAAAATCAAATCCTATCTTTTCGCTTATTACGGACTGACAGCCGATGATTATTTGTTAAAGGAAGAAGAAAGTGGCGTGATCCCCATGCGAAATAATCCGAATAAACCGGCCAATTTATATGAAAAACACCTTAAAATTGGCACAAGCGGTGGCTTCGTAAAATCCACAACAGGCTATAGCTTTTACAGAACCCAAAAATTCTGCAAAGACCTCGTAGCAGCGCTTGAAAAAGGCCCATCTGCCACACTTGTTATTCCTGTTAGTCCTTGGAAGATTTGGCTAGATGAAGTCTTCCTGCAAGTCCTGATCGATCAAAAAATAGCCGGCTCTAAAGTCTTTGAAAGCCTTTTTTACAACAATAAACCTAGACTCCTGTTGAAGTTTTTACAAGAAGAAACCTCCTGGAAGGAAGACCTTCGCTTGATGTGGTCGGTACCCACTTTGCCCTTTGTAAGAGCCGCACTGAAAACTATTTACCGGTCAAAAATTAAATGAATGGAACTTGCGGGTTCCTTGGAATAATCGTATTTTTGCCCTGATTTTAATCTCAAAACAAATAATATTCGCCCATGGCTTATCTATTCACCTCTGAATCGGTTTCTGAAGGACACCCAGATAAAGTAGCTGATCAAATCTCTGATGCGTTAATTGACCATTTCATGGCCTTTGACCCCACTTCTAAAGTAGCTTGCGAAACACTTGTAACGACAGGTCAAGTAGTTTTAGCTGGAGAGGTGAACACAACAACGTATTTAGACGTGCAAGCCATCACTCGTGAAGTCATTCGCAAGATTGGGTATACGAAGTCAGAATATATGTTTGAGGCAAACTCTTGCGGTATTTTATCTGCGATTCACGAGCAATCAGCGGATATCAACCAAGGTGTTGATCGCAAGAACCCAGAAGAGCAAGGTGCGGGTGACCAAGGAATGATGTTCGGTTTCGCTACGAAGGAGACTGACAACTATATGCCTTTGGCCTTAGACTTAGCTCACAAAATTTTACAAGAACTTTCCGCTATCCGCAATAACGAGCCTTCGTTAATCGGATACCTTCGTCCTGATGCAAAATCTCAGGTAACGATCGAATACAGCGATAATCACGTACCTCAACGCATCGACACAATCGTTGTTTCTACTCAGCACGATGACTTCGCATCTGAAGCAGAGATGTTAGCCAAAATCAACAAGGACATCGTTGAAATCGTTATCCCTCGCGTGAAGGCTAAATTGAAGCCTGAATTGCAAGCTTTATTCAACGATGCGATTACGTATCATATTAACCCAACAGGTAAATTCGTGATCGGTGGTCCACACGGAGATACGGGTTTAACAGGCCGTAAGATCATCGTAGATACCTATGGTGGAAAAGGTGCTCACGGTGGTGGTGCCTTCTCTGGTAAGGATCCGTCCAAAGTAGACCGTTCAGCTGCCTATGCAACGCGTCATATCGCGAAAAACTTAGTCGCTGCTGGATTATGTGACCAAGTATTAGTACAAGTTTCTTATGCAATCGGTGTGGCTAAACCTTGCGGTTTATTCATCGATACTTACGGAACAGCGAAAGTTGAAATGACAGACGGCGAAATCGCACGTAAAGTAGAAGCTATCTTCGATATGCGTCCTTACTTCATCGAGCAACGCTTGAAATTACGTAACCCGATCTATTCAGAAACTGCTGCTTATGGCCACATGGGACGTAAGAACGAGATCGTTACGAAAGAATTCACTGGTCCTAACGGTCAAAAAGTAAGCAAAGAAGTGGAATTATTCACTTGGGAAAAATTAGACTACGTAGATGCGGTTAAGTCTGCATTCGGAATCTAATCTTGATTACCTTGATATGAAAAAAGGCGACCTTCGGTCGCCTTTTTTAGTTTAGAGCTTTATTTTTTTTAAAATTCCTCGCTCTCCAAATCTTCTGCTCGAAGCGCCTTTACGGAATTGTTTTTCGATTTAAATCGCTTAATCTGCTCTGCGATGGCATTCAACGCCAGGTCTAATGCCTCTTCGAATGATTTCGCTGTTTCTTTCACAAATAACACCGCCCCGGGGACTGTGATCTTAATTTCTAACATTTTCTCCTTTACCTTTCCTAGACTTTTCGCCACTTTCAGGAACACCTCACCCCCGGTTATTCGGTCATAAAAGGTATCTAACTTGTTTAACTTTTCTTGAATGCTTTCTACCAATTTGCGGTCCGCAGTAAAGTGGATCGCGTGAACTTGCACTTTCATAAGCTTAAAATTTAATGGTGAAACACGCTTTGGGAATCTTAGCAAAGCTGACAGAAAAAAGAACGTTTTAGATTCGTTATAAACGTATTGTATTTTTCAGGTGATGTCAAGTTTTTAACAGAATTTATTTGAGCCTCGCTCAAATAAATTCTGTTAAAAAAGTCGCAGCTTCGCTGCCTAGTCGCCTGCGGCCTAGTCGCGACTGTGTCGCTTAGTCAGTGGGCAGTCGGCAGTGGGCAGTAATCAGTAGACAGTAATCAGTAGACACTAGTCAGTAGTTAGTAAATGAGGCCGGAGGCCGCACCACTATACTCATCGCCGCAGGCGATTCCACCATCCACCATTCACCACTTACCATCCACCATCTCTACTCTAAACCACTATACTCATCGCCACAGGCGATTCCACCATCCACCATTCACCACTTACCATTCACCATCTCTACTCTAGATATTTCAACCGCACCAACCTCACCCCCACCCCATTCCTTCTCATAAAATCGTGCCAAAAATGCTGAATAGCCGATAAATGGTCATTCGGAGACTTCACTTCGACGAAGGCAAATTCCTCTCCTTTTTGGATAAATAAATCAGGGAAGCCCTTGACGTGTGTGCCTAAATGTTCCCATAAGTATTGAGCTATTGCGGCCAACCCATCCGGAGGCATCACTTGCAAAAACCGCTCCATCAGATCGAAATCGAGGGAATACCAATCTACTAAGGGATTCATAGCCCCATGATTTGCCTCAGCACGGGAGCGTAAAAGAGCTAATAAACTGACCCGATCCCCTAATAAATGCAACGGCAATTCACCCGCAAAACTTTCTTTTCCATAATGACTCGGAGCCCATTGAAAAGGGTGGTGAAAGCCCTCTTTTCGGTCGGCAAAAATCAAATCCCAAGCGAAAAGACCGAGGAAATTACGCCAAATCTGATTCTCTGTAAAAGCCGCATAATAGCCCTCTGCCTGAAAATGGGCAACCACTCCTGCTTCCACTTGACCAATGTATTCCGGCGATATTTCAATCAATTCAGCCTGCTTGAGCGAGGCAGTTACCTGTTTGATGGATTTTTTAGAGGCTTGTTTGGCCAAAAAATCTTCGAAAAAATGAATCTCCGTGGGCGACACGCACAGCTCTAATCCCACACGAGCCCAAGCAATGGCTTCCTCTAACTCCCCCATTTTCTGCAAAACACGCACACGCCGCTCTAAAGAAGCACCCGTTAAGGAAACCTCATATACTTCCAAAGCCTCTACATAAGCCTTTTCGCGCTCTAACAAACGACCTAAAGCGTAACAGGTCTTTTCAAATGCACGAACCGATGGCTCTAACAAGGAAGAAGCTAAGGGCAACATATGCACTCGCCAGGAAGCCAGCACCTCATCTGCACTTACGATGGTCGTATAAAACCATTCCCTCCACATCGAAATGGCCCATTTTTGTTCCGCTTCTTCTCTGGTTTGAAAATAGGGTTTTAAGTCTTCTTCCTGTACTTCCACAAAGGCACGGTGCCCTAAATCACGCACCACGAAGTCTGTTAAATCCCGAGATCGCGTCCCAAAAAACAAGAACTGAATGAACGCAAACACCTCCACTCTCGCGGGTGCAACCACACCAGAAGAAAATGCAGTGATTAAGTCAGAGGATGAAACGAGTGCCGCAGCCTCTTCTTTAGAGGCAGAACTAGGAATTTTGATGTCTTGTTTTTTGGCCAAAGTAACACATTCCTGCTTCGTAAAAATCGATTCTATTCCTTCGGAAACATCGGTTAGCAAACCGGACCTGCGCAAAACACGCAGCGGAGTCGCTAAATCTCCTATTTCTGGATATTTCAATTTCTCTATCCGAAAACAGGCCGACCGACGCGACGCTAAACGCAAATACAGGCACTGCGCGGCGAAAGTCAGTTCAGAAAAATCTTTTAAAAATGCTATTTCCTTTTCCTGTAAAAGGGGCAGATAATGCCGATCGATATAACGCAGAATGTAGCTAAAATGATCCCAATAATAGGTTGCAGACAATTCTACCTCATTTTTTCGATCATTCGTCATTATTGTTTATCTTTGTCTACCTTTTTAGGGGATTATCCTTTTATTCATAAATCAAAACAAAAATATGCAAACTGTTGCTAATTTCAATTTTGCTGGTAAAAAAGCGCTAGTACGTGTTGATTTCAACGTTCCATTGAATGAGCGTTTCGAAATTACAGATGATACCCGAATCAAGGCGACGATTCCTACGATCCAAAAGATTTTGAAAGACGGCGGATCGGTTGTGTTAATGTCTCATCTAGGTCGTCCGAAAGATGGTCCTACTGAAAAATATTCGTTGAAACACTTGGTGACACCTTTGTCATTGGTTTTTGGCGTGAAAGTAAAATTTGCCACTGATTGCATCTCAGATGAGGCTGTTGAATTAGCGAACGGTTTACAAGCAGGCGAAATCTTGCTTCTAGAAAACCTTCGTTTCTACAAAGAAGAAGAAAAAGGAGATGTTGATTTTGCGCAAAAACTAGCTCGTTTGGGCAACGTTTGGGTTAATGACGCATTTGGAACGGCTCACCGTGCGCACGCTTCTACTGCGGTAATTGGTCAATTCTTCTCAGATAAAGTGAGTGGATACGTGATGCAAGCGGAATTAGATAACGCACAAAAGATCCTTGAATACTCTGAGCGTCCGTTTACGGCGATTATGGGTGGATCGAAAATCTCTGATAAAATCTTGATTATCGAACGTCTGTTGGACAAAGTAGACAACTTGATTATCGGCGGTGGTATGACTTACACTTTCTCTTTAGCAGAAGGCGGAAAGATTGGTAAATCGATCTGTGAGCCTGATAAAGTGGAATTGGCGAAACAATTAATCGAAAAAGCGAAGGCTAAAGGTGTGAATTTAATCATGCCTTTAGACAACGTTTGTGCAGATGATTTCAATAACAACGCAAATCGTCAAACAGTAGAACGCGGTGAGATTCCTGATGGTTGGGAAGGTTTAGATATCGGCCCTAAGTCGATCGCTTTATTCCAAGAAACGATCGCGAAATCAAAAACAATTCTTTGGAACGGTCCAATGGGCGTATTTGAGTTCTCAAACTTCGCTATCGGAACTAACGCAATTGCGGATGCTGTCGTGAAAGCAACGGAAGAAAATGGAGCATTCTCTCTTATCGGAGGTGGCGATTCAGCTTCTGCAGTTAATAACGCAGGTTATGGAGATCGCGTTAGCTACGTTTCTACGGGTGGTGGCGCTTTATTAGAATACATGGAAGGTAAAACTTTACCAGGTGTGGCTGCTTTAGAAGCTTAGAAAACACCGGAATTTCAGATAAAATTGCAGAAGGCGAGGAAACATTCCTCGCCTTTTTGTATTTTAGTACTTTGACCCTTGCCTTTTCATGATTCAGCATAAAAACCCTGCCCATCTGCGTGCCAGCTTCTTGAGTTTAGATAGTCGCCAGATTTATGAGCCTTCTAAAACTGCCTTTTTTGCAGTAAACGGGCTACACCACGATGGGCATCAATATGTAGAATCGCTGTATGCTAAAGGCGTTCGGGAATTTATTGTCGAAGAATCTGCATGGCACGGCCCAATCGCAGAAAAGGCTGCTAACTGGGAGCAAACGAACATTTATGTCGTTGAAAACAGCATCGCTACCTTGCAAGAAATAGCCCAGCAACACCGGGCCCAATTTCAATATCCTGTCATCGGCATAACGGGTTCAAATGGTAAAACCATTTGCAAAGAATGGCTGGCGACACTTTGCAATCATGCGTTTACTGTAGTTAAAAGTCCTAAGAGTTTTAATTCCCAAATTGGTGTTCCCCTCTCCCTCTGGGCGATGCAGGAGAAGCACAACTTGGGCATTTTCGAAGCGGGTATTTCTCAAAAAGGGGAAATGGACAAAATCGAAGCGATGCTGAAGCCGGACTATGGTATTTTTACGCATTTTGGTGAGGCACACGGCTCTAATTTCAGCTCAGATGAAGAGAAGCTAAGAGAAAAACTGCAACTCTTTAAAAGAGCGAAAAAACTCGTCTATCGTGTCACCAATCTGCAAGATGATCCCATCAAGCAAATAATGCAGGAAATTAATCCTTCGTGTGAATTGATTGGATGGAATACGATTAGCCCAGATAAAGGTTTGTTCACTTTTTGGCAAACAAAAGGTAAAACAGCCCAAATCAAAGTGATCAAAGCCGCTCAAAGCGAAACCTTCATCGATAGTTCCATCGACTTTAACGATGAAGCATCACTCGAAAACAGCACCCATTGCCTCATTATGGCCTCTATTTTAGGCCTCAATCGCGATACATTAAGCCTAAAAGCACGGGTATTAAAACCCGTATCAATGCGCTTAGAAATGAAAGAAGGCTTGCGTGGAAATACCTTAATTGATGATTCCTATAACAATGACCTGGATGGACTTCGCCTCGCTTTACCTCTCTTAAAGAAAAACAAACACAAGAAAAGTGTCTTAATCCTCAGTGATTTCCTCGAAACAGGCATCCCTGAAAAGGAATTATATACCACCATTGCGGCCTTAGTTCGTCACCAAAAAATTGATCGAATGATCGGAATAGGTGACCAAATAATCCGCAATAAAACCAATTTTGATCAAATAGATGTATTTCACAGTACAGAAGACCTTATTGCTTCTGGACTACTTAATACCATCAACACGAGCCAAATTTTACTAAAAGGCGCGCGTAAATACAACTTCGAAAAACTCGTTCATAACTTAGAAAATAAGACCCATCGAACGCAATTAGAGGTGAACCTGGATGCCTTACAGCATAATCTAGCTTATTTTAAAAAGGACATCGGACCAAAAACTAAATTAATGGTGATGGTCAAAGCCTTTGCCTACGGCACCGGCGCCATCGAAATTGCCACCTTACTCCAAAACAGCGGCGTAGATTACCTCACCGTAGCTTACACAGACGAAGGCGTTTACTTACGTAAACACGGCATTTTCGTACCTATTATGGTGATGAATCCGCAAATAGAAGAATTCGATAAGCTAACCGATAATGGATTAGAACCCGAAATCTATAGCTTAGACCTACTCAAAGCCATCGACGAATATGGAATGCAACAAGGCAAAAACATCAAAATCCATATCAAATTAGATACAGGGATGAAACGCCTTGGCTTTGAAGCATCTGAAATCGCTGAATTAAGCGAAAATTTAGCTCAAATGCCCCATTTATGGGTAGCCAGCATATTAAGCCATTTAGCGGCAGCAGATAGCCCACAACACGCAGATTTTACAGAAGAACAGATAAAAAGATTCAATTCAGCAGCCTCCGAAATCGAATCAAGTCTCGGTTATCAAACAATCAAGCACATCGCAAACTCCGCTGCCATCCAAAATTACCCTTCAGCCCGACTAGATATGGTCCGTTTGGGCATCAGTTTGTATGGAATTACGGGTAATCCGAGCGTAAAAAACAAGATTGAGAACGTATTAACATTAAAAACATCTATCTCTCAGATCAAAAACATCGCCCCAGAAGAGACAATTGGCTACGGAAGACGTGGAAAACTAGACGGCTCCGGACGCATTGCTACCCTCGCAATTGGCTATGCTGACGGCTATTCTAGAGCCCTGGGAATGGGTAAAGGAAGCTTCGAAATAAAGGGTCATTTATGCCCTACCGTTGGCTCCATTTGCATGGATATGTGCATGGTAGATATTAGCCAATTCCCCGACATTTCAGTCGAAGATACCGCCATAGCCTTTGGTGGAAAAATACAATTATACGAATTAGCGAAACAAGCAGAAACTATCCCTTACGAACTGATGACAAATATCAGTGAACGCGTGAAGAGGGTTTATGTGACGCAGTAGGCAGTAGACAGTAATCAGTATCCAGTAGACAGTCCGGAGGGAAAGAGTCCGAAGGAGTGCGCCCATTCACCATCCACCATCTACCATCCTCCATTAACCATCTCTTATCTATACTCTATAATCTCTAATCTTATTAATTAGCCATATTGCTATTTTCATTATTTTTACTTTACAATATCGCTAATTATTAATTGTTTATTCTGCTAATTAATTAGTGCGACCGCTAAATAGCTTATCAATAACCTGATTTGGAGAAATCCATTCTATATATTAACTTAGCTAAATATCAAATAATAGCATGGCTGTAGAGAACATAGCAAAAGCTTTAGGGGATGAGTCCAGAAGGAAAATCATCGAACTATTAAAGGAAGGAGAACTTCCTGCTACCGCTATATTTGATCAATTTGAGTACGCCGCCCCTACTATCTCCAGGCATTTATCTGTTTTAAAGGATGCTGGATTAGTGAGTACTCGCAGAAACGGAGTCTTTATTTACTACTCTTTAGAGAAGGATGCGCTGCGTCAATTAGACGAATGGCTCTCCCCTTTCCTACCGAAAGCAAAGGCCGCACCGAAAGAAAAATCGAATCCAGTACCTAAAATTCCGAAAGAAAACCCTTTCGATAAATTTCAATCTGAATTCTAAAATATAAAAATAATACAATTTATAATGAAGCGATTTGTGTTCATCATTCGAGGTCCAGTAGCCGGAATTTCCAGCGAATCTAGCTTAGCATCGGAGGCAGAATTAGACCAAATTCGCACCTGGTTAAAGGGCTTAAAATCGACTTATTCGGACATGCTTTTCCAAAAATTTTCAGGTGAATTACAGGCGCTAAATCAGAGCGGAAAATTAGACAGCCGACTGATCCAACAAATTGATGGAGGAGAAATTTCTCAGATCGTCACGCTGATTTTGCCAGGCTTAGAAGTGGCCGAAGAAATCGCAGCGAGTTTCCCCTTCCCTAACGAGTTTTATAGTCTAGAATTGAGAAAAATGGCTTAAACCCCTATCTTATTCAACAAAAAAGGCCTATACGTAATGTATAGACCTTTTTTATGCATTGGCGACGAGAATCGCGTATTTTTTCTCTCCTTATAGATTGATCTCGCCTACCATATTCTCAGGCTTTACCCAAGCATCAAACTCTTCGGCAGTTAAATAACCTAATGAAATCGCTGTTTCCTTAAGTGTAGAGCCATTTTTATGAGCAGTTTGCGCAATCTCCGCTGCTTTATAGTATCCGATCTTCGTATTTAGGGCAGTTACTAACATCAAAGAGTTATTCACGTGCTTCTTAATGTTATCGTGTAGCGGTTCGATACCTACCGCACATTTATCATTAAATGCGACACACACATCGCCAATTAAACGAGCTGAATGTAAGAAGTTATAAATCATCACTGGTTTGAAAACGTTCAGCTCGAAATGGCCATTTGAACCACCAATTCCGATGGCAACGTCATTCCCCATCACCTGCGCCGCAACCATCGTCATCGCCTCGCATTGCGTTGGATTCACCTTACCAGGCATAATAGAAGAACCAGGCTCGTTATCAGGAATATAAATCTCACCAATACCCGAACGAGGACCAGATGAAAGCATACGAACATCGTTACCAATCTTCATTAAACTCACTGCAACCGTCTTTAAAGCTCCGTGAGCCTCTACAATTGCATCGTGTGCGGCTAAGGCCTCAAACTTGTTCTCCGCTGTGACAAAAGGCAATCCTGTAAATGTAGCAATGTGCTTCGCTACGTTTTCTGAATAGCCTTTAGGCGTATTAATACCCGTTCCTACCGCTGTACCCCCCAAGGCAAGCTCAGAAAGGTGTGCAAGGCTATTGTTGATGGCACGTAAACCGTGATCTAACTGGGATACATAACCAGAAAACTCTTGACCTAAAGTTAAAGGAGTCGCATCCATAAAGTGCGTACGACCAATTTTAACCACGTTTTTAAAGGCCTTTGCTTTGGCAGCCAAGGTATCTCTCAACTTCGTAATACCTGGAATCGTTACCTCCACTAGAGATTGATAGGCAGCGATGTGCATCGCCGTAGGGAACGTATCATTCGACGATTGAGACTTATTAACATCGTCATTCGGGTGTACAAATTTTTGCTCATCAAGCAAATTTCCACCTTGTAAAACGTGAGCGCGGTAAGCGATCACCTCATTGCAATTCATATTGGATTGAGTACCTGAACCTGTTTGCCAAACCACTAAAGGGAACTGGTCTGCCCATTGTCCACCTAGGATTTCGTCACAAACTTGACCAATTAAGTTCTTCTTCGCCTCGTCTAAGACGCCAGCCTCGAAGTTCGTGATGGCTGCCGCTTTCTTTAGGTAAGCAAAGGCTCTAATGATCTCCTTTGGCATTTTATTAATATCCTGAGCAATCGGGAAATTCTCAATCGAACGTTGCGTTTGAGCACCCCAATAAACGTGAGCAGGCACTTGCACCTTACCCATAGTATCTTTTTCAATTCTATACTCCATACGATGTTTTGTATTAAATTTGTCTTAGTCCACAAAAATACCACCAAAATCAATAAGATGCTTACAATTTACGGAATTCCTGCCTGCAATACGATGAAAAAAGCGTTTGACTATTTAAACGAAAAAGGGATTCCCTTTGCCTTCCACAATTACAAGAAAAGTGGCATCGAAGCCGCCCAATTGCGCTATTTCATCGAGCAATTAGGCGAAGAAACAGTGTTAAACAAGCATGGAAGCACCTACCGTCAATTAAGTGACGCAGAAAAGACAAATCTGAATGTATTTACCTTTTTACAAGAAAAAACATCTGCCATCAAGCGACCGATTTTCGTCTTGAATAACAGATGTTTTGCTGGGTTCAATCCCGAAGAATTAGATACTTGGCTAACTACTTAATTATCCTTTATAAAAGAGCCATTTGGCCATCTCTTTTACGGTGATTTTCTTCCCGTACATTAAGATTCCCACCCGGTAAATACGGGCTGAAATCCAGCTGCAACCTAAGAAACCTACCACTAACAAGATCATAGAGGTGGCTAATTCCCACATCGGAACACCATAAGGTAAGCGCACCATCATATTAATAGGTGATGTAAAGGGAATCATAGAGGCCCAAAATGCCATCGGGCTATCTGGATCTTGCAAGGTAAACTGCGCCATAATGAAAGCAAGAATTATGGGAAGCATGACAATAAAAGTGAATTGCTGGGCCTCTGCAGCACTTTCAACCGCGCTTCCAATGGCCGCAAATAACGAACTGTAAAGTAAATAACCGAACAAGAAGTAGAACAAAAATCCGCCTACCATGAGTGGAATATTGGTGCTTTCGATCACCTTCGTTACCTCGGCCATCGGCGAAGCATCCTCTATTTTCTTCGCCACTTCAGGGTCTCCTTTTTTGATTTGTTCCACCTTCTGTTGCATCGGGTTAGCACTATAGAATTTCGAGGCCACTTGGGATAAACCAATAGTTAATACAATCCACAATAAAAACTGTGTCAAACCTACCATACCTACACCTAAAATCTTCCCTAACATTAGCTGATAAGGCTTTATGGAGGATATGATTACCTCAATTATCCGACTACTTTTCTCCTCAATCACCCCATTCATCACCTGAGATCCGTATAATAATAAGGTCACGTAAAGCAACATACCCATCACTCCCGCTAAAATCATCGCACCTCCAGAGGAAGAGCTTGTTTCATCCCCTTTCTCTGAAACAGTAATAGTCTCACTACTTACTTCTATTTGGGTCTTTTCATACACCTCAGACGCTATACCAGCGTCCTTCATTAAAATGGCGCGTACCTTTTTCTCAATAACACGCTCGATCGAAGACTTCAACGGTAGACTTAAATTCTTCTCTGAATAAATCTTAATATCTTTTGAATGGGTCAAAAGATCCTTAGGTAAATGAACAAAAGCGGCATACCCCTCTTTGGTAAAAGAACTCTTCAAATCAGAAACAGGCTTTTTCACGAGCTTGAATTCGACTTCCTTGTCTACTAAGTCACTCATTTGAAACAAACCACTCTCGTCTAAAATTTCGATTCGCTTCACCTCTTTATCTTGCGTCGCTAACCAAATGGGAACTGCATAAATTGCCGTAATTAAAATGGGCCCTAACAAAGAGGCAACCCAGAAGGATTTCTTTTGAATGCGGGTCAAATACTCCCGCTGAATCACTAATAATATCTTGTTCATCGCTTATTTCGTTTCGGCTACTACTTGAATAAAAATGTCATTAAACGAGGGAATCACCTCTTTGAATTCAAACAAATCGACCTGCTTGATCAAAGCTGCAATAGCTTTATTTGTTTGATTAGGCTCCGTTAACTTAATAACGGCCTTATTCTTTTCAGGTGCAATGGAAATAATATCAAAGGCCTTTGATTCCTCTAATTCTCCTGAATAACTCACCTCGAATGCGTGCTGCTTAAAGCGGTTCCTGACCTCCTCTTTTTCGCCCGTCAAAACGACTTGAGAATGATTAATCAGCGCAATACTATCACATAATTCCTCCACAGATTCCATGCGATGCGTAGAGAACAAAATGGTTGTTCCGCGTTCCTTTAAGGCCAAAATCTCATCTTTCAGCATATTCGCATTAATGGGATCAAAACCCGAAAAGGGTTCGTCTAGAATCAACAATTTCGGCTCGTGCACGACCGTCGCAATGAACTGGGTCTTTTGCTGCATACCTTTGGACAAATCATCCACAGGCTTGTACCACCAATCCTTTATATCCAACCGAATGAACCAATCCTTCAATCTACTCTGCGCCTCAGCCTTAGAAAGACCTTTTAATTGCGCTAAATACATCAGCTGATCACCTACCTTCATTTTCTTATACAATCCACGCTCCTCTGGCAAATAACCGATTTGCTCCACATGCTTAGGCTGCAAAAGTTCGCCATCAAACAATACGTGTCCCTCATCTGGTGCAGTAATCTGATTAATGATGCGTATGAGTGAGGTTTTGCCGGCTCCATTGGGCCCTAAAAGACCAAATATTTGGCCCTTGGGAATTTCCAAACTGACACCGGCGAGGGCTGTGTGATCCGCATAGCGTTTCACCACCTGTTGAATTGATAAGATCATAGAGTAAAATTAACTAGACGAATTTAAACAAAAAATGCGTTCAAATCCTGGTAAAAGGATGAACGCAAAATAAACAGGATAAGCGAAATTAAGCGATGATTTTGGATACAAAATCCCAAATAACGACCCCCATACTCACTGATACATTTAAGGAATGTTTCGTACCAAACTGAGGGATTTCTAAGCTAAAATCAGCCTCTTGAATCCATTCATCATTTACCCCAAAAACCTCGTTTCCGAACACAAAAGCATATTTTTGATCTTTTGCCGGCTCGAATTTTTCTAACGAAACAGAACCCTGCACCTGTTCTACACAAACGATTTGGTATCCCGCTGCGCGCAAAGCCTGGCGACTAGAAGCACCATCCTCAAAGTAGACCCAGTCCACTGATTCATCAGCTCCTAAGGCCGTTTTTGAAATCTCCCGATGCGGAGGCTGCGCTGTGATTCCACACAAATGAATGGCAGCACACTTAAAGGCATCTCCAGTCCGAAAGGCGGAGCCAATGTTATTCATACTCCTGATGTCATCTAAAACGATCACATAAGGGAACTTTTCCGTGCTTTTATAAGTGGATACGTCGAGCCTGTTCAGCTCATCCATCGACAATTTCTTAGACATACTAGTTTAGGCAATCCAAGAGAAAGGATACGCTAATTCTGGCACCTTAACTCGATCTGCTAATTTTTCTAAACGGGCTGGCAAATTGGCTACGTAATCACGCGCTTTCTCAGCTGATTCATTCAGACCGGTCATGTTTTCAATATTCCAGTCGCTGATTAAACCCCTCATGATGGTCACATAATCGTTCGTCGTATACACGCCTAAACGCTGAGCCGCATCAGAGAAATGTTCGAATAAAGAGCTCTTTGCACCATTGATCTCCCGCAAGAAATGAGCGGGCATCACAATCTTCTTTTTCATCATATCCGCAAAGGCAAGCATCATTTCATTCGGATCTAGTGTAAAGATTTCCGAAACGAAAGCACGGTATGCCTTGTGGTGACGTAACTCATCTGCGGCGATTTGCGCACACATACGAGATAAAAGAGAGTTGCCGTGTTGCTTGGCTAAAGAAGCTGTGCGACGGTGAGAAATGTTAGTTGCTAATTCTTGAAACGAAGTATACACAAAATTGCGATACGGATCCGCGGAAGTTCCGATATCAAATCCATCTGCAATTAAGTATTGAGTGGAAACGGCTACCGCTTTCATATCCACCTTTCCAGATAAATAAAGATACGTGCCTAATAAATTTCCATGACGGTTTTCTTCAGCGGTCCAGTTGCGAATCCACCGCGTCCAGCCATCGTTTTGGTCTACCTGATTAACAGTATCCATCGCTAATAACCAAGATTCATAGGTAGGCAAAGCTTCTTCCGTAATGGTATCACCTACTAAAACAGCCCAATAATCATAAGGCAATTCATTCGCTGCTTCTTGCAGAGCTTTCACATCCGAAAAGAATGAATCCTTCGTGGAATCTGGTAACATGTCTGCTGGCTGCCAATTGGTCTCGATCGGGACTAAATAGTCCTTCACATAGGAGTCCATGTTTTTGGCCAATTCAGTCATGACCTCTAAGCGTGTGTGAAATTGCGACATTCGTTTCTTGGTTAAAATTTTAGCATTCGAAGATAGTAAAAAATCCCTATTTAACCTCCCAAATACGCAATTCCTTTATCCGGAGTTCACCTCCCAAAGACACTAAACGAACTGTTTCTTTTTTCTTAGGAAAACGCAAAGAGCTGATAGCCACTAACCCGTCTTGAGCTAACAATTCGATGGTAGAACGATCCACTACGAGTTGCATTACTTTATCCTCCCCAGCCAGGAAGGGAGCTGATTGTATTACATCAAAACCTGGGGCTGGAATTTCGCCGCTCAATCGTCGATCGATGAACCAATCTTGACTCTTCTCATCGAAACCTATACGGGTCAATTCTGGATTCTGCTTTGCCTCGTCCCCTAGTTCTATGCCCCATTGTTTCGCATTGGCAGCATCTACTTTTAGCTCTATGACATAGGTCTTACTTTGAAGAAATTTCATTCCTGATAAGGTCTTACTGCCTTTAAGGACCAAATTTTTCGCTTCAAAACTAGGTTTCATCTTCGTCAAATCAGGCTTCAACACCTGCTTTAATTTCAATCCTTGTGATGTACGCACTAATGAAAGTGTTCTAGCTAAGGACATTTGTCCTTTCCAAGGGAAGGTCGGCTGTTCTTTAGCATAGGACCAACTTAACATCCAACCTAACCAAAACGTTTCTGTATTCGCCGTATTATAAAATGGAATCGCCGCATAAAAATCTCGACCATAATCCACATAGTTTACCTGCTCTTTAGGTGCATCGTTTGTAAAAGTTTTACCATCAAAATTCCCTACAAAATACTGCATTCCCACCGCTTTCTTGTAGGGACCTTGGCTAGATAAAGCTAAGACCCACTTTTTCTCTTTCGAATTTTCCACCGGTAATTCTAGCAAAGAAGGGCATTCCCAGATCATGTCCACATCACCTTGCGGACCGAATTCGCTCAACAAACTCCAGTGAATCAAATCTTTCGATCCGTAAAACTGAGCTGTATATTCCCAAGGTTTAACTACCGTCATCACAAACTGCTTTGATGGCCCATGGTAGATAATATTCGGGTCTCTAAAGTCCTTTAGATTGATGCTTAATACAGGGTTTTGGGCATATTTCGTCCAAGTTAAACCTTCATCGTTCGAAAAGGCCAAATGCTGTTCTTGCAACGTATTCGGATAATCTGCCGTATAAATGGCAATCAATAAAGGTTTTGACGGATCACCTAAACCCGAAACATGGTCTTTATCATAGACCACACAGCCGGAGAAGATATATTCTTTGCCATGTGGAATGGCTAACGGTAATTCCTCCCAATGCAATAAATCCTTACTTTTTGCGTGTCCCCAACTCATGTTTCCCCATTCGTTACCTTGTGGGTTATGCTGGAAAAACAGGTGGTAATTCCCGTTAATATAGATTAAACCATTGGGGTCATTGGTCCAATTTTTCTTAGGGCTAAAATGAATGGCAGGGCGCCATTGTTCAGTCGATTGTTGTGCTAACGTATTAAACGCCAGAAGCGTTAAAATGAATAAAGTTGATTTTATTTTCATCAATTTGGAGAGAATAAGCATTCTTGAAATGAGGATTAAACCAATCCCCTAGATTGTAATAAGTCGCCCCCGAAGGCAGCGGAAGAGCAATGGGATGATGTCTATGACCAAAAACAAAGGCCTCTACCGATGGCTTCGATGCAGCCGTCTCGCGCACATAGGATAAAATGTAATCCGTGTTTGGATCAAAAGCTTGCTCGCCTTTAGTCATCGTACTTTCCTTACGAGTAGATGACCAAAAATTAGCAAGACTAATCCCAACATTAGGATGCAAGAATCCAAAAAGCCATTGCGCTATTCGATTTGTGAATACGTTCTTCAAAATCTTGTATCCCGTGTCTCCTGGGCCTAAGCCATCTCCGTGACCAACATGCAACTGAAAAGAAGCTTTCGAAGAGCTGATCTTTACATCACGAGGTTCTCGGTAGATCTTAGCCCCTAATTCCTTCTCCAGATAATCCCACATCCACAAATCATGGTTACCCACAAAAATATGAAGGGTAATTCCTTGATCAGCTAAAGCTGAGAGCTTACCTAGAAAGCGAACAAAACCACGCGGAACTGCTGTTTTATATTCAAACCAAAAATCAAATAAATCACCCAACAGAAATAAATCCTGGGCATCTGACTGCACCTGATCTAACCAAGAAACCAAGGCTTTCTCCCGCTCTCTGGATGTTTTTTCATCCGGAAAACCTAAATGAAAATCAGAGGCGAAATATACTTTTTTCCCGGATGTCAGATTAATGTGAATCATATCAAAAAAATGGGGCGATTGTTAGGCGCCCCAATTATTTAACTATCAGTACCTGTTGATTTAGGTTTTCTTGCTCTCGGCTTTGCGGCCACGTCTTTAGCAGCTGCTGGCTTTTTAGCTGGTGCCTTTTTAGCGGGCACCTTTACCTCTGCCACCGCTTTTTTCGTAGCAGGAGCTTTCTTCGGAGCATTTTTTTTCTCCTCTGCTAAATCACGCTCATCTTTCGCCACCTTGCGTTTTTTCTCGGTCTCACCTTTAATAAACTCTTGGTAGGAAGTCAATTGTTCGAATGGACGAGGACCTACTAAGGCTTCTAAATCGCTTTGGAATAAAACCTCTTTCTGCAATAATTGCTCAGCTAAAATGGTCAATTTATCTTGCTTCGATTTTAACAATTTCTTCGTGCGGTCGTAAGCCTCCTTGATGATTTTACGAACCTCCTCATCAATTTCACGCGCAGTAGTCTCTGAATAAGGCTTGTTAAACTGGTACTCCGATCCTTTCGAATCGTAATAAGAGATATTGCCTAATTTTTCGTTCATGCCATAAATGGTCACCATCGAATAGGCTAATTTCGTAATACGCTCTAAGTCATTTTGTGCACCCGTAGAAATCTTGCCAAAGACAATTTCCTCTGCTGCACGCCCGCCTAAAGTCACACACATCTCATCCATCAATTGCTCTGTACGGTACAAAAACTGCTCTTTAGGCAAGTATTGTGCGTAACCTAACGCAGCAACACCACGTGGTACGATGGAAACTTTCACTAGTGGGTTTGCGTGTTCTAAGAACCAACCTGCAATCGCATGACCTGCTTCGTGGAACGCAACTATTTTCTTCTCTTCTGGAGAGATTAACTTGTTTTTCTTCTCTAAACCACCAATCACGCGATCCATCGCCTCTTGGAAGTCATTCATATCCACCGCTGTCTTTGAACGACGAGCCGCAATTAAAGCCGCCTCGTTACACACATTGGCAATCTCAGCACCTGCAAAACCAGGAGTCTGTGCCGCTAATTCTTTAGGGTCTGTATCAGCCGCTAATTTCAACGGCTTCAAGTGTACCTTAAAAATTGCCTCACGACCGATGATATCGGGCTTGTCGATCGAGATTTGACGATCAAAACGACCTGGACGCAATAAGGCTGGATCCAATACATCTGGTCGGTTTGTAGCCGCCATAATGATGATTCCTGAATCTGTTGCAAATCCATCCATCTCGACTAAAAGAGAGTTTAAGGTATTTTCGCGCTCATCATTGCCACCGGGCATAGAGCCACGACCCCGAGAGCGACCTACCGCATCAATCTCATCAATGAAGATGATACAAGGTGCTTTTTCCTTTGCTTGCTTAAACAAATCACGCACACGAGCTGCACCTACACCCACAAACATCTCTACAAAATCAGAACCAGATAATGAGAAGAATGGAACGCCAGCTTCCCCTGCCACTGCTTTCGCTAGCAAGGTTTTACCCGTACCTGGAGGGCCTACTAATAAGGCTCCTTTCGGAATTTTACCCCCTAAATCAGTGAACTTTTTAGGGAATTTCAAGAACTCAACAATCTCTTGAATCTCTTCTTTTGCTTCATCTAAACCAGCAACGTCATTGAACGTAATCTTCACTTTAGATTCTCCTTCAATTAACGTAGCCCGGGAGCGACCGATGTTGAAAATTTGGCCACCGCCGCCAGCTCCTCCACCCATTCTAAAGAATAAGAAATAGAAACTTAGACCCATTAAAATAAAGAAACCCCAGGTTCCTAACCAGTCCAAAGGACCCGTTCTGGTCTCTGGAGAGGCCATGATTTGCTCATTCCGAGGGAAGGCTTTTTGGCGATCTTCTAAGAAACGCTCAAAGCTTTCCTTCGAATTAATCTCAAATTCAAAGTGAGGCACCTGAGCCGCAGGAACTAATTTCTGCGTCGTATTTTTCTTGAAATACTTTGGGATAAAAGTCGGTTTTAGACTAACCTCGACAATTTTATCGTTCACAATGACCACTTTTTCTACCTCTTTTTGAATCAACATAGATTCAAATTGCTTGATGGTAATGGGTTGCAACGTCGTTTCCTTTGAAAAGAAAAATAGACTGATCACGGCAATGACTAGACCTACGACCATCCAGCTTTGGAATCCTCCTACTGGCTTTTTAGGCATTCTTGGTTGTAAGCCAGAGCGCTTTGCATTTTTAAAATTGTTCCCTTGTTTCGCCATTTTGATTTTTATTGTTGGGCATTAAACACCTTGTTAGGTGCAAAGGTTCTATAAATCTAAAATAATATTAATCTGGGATGACTGTAAATTTAGCATCTCCCCAAAGCTCCTCTAGTTTAAAGAAGGAACGTTTTTCTTTCAAAAATACATGTACGATGACATCGTAATAATCCATCAAAATCCATTCCCGATTTGCTTTACCTTCAACTGCATGTACATGAATTTTTCCTGATTCCCACACTTCCTTATCCACTGAATCAGCAATTGCATCGATTTGGGTATCTGAAGTACCTGAACAAATCACAAAAAAGTCCGTAAAAGCGTTATCTACTTTACGTAAATCTAGCACCGTAATTTCTTGTGCTTTTTTATCCTGCATGCCTTTTACCACCCAGCTCACTATTTCCTCAGACGCATCGACTTGCTTTGCGGCTTTCTTAAGAGTTTTACTCATAAATGTTTTTTCTGTATTAATTTGTGTAACAAGAAACCAATAACGAATAAAAATCTAAATTTGTTCTTGTAACCCTAAAATTACAAATAATAATTGAACAATTACCACGCTCCTACCCGCTTCGTTGGCAAAAACAGTAAATATCTAGACATTTGTCCATCGACTAATTCTTTGGCTTTCTCAGAGGCCTTACAGGGAGATTTACCGGAGGGATTTGCCTGGATTGCAGGACATCAAACGGCAGGGAGAGGCCAAAGAGGGAACACTTGGAATGCCCAACCTCATCAAAATCTAACTCTTTCCATTTTATTACGTCCACCACACCGCTTATTGGACAAACAATTTTACTTGAGCAAAGCAGTAGCGATTGGAATTTTAGCTGGATTAGAGGCTTGGTCCCGAGCCACACAAGGTGAAAGTTTTAACTTCGAAATCAAATGGCCGAACGACATTTACTTGGATGGAGTCAAAATGGGCGGCATATTAATTGAGAATAATTTTCAAGCCGGTCAATGGAGCTTTTCCATCATTGGAATTGGCCTTAATATCAATCAAAGACAATTTGAAAATATCCGGGGTACTTCCCTACGCTCCTACCTACAACTAGAACAGGAAATCCCCCTGACTGAAATCTATTCATACATTTCGCAAGGTATTGAAGAATCGTACGACTTATTTACGCGTGAAGCATTTCCTACCCTTGACGAAATCTACCACGAACGTTTGTTTAGACGATCACAATGGGCCCATTATGAGACATCAAACGGACAATTTGAAGGTAAAATTATAGGCGTAAACGAGCAAGGATTATTAGAAATTGAAAAAGAATTCACGGTAGAGTCCTATGATTTAAAGGAAATTAGTTTTATTTTCACTGCCTAATTGACCTCTAAACACCTTGTATGATCTCCCATTACCAAAGCAATTTGGAGAACTTTCTTCATTGGGCTAAGCAACAACCTAACCGAATCTATTTACGCCAACCAATTGGCGACCAATACATTGACTACAGCTATTCCGCTGCAGCATCTGAGGTAAAACGAATTGCTCAGTTCATTCAAAATAACCTTAAGGATGGCCTAAAAAATGTGGGTATTCTCTCGAAGAATTCTGCTCATTGGATGATGGCAGACCTAGCTATTGCCGCTGCAGGAGGAATTTCAGTACCCTTTTATGCCACCTTAACGAAGGATCAGTTACATCAAGTGTTAGTGCATTCCGAATGCCAAATTTTGATCGTGGGCAAATTAGATCATTGGGACCAAATCAAAGACGGGATACCGGACCATATTTTACTTCTACACACGCCTGAAAGTTCGGAAAAAACGGGAATTCAGTGGTCGGAACTTTTACACCTGACGAAAGAAATTCAAACACTTCCGCAGCCAAAACCGGAGGACATCGCCACCATCGTGTATACCTCAGGCACCACAGGTATGCCTAAGGGTGTTATGATCACCTACGGTGGTATCGAAGCGGGAATCAATATGGCGCGTGGAATTGCCTTATTGGATATGCCGGAGACTCGCTTTATATCCTACCTTCCCCTTTGCCATATTGCCGAACGAAATTTTGTCGAATTTGCGGCAACTGCTGCAGGCGGCACGATCTATTTTGTTGAAAACCTAGAAACCTTTTCAAAAAACCTTGCCGGCGCTCGACCGACCCATTTCTTGGCGGTACCACGAATTTGGGCAAAATTTCAGGAGGGCATTTTACAAAAAATAGGCGGCCAAAAGAAACTAAATCTACTCCTAGGTATACCCTTAATCAACAGGTTGATACAGAAAAAGATTCAAAAAGGTCTCGGATTAGATCAAACGAAATTAGCCGTAAGTGGCGCAGCTCCCATTACGACTGAACTACTGATTTGGTTTCAAAAACTGGGGATATATATTCAGGAAGCCTATGGCATGACTGAAAATATGGGCCTTAACGCTGTCATGCCTCGTGACCAAATAAAACTAGGCTATGTAGGCAGAATTCACCCGGATTGCGAAACTCGCATCGATCCAACTACGCAAGAAATCCAAATGCGTGCCCCCTACAATTCTACTGGTTATTTTAAAGAGCCCGTATTAACGCAAGAATTATTTACGGAGGATGGCTGGCTGAAAACGGGAGACCAAGGCAAATTAGATCCGGAAGGCTTTATTTCTATCATAGGCCGTGTGAAGGATAATTTCAAAACGGCCAAAGGTCATTATGTGGCTCCTGCGCCTATTGAGAACAAGCTAAATACACACGAATTCATCGAACAAGTGTGTGTGGTAGGAGTTAATTTGCCTCAACCGATTGGTTTAGTCGTGTTAAGTGCTCTAGGAAAGTCAAAAGATCAAGGAGAATTGCACAAGGCATTTACCGAATTACGTCAAGAAGTAAATCCACTATTAAAAAATTATGAACATTTGAAAAAAATCGTCGTAGTGAAAGAGGATTGGAATATCGAAAATGAATGCCTTACGCCTACAATGAAGATAAAACGTCCCTCGATAGAGAAAAAATACCAAGCTCATTTCGAGGCTTGGTACGCTCATCCTGAGACAATTGTTTATGAACTAATGGATTAAAATTTTTACCTTGCGAGGTGAACTATTTCCGCCTATACCTCGTACTTTTTGCCTGCTTTTTTATACAAGAAGCAGCTCAGGCACAGTATGTCATCGTAGATAGTGTCATTTTCAAAGGAAATGAAAAAACCAGAGACAATATACTTCGCAGGGAGTTAGACTTAAACTCAGGAGATACGCTTCAAGTAGCAGAAATCGACTCAAGGCTTGAGTTCAACCGCCGTAAATTAACGAATACGAATTTATTCATTTGGGTTAAGGGCGATTATCACCAAAACAAACCACAACACATTATCATTACCTATGAATTCCTAGAACAGTGGTATTTATTAGGCTACCCCGTTTTCCAATTAGCGGACCGAAACTTAAACGACTGGTGGTCCCGAGGGCATTCCATGGAGCGCACGATCTATGGCGCCCATTTGATTCATAACAACTTTATGGGGCGAAATGAAAAACTCAGCCTCAAAGCCGAGACAGGGTTTACACAACGTCTTGAATTAGGCTACTCGAACCCCTATATTGATCCTAAAAAAACACTGGGTTTAGGTGCCTCACTCACCTATATCACGAACAAAAATTTAGCCTTTCGAACGGTTAATGATACGCTCAATACGTTGAGTAGTAATAAAATCTTACGTGAACGTTGGAGCGGGGCTTTGAGCCTTCGAAAAAGACTCAAGTTCTATGATTTTCATTTCGCTGAAATACGATACAGCCATTCAGTAGTCGCAGATACAATAAGACAATTAAACCCTAATTATTATTACAAAGGATCAAACGAACAAAACTTTTTACAGTTGACCTACGCCTATTCTTACGATTTCAGAGATTACGCTCCCTACCCATTGAGAGGTAAAAAGATCGATTTTGCCTATAATTTTTATGGGATTTTAGCCCAAGACGCCTTGAATTATTGGGACCTGAGAGCCTCTGTTGCCTATTTTTTCGACTTAGGCTCTAACTTTTTTATCACTTCTCAGTGGAAAGCTAAAGTAACTCAGGAGAATAAAAATATCCCTTATGCAAACATTCTAGCCCTTGGTTATGGAAATGACAATGTAAGAGGCTATGAGTTAAACGTGATTGATGGCACCAATTATCTATTATCAAAAAACACGTTCAAATACCAATTATTCAACAAAATCATACCGCTTCGAATTATCCCCTACAAACAATTTAACCAGGTTCCTCTCTCCATCTATCCTACCGTATTTTTCGATTTTGCCTATGTATACCAAGCAAACCCGGAGTTAACATCCAGTCGCTTCTCGAATCGCTGGATTTACGGTATGGGCCTTGGGTTTGACATCGTCACCTACTATAATTTTGTCTGCAAATTAGGTGTCCCCGTCGTGAATAGTGGTAAATCAGGCTTAGTGGTCAGTATTGGCAGAGAATTTTAGCCAAAAAAAAGCCGATCAAAGACCGGCTCATTTTAAAAATACCTAACCACTAATAATCTTGTATATCTGGGAAGACTCGAAGTCTTTTACATCATAATTTTTCCAAAAATAACATTTTTTATTATCAATGGCGAAATTCATTTATTTTTGGCAAATAAAAAACCTTTGCTCGATTTTCACTACTATGGAAAACCCGTTAAATAAACTAATCGTTCCTTTATTCGCCTTATTTATTTTTGTCACCTCTTGTAATCAAGAGAAGAAGAACGAGAATAAGGAAAGTGCCCAGCAGGAATCTGTCACTGCTGCCTGGAATGATAGCGGAGAATGGGTACAAAAACTGAGCTTAAGTCCCCAACAAATTATTCGAAATGCTACTTGGGGACAAGCTATGTCTAGTCTGAAAGATACGTTAGCCCTTGCAGAATCACAACCAGAAAAAGGCCAATCCTACACCTTGTATTTCGATGACACTGATTTGAATTTTAGTGATATTACCTACATTCCTAACGATCAGAATGAATTACAAGAAATCAACTTTGATATTTTTGTCGAATCAAGCGCAGATGTTCAACCCTTAATTGACCACTGGAAAGTTTATTTAGATGCTAAATTTGGTCCATCTGAAGTAAAAGGAAAGCAAATCCTTTGGACTAAAAACAAAAATACCCGAATCGAATTAGAGAATGTAAGTACTCTGAAAGATCCGGGTATTAAACTTAGCTTTAAAGCCATTCATTAAATTTTGTAAATCCAGCCACGTGTGTCAGCGATTTCGCCTAAACGAATTTGGCTGATCTCCGTAAATACTTTGGCAGAGAAGTCAGATTCTTTACGAGGAGGTAATTCGTAAACCTTTCCTTCGAAACCAATCGTTTGAATAGGCGCAATTACAGCTGCAGTACCTGCTCCGAAAGCTTCAGTTACCGCTCCCGAACTAATCCCTTCCACTAATTCCTTCACGGATAAAAGTCGCTCTTGTACTTCCACACCCCAATCTTTGGCAATCTGAATCACCGACTTACGTGTTACACCATCTAAGATCGTGTCCCCCGTAGGCGCAGTCACTAAGGCTCCGTTAATAATAAACATCAAGTTCATTGTACCCGCTTCCTCCACATATTGGTGAGTCGCCGCATCCGTCCAAATAATCTGATCGTAACCTGCTTTATTCGCTTCTATGGTAGGATATAAGGAACCACCATAGTTACCTGCATTCTTTGCAAAACCTACCCCACCTTTCGCAGCACGGATATATTCAGTCTCCACACGAACGCGTAAAGGCTTTGAATAATACGATCCCACAGGACAAAGGAAAATGATAAATTTATAAGTTGTCGAAGGAGAAACACCCACGTATTCGTCTGTCGCAAACATAAACGGACGGATATACAAAGAGCAACCCTCTTTTTCTGGCACCCAAGCATTGTCTAATTGTATCAATTGCTTCAAACCTCCCAAGAAAATCTCTTCAGGCACCTCCGGCATACACATACGAAGCGCAGATTTATTGAAACGCTTCATATTCTCTTCTGGACGAAATACCAAAACGTCTCCTTTCTTAGAGCGATAGGCCTTCATTCCTTCAAAAATGGCCTGACCATAGTGGATCGACATCATCGCAGGTTGATAGGATAAGGGTCCATAAGGCTGGATTTGGACGGATTTCCAGGCTCCATCCGCATATTCAGCGACGAGCATGTGATCAGCGAAACTGCGGCCAAAAGCCAAATTGTCAAAATCAACCTCGCTCAAGCGAGATGTAGGCGTTTTTTGAATGGTAATTTGCATAAGTTTTTGTTTCTACTTGCCGGAATTCCAAGGTATCTCAGGGATACCCAACGAATGGTGCAAATAACGGCACATCATAAATAAGTAATCGGATAATCTATTCAAATAAGCGATCGCAGTCGCATAATCTTCTTTTTCTTCTACTTGCACCCAACGAATTAAACTACGTTCAGCACGCCTACAAACAGTACGGGTAATTTGAGCCGCAGCGATGGTGGGATGTCCTCCTGGTAAAATAAAGAAACGCATCGGCGCTATTTTACCATCTATTTCATCAATCATTTCCTCGATTGCTACAATGTCATGCAAGGAAATCAACTTCATGTTGCCTAGGTATTCTTTCGAATCACTCGCAACGTGAGCTCCTAACACGAATAAACTAGACTGGATAGATTGTAATTTTTCAGCCAGTGGAGCTTCTATCTGACAAACCAGTGCACCAATATGGCAATTTAATTCATCGATATCCCCAATCGCGTCCATTCGAACATCTGATTTAGACAATCCTTTTCCATCCGCTAAGCGGGTAAATCCTCCATCACCGTTCTTCGTATAAATTGCCATTCTATTGGGGTTATCTACAAAAATAATAGAAATAAAGATTAGGTCGGTATGATTTTCAAAACTAATTTTGCAGACATTTTATTCAACTATGTCGATAGACCATTTTGCATCTCGAGTTTGGCGAATTTTGTCCATGGTGGCATTCGGCATCTCTCTATTATTTATATACCGAGGGCTTCCTGACCCTACGGCAGTGCATTTTGGTGAAACGGGACGTGGTGATGGATTTCTACCTAAAGAGGAGGTTTTCTATTTAGTAGCCGGAATCATTACCTTGTTGAACGTTCTAACCCTATTGTTGATCAAGGCAATCGATAAAATTCCAACCGAAAAATGGGGGCAAATCCTACCTGTTTTTGCTGAAAAAGGAAACGCTACCGTTAAAAACACGTTCATTAACTGGCTTCATTTCTTCCCAGCGCTCATTAATACGTATCTCATTTTAGTAATGAGGGCGCTTTTAATGCTGAACGATGAAAGAACCTACCAAACCGATTATAGCTACATTCCTATGCTAGGAATCGTTTTCTTATTAGTATGGTTAATCTATTTACCTGTCCGACTTTTTGCTAGCCCTAAATTCGAAGAGGAACTATGAGTATTCAAATGCCGAATATTCCCATTCAGGCCTTTGATTACCCCTTACCTGAATCGAAAATCGCTCAATTTCCTCTAGCTAATCGCCACGATTCAAAGCTTTTGATTTACAAGGAAGGACAAATCCAACACAATTCCTTTCGAAATCTTGCCGATTATCTACCGGAGAATGCTTTATTAATTTTTAATAATACCAAAGTCATTCCAGCCCGCATTCCTTTATTCAAGGAAAACGGCGTGGCGATTGAACTATTTCTATTACACCCTATTTCGAATTCGGCTCCTACCGAGCAATTGATGGAAAGCAAGGGAGAAATCGTGTGGGAATGCCTAGTGGGGAACAAAAAGCGCTGGAAAGAGCAGGATGTCTTAACAAGAGGGGCATTGTCCTTTTGGTGGGTGAATAGGGAAGAAAATCACATTCGAATCAATTGGAATACAGACCAACCTTTTGCCGAAATTTTAGATGAAATTGGTAAAATACCCCTCCCCCCTTATATGGAGAGGGATACGGAACTAAGTGATAGTGATCGCTACCAGACACTTTTCTCAGAAAAATTAGGTGCTGTGGCGGCTCCTACCGCTAGCTTGCATTTCTCTGAAGAGGTATTAGCCGATTTAGATCGACGTAATATCCCTAAAACCTATCTCACCTTGCACGTGGGCGCTGGCACCTTTTTACCTGTAAAGGAAGAAGATGTCCGAAACCATCCCATGCACCGAGAGCAATTGGTTTTCACCCATGAATTAATAAAAACACTTTTAACCCATAGAGGACCTTTCATTCCGGTAGGAACGACGGCGTTGCGCGCTTTAGAAAGCTTGTATTGGAGTGGCGTTTGGCTACTTGAAAAAAGGCCTATGGATAACGGAGTTCTCGTTATCCCCAAAGAATTTGCTTACGAATTGCGTTCGACCATTCGTATAAAGGACTCCTTAGAGGCCATTATTCGTTATTTGGAGGCTAACAATATACATCAATGGGTCGCAGAAACGGAGATTCTGATTATGCCAGGCTACACCTTGCATTTCTGTGATGGCATCGTGACGAATTTCCACCAGCCTAAATCTACCCTCTTAGTATTAATCGCCGCTTTAATTGGGGATGATTGGAGACGGGTATACGACACGGCTTTGGCAAACGATTACCGCTTCCTTAGTTACGGGGATTCGTCTCTATTATTTAAAAAGAAGGATATTTAGTACTTTTGCAAAAAAGAATACATTATGACAAATTTCATAGAAGAATTACGTTGGAGAGGGATGTTACACGATATGATTCCAGGTTTAGAGGATCAGCTTGCCAAAGAAATGACGGTAGCCTATATCGGTTTCGACCCTACTGCACCGAGTCTTCACATTGGAAATTTAGCGGCGATTATGCTCTTAAAGCATTTTCAATTGTCAGGTCATAAGCCTATTGCCTTAGTAGGTGGTGCCACCGGTATGATTGGTGATCCTTCAGGAAAATCAGCAGAACGTGATTTTCTTTCAGAAGATACGTTACGCGAAAATCAAGTAGGTATTCAAGCCCAGCTGGAGAAATTTTTGGAATTCCATTCTGGAGCTAATTCCGCTGAGGTGGTCAATAATTACGATTGGTTCAAAGAATTCAGCTTCCTAGGTTTCCTACGTGAAGCAGGTAAATTCTTAACCGTTAATTATATGATGTCCAAAGACTCCGTTAAGAAGCGCCTAGAAACCGGCATTTCTTTCACGGAGTTCTCTTACCAATTACTACAAGGCTACGATTTTTACCATTTATATAAGCACAAAAATGTACGCCTTCAAATGGGTGGTTCTGATCAGTGGGGGAATATTACCACAGGTACAGAAATCATTCGTCGTAAAGAAGGACATGATGAAGATGCGACGGAGCGTGCTGCTTTCGCATTAACGACTCCTTTAGTAACAAAAGCGGATGGAACTAAGTTTGGCAAGTCCGAATCGGGTAATGTTTGGCTAGATGCTTCTAAAACATCTCCATTCGCTTTCTATCAGTTTTGGCTAAATGCCGCTGATGCAGACGTCCCTCGCCTGATCCGCGTATTCACTTTATATACGAAGGACCAAATCGAAGAAATGGAGCGTGCCCACGCAGAAGCACCCCACTTGCGCATCTTACAAAAGGCCGTTGCAGAAGAAGTAACTACGCGAGTTCATGGCGCAGACATATGTGCTCTAGTCATTGAAGCTTCTGCCCTACTCTTCTCAAAGGATGCAGTCGAATTATTGAGTAATGCCTCTGATGCCTTAATTGCACAA
>NZ_CP049835.1:215000-822500 GCF_023921165.1 Aquirufa antheringensis
ACCGACAAGTCGATCAGGTACGAAAGTAGGATATAGTGATCCGGTGGTTTAGTATGGAACAGCCATCGCTCAAAGGATAAAAGGTACTCTGGGGATAACAGGCTGATCTCCCCCAAGAGCTCACATCGACGGGGAGGTTTGGCACCTCGATGTCGGCTCGTCACATCCTGGGGCTGGAGAAGGTCCCAAGGGTTCGGCTGTTCGCCGATTAAAGTGGCACGCGAGCTGGGTTCAGAACGTCGTGAGACAGTTCGGTCCCTATCTGTTGTGGGCGTAGGAATATTGACAGGTTCTGACTTTAGTACGAGAGGACCGAGTTGGACTGACCGCTGGTATATCAGTTGTTCTGCCAAGGGCATAGCTGAGTAGCCACGTCGGGACCAGATAAGCGCTGAAAGCATCTAAGTGCGAAACTGACCTGAAGATGAGTATTCCATGAAGGGTCCGTGTAGACGACACGGTCGATAGGCTACAGATGTAAAGACAGTAATGTCAAAGTCGAGTAGTACTAATTACCCGAAAGCTTACCTTTTATTAATTTACACACTGCTGTTTATTTTATCTCACAATATGGCTAAAGGCTAAAACCTTGCAAAAAGTATGGAGCCGATAGGACGGGTGTTCACCTCTTCCCATCTCGAACAGAGAAGTTAAGCCCCGCACCGCTGATGATACTGGGATCAAACCCGGGAAAGTAAGTAAGCTCCAAGTTATTATAGAAGACCTGCACCAAAAGTGTGGGTCTTTTTTTATGCATAAGAACGAGTAGCCAGTAATCAGTAGCCAGTAATCAGTAATCAGTAGTCAGTAATCAGTAATCAGAAAATAGAGTAGAGAGTATAGTGCAAAGAGTAGAGATACGGCATAAAAAAGAGGCTGCCGCCTCGTTTTTTATTCATTCATGAAATATCGGCCCCACGCACTCAGCAATTTGAGTATTGCTCTTTGCTCTTTGAACTTTGGTCTTTGACTCTCGACTCTTGACTATCGACTCTTGACTATCGACTATCTCCTTTCGCCATCTCTTCTCTCTACTCTATAATCTAATCTATTCTTTGTGCTTTATGCTTTATTCTTTATATTTGCAACACTATTGCATAAACATGAAGCAGCTATTTTTTTCTTTACTGGTGTTAGTTGGTATTTTGGCCTGTAAAAAGGATCTTGAAGTTGAACCTACGGATGATAATGAATTAATTACGACTGTAGAGCTTGTTTTTACCGATGCCGCTTCTGTTTCTCGTTCTTTTAAGTTTAGAGACATTGATGGAGATTCACGTACAAAACCGGAAGCTTTTGATACTCTACAATTGGCAAGAAATACAGATTATACCGTTGCGATCTATATAGGAGACGAATCGAAGGGTTCTTTAGAGGATATTACAGAGGATATTTTGGAAGAGTCGGATGTCCACTTATTTGTGTATAAACCTATGCCCGCTTCCTTGTTATCTGTGCAGATTACGGATTCCGATAAAAATGGTTTACCTGTCGGTTTGAAAGCGACAGTAAAGACACAATACGTTGCTGGATCTGGTGTATTACAGTTGTTATTAAAACATCAACCACCGTTGAATGGTCGTACGGTTAAAACGGGGGATGAGGATGCGGGTAGTACAGATTTAGATTTAAGCTTCCCTCTTATTGTTAAATAGTTAGCTATATGTCTAAACAAAAATACAAGCATTTATTACCGGCGGAAAAGCTTGGGGTATTTTTATCACTCTTGTGTGCCATTCATTGCCTGACTCTGCCCATTATTCTCTTTATTGCACCTTATTTAGCTAGTTCATTTGCCTTTAGTGTGGAGATGGAGTGGATTTTAGTGGTACTTAGTTTTGGATTGGCTTTACTATTGTTATGGCAAGATTTCAGAAAACACCGCAAGCCTTTGCCTTTGTATTTTTTAGCTATGGCTGTGCTTATTAAAGTATTGGATGCTTTAGTTGGGATGAAGTCAATTGAATGGATTTTTGGCCTTTTACTAGGTGTTTTTATTACCTTAGCTTACTGGTATAATTACAAGCATAAAACGGCTTGTACCTGCAAAATCAAGTAGTTGATATCTTTAAACCCGGGAATTTTGTATCTTTATATCCTATCTCGGTTATAAATACTATTCAGTGAGCATTTCCTATCAACCCGTTATTGGCCTTGAAATTCATGCACAGTTGCAGACGAATTCGAAGATTTTCGCGAGCGACCCTGTCCTGTTTGGTCAAGAAGCGAACACCTTAATTTCCTCTATTTCGTTAGGCCATCCAGGGACATTACCCTATTTGAATAAAAAGGTTGTGGAATTTGCCATAAAAATGGGCCTAGCGATAGGTTCTAAAATTGCTCCTAAACAGTATTTTGATCGGAAGAATTATTTTTATCCTGATCTTCCGAAGGGGTATCAAATCACCCAAGATAAAACGCCTATTTGTATAGGAGGTTCTATTGTGGTTCATTTGAAAGAGGGGAATAAAAAGATGGAGTTTCACCACATTCATTTAGAAGAGGATGCGGGTAAGTCTTTACATGAAGGAGATAATCCATTTAGTTTCTTGGACTATAATCGGGCGGGCACACCATTAATCGAGATGGTCACGGAACCATCGATTCATTCTTCGGAAGAAGCTTTTGCCTTGGTTTCTGAGGTGCGTAAATTAGTTCGCTACTTGGGCATTTGCGATGGAAATATGGAAGAAGGCTCTTTGCGGGCAGACGTGAATGTCTCGATTAGACCTGTAGGTACGACTACCTTAGGGACTAAAGTGGAGATCAAGAATATGAATTCCTTGCGTAACATTCAGCGCGCGATTGAGCACGAGATTGTTCGTCAAACCAAGGTCCTAAACGAGGGAGGTACACTCATCCAAGAAACGAGAACCTTCGATGCACATACGGGGACAACGCATTCGATGCGGGTGAAGGAAACGATGAATGATTACCGGTATTTTCCTGAGCCAGATTTAGCTCCTTTAGAAATTTCAGAAACGTGGTTACAAGAGATTAAGGCGGCTATGCCTCTATTGCCTTGGGAACAAGAACAAAAGTTAGTCAAGGAATTTGGTTTACCTGCTTATGATGCGCATTTTTTATCTGATACGCGTGAAATGGCGATCTATTTTGAAGAAGTTGCCGTTCATTCTAAAGCCTATAAATCTATTTCGAATTGGCTAATGGGGCCTGTTAAGTCGCATTTGAACGAGAAGAATCAATCGATTTCGGATTTTGGACTAAGTCCTAAAACCTTGGCTGAAATAGTTGATTTAGTGGAGAGTACCACCTTGACTCATAATTTAGCGGCACATCAATTATTTCCTTTGGCTATCGAAAATCCAGCAAAATCACCAGCTCAGTTAGTCGAAGAGCAGGGTTGGTTGAATGTGCAATCGGGGGATGAATTAAATACCTGGGTTCAGGAAGCGATCGCGACCTACCCAGATAAGGTAAAAGAATACCAAAAAGGAAAGAAGGGTTTAATCGCCTTGTTCATCGGTGAAGTGATGAAAAAGTCAAAGGGAACGGCTGATCCTAAGCGTGTTAATCAACTAATGTCAGAAGAATTAGCGAAAGCCTAAATGAGATTAATCTGGATCATATTGTTTATTTCGACTGCGTTACGAGCTCAAAATTTTGAGTTACACATCGAGGCAAAGACGGTTGTGCCTGGGAAAAAAATCTATTTAGAATATATAAATGAGACGGGAAAAATAGTTAAAATAGACTCTGCAAGCCCGTCAGTTCAACGGAAAGTGACTTTTAAAGGTCTGGTGAAAGATCAAGGCGCTTTTTATTTAGTGAACTTCTTTGATACGCCTAAGCCCCAAAAAGTGCTCGTCATCCTAGAAGGGGGCGAATCGATTGATATCGTGGCAGATGGAATCAACGATGAAGATGGTAAGAGTGCATTTACTCTGAAAGGGGATTATCCTAACGTGAAATTTATGCTTGAATTGATGGCCATCTCGAAAGAAATGGAGGCCAAGGTGCGCAAATGGAACCAAGAGATTCAGGTAGATCCCAAGCAAGAGAAACGAATTCAGGCTGAGTTTACACAGGCGCAGGCTGCAAGCACAGCTAAAATAAAGGCATTAATTCCTCAAATGGGGAGTCATTTAGTGGCACTTTGGGCAACTAATTTTTTGCCTGCGGAGAAAGAGATGGCCTCGCTGTTAGAGATTGCGGATAGGCTAGGCAAAGCGAGACCGACTCATCCACAGGTACAGCAATTTGTCCATAATTTAGAGCGATTACAAGGCGTCAACGAAGGTGCCATGGCACCTGAGATTAATTTAGCAACTCCGGAGGGTCCTAGTTTGGCTTTGAGCTCGCTGCGAGGGAAATATGTGTTGATTGATTTTTGGGCGAGCTGGTGTGGGCCCTGCCGCCGGGAGAATCCTAATGTCGTAAAGACGTATGCAAACTACAAGGATAAAGGTTTTGAGATTTACGGCGTTAGTCTAGATCAAAATAGAGAGGCTTGGTTAAAGGCCATTGAAACAGATAAATTAGTCTGGAAACACGTTTCAGATTTACAATACTGGAGTTCTGCGGGGGCACAGGCCTACCAGGTGAATTCCATTCCGCAGACTTTCTTGTTAGACCCTGCAGGAAGAATTATTGCTAAAGGTTTGAGAGGAGCTGCTCTGGACCAGTATTTGGCCCAATTATTTGAAACAAAATAAGATGAAAATAGCGATCATTGGTTGTGGAAATATGGGGATGGCTTTTGCCAATTCCTTCATTCAATATAATTTAGTTTCTAAGCAGGAGCTGATCTTGATTGAAAAGAACAAGGAGCGAGGTGATATACTACAAGAGCAAAAAGCCGGGATTGTTGTCGATACCATATCGGAAAAAGTCGCGTCAGCTGATTTGATCATCCTTTCCGTTAAACCTCAGGATTACCCGTCAGTTTCTGCTGAATTAGCTCGGTTCATAAAGCCTAATCAAATTGTCTTGTCTATTATGGCCGGTATTCCGATTGCGAATATTCAAGCTAGTTTATCCCATGATTTAGTGGTTCGTGCGATGCCGAATACACCCGCACTTTTAGGCATGGGGATGACGGCTTTTGCTGCTGCTTCTGCCGTGGGTATGTCAGATATCCGAAAGGTAGAGAACTTGATTAATTCCACGGGTCGTGCGGTTTTTTTAGAAGAAGAAAGCCTATTGGATGCGGTGACGGGTTTGAGTGGTAGTGGTCCAGCGTATTTCTTCTATTTAATCAAGGCCATGATTGATGCAGGGGTGAAGATGGGCTTCGAGCCAGCGATGGCCTCCCTTTTAGTGAAACAAACGATGTTAGGGTCTTATCATTTAATGCAGACCAGTGACAAGACGTTAGATGAGTTGATTCAAGCGGTTGCCTCGAAAGGGGGAACGACAGAAGCGGCGTTGAAAATGTTCCAAGAGAACCAAGTAGCAGAAGGATTGCAAAAAGGAATTATTGCGGCAAAGGATCGGGCGAAAGAATTAGCCAATTAATTGACCGATTTCCATCTCATTTAATTGACGACTGATAAGCTCTCCATTCGGAGAATAAGAAGGGTTTGTGCTCGCAAACAATTGCTCCACTAAAGCGGACATTTCTTCAGACAGCAGTTTCTTTGCTTGATATCGAATCGCTGCCCGGTTAGCTAAAATGCGCGCAATTTTTTCGGAATGTTTTTGGCCTAGATCAGACGCTTCATTCTTTATTTGTTCTAAAATACCCTCTAGCAAATTCTGTCCGTCTTCCTCACCTATTCCAGCGGGAACACCTTGAATCCAGAATTTTTCTTCTGAGTCTTTTGTTAAACGAAAGCCTAAATCGGTTACATCGGTTAAAATTTCCTCTACTAAGATCGTGTCAGCTGGGTTAATTCGTAAAATCTGTGGAAATAATAATTGCTGAGACACCCCGTTTTTCTTCACTAAATTCTCCGAGAATTGATCAAATAAGATGCGTTGATAGGCTTTCTTTTGGTCTATAAGTAACATTCCGCCGGAAAGTGTCACTACTAGGAATTTATTCAGGATCTGAATCACCTGGAAATTCGTGTGCGAAGAACTGTCTGCTGTCCAGGTATTGGCTTTGCTTTGAAAGGTCGTAGCAGCTTGTGGGAATAAATTTGCCGAAGGCTCAGCTACATCACCTCGTTCAAAGGCCTCAATATTGTCATTTAAGCCCTCGTAAAGCTTCTTCCAAGCATCTTGAACAGGTCGAGGGGAATTCGTCCCGGAGAACGAAGAAAATGGGCTAGGCCCAGACGTTCCAGATGGATTTCTAAAATTCACATTCGCATCGAAATCGAGCGATGGAATCAAATGGTTCAGGCTAAGTGTTTTCCGGATAGCCGCTTGCAAAATGGCATAAATGGATCGCTCATCATCGAATTTGATCTCCGTTTTCGTCGGGTGCACATTGATGTCGATGTGGGAAGGATCTAAGGTCAAGAATAGAACATAGAAAGGAAAAGTCCCCTCCGGTACTAATCGTTCGTAAGCGCTCATCACCGCATGATGCAAATAAGAACTCTTAATGAAACGGTTATTCACGAAGAAGAATTGCTCTCCACGAGTCTTTTTCGAATATTCTGGTCTACCTACATAGCCTTTGATACTGACGAAATTCGTATTTTCCTCGCAGGCCGCTAATTGTTCCCGGTAGGTTTTGCCAAACAAGTCCACAATTCGCTTACCTAGTTTTTCAACCGGTAGGGCATAGGTTTCTTGTTCGTTTTGGACTAACGAGAATTTGATCTCGGGATTGGCTAAAGCGATCCGTTGGAATTCGTCCAAAATATGACGCATTTCTACCGGATTTGATTTTAGGAAATTCCGGCGGGCTGGGATGTTGTAAAATAGGTTTTTAACTAGAATAGACGTCCCTTTAGGGGCGGCCACTTGTTCATTTGCCTTCAGAACAGAGGCTTCCATGCGCAATAAGCTGCCTAATTCATCCTCCTCTCGCTTCGTTTTCAATTCTACCTGGGCTACAGAAGCGATAGAGGCCAAAGCCTCTCCACGGAATCCCATCGTATGGATGGCAAATAGATCTTCCGCTTTACTAATTTTAGAGGTGGCATGGCGCTCAAAACTCATCAGTGCATCCTGCGGTGACATGCCTTTGCCATCATCGATGACTTGAATGCTGACTTTGCCCGCTTCTTTTACGATTAACTGGACGAAACTCGCTCCTGCGTCAATCGAGTTTTCCATTAATTCCTTTACCACAGAGGCTGGTCGCTGTACTACCTCGCCTGCCGCAATTTGATTTGCGATAGCATCAGGAAGCATTTTAATCAGATTGTGCATAAATGAATAAGGAAACGAGTGGGCAAAGATAAGGGATTAAACAAAAAAAAGGGAATGTTGCCATTCCCTTTTTTCGTAAGATAGGTTGGGTTGAATTACTTCAATTCAACTTCAGCACCAGCTTCTTCTAAAGATTTCTTCAAACCTTCAGCTTCGTCCTTAGATACACCTTCTTTCACAGCTTTCGGTGCAGCATCAACTACATCTTTCGCTTCTTTCAAACCTAAACCAGTTAAGTCTTTTACTAATTTAACGATTGCTAATTTGTTAGGACCAGCAGCCTTTAAGATTACATCAAAAGATGTCTTCTCAGCAGCAGCATCACCACCTTCAGCGCCACCAGCTGCAGGACCTGCAACCATAACAGCACCAGCAGCAGCTGGTTCGATACCATACTCATCCTTAAGGATAGTAGCTAATTCGTTTACTTCTTTTACAGTTAAGTTCACTAATTGTTCAGCGAACGCTTTTAAATCTGCCATTTTTTGAAAATTTAATTGTTAAGAATTAATAATTTATTGGAGTTTTCACTCCGGTAAAACTTGGTAATAATTATTCAGGGCGCTCAGACAAAGTCTTCACGATACCAGCTAATTTCTTCTCACCACTTAATAATGCTGAAACAACATTTTTAGCAGGCGATTGTAATAAGCCAATAACTTCGCCAATCATCTCGTTTTTCGACTTGATGTTCTCTAGTGCTGTCAATTGACCTTCGCCAATGTAGATACCACCTTCGATAGACGCAGCCTTGAATGCAATTTTGTCTTTTCCCGCTTCTTTACGGAAGTCTTTGATCAATTTTGCAGGTACTTTAGCATTTTCAGTTGCGAAAATGATACCTGACATGCCTGTCAAAACTTCTGCGTCTAAAGAGGAATAATCCGTTCCCGTTTTAGCTAATGCCTTAGAGATTAAGGTGTTTTTGAATACTTTGTACTCAACACCTCTCTGAAAACAAAGGCTACGGAATTGATTAGCTTCGGCTACAGTTAAACCGGCTGTACTTGCAATGTAGAAGTACGGAGTCACAGCGAACTTTTCGCTCAACTCATCAATAATCTGATTTTTTTCTTCTCTTGTCATGATTACAATCCAGCTACAGTTCCCTTATCGATGATAATGCCCGGAGACATTGTCGATGACAAGTTGATCGATTTAACATAAGTTCCCTTTGCAGAAGACGGCTTTAATTTAATCAACGTGTTGATTACTTCTAAAGCGTTATCTACAATTTTATCAGCTCCGAAAGACACCTTACCGATAGAGGTATGGATGATACCAGTTTTATCAACTTTAAAGTCAATTTTACCAGCTTTTACTTCGTTTACTGCTTTTCCTACTTCCAAAGTTACAGTACCTGACTTTGGATTAGGCATCAGACCGCGAGGTCCTAAAACACGTCCCAAACGGCCTAATTTTGCCATCACAGTGGGCATTGTAATGATTACGTCGATATCGGTCCAGCCGCTCTCGATTTTTGCAATGTAATCATCTAATCCTACGTGATCAGCACCGGCTGCTTTTGCCTCCTCTGCTTTATCGGGCGTACATAGTACAAGTACACGTACGTCTTTCCCGGTTCCGTGAGGTAGGGCAACCACGCCACGAACCATTTGGTCCGCTTTGCGGGGATCTACTCCTAAGCGGACATCAATATCCACTGAGGCATCGAATTTTGTATAAGAAATTTCTTTCAAAATCTCCGCTGCTTTTTCAAGCGAATACGCTTGCGTTGCATCGTATTTTGAAAGGGCTTCCTTTATTTTCTTCGTAAGTTTTGCCATTACCTTTTAATTAAAATGTTTATTTCTGATGGTTAAATCAGAACGGTTTGTCACCAGAAACAGTAATTCCCATTGATCGAGCCGTTCCAGCAATCATACTCATTGCTGCTTCAACTGTAAAACAGTTTAAATCCGGCATCTTAGTTTCCGCGATAACGCGTACTTGATCCCAAGTTACAGAACCTACCTTTTTCAAGTTAGGTTGAGCTGAACCAGATTTAACCTTCGCTGCTTCCAATAACAAGATGGGTGCAGGAGGAGTTTTTACAACGAAATCAAACGATTTGTCTGCGTAATAAGTAATTAGGACCGGCAATACTACGCCGTTCTTATCTTGAGTTCTCGCATTGAATTGCTTACAGAACTCCATGATATTTAATCCTTTCGAACCTAAAGCAGGACCGATGGGTGGTGAAGGATTGGCTTGGCCACCTTTGCATTGAAGCTTTACGTAGCCAGCTATTTCTTTTGCCATGTTAAAACATCGTTTATTTAGTGAATTTAGAGGTTTATCTGCCAATAAGGGTGGAAGCTTCCTTATCTGATTCCCCTCCGGGTGACCTTTCCGCGTAACAATGACGTTCCGGCCCAATCCCCTCTTGAAATTTTCAAAACAGAGATTGCCGCTTTTTAAACGGACTGCAAAATTAGGGCTTTTATTCTAAATTACAAATAGTTAACAAAAAAAGTCCTGAATTTTCGTTCAGGACTTTCCAAGCTTCTCTAGAATAGAGATAAATTATTTTTCTACTTGAGCGTAGTTCAATTCAAGTGGGGTGTTACGTCCAAAGATCTTCACCATCACAGATAATTTCTTCGTGTTTTCGTGAATCTCTTCTACCGTTCCTTCGAAAGTGGCGAATGGACCGTCGATAACGCGAACTGTTTCGCCTTTGATGAAGGTAACAGAAGCAAATTCTTCTACGGCTGCAGACTCATCTACTTTACCTAAGATACGATTTACTTCACTTTGATTAATCGGAACAGGTTTCTTAACGATTACTTTCGTTTTCTTCACTTTTCCGCCTTCAACCTTTGTTACTTCTACTTCTTCGTTATTTGCTTGCAAGAAACCGATAACACCCGGTGTAGAAGTTAAAATGTGACTAACCTCTCCAGCTAAGTCTGCTTCTACTAAGATATATCCTGGAAACAAGTTCTTCTCGCGAATCACCTTTTTCCCTTTACGGATTTCGTAAATCTTTTCGGTAGGGATTAAAATCTGAGGAACTGAATCTAACACACCTTGGCGCGCTAATTCGTTCTCCATATAGGTCTTTACCTTCTTCTCTTGTCCTGAGATTGCTCTCAACACATACCATTTAGTCTCTGCCATGGATCAACCTATTTATTAAAATGAAGTGTAAAATAAATCCAAACCAGATTTGAAGACTAAATCAACTGCACCTACTAAAAGGGCAAAGATTAAAGAAGCCACCAAAACTAACACAGAACTCGACTGTAAGTCAGAGAATGCGGGCCAAGTAACGTTTTCTGTTACTTCAGTCCATGATTCTTTGATCAATGATGTTGATTTGCTCATAATTTAACCGATATCGGTATTTAATTTACTTAGCACGGGCACAAGGATTCGAACCCTGACCAAAGGTTTTGGAGACCTGCATACTACCATTATACTATGCCCGTAGAAAGGATTGCAAATTTAGCCAAATTTTGACAATTTACAAATCCCCTTCACATTATTGTTTAATTACCACTGAGAATAGCTCGTGGGTTCTAGAAATTTACGCACGGTTCTAGAGTGACTGTTCGCATATTTAGCGTCAGAAGAGATGCGTTTCCAGTCTGGATTAGCTTGGAATTTAGCCCAATTCGCATCGCGCTCTGCCATGTTTTCGAAGGAAACCATGTAGCTTAAGCACGGTGTATTTTCTCCAGCAAGCACCTCGCCAAAGAATACGTTGTGCAAGCCTACCGTATCAAAGATCTTCAATTCTTCGTCATTGAACATCCCTATTTTGCGTTTCAAAGCATCCTCATTGTAAGCCTCGTAGGTTCTCCACTCGTAGATACGACCCGGATTAGTGATGGGTAATTTTAGGCTAGGGTGTCCGGCAAAGCCTTTGGCAAGATACGTCGAGATCTTTTCAAACATCGGTTTGTCTAATCCTACGTTCTCAAAATAGGGCTTAGCAGCCTCTTGATAGACGGCATTTTTCTCCAAAGCGTCTTTGTATCCCGCATAAGAAGCTAAAGAAGGGAAGGGGATGGCCACCACGACGATGCCAGGCTCCGGTTTTCCGTAATCCTTGAATACGCCTACCTTAGAAACGCCATAAGCGTTAAGGGCTGGAATGAAGGCTTTAGAAAGATAGGACTCTAATAGAGCCGTATTTCCCTTGAACTTCATCTGATACGTTCTGATCTCATAATATTCCTGTGCAGACACCGCAAAGCTGCACAAGAGAAGCAATAAAAGTACTTTTTTCATAGGTTTATTTGTTTAGGTGAGCAAGGTACAAAAAAAAAGAGCGGTCACTGACCGCTCTTTTCCGTATAGGCTAATAAAAATTAGTCTAAGATTTCAGTTACCTGACCTGCACCTACAGTACGGCCACCTTCACGAATCGCGAAACGTAAACCTTTGTCCATAGCTACTGCGTTCAATAACGTAACATCAATTGTTAAGTTATCACCAGGCATACACATTTCAACTCCTGCAGGTAAAGTAATTTCACCTGTTACGTCTGTCGTACGGAAGTAGAATTGTGGACGGTATTTGTTAAAGAATGGAGTGTGACGTCCACCTTCTTCTTTAGACAAGATATAAACCTCTGCTTTGAATTTAGTGTGAGGCTTCACTGAACCTGGCTTACAGATTACCATACCACGACGGATATCAGTTTTCTCAATACCACGTAACAATAAACCTACGTTATCACCAGCTTCACCACGATCTAAGATCTTACGGAACATCTCAACACCAGTTACTACTGATTTCAAGTTTTCAGCTCCCATACCTAAGATATCAACTGCTTCACCTGAGTTAATAACACCAGTCTCGATTTTACCTGTTGCTACAGTACCACGACCTGTGATCGAGAATACGTCTTCAACTGGCATCAAGAATGCCTTATCAACATCACGCTTAGGAAGTGGAATCCAAGAATCTACTGCTTCCATTAACGCATCGATAGTAGCTACCCATTTAGCATCTCCGTTCAATCCACCTAAAGCAGATCCTTGGATTACTGGAATGTTATCGCCATCGAATTCGTAGAAAGAAAGAAGCTCACGGATCTCCATTTCAACTAATTCTAATAATTCTGGATCGTCTACCATGTCCACTTTGTTCATGAAAACAACCAATTGAGGTACACCTACTTGGCGAGCCAAAAGGATGTGCTCACGCGTTTGTGGCATTGGACCATCTGTAGCAGCAACTACTAAGATAGCACCATCCATTTGTGCAGCACCAGTAACCATGTTCTTCACGTAATCCGCGTGACCTGGACAGTCAACGTGTGCGTAGTGACGGTTAGCAGTAGAATATTCTACGTGCGCAGTGTTGATCGTGATACCACGTTCTTTTTCTTCTGGAGCAGAGTCAATGGAAGAGAAATCTTTTTTCTCAGCAAGACCTTTTTCAGAAAGAACTTTAGTGATAGCAGCTGTCAAGGTTGTTTTACCGTGGTCAACGTGGCCAATCGTACCAATGTTAACGTGGGGTTTACTTCGGTCAAAATTCTCTTTTGCCATGATTATTTAGTTCTTAATTTAGTTATAAAAAGTTTCAAATGTACGCTTTACTACGGCCTTGCTTAATTGTAGAGCCTTTGAGCAGGATTGAACTGCCGACCTCTTCCTTACCAAGGAAGTGCTCTACCACTGAGCTACAAAGGCATAACCTTGCGGCCTCTTGTTAACCTCTTTCGATTAACGAAAACAAAAATATCGCTAAGAGGGATTTCTCCCTTAGCAACATTTTGTATTTCTGAGCGGGAGACGGGGCTCGAACCCGCCACCTATAGCTTGGAAGGCTATCGCTCTACCAAATGAGCTACTCCCGCTTGCTGAATCCTCCTGTAAAAAGGATTCAAGGTAATAAAAAAAAATGTGGGGACAGATGGATTCGAACCACCGTAGGCATTCACCAGCAGATTTACAGTCTGCCCCATTTGGCCGCTCTGGTATATCCCCTTCATTTATGCTTTCAGTGTAACGTTCCACTGAAATAGTTCGCAAAAGTAGCTCATTTTTTCATTTCCGCAAACACATCCGTGAAAAATTTCTAATAAATTTTTACAATAATCGGATTCCAAAGGCTAATCCGCGCATTTCTGGACCTTTACCTGGCTCAAACAGTGGACTCAAATCATAACTAAAGAATAAATCTGGGAAGTGACGCAGCGCAAATTCGGCTCTCACACCATATCGGAAGGGATTTACGTATAAATTACTCGTCTCTTTACGCAAGTTTCCACTCTCTTCTTCGATTGCTTTAGTCCAGGTATCGATGCGATACGACACATATCCACCGATAGCGATCATTTGGATAGCTGATTTTTTGTCAAAAGAGAAGTGTGGCATAATAGGCAAAGTAAGGTAAGAAACGCTCATCTTGTTCTTGCTCATAGCCACTTCTTTTCCGGTAGAGGACGTAATGGTTGTGAATTGCACGCTATTAGGCCCTTTTGTCGCGATGCGGTTATGGTCAAAACGGAAGTTATACCAATCGATTTCTAAACCATAGCCTAAACGGAAGGCTGATTTTTTGCCCTCTGAAAGTGTCACGAAACGGGAGATTTCAATGCTCGCATACCGCGATCCCATAGGATCTAACGTAAAGTTAGGAACGTAAGCAGGTGCTCCTGGGTAGGGGACGGCCACTTCTGTTTCTCCCCCTGGCAGCGCATTTAAACCTAAATAGAAGTTTAAACCTCTTCTGCTGTATAAATTTGGGCGCTTGATTTTAGTAGAATCCTTTCCCCAAATCACTTTGGTCACTTCATTCCCCTCTCGGTGGTATACCCCATCCCAAGTCACGTGCGTCTCTTCGTTACCATCTTTCACGTGTACACCATCTAATCCGACGCGTACTTCTTCTTTGCCAGAAGATGCTATGCTAACACCACTTGGTTTGGCCTTCATATTAATTTCAGATTTATATTTAACGCCGGACTTTAGAATCCCGATTTTCACCGAACTATTTCCAATTCGAACGGAAAGACTACTATCTCCATCTGAATCTGTTTTAATGGCTTGTCTAATATTTTGCCAAAGACTATCCGTCAACACGAGACCTTTTTTATCAAAGGCCATTTCTAATTCCTCTCGAAGGGTACGATTAGCCGTCTTCGCTCCCACTATGGTTTGGTTTCTTTTGTCAATTTTTAAAATCAAGGAATCCTGTCTTTCTTTTGCAGAAAGGCTGAATACACTTACTAATAGGCAGATAATAGCGATGAACTTTTTCATATAATTATTGGATTTGTAATGTGCGTTTTAAATTTTCTTCTGTTTTTACGTAGGTATTTGCTACGGTGTGTATGCTGTTTTCAAAAGAGGCGTTACCCTCTTTTAGTTTTTGCCAGTTCACAGGTTCGCCATCCAAGGCTTGTCTGATTTCGCCCACGATTTTTCCGAACAAAGATTTTCTGCGTTTTTGCTGTGTAAAAGCAGGCTTCACTTCTTCTTCTTCAATAGGGTCAATGTCCAGGCGGACTGTGACAATCTCTGGTGATTCATCCTTCTTCTCTGTGGCTGGAACCGTGGCAACGATTTCTTCTTTGGGAGATTCTTCTACCACATTTACGGGAGATTCTTCCATCGATACCCGCTCAAAACGAGCTTTCGTAAAAGTGGATTCGGTAGCTTTGGTCGGAACTATCAATGCTTCAGAGACAGAGGTTGCGGCTTTTTCCACAGGGGCTTCTGTTTTTTCGATGACACGTGTCACCTCTACGGCTCCCTCTTCCAGTGCAGGATTCCAATTCCAGCTCAGACCCAGCGCCAGCAATAGCATCGCTGCCGCCGCCCAATAGATTGGGAAGCGACGAGAAGGCTTCTCTTCTAGCCTCTCTGGCAACCTCTCTTCTAGGCGCGACCACAATCCCTCAGGGATGTCCTCGGATTTGTTTGAGAGTTGCTCTCTCCATTTTTCCTCTACAGAATTCCAATTTTTCATAACTGTAAGGTGATTAGTTGATTTTGTAATAAAGCTCTTGCTCGTGATAACTGTGATTTAGAGGTCCCTTCTGAAATAGCTAAAAGCTGTGCAATTTCCGCGTGGGAGTAGCCCTCTATGGCGTATAAATTAAAAATAGTCCGGTAGCCAGTGGGCAAGGAGGCGATCAATTGTTCGATTTCTTGTAGGCCTAATTGCATCAATGTATCGTCTGGATGCGCTAAGTCAAAAGCCACATCGATGTCGACCGGATAGCGGTCTTTGTTCTTTCGAATGGACATCAGGGCCTCGTTGACCATGATTTTGCGAACCCAGCCTTCGAAACTACCTCCGCCTTGGTATTGGTCTAGTTTCGAGAATACTTTGACAAAACCCTCCATTAAGGTGTCTTCCGCTTCGGAGGTATTGGAGATGTAGCGCTTCACCACGGAGAGCATCTTTCCTGCCATTTTTTGAAACAAGGCCTGTTGCGCTTGCCGATTGTTATTTCGGCAGGCGGCGATAAGCTCGATTTCAGAAGTAAAGGAAGGTAAACGTGTACTCAAGTGTTTATTTTGTTATTCGAATGCAAAGATGGCACAAAGCGCTAAATGGTTGCGTGAGTTTGAAAAGAATTTCAAAATTCCGTTCTTTGTTGAAATTAATCGTATGCCAAACGCAGCGCCCATCGGGATTTTTGATAGTGGAATTGGAGGATTGACTCTGGCGCATGCCATCACGGAGTTGATGCCGCAGGAGAATATTATCTATTTTGGAGATACGGCGCACTTGCCTTATGGTGATAAATCGGCGACGGCGATTCAGGCCTATTCGGTGAAGATTTGCAATTTGCTATTAGAGAAGAATTGCAAGCTGATTTTAATCGCGTGTAATTCAGCTTCGGCGGCGGCTTACGATTTAGTGAAGGCCTATGTGGGTACGAAGGCCAAAGTCGTGAATGTGATTGACCCGGTAATTGCGTATTTGGACCAAAACTGGGAAAACAAAACCCTCGGTTTAATTGGAACAAAGCAAACGGTGAACTCCGGGATCTATGCAAACAAGGCGGAAGCGCTGGGAAAGCATATTCAGGTGAAATCTTTGGCAACCCCTTTACTAGCCCCCATGATCGAGGAAGGCTTCTTCTCGAATTCCATCTCAGAGCACATCATCAAAGAATACTTAGCGCAACCTACCTTACAAGGAATTGAGGGATTAATTTTAGGCTGCACGCACTATCCGTTGATCAAACCTCAAATTGATGCGTATTATAAAGGGAGTATTCCCGTCATTGATACATCGATTATTGTAGCCGAAGAAATCAAGCGAATCTTAACCGCGGAAGATATGTTGCATGAAGGGAAGGAGTCGACGCGTCAATTCTATGTGTCTGATTACACGGATTCCTTCGAAAAGTCTACCCAAATCTTCTTTGGAGAGGCCATCAAGCTCACACTTTATCCTATCTGGGATTAATTAGGACTGGCTGCTGAAAAGTTGAGAGACTTTTTGACGTAGCTGTAATTTAGCTAGGCGGGCTTGTTGCTCTTGCTTGCTTTGGCGAAACCATAAAAAAGCAATCGCAGCTACGATTAAATAGGGAGCCGCTAATAAATACAAGATTCCCGTATTCAAACCTGTCGCAATGTTAGAGCGACCATTCGAAATGGTACTCTCTACCGTCGTCCGGCACATCGCACACTGTGCAACCGCATCGATTTGCGTCAAAACAAGAATCGCTGCCAAGAGGAATATTTTCTTATACATAGTAAGGTGAGATCATTAGATATACGATAACGCCAGAAATAGATACATATAACCAAATGGGGTAAGCCCATTTTACCGTTTTTTTGTGCGCATCAATATCGCCAGTCAAGGCATGGTAAAGAGCCAATAATACAAGGCGCACCACCCCGATAGACAAAAAGATATGAGAGGCTAACAAAAATAAATAGATTCCTTTTATGAGACCTTCTCCTCCAAATTTGGTAGACTCATTCGCTACATGGTACAAAATATATAAAACAAGGAAAACGGCTCCCTGAAGTACTGCCGCGCCCATCGCTTTGCGATGTCCCCCGATATTTTTACGCTTAATTGCGATCAAGCCCACTAGTAAACTTAGCGCAGTAGTCGAATTAATTACCCCGATAAAATGAGGCAGCATTTTTGTCCAATCTCCTAAAGGTAATTTAGTGGGCAAAGATAATAGGCCTGCAACAGCTAGGGGAATAGCAATGGAAATGACATTAATGATTAAATTATTCTGTGGTGATTTGGTCAATTTCAACATAATTTATTCGTTTGAATAGATGCTTTTCAATACTTTAATCTCAACTAACAGTCGATCCACCTCTTTTTTATCCGTTCCGTCATAAAACCCACGGATAATTCCCTCTTTGTCTACTAGTACTAACCGTTCCGAGTGGATAAATGTTTCATCTGGATTCTTGATAGCTGCGTCATATTCGGAAGCATCCGCTAAAGGAACGTGGAATCCTTGTAGGACCAACGGATAAATAACCTTCTTTTCCCCTGTCAAAAAATGCCATTGCCCCTTGTTCGCGTCAAAGCGTTTTGCATAGGCAGCTAGCTTTTCAGGTTGATCGAATTTAGGGTCTACCGAAATGGATAGCAGTTTTACTTCAGGATCTTCATGAAAAGTATCTTGTACGCGACTTACTTGCGAAGATATTTTAGGACAAATGGTTCCGCAACGGGTAAAGAAGAAACTGGTGACGTAGATTTTGCCTTTTAAGTTGTTCGAATCAAAGGGCTTACCCGTCTCGTCAAGGAGAGTGAATGAGGGAATCGTTTGGAAAACCGTATCCATCTCTGCTTCATTCCAGCGAGGATTCAGGCGCTTGGCCATTTTGATTTCTCCCGTTGTGGAATCGATGGCTGGGACATAGCGTGGAAGACTAAAATGGTTTGTGCCAAAAGTCTTAAGCCCTAAATAAACAAAGACAGGCACTATTAATACGAGAAATAATATGCCTGTCTTTTTATTCATTATCCAAGAAGGAAATTAAAATCAATATAAGTGACCACCTTCGTAGATCAAGGCTACTAAAAGCCATACTACGAAAAGTGTAGGGATTAATACTGCCCAAATCAAGGATTTTACTTCATGCTTTAAGTGCATGAATTCTCCTACGATATAAAAGGCTTTAACGATTGTCATTCCACAGAAGATTGCCACACGCAAGGTGTTAGCAGGCATTGTGAAAGCAATAACGAATTCAATCGCCGTTAAAATCAATAAAATCCAAAATGTTTTCCAAATCGCGCCTGTATTAGGAGCTGGAATTTCTTTTTCTGAGGTTCCGTGTGCTACGTGCGAAGCCATATATAATTAGGTTATAAGATTAAACTAAATAGAAGAAGGTAAATACGAATACCCAAACTAGATCGACAAAGTGCCAATATAAACCTACTTTTTCTACCATTTCATAATGTCCTCTGCGCTCATACACACCCGTAGCTGCGTTAAAGAAAATCAAGACATTCAAAATTACTCCAGAGAATACGTGTGTTCCGTGGAAACCTGTAATGAAGAAAAATAAGTCTGCAAATGCAGGAGGGCCGTATGGGTTACGAACGAGGTTCGCCCCTTCAATAGGAGTGCTAACGCCATCCACGATTTGCTTAGCTGCTAATGTTAAATCTTCTGGACCGTGGATAAAGTGTGACCACTCCCACGCTTGAGATCCCAAGAAAGTAAAACCACCAATAATAGTCCAAAGCATCCACTTTTCTACATCCTTGCGGTCACCACGGTGTCCTGCTTCTACCGCTAATACCATCGTTACAGAGGAAGCAATTAAGATGAATGTCATAATACCAACGAATACTAAAGGCAATGACATCCCGTGCAAGAACGGAACGGCTTCAAAAACTTTTTCTGGAATTGGCCAGTGAGTCGTAGAGAAATAGAAATCGGTTGGAGCGCCTTCCCATGCTGGTTGGCTAAAACGAATCATTCCGTACGTGATCAAAAGGGCAGAGAATGTGAAGGTATCCGATAAAAGGAAAAACCACATCATCAATTTTCCATAACTAGCTTTAAGGGGCTCAGAACCGCCTTGCCATGTTAAATTTTCTGGAACCGCTGGGGCAGCGTGTGCTACTGACATAGGTATAAGCTTAATTGTTAATCAATAAAAATACAAATAAATAAAGCCACAATGCATCTAAAAAATGCCAATACGTGGCACAAATCTTAATTTGGGTCAATTGCTTCGCGTTTATCTTCAATCTAAAGGCAGCCACTAAGGCGAAAATTAGAACGATTAGGCCTGAAACAAGGTGTAAACCGTGTAAACCAGATAAAACGTAGACAAAAGAACCGGATGGATTACCTACAAAAAATACGTTCATCTCCACTAATTGGATCCAACCATAAAATTGCATTACTAAAAAGAGTAATCCGAGCACAAAAGTAATAGAAATACTTATTCGAAGTGCATTAAATTGGTCTTTTTTTGCAGCTAATAGCGAGTAATGCATGGAAAGGCTACTCAAGATTAATACGCCTGTGCTGTAGGTGAACAAACTGGGCATTTGGAATTCAACCCAGTTACCTTCGGCCTTGCGCACTAAGTAAGCAGACGTGAAAGCTGCAAAGAGCATGATGATGGAAACGATAAATAACCACATCGTGAAAACTTTAGGATTAATCGAGCGTGTTTCAGCTGGTTCGATGGTATTTTGTTGTGCGTTCATGATTTAAACTTTATCAAATAATAAGGCAATTTGTATGATGATTAAATAGAAAAACGAGCCAAACATCATCCACTTCGCTGCCTTGTCTGTGGGGCGCATCATGAGGTAAAAGGTTTGGCATAAAAACAGAATCCCCGCTACCACCGTGATGATCGCAGATTGAATTCCAGTAATGTGCAATAAATAGGGCACAAATCCCAAGGGCACTAAAAAGAGCGTATAAATCATGATGGTGAAAGCCGTTTTAATGTCCTTCTTACCATCATTAGGTAACATCTTGAACCCAGCTTTGCGGTAATCCGCATCCGCCACCCAGGCAATCGCCCAGAAGTGTGGAAACTGCCAGAAAAATTGAATCGCAAACAAGATACCCGGTTCCCATCCGAAATGTCCCGTCGCAGCTACCCATCCGATCATGGGAGGAAAAGCCCCCGGGAAAGCTCCTACAAATACAGAGATAGGTCCCACACGCTTTAGCGGCGTATACACATAGCCATAAAGGATATAGGAGATAAGGCCGATCAAGGCCGCTTTCCAGGTGAAATAGCTCAATAGGGCTAAAGCGACGACGGCAAGAACATAACCGAAATTACGGGCTTGCTCCGGCGTTAAAGTCTCCGTTGGTAAAGGTCGTTTCGCGGTACGCTTCATCAACTTATCGAGTTCAATCTCTTTTAATTGATTCACGATGTTTGCCGCTCCTGTCAGGACGAATCCAGCTAGAGAAATCAAGAAAATTCCCAGTGGTTTATGTTCAATAGGCGCTAATAAATACCCGAACGTCCCGGAAAAGGCTACCGTCATAGATAGTCTCGATTTTAAAAGGGCGATATAAGGTTTTATAGACGACATTTAGGCGTTTTTAGTTTGTATCCATGAGCTGATGTGCCAGCCAATTAATACCAATGAAATCAATAGATGTACTGCTTGGCTACCTAAAGGTAATGCGAAGTAGGCCATCAAAATTCCGGTTCCTAGGGAAATACCGATTAAGACTAAAACGCCTTTTCTATAATTTTGTAGCGAACTTTCTGCTAATTTCTTCCAAAGGACCAGGTGGCAAATCAAGATCACCCAAGAGAACGTTCTGTGAATGATGTAGCCGAAATCTAGGTTAGTGACCCATTGGTCTTTGGCCCCTTCTCCCAACGCTTTTATCACGTGATCCATGTTCTCCCGCACTTGTGTGCCTAAGATGATTTGGACTAAAACAACAAGCAAACTTAGCCCAATCCATAGGCGATTCTTCAGAGGTATAACTTCTGATGAATAATGATTGTTTAAAGCTTTGATTAAAAAATAGATGACTCCGATGGATAATAACATGTGGGCGGTAACAACGCCCGGTAGTAGAAACGAGTCCACCACATATTTGCCTAATACGGCGTTCGCTAAGATTAATACTAAACTTGCCAAAGTAGGCAAGAACACTTTTCCCCCTTCTTTATAGGCTAAGGCAGTCGTAATTAAAACGATGATTCCGGTCAAAGCACCTAGCAAACGATTGATGTATTCAATCCATGTCTTTGTGGCATTAAACTCCACCTCGCCATGTAGCTTATCTTGGTAAATGACTTCGTAATGTAGTGGTAATTCCTCGACTTTAGTGGGAGGGATGAAGCGTCCAAAACATTTCGGCCAATCCGGGCATCCCATTCCTGATCCTGTGCTGCGTACGATTCCGCCGGCAAGGATGAGCAAATAAATGCTCAGGAGTGATAGGATTGCGAATTTTCTAAAGGCCATTTTTGGGGTAAAAAAAAGATGCATCTAAATGAGATTCATTCGGATGCATCTTTGATTGTCTAGGTTAATTAACGGTTATAACTCTCGTTTTGCGCGCCTAATAAACCATCGATATCTTTTTCTTTTGCAATTTCAGCGTCTTCTTCTGGAAGGTTAGAGCTTTTCGTTGCAGAGAAAGGTACGTTTTGTGGAATGAAGTCTACATCAGAACCTGGCTTAGAGTAATCATATGGCCAACGGTATACTGCTGGAATTTCTCCTTCCCAGTTCCCGTGACCCGGATTCACTGGAGTAGTCCACTCTAAAGTAGTCGAGTTCCAAGGATTTTGTGGAGCTTTCTTTCCTTTAAAGATCGAATAGAAGAAGTTCCAAGCAAAGATCGCTTGTGCCGTAAAGGTGATGATGGCTGCAATCGAGATGAATGCGTTCATATCTGTAAAGGCAGCTGCTCCATCATTTCCTACCGCTGTAAATGAGTAGTAACGACGAGGGAAACCTGCGATACCGATATAGTGCATTGGGAAGAATACCATGTACACACCCACGAATGTAAACCAGAAGTGAATATAACCTAACGTTTTGTTCATCATGCGACCGAACATCTTAGGGAACCAGTGGTAAACACCTGCCATCAAACCGAAGAAAGATGCTGCACCCATTACAAGGTGGAAGTGAGCCACTACGAAGTAGGTATCGTGTAAGTTAATATCTAATGCAGAGTTACCTAAAATGATACCAGTCACACCACCCGAGATGAATAAGGATACAAGGCCGATAGAGAACAACATCGCTGGAGTAAAGATCAAGTTACCTTTCCAAAGTGTCGTAATGTAGTTGAACGCTTTCACTGCAGATGGTACCGCAATGATCAAGGTTAAGAACATAAACACCGAACCTAAGAATGGATTCATACCCGTTACGAACATGTGGTGAGCCCATACAATGAACGCAAGAACCGTAATACCCATCATAGAACCGATCATCGCGCGGTATCCGAAGATAGGCTTACGAGAGTTCGTTGCAATGATCTCAGAAGTCATACCTAAAGCAGGTAATAATACGATGTATACCTCAGGGTGACCTAGGAACCAGAACAAGTGTTGGTACAAGATAGGTGAACCTCCCATGTTAGGTAAAGCTTGTCCCTGAATGTAGATCTCTGATAAGTAGAACGATGTTCCGAATGAACGGTCAAAGATTAATAATAAAGCCGCAGATAATAATACTGGGAATGATAATAAACCTAAGATCGCTGTAAAGAAGAATGACCAAATAGTCAATGGCATCTTTGTAAACGTCATACCACGTGTACGTAAGTTAATGACCGTACAGATGTAGTTAATACCTCCCATTAAAGAAGATACAATAAAGAAAGTCATGGCCGTTAACCACAAGGTCATACCTAAACCAGAACCTGGCATTGCTTGAGGCAAGGCAGATAATGGAGGATAAATTACCCAACCACCTGATGCAGGACCTGTCTCGATAAATAATGACGAGAACATAATGGCAGACGATAAGAAGAAGAACCAGTAGGATAACATATTAATGAATCCTGAGGCCATGTCTCTCGCTCCAATTTGCAATGGAATTAAGAAGTTAGAGAACGTTCCAGAAAGACCCGCTGTCAATACAAAGAATACCATGATGGTACCGTGCATGGTAACGAGCGCTAAGTAAAACTCTTTATCTAATTTACCACCTTCATCGATCCACTCTCCTAAGATAGGGCGTAACCAATCTAATTGCATTTCAGGGAAACCTAATTGCAAACGGAAGATGATTGATAAGGATCCACCAATGAACGCCCAGATAATACCTGAGATCAAGTATTGCTTAGCGATCGTTTTGTGGTCCGTAGAGAATACGTACTTTGTCCAAAAATTTAGCTCATGGTGCTCATGCTCATGATCGTGTGCATGGGTGTGAACTTCTTCAGCGTGTGATGTTGCAGTTGACATATGAATTTATTTTCTTCTGTTCTTAATTAAATTAGTTTACACTTACCGCTTCTGCCGCAGGTGCCGCAGCACTATCGACCGCTACTGGCTCAGCAGGAATATACTTGCTAGCCTTTGCTTTTAAGTTGTCTGGTACTTTCGCTAAGTACGTAGGGTTCGTAGCTAAGAAAGGCTTTTGTTCTGCACACCATTTGGCATAATCCTCTGGTTCGTCTACAAAAACAGTAATCGCCATACCAAAGTGACCACGGCCACAAATTTCTGTACAGTTTAACTTATAGTTGAAATCTTTCTTGCCTAATTTAGCGCGCATTTCGTCAGTTGACATATTTGGCGTGAACCAGAACTTAGTAGGCATACCTGGAACCGCATCCATCTTCACACGGTGGAAAGGTAAGTATACCGAGTGTAAAACGTCTTGTGCGTGAATCTTTAACAACACAGGCTTTCCTTTAGGAAGGTGAAGTTCTGTAGCTGTAAAGTCGTCAAAAGAGTGCTTATCTGTAAAATCGATACCGATATTGTTCGTTTCGTCGATTAATTTGTAATTGTAGTTACCTAATTGGTTATCATCTACACCAGCATAACGCACATACCATCCGAATTGGTGACCTGTGATTTCGATTACTACCGCATCACTTGGCGCTTGAGAGGTGATATCTCTCCAAGTTCTCCAACCCGTGAATACTAAGATGGCCATGACGATCGCAGGAATAACCGTCCAAATTAATTCTAACTTGTGGTTTACTGGATAGAAAGTAGCCTTTCTGTCTTTATTGTAACGGTATTTGAAGGCGAAGAACAATAACAACGTGTTCGTTGCAAAGAAAGCAAAGGTAACTACAGCCATCGATACCCAGAACATGCTATCTGTTCTTAGACCGTGTTCAGATGCAGCAATAGGTAAGAAATCTGGTTTCGCTACCATAAATGACCATACTCCTGCAATAGTACCCAATGCCCAGAAAATAATCATTCCGTAGGCATTCGCATTGTTGCTTGAATCTAAAGCTTCTCCTGTATTCTCGTTTGCAGCTAAAGACTTATTCAACTTAATACTTTTGCTGATGACGTTAATCGCAAGAGCAAAGAAGATAACTGATAAAAGACCTATTAGGTAAAACATAATCGTTATTTTAAGACAAGTTCAAAAATTAAATATCGTGGTGTAATGCTTCTGGCAAGAATGGGTGGTTTTTCGCCACTAAACTTGCTTTCGTTAATTCTCCAGAGATGACATAAATAAACGCTGAAGTAAAAACAGTAACCATTCCAAATTCTACTAAACCGTAACCGCCATGTTTACCTACAACACCTGGCATAATCATTTGGTAGAAATCTATATAGTGACCAGCGATAATTAAGAAAGCAGCGATCTTCAAGAAGATACGTGTTCTCTTTGCATCACGTGTCATTAGAACTAAGAAAGGTAGCAAGAAGTTTAGGATTACCATTAAAATTTCTGAGCTTTTATAAAGTTTATCATATCCTTCCCAACGCTCTAAGAAATAAATGGTTTCTTCCGGTAAGTTAGCATAGTAAATCAATAAGAATTGCTCAAACCATACATAGGTCCAGAAGATTGAGAAAGCAAACATGAACTTACCTAAATCATGTAAATGGTTTTCATTTACATAGCCCATTAGGCCTTTATCCTTTAAGAATAAAATCGTCAAAACGATCACCGCATAGGTTGTCACGTGCCAGGAGGAGAACATATACCAACCGAACATCGTTGAGAACCAGTGGGTATCAATTGACATTACCCAGTCCCAAGCGAAGATCGAGCTAGACGCGCCGAAGATCACGATGAACGCTGTACCGATTTTAACTAATTGGGTGAAGTATTCAGTTCCGCCATTCAAATCCTCTTCTAATGATTTTTTGCGTAACATGTTCCAAAGAAGGATCCACAATCCGCCAAATACAACTAAACGAATTAAGAAGAAGTTTTTGTTCAAGTAACCTGACTTGCCAGCAATGATTTTGTCATAATTAGCACTTCCTACTTCTGTTACACCATGGTGCATCCAGTGGAAAATAACATCTCCTTTGAAGAAGAAAGTTAAGATCAAGATAGGTAAGGAGATATATAAGAACTTAGGGAAAGCCTCAGGTACACGCTTCATCACTGATGACCAACCTGACTTAGTTAAGTATTGTAAAGAAACGAAGAACATACCTACTACAGCAATACCTGTAAAGAATACAGCATTCAACCAAACGTTCGCCCAAACGCGATTCATCCAATTGTAGTGCTCTTCCGCTTCTGGTTGGTGTGAAACTGCGCCACCTGAAAGGTGCTCTGCCGCTGCTTCGTGTCCTGCTTTCGCTGCCTCATGTCCTGCTGCTGCTACTTCGTGACCACCTGCTTCTCCTTTAGATAAAAGATAAATACCAATAACTAAAGCAACAACGCCTGCAATGAAAGCATATATGATTCGCTTTTTACCTTCTGATGTGAAGTCAAAATGCTCTTCTACGTTTGCTGGGGAAAAATGTGAATGTCCCGCCATCTTGTTCTCTATTTTAATTTAAATGAATTTGATCTTATTGTTTTTGTAACTCATGTACATAAAGTACGATTTTCCAACGATTCTCTGAGGAAATCTGTGAGCCATGTGGCCACATACGGCCTTTACCGTGCGTAATAACGTGGTAGATATGTCCATCGTTTACGTCTTTCAAGGCATCGCTTGAGTAAACAGGAACACCTTTGTATTGTTTGGCTACTAAACCGTCGCCTTTTCCTCCTTCACCATGGCAGTGTTGGCAGAAACGCTCATATTGTAATTTACCTGCTTCGATATTCTCTGGAGTGGCAGCTAATGGGTTTTTTAACAAGGCCGCAGAGTAGGATAAACTGTCGTTAGGGACTGTTTTTGCCAATAATTCTTGCGCTAAGAACGCTTGTTGAATGCTATCTGCACCTGTATATTTTTTACGAGAAACCGTACCTGCTACTGGTAAACGCATATTCATCCCGTAAGGGTTGATTTTATTCGTATCACCTTGCAGTTGGGTCATTGGTTCGTAACCTACTGAATTGTACATATTAGGCGCAAACTCTGTACCTGTATCATTATGGTCATCTCCACAAGATAATAGCCCTGCTGTTAGGCCGACTACTAAAGTGAATTTATGAATTGAATTGAACATATCTTCTTGAGAATTATTCGTTTAATTATTTAACATTTACTTCGATTGCTCCAGACTCTTTCAAGGCTTTCTTGATATCATCAGCACTAACTTTGTTCTTATCCAAATTGATAGCCATAACGAATTTATCATCTGTCGTACGGATATCTAATGGAAGAGTCTTGTTACCTGGCCATAAATCATTCGAGATACAGAAAGTGGATACAAGGCCAAAAGCCGTGAATAACACCGTTCCTTCAAAGGCGATCGGAATCCAGTTAGGCAGTGCAAAGAAATCCTTACCACCAATGATCATAGGCCAATCGAATACCATCGTGTAGCTAATCAATGAAAAGGCACAGATCATTCCTAAAGTACCGAACATAAAGGCAGCGATAGGTAAACGTGTACGCTCATGTCCTACGGCTACGTCTAATCCGTGAATTGGAAATGGAGAATATACATCTTCTACTTTGATTCCTTTCGCTTTTACTTTGCCTACAGCGTGTAAAACCTCATCCTCATCATCGTATACTCCCAAAATGTAGTTAGTTGTCGAACTCATATTGTTTTAATTTCGAATTTGCTTAATAGAAAATTACTCCTCTGTTTTTTTAGTTGGCTTGATTCGTTTGATCGTAAATTCTGTCGAAACGCCTTTCATTACGGATTTCACTTCCGCCATATTTACCACCGGTAAGTATTTAGCGAACAAGAAGAATAACGTAAAGAATAAACCGAATGAGAAGATGTAATCACCGATATCATACATTGTAGGAGAGAACATCGCCCAAGATGAGGGTAAGTAGTCGCGGTGTAAAGACGTCACGATAATTACGAAACGCTCAAACCACATACCTACGTTTACCACGATAGATAAGAAGAAAGAAACCATCAAGTTCGTACGGATCGCTTTAGACCAGAACAATTGTGGAGAGATTACGTTACATGTCATCATCATCCAATAAGCCCACCAATATGGACCCGTTGCACGGTTAATGAAGGCATAGCTTTCATATTCCACACCTGAGTACCAAGCAATGAAGAATTCAGTTAAATAAGCGATACCTACTACTGAACCCGTTACCGTGATAACGATGTTCATCATTTCGATATGCTCAATCGTGATATAGTCCTCTAATTTGAAAACCACACGTGTGATTAACAATAGCGTTTGTACCATCGCGAAACCAGAGAAGATTGCACCTGCCACGAAATACGGAGGGAAGATCGTCGTGTGCCATCCTGGGATAACAGACGTTGCAAAGTCCATGGATACAATCGTGTGTACAGAAAGTACAAGAGGAGTAGAGATACCTGCTAAGATTAAAGACATGTATTCATAACGTGCCCAAGTCTTAGAAGAACCTGTCCAGCCTAAGCTGAAGAAACCATACCAGAATTTACGTCCTGCTGTCGTTGCACGGTCACGAATCGTTGCCAAATCCGGCACAAGACCCATATACCAGAACAATAAAGAAACAGATAAATACGTAGAGATCGCAAAAACGTCCCATACTAACGGAGAGTTAAAGTTAACCCATAAAGAACCGAAAGCATTTGGAAGTGGTAAAGCCCAGTGAGCTAACCATGGACGACCCATGTGCGCTAAGATGAACGATGCAGCACAAAGTACGGCAAAGATCGTCATCGCTTCCGCTGAGCGGTTGATGGAAGTTCTCCATTTTTGACGGAATAATAATAATACGGCAGAAATCAAGGTACCCGCGTGACCGATACCAACCCACCAAACGAAGTTAGTGATATCCCAAGCCCAACCTACGGTCTTATTTAATCCCCAAACGCCAATACCTTGCCACCAAGTGTAGAAAAGGCAATAAGCACCATAAATGAATACAAGACAAGAGATCCCGAATGCAATTTTCCATTCTTTGGTAGGTTCTCCCTCTACTTGCTTGCAAATATCGTGGGTAACATCGGAATAAGATTTTCCACCAGTAACTAGTTTCTCTCTTATGGGTGATACAACGTGCGACATATTTTTATTTACTGTTTTACGATTAAAAAATTATGCTTCTTTCTTAGCATCCTTGTTACGAACTTTCTTCAAGTAAGAAATATTAGGCTTCACGTTAATCTCTTCGATTACGTGGTAAGCACGTCCTTCTTTCTCTACTAATAATAATTTAGAGATCTCAGATGCTGGATCGTTCATATCTCCAAAAGTAATCGCGTTTGTAGGGCAAGATTGAGCACAAGCTACTTGAATTTCTCCATCAACTGGACGGCGTTTCTCTTTCTTCGCTTCTAACTTGCCAGCTTGAATACGTTGAACGCACATCGAGCATTTTTCCATCACTCCACGAGAACGAACGGTTACGTCTGGGTTGATGACCATACGTCCTAAGTCGTTGTTGAAGTTGAAATCGAAGTCATCAGTTTGGAAGTAACGGAACCAGTTGAAACGACGCACTTTGTATGGGCAGTTATTTGCGCAATAACGTGTACCAATACAACGGTTATAGGTCATTTGGTTTAGACCCTCTGTCGAGTGAGTCGTTGCTAATACTGGACAAACCGTCTCGCAAGGAGCGTTGTTACAGTGCTGGCATAACATCGGTTGGAAAACTACCTCTGGATTATCAGACGCAATTTCTAAACCTTTCAAATCTTCTACCTCAGCGTCAGATGAGTAATAACGGTCGATACGCATCCAGTGCATCTCACGACGGTTAATAACCTCTTGACGACCTACGACAGGAACGTTGTTTTCTGCATTACATGAAACCACACAAGCAGAACATCCTGTACAGGTATTTAAATCGATCACCATACCCCACGCGTGGTTATTGTATTCGTGACCGTTCCAAAGCGTTAAATCAGTCGCATCTTTTTCTCCTTCAGACGTTTTCACGCGAGGAGTGAAGCTACCTGCTTTTGCATCTTTCGCAAAGTCAGCTAACACCGTCTCTTGAACGACTGCTTGACGTGCCATCACCGTTTGGTGTGTTTGCGTTTGAGCGATATCTTTTGTGTCGCCCGTTGCTGTGATAGAAACACCTTGCGTACAAGTTCCTACACAAGCTCCATTGATTTCAGAAATGAATGGATAAGCGTTTACACCCACACCGTCCGCAGATTTACCTGCCTTTGTGCGACCGTAACCGATCGCAATAGCGATGGTATCTTGAGCTTGGCCTGGTTGAACTAAAACAGGAAGAGATACTTTGTATCCTTTCGCGCTTACTTCCACTACATCACCTTGCTTTAATTTTAATTTAGTCGCAGTTGGTTGCGAAATAGCCGCATAATTGTCCCAGCATGCTTTAGAAACTGGCTCAGGGAATTCTTGCAACCAAGGGTTGTTTGCTTGAGAACCTGTACCTAAACCTACTTTTTCATAAACTGTAATCTCTAAACCAGTAGAAGAAGCCGTATATGCTTTGCTAATCGCAGCAGCCGATGCATTCACATCAACGGATGGGCTAGCAGAAGAAACAGTAGCAGTCGTTGGTTCAAATACACCATCGTGTAATGCATTGTTCCAAGCTACTTTACCACCTTTTAAGATGTTTTTCTCCCAGTTGCTCTCTAAGTAGGCTGCAAAATCAGCTGACAAACCTGCCCAAGTTAAGAAACTTGATTGTGCTTGACGTGTTTTGAATATCGTAGAGATCGTAGGTTGTGTTAAGGAATAGAAACCAGCTTTAGGCTCTGCATCATTCCATGATTCTAAGAAGTGTGAATCTGGTGCGATGAATTGACATAAGGAAGCCGTTTCATCAGCGCGATCGTTTGTTGCTAAGCTTAAACCAACTTTCGGAAGAGCAGCTGCTAGAGCGGCACCCATTGGGTGGTTGTAGACTGGGTTTGCATTGTAGAAGATAACGGCTGCGATTGAACCCGCACCTGCTTCTTTAATGAAGTTAGCCATTGCCATGTCGTTACCTTGACGGTAGTTAACAGCTAAGCCAGTATTGATCGTTGTGCCATAAGCGCCTACTAAAGCGTTTGTAGAAGCAATAATTTTTTGAACCTCTGGGTCATTCGAACCAGCTACGATGATAGAAGCTCCTTTAGAAGCGACTAAATCCTTCGCTGCTTTCTCTAAGTGATCTACTTTAACCGATGCACCTGCGATAGTCGCAGCTCCAGTTAATTTAGCCACCGCGTTGTATAAGGCAACCGCTACTAAACCTTCTTGTGATGGTTTGTAAGCTGCACGGTAATCTGCGTTAGCGCCTGTATTTGATAGGATGGTCTCAAATTGGTAGTGACGAGACATGTCTTTTTTGCCTCCTTTTTCAGAGCTAACACGGCGAGTGATCGCCCATTGTGCAGCAAATTCAGTAGGAGCAATCCAAGAACCTAAGAAATCAGCACCTACAGAAACAATTGTTTTTGCTTGGCTGAAATCAATGTTAGGTAAAACGCCACCGTGTGCTTGTGTTAAACCATAAGCTGGGTTTGCGTCATACGTAATATGTTGTGTTGTTGGGTATTTCGCTGCGAAATCTGCAATCACTTTCTTCGTAGTAGGAGAAAGGATGGTATTAGAAACGATGCGGATTTGACCACCTTTGGCAGCCACCTCTGCTAATTTAGCAGTGAATTCTTTATCTAAAGAAGCCCAATCCGTTGCTTTACCAGCAGCTTGAGGACCTTTTAATTTTTCATTATCATATAGACTCAAAACAGAAGCATGTGCACGACCAGAAAGTACACCTTTCGAGATAGACGATGATTTGTTTCCTTCGATTTTGATCGGACGACCTTCACGTGTCTTTACTAAGATAGAAGCATAGTCGCCTCCGTCTGTGTAAGTAGACGCGTACCAGTTAGCGATTGTAGGCTCTACATCTTCAGGTTTGTTCAAGTAAGGAATGGTATTCTTTACCGGAGACTCGCAAGCTGCTAAAGAAACAGCCGCTACTCCAAAACCTAACATCTTTAGAAAATCACGACGATGAGTCCCTGCTCCATCTACTAAAGAATCTCCTTTAGCATCCGTTTCAGATGGCATATTGCCAAACTCATTGTGGATATTTTTGACAAACGATGGCTCATTGGTTAACTCCTCAATCCCTTTCCAATACCTCTTGTTCGAATTTTCCATATAATCTTTCTTATTCAGACTAAAATTGAATCTATTTTATTTCTATTAATAGTGACACTTAGAGCATTCTAAGCCACCGATGTTTTGCACTTTCAAAGGAGTTTTGCTGTCCTTGTTGTGAACCTCTACTAATTTGTCGTAGTAAGCGTTACCTTTTGCATTCACGTCTGTTTGACGGTGGCAATCGATACACCAACCCATCGTTAAAGAAGAACGTTGCTCTACTACTTCCATTTTTTCGATCTCACCGTGGCAGTTTTTACATTCTAAGCCACCTACGTTTGTGTGTTGTGAGTGGTTGAAGTAGGCCAAATCAGGTAAGTTGTGTACACGCACCCATTGGATAGGTTCGTCTTTTTCTAACGCTTTGTAGATTTTTTGAATCTCTGGAGACTCACGCTTGATCGCATTATGGCAGTTCATACAAATATTTGCCGATGGAACGTTAGCTCCTTTGCCTTCGTAAACACCTGTGTGGCAATAGTTACAGTTGATTTGGTATTGACCTGCGTGTAATTTGTGCGAAAATTTAATCGGTTGCTCTGGTGCATATCCTTGGTGGATACCTACACCATAGGCTGCATCAATCGTTGCTTTACCACCTAATAATAAGACCAAAACAATTATTCCTGTCTTTACCGCAGAATTAGCTGCTAAAGACTTAGCATTCTCCGATACTCTTTCGAAAAAAGACTTGCTTGGATCTGCTTCAGCTGCCTTCGATAATTTGCTTAATGAATTAACGATCGAAAGTAAGGCGATTAATACGATGACCATAATGATCAATAAGCCTACTAATAGCACTTCCATCATTCCTCCAGACGATTGAGCCGCCGGAGCCGCCGCACCTGCTGCTGGAGCTGCACCTGCTGCCGGAGCCGCTGGAGCTGCATTAGAAGCATCGATGTAAGCGATAATTCCTTTGATTTGCGCCTCTGAGAAGTTCGGATAAGGTGTCATAGCAGCCTTATTAAACTTATTGTACAAGTCATTTGCGTACTTGTCTCCTGAAGCGATTACTGCTTGTGGATTGTGTACCCATTTAACGATCCATTCGATCGGACGACGCTCGCTAATTCCCTTTAAACCAGGTCCTACCAAAACTTCATCAGTGGATGCGTGACAAGCCGCACAGTTGTTTTTAAATAGTGTTTCGCCTTCTGCTGCATCCTGTGCGAGCATTGCTGTCGTTGAAGCAATTAAGAATAAGAAGGAAAATAGAAACTTAACGAGAGTTAATTTTTTGCAACACATAAATATAGATTTTCTCATATTAATTCAGTCCGCAAAACTACAATTCGATTTTTTAGGAAACAATTAATTCTCTATTCAATTTTTGTATTTTTTTAATCGGATTTATTATTTAGAATTTTTCAAAATAACGCTTCAGGACATTAATTGAATTATTTTTAGATAAAATTGTATCTAGTGTATGGGCATAAAAAAACCTTCCGGTTTGGAAGGTTTTTAGAGGTTTCGAGCGGATTCGAACCGCTGTAGAAGGTTTTGCAGACCTCTGCCTAGCCACTCGGCCACGAAACCAATTAATTGGGATGCAAATTTAGCTTTTTTTAATAAAGGAGCAAAGTTCTGGTTGAAAAAAGTATTTAGTAGTCAGTTTCCGGTAGCCAGTAGTCAGTCCGAATGGAATGAGTCCGAAGTAGACATTCACCATTTACCACTTACCATTTACCATCTCTACTCTTTACTCTACTATCTCTAATCTAGTTGACAGTCGTCAGTCCGGAGGGAATGAGTCCGAAGGATGCATTCATCATTTACCATCTCTACTCTCTACTCTATTATCTCTAATCTTAAAAGAGTTAGGAAAGCGTAAACACCGATATCTCCGGTGGCATCCCCACTCTACCTGGATACCCTAAATAGCCGTATCCGCGATTCACGTAGATTTGTTGTTCTCCTTCTTGGTACAAGCCAGCCCATTGTTTGTAGACATATTGAGCTGGAGACCAGCGCATTTCGGCGATTTTGACACCAAACTGTGTACCGTGCGTATGCCCAGCAAAGGCCACATCGATGTCTTTGTATTTTTTCGTTACTTCTGCATTCCAGTGAGTTGGGTCGTGAGATAATAGGAGTTTTGCCGAAGCCTCTTCTGTGCCTTTGTGCGCTTTTTCTAAGTTGCCGTACCAAGGGAAACGGCCTAATCCGATGTTTTGGACCCCAATAATGGCTAATTTTTCGCCTGATTCTTCTAGGAAACGATGTTCGTCCATCAAGAGATCCCAGCCCATCAATTCGTGGGCTTTCATGAGGTCTTGTAAGTTTTGTTTTTTCGCTGCTGGGCTATTCCAGCGTACATAATCTCCGTAATCGTGATTCCCCAAGGTACTGAAAACACCCAAAGGAGCTTTGACCTTATTGAACACGTCGAAGTAGTTCTGTACCTCTTTGGACTCATTATTAACTAAGTCCCCGGTAAAGAAAACGACATCTGCTTTTTCGCGCATCAGCATCTCCACACCCCCTTTAACGGCGGTTTTATTGAAGAATGACCCCGTATGGATATCGGAAATTTGGGCAATTTTAAGGCCCTTAAAGGTAGAGGGCAAACCTTTGATTTTTAGCGGAATGTGTTCCACTGTATAGTCGTGGGCGCCTGAAATAATGCCAAAAGCAAAGGTCGCCGCAGGCACCGCTCCCACCGCCAAAGCCGCTTGGGACAAGAACTCATGACGACTGATGGCGCTAGGGTCTTTCTTTAATACTTTTTTGGTCCCCCAACGGAAGAAACGGGTGATGTCTTCTAACAATAAGAAGATAATAATAAACAGTTTAGTGATAACGGAAATCATCACGATCGCCATAAAAGTGATCCGGATTTCATTTTTCCAAGCGTGTAAAGGAAGTGCATTGTAGGAAATAATACCCAGCAAAATGAAGATGGTAAATCCCCAAAAGGTATATTTTGCCGTGTTTTGCAGGCTATGTTTAGCATTTCGAAAAGCGGTTTTGACCGCCATCCAAACGTAATAGTCTAACGCGATTAACACAATACTGATAAAAGGCACAAAAAACATTTTATTCATAGCACTTAAACTATCTTTGCGATTCAATTGTTCCAAAGGTGCAAAATTACATGAAAAAGACGATAAGTATTTACGGGGGCGGTTGGGTAGGCGCACCATTGGCATTTAAACTGGCTTTAGCGGACTTCGATGTGCGCGTTTCAGCTTCCAGTGTTCATCAGCAAGCCGCACATCCGAAGATCAAGGTCTTGGATTTCAGAGCAGAACCCGACATGCCAGCAGAAAATTGGTCTGCCATAAATGATTCAGAGGTCCAAATTTGGGCCATTCCTCCACGCCGCAAGAAAAATGCAGAAGAAACCTATCTCGCTATTTTGCAAGATTGGGTAGATAATTTGCCCGTAGGTTCAGCTAAAAAGCTCATTTTCCTTTCATCGACTTCGGTCTACTCAAACGTGTCTGATACAGTCGATGAAAATTCAGGCATTAATGAGGATTCTTTAATGGCCAAAGCCGAAGCCATCGTCTCCTCCTCGAAAATCCCTTCTGTCATCTTGCGTCTAGCAGGCCTCATGGGTGGAGATCGTTATGTGGCTAAGTATTTCTCTGGCAAACGCAATGACGGTGCAAATTGCCCCATCAATTATGTACACAAAGATGATGTGGTAGCTTTGATTGCCTTAGCCGCTGAGAAAATCGATTCAGGTATTTACAACATAGTGGCTCCTATTCACCCGACGAAAGGAGAAGTAGGTGAAAATGATATCGAACGCCGCGGAATGCCAGCCGGCTATTGGGATTATTCCATTTCTTGTTTAGGGGGCAAAATAGTTTCGGGCGATAAAATCTGCGAAGAATTGAATTATGAATTCAGATGGCCAGATCCTTTGGAATTTCCTTTATAATATTTGGGTCAAAATTGTGCTGCGCAATAATTTTTTACCCAAACATTATAAACGAAATCTCGTCTACGTCTCTTTATAAAAAAAGTTAAAGCATAAAGAATAAAGCATAAAGAATAAACGAGAGTAGAGATAAGAGAGTATAGAGAAGAGATAATGATGAATGGTAAATGGTGAATGATTTTTAGAATTAGCTTATTCTCGCCGAATCGCTTTAGAGAGCAGAGATAAGAGAGTATAGAGAAGAGAAAAGAAGTGGATGTTGCTTAAGGTTTTTAAATACCTCTAAGAATAATCGAAGAGAGCGAGGAGGTTTATGTTTTAAATATTTTGAGGGAAGCAAATCAGAAAATATTTGTGTAACGACATTTTCGATTTGCTTCCCTTAAAATTTTAAATAGACAATTCCGAAATCGCTAACCATGCCATTAACCCCGGCCCAATTCCCAACGCTTTTTCATCTATATCAAAACTGGGCGTGTGCACCCCACTCGTAATGCCGCGTTCGTCATTACGTACGCCTAAACGGTAGAAACACGCATCTACATGGTGTGTGTAGAAAGCGAAATCTTCGCCTGCCATCCATAGATCAAGATCAACCACATTTTCTGCTCCCATATATTCGATAGCTGCGGCTTTCGAGCGACGCGTAAGTTCAGGATTATTCTGTAAGAAAGGGTACCCTTTTAAAACCTCGAATTCGGCACGTCCGCCCATTGCATCAGCGATTCCTTCGGCGAGTTTTTTCATCTTTTCTAATCCTTCAGCACGCCAGGTTTCATCCATGGCACGGAAAGTGCCTGCGATGTTCACTTCGTCTGGAATGACGTTTGTGGCTCCTAGGCCTTCAATTTTGCCGAAAGTTAAAACGGATGGAAGTTTTGGGTTTTTGTTTCGGGAGATGATTTGTTGCATTGCCACGATGATGTGGGAAGCAATGACAATGGGGTCTATGCAGGCGTCTGGCATGGCGCCGTGGCCCCCTTTACCGATCACTTTGATATATAATTCATCCGTGCTGGCCATGTACATGCCTTCGCGGAAGCCGATTTTTCCGACAGGCACGTTGGTAGCCACGTGTTGGCCAAAAATGCTTGCCGGTTTTGGGTTTTCTAGGGCGCCTTCTTTGATCATGATGCTGGCGCCGCCTGGGGCTTTTTCTTCTGCTGGTTGGAAGAGTAATTTGATCGTTCCTTCGAATTCTCCGCGGACCTGTTGTAAAATGTGAGCCGTTCCTAATAGGGAAGCGGTGTGTACATCATGTCCGCAGGCGTGCATGACGCCAGGATTTTTAGATTTATAGGGAACGTCGTTTGTCTCCAAAATAGGAAGGGCATCCATGTCAGCACGAAGCGCTACAACTCTACTGTCCGGATTTTTTCCTTTGATTTCGGCGATGAGGCCGGTATTGGCAATTTTTTTGGCCTGAATACCCATCCGCTCTAGTTGTTCTAAAATGTAAGCCTGCGTCTGAAATTCTTGATAGGATAGCTCAGGGTTCGCGTGAATATGGTGGCGATTTACTAACGTATCTGGGGTGATTTCAGCGGAAAGCTGCTTGATTTTTTCCAATAAAGACGGCATAGGCATTTGATTCATTTAGGCAAATCTACGAAATAGGACCTAATTCCGGGAATTCTTAACAAAAAAGCCACGCTATGCGCTTCATTTTCAGTCGATTATTTTTTAAATTGTTGAGCAAATTAAATCCGTTTGTCTATGGCTCAGAAAGTGTTGGTTTTGAATCAAGATTACAGTGCGTTGACGATTTGTTCGATGCCGAAGGCCTTTCTTTTGGTCTACCTCAATAAGGCAGAATTAGTGGCGGAATCCACCACCGCTAAATTGCATTCTGTTTCGAAAACGTTTCCTTACCCATCGGTTATTCGTTTGCAGCGTTATGTCTATTTTCCTTTCAAAGGGGTAATGCTAAATCGCCAAAATATTTTGAAGCGGGACAATCATACCTGTCAATATTGTGGTTCGAAAGATTTCTTGACGATGGATCATGTATTGCCCAAATCACGTCAGGGGCGCACTTCCTGGGATAATTTAGTGACTGCGTGCAAGTATTGCAATTCGAAGAAAGGCTATATGACGCCAGAAGAAGCGGGAATGGTTTTAGCGCGCCAGCCATTTAGGCCATCTTTTGTTATGTTTTTGCGAAATTTTTCTGGAATTTTGGATCAACAATGGGCGCCGTTCGTTGGGGCTAAACTGGAGACCACCACATGAGTTTTAAAATATCGTTTATCGGTGCAGGAAACGTTACCTGGCACATCGCAAAGGCCTTAGAAAATGCCGGAAATTCTGTTCAAGAAGTCTTTAGTCGAGAGCCTTCCAAGGCAAAAGACCTCGTTTCCTATTTATACAATGCGAAAGTGCACGAAGATTTAGATTTTTCGGAATCCGCAGCCACCGTCTTTTTTCTTTGTGTCCCAGAATCGGCATACCCAGAAGTATTGAAGGAATTATTATTGCCCAAATACGCGACACTAATCTTGGTTAGTGGTACATTCTCGCTGGCAGAGGCTAATTTACTCTATGATCCAGCACATGAAAGTACGAACCAGATGGGTGTATTTTTCCCCGTTCAGCATTTAGAAGCAGGCCGCCGAATTAAGTTAGATCAAATGCCGATCTGCTTGGAAGTGATGGTAGAAGAGACGCAAAATACCTTAGTAGCATTAGCAAAAGACATCACGGATGCGATGTATTTAGTGAATGGCGAAGAGCGAAAGAAGATTCACAAGGCGATGCTTTTAGCTGGAGTGCTAACCCAAAATCTTTGGTCTCACGCCCAAGAACTATTGCAGTCGATTGAATTAGAACCAAGTTTGTTGCATGGTTTAGTTCAACAACATGTCCAAGCATTCTTTACGGGCAACCCCCTTTCAAAGGAAATTTCAGATCCCCATTTACGCGAAGTGAATTTTCAGATTAACCAAATTCTGGAACGGAATCTTATTTAATCAAGGGGCGGTCCATATTTTGAATCACGATGTTTTTCGCGAAACCAAGTACAGTGATTTTACCCGTTTCTGAAGGATAGAAATAGTATAAGCTGTCGCCAGCGGTATTTTTTTGGATAGAAGGTGGGATGACCTGCTTTTGGCTCAACGAATAATCCAAGGCATCCATTATCTGGATCATCTTCGCATCTTTAAATGACGCTTTTAGTAACACAGGAGCGCCTACGCGAACTGAAATCTGAAGTGCCTTCGTCGCACTATCCAACTTGCTGGTTTTTTTAGCCTGAATTTCCTGCCCCCAGGTATCCACCTGATTGACGACATCCTGAGGTAAAACGCGCTTCACTTGTTTGGATTTCATCTCTTTGACCACCGCTGCGGTATCTAGGCGTTTCGTAAAATCGCAAGCTGATACAGCAAAAAGGGCAAAAAGTAGGGTTACGTATTTCATAGAATTAGGGGAAGACCACAAAGGTATTCGAAACTAGGGCAAAGGGCAATGAATTTAATTACTATCTTTGCAACGATTTTTTTAACCCAACATGTTATGCTGGAGCAGCTAGAGGCCATCCGAGAACGATTTTTAGAAGTAGAACAACAAATTGCGATGCCAGAAGTGGTGTCCGACTTGAAGAAATTCAAGACCTTGAGTAAAGAATACAAGGATTTGCAGAAGATTGTAGATCAGTATTTGGCTTACCAAAACTTATTAGGCTCCATCGAGGAGGCGAAACAAGTGATCGCTACAGAAAAAGACGAGGATTTTCGCGACATGGCGAAGGCGGAATTAGAAGAATTAGTTCCAGCAGAAAAAGAAATGCAGGAGGTTCTAAAGGAGATGTTAATCCCTCGTGACCCGAACGATTCCAAAGACTGTATCCTCGAGGTTCGCGCCGGAGCAGGTGGTGATGAGGCATCGATTTTTGCAGGAGATATCTTCCGCATGTACCAGCGTTACGCGGAGAAAATGGGTTGGACGTTCCAAATCATGGACTTCACCGACGGTACCGCAGGTGGTTACAAAGAGATTATCGCGTCCGTTCAGGGCGAAGATGTATATGCCAAAATGAAATTTGAATCAGGTGTTCACCGCGTTCAACGTGTTCCAGCAACGGAATCAGCAGGCCGTATCCACACTTCCGCAGCTACCGTGGCTGTGATGCCCGAGGCTGATGAGGTAGACGTTCAAATCAATATGAACGACATCCGCAAGGACACCTTCTGTTCTTCTGGAGCGGGTGGTCAGTCCGTAAATACGACGTATTCGGCGGTTCGTGTGACCCACATTCCTTCGGGCTTAGTCGTACAATGCCAGGATGAACGTTCTCAAATCAAGAACTTTGATAAAGCGATGACGGTTCTCCGTTCTCGTTTATATGAAATTGAATTAGCGAAACGCAACGCGGAGATCGCCGGAAATCGCAAGTCGATGGTAGGGACAGGAGATCGTTCGGACAAAATTAGAACATACAATTACCCTCAAGGTCGCGTAACGGATCACCGGATCGGCTTAACCGTTTATAATCTTCCTGTCGTGATGGACGGCGAAATTGGTGATTTTATCGAGCAATTGAGGATAGCGGAGAATGCGGAGAGGTTGACTGAAGGGGCGGTTTAATTTTTTTATTGTGGCTAAAAATGGTAATGGTTTAAAAATCAAATTCTAAAATGGCCTACGTCATATTTTGTGAATTTGATTTTTAAACCAAACTTTCAAGCTAAATATTTAATACAATCATACAAAAAGGGACGCATTGCGTCCCTTTTTGTATTCCACCTTTGTGCTTTTTGCTTTGTTCTTTGTGCTTTGTTAGAACGAGCTATATAAAAGGCCTTTGCCTTTTATATAGCTCGTTCTAACTTAAAGCTAAAACTCGTCCCCTTATCTACCTTCGAAAGCACCGTAATCTTACTGCCGTGTGCTTGGACGATGTGTTTTACGATAGAAAGGCCAAGGCCAGTTCCGCCGCTGAGTTTGGTGCGGCTTTTGTCGATTCGGTAGAAGCGTTCGAAAATACGAGGTAAGTGCTTTTCAGGGATTCCGGGGCCATTATCTTTGACTGTGATCAGGTAGGCTTTTTTGCGGTCTTCAATGGTAACAGTCACTTTGCCGTCTTGATTACCGTATTTGACTCCATTGTCGATTAGATTAACCAATACTTGTTGAATACGCTGAGCATCGGCTTTCACATCGATGGCTGTATCTGTGCAAATTAACTGTAAGGAGGCCCCACGCTTTTTTGCTTTGCCTTCTAATTGATCAAAGATGTCTTCGATTAGGGGTCTAAGGTTGATGCGTTTCTTTTCAATTTTAATGGCACCGGTTTCAATTTTAGAAACGGTCAATAGATCTTGTACTAAAACATCGAGGCCATCTAAACTTTTGGCGGCTTTTTCGAGGAATTTTTGGCGTATTTCTGGTGTTTCGTCCGGATTGTCTAAAAGGGTGTGAACGAATCCTTGTGCGGCGAAAATGGGTGTTTTAAGTTCGTGGGATACGTCTGCCAAAAATTCTTGGCGGTAAACCGCGGCTTTTTTCAACTCCTTTACTTCGTCCTCCGTGGTGGAAACGTAGGCGGTAAGTTCTTTCTTTAAGAGCTCGATGGGGTTCTCTTTTTGGACTAACTGCTTACGAGAAATTAAGGGAAAATTCTTCTTTTTGATCTGCTTGATTTGGTCATATAACTCATTGACTTCTTTGAAAACGAGGTTGTCTAAGGCAAAAAAGATCAAGATGGATCCAAAAATCAATACGCTGATAAAGGCGACGAAAAGGGTGGCAGAATCTGAGTGCGGAAGGAAGGAAATGAATGCGGTTGCCACCCCTGCGATGACAAAGGCTAAAAGGATGGAAAGGTAGCGAGGACTTAGCATGCTTGAAATTACGGATAATTTTTAAATTGTTGTACCTTTGTGCTTTGATAAGATCGCATGGAATTAAATTTACTGACTGCCATTTCTCCGGTTGATGGTCGTTACCGCAAACAAACCGCCGCACTAGCTCCTTATTTTTCTGAATTTGGATTGATCCAATACCGGGTGCGCGTTGAAATCGAATACTTTATTGCGTTGTGCGAGATTCCTTTGGCCCCATTAAAAGGCTTCCCTAAGGAACATTATGCCGCATTACGTGCCATGTACACGAATTTCACGGAGGCGGATGCGACGTGGATCAAGGACACCGAAAAGGTGACAAACCATGATGTGAAGGCGGTAGAATATTTTATCAAAGACCGTATGTTAGCCTTACCTGGAGATATGAGCCCCTTTGTGGAGTTCATCCACTTTGGCCTAACGTCTCAAGATATTAACAATACAGCGATTCCATTATCGATCGCTGAAGCTCATCGCGAGGTGATTTTGCCTGCTTACCAGGCAGTGGTGGCGACTTTAGACGCTTATGCAACCGAGTGGAAAGAGATTCCTTTGTTAGCGCATACCCACGGACAACCGGCTTCTCCTACGCGTTTAGGAAAAGAAATCAAGGTTTTTGTGGAGCGTTTGAACCGTCAATTAGACCTGTTAGCGCAAGTGCCGTTTACGGGTAAATTTGGGGGAGCAACGGGTAATTTCAATGCACATCAGGTGTCATTCCCAGAGATCAACTGGCCGCAATTCGCTGCTAAATTGCACGCAGATTTAGGGATCAAGCGTAGCCAATACACGACTCAAATTGAGCATTATGATAATTTAGCAGCCTATTTCGATGGCTTAAAGCGTTTAGATACGATCTTGATTGACTTGTCGAGAGATATTTGGCAATACATCTCGATGGGCTATTTCAAGCAAAAAATTAAAGCAGGAGAAATTGGTTCATCGGCGATGCCTCACAAGGTAAACCCGATTGACTTTGAAAACGCGGAAGGGAATTTAGCCATGGCGAATGCCTTCTTTGAATTCTTGTCAGCGAAGCTTCCGATCTCACGTTTACAACGTGATTTAACAGATTCGACGGTATTACGTAATGTGGGAACGCCTTTGGCGCACGTCGTGATCTCTTTGAATTCCTTGCAACGCGGTTTAGGTAAGTTAGAATTGAACAATAGCAAAATCCAACAGGATTTAGAAGATAACTGGGTGGTCATCGCGGAGGCAATCCAAACGGTATTGCGTCGCGAAGCTTTCCCTAAGCCTTACGAGGCATTGAAAGATTTGACACGCCACCACGGAAAGATTGATCAGGCTGTTTTCCACGCATTCATTGACGGCTTAGCCGTTTCGGATGCGATCAAGGCAGAATTGAAATTAATCTCACCGTTTAACTTTGTAGGCCGAGACGAAAACTAAGCCGCAACCCCTGATACTAGATACTGATAAGATTAGAGATAATAGAGTAGAGAGTAGAGATGGTGAATGTTCCCCTACGGACTACTAGATACTGATTACCGACTACTGGATACTGTTTACTGACTACTGATTACTGACTACTGACATGAACCGTTTAATGCACCTCGCCCTCGTGGTAGCCGATTACGACGAAGCCATCGCTTGGTACACGGAAAAATTGGGTTTCACTTTAGTGGAAGATACGGTTTTGAGTGATGTCAAACGTTGGGTACTAGTTCAACCATCTGGCGAAGGTTCGTGTCAATTATTGTTAGCGAAAGCGGCGACGGACGAACAAAAATCGAGAGTAGGCAATCAGACCGGAGGACGCGTATTTCTGTTCTTGCATACGGATGATTTTGAAAAAGATCATGCGAATTTGATTGCGCAGGGTATTACAATTGTACGTGGTCCAAGTGAGGAAGAGTATGGTAAAGTGCTCGTATTCGCCGATTTATATGGAAATTTGTGGGATTTGATCGGTTAAAATTTTGATTTTACAGATTTCACTCTACATTTGTATCAAATAACAATACAATGACAAAAGCAACATACAACAAAAACTGGTGGCAAGGATAACAATCCCTGAACAGTTTCGCTGTGTGTACATGATATGTTTACTAAAGGCTTGCTGTTCAACAGTAAGCCTTTTTTTATTAATTTTGCCCTTTGAAACATGTCTAGCATAAACATACGAACTTCTCGGAAAACACTTTTGGCAGATACACTGACGCCAATCGGAATCTTTTTGAAGATTCGCAAAAACTATAAGAACTCTGTCATTCTAGAATCGGCAGATTACCACGGCAAGGAGCACGGCTTTTCGCACATTGCCTTTGATCCCGTGGCGCGCTTCGAGTTAACGGATTCGAAAGTCACTCAAACTTTTCCAGACGGAACGCAAGAGAACTTTACCTTAGCGAATCGCCAGGATGCGGTAGCGGCGTTGAAGAGCTTTGCGGATCGCTTTGATTTTAAGAAGGAAAAGGGAGATTCGCCGATGGCGAATGGACTTTTTGGCCATATCTCCTATGATGCGGTAACCTATTTCGAAGATATCGATATTCAGGCCAAAAACCCTGAATCAGAAATTCCGTCTATTCGGTATTATGTGTACCGTTATGTAGTGGCGGTGAATCATTTTAATAACCAAATGAGCCTCTACGCGCATAGCTACGATGGTTCTGAGCCTAGCTTTGATACGATTACCTACCTGTTAGACATGCCGCATTATGCGACTGCGTCATTCGCTCGTCAAGGGGAAGAGGTGAGTAATTTAACGGAAGACCAAACACGTGAAATCGTCAATACTTGCATCAAACACTGTTTGCGCGGGGATGTATTTCAAATCGTTCCCTCTAGACGTTTTGCCCAAAAGTTCCAAGGCGATGATTTTCAAGTCTATCGCGCACTTCGCTCGGTGAATCCATCGCCCTATTTGTTCTATTTTGATTACGAGGAATACCGGATTTTTGGAGCCTCTCCAGAGAAGCAGATCAAAATCGAGGGTTCAGTCGCGGAGATTCATCCGATTGCAGGAACATTTAGACGTTCAGGAGATGATTCACGCGATGCGGAATTAGCCCAGGCTTTAATCGCGGATCCGAAAGAATCGGCAGAACACGTAATGTTAGTGGATTTAGCTCGGAACGATTTAAGTCGTTCGGCGGATAATGTAAAAGTGGAGACGTTCAAGGAGGTTCAATTCTTCTCGCACGTGATTCACTTGGTTTCTAAAGTGACTGGGCATTTGCAAAAGGGGGTGAATCCCTTGCAAATGGTGGCGGATACATTCCCGGCAGGTACTTTAAGTGGTGCGCCTAAGCACAATGCGATGACGATTATTAACCGCTTGGAGCCGACTAATCGGGCTATCTATGGTGGGGCGATCGGATTTATGGATTTCGAGGGCAATTTCAATCACGCCATCGCGATCCGTACGTTTTTGAGTAAAGGAGATACCTTGTTTTTCCAAGCCGGAATGGGCGTAGTCGCGAAGTCCGTGGTGGAAAGTGAGATGCAGGAAATTCACAATAAACTAGCCGCCTTGCGCAGAGCATTAGAGGTAGCAGAAAATTTAGCCTAAGGATATGAAAGTTTTAGTGATAGATAATTACGATTCCTTTGTGTACAATTTGGTCTACCTATTGAAGGAATTAGGCGCGGACGTAGACGTGTTTCGCAATGATAAAATTTCCCTAGAGGAAGTGGGTAAATACGATCAAATCTTGTTGTCGCCGGGTCCAGGGATTCCGTCGGAAGCAGGGATTATGATGGATTTATTGAAGGAATATAAGTCGACCAAAAAAATTCTAGGTGTCTGCCTGGGTCATCAGGCGATTGCGGAGGCTTTTGGCTCTCAACTAAGCAATATGGGCGAGGTGTTGCATGGCGTGACCACGGAATGTGTGGTGACGGATCCGACAGAACGCTTGTTCTTAGGTATTCCCTCCCGTTTCGAAGTATGCCGCTACCACTCGTGGACGGTAGTTCCATCTACGATGCCGAGCGATTTAAAGATCACGGCGCAAGATGACAAGGGTTTTGTATTAGCAGAGGCGCATTCGACATACGATGTGCGCGGGGTGCAATTCCACCCGGAGGCGTTTTTAACGCAACACGGATTGCAAATGATTAAAAATTGGATGAAATAAAAATGAAGAATATATTAAATAGACGGGCAGCGGGAGAGGCGTTATCTGAAAACGAGGCAAGAGAGATATTGCTGCGTATTGGGCAAGGAGAGATCAATCCAAGTCAAATCGCCGCATTTTTATCCTCTTATTGGTTCAATCCGATTCAAGTGGATGAGCTAAAAGGATTCGTTTCGGCCATGATGGAATTAGCCATCACGGTGGATTTGTCGGAATTTGATGCGATGGATGTGTGTGGAACGGGTGGAGATGGGAAAGATACCTTTAACATTTCGACGACCTCCTCTTTCATCATTGTGGGAGCCGGCCAAAAAATAGCCAAACACGGTAATCACGGCGTTTCCTCTTCTGTAGGGTCGTCGACGGTATTGGAGTTTTTGGGATTGAAATTTAATAACGACCCGAAGATCTTGAAACGCAAGATGGAAACGGCGGGAATGTGCTTCTTGCACGCACCTCTTTTCCACCCAGCGATGCGCTTCGTGGGCCCCATCCGCAAGGAATTAGGGATGAAGACTTTCTTCAATTTGTTAGGACCTTTATTGAATCCTGCCAAAGTCAACAAGCAAATCTCCGGCGTCTATTCGCCTGAGGCGTTCGCCTTGTACGAAGGATTTTTTGCCGGTTCTGGCAAGCAATACGGTATCGTTTATGCGGAAGATGGTTACGACGAAATCTCGTTAACCTCTGCTTTCCGTTTAACCACTCCAGATGGAGCTTCGATTTACAATCCGGAAGATATTGGCTGCGAAGTGGTAGCACAATCCGAATTGTTTGGTGGTTCTACGGCGGAGGCATCTGCGAATATGTTGTACAGAATTTTGCAGCGCGAAGGCACGCCCGCACAAACGCAAGCGGTTTTAGCGAATGCAGGAGCTGGTTTGTTTGTCGCAGGTAAAGCGGGCAGTCTAGTAGAAGGATATGCTCTAGCGAAAGAATCCTTAGAAAGTGGTCGGGCTTTCCAAGCTTTCAAGAAATTTATAATGGATTAAGATGAGCATATTAGACCAAATCATAGCCACCAAAAGACAGGAAGTCGCCGCTTGTAAAGCGCGCACCACGACTGCTCAGCTCGAAAAACAAGGTTTTTTCGCGCGCGCTTGTCATTCCTTGTCGATGTCTTTAGTTCAGCCGGCTTCCACGGGAGTCATTGCTGAATTCAAGCGCAAATCCCCGTCTAAGGGGATTATTAACGACCGCATGGGCGTGGATGTGGTAACGAAAGGCTATGTCGAGGCAGGTGCAGCCTGTTTATCGGTGTTGACGGATGAGTCCTATTTTGGAGGAACCTATGCTGATTTTGATTTAGCACGTCGCACGAACCCGAATACGCCTATTTTGCGCAAGGACTTTATGATCGATGAATACCAAATCATCGAAGCAAAGTCCATGGGCGCTGACGTGGTGCTTTTAATCGCGGCGGCTTTAAGTCCAGCGGAAATCAAAACATTAGGAACGCTAGCGCGTTCATTAGGTATGGAAACCTTGCTGGAAGTGCACGATCAAGAAGAATTAGATCGTTCGCTAGGAGACTATATTTCCGTGGTAGGTGTGAATAACCGGAATTTGAAGAATTTTTCGGAGCAAAATGTGGAGGCCTCTAAGGTTTTGGCATCCAAAATACCGTCCCAATTCGTCAAGGTTTCTGAGAGTTGCATTTCGGGTTCGGAGATTATAACAGAATTAAAAACCTACGGTTACCGCGGTTTCTTGATAGGCGAAAGCTTTATGAAGACCGATAACCCAGGAAAAGCCTTAAGCGACTTTATTAACTAGGTATGAAGTGGAAAGTATGTGGCATGCGGGAACCAGAAAACATCCAAGAAGTAGCAGCTTTAGGGCCAGACTTTATGGGCTTTATTTGGGCACCTAAATCGCCACGCTACGTAGGACAAGATTTTGACATCCCGGCTTTGCCAGCAAAAACGAAGGCAGTTGGTGTGTTTGTGAACGAAACGACTGACAACATTATCGCCCTGTCTAAAAATGCTGGATTCTCGGTCGTGCAATTACACGGAGAAGAGGGCCAAACAGAAATAGAAGCCTTACAAGCAGCCGGATTACAGGTCATCAAGGCGATCAGTGTGGGCTCAGCGAAAGATCTCGATCTGACAGACAAGCCTGATTTCTATTTGTTTGATACGAAGAAAGGGGCTCAGGTAGGAGGAACGGGAGAACATTTTGATTGGTCATTATTAACGCAGTATAAATTAGATATCCCCTATATTTTAGCAGGTGGATTGCAGTTAGGGGATGTGGAAAAGGTGAAGGATTTTCCGGGCTTATATGCTTTGGACTTTAATAGTAAACTCGAAATACGTCCCGGATTAAAGGATGTCGAGCAAGTGAAAGAACTAGTAAAACAGCTATAATTATGTCATTTAATGTAGATGAGCGTGGGTATTACGGAAGTTTTGGCGGGGCCTTTATTCCAGAAATGTTATACCCGAATGTCGAGGAATTACGTTCTCGCTATTTAGACATTATCGCGGAACCCTCTTTTCAAGAAGAATTCCACGCCTTGTTAAAAGATTACGTGGGTCGTCCTACGCCGCTTTTCAAGGCAGAGCGTTTGTCTGCGAAATACAACACGAATATCTATTTAAAGCGCGAAGATTTGTGTCACACCGGTGCACACAAGATTAATAATACGATTGGCCAAATCCTCGTTGCGAAACGCCTTGGGAAATCAAAAATCGTCGCAGAAACAGGTGCTGGACAACACGGCGTGGCTACAGCCACGGTTTGTGCCTTGATGGGCATGGAATGTATCGTGTACATGGGCGCCATCGACATTGAAAGACAAGCTCCTAACGTGGCTCGTATGCGAATGTTAGGTGCACACGTAGTACCAGCCACTTCCGGTTCAAAAACCTTGAAAGATGCCACTAACGAGGCGATGCGCCACTGGATTAATCACCCAGTTGATACCCATTATATCATTGGTTCCGTCGTAGGACCCCATCCATACCCGGACATGGTCGCTCGTTTTCAGGCGGTTATTTCTGAGGAGATTCGTTTTCAATTACAAGAGAAAGAAGGCCGTGATTACCCAGACTACGTGATTGCGTGTGTGGGTGGAGGATCTAATGCGGCGGGTGCCTTTTACCATTTCTTAGATGAGCCTCGCACGGCATTGATCGCGGCGGAGGCGGCAGGTCTAGGCGTAAATTCAGGTCATTCTGCAGCAACTACTTTCTTAGGAAAGCCAGGCGTCTTACACGGAAGCAAGAGTTTATCGATGCAAACGGAAGATGGCCAAGTAATCGAACCTTATTCGATCTCTGCTGGCTTAGATTATCCGGGAATCGGACCTATGCACGCGCATTTGTTTGAATCTGGTCGCGCCACTTTTTACGGAGTGACGGATGAGGAGGCGCTAGTGGCTGCCGTGGAATGCTCCCAGTTAGAGGGAATTATTCCCGCTTTAGAGACGGCACATGCTTTGGCCGTATTCGAAAGATTGCAAGCTAAGCCGAATGAAATCGTGGTCGTTAATGTGTCCGGAAGAGGGGACAAAGATTTAGCGACTTACCAAAACCGTTTAAAATTGAATGACTAAGATGAACAGAATTTCAGCCCTTTTTGCTTCAGCGACTGAACCCATTTTGAATGTGTATACGACTGCTGGTTTTCCTCGTTTGGAGGATACGATGACGGTTTTGAACGCGCTGCAAGCAGGAGGCGTCGATATCATTGAGGTGGGAATGCCTTATTCTGACCCAGTGGCCGATGGGGAAACGATACAGCTTTCGAATCAAGCTGCATTAGAGCAAGGAATGAGCGTGGCGCATCTTTTCGAGCAATTGAAGGATATGCGTAAAAGCATTACGGTTCCCGTTCTTTTGATGGGTTATATAAATCCCGTTTTACAATATGGTGTGGAGGCTTTCTGCGCGAAATGTGCGGAAGTAGGCGTGGATGGATTGATTTTGCCAGATCTACCAATGGTGGAATACGAGGCGTCTTACCGCGAAATTTTTGAAAAATACGGTTTGTTCAATATTCTGTTAATTACCCCACAAACGAACGACGAGCGCATTCGCCACATCGATTCGGTCTCGAAAGGATTCATTTATATGGTCTCTTCTGCGAGTACGACAGGGGCAAAAACAGGGATCTCTGCTGATCAGGAAGTTTATTTTTCCCGAATTGCCGCGATGAATTTACAGAATCCACGTTTGATTGGTTTTGGAATTTCGGACCACGAGAGCTTTGTGAAAGCCTCTAAGAACGCCTCTGGGGCTATTATTGGTAGTGCGTTTGTGAAGATGATCGCGCAGGCGAAAGACCTTAGTGCTGAGATCGTTGCCTTTGTGCAGTCGATTAAAGGTAAAAACTAGGCAAATGTTTTTGGAAAGAAATATTTTTCCTATCTTTGCAACCCCAATCAGACGATCTTATGCACAAGTGGGCCGCTAAGCGCTGATTATCATCAAATAAAAATTAGTTCAGATGAGCGATTTAATTAAATTCGTAGAGCAAGAAAACGCAGCACGTAGAGGAGAACACCCTGAATTCGCTGCAGGAGACACAGTTAACGTACACGTTAAAATTCGTGAAGGTAACAAGGAGCGTATCCAGGTTTTCCAAGGTTTAGTTATTCAACGTAAAAATTCTGGTGCAGGTGAGTCTTTCACAGTTCGTAAGATCTCTAACGGTATCGGTGTTGAGCGTATTTTCCCAATCTTGTCACCAAACATCGACAAAATTGAAGTATTACGTCGTGGTAAAGTACGTCGTGCACGTTTATACTACATGCGTGGTAAGCAAGGAAAAGCGGCTCGTGTTAAAGAGAAGAAAAAATAGGTTTGAGATTTTTTATATAATAAGAAAGCTGTTCAGAAATGAGCAGCTTTTTTTATGGCCATTTATCAGTAATCTCAGCTAGAATTTTACTTTTGTAGGTAAATAAACCTATTGAAATGAAAACGAATGCTTCGAATCGCCGCGAATTCTTGCACAATGCAAGTATGCTAGGCGGTATGGCCTTTTTGCCTAGTTCTTTTAAAGACGTCACGAAAACCTTTGCCCCCGCTACACCGGAACGCATCATTGCACCCCGATTGAAATTTGGGGTGGTGGGAATTAACCATGGACATATCTATTCCATGGCGAACTCCATCATTAGAGGTGGCGGGGAGTTTGTCTCTTACTATGCGAAGGAACCCGATTTAATCAAGGATTTTGCGAAACGTTACCCCCAAGCGAAGCTGGTTAAAAGCGAAGCGGAGGTATTAGAAGATCCTTCTATCAAATTAGTGCTCAGCTCTATTACGCCTAACGAACGCGCCCCATTAGGCATCCGTGTGATGCAGCATGGGAAAGATTACATGGTAGATAAGCCAGGAATCATTAGTTTGGAGCAATTAGCGGAGGTTCGTAAGGTCCAAAAGGAAACGAAGCGTATCTATTCGATTTCATTCAGTGAGCGTTTTGAAAACAAAGCAACCGAACTAGCGAGCCAATTAGTTGCCTCTGGAAAAATAGGTAAAGTGATGCAAACCTTAGGAACAGGACCTCATAGAATGAGTGTGAATTCTCGTCCTGATTGGTTTTTTGACACGAAATATTACGGTGGAATTATCACGGATATCGCTTCCCATCAGGTAGATCAATTCTTACATTTTACGGGTTCGACGCAAGGTGAAGTAGTAGCCTCCCAAATCGCCAATCACCACCACCCTCAATATCCTAAATTCCAAGACTTTGGAGATTTGATGCTTCGAAGCAATAAAGGCTCTGGCTATATTCGGGTAGACTGGTTTACGCCGGATGGTTTAAACACCTGGGGCGACGGTAGATTGACCATTCTAGGTACTGATGGTTATATGGAAGTACGGAAAAATACAGATATTGCCTCTCCGCATGGAACAGGAAGCCATTTATATGTGGTAACGAATAAAGAAACACTTTACATCGATTGCAAGGATGTCAACTTGCCGCATGGGGAATTACTCGTGAATGATGTCTTACATAGGACCGAAACGGCCATGCCGCAAGCCCATTGTTTCTTGTCTACGGAATTAGCCTTAATTGCCCAAAAAAATGCAACTAACATATCGATCAAAGCATGAAACGGAGAAAATTTATCAATAACCTAGCACTAGGTGCTGTGGGTACATTCGGTTTCCCCACCATCGTTCCAGCGAACGTGTTAGGTGGGAAAGATGCGCCTAGCAATAAAATCAACATCGCCCAAATCGGCTGCGGACGTATCGCGCGCACTCATGATTTACCAGGCACTTGGAAGCACGACAAGGCGCGTATCATGGCCGTTTGCGATCTAGATCGCCACCGCACAGAGGAGACGAAGCAATTAGTCGAAGAATACTACACGAAGAAGACGGGCCAGTCGAATTACATCGATGTGAAGATGTACGATGATTATCGCGAGATGCTTTTGAATAAGGACATTGATGCGGTGATGATTAGTACGCCGGATTTTTGGCATGCACAACCTGCCATGGAAGCGGCCCTAGCGGGGAAAGATATTTACTTGCAAAAGCCCACCTCTCTGACGATTCATGAAGGTCGTCAACTGGCCAATGTGATTAAGAAAACAGGTCGCATCTTACAAGTAGGAACCCAGCAGCGTTCGACTTCTCAATTTAGAATTGCGGCCGAATTAGTGCGCAACGGACGTATCGGAAAATTACATACCGTTAAAATTGGTTTGCCAGGTGATCCATCGGGACCTCCGGCGCCAGCGATGCCAGTGCCGAAAGGGTTCAATTTTGATATGTGGTTAGGCTCTACGCCTGAAATGGCTTACACGGAGATTGCCGTACATCCTCAAAAGGGATATGATCGCCCGGGTTGGTTGCGTATGGAGCAATTTGGCGCTGGTATGATTACCGGTTGGGGTCAGCACCATTATGATTCTGCAGCTTGGGGAATGGATACGGAATACACAGGCCCCATCTCGGTAGAGGCGGTGGCGGAGTTCCCTAAGTCTGGACTTTGGAATGTACATGGTGACTTTATGTCGAAAGCAGAATATGCGAATGGCATCACGATGTACACTTCAGGAGGTTACCAAAATGGTATTCGCTACGAAGGCTCCGAAGGTTGGATTTTTGTGTCACGTGGCGATTATGCAGCGACACCAAGCGATCCTACGGCGAAAGTGCGATCGAAAGCCTTAGATGCGTCTGATCCGAAGATATTGCAATCCGTAATCGGAGAGAAAGAAACACACTTGTATCATTCGGAAGATCAACATGGGAACTGGTTAGATTGCATCGAATCGCGCAAGGAACCGATATCTCCCATTGAGATTGGGCACCGCGCTTGTACGGTTTGTTTGATTACACACGTGGCCATGAAAGTGCCGCGTAAATTACACTGGGATCCTACGCAGGAACACTTTGTGAATGATGCGGAAGCCAATACCTGGTTACGTAGAGCACAACGGGCACCCTACGGAACGGATCGGATTAAGTTTTAGATTTTTTCGACCTTTCTAACGTTTGTATTGATGATGTCAGATTCTACGACGCCATCGCGCAAACGAATGATGCGGTGAGCATATTGGGCAATATCATCTTCGTGGGTAACCATGACGATGGTGTTGCCTTTTTTATGCAATTGATCGAAGAGATCCATGATCTCATAGGAGGTTTTCGTGTCCAAATTACCCGTAGGTTCATCGGCTAACAAGATCGATGGGTCGTTGACTAGGGCGCGAGCTACGGCTACACGCTGTCTTTGGCCCCCTGAAAGCTCGTTCGGTTTATGTAAGGCGCGGTTGTCTAGACCAACCCCTTTCAAGGTTCTTAAAGCAATCTCTGTGCGTTCTTTCTTAGAATACCCCGCGTAGATTAAAGGCAAGGCTACGTTTTCGAGGGCTGATTGGCGGGGTAGTAGGTTAAAGGTTTGGAAAACAAAACCAATTTCCTTGTTTCTTACCGCCGCTAATTCATTTTCTGACATCTCAGATACATCTTGTCCATTCAAGATATATTTGCCCGTAGTGGGCGTATCTAAGCAGCCTACGATGTTCATTAAGGTTGATTTACCTGAGCCAGACGGACCCATGAAAGCGACATATTCTCCCTTGTTTACAGAGATGGTAACGTCTTTTAAAGCGTCAATCACTTCTTCGCCCATCACGTATCGTTTAGAAATGGACTGGGTCTCGATAATTTTAGTCATAGCAATCAAATTAATGAATTCAAAAATACATCCATTCTAGGAAACAATTCTCCTTTTTAGACAAAAGATAGCGGGGGAGGATGAATTGAGCGTGGGAAGGATGAGAGGTTTTGGCATAAAAAAAGCCCGAACAAATCGCTCGGGCTTTTCTTTATCTTCAAAGAATCTTACAATCCTTTTGCTTTCTTAACTACTTCGTCAGCGATGTTTTGCGGAACGAATTCGTAGTGAGAGAACGTTAACGATGCTGTTGCACGTCCTGAAGACATCGTACGTAAATCTGTTACGTAACCGAATAATTCAGAAAGAGGCACATCAGCCTTCAAGATAACAGCTCCTTGACGAGAATCCATCCCTTTCATGATACCACGACGACGGTTTAAGTCACCTGTGATAGGTCCAGTATATTCGTCTGGAGTAACTACGTCTACAGCCATGATAGGCTCCATTAACTTAGCACCCGCTTGTTTTGCTGATTCTTTGTAACCCATACGAGCGGCTAATTCAAATGATAATGAATCTGAATCGACATCATGGTATGAACCGTGGAATAAACGAACTTTCATTGAATCCATTGGGTATCCAGCCAAAGCACCATTTTTCATTGCTTCTTCGAAACCTTTTTGAACCGCAGGGATAAATTCACGAGGAATTACACCACCCACGATATTGTTAACGAATTCTAAACCTGGTTTGTCATCTTCTCTTGGTCCGATTTCAAATACGATATCAGCAAACTTACCACGACCACCTGATTGTTTCTTGTAAACCTCACGGTGTTCTGTTGTCTTAGTTAAAGACTCTTTGTAAGCTACTTGAGGAGCACCTTGGTTTACTTCAACCTTGAACTCACGACGCATACGGTCGATGATGATCTCTAAGTGAAGCTCACCCATACCCTTGATGATCGTTTGACCAGTCTCTTCGTTAGATTCAACTTGTAATGTAGGATCTTCTTCGATCAACTTCGTGATCGCTTTAGAGAAGTTATCTGCATCAGCCGTTTTCTTAGGCTCGATAGCGTATCCGATAACTGGCTCTGGGAAGTCCATTGCTTCTAATACGATTGGGTGTTTCTCATCAGAAAGAGTATCCCCTGTTTTGATGTCTTTGAAACCTACTACCGCTCCGATATCACCAGCACCTAAACGCTCGATCGAGTTTTGCTTGTTAGCGTGCATTTGGAAGATACGAGAGATACGCTCCTTATTTCCTGAACGGTTGTTCAATACATAAGAACCTGAATCTAATCCACCTGAATAAGCACGGATGAAACATAAACGACCTACGTAAGGGTCAGTTGCAATTTTAAAGGCCAAAGCCGCGAAAGGCTCAGACTCACTTGGCTTACGTAAAATCTCTTCGCCCGTATCTGGGTGAGTTCCTTTAACGCCTTCTTTGTCCATAGGAGATGGTAAGATTGCCATTACATAATCCAACATTGTTTGAACACCTTTGTTTTTGAAAGATGAACCACAAAGCATTGGAACGATTTTCATAGAAATCGTAGCGGCACGTAAAGCGGCTAAGATTTCATCTTCTGAGATAGATGCTGGATCTTCGAAGTATTTCTCCATCAAAGACTCATCAAACTCAGCTACTGCTTCTAATAATTTCTCACGGTATTCAGTCGCCTCTTCTAACATATCATCTGGGATAGGTACCTCAGTGAATGTCATTCCTTTATCTGCCTCGTTCCATTTGATACCACGGAAGTTAACCAAGTCAACTACCCCTTCGAATCCTTCTTCAGCTCCGATAGGCAATTGCAAAGGCACTGCGTAGCTACCTAACATTTCTTTCACTTGCTTACACACGTTTAAGAAATCAGCACCTGAACGGTCCATTTTGTTAACGAAACCGATACGTGCTACGTTGTAGTTATTCGCTAAACGCCAGTTAGTCTCTGATTGAGGCTCAACACCATCTACTGCAGAGAATAAAAATACTAGACCATCTAATACACGTAATGAACGGTTTACCTCTACTGTAAAGTCAACGTGACCTGGAGTATCGATAATGTTGATGTGGTAATCTTGATCGCGGTATTTCCAACCTACTGTTGTTGCAGCCGAAGTGATCGTGATACCACGCTCTTGCTCTTGCTCCATCCAGTCCATTGTTGCCGCACCATCGTGTACCTCACCAATTTTGTGGGAAACCCCTGCATAATACAGGATACGTTCCGTAGTGGTGGTTTTACCCGCATCAATGTGCGCAGCAATACCGATGTTTCTAGTGAATTTTAAATCGCGTGCCATTTTAAAAGGTTAATTATGAAATGATTTTTTTAATCCGTTTTTGAATCGTTTGCTAATTATCAAGTACTTGGACAACATTCTCGTTCGAGTACTTGTTTAGGGGTGCAAAATTACTGAAACTTAGTTAAATACAAAAGTTTTTTCCAAATGATTAATGCCTTTTTACAATTACTTTATCCCAAATGTTGTTTTGCTTGCGATCAGGTGCTTATTCGATCTGAAAATTGGATCTGTACCCGCTGTCGATTCGAACTGCCTAGCCCCGGATTATTCCTAGAACAGCCTAATTGGATCTCTCACAAGCTCGACGGATTGATTGAGTATGATCGCGTGCACGCCTATTATGTGTTTTCGGAGGGCGGGAAGGTCCAACATTTGTTACACCAGATAAAGTACAAAGGGCAGGAAAGATTAGGCGAATATTTGGGGGGCTGTGTAGGGCGGTCCTTTTCGGTTAAAGAGTATGATTTACTGATTCCGATGCCACTACATCCTTCTCGGCTAAAGGAACGAGGTTATAATCAAGCTGCTTGTGTGGCAAAGGGGATTGCGCGGGCATCTGGTATTCCCATGTCTGAAACACATTTACTAAGGACGAAACAGGTTTCTTCCTTGATCGGGTTGAATCGCACGGAACGCTATAAAACCTTAGAGGAAGTATTTGAAGTGCTGCGACCGGGCGAACTGGACGGACTGAGAATTTTGCTAGTGGATGATACGCTGACAACGGGTGCGACTTTTTTAGCGGCAGGGGCTAAAATAAAAGCAGCCAGCACGGGGAAATTGTCTTTCCTGGCGCTGGCTGCTTTAAAGTGAGTTGTTAACCTATCGCTTCGTTGGTTTTCCGGGAGCGAACATCGCGCAACGGAAACCGATCGTAGACGAAGAGGCGTCCTTATCTAAATAACGACGCGTACCTGGAGACAACCAATAAGGTCCATCTGCCCAAGAGCCTCCTTTGTAGACTTTGGCATTATCATTAATCAAGGAATTACCCTTGTCATATAATTTCGCAGGATCTTGTGCCTCGCTGCGACGCGCTGGATTCAAATCATTTACATCGTCTAGCGTTAAGGGACGGTAGGTGTCCATCGTCCACTCGTTCACGTTTCCGGCCATGTTATACAGTCCGAAATCATTCGCAGGATAGGAATAAACCTCCGCTGTGATCATAGCACCATCATTTGAACGACCTGCAAGACCTGAATAATCACCCCGTCCACGTTTGTAATTAGCTAACATTTGACCACGAGTTCTGCCAAAAGGCTGTCGCATCGAAGGTCCATCCCAAGGGTAAATACGTTGATTTTCTTGATTTTCATCCTCTTGCTGTGTCCCGATCATCGCTTTCGCCGCATATTCCCATTCTGCTTCAGTAGGTAGACGGTATTCTGGCAAGATTAACCCAGACTCCATGTTCGCAATCGGATTCTTCCGGTTTCTAGGTTTTCCCTTAGGGAAAGCCACATTTTTATTAACGACGGCAGTTCTCCAAGCGGCATAGTCATTCGATTGCTTCCACGTTACACCTACTACCGGGTACATACGGAAACCTGGGTGACGAAGATAATGCGTTACATAGGGATCGTTGAAGGCTAATTCATCTAACCAAACCGTCGTATCCGGCAAGGCTGCGGTGTACGCATTTAGGGTTGAATCACGCTTGATTGCGTCTAAATACTCTAAATAGTGTAGGTTCGAGATCTCCGTTTCATCCATGTAGAAGGATTGGATCGTGACTGTGCGCTGGCGGTTGTCATTGCGCTTCATCACGTCTTCCTCGCCACCACCTAGGGTAACGCGACCTCCTTCGATGAAGACCAAATTAGGCCCTACAATAGGTCCTTTATAGGATTTGTTGACTTGGAATCCGCCTTTTTTGTTGTTGTAGGCCAAACCCGTTACAGTGGATTTCTTACCCACCTTCAGGCTGTTCGGATTACCGTTCTTTAGTCCGCTAGGGCAAGAAGTGAGTAAAAACACACAGCTAAGCACTCCTAGGATCAATCTTAATTTCGTACTCATTTATATTCCTTTAATATAGAATCAATTAACAAAGGTATTAATTACCCTAAAATATCCACTAAAATAATATTTAATTCTTGAATACTACTCACCTTGTCGATTTGGAGAATCATTTTTCCTGCTTTTTCTCTTAATTGACATTGCCCCTTTTTGTTATTGACAAACGAAATAACCTTTACAATGAGGCTTTGGTCGAGCGGTCGAGCGGACTCTGATGAAACGAAATGGAACTTTAGGTTATTGTTTTTTAAGAGGATTTTTTCAATTCCCAAAACCTGAGCCTTCCAACGACACTTCACCAGTTCAATCATATCCTGAACTTCGTTTGGTAAATCACCAAAACGGTCTTTGATTTCCTTAATAAAGGCGGCCAGCGTTTCTTCGTCTTCGATTTCGTCTAGACGTGTGTAGAGGGCGAGGCGTTCGGAGATGCTTTGGACATATTCTTCTGGAATCAATACGCGCAAATCCGTTTCGATCGTGCAATCCACTTTGAGCATTTCTGCCACCTGTTCTAAATCGACTTCGAACAGTTTTCTGAACTCATTTTCCTTTAACTCTTGCACCGCCTCATCCAGGATTTTGTGGTACATGTCGTATCCCAAATCATTGATAAAGCCACTCTGTTCTGCGCCTAGTAGGTTTCCCGCACCGCGAATATCCAAGTCGCGCATGGCCACTTTGATGCCATCGCCCAGATCCGAGAATTCCTCTAAGGCACTCAAACGCTTGCGCGCATCGCTAGTTAAATTCGCTAAAGATGGCGTTGCTAGATAGCAATAGGCCTTTTTGTTTGATCTACCTACGCGACCCCGCATTTGGTGGAGGTCTGACAGACCAAAGTTATTCGCATTTAAAATGAAGATCGTATTCGCATTCGGAATATCTAATCCGGATTCGATGATGTTCGTCGCAACGAGTACATCGTAGTGGCCTTCGATGAAGCCCATCATAATTTTCTCGAGCTGATCGCCTTCCATTTGGCCGTGCGCAACGGCGATTTTAGCATCTGGGACTAAACGCAAAATGCGGTTCGCAATGCTTTCCAATTCACCAATACGGTTGTAGACCACGAAGACTTGGCCCCCACGACTAATTTCTTCCCTTACTCCATCACGCAAGATTTCGTCAGACAAGACAACTAATTTCGTTTCAACCGGCTGGCGGTTGGGCGGAGGTGTGGCGATGATACTTAAATCCCGCGCTCCCATTAGAGAGAAATGGAGTGTTCTAGGAATAGGAGTGGCTGTCAAAGTCAACACATCCACATCTACCCGCATTTCTTTCAAACGGTCTTTTACTTTCACCCCGAACTTCTGTTCCTCATCGATAATCATCAAGCCCAATTGCTTGAAATGCACGTCCTTGTTTACGAGACGGTGTGTTCCGATCAAAATATCGGTTTCGCCACTCGCCACGCGGGCTAGGGTTTCGTTGATTTGTTTGGTTGATTTGAATCGGTTCACGTATTCCACTTTGCAGGGGAACGCGGCTAAACGGTCGTGGAAGGTGCGGTAATGTTGCATCGCTAATACCGTTGTGGGCACGAGGACGGCCACTTGTTTCGAATCCGCCACAGCCTTGAAGGCAGCGCGAATCGCGATTTCCGTTTTCCCAAATCCCACATCTCCACACACCAACCGATCCATCGGATGCGGTTTCTCCATATCCGCTTTCACGTCAATGGTCGCTTTCGCTTGATCCGGCGTATCCTCATATAAGAACGAGGATTCTAGCTCGGCTTGTAAATACGTGTCTGGGGAGAAGGCAAAGCCTGGCGCGTTTTTGCGTTTGGCATAAAGGGAAATGAGCTCTTTGGCAATATCCTTTACCTGCTTCTTCACCCGAGATTTTTTGTTATCCCAATCCGGTGAACCTAGTTTCGACATCGAAGGAGGCGCTCCTTCTTTGCCGGAATATTTCGAAATTTTATGCAGGGAATGAATCGAAACGGATAAGACGTCGTCGTCGCGGTAAATTAGGCGAATAACCTCTTGTTCTCCGTTCGCGGTTTCTACCAAATTTAATCCCGCAAATCGACCAATTCCATAATCAATGTGTGTGACGAAATCACCCACTTGTAAAGATCTCAGTTCCTTTAGGGTTAAGGCCTTGTTCTTCGAGAACTTATTCTTTTCCTTATAGCGGTGGTAGCGCTCAAACAGCTGGTGGTCCGGGTAAAAGGCCACTTTGGTTTGCTCGTCCACAAAACCTTCGCGAAGCGAAATCTGCAAGGGTTTGAACTGAATACTCGTGTTGATTTCGTTAAAAATCACCTCGAGCCGTTCTAATTGCCGCGGGGATTCTGAACTGATGATATTGTGAAAACCATGGGTTTGGTTGTCTAAAAGGGTGGTCGCTAAACGCTCAAAATCTTTTTGGAATGCGCCAGGATTCTTAGCTGGAAACACGATCGTTTCCGAGTTTTTCAAGTGTGACCGCTTGCCATATTCTACACAGCCAAATCCCTGCAACGACTTTTTAATCGTCTTTGCGGTTTCCCAACGTTCTTCAGGTTTGTTTAACAGATTGATGTCAGACGAGGAATTAACCTCGTAGACCATTGTCCCTTTTTCAAAATTCTCTGTCAATACATCGCTCAATAGGCTCAGGTCTTTGATCCAGATTTTTGTGTTTTCTGGTAAGAACGTGAAAAAGGATTCCCGCGTCTCCTGGATCAGTTTTGTTTGCACATCGGGGATGAGGTGCATCGCAGAAACGGATTGAATGGAAAGCTGGGTTTCTGGGTGGAAAGTACGAATACTGTCTACTTCATCTCCGAAAAAATCGAGGCGGTAAGGATATTCCGCGGCGTATGAGAAGACGTCTAAAATACCTCCGCGAACGGAATATTGTCCCGCTTCGTAGACGAAATCCGTTCGTTCGAAATCATATTCGTTCAGCGTTTCGGCTACGAAATTGCGATCTATTTTATCTCCTACCCGGATGGATAAGGTGTTTTTGACCAAAGACTTTCGGTTAATCACCTTCTCAGTCATCGCCGCCGGATAGGAAACAATGGCGAGACTTTGGCCCGAATAATTACTTAAAATATTGAGTACTTCCGCGCGTAAAAGGACATTCGCATTGTCCACTTCTTCCCATTCGTAGGGTTTCTTGTGGGACATCGGAAACAAGATGACGGCCGTGTCGCCTATGAGGGCCTGCAGGTCATTGTAGACGTATTGTGCCTCTTCCTTTTCTTCACAGATGATGAGGAAAGGTTGCTTCTCTTTTAGAAAGGCAGACATCAAAACGGTGTCTAGGGAGCCGCAAAGGCCTTTTAGGTGGATGGATTCGCCCGGTTTGGACGTAGCTATCTTGTCAGAAATGCTTTGGACAATTCCGTCGCTCTGGTAGATACTGAGAAATTCTTTGACGATCATACGTGCAAAAATCCCCTACAAATTTTACGTAGGGCTTGCAAAGGTAGGAAATTTTGTATCTTTGTGCATCTACAAAAAGGGGTGCCCCTAAAAAAGGCTGAGATTATACCCATTGAACCTGATGCGGGTAGTGCCGTCGAAGGGATTTTGTCGAGTTTTTAGCGCTGAAAACTCAGAAAAAATCGTCAATGTAAGGGTTAAAAAGTTAAATCATAACAGGATTTGGCTCCTTTACCTGTTGCTAAAATTCAAAAAAATGAAAAAGGCAACAACGCTTATTATTACGCTTATTTTGTGTGTGCAAAGTGTATTTGCACAAAAAGTACAGGGAACCGTTTTTGATCAGGATACCAAAGCTCCTTTATGGGGTGCTTCCGTTTCAGTGAAAGGAAGTCAGAAAGGAAATGTGACGGATGCGAAAGGGCATTTCTATCTAACCGTCTCTTCTCAGGCCGTTTTAGTCGTGCGTTTTGTGGGCTATGATCCACTAGAAATCGCTGCCGATAAAGCCAGCCAAATCGCGCTGAAAAAATCCAATTTCTTACAAGATGAAGTCGTGGTTCGAGCGACTCGGGCGGATGAAAATTCAGCGATGGCCTATTCGAATGTCTCGGCTTCAGAATTAGGCAAAAGTAATCTAGGGCAAGACATGCCTCAATTACTCAATTTCACGCCGTCGGTTGTTACCACGTCAGATGCAGGAGCTAGTGTGGGTTACACGGGAATCCGTATTCGTGGTTCCGATGCGACAAGGGTGAACGTGACGGTGAATGGAATTCCAATCAACGATTCGGAATCTCAAGGGACCTTCTGGGTGAATATGCCGGATTTTGCTAGTTCGGTGAATTCAGTCCAAATCCAGCGCGGCGTGGGAACTTCTACTAATGGGGCTGGGGCCTTTGGGGGTTCGGTGAATATGCAGACAAATACGTTTGAGCCTAAGGCTTATGGCGAAGTGAATGCGTCTGGCGGATCTTTTGGAACACTAAAAACCACGCTCAAAGCCGGTTCTGGTCTATTAGGAGGAAAATTCACCATCGATGGCCGTTTGTCTCGAATTGTTTCGGATGGTTTTATCGACAGGTCTTCCTCTAATTTATTGTCGGCTTATTTTTCTGCGGGCTATTTTGGTGCTAAAAGTTTCATTCGATTGAACTACTTCACCGGGAAAGAGAAGACCTACCAATCTTGGTACGGGACTCCTGAAAGCAGGATTAACGGGTCAGTTTCTGAGATGCAGGCCTACATTGATCGAAATTATCTAACTGCTGCGGAGGCTGATAATTTAGTGAATAGTGGCCGTACCTATAATTATTATACCTATGACAATCAGACGGATAATTATGCACAGGACCACTACCAATTAATCACAAATCACCGTTTGTCGGAGGTTTGGAACTTAGACCTTAATGGACATTATACCTATGGAAGAGGGTATTATGAGGAGTTTAAGCCCGATGCGGCAATGGTGAATTATGGAGTGACTTCTATTGTAGCAGCAGATGTCATCCGCCGCAAATGGCTAGACAATGACTTTTACGGTTCGACGTTTGCCTTACATTATACAGGTTCTCAGAAATTCAAATTCACGTTTGGTGGAGCATGGAATCGCTATGTTGGGCGTCATTTTGGAGTGTTAGTTGATCCATTGCCAGGAGTAGAGTGGTACAGAAGTCGCTCGCAAAAAACGGATATAAACCTGTATGCAAAGACGAATGTGGTTTTATCAGATCACTGGAATGCCTACTTAGATTTGCAATACCGCACGGTGGGTTACCGGATGAAGGGAACGGCTGATAAGTTTTTGGCCCTAGATGCGGACAATACCTATGACTTTTTTAATCCCAAATTTGGCCTAACACATCAAATTTCAGAACAAGCTAAAGTGTATGCCTCTGTTTCTGCTGGAAGTAAAGAGCCGAGTCGTCAGGATTTTGTGGACAATCCAGGAGCCGCGCCTCGTGCAGAATATTTGCAAGATTATGAACTAGGCTACCAGCGTTCTGGTACTAAATATGGATTCCAATTGAATGGTTATTTCATGAATTACCAAGATCAGCTTGTTTTAACGGGTGCCGTCAATTCCACCGGGGATGCCATCCGCAAGAACGTGGATGAAAGTTATCGTTTAGGGGTTGAGGCTTCCTTGAATTATCAAATCACGAAGCGTTTGCTTTGGAATGGAAATGTGACGCTAAGCCAAAACCGTATTCGCCAGTTCAAAGAGGAAATAGTCGATTATGATACCTATGATTTGCCTATAATACATCACGAAAATACAGATATCGCGTATTCGCCCTCTTTTATCGCAGGAAATACGCTGACCTACATGGTAGGCGCTTTCGAAGCGAGTTTGTTGAGCAAGTATGTGGGAAAACAGTATTTGGACAATACCTCAGATGAGGCGCGTTCAATCAAGGCCTACGCGACTCAAGACATTCGCTTGAAATACACGATGAAGAAAGGCCCAGCCTTTACGTTGTTATTGAACAATGTATTGAACGAGCTATACTCTTCGAATGGATACACCTACTCGTATCGTTATGCGGGAGCAACGACGACCGAGAATTTCTACTATCCGCAAGCCGGATTTAATTTCTTGCTGGGAGCTAGTATTCGATTCTAATAAGCACAAAAAAGCCTCAGACCGTAAAATCTGAGGCTTTTTTATTTAGTTCATTAAATCCCATTTCCATCCCCATTTCGCGAGGCGGTATCGGACAGAGTACCAAAGTACGCCCAATCCATAGATGGAACTCCGTTTGAAATTAATCGAAGAGGCTTCGTCAAAATACTTCGTAGGGCAAGTCACTTCACCCACCTCGAAACCTTTCCAGAAAAGTTGCAAGACCATTTGGTTATCGAAGATGAAATCATCGTCGCATTTCGTGAATTTTACAGCCTCCAAAGCTTCTTTCGAAAATGCGCGGTATCCCGTGTGGTATTCGGAAAGCTTTTGGTCGATCATGATGTTCTGAAACAAGGTCAGCAAGCGATTCGCGATGTATTTGTACATCGGCATGCCGCCCTTTAAGGCCCCTTTTCCTAGGATGCGCGATGCGAAAACCACCGGATATAAGCCATTTCCAATGATCGAAATCATCGCTTTTAATAGCATGGGAGTGTATTGGTAATCCGGGTGCAGCATGATAACGATGTCACCACCTAACTCGAGAGCCTTCGTGTAACAAGTCTTTTGATTTCCTCCATAACCCAAGTTTTTATCGTGTCGAATCACGTGCTTAATGCCTACCGCTTTCGCCACTTCTACCGTATTATCAGGGCTGTGGTCATCGACTAAAATGACCTCGTCCACCCAATCGTGCGGGATTTCATGGTATGTTTTTTCCAGGGTTAGCGCTGCCTTGTAAGCGGGCATAACGACAATGACCTTTTTACCTTCGTACATATTTTTTCTAAGCTATTTTTGCGACCTTTGTTTGGCCAAAGTGTAAAATTAAATATTTATGAGCGAAACGCTATTTTTTCTTCTTTTTTCAGTGGGTGTGATGGCCGTGATGTTGATTGACTTAGGCGTATTCAAAAAGGATACGGCGGAGGAAGTGACTTTTAAGGAGGCGGGTTTTTGGACCGGCATGTGGGTTTTATTAGCGATTATCTTTTACTTTTTCTTAGGGTATAACGGGGCGATGGTTCACGGGATTACCGATATGGCTAGTTTGAAAGCCGTGCAGCAGGCTTACGCTAGTCACATTCATTTAGGGACGGGTTCGTACGCGGAGGCTTTAACGATTTTTCAGGATAACTTGTCGTTGGAATTTATTACGGGGTATTTAGTCGAATACTCTTTATCTGCTGACAATGTATTCGTGTTCATTTTGATCTTTAATTCCTTTGGGGTTCAAAAGCGGTATTACAAGAAAATCCTGGTGTGGGGTATTTTGGGAGCCATTATTTTGCGCTTGATTTTTATCTTCTTGGGCGCGGCCTTATTACAGAAATTTGATTGGATTATTTACGTTTTTGGGGCGTTTTTAGTGTATACAGGGGTGAAAATTCTTTTCTCTTCTGGAGAGGAAGAGCACATCGAACCGGGTGAACATCCGGTTGTAAAGATCTTATCGAAGTATTTTAATGTGTATAAGCGTAATGTGATTGGGCGATTCTTTGTGCGCATGAAGACAGGGAAATTATTTATGACTCCCATTTTTGTGATCGTGGTTGTCATTGCCTTTACCGATATTTTATTCGCAGTGGATTCTATTCCAGCGATTTTCTCGATCTCGAAAGATCCCTATATCGTCTTCTTTTCTAACGTTTTCGCCGTGATGGGACTTCGTTCCCTTTTCTTTTTTCTCTCTAGTTTGATGGGCTTGTTCCGTTTCTTGCCTATGGGTTTGGGCGTTTTATTGAGCTTCGTGGGAGGCAAAATGTTAGCGCATTCGAAGCTGGAAGAATGGGGTTTTGGGACGCTATCTTCCTTAGGGGTGATCATCGGAATCTTGACGATCAGTATTCTGTTGAGTGTTTTATTTCCTGCGAAAAAGGAGGCTTAATGCCATTCGTTCACCATTTTACGGTATTGCAGTGGAGGCGTATTCATCCAGGCTTTGAACTGCTTATTAAAATGGGAAATGTTGCCAAAACCGCTCTCAAAGCACACCTCAATCATGGGTTTATTCGTCGTGCGCAATAGGGTGCAAGCGTGTTTCACCCGAAATTCCGTCACTAATTCAACAAAGGTTTTGTTCGTCACTTTCTTGAAATAACGGCAAAAAGCCGTTTCCGTCATGTTCGCTAAATGGGCCACTTCGTCTAAATGCACTTCTTGGGTATAATTTGCGATGACATAGGCATAAACTCGATTGATCCGCTCAAGATCCCCTTCCGCGATGGCATAATTTCCTTCTGTTGTATCGATGGCCTGCACATCCGCGGTGGAAATTCCGATGGTATGTAGGATTTGTAAGAAAGCCAAAAGTCGCGGAAACGGCGCCATCTCTGCCAGAGCCAGCATATTTCGCGCAATTTTATCTTGCGTAGGTCCCACGATGGAGAATCCCGTTTTCGCTTTTTCGAACAAATTTTTCAAGCCGGCACAGGCTTCATGGCTGAGAAATTCCTCTCCCAGAAAATCTTTCCTAAAGTGGATAACCAAAGCCTGCGCCCCTTCCGGATCTGGATCTGCTAAAAGCCAATCTTTCTGGTGGTTCTGCCAGCAATGGGGTAGGTTTTCGCCTAGTAAAACGAGATCGCCCGGTCTAAAATCCGTAATCTGGTTTCCAATGAAACGCTTGCCTTCGCCTGCGATAATGAGTGTTAATTCTAATTCAGGGTGGAAATGGTAGGGTGCGTCAAAACGGGCCTGTTTCACATGTTTGATTTGAAATCCAGAGGTGAGGTGTTCGCGCTGTGCTTTCATTTAATTTTAGCCTTTCGGAGTGTGGGGATTCGTAAAAAGGTAAAATTGCATCTTTTTTGGCCAAAATAAAGGTAGCCCGCTAAAATATTTTCTGAAATCTTTGCCAGAAAAAAGATGCTAAACCAACCTTTTTCTGTCTCGCCTGAGCAAAGAGCCTATTTCACTGCGAATGGCCACGCCTACATTCCTGGATTAATCTCTGGCGCTGAATTACAGCCCTATCGTCAGGCGATTTTGGACTGGGCAGCTGATTTTAGGGCGCAGCAAAAGCCGATGGAAGAACGTGATACGTACGGAAAGGCCTTTTTGCAGATGATGAATCTGTGGGAGAGTTCTGAAACAGTGAAGGAGTTCACGCTGGCAAAACGTTTCGCCTCGGCGGCTGCCCAATTATTAGGCGTTCAACAGGTCCGTTTATACCACGATCAAGCCTTGTTCAAAGAACCTGGCGGAGGTCATACCCCTTGGCACCAGGATCAATATTATTGGCCACTGGATACGCCTAAAACGGTGACGATGTGGATGCCTCTGGTGGACATCGAAGAGGGGATGGGAATGCTAACGTTTGCCTCGAAATCATCCGGTGCTGATCTACCTAAGCTGGAGATTTCTGATGCATCTGAAGCTTTAATCGGGGATTACGTGGCTAATCAAGGCTATGAAATTGTGGCCCAAAAATCTATGAAAGCGGGTGATGCCACCTTTCATTTAGGTTGGACATTGCACCATGCGCCCGGAAATCAATCGAATAAAATGCGAGAGGTGATGACCATTATCTATATGGATGCGGAGGCTCGGGTAATGGAGCCACAAAATCCGAACCAAGAGGCAGATCGCCAGCACTGGTTGCAAGGTTTAGCACCCGGATCGCCCGCAGCTTCTGCCCTAAATCCCCTTATCGGAGATTAGGACAGTCGCAGGCATTTTTCTTAAATAAGGACCATTTTTTCTTGTAAGGCTTCGCTTGGTAGCGACGGCTCGCACACGAGCTAGCTAACATGGAAACACACAAAAGAAGAAGTATATAGCGCATTATTTTAATCGAGCTTTGAAGTAATTGATCGCCATTCCCCAAGCTTCCTCCGTAGCCGCTTTATCAAAAGCCGGGTTCGAAGGATTCGCAAAGGCGTGTTGAGCATCGAAGATTTTCGTTTGAATGCCTTTGCCAGCCGTCTTCATATTGGCCTCAAATTCCTTCACTACCGTCGGGTTAATGAATTGTTCCTTACCCGCAAAAAGACCTAAGACGTCTGTTTGTAATAATTTTAACTGCTCTACTTCCTTCACTGGCATACCGTAGTACATTACGCAAGCAGCGGCTTGTTTGCCCGCTAAGATGGAAGCTTTTAACGATAAAGATCCGCCAAAACACCAGCCCACCGTCGCAATCTTCGCTTTCGGTCCAGCGAAAGCAATGGCACCTTTGATGATGGCTTCCAGACGAGCTGGATTCGCACCGCCCATATATTTAGCGGCATCTTCCCGAGTGGTTGCGACTTTCCCGTCATACATATCCACCGCTAAGACGTTCACATTACCTAAAGTGCTGTAGAAATGTTCGGCTTCTCTTTTGATGTGGTCGTTTAGGCCCCACCATTCTTGGAAAACGAGGAGTGTATATTCCGTGGGTTTGTCTGCTGGGATATAGAAACCTTTGGCCATCTGATCATCCGGCGTCTTAAATTCGACCATCACGCCACCTGCTTTACTTACATGGTGATAAGGCTTAGGTAGTGCGTGAGATTTGATGAATGTTTTATTGGATGCCAAAAGCTGCATTCCATCCTTCTTTACGAAGCAGCAAGAGACCTGAGAATAGGCGAAAAACGAGGCGAAAACGAGCGCCAAGGTTGCGATATATTTTTTCATAGCTTGATTTGATAAATTTTTTCTTAAATGTAGCCGAAAATTTCTGTTTTGCCCTAACTTTGTCCCAAACCTATTTATTTTAAACATGAAAAATTCCTCGTTCGGGATCCTCCGAATCACTCTCATTTTTGCCATATTGGTTTCTACGCTTTCTGTATTTGCACAGGCGGCTAATCCATTAGCAGGCAAGAAAATCTTAGTTTTCTCTTCTACGAAAGGTTTCCGCCACTCGTCTATTAAACCGGGTCAAGTTGCCTTGTTTAAGATGGCCAAAGAGAAAGGCTTTTCTGTCGATACGACTGAAAACGCAGCGAACTTCACAGAGAAAAACTTGAAACAATACCGCGTGGTAGTGTTCTTAAACACGACTTCTAACGTATTAAACGATGTGCAACAAATTGCATTTGAGCGCTACATTCAAGCAGGTGGAGCCTATTTAGGTATTCACGCAGCAACAGATACCGAATACGATTGGGCTTGGTATACAAAATTAGCCGGTGGCCAATTTGCTTCGCACCCAGGTCGTCCGAATGTACAAAAAGGAAAATTTACCGCAGTAGATCGCACACACATTTCGACGGCGCACATGCCTGAGACGTTTGATCGCACGGATGAATTTTATGACACAAAGAACTTTAACAAAGACGTTAAAGTGTTAATTACCTTAGATGAGAAATCATATACAGATGGTAAAATGGGGGATTTCCACCCAATGGCTTGGTACCACGAATTCGACGGTGGCCGTGCGTTCTATACGAACTGGGGACACACGCACGAGTCATTTGAAGAGCCGATTGTGGTACAACATTTATGGGGTGCTTTACAATGGTTAGCCTCAGGTCCAGCTCAGGATTATACGAAGAAACTACGTTCAGAATTGCCTCCAGAGGAGAATCGTTTCACGAAAGTGGTTTTAGATCGCAATTTGGACGAGCCTACTGAATTAGCCGTAACTGACGGAGGAAAAATCTTTTTCGGAGAGCGCAAGGGTAAATTAAAGATGTATGACCCTAAAAAGGGAAAGACGAAGGTCGTAGCTGATTTGGACGTATTCTCTAAATTCGAATATGGTTTAATGGGTGTGAATATCGACCCTGATTACAACAAGAATCACTGGTTGTATTTGTTCTATTCTCCTCAAACAGGCAAAGCGGATACGGCACAACACTTGTCTCGTTTTACGTATGATGACGTAAAAGACACCTTGATTATGAGTTCTGAAAAAGTACTTTTAAAGGTGCCTGTTAAACGTGACGGATGTTGTCATACAGGCGGTTCAATCGCTTGGGACAAATCGGGTAATTTATTCCTTTCTACAGGGGATGACACGAATCCATTTGATTCAAATGGGTTTGGACCCATGGATAACCGTCCAGGTCGTGCGGGCTGGGATGCACGTGCTACTTCTTCTAACACGAATGATTTAAGAGGAAAGATTTTACGTATTAAACCCACTCCAGAAGGAGGTTATACGATTCCAGAGGGTAATTTATTCCCGTCGGGTATTTACCATGCAAAACCAGAAATCTATGTAATGGGTAACCGTAATCCTTACCGTATTTCGGTGGATAAGCGTACCGGTTTCTTGTATTGGGGTGAAGTAGGTCCGGATGCGGGTGAAGATTCGAAGAAATATGGTCCACGTGGACACGATGAAGTGAATCAAGCACGTCAGGCGGGCTATTTCGGTTGGCCATTATTTGTAGCGGATAACCGTCCTTACAACCAGCGTGATTTTGCGAAGGATAGCACTTGGGCTACGTATAATCCCAAAGCGCCTATCAACAACTCTCCTCACAACACAGGATTCTCGCATTTACCAGCGGCTCAAAAAGCGTTCATCTACTACCCCTATGTAGATTCACCTGAATTTGGCCCTGTTATTTCAAAAGGTTCTCGTAACGCCATGGCTGGTCCAATCTATTACCGTGATGATTTCCCAGCTACATCGAAGACGAAATTCCCGGCTTATTATGACGGTAAATTCTTCGCATACGATTGGTCGCGTGATATGATCTATACGGTTTCGATGAATGCGAAAGGTGATTTCGTTCAAATGGAGCGCTTCTTGCCTAACACGACTTTCTCTCATCCGATGGATTTAGAGTTTGACAAAAACGGTACGATGTACGGTTTAGAGTATGGACCTAACTGGTTTGCGGCTAGCGAAGAGGCAGCTCTTTACAAGATTGAATACAACGCAGGAAACAGAACGCCTAAAGTGAAGGTGGCTGTAGATAAAGCGGTAGGTGCTTTACCTTTGAAAGCGAAGTTCTCTTCAGCAGGAACGGTAGATTTTGATGGTGATGCCATTAAATATGCTTGGAATTTTGGCGATGGAGGTACGAGTACAGCGGCGAATCCACTACACGTTTTCGCGAAAGCAGGTGTTTACAATGTGAGATTGACGGTGAAAGATGCAGCGGGCAATTCAAATTCTGAGGTGATTAAAATCACAGCGGGTAATGAAGTACCAGCGGTAGACGTAGCGATTGAAGGTAACAAATCATTCTATTGGAATGACAAGCCGGTAACGTATAAGGTTTCGGTTCAGGATAAAGAGGATGGAAGCTTAGCAAATAAGAAAATTGCAGAAGATGATGTTATTATGCAAATCGATTATTTAGAAGGATTTGACAAGACCGTGATTGCACAAGGTCACCAAGCGAATACCTCCTTCTCTGCAGGTAAGCGTTTGATCGATTTATCGGATTGCAAGACGTGTCACGCGATCGATAAGAAGTCAGTAGGACCTTCTTATACAGACGTAAGTAAGAAATACCGTGCGAGCTCACAAAACATTGATGAGTTATCGAAGAAGATCATCTCTGGTGGTGGTGGAGTTTGGGGAGAGAATGCGATGGCAGCTCACCCACAAGTTTCCGTTGCGGATGCACGTGAGATGGTGAAATACATCTTAGGTTTAGCAGACAAGAAAAAAGCATCTAAGCCAGTGGCTGGCCAATATGTCCCACAAGACAAAGGAAAGCCAGGAACGTTTATCTTCCGTGCGATGTATACTGACAAAGGAGCGGGTAAAATTGCGCCGGTAACAGGTTCTAAAGTCGTGACTTTACGCGATGCGAAGTTCCCTGCAGTAAGCGCAGATGCAACAGCTAAAACGATGAAGTTTAAAGTAGATGGAATTGGTGAAATCTTAGTAGCAACTGCTTCGGGCGGATATGCTCGTTACGATGCGATCGACTTAACGGGTATCAAGAACCTCTCTGTTATGGCTACTTATATGGCGGGTCAAACGGTAGGAGGTCAATTAGAGCTCAGAACAGGTAGCGTAACAGGTCCATTGTTGGGTTCTGTTGAAGTAAACGCAACTAAAGCATACAATTTCCCTCTGAACACTTCAGGTGTTCACGATATCTATTTGGTATTTGTGAATGACAAAGTGAAAGAAGGAGCGCTGTATGCGTTAATGAATTTGAATTTCCAGAATTAGTCCATTGCAATAATCAGAATTTAAAAAAGTGAGGGCTTAGGTCTTCACTTTTTTTATTCACGGTAAAAAAGTCATCACTAGATGTTACTTACTCTTCTTTTGATGAATTTTTATAGAAGGCGCTCAATGCTAAGGCTAGGAAAAGATTGATTGCTACCGTTTTTGCGTAATCTTTAGTCATTTTTGCGCTTTCAAATTTTTTTGTTATTTCCTCCTGTCTTTTCTGTAAAGAGGATACCTTATTCTCAATTGTTAAGCTATTCTTTGCTTCTACTTCTTCTATTCTATCCCTCGAGTTTTGAGTTTTTTTCTCAGCGTAAATTACTTTATACTCCGGGAAGAAGTAATTGTAAAAAGCTAGATTGAAGGCAAATATCAGTGAGTGAGCAGTTAGAAAAATATGTAAGTAATAGATAAAGCGATTTTTGTAATAGCTTGAATAAGAGTCTAAGATCTTTTTTAATAAATAGATTGGGATAGCGATAAAAGCAATTAAAAAACAAATTCTCAGAATAGTGATGATACCTGTACTATCACTGAAAGTGTCTGCTAAAATTAGGATGATTCCAATCAGACCCAAAATAAGTCCTAATTGAATAGTTGACTGAAGTATTTTACTTGTTTTCATTTTGGAATTTTCTATTTAAAAACAGAACCAACAGGGTAGAAAATATAAAATATAAATAAAAGTATTTGATAGGGTGGTTTTCATAAAATGAAAGGATGATGTTTTGCTTGGTATAAATATTGTATGATAAAATCAATTTGCCCCAACTAGTAGGAAGCCAGAAGAAAGAATCAAAATAGCTTAAAATGGAAAAGAAAAAGTGTATTAGGTATAAGTAGGTTGTGTTTTTAAAGTAGTAAAAAAAGGAAGTTATTATATAAATATAGGGAATAGAAAAAAGGAGGTAGGTAATCAGATTTTGAATAATAAACGATCTTGAATCTATGGGCGAATTAGGTAATTTCAACTCCATGAAGAAAATATACATGATTGAAAAAGTACTTTCAATCAGCAAGAATAGTATAGTTTTTGAGTGTATTTGAGAAAGTTTGCTAGGAGGAATTATTTCAATTCTGTTTCGGAAATCATTTTCCAGATCTACTTGTAAATAGGATATAAATACAAAAGGGTAGATAATTAATAAACAAAAATTTAAAACTTTAAAGCTGAAAGAAACTTCTTGTAAATACAATTGATTAATAAGGCTTCCTTCTGAAGTGATATTAAAATTAAGGAGCAGTAAAATGAAGGAAAATAGAATACCACCCGTTGCTAACAGAAGCTTTTTGCTTTTGAAATAGAGATAGAGATTATATTTTAAAAGATTTTGCATCTATTTGTAGGTAACAGTTTTTAAAAATTGAACATTTTCACTGCCAATTGCATGGTTTGTGGAATTCAAAAGAAGTAATAGAATTGATCCAATTAATAGGATAATGGTCTTGTTCAGTTTGTAACAATAATTCGCAACAAAAACGACAAGAGGTAGCACTACTAGTGCTTCTATTGTCATTTGGTAGAAATAGTTTGTTTTAGTAATAGGGCTATTCTCCCAATAGTGAATCGGAATATAAGAGTCGAATTCTTTGTTTAACAATATGCTAAGGACTAACGTGAATAATGATAATAGCAGCGTGTTAACTAGTAGGTTTCCAATAAGCTCATTCCTCTTGTTTATTGGTAAAAGTTTCAGGTTTTTACTATTAACGTTTTGAGATAAAAACAGATCAAAATAAAAGACAGCTATTAAAAGCAAGACAACATTTTTATGTATGACACTTAATTTATAAAAACAGTAAGTCGTATAGCTGCAGTTCGGTTTGTCTACATATTCAAAAAGTAGCACAGAGTTTGATTTAAAATGTAAAAAGGCAGCCAGCTGAATCAATAGGACTAGGAGCATGGCAATGATTGCGTTTCTTTTGAACGAGGACTTTATTAGTTCGAATTTGATATAAGTTAGGACCGTCAAATTTATTCCTGTTTAGGTAATATTTTCTAGTTTACTAGTATTTCCCCGTTCGTAATTTGGACGACTTTTGTGTCGAAAAGGGCAATTTCCTTCTCGTTATTCGAAGCAATGATAAATTGCATGTTTTTATACTGAGAATAATCTCGAATAATAGAATGAATTAATGCGGCATTCTCAGAATCTAAATTCGATGTGGGTTCATCTAAAAGAACAAGTTGGGGCTTATGTTGCATAGCCAAAAATAGGTCAAGTCGCTTTCTTTGACCGACCGATAGTTCATTCGCTTTTTTAGTAGAAATCTCAGCTAAATTCAAGGAATTAAATAATGAACTACGATAATCATGGGGGGCTAATGGATATAAATAACTGATAAGGCGTTTGTTTTCTTCAACGCTTAGATGGTTGTAAGAAAGGCCGTTATGAAGACAAACGCCTATCTTACTTAGCCAATTTGTTCTCGTTTTTTCGTTTAGCTCATTTTGATCAATCAGCACTTGGCCCTCGATCGTACGAATACCATTATAAAATACTTTTAAAAATGAAGTTTTACCTGAACCATTACTCCCTTTAATGAATACAACTTTGTCTTCATGAGTTAATTCTAGATGAGGGATTTTAATAGCTGGTTCACCTTTAATGTAACCAGCTATTAAATGACTTATAGAAATATTCATTTTAGTTTGGCCAAAAATTATCTACCGCTTGACGAAAACCGTTATTGCACTCAATAACAGACACTTGATAGGTAAATGTAATAATTTTTAAATCTATTTCAACTGTATAATAGGACAGCTTACAAATAATTGAAACATCAGGTAGTTCACCCCTATCAATGGTAGTTTGTGCTCGAGAATTAATCGGCGATATAATTGTAGCTAACATCGCTATACTAAAGATTAACTTTTTCATAAAAATTGAGTTTTTTTTCATCCCTACTCTTGATTGGTTTTTCGGGTTTCACCAACACACTTGATTTCGATGGAAACGTAGTCTTTATTATCCTATTCTGATAAGTTATTTCACAGGTAATTCCTTGGCTTTGGGTACCGAAATAATCAGTATACAAGGCCCTAATCATCTACAGCAAGTATGATTAAAACAAATTATTAAGGGGGAGAACAGGATTATTGAAGCAGAAAAGAGTCAATAATACAAAGGGATATAAGTGGTCGGAGAATTCGATTTCATCTAAACCACGATTTAAATGTAGCGTATTAAAACGAATAAACAATTTAAAAAAAAAGACCGAAGAATAACTTTCTTCGGTCTTTGTAAATTCAGCTAGCTTATCTATCCGATAACTCGAGCCACCTCAGCTCCTTCTCTTCCAGCTTATTCTTGATGTCCTCGATAGCTTTCGCCCAATCGGTTAACAATTGAAAGTCTTCCGAGCCCTGGTTGAGTTTTTCGACGAAGGAATCTTTTTCGATTTCTAAAGCCGCCATTTCTTTTTCAAGTTCCTCGAACTCTTTTTGTTCCTTGAAGCTAAGCTTAGGTCCTTTAGGTGCTGCCGCTACGGGAGCCGATGTCGATGGAGCTTTTACGGGACTTTGCTTGGCAGCCGGCTCATCTTCCTTGTTTTCTAAAGCCGTGCGGTAATCCGTGTAGTTTCCATTAAAGAAGTTCACTTCGCCTTCACCTTCTACTAGAATTAACTGGTCTACTAGATTGTCCATGAAATAGCGATCATGGGAAACTAATAAAAGACACCCTTGGAACTCACTTAAAAAGTCTTCTAGTAACTGTAAGGTGTCTAAGTCCAAATCATTCGTCGGCTCATCGAGAATCAAGAAATTCGGATTCTTTACGAGTACGCGCATTAATTGTAGACGCTTCTTTTCGCCACCTGACAGCTTTTCCACCGGAGTATATTGCTGAGCAGTAGGGAAGAGGAATTTGCTCAAAAACTGGCTTGGGCTGAGTGATTCGTTCTTTCCGTAAGGGATGACTTCAGCGATTTCGGTGATGGTGTCGATGACGCGTTGTTCTGGGCGGAAATCGAAGGGAATTTGGGTATAATAGCCCACCACTAGCGTTTCGCCGGGATCGATGGTGCCTGAATCCGGTTGTTCTAAACCAGTTAAGAGTTGTAAGAACGTCGTTTTGCCGGCGCCGTTTTTGCCTACGATACCGATGCGGTCCTTCTTCTTAAACGTATACGTAAAATCGTTGATGATCTTCTTGTCTCCCCATGCCTTTTTCAGGTGGTTGATTTCGATGATCTTGTTACCTAGGCGGGACATTTGGATGTTGAGTTCCAGTTTGCTGTCGTCTAGTTTTTTGTTTGCTTTTTCTTCGGTTTCGTAGAAGGCATCGATGCGAGATTGGGATTTTGTTCCACGCGCTTTGGGTTGCTTGCGCATCCACTCGAGTTCTTTACGGTAGAGGTTTTTTGCCTTCGAAACGCTGCTGGCATCCGATGCTTCGCGCTCGGCTTTTTTCTCTAAAAAATAGGCGTAGTTTCCTTCGTAGGTATAGATGGAGCCGTCGGCTAATTCCATCATCTTATTGCAGACCTTGTCTAGGAAATAACGGTCGTGGGAGACGACTAAAACGGTTACGTTAGGGCCGGACATGATTCCTTCCAGCCATTCGATGGTTTCGATGTCCAAATGGTTAGTCGGCTCATCCAGAATCATAATGTCTGGACTCTCGATAAGTAGTTTAGCGAGGGAAAGGCGTTTCTTTTGGCCTCCGGATAAAGTAGAAACCTTTTGGTCGCCATCTGGAATGCCTAAGCGGCTGATAATTTGTTTCGCACGTGCCTCGTAATCCCATGCGTTGTGGGCTTCCATTAAGGCGAAGGCGTCTTCTAATTCTTTCGAATCGCCAGACAGCATCGCTTTCTCGTAGGATTTGATGGCAACTGCGCTAGGTAAATCGTCCGAGAACAGGTAATTAAGGACTTGTTCGTTTTCAGCGAAAATCGGATTCTGAGGTAGGTAACCTACGCGAATTCCTTTGCGGATGGAGATTTTTCCCTCGTCTGGCGTTTGCATCCCCATGAGGGATTCCATTAAGGTGGTTTTACCTGTGCCGTTTTTCCCGATGAGGGCTACTTTTTCGCCTTTTTGGAGGCCAAAAAATAAACCTTTAAACACCCATCTTTCGCCTAGGTTGCGTGATATGTTCTCCGCCGATAAATAATTCATTCGTTTGTTGTTGAGAATTCGATTAAGAATTCGATTCCATCTCTTCTTCTCTCATTTTACGCTTCAAGACGCGGCCTGAAACGCCAATACTGATTTCATATAAGCCTAAAAGTGGGAACGCCACTAAAAGCTGTGAAATCACATCTGGAGAAGGGGTGATGATCGCCGCCACGATAAAAATGACAATAAGGGCATGTCTGCGATATTCCCGCATGAAGGATGGGGTTAAAATGCCTACTTGAGATAGCACAAAGGCTATCATCGGTAATTGGAAGGTGATTCCGCAAGCTAACGTCAACATAGATAACAAGGAAATGTAATCGTTGATGTCAAATTGGTTTTGGATGCTCGGATCTAATTTAAAGTTCGCAAGGAAATTAATGGCCATAGGTGCCACCACAAAATACCCGAAAGCAACCCCACTAAAAAACAATACAGAAACCCAAAATACCGCCCCACGCGCTGCTTTCAACTCCTTGCTTTTTAAGCCTGGTTTGATGAAGCGCCACAATTCGTGGAACATGTAAGGGAACGCAAATAAAAGACCTACGATGATCGACTGTGTTAGGGCCATCATGAATTGACCTGAAACCTCTCTACTTTGAAGTATAAAATCAGCCTTCTGCATGCACAAACTAGGCATGTTGAAGAGGTCAGCGGCTTGACACAGGATTTGGTTCGTATAAAAATCCGTTTTCGTGGGACCTAAAATGATCGAACTGAAAATGAATTCACGGAAGAACCAAGCGGCCACTGCGAAAATAAAAAAGGAAGCAACAGATCGCAGAATATGCCATCTTAATTCTTCTAAATGACCTAGGAAGGACATCTCTGTGCCATCCGATGCGTCATCGTCGTCGAAATCGTCAAAATCTTGATCTGTTGCCATGTGTTATTATAGGTATAATGGGAATTGCTTCACCCACTCATTTACTTCTCCTTTGATAGATTTCAATACCGCCTCATTATCGTGGTTCATCAAGGCCTTGTCGACCATCTCCACGATTTGAGCCATATCCGTTTCTTTCAAACCACGTGTCGTCATCGCCGCCGTTCCCACACGCATACCTGAAGTAACGAATGGAGACTTGTCGTCGAATGGAACCATGTTTTTGTTGATTGTAATATCGGCTTGAATCAACGTATTCTCTGCTAATTTACCACTCAATCCTTTCGGACGTAAGTCAATTAACATCAAGTGATTATCTGTGCCGCCTGAGATGATATCGTATCCTTTCGCTAAAAAGGCCTTCGCCATCGCTTGCGCATTCGTCTGCACCTGCTTCGCATATGCCTCGAATGTAGGAGTTAATGCCTCGCCAAAAGCAATCGCTTTCGCCGCAATCACGTGCTCTAAAGGACCACCCTGCGTTCCTGGGAACACGGCGCCATCTAAACACGCAGACATCATTTTCAATTCTCCTTTTAAGGTTTTAAAGCCAAATGGATTCTCAAAATCATTCCCCATCATAATCAAACCACCACGTGGTCCACGAAGCGTTTTGTGCGTCGTAGTCGTGATAATATGGCAATGTTGAACCGGGTTATTTAATAAACCCTTCGCGATTAACGCAGATGGGTGTGAAATATCAGCTAATAAAATCGCTCCTACTTGGTCAGCGATCGCGCGTAGACGGGCATAATCCCAATCACGAGAATAAGCAGACGCTCCACAAATGATCAATCTTGGTTTTTCTTTAAGGGCAGTTGCTTCTACTTTGTCCCAATCGATCAATCCCGTTTCTTTCTCTACACCGTAGAAGAACGCTTGGAAATATTTACCCGAGAAATTCACTGGAGAACCGTGTGAAAGGTGACCACCGTGAGACAAATCAAATCCTAAGATTTTATCGCCTGGGTTTAAGAAAGATAAGAATACCGCCGCATTCGCTTGCGCACCAGAGTGAGGTTGAACGTTTGCCCACGTTGCTCCGAATAATTTCTTTGCACGTTCAATCGCTAAGGTCTCTACTTCATCCACTACTTCACAACCACCATAATAACGCTTTCCTGGAAGACCTTCCGCGTATTTATTCGTTAAAACACTTCCCTGTGCTTCCATCACCTGAGGAGAGGTGAAGTTTTCAGAGGCGATTAATTCAATGCCAAATTCTTGGCGATGTGCCTCCTGGTTAATCAGGTCAAAAATTTCTTTGTCTCGTTGTGTAGGGAAAGTGGATGCCATAAAAAGAAATGGGTTCTGGATTACAATTTGAAAGGTCAAAAATACGTTTTTTTCTCCAAATTGAAAAACGAAAAGAGCCTATAATAAGACAAATATCACGCACGTTTCTGCGCTTTTTTCTTAATTTTGACTTTGCATTTTGAGACAAACATGAAATTAAAATATATCGCCTTTCTTTTGTTCGCTTTCTTGGCCATCCCGGCCATTGCCCAAAAGATTACCCCCGCTAAATGGTCTTGGTCTATCAAGCCTGCAAACCCGAAAGTAGGGGAGCAAGCAGAGGTCATTTTTAAAGTCGCCATTGAAAAAGATTGGTACCTTTACTCGTCTGATTTCGACAAAGATTTAGGGCCGGTCGTGACAACGGTTACCTTTAAACCAGGAGTTGGTTTTCAAACAGTGGGCGGCCTAAAAGCCATCAATCCCCATTCGAAAACGGATACCGAGATTTGGAATGGTACCTATACTTATTTTACTGGTCAAGCCGAATTTCGCCAAAAAATCAAAATTACCGCCTCGGCTTACACGATTGAGGGTTCCTACGATTCCCAATCTTGCTCGAACGTTTCTGGACTTTGTGTGCCTATTAGAGGCGTTTTCGCTTTAAGTGGAAAGGCGGAGATGGCGGTTACGGCTGACACAGCTGCCGTTCCCGTTATCGAGCCGGTGACTGTGGACTCCGTAGTGGCAAAACCTACTGTTGCGGCCACACCTACTGAAGCACCCGCAGATGACTCCCTTTTCGCTTTCTTTTGGATCGCCCTAGGTGCCGGATTCTTGGCTTTATTAACACCTTGCGTTTATCCATTAATTCCGATGACCGTGAGTTTCTTCACGAAACAAAAAGGCGGTAAAGGATTAGCCTTTTTATATGGTGGATTTATTGTGTTGATTTATGTGTTTTTCGGAACGCTATTAGCCTTCTTCGCGGGAGCTAGTTTTGCGAACTTCTTGAGTACACACTGGATCCCGAATATGCTCTTCTTTACGATATTTATCTTGTTCGGTATTTCGTTCTTGGGTGCGTTTGAAATTGTGTTGCCATCGAACTTAGTGAACACGGTGGATGCGAAGTCGGATAAAGGTGGATTCATCGGCGTGTTCTTTATGGCCTTCACGCTTGTATTAGTTTCCTTTTCTTGCACCGGTCCGCTTGCTGGATCCATTTTAATTGCGGCTTCCCAAGGTGCCTTCTTGAAACCAATCATCGGGATGTTAGGTTTCTCCTTAGCCTTTGCGATTCCGTTTACCTTGTTTGCGATCTTCCCGGGCTTTATGCAGAAATTGCCTAAATCCGGCAATTGGATGAACGAGGTGAAAGTCGTTTTGGGCTTCTTAGAAATTGCGCTTGCATTTAAATTCTTAAGTGTAGCGGATCAGGTTTACCACTGGCATCTATTGGATCGTGAGATCTTCCTAGCGATTTGGATTGCGATCTTTACGGCCTTGACTTTGTATTTATTCGGTAAGATTTCCTTGCCACACGATGGTCCTGCGAAGAATCTGTCAGTTCCACGTACCTTGTTTGCGACGGCGGTTTTAGCCTTTGTTATTTACTTGGTTCCGGGGATGTTCGGAGCGCCGTTGAAAGGGCTTTCTGGCTGGTTGCCACCGATGAATTCGCAGGATTTCAAAGGATCGCAAGCCGTTGAGCCTGTTGCGCAAAAAACCGGCGCATTATATAGCGATTTCTTAGAGTTGCCATTGGGTCTCGATGGCTATTTCGATTTTGAGCAGGCGAAAGCCGCTGCGTTGAAGGCAAATAAACCCTTGTTTATCGACTTCACGGGACATGGTTGTGTGAATTGTCGGAAGATGGAGGAATATGTTTGGTCTGATCCTTCCGTTTTACAGCGACTAAAAAACGATTATGTGGTGGTGGCCTTGTATTGCGACGACAAAACGGAATTGCCGGCAGACAAGTGGTATACATCTAAAGTAGACGGGCAGGAGAAGAGGACTTTAGGGGACCAAAACCTCGACTTTCAAATTTCTCGCTTCAACTCAAACGCGCAACCGCATTACGTTTTATTAGATCCTCGTAAGGATGATAAGCCTATGGTTCAACCGGTCGCTTTCGACGCCAATGTCTCTCACTTTGTTAGCTTCTTAGACGAAGGTAAATCCATCTATCAATCTGCGAAATAATGTCTTGGGGAGCCTATTCTGGTGTAATGATCGCCACGGGATTGAAGTTTATCGCTGGGCCCATCACGGGTTTTAGCCTAGGCTTGACTTGGTATGAGACTGTACTATTTACGTGGTTAGGCGCGATGGCTACGGTAACGATTATCATCACAGCCGGAAAAGCCATCTTAGGATTGGTTGCCAAGTACCGCAGCTCAAAACCCAAACTATTCTCCAAACGAATTCGTTACGCGGTGGATATCTGGCAACGCTTTGGAATTAAAGGAATTGCAGCGTTAACACCGTTGATTTTTACTCCGATAGGAGGAAGTTTACTAGCGCTTTCGTTCAAAGTACCTACTGCGCGCATCTTATTTTTTATGGGAATCTCCTCGCTGATTTGGGCACTCATCTATGTGGCTGGAATTTACCAATTGACTTTCTTGCGTGATATGCTGGTGCATTAATCGTACGGCTCTCGCGAAAGAGCATAAAAAAAGCCGGATAAACCGGCTTCTTTAAAATCTATGTGATCAGGAATTAGTTTCCTTGATTAATTGCTTTTCCTTTGAATAATTTCTCGCGGATGGCATTCGCTTTCACTTCTAGTTCAGGATTTGCATCGTAGGTTAATTTCGATTGAACCGCTGCACTGTCTGGGTGAACACCGTACACATACTCATCGCCTTTGCGCACGTCTTTTTGTTTAATTGTGTTGTTTTTTTGGTAATCACAAGAAGTCGCTACCACTAAAATGGCTACTAAAGAAAGTAAATTCGTTAATTTCATAAGGCTGTGTCAATAATTATTTGCAAAAATAAGGAATAGGTCATCGTTCGCCTAACTTTCGGCAATTTTTTTAAGTTGATCCGCTAAAAAGTCCATTAATTCCTGGATATACGGCTTACTGAAATTGAATTCGATACCGGCTGTGGCATAAATCGTTTTCATCGGTTGCGTATATCCTAGTGAAAGGGCGGCGATGTATTGCTCGAGGGCTTTTTTCGGATTTTGGCAATAATTACGCCAAACCGCCAGCGCTCCTAATTGCGCAATCGCATACTCGATGTAATAGAAAGGCACTTCGAACAGGTGCAATTGTTTTTGCCAAATATTCGACCGCACCTCCGCTAATCCCGTCCAATCCGTCACCGTATCCGAGAATTTCGAAACGATTTCATTCCACTTTTCTTCGCGTTGTGCCACAGAATGTGTTGGGTTCTCATACACCCAATGCTGGAAAGCATCGATGGTCGCCACCCAAGGAAGTGTTTCTAAGATATCTTCTAGGTGTTTGATTTTGGCACGTTTCGCCTCTTCGGGATTCGTAAAATAATGTCCCCAAAGGTCCATTGTCATCAATTCCATACTCATCGAAGCCAGCTCAGCCACTTCAGAGGGGAAATTACGGAAGGAATTTAAGGCTAGGTCTTTGGTCAAAATACTGTGCACCGCATGCCCGCCTTCGTGTAACAAAGTCACCACATCACGCACGGTTCCTGCCGCGTTCATAAAGATGAATGGGTAGCCCGTTTCCTCTAATGGATAGTTGTAGCCGCCTGGATTCTTGCCCTTGCGTGAGTCTAAATCGAATCGATCCAATGTCACCATTTCTTTCAGGCAATTGCCCAAGAACGGATCCATCTCGTTGAAAACGCCGATCGTTTTGGTCAATAATTCTTCTCCTGTCTCGAATGGTTTCAAAGGTCCGCGACCTAATGGATCTACCGCCTTATCAAAAGGTTTCAATGCATCCAGCCCCATCTCCTCCTTGCGCTTCGCCGCCGCTTCATTCAATAAAGGGACAACTGTTTCGGCTACCGCCTCGTGGAATTCAAAACATTCCGCAGGACCGTAATCAAAACGGCCTAAGCTCGCGAAAGCATAATCGCGGTAGTTTTCAAAACCCGCGTTCAAAGCTACTTGATGGCGTTTTTCAATAAGCGAAGTATACAAATCGTTTAACTCATTTTTGATCGTCAAACGTTTTTGCACCATCGTTTGGTACACTTCTTCGCGTTCCGCGCGATCTGTAGATTCCAACAATGCCCCCGCCTGTTGTAAAGTTTTTTCTTCGCCTTTAATCGTCACCATTAAGGCGCCGGTTAAGGCCCCATAATTGGTTTCTAAATTCTGTAATTCCGTGAACAAGGGAATATTTTCCTCGCGGAAGATTTCGATCGCCTTCTTCATGCCGCGTAACATCACCGGGAATCCCGTTTCTGTTAGTTCGTTTACGAACGGACTTTCGATCACTTTCTTATTCCAAGCGTCATCGAAAACAGAGGCATTGGGCATAATTTCGTTCACAAACTGAGCGTAGCTCGTTTGTAACGTTTCGTTTTGGTTATCGCATGACATTTTGATGTAGCGCCACGCGAAGTTTTCTGATAAGTAGGATTCTAATTCGGAGCGGTTCGTGCAAAAATCCCGTAAATCAGCAATGCTGGAGATTTCCGTCGCACTCAATTGCTCAAAATAAGGCAACACCGATTCCCAGGTACTTAATTGAAAATCTGCCGGTAAAAATGTTCTCTGTTTCATATTAATCTAAGTCAATCACTACGCCAGCGCTCAATGGATGCGCCACGCAAGTTAAAATATAGCCCTTCGCGATCTCGCCTGGGGTTAAGCCGTCTTCCTCGTCCATCCCCACTTTTCCGCTCGAACATAGACCCATACAAGCCGTACACATGCCTGCTTGGCATGAATAGGGGATGTCTAAGTCAGCCTCTAAAGCCGCCTCTAAAATGGTTTCGCTCGGTTGAACGGTAATTTTATGTTCTTTTCCTTCGTAAATCAGGGTCACTTCTTGCGTTTGCAACGTGCCATCCTCTTCGGCTTGCTCCATCTCTTCGCTGGCCACCACTCCGAAAGATTCCTGGTGAATTTGACCTGCCGGCACATCAAACATCGCTAAAGACGATTGCACTTCCGTCATCATTCCTTGCGGACCGCACAAATAATAATGGGCAGATGCGATGTCTAGGCCTAGTTCTTGTTTTAAATAATACACAATCGAAGCCTGGTTGATTCGGCCTTTCAATCCTGGCCAATTCGCAGCGGGTTGAGAGATAACGTGCAATACTTTGAAGCGATTGGAGTGCGAGGACTCTAATGCATCCAAGATCTTTTTGAAGATAATTTGATCCTCGTGACGAGAACCGTAGATTAAGTGAATTTTAGACAACGGTTCGCCATGTAAGATCGTTTTGATCATCGACAACAAAGGCGTGATCCCTGAACCTGCGCCCACGAATACATAATTTTTTGAAGCAGACGCCTCGGCTTCCAATGTAAAATTTCCCATCGGCTCCAATACCTCTAGGCTATCACCCTCTTTCAAAGTATCGCAAAGAAAGTTCGATACTAAGCCTCCATCGATGCGTTTTACCGTGATGGCAGGGGACATATCGGTCTTCGAGGAAGACGATAAGCTATAACTTCTGCGGACTTTTTTGCCCTCGATTTCGGGGATGACGGTTAAAAACTGACCCGATAGATAATGCAAAGCATCGTGAATCGGTTGCCAAAAATGGATCGTCTTCGTATCGATCGTCTCTTCCGTAATTTCTTTAATTTTTAAATGCATATTAATCGCTGCTAACGGGTTTAATCCAGGCGATAGCGCTCGGCCTGCTTTCATTGTGCAGACGATCGAGGGCGGTCACCGTAAATCCATAACCCGGTTTAAGGTCATCTTGTTCCAAAAATACTTCCGTTGCCTTCCCTTTGTAGATAATGTTGCTTGGATCTTCCAAGTACTTTTTGTCCTGTTTCGGGATTCGGTACACCACATAATAGGCTACCGGATCTTTATCATCCGATTCCTCGCCGGCTTGCCATTTAAGCTTTTTATTGGCTAAAAATACCTGAGTAGGCGCATGCGGCGCAATACTATCGAGCCACGGCGTTGTAGGGACTAAAGCCGGATGCACAAAATAATGAGCACGCAACGTATCCCTAAAGCCCTTTGTATTTTTCGTCAAAGAAGTCGAACTATAAAAAATCAATCCTTGACCTTGAGACATACTTCGGCTAATTTCCACCTGCTTTTTCATTTCCTTATTCGTCCACACATCCCCTAAATGATACGATGCCATCCCAAAATACACCGGTTTCCCATAGGAATGCGCATTCCACCACTCGGCTAATGGCTTAAAAGGCGCCACTCGGTGTGCCGTATCCCAATACAATTGTGGCGCGATATAATCTAACCAGCCCTGCTTTAACCAATAATCTGTATCCGCATATAAATCGTCATAAGATTGCAAACCTTTCACCGTAGGCGATCCTTTCACGGGATCAGATGTTTTATGTCGCCAAATCCCAAATGGACTTATCCCAAACTTCATTTTCGGATTGGTCTTGCGAATGGTCTCGGAGATTTCCTGAATTAACGCACTCGTATTACGACGCCTCCAGTCTGCCCTAGATTCACCCGAAAGCCGGTATTTTAGATAGGTATCCTCGTCATTTAATTTTGATTTCGGATCTGGATACGGATAAAAATAATCGTCAAAGTGGATTCCATCCACATCATAATTCAAAATGATATTACGTACGAGTCCTGCGATGTAATGGCGTACTGCAGGAATACCAAAATCAAACAGCAACTGTCCCCCATAAGACAAAAGCCATTCTGGGTGTTTTCTAGCGACGTGTTCTGAACTTAATAGCGCTCGCGATGACATGGAAGCACGGTTCAGGTTTAACCAGGCGTGAAATTCCATCCCACGGGCATGCGTCTGATTGATCATAAATTCCAAAGGATCGTAATAGGGGCTAGGCGCCTGCCCCTGTTTCCCAGAAAGGTAGGTCGTCCAAGGTTCAGCACTTTTCGCATAAAGCGCATCAGAGGCGGTTCGAATTTGGACAAAAAGGGCATTGATTCCTGTTTTCTGGTGGGAATTCAATAGATCAATAAATTCGGATTTTTGTTTCGCGCCGTCGTAATTGTGCGGGCTGGGCCAGTCGATGTTTTGGACTGTCGCCACCCAAACTCCCCTCAACTCACGCTTAGGTCCCTGCGCTAGCACACAGGTAAATAAAAGACAAAAAATAAGGGTTGAAATTAGGCGCATCATTCAGGATGCAATTTACCTAAAAATGGGCAATTAGGCTTTGTCGATTGAAAATAAATAGCCTACCCCCTTCAATGTTTTGATGTAATATTCTGGGATTTTTTCGCGCAATTTACGGATATGTACATCCACCGTGCGTTCCACTACGAATACATCTGATCCCCAAACCTTTTCTAATAACTCATCACGGTTAAATACCTTATTCGGGTTCTTGGCTAAGAAAGAAAGCAATTCAAATTCCTTTTTAGGTAAAATCAAGGCTCTTCCTTGGAATGTGGCTGCATATTGCACGCGGTCAATGACTAAATCTCCGATGGAAATAACGTCGTTTTTCGACTCAGGAACAGCTACTTCACGTGTTAGTAAGGCGTTGATTCGGCTAATTAAGGCACGTAATTTGATCGGTTTTACGACATAATCTGTGGCTCCACTTTCAAAAGCAGCGATTTCGGTGTACTCTTCACCACGTGCCGTAAGGAACAGGATGAGTGTATTTTTGAATTCGGGATTTGATTTGATTTGGCGGGCTGCTTCGATGCCATCCATTTCTGGCATCATGACATCCATGATGATTAAATGAGGTTGGAAAGATTTAGCGGCAGCGATGGCCTCTTTTCCATTTGTTGCTTTTGCTAAAAGAAAGTTTTCTTTTAGTAAATTGTATTCCAATAACTCCAAAATGTCTGCATCATCATCTACGAGTAGAATTTTGTATGCGGGTGAAGCTTGTGCCATAGGTTGTGAACGGATTACGACACAAATATAGGAAGTCGTATGTTATGTAATTGTTAATTTATTAGATATGTCAAACAACACCGCTTATTCGTCCCGTTTATCCAACGCCCTCTTATCGATGGCTTTGATTATTGCTGCGGCTTATCTACTTCAGGACTTGTTGATTTTACTTTCTTTTGCGCTCGTTCTCTCCCTTTTGTTATTGCCTGCGAGTAAGTGGATGGAGGCCAAAGGTTTTCCCCGCGCCCTGTCCATCTTCATCGCCATCTTGCTGACCTTTGCTCTGATTTCCTCTTTGCTTTTTGTCGCAGGAATGCAAATCATGGAATTCTCCTCTGAGTTTCCTCTCTTCGCAAAAAAAGCCGAAAAGTGGATCTCCAGCTTGCAGTCCTTTATTTCAGCTAATTTCAATATCTCGCGTCGGAAGCAAATGCTAGAGCTGAGTAATGAGTTGATGGCCTTGTTGAAAAACTCTGGAGTGATTATTAGCACCACATTTTCGACCGCTCTGCATACAGTAACGGCCCTCATTTTAGTGCCGGTTTTCACCTTTTTCTTTTTGTTTTACCGCGATTTTTTTGAAAGCTTTTTGCAGAAAGTGTTTCCTAAGACGGAAGCACAAGTCTTAACGAAAGTGATGGAAAAAACGGGATCCGTGGTGCAAGGTTATTTAGTCGGATTGCTGGTTGTTATGTTAATTGTAGGCGTGTTGAATTCGGTCGGATTTTGGTGGATTGGAGTGGAATATCCGGTGTTTTTCGGATTTTTGACGGGTGTCTTATTGTTGATCCCCTACATCGGCATTTGGATGGGTGCTTTGTTGCCTATTTTATTGAGCTTGGTGACCTTGAGTCCATCGCATGCGTTAGCCGTGGTGGCGTGGGTAGCGGCGGCTCAGTTTATTGAAGCGAATTTTATCACGCCTCTTGTGGTGGGATCGAAAGTGAGTATGAACCCGATGGTGGCGATGCTGGCCTTGTTATGTGGAGAATTACTATGGGGAATTCCAGGATTGATTTTAGCACTTCCACTCACGGCTGTGATGAAAGTGATTTTTGATTCCATCCCTAATCTAGCACCCTATGGATTCTTGTTAGGGGAAGCACCAGCGCGAACTACTAAAAGTACTAAAGAGACAAAAGCTCCTTAAACCGGATCGATTGCCGGCGGGAAATTTCTATTTTCTCTGCTTTTTCGCCTTTTAAGGTTACTTGTAGTCCACCGGAAAACCAAGGTTCAATCTTCTCAATGAAGTTCAGGTTCACAATGTGTTTGCGGTTGCAACGGAAAAATAATTTCGGATCTAAACGCTCCTCTAAAGAGTTGAGGGATTTGAGGACGAGGGGTTTTTGGTCGTCAAAAAACAAACGAACATAATTCCCCATCGATTCACACAAGCGCACGCGATCCAAACGCACAAACCAACATTTCTCCCCGTCTTTCACAAAAATCTGGTCATTACCGCCTAATACGTGATTGGCTGTAACCGATTTTTCTGTGGAAGCTGGACGCTGAAAACGGGATTCTAATTTTTGAATACTTTCACTTAATCGCGCTAACTCGATCGGTTTTAAGACATAATCTAAGGCATTTACCTCAAATGCCTTCAACGCATATTCGTCAAAAGCGGTTGTGAAAATAATCTCCGGTAGAAAACCATCCCATTCCTCCAGCCATTCAAAACCTGTTTTGCCCGGCATTTGGATGTCTAAAAAGACCACATCGGGTTGTAATTCTTCGATGAGTTGACTCGCCTCATCCGTATTCGCCGCTTCACCGATTACCTCGATGGACGGAAAATTCTCTAATAAACGTTTCAGTTCATTTCTGGCAAGGCGCTCGTCGTCTACAATGATGGCTTTCATAGGGGATTTAGGCTATTGTTTCAGCAAGATACGGAATCGTTACGGAAGCGAGGACGCGATTTTTGTCCAAAGGTTTTAAGTCAATATGAGCGGTCTCACCGAACAATAAAGTGAGTCTGTTTTGGGAGTTTATTAAACCGATGCCCGTTGATTCCCCACGAATTTTCAAATGACCCGGATTAATCACTTGTAATTGAATTTGATCACCAATCACCTCACCCTTAATTTCGATTAATCCTTCCTTTGAAGAATGAGCAATCCCGTGTTTGATCGCATTCTCCACCAAAGTCTGCAATAACATAGGCGGAATCTGGGCTTGATTTATTTCCTTCGCAACGTCTACTTTCCAGGTCAGGCGTTCTTCATAGCGGATCTTTTCTAGGTTCAAATAGTCGATAATCGTGTCTAATTCTTCCGCGATGGAAATGGTTTTCTTGCGCTCCGTTAACAGGGAGCTGCGGAGTAGTTTGGAGAGTTGGTTGATCCCTTTTTTGGCCTTAGCCGGATCCTCTGTGATTAAGGCACGAATGCTATTGAGAGCATTGAATACGAAATGGGGATTCATCTGCGCGCGCAAGACCTTGCCCTCCGTTTCTTGAATGGCGCGTTCGAGTTGGTTATTCTCCCGTTCCATCACGAGCTGTTTCTTGGAATATTGGAAGAAGAAGTAGATTAACATCCAAATCGCGAGCGGCTTCATAAAGTTAAAGAGGTACTGCGTGATGATGAAGGGGCTCATTTGGACTTCAAAATTCTCTCCTAATAAGTATTGATCGATGGGCAAATTCAACGCAACCAGGCAAGTCGCCATCACACAAAGGGCGATGAAATGATTACGCAACATGGCAAAAAGAGGCAAATCCTGCCAAGCAAACTGCTTTGTTATTCGCTTGTATTGATGGGTAAGCAAGATGGCTAAGGAGATGTTTGCTAGAGACGCATACAACCACGCCCAGTGCCAGCCGTATTGATTCGTGTATAACACCGCTTCATTGAGCATCCAAGCGAACCACCCGCCGGATTGCAACGCCCAATACATTCGTTGTCGTAATATCATTACATTGATTGCGGTAAATCCTCTAGGTGAATGACGCAGTTACCTTTTAATAGCCTAAATTCCTGCGCAGTATAATCGTATTGCAGGTGGTAGAGGCACAGGTTTTGGTGCGCATACTGATCCATATGGTGGAGTGGCGCGTTAAATAAATGGGTTAATAAAACCCGCATCGCACGTCCGTGCATCGCGATTAAAATAGCTTTTTCTTCCGGTCTAGACAGGAGAAGGTCGACCACTGGCTTTTGGCGTTCTAAAACTTCCACTGGACTTTCCCCCTCTTCGGATTGAACGTGGACATTGCCCTCGCGCCAGGTCTTCGTTAGGTTTTTATAGTATAAATCATCCTCCGTATTAGGTGATTTACCTTCCTTATTTCCCCAAGAAATTTCGTTTAAGCCTGCGTGTTGCTCCCATGGCAAACCTTTGTCGATAAACCCTTTCACCGATTGATGCGTTCTGCGCAAAGCTGAAGTATAGATTTTATCAATCGGGAGATCTTTGTAGTGCGCAAAAAAAGCGGCAGCCTGTTTTTGGCCTAACTCATTTAAATCTGCATCAATCCCACTGCCCTGCACGACCCCCTTGCGATTGTATTCCGTTTCGCCGTGGCGAATCAGGTAAATATCTTTCACTAAATCAGGCCGAGCTTGCATATTAATCGTATTTTATTCCGAATTTTAGCCAAAATTACGAAATATATGTTTAATACTTCCATCTCCCTAGACACATTGAATTCGATGTCGAAGGGAAATATGATCGAGCATTTGGGTATTGAGTTTATTGAAATTCAGCCTGGGTTTATTAAGGCCAAAATGCCGGTCGATCACCGAACAAAACAGCCACTCGGTTTGTTACATGGGGGAGCATCCGTGGTATTAGCGGAAACCTTAGGAAGTGTGGCGGTCGTTTTAGCCGTTCAGGATCCGAAGGCGGAAACGGGAGTAGGCGTGGAGATTAATGCGAACCATTTGAAGTCTGCGCGGGGTGGTTATGTGATTGGGACGTGTATTCCATTGCGTATCGGTCATAAGATTCATGTGTATGAGATTAAGATTCACGACGAGGAAGAAAATTTGATTTGTGCTAGCCGTTTGACGGTGGCGATTATACCCTTATAATGAAAGATGGATTCGCTTGGGAGGAAGGAATAGCTAAAGGGGCAGCGATGGCTGCTTGGCGCTTGCCGCATTGCGCGGAGGCCTTTTTAGTACAAGATTTTTCAGGAGGAACACGACTACAGGAGGGCTGGAATCTCGACGAGTTGTCCTCTGGCTTCTTAGCTGCACCTTTCATTGGTTTACCTTATTTTTTACGAGCGGATTCTTTAAGCTCTTTTACGCTTCAAGCAAGAGAACTTCCTACACCTTACGTAGCACCCCCAGAAAATCCAGTCAAGAAAACCGAATTTATGGGCTGGGTGGCGGAGGCCATTCAAGCGATTAAAAAGGGACCCTTGCAGAAAGTCGTGTTATCTAGAACGGACGAGCAAGAATTACCAGCCTCCTTCGATGTGATGACGGCGCTTGAAGAATTAGGTGCAGCCTATCCCACGGCCTTTGTTTGCGCCTTGTCTATTCCGGCTTTAGGGGGAGTTTGGATGTGTGCGACCCCAGAGATTTTAGTAGAACAAAATGCGGAGGGGATTTTCCGTACGATTTCATTAGCGGGTACACAATCTGGAGTAGATGCGGATGGGTTTGCGATAGCCCCTTCCCAGGCGCGTTGGTCTACAAAAGAGATCGAAGAGCAGGCTTTCGTCAGTCGCTATATCATCGATTGTTTTAAGATGATTCGTTTAAGAGAATATATAGAAATAGGTCCTAAGACTATTTCTACCGGGAATTTATTGCACTTGAAAACGGAATATATTGTCGATACGAAAGCGATGGATTTTCCGCAGTTGCCCGGTTTGATGCTGGGTTTATTGCATCCGACTTCTGCGGTTTGTGGAACCCCTAAACAGGAGGCCGTTGATTTTATCTCCGCGACGGAAAGTCACGATCGCTCGATGTATTCAGGCTATTTAGGGCCAGTGAATCTTGGAAAAGCGACGCATTTATTCGTGAATTTGCGCACGGTAGAGATCAAAGAAAACCACGCGGTGTTCTATGCCGGATGTGGGATCACGGAAGACTCTAATCCAGCGAAAGAATGGCAGGAAACACAAATGAAATGCCAGACCTTGCAGCGGGTATTAATGCAATAATTCCGAAGAAGGCGCCGGAGTGATCTTTCCCGTAATCATGACTTTCACCGTATCGATGCGCGCGTCTGTGGTCGTTAAGATTTGGAATTGGAACGGCGCTAAGGTAATCAACTCATTGACTTGTGGAATATCCTCATATAAGCTAATTAGCATTCCTCCTAAAGTTTCGTAATCCCCTTCAGGTAGATTCCATTCGTATTTTTCATTCAAATAGTCAATCTCGTGACGGCCAGAGAGGACGAAAGTCGTCTCATCGATTTGCTTTTCGATCCAGTCCTCCGAGTCATCGTATTCATCTTGAATCTCCCCAAAAATCTGTTCCATCACATCTTCCATACTCACTAATCCACTCGTAGAGCCGAATTCGTCCACTACTAAGGCAAGCGACTTCCGTTCTTTCGAGAACTTGATCATTAAATCATTCGCTGGCATCGCCTCTGGAACAATCGGAATGCTGGTCAGGATGGATTGCAGGTCTTTAGGTTTTTTGAATAGGGCCAAAGAATGGCAATAGCCCAACACTTCTTCTAAAGTTTCTTTGAATACTAAAACTTTCGAGTGACCACTTTCTAAGAATACTTCTTTTAACTTCTCGATGCCATCCTCTACATCAATGGCTGTAATCTCCGTTCTCGGAATCATACAATCCCGCACTTTTACCTGCTTAAATTCGAGGGCATTGTGGAAGATTTTGTGGTCCACTTCGGCTTCCTGTTCGGTGGAGACTTTGCGGTTTAGGTTTTGGAGGTAATGGTTTAAATCCGTCAAACCGAAGGCCGGTTTCTCCTCTGAATAACTTAATCGAAGAACTTTCGTGATGAACCATTTAGAAAGACCCACGGTCACCCAAACTAAGGGAAACATCAAGGTGTAAATCACCCAAATAGGTACAGCTAAAAATTCTAAAATGGCATCAGGATTAATTAAGAAGACACTTTTAGGGGTAAATTCTGAAGTCATCAAAATGAGGATGGTCGCCACGATGGTCGCAATCAAACGCGCCAAAATTTCATTTAACGACAGAAAATGCAAGACAACATGGTGTAAAAACTCCTCCATAAAAATACCGTAGGCCACGAGTGACAAGGTATTTCCGATGAGCATGGTACCGATAAAACGGGAGGGCTGCTGGTTGAAATTAGCAATGATTTTAGCACTTAAAATATCCTGCTTCGCCTTGAGTTCGAAATACAATTTGTTCGAAGATACGAAGGCCATCTCGACGCCAGAAAAAAAGGCAGAAAAGACCATGGAGGCGATGATGCCGATGATTTGAGCATTATCCAAACTGATATTACTTGTTTCCATCTTTCTCTTTTTTGATCCGTTCGTTCTTTGCGAATTGGTAATAGAACAAGCAGCCTACGCCATACATTAACCAGCCATAGTGGTAGAAAATCTCTCCCCAGAACTGTCCCTTTACTTCCGCGGGTGTAGGACTATTTAAATCGATGATCCAAATCAGGATGAATCCAACAGCGGCAGCTAAACTTAAGATTTCTTTCTTTCCCATATTAAGCCGCGGTCGCGGGTTTTAAACGGCGATACGTCGCAATAAATAAACCGATGAAAATCAAGATAGATCCGATCCACACTAAATTAATGTAGGGTTTCTCTAAGGCTTTCACGACGATTAATTCCTGTTGGGTGGTATTCCAAGCAAAACCAAACTCCTGCGCTTGCGGGTTAATACCTGTGAATTTAATCTTAATGCCTGTTTCCTCACTTTCGAAGGCGGGCATCGCGACCATTCCCCCTTTAATTACGAAGATAGGGCTTAAGGTAAATTGCTGTGAGTTTTTGCCTAATACTTGGAAGTTCGCTTGAACCGCCGCATCGTTCTCCGCTAATTCTACGCCATCCACATTCGTTACACGCGTTACATCCTTTAGGATCGCCACGAAGTCATTGATGAAAAGCGTGTCGCCAGTTGTGACCGTTTGAGCTTCTGTCTGAGACCATTGTTTCTCAGAACCTGCCTCTGCCGCTAAGCGTGGATCAAGTGAAACGTAGGTATAAATATCGTGGTTCCAGGCGTGTTTCACGTCTGGGGAAATGGCCGTGCCCATTTTCGGATTTACTTGCCATCTCGGGAAGAGCGAAACTGCTTTTCCTTCCTCGTTCTTGAATTCTAATTCGTAATAGGTATTCTCTGGTTCTACCGTTACCGTGTCGCCTTTAGTCGCGATTTTTACGCCATCGCGTTCGATGTTTTTCAAAGCCACCGCGTGGAAATCCCCTTCAATAATCTCAAAATCGTTCTTGTTGAAGTAGCCTTTGTGTCCGCGCACCTCGATGCGGCGTCCTTTATAGGTTACTAGGTAGTCCTGCATTTGGGCTCCTTGACCTAACCAAAGCGGCAAGTTCTCCTTGTTTTCCTTATTGTTATCCTTCGTGAACTCTTCCACTTTCGTGCTGATCGCGAAACCCGAGCGGTTGAGCGATACGACTTTAGAATAACCCGCGGAGAATAAAATTCCGATTAACATAATCGCTAATCCTACGTGCGCCAGCGCTCCACCTACTAATGAGAATTTCTCGCGAATCAGGAACCATAAGATTTTGAAGTTCGCCAAAACCGCGAATAAACTACTCCATAATAAGGCGATGTACGAAAACGTATAAATCTTGCCAATGTTAATGAAGACCACGCTCAATAAAGTCGCCGCTAACGCTGGACTTACCAAGGGTTTGAAAGTGGTGCTTTGTTTGATTTTTCCCCACCATACATATTGTCCGATGCCACTTAAGATGGCCACCGCTAAGAAAATCCAAATTTGGATCTTGCTATAGTGTTCCGCTTGATCTGCCGGTAAGGCGATGTTTGAAAGAACGCCAAAGGCCTCGGCAATCTTATTATAAACGGGAATCGAAGTGGTGAACGTTAATTGGAAAGCCGATAAGCCTAAAACCGCTGCTCCTACGAAAACCCAAAACTCGCGGTTATACGTCCCCAGTTCTTTTTGGTCCTTAGGTAAATCCTTCCAACGGTAAATCGACATGCCGATCGCCACTAAAAGGAAGGTTCCCATGTACAATAACAGTTGTCCAGAAAGCCCTAAATCCGTAAAGGAGTGTACAGAGGCATTTCCTAAGATTCCAGAACGATTTAAGAAGGTCGAATACAAGACCAAAATGAAGGTCGCAATCACTAAAATGATCGACGTCTTTAACGCTGAGCTAGAGGTCTTGTGGGCAATCATCGTGTGGATAGCCCCTAATAAGACTAGCCAAGGTACGAACGACGCATTTTCTACCGGATCCCAGTTCCAATAGCCCCCAAAGTTCAAAGTCTCATAGGCCCAATACGCACCCATCATAATCCCTATCCCTAGAACACCGGCGCTAAATAAAGCCCAAGGCAAAGCGGGCATCACCCATTCCGTTAATTTCTTCTTCCACAATCCTGCGATCAAATACGCGAATGGAACCAAGGTTAACGCAAATCCTAAGAACAAGGTAGGCGGGTGAATCACCATCCAATAGTTTTGAAGCAATGGATTCAGGCCGCGTCCGTCTTTAGGGATAAAATTCGGTTGCATACTCCAAACCGGAAGATCCGGCTGTGCCTCGCGCAACAACAAGAACGGTGAGGAGCCTATTTTTAAATCAATCCAAGGAATAATGACTCCTAAAATCATCGAAGTCAAGAACGTCTGCACTAGTGCGAAAACGGTCATGACAGGAGACTCCCACTTTGGATTTTTGATCATCAATAACAGTCCTAAAACCGCTTGCCAAAAAATCCACAGCAAAAACGACCCCTCTTGTCCCTCCCAATAACAGGAAATCATGAACATGGTAGGCAATTGCAAGGAGGAGTGCGTAAAGGCGTAATGGTATTCGAAATAATGGTTATAAATGATGACGAAAAGACTTGCCGCCACCACAATCACCGCGATGAAATGCAGCCCGAATAAAACGCGCGCCGTCATCTTCCAATCATTCTCTAATTCATTCGCTGACTGAGTCGATTTAAAGTACGCAAAAGTCGCAAGTAGCGCTGTTACGAATGAAATAATAACAAATAAATGTCCGACCGAACCGATGGTTTCGTGTATCATATTAATTTTTTGCTGCTACTGAGGCGCTTGAGTCTGCTGAAATTTTACCTTCTTGGTACTTAGAAGGGCACTTTAATAGAATTTTATCGCAATAGAAAACCTTGTCAGAATGCATGCTGCCTACGAGTACAATCTTCTCAGATTTCTCAAAATCCTGCGGCTTAGGAGCGGCATAAATCACTTGGTTTTCCCGGCCTAAACTGTCTTGCACTAAAAACTCTAAACGATTCGCATCTAAGGCAGGGTTGTAATTTAAGCCCACGATTTGGCCTGCTGCGTCTTTTCTCAAAGTTCCTACGACGTGTACTTTCTGATTCGGATCCTGCTGGGAAATACGTTCAGCCTCATCAAAGCCCACATAGGTACTCGCGTCACCCGTTGTAATCAGGATGATTCCAATAGCAACGGCAATTAAAATTAATCCAATGATGTGTGTCTTTTTCATTTGCTGCGTTTTTCTAAATCAGTGACTTTTCTCTCTAAACGAAATAAATAGGCAAATAACCCCATCAACACAACGCTGACAACGGCAATCACCACATATATTTTCCCGTCTGCACGGAATTGATCAGCCATTTCAATATCGCTCGCTTGAGCGCTGGCCGTGAAACTTAATAATAAGAGTAAAAGGAAAGCTTTCATTATAACTCGTTTTGTTGTTCTATGTTTTTAATACGGATACGCAATTGCGCGATCCAAAAACCCAATAAAGTCCAGCCAATAATCGCTGGATAAAAAACCATTCGCATGCGGTTATCTAAGTCCATTTTAGAAAAAGCCGGGTTTCCGCCATTTCCTGGATGCAAGGAATCGGTCATGCGTGGCAAAATCCAAATCAACACCATAAAGATGACGAACGCAAAGATGTTGTAAACCGACGAAATTCGTGCTTTCTGCATCTCATCTGGCATCGAAGAACGTACGAGCGAATAAGCTAGGTAGATTAATAAACCGATCGCGACGGAATTTAATTTTGGGTCGTTTGTCCACCAATCTCCCCACGTAAACTTCGCCCAAACACTTCCCGTAATCAAGCCTAAAATGGCGAAAACCATTCCCACCTCCACATATGCACTCGAAATCAGATCAGATTTCAAATCTGATTTGCGCAAATATTGAATCGAATGATACACAGATGTTCCTAGCAGGAAAATCATCGTGAACCACATCGTCACGTGAAAATACAGGTTGCGGATCGTCTCGTTCAAGATCGGTTGGCGCGGCACTTGTCCGTTAAAACCGGCATAGACGGTGTAGATCAATAAAATGATCGACAAAATCTTCCAATATTGGCGTTTTACTGTTTCCATATATACGGGAAAAGGATCCCAGAAAATACAATAACGATGATATCTAAAGCGCCTAAAATGGCGATCTCATCCCAGTTTTCTGAGAGTGAAATACCGTCAAGGGCACTTTTGGATAATTTTAATAATAACAAAAGCAACGGAATGATCAGCGGAAAGCTCATCACCGCCATCAAAGTGGCTGAATTTTCTCCCTGTGCCGCGATTCCAGCCACTAAAGAAAGAGTAGATGCAAACCCAATCGCACCTAAAAGCAGGGAAAGAAGGTACAGTGGCATATTTCCCACCGGATTCCCCATGACCCAGGAATAAAAGAAAATGCCGATTAAGGATACGCCCAGCATCACTAACGTGTTGTAGATGATTTTACTGAAAATAACCGATTCAGGCTTCGCAAACGTATAATAGAAGATGTTTCGGTTCGCGGATTCTTGGGTAAAACTCTTGCCCACCGCATTCACGGCGGAGAACAAAAGGATGATCCAAAACAACGTATTCCACATGATCGGATGGATAGACTGTTGTTTGGCTTTAAAGGATAAATAGCAGATGAAAATGGTCGCCGCTAAATACAGCACTAGCCCGTGGATCGCATATTTGTTGCGCCACTCTAATTGCATTTCTTTGCGAATCAACACGAAAATTTCTGTTAATGCCATGAACCTGCAATTTACGACAGAAAAAACTATTTGTATCATTTTTTAGCTCAGAAATACTTAGTACATTTGTGTCTAATTTTGAATTATTCTAAATAGTGAGAATGGTAAACTTGGCCGACTTGAAGATTGGAGAAAAGGGGGAGATAGTGGGCTTCACGGACGAGTCACTTTCGTTAAAGCTATTAGAAATGGGATGTTTGCCGGGAACGGAGGTTGTATTGACCCATCTGGCACCTTTCGGCGATCCGATCGCTATACGTGTTTCTGGTTCTTACACGCTGTCTATGCGGCGGGAGGAAGCGGAAACGATGCTGATTAAACGAACATAAATTTTGGCAAAAACACCTAAAATAGCACTGATTGGAAATCCCAATGCAGGAAAATCCTCTCTATTCAATTCCTTAACAGGATTGAATCAGAAGACGGGTAATTTTCCGGGGGTGACCATGGAAAAGTTGACGGGAATTTGGGAATTAGAGCCTAAGCGACCGGTAGAAATTTTAGATTTGCCAGGTATCTACAGTATTTATCCGAAGTCAATCGACGAGGAATTAGTGATCAATATCTTAGGGGATCCCACCCATCCAGATTTTCCGGATATGGCCATCGTGGTGGCGGATGCCTCTAATTTAAAACGTAATTTATTGCTGTTCTCGCAGGTACGAGACCTAGGTATACCTACGGTTTTGGCCTTAAACATGATTGATGTCGCGGAAAATGAGGGCTACGTCATTAACTCGATCAAGCTGGCACGTGAACTAAATGTGGAGGTGGCAGAGGTGAATGCTAAACGAGGGATTGGTTTAAATGGCCTGAAACTAGCCGTCGTAAAGTCGCTTGCAAATCGCTATGCTTCGAACGATGCGCTTCCATTACCGGTCGCAGAGGAGCTCATTCAAGAGGTGCAGGCAAAGTTTGGGGACGGGGAGACTTATCGTTCGCTTTTGTGGTTAATGGAACATGATCGGATGAAAATGTTCTCTAAACAGCAGCGAGAATCGTTCGATGCTATTCAAAACAAGCACCATTTTTCGTCAAAGAAATACCAATCGGAAGAGACGGTCAAGCGTTACGAGCAAATTACGGAGGTGGTAGATCGTTGTGTGATTAATTTAAATCGCCAATGGGATGCCGCACCTGTTCGGACCTGGACGGATCGATTGGATAAATTCTTTTTACATCCGGTGGGAGGTTATGTATTCTTTTTAGCTATTCTTTTCGTGATGTTCCAGGCCATTTTTACGTGGGCTACCTATCCGATGGACGCCATCGACGGGGGAGTGGCTGCGTTGAATGATTGGTTGAAAGGCGTGTTGCCTGATTCTGCTTTGACCGCCTTATTAACGGATGGTTTGATAGCGGGTATCGGTGGCGTTTTAATCTTCATTCCGCAAATCGCCTTTTTGTTTTTGTTCATTTCCCTCTTAGAGGAGACGGGGTATATGTCACGGGTAATGTTCATTATGGACAAGTTGATGCGTCGATTTGGGTTAAATGGAAAGTCCGTAGTGCCCTTGATTTCTGGGGTAGCTTGTGCGGTGCCGGCGATTATGAGTACGCGATCGATCGGTTCTTGGAAGGATCGTTTGATCACTATTTTAGTGACTCCTTTGATGTCATGCTCGGCACGTCTACCCATTTATACGGTATTGATTGCCCTAGTCGTGCCGGAGAAAAATACGCTATTTGGCTTATTTAATTTGCAAGGCTTGGCTTTATTTGGGCTGTATTTGTTGGGCTTCTTCATGGCATTGGTTTCTGCTTGGGTGATGAAGGTTATTTTAAAGGCCAAAGAAAAGAGCTATTTCATCATGGAATTGCCCACCTACAAGGGGCCTCGATTCAAGCACGTGGCGATGACCATTTTTAATTCGGTCAATGCTTTTGTGTTCGAAGCGGGTAAGATTATTGTGGCCATCTCGATTGTTCTTTGGGTGTTAGCGAGCTACGGCCCAGGTGATAAAATTGCCGAAGCAGAGGCTCGGGTTCGCCAGGAAAATCCAACTTTGCAAGGAGTTAAACTGCAAAATAAAATCTCAGCAGAGAAATTAGAGAACTCGTATGCGGGGCATTTTGGTCACTTTGTGGAGCCGGTGATTCGTCCTTTAGGCTATGACTGGAAAATCGGGATTGCGTTAATCACTTCTTTTGCTGCCCGCGAAGTCTTCGTGGGAACCATGTCTACCATCTACAGTATGGGAGGGGAAGTGGATGATGAAAATGCAACGATTAAAAACCGGATGCGCGCAGAAATTAATCCGGCGACAGGCAAGCCCATGTACGATGCGGCCTTAGGTTTCTCGTTGTTGATTTTCTACGCTTTTGCGATGCAATGTATGAGTACGCTTGCCACGACTTACCGCGAGACGAAGTCGTGGAAGTATCCTTTGATTCAGTTTGGCTATATGACGGCTTTGGCCTACTTATCAGCCTTCGCCGTCTACCAATTATTGTCTTAGAAAGAAAAAGGAATCGAAGTTGCTGCTAAGTTACTTACTCCTTTTGCGAGCAGTTTGCCTTGGGCATTATGCAATTTAGCTTCTACATTAGCAATCTTCTTACCCACGCGGTGAATCTCGGTGGTGACAGTAATAACCTCGTTCGCCTTTGCACCGTATAAAAAGTCGATGTACAAATTAATCGTCACATAGAGGTGGTCGATCTTCGCGGTAATCAGTGTCATTCCCATCATCTCATCTAACATGGCAGAAATCACACCGCCATGGATAACTCCTGCATGGTTTAATTGATCTGGTCTAACCACAAATTCAGCGGTTAATTTACCTGCTTCGGCTTTCACTAAGGTCCCGTCTAACCATTTTCCAATGGGAGCTGGATTTCCGTCAGCGATTTTTTTGTGTAAATTTTGATTCAGGTAGGCTAAAACTTGTTCGTTTGGTTCCATGTTAGGCGGGATGATTAGATTAAGAGCGTGTCCAGGTAGAAGTTCTACCAAACATCGAGATACCCACAAAACCGCGAATATCTAATGTTTTGTTCCCGTCTTTTATTTTTAGGATGCAATCGTAGGTCTTTCCAGAGTTAGGATCGTAAATCGTCCCGTTTTCCCAGGCAGAACCGGTGAATTTGAAGTTCTTTAAAATCACGGCACCTAGTAGTTCTCTACTACGTAATTTTTCGTCTGGATTTTTACCATCTCTTCTTCCGGGTGTCTTACCCCAGGAAATTTTTCCATGGTATTGATCCCCTTGTTTGTAAATAATGATTTTCCCGTCTTTATCTTGGGAAATCCATTCGCCTAGAATGGCATCAGAAGCCGTATTAGCGAAAATAGAAACAGATACGAATAACAGTGTAAGGAAAGTTAAGCTAAACTTTTTCATTCGTTTGTATTTTTTGTGATGGTGAAGAGCACTAATTTAAGATCAAAAATACTAAACAAATCGTGACCCCAAAAGTTTATTTTTTAAGGTAGAAATCGAGGGAAAATTGTGGCTCTCGTTTGGAATGCTTATTTTTGTGGATATTTGGCACAAAACCGTACCAATCCATTAATAAACTATATGAATTATCATTTAAATCAAATTCCAGATCGCACGGCTAAACCTCGTCAGAAAGGCTTAACCATGGTCATGGATAAAGGACTAAGTCTACGTCAAGTGGAGGATTTCTTGGAAACTGGCGCAGATTATACAGATATCGTCAAATTAGGTTGGGCTACTTCCTATGTGACCCCTAATTTGAAGGAAAAGTTAGCTTTATATAAGTCCGCTGGAATTCCTGTCTATTTTGGAGGAACCTTATTTGAGGCGTTTTATATTCGCGGGCAATTTGATGATTACCGTCGCGTATTAGACGAATATGGGATGGAATATGCCGAAGTTTCGGACGGTTCAATCGAAATGGAGTCTGATATCAAATGTGAATTAATTCGCACCTTAGCCACGCAAGTAACCGTTCTTTCTGAAGTGGGTTCGAAGGATGAAGCTAAAATTATTCCTCCCTACAAGTGGATCAAATTGATGCGCATGGAATTAGAGGCGGGTGCCTGGAAGGTGATCGGAGAGGCGCGTGAGGGGGGTAATGTGGGTTTGTTCCGTTCGTCTGGAGAAGTGCGTCAAGGCTTAGTAGAAGAAATTTTAACGGAGATTCCAGAGGAGAAAATCATCTGGGAAGCACCGCAGAAGTCGCAACAAGTTTGGTTCGTGAAACTGGTAGGAGCGAACGTGAACGTAGGAAATATTGCACCGCAAGAAGTAGTTTCACTTGAAACAATTCGTTTAGGATTACGTGGCGATACATTTGACCACTTCTTAACGAAATAGTTCGGATGCTACAGCTTTTGTTAGATCTCTTAAAGGATCCTTTGACGTTTTTATCAGAATTCATTGCCGCTCATGGCGCATTGACTTATGGTCTCCTGTTTCTGATCGTTTTTGTAGAAACGGGGCTCGTAGTGATGCCTTTTTTGCCGGGCGATTCCTTGTTGTTCTCGGTGGGTTTATTAGCTGCGGCTAGTGGAGAATTATCTCTTGGAACGGTGATTCCCTTGTTAATTGGGGCGGCGCTTTTAGGGGATCAAGTCAATTATTTTATCGGTAAATATTTCAGTAATATCATTCGGGAGCGCGAACAGGTCTTGTTTTTGAAGCGCAAGCACATAGAAGAGACAGAAGCATTTTATGCCAAATATGGTCCCAAAACCGTTATCCTGGCCCGATTCATCCCGATCGTTCGTACCGTAGCGCCCTTTGTGGCAGGAGCGGGTCGAATGTCTTATTCGGTCTATTTGTTATACGGCTTTTTAGGGGCGACCCTCTGGGTAAGCAGCATTTCGGCGGCGGGTTATTTCTTAGGAGATAACGAATTTGTGAAAGCAAATTTTGAGAAAGTCGTTTTAGGAATTGTGGGAGTATCTGTTCTTCCCATTCTTTGGGGATTGATTTCAAAACGCAAATAAGATGGCTATCTCGCACTTATATGGTCTGATTGGGTATCCTTTAGGTCATTCTTTTTCCAAAGCGTATTTCACGGAAAAATTTGAAAAGCTAGGTCTCTCAGAAACCCATGCTTACGAGCAATTTCCTATCCCTAGTATTGACGAGTTTAAAGCCATTTTAGCGGCGAATCCAAATCTAAAAGGGTTGAATGTAACGATTCCTTACAAGCAATTGGTGATGCCTTTGCTCGATGAGATCGATTTAGCCGCCGCGCAAATAGGCGCTGTTAATACGATTAAAATCGCCTCTGATGGCTATACCCGCGGTTATAATACCGATTATTGGGGGTTTCGTACGACGGTGGAGTTTTGGGACAAATTCAAAAATTTCGGATCTCTGAAGGCCTGTGTATTAGGTCAAGGTGGCGCTGCGAAAGCGATCATTGTGGCTTTAGAAGATATGGGATTCGAGGTGATTAAGGTTTCCCGTCAAGCATCAGATGAAACGGTAACCTACGAACAAATGCCCGAGTTAATGGAGGAAATTGGTTTGATCGTGAATACGACACCGCTGGGTATGTTCCCGAAGGTGGATGAAAAGCCCCCTATCCCTTATGAATTACTGAACAAGCAACATTATTTATACGACATCGTCTATAACCCATTGGAAACTGCTTTCTTGAAGGCGGGTCTAGAACACAAGGTGGGAGGCATCTATGCCGGATTGGAGATGTTGCAAGGCCAAGCCGATAAGGCTTGGGAAATTTGGCAGAAAAACTAGGCTAAATAAACTCCTCTTTTTGCGGGATCTGATAAGATCACTTGTACATGCTCTGAAAGCGTGGTAGAAAGCTCGTATCCTTTGTAATCTGCTGAAATAGGGAAACGCTTGTAGTTGCGATCCACAATAACTGCGACCTGAATCCGCTTAACGTGCATGCTCAAGAAGGGAGCCAAACTATAGGAGAAGGTGCGGCCTGTATTCAACACGTCGTCTACCACGATGATAACCTTGTTTTCCAAGGCATCCGTCCCTCCTTCGAATTTCACTGGATGATCGTATGGTTGCGCTTTATTTAAATCAATCTTCACCGGAATCGCCTTGATTTTAGAGATACTTTTGATCTCTTCGCACAATAGTTCGGCAAAAGCGAATCCCTCGCCTACGATCCCTGCGATAACAATTTCGGACTCTTCGAAGTTATTCTCATAGATTTGAAAGGCAATTCGTCGGATTTTTTGGAGGAGGGCAGGGCCATCAAGAACTTGTTTAGCAGACATAGGTATTGCTTTAATTCAAATAGTGCGATTTAAAATTACCAAAATTATCCAATTTTCGTACCTTTACGCCTTAATTAGCGTTTAAAAATCATTCCATATGTCTAAAATGTACGGTGCTCAACAGCGCCAAATGCAAGTACCTTCGAATCCCTTAGCGATCAAAACGAAGAAATTCGCCTTAGAAAAAAACAAGTTTGTGGGTTTGTGTATGCGTCAGCTTTTCTCTAACCAGTGGAAGTTTGCGTTTATCCCTTTAGCTCTTGTTTTAGGAAATGTGGCTTTGAACTTAACAGGGACGTATAAAAACTATTGGATTTATATTTTCATCGCCATCGGTGTGATTGGATATATTCTTTTCTGGTTAATTCAGTTTACCGGAATCACACAATTAGCGCAATACAAGCAACTTTTTGATAAATACCGCTACGAAATCGATAGCCGCCAAATCTTCATGAAGCTTTCTGATAAAGAAGGTGGAATGATCAAATGGGATATGATTTTAGGTGCATACAAAGATAAGGACGCCTACGTTCTTGAGATGGGTAAATACCAATTCTTGCACTTGCCATTCAGCGTGTTTAATAACGATAATGACAAGAAATTACTCGATAAGATTTTGCGCGACAAAGGGTATTTAAATTCCTAAGATGGGGCGCATTCTAGCGATTGATTTTGGGTTAAAACGAACGGGCATCGCGGTCACGGATCCTTTGCAGATTATTGCAAATGGGCTAGACACCGTCCCTACCCATACTTTATTAGTATTTTTACAAACCTATTTCGCGAAGGAAACGGTGGATCAAGTAGTGATCGGAATGCCTAAAAATCTAGACAATACTGATACAGATTCCACTGCCGGTGTTCGCATTTTTATCAAAAGCTTTCGCAAGAAGTTTCCCTTGATTCCTTTAGAAGAACATGACGAGCGTTTTACCTCTAAGCTTGCCATGCAAGCAATGATAGCAGGAGGGATGTCGAAGAAGGATCGAAGAGAAAAAGGAACTGTCGATCGGGTCTCGGCCACGATCATCTTACAATCTTATTTAGAATCAAAGTCATAAAAAAAAGCGGCCCTTCGAAAAGAGCCGCTTTTTTTTATTTCGTTACCACCTTTGCAAATCGATGGTAGAATGGAGTCTTACTTTGATCTGTTTTCGGTTTGTATTTACCCGTAATAATCGGAACATACATCACGCGACGACGGGATTTTTCTCCCACATTAGGAGAAACCTCCACGCGGTGCCATAAGCGGCCATCGTGAATGGTTAAATCGCCACGTTCGATTTCGAATGCCGCTTCTCTTGGATCTGGTTTATGGTCGATGAATTGCTTCTTCCCAAACAATAATTTCAACACCCCTTGTGTGTGTGTTCCCGGTAAAACACGAAGGCCACCATTCGAAGAAGGGCAGTTATCTAGGTGAATTCCTACGTTTAACATCGGAAGGATTTTTTGCCCTAAGAACAAATCACGCGGGCTATCCGTGTGCCAGCCCATTTGGCTGAACTTCGAATTCGGTTGATTGATATAGTGATTAAAGACTAATCCATCTTTCTCATCTTCGCTAATACGTCCCTCGTAAGGAGCTAGCAATTCGATTAATAATTGCAAGCGAGGATCTTTGATTAATTCGGCTAAAACAGGGCTAAACTGATTCGTAAAGCACATGCGTTGAATCATCGGATTTCCTTCGTGGTCTTTGCCAAACTTTAAAGGAATCCCTTTTACCTTTTCAATGCCTTCTTCCAGCCATTGCTTCTCGATTTTCGCTAATTCCGAAATGAAAAGTTCCGCTGTTTCTGGCTCAATAAACTTCTTAAAGTGAATTACTCCATACTTCTTGAAGTATTCTTTCTGCTCTTCCGTCAGCTTTTCGCCTAACGCAAAGGTTTTGTATTCAAATTTCGCAGATGTTTTTTTCATAAGGTAATGGTAATGAATTCGGGATGCAATTTACGGCAATATGAATGAATTATAGTTATCGCCTTCTTGATTTCTGATGAAAATCAAGTTTTTGATATATAAAAGCGTCAAAAAATGCCGAACTTTGTGGCTCGAATGTAAGATCCGTCCCATGAAAAAAATCCTATTAATTGCATTGTTTAGCCTCATTAATCTGTCAGCATTTTCACAACAAACGAATAAAAAGGGTGCCTATTACATCACCTGGGGGTATAATCGGTCTAGTTATGCTAATTCGGATATTCGTTTTATAGGTCCAGGATATGACTTTACCTTATTAAATGCGGAGGCATTAGATGCACCCACGCCTTTAAGTGAGTTTAAAACTTATGTAGATCCCGGTTTATTGTCGATTCCGCAGTTCAATTTCCACGCGGGTTACTTCATTAGGGATAATCTTTCTATTAGTATTGGTTGGGATCATATGAAATATGTGGTGACTGACGGCCAAACCGTCAAAGTGAATGGCTATATTAATCCACAAACATCTGCTCCAGCCATTTCGGTGGACCCTGCTTATGTGGGGACCTTTAATCAAACACCTTTAGTTTTAAACCCAGAGAAATTCGTTCATTTAGAGCATACAGATGGCTATAATTATGCCTCTATTGAACTAGAGCACTATAATTCGGTTTATCAAAGTCCTAAAAGTCGTTTTGCTATTGATTGGATGCAAGGCGTCGGAATAGGAGCCTTAGTGCCACGTTCAGATGTACATGTTTTCGGAGTAGGCCAAAATAATTTCTGGAACCTAGCCGGCGGAGGAGCTTCCTTGAAGACGGGATTGAAGTTTAATTTAAGCAAACTTTTGTTTTTCGAAACGACCATAAAGACAGGAGCTACTAAATTATGGGATATTCGTACTACAGGACGCCCGGTAGATCATGCGGAACAGAGCATCTATTTTGCGGAGTTTTACGGGGCTTTAGGATTTACAATTAAAGGTTCTTCTAAATAATTTTTTAGACTAGGCTAAAAATTGCTATCTTCGTGTATGTTTACACGAGTGTTAATCCTATTCTTGATTTCTTTCGCAGCTTTTTCGCAGAGCGAGGGTCGTATCGAAACAGATCGCCCGGATCAAACAGAATGTCCCTTCATCGTGAAAAAAGGATATTTGCAGGCTGAATTAGGCTTTAATCGCTCAAGCCGAGAATATTTATTTCCCACTTCCTTAGTAAAATATGGACTAAGTAAGCGATTGGAATTGCGCTATGTTTCTGTTTTAGCGAAAGAGCCAGGGATGGAAACCCGTTTTCAGACCGAGGCTTTTGGATTTAAATGGGCTATATTTCAGCCTTCCGGAGTTCAGTCATCAGGTTGGATCCCCCGCACCTCGGTGATTGTTCATTATAACTGGGATCACCAAAATCGGGATTTCTCCGAGAAAAATTTGCGTGGACACTCGATAGGTGACGTGGTTTTTACGATGCAAAATGATTTCAATGAGCGTTCCGGCATAGGGTACAATATTGGAACAGAAATGCATTCGAATGGATCATTTGAAGGGATATATCGGGTAGCACCCAATGTGTTGATTGGTAAGAGGGGTTATGCCTATGTAGAGGTTTTTGGAAGATTTCCTGCGTCAGAATTTGCGGATCATTCCTATGATGCCGGTTTTGCCTATTATGTAAACGATGACTTGAAATTAGATATATCGGCAGGCCAAAGTTTTCTCCACCCCGAAGATCAGTATATAGCGATTGGCTTATCTTTTCGACTTCGAATTGCCCGATAATGCGGTCAATGAATCAGGATTTCTTAAATTGCAGTAATGAGACGGATTTTCATTTTCTTTTGGGTCTTTTTACTCGCCTTCACCGAGTTGCGCGCACAAGCTAGCTTACTAGTGGGGGAGAAAAGCATCACCCTAGAGGAGAATTTCGCTTTATCCTTTGTGCTCAAATCAGCTAATGCAAATGTGGAAACGCCTACTTATAAATTCCCAGAACTTCCAGGTCTGCGAAAACTAGGGGTTTCTCGTTCGAAAGCTACCGATATTCAAAACGGAGAACCGGTGTATTCTTTTACCTTCTCGCAATATTACCAAGCCTCTAATCCGGGGACCCTACTTATTCCTGCAGCCGAAATCATTGTGAATCAGCAGTCCTTAAAAATGGATGGTTTTGCGCTGCAAGTGAGTGCTTCAGAACAAAAAGAAGAGATTGTTGAAGAAACTAAAGCGCAAATTGAAGAACTTTTTAAGGGTCAAAACTCTGTATTTTTGGCATTAACCTCCACTCAGTTACAGCCTTTCGTGGGCCAAGGGTTTACCCTTAAGTTCTCCCTATTTATTCCAGACGATAATTCGACACGCTATAGCTTTGATCGAAATGATATTCAAATTCCAGCCTTAATTCAGAAAATTCGCCCTAAAAACTGCTGGGAAGAGAGTTTTGGCTTGCAAGAAGTGAAGGTTTCGAAAGTGGTTTATAAGAATAAAAAATATACGGAATACCGATTCTTTCAATCGACCTATTTCGCTTTAGACAATCAAAAAAGAGTGATTCCATCGGTGAGTTTGCAGCTGTTAAAAAATGCGGATAAGGTTGTTTTTAGCTCGAAGCCTATCGTTATTATGCCTAAAGAATTGCCTAACCATCCCTTAAAGGGAAAGGTACCTGTGGGGGATTTTCGATTAATCGAAACCTTATCACGGGAGCAGGTTCAGACAGGAGACACGGTTGTTTATGTTTCGAGTGTGGTGGGTGATGGGAATAGTATTCTGTGGGATTCGAAGTTAATCGAGTCCGATTATTTCTTGAATTTCTTTCCCGTGGGGACTCAAAGTTCCGTTTATCCCTATGGCGATAAAATGTTAGGCAATAAAACAGAGAAAATACTGATTATTCCATCGCAACCGGGTAAATTTGCATTTAAATCCTATTTTAAATGGATCTATTTTAACACGCGGACGGCGAGCTATGATACCTTGCGCTCTGGCATTACGCTTGCGGTGAGTGGTCAACCTTCGGATCGCCTTTTAAATACACAATCGGAAACGATGTTGTTGTATCGGGGACTAGAGAAATTAGCGGCAGACAAAGTGATTGGCTATCGCTGGATTGATTGGAAACAGATTTTTAATGCTTTTTTAGGGCTGGTTTTACTCTGGCTTCTTATTTTGATAATTAAGGCCAAAAAATAATAGTATGGGCAGTATATACGGTAAGATATTTCAAATTAGCACCTTTGGTGAGTCGCATGGCGCCGCGGTAGGAGTGGTAGTGACAGGTTGTCCGGCGGGAGTTGATTTCGATTTGGATTTTATTCAATCGGAATTAGATCGCCGCAAACCGGGTCAATCGCGCATCACGACGCAACGTAAAGAAGCGGACTCAGTGGAAGTAGTTTCTGGTGTATTCGAAGGTAAAACGACGGGTACGCCCATCGCGATGCTCGTTTGGAATGGAGACCAGCGTTCGAAGGACTATTCGCACATCGCGGATCAGTTCCGTCCTTCGCACGCCGATTTTACCTACCAAGAAAAATATGGTGTTCGCGATTACCGTGGAGGCGGCCGTAGCTCGGCGAGAGAAACGGTGGCGCGGGTGGCTGCTGGGGCTTTGGCAAAATTAGTATTAAACCAATTAGGGGTTAAAATTACCGCCTACGTTTCACAAGTAGGAACCTTAAAATTAGCAACGCCTGTAGAGCAACTGGATTTAGCGGTTGCAGAAACAAACGCCGTGCGTTGTCCTGACACCCAATTAGCCGAAGAAATGTTCTCCTATATCGATGAAATCCGCAAGCAAGGGGATTCCGTGGGAGGTGTCGTTTCTGCCTACATCACGGGTTGCCCGGTGGGTTTAGGCGAACCTGTTTTCGATAAATTACACGCTGAATTAGGCAAGGCGATGTTAAGCATAAATGCCGTAAAAGGCTTTGAATACGGTTCTGGATTTGATGGAGTTGAACTCCGCGGATCTCAGCACAACGATATCATCGTCAAAGACGAAGCCGGAAAAGTAAGCACGGTTACCAACCATTCAGGCGGTATTCAAGGAGGGATTTCGAATGGCGAGCCCATCTATTTCCGCGTAGGATTCAAGCCGGTGGCTACGATTATGCAGGATCAGGATAGTTTGAACAATTCCGGAGAAAAGATTGTTGTATCAGGCAAAGGTCGTCACGATCCTTGTGTCGTGCCACGCGCCGTGCCTATTGTGGAGGCGATGTCTGCGATCGTATTATTAGATTTCTATTTACGTCATCGTTTGACAAAATTATCGGACGTTTTATGATTCCAAACGAGGATGAATATTATATGAGCCTTGCGCTGAAACAAGCGGAGCGGGCTTTAGAGGACGAAGAAATTCCGGTAGGAGCAGTGGTCGTTTGCCAAGGAAAAATTGTGGCAAAGGCCTATAACCAAACGGAAATTTTGACCGACGTAACGGCACACGCAGAGATGATTGCGATCACCTCTGCCGCCCAAACAATCGGCGCTAAGTATTTGAAAGATTGCACGCTTTACGTGACCCTGGAACCTTGCCTCATGTGTGCAGGGGCCATTTATTGGTCACAGTTAGGGCGATTAGTGTACGGTGCTTCAGAAGAGAAGCGCGGCTTTGAAAAACTAGGAACAGGCATTTTACACCCGAAGACAGAGATTGTTGGCGGGGTTTTGGCAAACGAATCAGAACAACTATTAAAGGAGTTCTTTTCGATGCGACGCTAATAAAATGGTAAATGGTGAATGGTTAATGGTAAATAAAAAGCCAAAACATTCACCATTTACCACTTACCATTCACCATTTAAATTATACTATTATGTCATTTACATTAGCCCCATTACCTTATGCAAACAATGCGTTAGAGCCGCATTTCGATGCATTAACCATGGAAATCCACCATGATCGTCACCACAATGCGTACGTGACGAATTTGAACGCAGCGGTAGCTGGAACGGGATTAGAAGGAAAGTCTTTGGAAGAATTATTCACTTCTATCTCTACCTTATCTCCGGCAGTTCGTAACAACGGTGGTGGTCACTTTAACCACGATTTATTCTGGAATATCTTATCGCCAAACGGTGGTGGAGCTCCAGTAGGCACTTTAGCGAAAGCGATTGATGCGAAATTTGGTTCTTTTGATGCCTTTAAAGAAGAGTTTAAGAAAGCGGGTTTAACGCGTTTCGGTTCAGGCTGGGCGTGGTTAGTAGCGCAGAAAGATGGTTCAGTAGCGGTTTCAAGCACGCCTAACCAAGACAATCCATTGATGGATGTGGCTGATGTAAAAGGCTTCCCTGTGATTGGATTAGACGTTTGGGAGCATGCTTACTATTTGAAATTCCAAAACAAGCGTCCTGATTACATCGATGCATTCTGGAGTGTAGTGGATTGGAACAAAGCAGAAGCGCGTTACCAAGCGGCTCAGAAATAATACAATTGGACGGGAGGATGAAAATTCTCCCGTTTTTTTCGGCTTTCTTTTGCAATATTGGAAGCTTTGCGTATTTTTGCAGTCCCAAATGGCGGTTGTAGCTCACTCGGTTAGAGCACTGGTTTGTGGTACCAGGGGTAGTGGGTTCGAATCCCATCATCCGCCCAGAATGCCTCAGTAGAAATACTGGGGCATTTTTTGTGGTTTTTTTTCTTATATTAGAATGCTCTTAAAATAGTAAATGCCCCACCGAGGCGGGGCATCGGCCCAAAGATGCTATCTTTGGGGGAGCTCAACACAAAGATAAATTTAAGCACAGGCGAATGCAAGCAGATGAAAAGAAAAAATTACGAGTAATGGCCTATGTAGATGGGTCTAACTTGTATTTTGGGATGATTGAATCCGGCGCTCGCAAATGCAAGTGGTTAAATGTCTATCAATTGATGAAGAGCTTTGTTCGTTCGAATCAAGAACTAGTGGGGGTGAAGTTTTTTACCAGTCGAATTACCCATAATCCGCCCAAAGAGAAGCGTCAAACCACTTACTTAGAAGCGCTTGAATCGACAGGTGTAGAGCTGATTTATGGTTCTTATCACGCGAAATTCGAGGATTGCAGGGAATGCGGGCATCAATGGGTCGTACCTTCTGAGAAGATGACGGACGTGAATTTAGCGACTCACTTGATCATGGACGCGCATTTAGATGTGTACGATATAGCCATTGTTGTTTCTGGGGATAGTGACTTTGTCCCCTGCATCGAGGCCGTGAATACGACCTTTTTAGATAAGTCGGTGGTCGTATTTTTTCCTCCGGGACGGCACAATAATTCAGTGGCAGAGGTCGCTCGGGCAAATCAAATCATTGGCCGCCCTAAATTAGTTGAAAGTCAATTTCCCCCTAAAGTGGTGAAAGTAGATGGATATGTCTTAGAAAAGCCGGAAGGCTGGTAAATTAATCCTATGAATCCTGTATTTCTGAAACGTTTTTTGATTGTCTTGTATGCGGCCGGTTTAATCGGGATGCATTTACATGCAACAGCGGCCTTGTTTACGTCACTCGTTCCATTGACCCTTTGGTTTACGGCCTTCATTTGTCTGGTGTATTTTCCCAAACCTTCCTTTCAAGCCTACCTTTTTCTAGGTGTATTGGCGATTGCGGCTTGGTATTTAGAGGTGCAGGGTGTGAGAACGGGTCAAATTTTTGGTCAGTACTCTTATGGTAAGACCTTAGGTTTTCAAGTATTGAATGTGCCTATTACAATTGGTTTGAATTGGTTAGTGCTGGTAGTAGCAACGAATGCGCTGGTAGAAGAGTGGAACATAGCCGGGAAAATCAGTAAAGCAGCCTTAGGCGCGGGATTAATGACGGCTTTGGATTTCTTAATTGAGCCAGTGGCTGTGCATTTTGACTTTTGGACCTGGGCTGGAGTCCAAGTGCCCACCCAAAATTTTATTGCCTGGTGGTTTGCCTCTTTTGTTTTTCATTTGGCCTATCAAAATACGCCCTTCCCGTCGAAATCTAGCCTATTTAGACTCATTGCTGCCCTGCAATTTTTGTTCTTTTTAGGACATTGGCTATTTTTGCAATTTAATTTCTAAACATTTTCATTAACCTGGTGTTACCACTATAATGAACGTATACTCCATAAAGGATTTAGAGAATTTCAGTGGTATCAAGGCCCATACCATACGTATTTGGGAGCAGCGCTACCATTTGCTGAGTCCTGTGCGTACTGAGACCGGCATACGGACCTATTCTGATGTAGAGTTAAAGCGAATTTTAAATATTGCAACCCTCCAAAATAAAGGAGGAATCAAGATTTCCAAGATTGCCGAATTATCCGAAGCGGAAATTTCCGAGAAAATTTTACAGCTTTCAGGGGGTGATTTAGATTATCCGGAGCACATTCAGGCCATTACGGTGGCCATGATGGATTTAGATGAGTACCGTTTTCAGGAATTGGCGAAGTCCATTACCAAGGCTTATGGTTTTGAGAACTTCATGCTAAAAGTGATTTACCCGTTCTTAACGCGTCTAGGCACTTTGTGGCTTTCTGGTTCTGTGGGTCCAGCGCAAGAGCACTTCATTACGCATTTAATTCGCCAAAAAATCATCGCAGCCATCGATTCTCAAATGGCTAAACCGAAGGCGAATGCCAAGAAATTCTTACTATACCTTCCAGAAGGGGAATTGCATGAAATTGGCTTGCTTTTTGCGAGTTATTTAATCCGTGCACGACAGCATTCAGCGGTTTATTTAGGACAATCTTTACCCTTCGATGAATTGTGTTTGGCCTACGAAATACATCAGCCGGATTATGTATTCAGCGTTTTTACGACCGAACCTTCCCAAGATGTCTTGCCCACTTACGTGGCAGACCTAGATAAGCACCTACCAGAGGCTACGATTATGTTAACGGGATATAATGTGCTGCATTCACCTGAGCCCATTCCAGCTAGAATTCAATTGATAAGCGACTTCAATTCCCTGATTCAGTTGATTGAGTCCTAGCTGAAGTTCGGATCTAGCTTTGTCGCATCTTCCACGAATTGTTTCACTTGCTGCTCCTGATCTTTGGGACAAATCATCAACACATTTCCATGTTCCGCTACGATGTAATTCGATAAGCCGTGAATCACCACTAATTTATCCTTAGGCGCCTTGATGATGCAATCGTTCGTTTCATATAGCATCACTTGGGCATCTACAGCGTTTTGCAACTCATCTTTTTCATTGATTTCGTGCAAGGATTTCCAGGTGCCTAAATCAGACCAACCGATGTCCGCTAAAATCACTTTCACCTCGCGTGCTTTCTCCATCACGCCGTTATCCATCGAAATGCTCTTGCAAACGGCATAAACCTTCCGAATAAATTCAGGCTCTTGTTCGGTATAATAAAAGGCGCGACCCTCTTCGAATTGCTCTGCTAAGCGGGAAAGGTGTTTTGTTAACTCGTGTTTAAAAGTAGGAATCGAGAAAACGAATAATCCAGCGTTCCATACGTAATCGCCGCTCTCTAAAAAAGCCTCAGCTAATTCTACGTTAGGTTTTTCCGTAAAGGTTTTCACCGTTTTCGCTGTTTCGTTCGACTCTTGGTATTGAATGTAGCCATAACCGGTGTCAGGTCGGGTAGGAACGATGCCCAAGGTCACTAAAACAGGTTCTTTCGCTGCCTCTAAAGCCTCGTTAACACGCGCCTTGAACGCCTCTTCTTTTAAAATGACGTGATCTGCTGGAGCTACGATTATTTTCGCTTTTGGATGCTTTTTGCTGATCTTATAAGCCGCATAGGCGATGCAAGGAGCCGTATTTTTGCGTTGCGGTTCTTTGAGGATTTGGTCTGGACTTAAGAAAGGCAATTGTTCTTGTACGATCCCCGCGAATTCCTCGCTGGTGACGACGTAGATGTTTTCTGGAGCGACAATTCCTTCAAAACGTTCTGCCGTTTGTTGCAGCATCGTTTTGCCCACGCCTAAGACGTCGTGGAATTGTTTAGGATAATTACTTCTGGAGATGGGCCAAAACCGGGTTCCGATTCCACCCGCCATAATGACAAGGCAAGTAGGCATAAGCTTATTTTTGACTGAGGAACGTGTTCACACGTAAGACAGCGTTTTCTCTAATGTTGTGGTAAAATAAATTAATGTCAGCCTTGTGCCAGTTTTTTAATTTGACAAAAGAGCGACCAGGAACATACGGCGTATTCGTCCAAAGGATACCTAAATGATTCTGCGCATCCGCAAACTCTTTCACGTATTTAAATCCGTAGGAAACGCCTCCGCTATTTTTTTCTTTCGATGCAAAGTTTTCATCCGTCGACCAGGTCAATGGATTCACTGAAGCTAATGCGGTGGCTGTACCCGGGTGCCAAGGCGGCAAATAGCCTTGTAGAAAAGTCGTGTAGGCGACAAAACATCCAGTTTGTGTAGGTGAACTGCAAACAGGGATATTTTTAAACGTGTTGGTAGGCGTCGCTATCCCAATGATATAGGCCGCCACCAGTTGTTTCTCCAGATCTTTTCCATCAAAATATTCTTTCAAAAGACGAGTAGCATGAACCGTTCCTTGGCTATGGCTGGCGATGATAATGGGTCTGCCTTTATTCTCATGAGTTACATAATAGTCAAAGGCTCTTTTCACATCGGAATAAGCTACGTCTAATGCCGCGTCCTTATCCTCTTTATATTCCGTGACAAAAGCTTGGTAATGTGCCTGGCGGTACCGGGGAGCGAAAATGCGTCCAGCGGCATTAAAAGCGGTGGCCTGATTTAGGATGGTTGAACTATCTACGCTGGTGTTCAATGCCGCATCTGTCATGGAGGCATTCCAAATGTATTCGTTTTCCGGCTTATAGGTGAAAATGGTGGGGTGAATGAAAAAGACATCCGCTTTCGCATCTGCTTGCCCATCCTGTAGTATTGATTTCCGTGGGACTAAATCTGCTGCATCGTATCGGGATGGCAAGGCAGCCCAAGCGGCTGGGTTTGCATAATCCATTTCAGCTGGCTGAGGAGCGTCTTTCCACCTGGTGCTCAGGGCATAAGGAGTCTGGTTGCTTGCGCAAGCGCTCAGGAAAAGTAGACATAAAAAAGCAAGAGCTCTCATAGCAGTAATTTATACACAAAGCTACTAGTTTAATCCCCCTTTTTAAAATTAAATGATTGAGCGGTCGACTTTGTAGATAAGCGATTAAATTATTTTCTGAAAAACTAGTAATTTTTTAATACAAACATAGTGTTGAATACTGAAATCTTCTCTATTTTTGTTGTAATTCGAGTATCCAAAACAAATTGTGTCATTAAAAACACCCATTATGAAAAAAATTATACAACAGATTTTACCTAGCCTTGCGCTTATTCTGTTCTTAAGTGCATCCACTTTTGCTCAGACTAAAATAGGTGGTAAGGTAACGGATGCAGATTCTAAAGAGCCATTAATTGGTGTTAGTATCGGCGTAAAAGGAGCAGTAACGGGAACAATTTCAGATTCCAAAGGTAACTTCTCGCTATCAACGAACAAACCAGGAGCCTTAACGATCGTCGTTTCGATGGTAGGTTATGAGCGCCAAGAAATTCCCGTAAAAGGAAATAAGACCGATTTTCAAATCGCTTTAAAAGAGCAAGCGACTTTGGCTCAAGACGTAGTCGTTTCTGCGTCACGTGTAGAGGAAAGCGTTATGCAGTCACCTGTTTCAGTAGAGCGCTTGGACATTCGGGCGATTCGCGAAACTCCTGCTGCCTCTTTCTACGACGCGATGCGTAATATCAAAGGCGTAGAGGTAAGTGCACAATCGGTGTCTTTCTCATCTATCGGTATGCGTGGATTTAACAGCAACGGTAACGTTCGTGTGGTTCAAATGATCGACGGTATGGATAACCAAGCGCCAGGTTTGAACTTCTCGGTAGGTAATATCGTAGGTATTTCAGAATTAGATTTACAATCAGTGGACTTATTGCCAGGAGCTGCGTCTGCTTTATACGGCCCTAACGCGATGAACGGTATTATCTTAATGGATTCGAAATCACCTTTCTTATTCCAAGGTTTGTCTGCTCAAGTGAAAACAGGAGCCATGTATGCTAGCAATCGTACGGAAACGACGACTCCTTATGGAGATATCTCGATTCGTTTTGCCAAAGCCTTTAACAACAAAGTAGCCTTCAAATTAAACTTCAACCAATTGACAGCGGATGACTGGCAGTCAACAGATACACGTGACCAATCTTTATTGAATGGAACGGTATTAGGAGCGGGTTCTCGTGGTACGAACTTAGCTTACAATGGTGTGAGTGTATATGGTGATGAGACGAACGTGAATATGTTAACTTCATTGAAGCCATTATTAGGAGTTCCTACGAATCCATTAACGGCAGGTATCAATCAGATCTCTGCTGCTACCGGTGGTTTGTTAACTCCATCTGCGATCTTAGGTTACATTGTTCCTAACGTAGCGATCTCTCGTGAAGGCTATGCTGAGCGTGATTTATCTTCTTATGCAAACCGCAACATCAAGTTCAACGCCGCTTTACACTACCGTTTTAACGACAAGGTGGAGTTGATCTTGCAAGGATCTTATGGTCAAGGTACAACCATGTACACAGGAGCGGATCGTTATTCGATCAAGAACTTCTCTATGGGACAATACAAGGCAGAATTAAAAGGTTCTAACTTCTTCGTTCGTGCGTATACAACGCAAGAGAATTCCGGTGATGCGTATGCAACAGGTACTTTAGGTCAATTAGTCAACGAAGCAGCTAAGCCATCAACAGCTTGGTATCCTCAATACTTCTCGACTTTCGCAGGTTTGGCATTGACAAACTTTGGAACCGTATTACAAACGAACTTATTGAAAGGTGTGGCACCTGCTTCAGCAGTAGGTTTAGCTGTAGCTAGTACACAATCTTCTTTCCCTTACTACCATGGAACTGCTCGTGCGGTTTCAGATGCAGGTCGTTTAGTGCCAGGTACAGCAGCGTTTAACGCGGCGGTGGATGCGATTAAAGCTAAACCACTTCCTCAAGGAGCTAAGTTTACAGATAAGTCAGCTTTATACCACTTAGAGGGTATGTATAACTTGACGGAGAAATTGAATAACAAACTAGAATTGATCGTAGGTGCAAACTTCCGTCAGTATGCCTTGAATTCAGAGGGAACGTTATTTGCTTTACAAGATGATGGAAGCGAGTTTTCTATCAACGAATATGGTGCGTATGCACAAGCATCTAAGAAATTATTTGCAGATCACTTGAAGGTAACGGGTTCACTTCGTTTTGATAAGAATGAGAATTTTGACGGAGTTTATAGTCCGCGTCTTTCTGGAGTGTATACTCAAGGAACGTCTAACTTCCGTGCTTCCGTGCAAACAGGTTTCCGTATCCCTACAACACAGGATCAATACATTAACTTGTTGACTCCATCTGCTCGTTTATTAGGTGGTTTAGCAGTCGTTCAAGATCGTTACAAATTATCGGGTAACTCTTACACGTTACAATCGATCTTAGCAAATCAAACAGATCCTACGAAGTGGGTAACTTACAAGTCGAAGGCTTGGAAGCCAGAGCAGGTTCAAACAGTGGAATTAGGTTACAAAGGAATGATCACACCACAAATGTTCGTGGATTTCTATGCTTACCAATCCAACTTCACGAACTTCTCAGCGGGTCAAGTGGTAGCGCAACCTAGCACGACTTTGGCAGGTTCATTAAACTACTTCTCTTTCCCATCTAACGTAGATAACGAAGTAGTGACTAACGGTTGGGGCTTAGGCATCGACTATGATTTAGGAAATCGTTGGGCATTAGGAACAAACGTTTCTTACAATGCAGTAAAAGACAATGGTGGATTAGCTGATTACCAATTAGGTTTCAACACACCGAACTACCGTACGAACGTTTCTTTAGGAAACCGTAACATCGGAAATTCAGGTTGGGGCTTCAATACGACTTGGAGATACCAAGATCAATTTGTTTGGCAATCCTCTTTTGTGAACCAAGTAGTGAATCAACAACAATTATCGGTGATTCCTGCGTTCTCAACGTTCGATATGCAAGTAAGCAAGAAAGTATCTGAGATTAAGTCGATCATCAAAGTGGGTGGTACGAACTTAGGCGGAGTTGCTTATACAACAGGATGGGGTAACCCATTAATCGGAAGCATGTACTATGTAAGTATCACTTTCGACGAATTGTTGAACAAATAAGATTTTTTGAAATTATGTTGAGGCTGCCCCTAAAAGGGCAGCCTCTTTTTTTGTACCTTTGTGGATCGATCTATTCCCTACCTATGGCTTCTAAAGCGTCTGATTCTACTGGATTTTCCCACATTCAAGTGCTGGGTGCACGCGAGCATAATTTAAAGAATATTGACGTTTCCATTCCGCGCAATCAGCTCGTGGTGGTGACGGGTATTTCGGGCTCGGGAAAATCGTCTTTAGCTTTTGATACGATTTATGCAGAGGGCCAAAGACGGTACATGGAATCGTTCTCCGCCTACGCTCGTTCTTTCCTAGGAAACATGGAGCGCCCGGACGTAGACAAGATCGAAGGCCTTTCGCCGGTGATCTCCATCGAACAAAAGACCACTTCTAAAAATCCGCGTTCTACGGTTGGGACTACCACGGAAATCTACGATTTCTTGCGTCTGCTGTACGCCCGCGCAGGAGAGGCGTTTTCTTATCTTTCGGGGGAGAAAATGGTCAAGCAGTCCGTGGACCAAATCATCGAGACCTTATTAACCCAATTCAACAAAGGCAAAGTCGTTTTACTCGCGCCCGTAGTCAAAGGCCGGAAAGGACATTACCGCGAATTGTTTGTCCAAATCGCGAAATGGGGATATACGAAGGTGCGTATCGATGGAGAAATCATGGACATCGAACCTAAGATGCAGGTCGATCGATTTAAAGTACACGATATTGAAATAGTGGTGGATCGTTTAGTGGTGGCAGAAGACGAACGTTTGCGTTTATCCCAAAGCCTACAAACCGCGATGAACCAAGGCAAAGGACAAGTTTACGTCCTAGATGCTAAGAATAAATTACATTACTTCTCCCAGACCTTAATGGATCCGGCGACCGGTTTGTCCTACGACGAACCCGCACCAAACACTTTTTCATTCAACAGTCCTTACGGCGCATGCCCTTGTTGCAATGGCCTGGGCGTAGTAGAAGAAATTACCGAAGATTCAGTCATTCCAGATCGTTCTTTGAGCATCATTCGTGGTGCCATCGCGCCGATTGGGGAATACCGCGAACTTTGGATATTCAAGCAATTAGAGGTGCTCTTAAAGCCCTTTAAAGTAGGTCTTTCGACTCCCATCGCAAAATTCCCAGCGGAGGCTGTGGAATTGATGTTGTATGGTTCGGATGCGCCAGTCGCGGTGCCGTCTAAGAAATACGAAGGAACGGAATGGAATACGAAATACGATGGTATCGTGAATTTCCTGAAACGCCAGCAAGAGTCAGGTTCTGAAAAGACCCAAGACTGGTTAAAGGATTTTATGATGATCAAAAAATGCCCGGATTGTGATGGGTATCGCTTGAAGAAAGAATCCTTACACTTCCGTATCGCTGATAAACACATCGGGCAATTAGCCCAAATGGATATCAACGAACTCGAGGCTTGGTTCGCTGACGTGGAAACGCGGATGAGCGATCGCCAGCAGCAGATTGGGGTAGAAGTTTTGAAGGAAATTAGAAAACGGGTGGGCTTTTTAACTCAAATCGGGTTGACTTATCTCACGCTCGATCGACCGATGAAAAGTCTTTCTGGAGGAGAGGCGCAGCGGATTCGTTTAGCGACTCAAATAGGGACGCAACTCGTGGGTGTCTTGTACATCATGGATGAGCCGAGTATCGGTTTGCACCAGCGCGATAATGAGAAATTAATACAGGCCTTAAAAGATTTAAGGGACTTAGGTAATTCGGTCTTAGTCGTGGAACACGACAAGGACATGATGCTGGAGTCCGATTATATTTTGGATATCGGTCCGGGTGCGGGTCGCCATGGAGGAAATGTGGTGGGTTCCGGTACACCAGCCGAATTTTTGAAATTGAAGACGCCTACGGCGGCTTATTTGAATGGTGCGCTGGAGATTGCGGTGCCCGCTGTCCGCCGCAAAGGAAATGGTTTGAGTATCGAATTGAAAGGGGCGACTGGGAATAATTTGAAGAACGTGTCGGTGAAGTTTCCGTTGGGGACTTTGACGGTCGTGACGGGGGTTTCTGGGTCCGGGAAATCGACTTTGATTCACGATACTTTGGTGTTAAAATTAAAGCAGCATTTCGATCGTACGAAGCGAGATGCGATGCCGTATAAGTCGATTGTTGGTTTGGAAAATATCGATAAAGTAATCGAGGTGGACCAAAGTCCCATCGGCCGCACGCCTCGTTCTAATCCAGCTACTTATACGAATATGTACAGCGACATTCGTACGCTGTATTGTGAATTGCCAGAATCGAAGATTCGCGGCTACAAGGCGGGACGATTCAGTTTCAATGTAAAAGGTGGCCGTTGTGAAGGTTGTGAGGGAGCGGGTCGCAAGAAGATTGAGATGGAGTTCTTGCCAGATGTATTGGTGGAATGCGAGACGTGTAAAGGAAAGCGTTTTAACCGCGAAACCTTAGAGGTTCGCTTTAAGGGAAAATCGATCTCAGATGTGCTCGATATGACGGTAGAGCAGGCTTTGGAATTCTTCGAAAACCAGCCGCGTATTTTCCGCCGCGTACAGACACTAGCCGAAGTAGGTTTAGGTTATATCACCTTAGGGCAACACGCAACCACCCTTTCAGGCGGCGAGGCCCAACGTGTAAAGCTGGCAGAAGAACTTTCGAAAAAGGATACAGGTAAGACGCTCTATGTCTTAGATGAGCCTACGACTGGTTTGCATTTTCAGGATGTACGTCTTCTTTTAGATGTGTTGCAGAAACTTGTGGACAAGGGAAATACGGTCTTAATCATCGAACACAACATGGACGTCATCAAGGTGGCTGATTACCTCATCGACATGGGTCCTGAAGGCGGAAATGCCGGAGGCCAATTGCTAGCCAGTGGAACGCCGGAGCAGATTGCGAAAGATAAAAATAGTCACACGGGACGTTTTTTGAAAAAGGAATTACCGTAGATTTTTTTTACATTTATGTACTTTCTACATCAACGATGACCTATTTGCCTCAGATACTATTTATCGCCCTTTTAGGGGGTATGTCTTACCTGATTTTTCAGCGATTTTCGCTTATCATACAGACGATTCGCCTAGCGCGTCCCGTGGAATTATCGGATCATCCGTCTGAACGTTTTAAACGAATGGCTTTATTAGCCTTCGGTCAAAAGAAGATGTTTTCTAAGCCTGTTGTCGGCTTTTTTCACTTCCTGATTTACATCGGATTTGTGCTCATTAATATCGAAGTGCTTGAAATTATCTTAGATGGTATTTTAGGGACACATCGCCTTTTTGTTCCTTTTTTAGGCTCTTTCTATGCCGGATTGATGAACTTTTTTGAGATTTTGGCGGGGGGCGTTTTCTTGGCTTGCGTATTCTTTTTTCTCCGTCGTGGGGTATTTCGCACCAGTCGTTTACAAGCCGCTAATCATACAGAATTAGCCGGTTTTCCTGTTAAGGATGCCTATCAAATTTTACTCATCGAAGTTATTCTAATGCTGGCCTTGTGGACGATGAACGGAGCGGATGCGGTGCTGCAAACGCGAGGGGTGGAACATTACCAGCCAGTAGGTTCTTTTGTCATATCTGGTCAGTTAATCAGTATTTTTGCACAGCTTTCGACTTCCGCTTTAATTTTGCTTGAGCGCGGAGCTTGGTGGTTTCACATCCTAGGGATTCTCTCTTTTGCTTTATACGTTACCTATTCAAAGCACTTGCATATCTTTTTTGCCTTCCCGTCCGCTTATTTCTCTAGTCTAGAATCCTCTGCGAAGATGTCTGCGATGCCAGCTGTGACGCACGAGGTGAAGTTGATGTTAGGTCAGCCGGTGGAGGAGCAGCCAGTTACGAATGCGAAGTTTGGGGCCAAAGACGTGATGGACTTAACCTGGAAGAACGCCTTAGATGCGTATTCTTGTACGGAATGTGGCCGTTGCACAGAGCAATGTCCCGCAAACCAGACCGGTCGAGCCTTGTCACCACGCAAAATTATGATGGATACCCGGGATCGATTAGAGGAAGTGGGTGGTATTTTGAGAGCGAATAGAGGGGCTTTTGTGGACGATAGGAAATCATTATTCGATCGAATCTCTGCGGAAGAGTTACGTGCCTGCACGTCTTGTCAGGCTTGTGTAGAAGCTTGCCCGATGGAACTTTCTCCTTTGAATATTATCTTAGAAATGCGTCGCTTCCAGATCATGGAGCTTTCGGATGCACCGGGGGCATGGAATGCCATGTTTGCGAATGTGGAGACGAACCAAAGTCCGTGGAAATTTAACCCTGCCGATCGTTTGAATTGGGCAAAAGAATAAGCTATGAGGAAAATACTTAGAGTACTTGGTGTATTAATTATGGCCTATATCTTAGGGCCCAAACCAGCGGCGCCTGTACTTACGCCTAGTGCGAGTTGGACGGATATCCCGGATTCGGTTAGTCAAATCGATGCCTATATTGCAGCTAAAGAATCGAAGACGGTATTGAAGCCAGGGAATGAGGCGCGTGTTATTTGGGCAGATTCAGCGCAGCCTAAAAAGACCAAAATTGTCTTTATGTACGTGCACGGATTTTCTGCTTCACCTATGGAAGGTGATCCTTTGCACCGGGAGGTGGCGAAGAAATTTGGCGCGAACTTATTGCTAGCTCGCGTGGCAGGTCATGGGGTGCCAGACTCGGATTCTACTTACGCTACAGTAACTGCAGATGACTATTACCAAAGTGTCGAAAACTATTATGCGATCGCTAAGAAATTAGGCGATGAGGTGGTGGTTTTGGGAACGTCTTTTGGGGGAGCGATGTCGCTCGTTTTAGCGGCTAACCATCCGGAAATTAAGGCTTTAATGCTCTACGGACCTTGCATCGCGATCAAAGATCCCAATGCGACCTTATTGGATAATCCGTGGGGATTGCAAATGGCCCACCTGATAACGGGAAGTGATTACCGGGATATTCCAGTGATGGCGCCAGGACACGCGGAAAATTGGAGTTTGCATTATAGACTAGAAGGGGTTGTTGCGGTTCAAAATTTGCTGACGCATGCGATGACAAAAGAAGTCTTTGAAAAGGTGAAAATCCCCGTATTTATGGGTTATTATTATAAAGATGAGGAACACCAGGACAACGTGGTTTCGGTGGATGCTATGAAGGAAATGTATGCCGCTTTAGGCACACCTGCTGCGTTGAAAAGGGAAGAGGCTTTTCCTAATTCGGGCAATCACGTCATTACGTCTAACCTACTCGGTAAATTAACGGATAAACCAATTGCATCGTCGGAGGCTTTCTTGCGCGATGTGGTTAAACTAAACTAAGATGGGACCAACTTTAATTTTATACGCGGTACCCTTTTTCCTATTCACGGTTCTTTTAGAGTCGTATATCGTCTATAAGATGCACCGAGATTACGTGGAGGCAAAGGATTCGATGACGTCCATAGGCTTAGGTTTAGGGAATTTAGGGATTGGATTTGTGACGAAGGCGATTACGTTCGGTGCATCATTTTATGTATACAATAACTGGAAATTGTTTGATTTAGGCCAAACCTGGCCCGTTTGGGTGCTCGCCTTTTTTGGGGAGGATTTAACCTATTATTGGGTTCACCGCATCTCACATGAGATTCGTTTTTACTGGGCTTCCCACATGGTGCACCATTCGTCACCTCATTATAATTTAGCGGCGGCCTTGCGTCAAACCTGGACGGGGAATCTATCAGGTGGTTTTGTCTTTTGGCTTTGGCTACCTTTGATTGGGGTGCATCCGTTTATTGTGATGTTCTTCCAGCAAACGAGTTTACTGTACCAATACTGGATTCACACGGAATTGATTAACAAGATGCCGCGCTGGTTTGAATACATTTTGAATACACCCTCGCACCACCGCGTGCACCACGGGACGGATTTGGATTATCTAGACACGAATTATGCGGGGGTGTTGATTATTTGGGATCGGATGTTTGGGTCCTTCGTGAGTGAAAATCAACGTCCACATTATGGCTTAACGAAGCAGATTGAGAGCTATAATCCGGCTAAAATTGCCTTCTATGAATGGGTTCAGATGGTTAAAGACGTGGCTAGCGCAAAAAGTGTGAAAGCGGCGTTTGGGTATATTTTTGGGCCTCCGGGCTGGAGGGACGATGGAAGTCGATTAACGGTGACGCAAATGCGCGAGCAACAAAAGAAATAATGGAGACGATTAAAACGATGGCTGAGTTCGCCGCAGCGGGGAAGCAGCCGGAATTTCTTTTTTGGGTAGGATGCGCGGGATCTTTTGATGATCGCCACAAGAAAGTGACACGCGCCTTTGCGGAGATATTGCAAAAGGTGGGAATCAGCTTTGCGGTCCTAGGTACCGAAGAATCGTGTACCGGAGATCCAGCACGCCGTGCGGGGAATGAGTTTTTATTCCAAATGCAGGCCATGTCTAACATCGAAGTTTTAAACCTTTATGCGGTAAAGAAAATAGTGACGGCTTGCCCGCATTGTTTTAATACCCTGAAGAATGAATACCCCACGTTAGGCGGGAATTATGAGGTGATTCACCATAGCCAGCTTTTGGCAGAATTAATCTCCTCAGGCAAGATTAAAGCATCTGATGGCTCCTCTCTGGAACAAGTGGCCTACCACGATTCTTGCTACTTAGGCAGAGGAAATGGGGTCTATGAAGCACCGCGCGAGATCATTGCCGGATTGAAAAAGGAACTAATCGAGTTAAAAAGTTGTAGAACAAAAGGCCTCTGCTGTGGAGCAGGCGGCGCACAAGTATTCAAAGAACCGGAAGCGGGCGGCGAAGACGTGCAGGTGAAAAGAGTCCAAGAAATGGTCGATTCTGGAGTCAGTAAAGTGGCCTTAGCATGCCCCTTTTGCATGGTCATGGTCCAAGACGGCCTGAATAAAGTAGGAAAAGAAAAGCACATCCAAGTAGTAGATTTAGCTGAGTTAGTGCAGCAATCCATGTAATATATGTATTTACCCATCGAACAAATGCCTGATCATTCCCGCGTCTGGGTCTATCAAGCGAACCGACCTTTTACGGCACCCGAAACGCAAGCCATTCAGGACTATTTAGCACCAGCCTTAACCCAATGGGCGGCACACGGAGCAGGTTTAAACGCGTCTTTTGAGATTCGCTTTCAACAAGTAATCGTCATCGCGGTGGACGAAACCGTGAATGCAGCCTCCGGCTGTTCGATCGATGCGTCCACGCGTTGGTTTAAGGAGATGGGTACAAACTTAGGAATCGACTTCTTCGATCGCAGTACGGCGGTAGTGGTGGGAGAAGAACTTATCTTGATCCCTTTGGATGCTTTGAAAAACAATCCTTTGCTTTCGCCATCTACTCCAATTATTCCACTTCAAACGGAATCATTGGGCGCTTACCGAGCGGGCTGGTTACAAGCCGCAAACACCACTTGGTTACAACGTTATTTCGCATAAGATGGCAGAGGATCTAGTAAAAATCGAGGGAACCCGCGCAGAAAAATACGCGTCCTTATATCCCCAAATTCAATCTCTCTTAGCCGGAGAAACCGACAAATACGCGAACCTAGCGAATATCGCGGCGGCGGTGCACGAGGTATTCGGCTTTTTCTGGGTAGGTTTCTACCTCACAAAGGAGAATCAATTAGTCTTAGGGCCATTCCAGGGTCCTGTAGCTTGCACCCGAATTCCATTCCATAAGGGAGTTTGCGGGCATGTGTATACAACGAAAGAAACGGTTTTAGTGCCGGATGTAGAAGCATTCCCAGGTCACATTGCCTGCGCTTCGGCTTCGAAGTCAGAGATTGTTTTACCTGCGATCGTGAATGGAGAAGTCGTGCTGGTTTTTGATCTGGATTCAGACCAATTAGCAGATTTTTCTGAGGTGGATCAGCAAGGGCTAGAAAAAATAATTCGATTAATCGAGGAGTCTTGGACTTCTTGGGTCTAAGCTAATCGCGCAATCACCGTTTCGCCGCCTACTGGTTTGTCGTCGATGTTTACACAGATTTCTGCGTCTAAAGGCAGATAGATATCGATTCGGCTACCGAATTTGATAAAGCCAAATTCTGTTCCTTGAACAACCGCATCCCCTTCTTTCGCATACCAGCAAATACGCTTTGCAAGAGCTCCTGCAATTTGACGAAAAAGGACCTCTGTCCCATTTTCGTGCTTTACTACGTAGGTAGTGCGCTCGTTTTCGGTACTTGATTTAGGGTGCCAAGCGACTAAAAATTTGCCTGGATGGTATTTAAAATAAGAAACGATACCAGAGATTGGATTGAAATTCACGTGTACATTAATGGGAGACATGAAGATCGAAACCTGGCGGCGTGGACCTTTAAAATATTCTGTCTCGACCGTTTCCTCGATCACGACTACCTTTCCATCTGCCGGAGCGATGATATTTTTAGGGTCCAGCACGGTCTGGCGCTTAGGAACACGGAAAAATTGTAGGATGATTAAGTAAAATAAGGAGGTAATCACCACGATGGCCTCTCTTACATAGACATTTTCTGGAAAGAAGTACGCAACCAGGCCATTAATACCTAATACGATGAGTAATGATGTCAATAATAAGGTTCGTCCTTCTCTATGTAATGTCATACGTGGAATGCTAAATAAACTTGTTAATTTGCAAAATTAGTTATTTTTGGGGACGCAACCACAATAACATGCTAAAAAAAGCGAGTCTGTTTCTTCTGTTCCTCCTCTTAATAGGCTCTTCAGCGAGCGCACAATTTATTAAATGGCAGGAGGAGAATTCCTCGAGTTTTTTACGACTGAATTTAAATTCCCACGAAATTTCGCGTTTTAACCCTAAAACAGGTTGGATGCGTCTAGACACTCTTCATACGGAGGATGTCGATTTTAAAGATTTAATGCCCACATCTGAAGGGGTTGTTGAATTCAGAATTAACAAAACATCCACCTTCTATTTGACCATTCATTGTACGGGACAGGTCTATCTATTAGATAAGTCAAATTGGTCACTTAAGCGCTTAGATAAAACCTTTTACCGGGGGGCAAATTGCAAAAATAGCGTGTTCATGCGAGGGGATGAGTTGTTTTCTTTTGGCGGCTATGGGTTTTGGCATTCATCAAATATTTTAACCAAATATGATTTTATAGGGAAGGAATGGCTCTCCATCGCGGCGGATGGCGATATTCCAGCGTCTATTTTCGATGGCTTAGTAGGTTATGCCCCTAAAAAAGACCGCTTCTATGTGTTGAGTACGGTGGAAATGAATGATACGGAGAAGAAAACGGCTTTCAATCGAGATTATGGGATGTATGAATATGATTTCTTTAATCAAAAGTTTTCGCGCATCGGGGAAGTTAAATTAAAAGAAGTGCGTGATTTTTTGAATACGAAATTGATTAAGCATTATCTCTTCACTGGGCGCTATTTCATAATTCCGGATAAGCCTAACCAAGAATACCCCTACGATACGATGCTAATCATTGATGTGGAAGATGATTTTAAAGTTTATCAATGGACAAACCCGCACCGTATTTTCTTAAATACCCATGGTGGAGAAGAAGTAGAAACGTACATGCGGGTGAAAGGGGATAGTTTGCTTTGGTCTAGCCAAATCGAACGAACAGTGAACCGCGAATTGGCTTATTCTCATTTGCTTATCAGTCAAGTACTGCGAGAGTCAGCTTATATTGGTACATTGGACGAAAGTCCTTGGTATGAGAAGTTTTCTGTTGTGTTAATTTCGCTCGTCTTTTTGATTGTCCTAATCTTAGGAATCAGATTGTTCCGTCATCTTCAGCAAACTAAATTGAAGAAATCCATTCGCTTCATGTTAGGAGCAAATGAACGGTTATTTTTAGATTTTCTAGTTTTGAATTACGACCAGGGCTTTGTGAATGGTCATCAGATTATCGCCTTCTTTGGCAAACATAAAAGCTCTCCAGAATCTCAAAGGCAGTTTAGAGCCAAGTTAATCGAGAATTTTACCAAGACACTGGGTTTGATTTTTACGGATCAAGACATACTAGACGTACAATTAGACGAGCGTGACCAGCGGATGTTTACGTACCGTTTGCAACCAGAAATTTATAAAAAGCTGAAATCGCTTTAGTCTTTGAAAATAACGATGGGATCGGTTTCAATCGTATTACTTTGATTAAACGCATTATCCCGGATGAAAATCTTAAACTTTAGGGTGTCGTTCTTCGCTGTGAATTGCGGGCTGTATCCTTTGTAGAAAGCGTACACAAATTGCGTTGAGTAATCGATGCTACCTTCGATGGGGCCCGCTTTTTGATTTGGTTTGAAGTTAAAATTCATCAAACCGCCTAAAGCTGGGGTGAACGTGATGGGAATAAAGACACCATTCTTTTGCAACATGACAGCCACCTCGAAATTGCGAAAATCCTTATACTTAGGGTCCGATTTTAATTGAGCTTCCGTAAGCCCTAAATCGCCTTCCGCATCTTGGAAGTTAATGCTCATAATAACCGAATCGATTTTCGTCGTGCCTCCAAAACCATCATTACTCGATTTTGTGATCTTTTGAATCGACTTAAATGAAATCGCAGGTGTAGAGCTAAAGCTAGGTTCTTGTACACAAGCACCCAGACTCAATAAGATAATCGCTACAACTCCGATTAATTTTCGCATTGATTCATTGAAATTTTCAACAGTAAAGTTAATGATTTGCGTTAATTTTGCGCTACATCAGGTAAAATCAAATGGATCAAGCGATCGCACAGGAAAGGGAGAGTTTAAAAAGCCGGGTCTTGCACATGCAGGTAGCTGATTTTGACGCGCTTTCTTTAGATGTCTTTCGTTTTCAGTATGCCTATAATCCACTCTACCAGCAGTATGTGCAGCTATCCGGTGTATCGCCAGAAAAGGTGGAGCATTGGACGCAGATCCCTTTTTTGCCGATTGAATTATTCAAAAATCACCAAGTGTTAACCGGTTCTGAGCCCGTTTTATTCTCTTTTGAAAGTTCCGGAACGACTGGTCAGATTCCCTCCAAACACCCCGTTTGTGATCCCGGATTCTACCAAGCAATTTCCAAAATCGCTTTTGAGCGGGAGTATGGCTCACTCAGCGATTACCATATTTTTGCCTTGTTGCCCTCGTATTTAGAGCGCTCGACTTCTTCGCTGGTCTTCATGATGGATCATTTCATCAGGTCGTCGGGTTCTGTTTTGTCTGGCTTTTATTTGAATCAGTATCAGGAGCTGGTGCAAGCTTTGCGGAAAGCCTTGGCGACAGATAAGAAAGTTTGGCTGATGGGCGTGACCTTTGGTTTGTTGGATTTAGTGGATTCGGGTATTGATTTGTCTTTCTTAAATGAGCACAAAGAGCGCTTGATTGTGATGGAGACGGGTGGGATGAAAGGTCGACGCGAGGAGTGGATTCGCGATAAGGTACACGCCTATTTACAAGAGAAGATGGGGCTAGAGTCGATCGCCTCGGAATATGGGATGACGGAGTTGTTTTCGCAGGGATATGCAAAATTTCAGGGAATATTTACGCCGGCTTACACGATGCGCGTTTGTTTGCGGGAGGTGGGCGATCCGTTTGCCTTAGTGACTCAGCCGCATAAAACGGGAGGGATTAAAGTCGCGGATTTGGGAAACATCGATTCCTGTTCCTTTATTGAAACAAAGGATTTAGGTTCCTTAGAAGACGATGGGATCCGATTTAAGGTGCTAGGCCGCTTCGATAATTCCGAAATGCGCGGTTGCAGTCTGATGGTTTCAGGGATGGGGAACTAGCCACGATGAGCCGTCCTCGTAGAATTCATTTTTCCAAATAGGCACTTCTTGTTTCAGTGTATCAATCAACCATTCGCAGGCTTTGAATGCTTCTGCACGGTGTACGGAAGTCACTCCGATTAACACGGCAATGTCTCCGATTTCCAAAGGGCCCGTTCTATGAACCAAAGCAATTCGCTCTACGGGCCATTTTTCAGCCGCTTGAGCACACAATAATTCGATTTGTTTCAAGGCCATAGGAGGGTAGGCCTCCATCGTCAATGCCTTGACGTCTTTTCCTTGATTCTTATTTCTGATGGTTCCTATAAAGAGACAAATGCCACCTGCCACCGGATCCTGCAAGAATTGGTAGTAAGGGTCAATCGAAATCGCTTCAGCGCTTAAGTCGATTTTGTGAATCATTTTCTGCTGTAGGTCAAATAGCTGTACTGGTAGGTATTTTTCTCATCGGTCACCCCGCGTTCTTTTTCCGTCACCGTCCATTGGTCTGCGGAAATTTCAGGGAAAAAGGCATCCCCCTCGAAAATGTCATGTAGTTGAGTGACTAAAATTTGATCCGCCACCGCTAAAGAAAGCGCATAAATTTCAGCACCACCCACGATGAAAATGTCTTCGCGGCTTAATGATTTTGCCTTTAAGATGGCCTCTTCGATGGAAGTCGTGCAGATGACGCCTTCGATTTGTAGGCCAGGCGTGCGTGAAATAACAATCGTGGTACGATTAGGAAGTGGCTTTCCAATGGAATCGTAGGTTTTGCGCCCCATGATGATCACATGACCCGTGGTTAAGGCCTTGAATCTTTTCAGATCTGCCGGCAAATGCCAAATCAGTTCATTGTTTTTCCCAATGACCCGGTTTTCATCAAAAGCAACGAGTATTTTTATCACGATTTCTACAATTTGTTGTCAAAAATAAGGGATTTTTTGGGTTCTGCCGAACCTTAACGAAAGTCTATTTTTTATTTTGCAAATCGACCTTAAAACGCTAACTTTGCACAATTTTGGAGCTTACCCAAGCAAGCCAAAAAACACATATCCTTTCAGAATTTAATTTATACCCCTGTGCCAAAAGATTCCTCGATTAAATCCGTCCTAATTATTGGTTCTGGTCCTATTGTGATCGGTCAAGCTTGTGAATTTGATTACTCTGGTTCCCAAGCCGCTCGTTCCCTGAGGGAAGAAGGCATCGAGGTGATCTTGATTAACTCGAATCCGGCGACCATTATGACGGATCCAATGAACGCGGATCACGTGTATTTGAAGCCTTTAGAGAAAGCGTCGATCATTCACATCTTAGAGAATCATAAAGTGGATGCCGTTTTGCCTACGATGGGAGGTCAAACAGCCTTGAACTTAGCGATCGATTGTGATGCGGCGGGGATTTGGGCCAAATACGGTGTGCGCATCATCGGGGTCGATATCAAAGCCATCGAAACGACGGAAGATCGCGAGAAATTTCGTTTAAAGATGTTAGAAATCGGGGTGGGCGTTTGTAAAGGACGTACGGCTCGTTCCTTTCTGGAAGGAAAAGAGATTGCACAAGAAACGGGATTCCCGTTAGTGATTCGCCCTTCGTTTACCTTAGGTGGAACGGGTGGAGGTTTCGTGCATGATCCTAAAGATTTTGATGCTGCCTTGAACAAAGGTTTGCATGCATCCCCTACACATGAGGTGTTAGTGGAGCAATCCATCATGGGTTGGCAAGAATACGAATTAGAACTTTTACGCGATAATTTAGGCAACGTGATCATCATCTGTTCGATCGAAAACTTCGATCCAATGGGTATTCACACGGGCGATTCGATCACGGTAGCGCCAGCGATGACGCTTCCAGATACGATCTACCAACGCATGCGTGACATGGCCATCAACATGATGAACGCCATCGGTCAGTTTGCGGGTGGTTGTAACGTACAGTTCTCGTTGAATCCGGAAACAGATGAAATTATCGCGATCGAGATTAACCCACGGGTGTCTCGCTCTTCGGCTTTGGCCTCTAAAGCAACCGGATATCCGATTGCGAAGATCGCTGCGAAAATGGCGATCGGTTATAATTTAGATGAATTAACAAATGCGATTACGGGTACGACGTCTGCTTATTTCGAGCCGGCTTTAGACTACGTGATTGTGAAAGTGCCTCGTTGGAATTTTGACAAATTCAAAGGGGCAGATCGTACCCTTGGATTGCAAATGAAATCCGTAGGAGAAACGATGGGTATCGGTCGTAATTTCCAAGAAGCCCTACAAAAAGCGTGTCAATCTCTTGAGATTAAGCGTAATGGAATGGGTGCAGATGGAAAAGAATTACGCGATCAAGATGCGATTTTGTACTCTTTGGCGAATCCATCTTGGAACCGTTTATTCCATATTTATGATGCCTTCAAAATGGGCATTTCGTTCAAAACGATACAGCAATTAACGAAGATCAACAAATGGTTCTTGAACCAAATCGAGGATCTAGTGCGCGTGGAAAAAGAGATGGAGAAATATTCCATCCACACTATCCCGACGATTTTATTAGAAGAAGCGAAGCACAAAGGTTTCGCAGATCGCCAAATCGCCCACACCTTGCGTTGCCTAGAATCAGAGGTATACGACAAGCGTAATGCAGTAGGCATCAAGCGTATTTACAAATGTGTAGATACCTGTGCGGCAGAATTTGAAGCGAAGACTCCCTATTACTACTCGACATTCGGTCAAGAAGGAGCATCGGCGGTGTTAGATAACGAATCAGTTTCTTCGACGAAGAAGAAAGTAGTCGTTTTAGGTTCAGGTCCTAACCGTATCGGTCAAGGGATTGAGTTTGACTACTCGTGTGTGCACGGCGTATTAGCCGCAAAAGAAGCGGGTTACGAGACGATTATGATCAACTCGAATCCAGAAACAGTTTCGACAGACTTTGACATAGCAGATAAATTATACTTCGAACCGGTATTCTGGGAACACGTATACGATATCATTCAACACGAAAAGCCAGAAGGCGTTATCGTTCAATTAGGAGGTCAAACAGCCTTAAAATTAGCAGAAAAGCTTTCGAAATACGGCATCAAAATCTTAGGAACTTCGTTCGAGGCCTTGGATTTAGCGGAAGATCGCGGTGCGTTCTCGAGTCTGTTGAAAGACTTGGATATTCCATACCCTAAATTCGGAGTATGTGAAGATGCGGATAATGCAGTGGTTTTAGGTCGCGAATTAGGTTACCCCTTATTAGTTCGTCCATCGTATGTATTAGGTGGTCAGTCGATGAAAATCGTGATCAACGAGCAAGAATTAGAGCAACACGTAGTGGATATCTTGCGCGATATCCCAGGAAATAAAATTTTATTAGATCACTTCTTAGAGAACGCGATCGAGGCGGAGGCAGATGCGATCTGCGATGGCGAAGACGTGTACATCATCGGAATGATGGAGCACATTGAGCCAGCGGGTATTCACTCAGGTGACTCTCACTCGGTCTTGCCTCCATTCGATTTATCGGAAAATGTAATGAAGCAAATCGAAGATCACACGCGTAAAATTGCGGTGGCTTTGAAGACCAAAGGTCTATTAAACATCCAGTTCGCCGTGAAAGACGAAGTGGTATACATTATTGAAGCGAACCCACGTGCTTCTCGTACCGTTCCATTCATTTGCAAAGCTTACCAAGAGCCTTATGTGAATTACGCGACGAAGGTAATGTTAGGGGACAAGAAGGTGAAAGATTTCAATTTCAAACCGGTCAAGAAAGGATACGCAATCAAGATTCCTGTCTTTTCTTTCAGTAAATTTCCGAACGTAAATATGGAATTAGGACCCGAAATGAAGTCGACGGGTGAAGCGATCTATTTCATTGATGATTTGAAGGATGATTTCTTCCGTAAAGTGTATGGTGAACGAAATTTATATCTAAGTAGATAAGATGTTAAAACTTATTGCGCTCGGTTTAGTTTTATACTATGTGGTGATTCCCTTACTTCGTTTTTTGATGAAGGGTTATGTCATTACGCAGGTGCATAAAAAGATGTCTGAGCAAGATATTCGTTCGAAGCAAGCTGCTTCGAAATCTCGCAAAGAGGGCACAATTGATGTGGATTATGTACCACCTAAAACGAAAGCTAAAACGGATGATGTGGGGGGCGATTATGTTCCCTACGAAGAAATTAAAGAGTAAGTAATGATCAGAGGAATACTTGTTTATTTCTTGTTAGTATGTTGTCTTTTAACGAAGGATGGACTTTCGTTAGCGCTAGATACATGGGTCGAAAAGAGTAGCCTCTCTCTAGAGATGTCATTCGAAGATTCTTTGGAAGAAGATGGATCGGATGATTTTTTTGCGAGTGAAGATTTTGGTCCAAAACTAGACCTAAATCAAAACGATAGTTATACTGATAAATCAATTAGTGATCAGTATAGTCAGTCCGCCTTACAAGTGCTTTTAGAGCAAGTGATTCCCCCTCCCCGCATCGCGTAATACGCGTGCCTTATTGAAACAAAATCATAAAATCTTCTTGTAACGTATGCTTTGCCGCATACAAAAATCGATATGAAAATATACGCCTTAGCGTCTATGTTCGTCTGTGTCGTTTTTATAGGAATGGCTCAGGGTAAGCACTATAAAAATCAGATAAACAGGACATTGAAAGATAATGTACAGATGGAGAAAAAGGTGGAAGTAAAAGAACAGAAACCTCGTAATCAAACCCCTAAGTACCAAGTAAATACGCCTAATATTGATTGGGTGGATACCTTTAAAACGAAACCGTCTTCCTACAAGCAACATGGAGGAAGACCAAACTAAGTAGTTATGACAAGATACCTTTTGGGATTATTGCTTTTAGCAGCCTGCACGGCTAAAAAAGACGAGACAGTGGAAATACAGACGTTAGAAGTGTCTTCTCCCATCTCATTAGATACCACGATTCGCCAAGAATTTGTGGCGGACATTCATGCGGTCCAAAATGTAGAAATACGAGCCCGCGTCAAGGGGTATTTAGACCGCATATTAGTGGATGAGGGGAAGCAGGTTAAAAAAGGTCAGATCATGTTCACGATTAATAGCCAGGAATACGTGGCTGACTTAGCTCGGGCGAAAGCGGTTTTGAGCCAAGCTTCGGCAGAGTTAAAAGCAGAGGAATTGACACTAGTCAACACGCGCTTACTAGTCGATAAAAATGTGATCTCGAAAAACCAATTAGCTATTTCACTGGCGAAAGTGGATGGTCTTAAAGCGAAACGAGAGGAGGCTTTAGCCCATGTGAGTGCAGCAGAATTAAAAGTAGAACACTCGAATATTCGAGCGCCTTTTGATGGAATCGTGGATCGATTGCCCTTCAAGCGGGGTAGCTTAGTAGATGAAGGCACCTTGTTAACGACGCTTTCTGATAATCAAAACGTATACGCTTATTTCAATGTTTCGGAACAGGAATACTTGGCGTTTAGTGAGCAAGGCGGGGTAAATAAAGCGGCGAGCGTGGACCTGGTATTAGCGAATGGTGAGCACTATCCGCAAAAGGGCATAGTGGAAACAATCGAAGGAGAATTTGATAAGAATACGGGAAATATTGCATTTCGTGCCCGTTTTACAAATCCGACTAAACTCCTCCGCCATGGGGCTTCAGGAAAAGTACAATTGCCTAAGAAGGTCGCTGGCTATTGGGCTATTCCCCAAAAATCAGTTTTCGAAATTCAAGAGAAGAGTTATGTTTTCGTGAAAGATGCAGCAGGAATAGTCAAGATGAAAAGTATCGTTCCAGACTTACGCATTCCGCATTTCTACTTAGTTAAAACGGGATTTTCAGCAAAGGATACTGTATTGATTGAGGGAATTCAATTGGTGAAGCAGGGGCAAAAAATCAAGTCAACTTTCAAGCCAATGCGCCAATTATTAACGGATTATAAAGCACTGTAACATGGTACAACAATTCATCACTAGACCGGTATTGTCGATCGTCGTATCGATTTTTATCGTGATTTTAGGGGTTATTGCCATGAAGCAATTGCCCATTACTCAGTTCCCAGATATTGTTCCTCCGGCGGTAACCGTGACCACAAAGTACACCGGTGCTAATGCGGAAGTATGTGCAAAGGCCGTGGTGACGCCCCTCGAGCGCGCCATCAACGGTGTAGCCGGTATGACCTACATGACGTCCGTTTCAGGTAACGATGGAACCAGTATTATTCAGGTCTATTTCGAAGTAGGAACTGATCCCGATGTGGCAGCGGTAAACGTTCAAACGCGGGTTCAGACCGTATTAGATGAATTACCCGAAGAGGTCATTAAAGCGGGGGTAATTACGGAGAAAGAGGTAAATAGTATGTTGCTGTATGTGAATTTGTTGAGCGAGGATTCGGATATCGACGAGAAGTTTATTTACAATTTCGCGGATATCAATGTGCTTCCCGAGTTAAAACGAATTGATGGGGTAGGTTTCGCAGATATTATGGGCCAAAGAGAGTACGCCATGCGTATTTGGTTACATCCAGATCGCTTGTTCGCCTATAAATTATCAGCTGAAGATGTGATTCAGGCTTTGCGTAATCAAAACGTGGAAGCGGCCCCGGGAAAAATAGGAGAGAGTTCCGGAAAGCACCCGCAGGCATTGCAGTATGTCATGCGTTACACGGGGAAGTTTACGCAGGTAGCAGAATATGAGAATTTAGTGATTAAAGCGACGGAGACGGGACAGATTTTGCGCTTGAAAGATGTAGCAGAAGTCGAGTTTGGATCCTTGGATTACGATGTACTTTCGAAAGAAAATGGTCGACCTTCTGCGGCGATTTTATTGAAGCAACGTCCAGGTTCGAATGCAGCAGAAGTAATCGAGAATGTGAAGAATCGCTTAGCCGAATTGAAGACGACGACCTTCCCCCCAGGAATGGGCTTTACAATCTCCTATGACGTATCTCGTTTCTTGGATGCTTCGATTCACGAGGTGATTAAGACCTTGCTTGAGGCCTTTTTATTAGTTGCTTTCGTCGTGTTTATTTTCTTGCAAGACTGGCGGGCGACTTTAGTCCCGATTATTGCAGTGCCTGTTTCTTTAGTAGGAACGTTCACGTTCATGTTAGCTTTCGGGTTCTCCATTAACCTGTTGACCTTGTTCTCTTTAGTTTTAGCCATCGGTATTGTGGTGGATAATGCCATTGTCGTGGTGGAAGCGGTCCATGCCAAAATGGAGGAAAAAGACATGCCCGTTCTCGCCGCCACGCAAGAGGCGATGCAGGAGATTTCAGGCGCAATTTTAGCGATAACGCTCGTGATGGGTGCGGTGTTTGTGCCGGTAGCCTTTCTTTCTGGTCCGATTGGTGTTTTCTTCCGGCAGTTTTCAGTCACGATGGCGATATCAATTGCCTTATCGGGCTTAACGGCCTTGACTTTGACTCCCGCACTTTGTGTGTTATTGTTGAAAAAGCCAGAGCACAATCAAAATAACGTGCTTGGAAAATTCTTCCATGCCTTTAATCAGCGTTACGATCAAATCGCTCAAAAATACCTCGTATGGGTAGGGGCTTTGATCAGCAAGCGATTGCTGATGTGGCTGATTTTACTCGGTTCTGTTGTAGGAACGGTGGTTTTGTCCGGGATTGTACCTAGTGGATTTATTCCTTCTGAAGACCAAGGAACGCTTTATGTGAATGCAACTACTCCGGCAGGGGCTACCTTAGAGCGGACGGAAGGGGTGATGGATCAGGTATTTAAATCCATTAAAGGGGTGGATGCCATTGAGTCCTTTTCCACCTTAGCAGGGTTTAGTTTATTGACGGATGGTTCTGGAGCCTCCTATGGCACGGGTATTATTACCTTGAAACCATGGGAGGAGCGAAAGGAGACGGTAGATGAATTAACGGAGATTATTCGGTCGAAAACCAGTGGAATTAAGGACGCGAGTATTCAGTTTTTCCCTCCGCCGGCCGTTCCTGGTTTTGGAAATGCCTCTGGTTTTGAATTTAGAATTCAGGATCGAAGTGGTTCTGGAGATCTTCAAAAGTTGGCTGCGGTTTCGAATGATTTTGCCAAAAAGCTCAACGAGACCCCAGCGATTCAAAATACCTTTTCTAGTTTCGACCCTAGCTTCCCCCAATATATGTTAGAAGTGGATCAGGAGGCTGCCGCCCAAAAAGGAGTGAATGTCCTCCCTGCCATGGATAACTTGCAAACGCTGCTAGGTAGTTTTTATGCGACGAACTTTATTCGCTTTGGCCAAATGTACAAAGTGATGGTCCAAGTGGATCCGCGTTACCGCGCGCATCCAGATGATGTGCTGAAGTTTTATGCGAAAAATAAATCTGGAGAAATGGTTCCTTATTCCTCTTTCGTCAAGATGAAGCGGGTGTATGGACCTGAGCAATTTACGCGCTATAACATGTTTACTTCAGCGATGGTCAATGGCGAACCTGCCCCTGGATTTTCTTCTGGAGCCGTGTTAGACATCATTCGGGCGGAGGCCTTAAAGAGTTTGCCTCGAGGTTTTACGCTGGAGTGGTCTGGGATGACACGGGAAGAGGATTTAGCTGGAAACCAGGCCATTTTCATCTTCGCCATTTGCTTACTTTTTGTCTATTTACTGCTGGCAGCACAATACGAATCCTTTCTGTTGCCCTTCCCCGTTTTGCTTTTCCTTCCCATGGGGGCGATGGGAACCTATGCGTTCTTGTTTGTATTTGGCCTACAAAATAACATTTACGCGCAAGTGGCGCTGGTCATGCTTATCGGTTTATTAGGAAAGAACGCGATCTTGATTGTGGAGTTTGCGATTGCGAAACAAAAGGAAGGTGCTTCCATTATTGAGGCAGCAAAAGAGGGTGCTTTCTCTCGTTTGCGTCCCATTTTGATGACCTCTTTTGCCTTTGTGGCTGGATTAATTCCGTTGATGATTGCCTCCGGTGCGGGAGCCATTGGAAACCGGACGATTGGTACGGCGTCTGCTGGGGGTATGATTTTAGGAACAGTAGGAGGTTTGTTAGTTATTCCGGGGTTATATGTGGTATTCGCATCACTCTCGGCTAAATGGTCTAAAAATGAAAAATAGGATATATTTCGTTGGTTTATGGCTGGTTTTAGCATCATGCACCAACGGGCTCATGCGAGAGCAGCGTCAGATAAGCGCTGAATTAGATACGTATCGGTCTGAAAAGGAGCAATCCTCCGTGTCAGGTGTGCAGGAATGTTGGAAGCGAGACTCACTCTTAGTTCAACTAATTGATTCGGTTTTAGTCCGAAGTAATGACATCAAGCAGGGCTTTTTGCAGGTAGCCATGGCGAAGTCAGAATTTGGTTACCAAAGAGGACTGCGTAAACCAACCGTCAGTGGGCTAGTTCAGCCCAGTTTGAGACGTTTTGGAAAATACACTATGGATGGAGTGGGAAATTACGATACGCAATTCTCTACCAATATTACCCGGGACCAGATAATACCGGAGCATTTACCAGATCTGCAAATAGGGGTGCAGACAGCATGGGAATTAGATATTTGGGGTAAGTTAGCCAAACGAAAAAAGGCCAGCGCCCTCCGGTATTTAGCCACTGAGTCTGGTCAGCAATGGCTCATAACGTCGCTGGTCGCAGAAGTGGCGGGCGCTTATGGGCAGTTAATTGCGCTTGATAAGGAACTCGATATTTTGAAAACCAATATTGAAATTCAACGCAAAGCCTTCGAACTTGTCCAAGTACAGAAAGAAGCTGGCGCGGTGAATGAGTCCGCGGTGCAACAATTAGAGGCTCAGTTGTTAAATTCCCGGGCACAAGAAGGAGGTGTTTTGCAGCAAATGACGAGTTTAGAGAATGAGATTCGCTTGTTATTAAATAAACCGAACGCGCCCATATTTCGGTCGAAATTTCCCTTCCAATGTGCACTGGACAGTAGCTTGTTTGCGCGAGTGAAGATTGATCAATTAGAGCGCAGACCAGACATTAAACAAGCAAAGTTAAATCTGATGGCTGCGTTGGAGACGAAAGAAAGTGCCTCTTTGGCGCTAAAACCGTCCATTGTTCTGTCAGGGATTCTAGGCGTTCAGGGATTTCAGCCTGCCTATCTGTTTCAATTGCCGGCCTCTATGGCGTATCAGTTGTTAGGAGGAATTACGATGCCTTGGTTAAATCGTTCGGCGATTACGGCGGAGATGTTGCGATCTGAATCCCAATGGAAATGGCAAGATATTGCGTATCAAAATGCGCTGGTGAAAGGCTATTTAGAGTGGGATACGCAGGTAAAATCTTTGGCCTATTTACAAAAACAACAGCAGCTGAAACAACGAGAGGTGCTCTTAACGAAAGGGGCTATCAATACGGTGGGAACGCTCTTTTTGACCGCGAATGCAAGCTATTTAGAAGTGCTAACAGCACAACAAAACGCCTTGCGATCCGAGTTAGAGCTCTTAGAAATTTCGAGAAATCAATGGATGCGCGCGATTAATTTATACCGCGTGTTAGGAGGTGGCTGGTAAAACAAGCGATTCGATCACCTTAGGGAAATCCCGGTGCTCTAATACCTGGCCTTTTTTAGCGACATCTTCTGGAGTATCACTCGGTAAAACCGGGAATGAACTCTGGAAGATAGTTGCTCCCTCATCATAATGCTCATTCACGTAATGAATCGTAATCCCTGATTCTTTTTCGCCAGCAGCCACCACCGCTTCGTGTACAAAATGGCCATACATGCCTTTTCCGCCAAATTTAGGCAGTAAAGCTGGGTGAATATTCACAATACGTTGAGGGAAAGCTTTCACAAAATCAGCCGGGATTAACCATAAAAAACCCGCCAAAATAATCCAATCTGTCCTGAGCGATTGAACTTCTTTTAACACCGTTCCGTTCTTATAGGATTCTCTGTCAAAAACGCGACATGGCACGCCTAATCGCTCCGCCCGCTGAATAATCCCCGCTAAAGGGTTATTGCAGTAAATGTGGGTGATGCGAACCTGATCGGATCCTTTGAAATGTTCGATGATTTTTTCGGCATTAGAACCCGAACCAGAAGCAAATAAGACGAGATTTTTCAAAGGTTATCAGTTGTGTAGGACAAATTTACATTCTTTCAGTTAAATTTAAGGCATGAAAATAGGGATCGTTTGTTATCCGACGTATGGCGGAAGTGGTGTGGTGGCGACCGAATTAGGTAAAGCTTTGGCCTTAGCGGGTCACCAGGTGCACTTTATCACGTACACGCAACCCCCTCGTTTAGATATTTTTTCCGAAAATATCTTCTACCATGAAGTTTCCGTGGCGTCCTATCCCTTATTTGAATACTTGCCTTATGAGTCTGCTTTAGCGAGTAAAATGGTGGATGTGACAGTAAATGAGAAGTTGGATTTAATCCACGTGCATTATGCGATTCCACACGCTTCTGCAGCCTATTTAGCGAAGCAAATTCTAAAATACAAAGGTATTCACGTACCAGTTATTACCACGCTTCACGGAACCGATATCACGCTTGTGGGTCGCGATCCGTCTTTCGAGCCAGTAGTTACCTTTTCCATCAATGAATCGGATGGCGTAACGGCGGTGTCTGAGAGTTTGAAAAATGATACCTATGAGGAGTTCGAGATCTTGAGTCATATCGAGGTAATTCCTAACTTCATTGATTTAAATCGTTTCCAAAAACGCCCGCACGAGCACTTCAAAAAGTCCCTGTGTCCTAATGGCGAGAAGCTTTTAATGCACACCTCTAATTTTCGAAAAGTTAAGCGAATTGAAGATATAGTACGCGTTTTTGCCTTAGTTCGGAAGAAGATTCCAGCTAAATTAGTGTTGATAGGCGATGGTCCTGAACGTTCCGGTATCGAAGCATTGTGCCGCGAGTTAGAAGTACAATGCGATGTCCGTTTCTTAGGAAAGATGGATGGGATTGAGGAGGCATTGTCTTTAGCGGATTTGTTTTTATTAACCTCTGAAAAAGAGAGTTTTGGTTTAGCTGCTTTAGAGGCAATGGCTTGCGAAGTGCCGGTGATTTCTTCGAATGCTGGCGGGATTCCGGAGGTGAATATTCACGGCGTGACGGGTTATGTGAGCGAAATAGGCGATGTGAAAGACATGGCGGCGAATGCCATTAAGATGTTATCTGATCCTATTTTGCACGACCAGATGAAGGCGAATGCGCTAGCTCGGGCACAGGAATTTGACATCGTTAAAATTCTGCCTTTGTACGAAAAGTATTACGAGCGGATTACCTCCAAAAGCTGGAAATTCCCTAAACAGAACGATTAACCTGGCTTTCGTCAGCGCAAGCCGCTAATAGAGCCGTCATTGATTTACGTGATGTCGGATCTTCAAATAAGGGCGCTATCTCTGCTAATGGCGTCAAGATAAATTTGCGTTCCGCAATCCGTGGATGCGGGATGCTTAAATCGGATGCTGCTATAATGACATCACCGTAAAACAGTATGTCTAGGTCTAGTGTTCTAGGTCCCCAGCGCTCTTTACGTTCCCTCCCAAATTGCCGTTCAATTTCGAGTAGTTCCGTTAAACAGGCTTCAGGTTTTAAAGAAGTGCTTACAAGCAACACTTGGTTTAAGAAGTCTGCTTGTGGGATGGGACCCCAGGCTTCTGTTTGGTATATCGACGAGTAAACCGCTATTTTTCCTATTTTTTTTTCAATATGCGGGTAGGCCCCCTCGAATATTTCCCGGGTATTTCCTAGATTGCCGCCTAAAGAGAGGAACAGGTGTTGAGTCATTCCTTAAAATTACGAAAAAAGCGCGATGCAATGAGTTATACCGCAGATGATTTACAGCCAGGGATGCTTTTGCTGGCGGAACCTTTTCTAGAGGATCCGTCTTTTCATCGCTCGGTGATCTTACTTTGCGAGCATACAACGGCGCATTCATTTGGCTTAGTGTTGAATAACAAACAAGAAATAGTCTTCGATTCCTTTGTCGACGAAAAAGTCTTAGAGGACGTGCCCCTTTTTTCTGGCGGCCCGGTGGATCCCACGATTATGCAGTTTGTGCACCGCAGGCCTGATTTAATTCCGGATGGCGTGTTGATCGGTCCGGGGATTTATTGGTCAGGGAGTTTCGAAGTCGCTATTGATAAGGTGGTGGCGGGGGAGATCGGATTCGATGAAATTAAATTCTTTATCGGTTATTCTGGTTGGGGAGCTGGGCAGCTGGAGCGCGAGGTGCGTTCGAATGCGTGGATTCTACATCCTGGGAATGATAAATTAGTATTTGATGAACCTCACGAGCGTTTGTGGAGGAAGATTTTGCATGCCAAAGGAGGGGATTTCAGAGTCCTTTCCACTTATCCAGACGATCCTAATTTGAATTAAGAGATGCGGGCCCAGTTGGTCGTGTCTTTGCGCTGGGTTCTGACTTGCTCTCTAATCATCGCGTATTCGGATTTTTCGAGGTTCGGATCTTCGTCTAAGATTTTTTGAGCCGTTTCTCGGGCTACTTTTAATATTTCACCGTCTTTAGCGAGGTCAGCGATCATGAGGTCGATGGCGCCACTTTGGCGAGTGCCGGAAATATCACCCGGTCCACGCAATTGCAAATCCACTTCGGCGATTTCGAATCCATTATTGGTTTTCACCATCGTTTCGATCCGTTTTTTGGTGTCTGCGCTTATTTTGAATCCGGTCATCAAAATACAATAACTCTGTTCTGCTCCTCGGCCTACGCGACCGCGTAATTGGTGTAATTGCGATAAACCGAATCGTTCTGCGCTTTCGATCACCATAATGGAGGCATTAGGCACGTTTACGCCTACCTCGATCACGGTGGTGGCTACCATGATTTTTGTCTCGTTTTTCACGAAACGAGCCATCTCGATGTCTTTGTCTGCAGGTTTCATTTTGCCGTGTAAGATTCCCAAAGGTACCTCTGGGAACGCCCGCGAAATACTTTCGTAGCCATCCATCAAGTCTTTGAAGTCCATTTTCTCGGATTCTTCGATTAAAGGATAGACAATATAAATTTGGCGGCCTTTGCTGAGCTCGCTTTGGATGAAGGCAAAGACTTGCAGGCGATGGGTGTCGTAGCGATGGGTAGTCTGAATGGGCTTGCGGCCCACGGGTAATTCGTTAATTATCGAAATATCTAAATCTCCATAGAGCGTCATCGCTAATGTCCTCGGAATAGGCGTCGCCGTCATGACTAAAATGTGGGGATGGAACGTTTTGTTTTTGTCCCAAAGCTTGGCGCGCTGCGCCACCCCAAACCGGTGTTGCTCATCTATGATGCACATCCCTAGGTTCTTAAATTGAACAGAATCCTCGAATAAAGCATGTGTACCCACTAAAATCTGTAATTTCCCGGACTGCAAATCCTCATGTAAGCCCACGCGGTCTTTCTTCTTAACAGACCCGGTCAGCTTCGCGATCGTGATGCCTAATAAATCCGCAAATTGTTTTAAACCTTGGTAATGCTGATCTGCCAAAATCTCTGTAGGCGCCATCAAACACGCCTGAGCCCCATTATCAATGGCTAACAGCATCGATATAAAAGCCACAATCGTCTTACCTGATCCCACATCTCCTTGCAACAAGCGATTCATTTGCTTGCCTGACCGCATATCGGCAAATATCTCCCGAATCACCTGCTTCTGGGCATTGGTTAATTCGAAAGGCATATGCTCTTGGTAGAACGTCGTTAATAAGGCGGCTGAAGAAAACACCTGCCCCGGGAAGGCTACTTTTCGAATCAAATTCTGCTTGATCAAGCGCAATTGATTGTAAAATAATTCCTCAAATTTCAATCGGCGACGGGCCTGGTGAAGCCACGTTTCGCTTTGGGGTAAATGAATATGGTATAAAGCCTCCTGCTTGGAAATCAACTTAAACTGAGCGGTAACATCCCCCGGCAAAGTCTCTCTGATGTAAGGAAACGCAATTTCTAATAGGTTTTTTTGTAAGGTGGCGATCGCCTTGCTATCGATGTATTTCTTGCGCAATTTCTCCGTCAAAGGATATACGGGTTGGAAATACTTGCCCGATGCTTGCTCCCCTTTGTAGACCTCCATCTCTGGGTGGGTCATCTGAATCGTGCCATTGAAGCTGGTGGGCTTGCCATAAAACAGGTAGTCTACGCCGGTATTCAAAGACTTTTCGAGCCATTTCACTCCCTGAAACCAGACAATTTCAATGCAGCCGGTTGCATCACAGACCTGTGCAACAATGCGCTGCCGGTGTCCAGCCCCTATTTTTTCTTTGAAGCGGATTCTTCCTACGAACTGTGCATGATCCATTTCGTCCGTGATGGAGGCGATGGGATGAACCACCGTACGGTCCTCGTAGCGGAACGGAAAATATTGAATCAAGTCACCGTAGGTAAACATCCCTAGTTCGGTCTGTAGCAACGTAAGCTTCGCAGGGGTCATCCCACGAAGTTTGGCTAAATCAGTATCGAAAAAAGGTACGAGTGACATGCACGAAAAATTTTGTGAATTTAGGTATATTTACAGAACGATTGCGAAAATAACCCCAAACATGAAGAGTTTTTTAGACCAAGAATTTGAATCCGACGGCTTTGTGCTCAGCAATGTCGAAGATTTATTTAATTGGGCGAGGGCGAGTTCGCTTTGGCCCATGAGCTTTGGTTTAGCGTGTTGCGCGATCGAAATGATGCAAGCCTTTGCGTCAGGCTATGATTTAGATCGTTTTGGGGTATTTCCTCGGCCTTCCCCGCGTCAGTCTGACGTGATGATTGTGGCTGGAACGGTGACTTTCAAAATGGCGGATCGCATCCGTCGTCTCTACGAACAAATGCCAGAACCGCGGTATGTGATTTCCATGGGTTCTTGTGCGAATTGCGGTGGTCCTTATTGGGAACACGGCTACCATGTGGTGAAAGGAGTGGACAAAATTATTCCCGTGGACGTTTATGTTCCGGGTTGCCCACCACGTCCAGAAGCACTTTTAGGAGGCATCATTAAATTACAACAAAAAATCAATCAGGAGACCCTTGTAGCTCCTAAACGTATATTAGAAGCCTTAAACAAATAGGATGGAACTGTCAGCAATTCAAGCATTCTTGCAAGCAGAATTTGGTTTTGAATCCCACTGGGAGGAGGAATTAAGTCGATTGACTTTGCCTGCGGAGCAGATTTTGCCGGTTTGTGATTTTCTCTGGAAAAACCCAGCTACCTACTTTGATTCCCTTTCCTGCATCACGGCTATCGATCAAGGGCCAGAAGCGGATAAAATGGAAGTTGTTTACACGCTTTATTCCATCCCGAATCATATCACCTTGCATTTGCGGGTAATTTTAGAACGCTCGGCACCCGTGGTTTCTTCTGTATCTTCTGTCTGGAGAACGGCGGATTGGCACGAGAGAGAGGCGTTCGATTTCTTTGGTATTGAATTTACAGGTCATCCTGATTTACGCAGAATATTGCTTCCAGAAGACTGGGAGGGACATCCATTGCGGAAAGATTACGTGGAACAAACGAAATACCACGGTATTCAAGTGAAATACGATCGATGAAAATAGCCGGATTTACCTTTATACGGAATGCGGTGAAGAACGATTATGCCATCGTAGAAGCCATCACGTCGATTTTACCCATCTGCGACGAGTTTGTGGTGGCGGTAGGGGCGTCGGAAGATGAGACTTTGGCCTTAATTCAATCGATTCCGTCGGATAAAATCAAAATCGTGGAGACGGTTTGGGATGATGCTAAACGAGAAGGCGGCGCCACATTTGCCTTAGAAACAGATAAAGCGCTTCAGGCCATTTCCAAAGATATCGATTGGGCTTTCTATATCCAGGGTGACGAATGCGTGCATGAAGCTGATTTGCCTGTCGTGAAAGCGGCGATGGAGGCGAATTTGGCTGATTCAAACGTAGAAGGTTTACTCTTTCATTACAGACATTTTTACGGATCTTACCAGCATGTGGCGGTGTCACGGCGTTGGTATAGAAGAGAAATTCGGGTCGTAAAAATGCATCCAGGTATTCATTCGTATAAGGATGCACAGGGTTTTAGAAAAGACGGCAAGAAACTGAAAGTGAAATTAATTCCAGCTCATATTAACCATTATGGCTGGGTAAAACCGCCCGAAGGCTTAAATAATAAGGTGCGTAACTTTACGCAATTCTACCACGATGACGCTTGGTTAGCCGAAAATGTGCCGGCAGATTACCAATTTGATTACGGTAATGCGGAACGTTTGTTCCGATTTGAAGGCACGCATCCAGCCGTGATGGCAGACCGCGTGGCACGATCGAACTGGCCATTCTATTTTGATCCGGTCGAATTAGAAAAGAAAATGACTTTCCGCCGTAAGATTTTGCAGAAGATTGAAGACCTCACGGGGTACCGCGTGGGTGAATACAAAAACTACCGCATGCTATAATGGAAGAGTCGATTCAATTTTTCCCGGCATCCCAGGTGCCTGCAAATCCCTATTTTTCTATCCTCATTCCGAGCTGGAATAATTTAGCCTACTTGCAATTATGCATCGCGGCCATCCGAAAACATTCTACGACCTCTTTTGAAATCATCCTGCATTTAAATGAGGCGAATGACGGCTCGAAAGAATGGGTCGAATCACAAAAGGATATCGCTTTTTCCTACAGCCCGATCAATGTGGGCGTTTGCTACGCGATGAACGCGATGGTCAAACTGGCTCGCGCGGATTATTTCTTGTATTTGAATGACGATATGTACGTGCTGCCTCATTGGGATGGTATTCTGAAAGAGGAAATTGAACTCATCGGTCACACGGAATTCTTTTTATCGGCCACGGCCATCGAGCCTAAAGCCCAAAGTGCTTGTTCCATTCAGGCCGATTTTGGCCGTTCGATAGTCACTTTCGAGGAAGCGAGATTACTAGCAACCTATGATTCTTTACCTTTTGCAGATTGGCAAGGAGCGACTTGGCCACCTAATGTGGTGCACCGGTCGCTTTGGGATAAAGTGGGAGGCTATTCGAATGAATTTACGCCGGGAATGTATTCAGATCCCGATTTCTCTATGAAATGCTGGCAGGCGGGTGTTCGCTTGTTCAAGGGGATTTCGCGGAGTAGAATCTACCATTTTGGATCGATTTCTGTGAAACGCGTGAAACAAAACAAAGGATATTACCAGTTTATTCGCAAATGGGGGATGACCTCGTCTACCTTGTCAAAATACTACCTGAGACGCGGGGATACGTTCGATGGGCCTTTAGTGCAACGCCCGATTCCGTTAACGGTGCATTTGAAGAATCTGTACTACCGATTAAGTCTTCCGTTTAGAAAATAGAAAATAGAAGTTTGAAGCTGTAAAGTAAACTGCCTAACGCCGATTTTCCTTTGTAGGCTAACATCGCTCGGTGGTGTGTAGCGACGGTGAGAAATCTACGTATACGTGCTGCGATGTCAGTTGACGCAAAATCCTGAGCTAATGCCTGCAAAATTTCCCGTTCATCGCTGGCAGGACAACGATCTGCGAGTAAATTAAGTCGCTTCACAATCCGAGCATTTCGCTCCTCTCTCGTGTTATAATTTTTCTTTCCTTTACTCAAATCCGCCCCCATCGTGTTACTGCTGTGTTGGCGGTAATTCACTAAGGTCGTAGGGAAATAGGCAACGCCGTTCAGGGCTGCTGCGGCAAAACCCAGGATATAATCGTGTCCCACATAATCTGGGAAAGGTAAGGCGATGTCGATAATTTCGCGCTTGAAGAGCATCGCGTGCCCCATGGCTTTGGTCCCAAAAACATAGTGCAGCGCAGTCGGATAATCACATAAATGATTCCGATCGGAGAATTTTCCAGTGACAGTACCGGCCGCATTGGTCAAAGCAGAGTCTGCATAGATCATAGAATGCGAACCAATGGCACCTGCTAACAAGCTGATTTTATCCAACATCCACACATCATCCTGGTCCGCTAGCGCCATCATTTCGCCTTTTGCTGCCTTGATTCCGGTTTCGAAAGTGGATAATAAGCCTTGATTGACAGTGTTTGCGACTATATGAATGCGAGAATCAGTAAGGGCATATTTCCGCAAAATCGCAAGTGATGAATCAGAAGAAGCGTCGTCCACAAATACAAATTCCAAGGATGGATAGCTTTGAGCCAACAAGCTGTCCACTTGTTCTCGGAGGTATTTCTCCCCGTTGTAGGTGGCCATCACAATGGAAATTAAGGGCGACATTCGGATATTGTTTCTGAAAATTGTCGTAATTTGACCAAAATTTCGATAAAAAGCCGCATTGAAAACATATTTTCGCTTATTAAGCTACGCCGTTTCGATCCGCAAGTATGTATTTCCATACTTCGGTTTTTCCTTGCTAGCGAGTTTGTTCGGCATTCTTAATTTTACTTTGCTGATTCCTTTGTTGAACGTCTTGTTCAATCAATCGGCTCCGGAGAATATTCAGATTTACCGCGTTTTACCCGCTTTTTCGTTAACTCCCTCTTATTTCTCGTTCTTGTTTAACCACTATTTCTATGGTGCTTTGGAGGATTTTGGACGGATTGGAGCGCTGAAATATGCCTGTGGGGCGATTATGGTTTCGGTGATTTTGTCGAATTTCTTTCGGTATTTTTCCCAAAGAGTCCTCAAAACAGTCGAAGCAGACACCATTGCTTCCTTGCGTCAAGCGGTTTTTGAACGGGCGATTCGCCTAGACCTTAGTTATTTCACAGAGCAGAAAAAGGGCAACCTGATGTCCCGTTTAACCACGGACGTGCAGGAAGTCGAAAATAGTATCGGTCGTGCCTTTACGGCGACCTTTAAAGAGATTTTTACGCTAGTTTTATTCTTCGTTTTCCTGGCGAGTATGTCAGTGAAGCTGACTTTGTTTTCGTTGATCATCTTGCCGCTTTCGGGTTCGGTTATTGCGACGATTACGAGACGTTTACGCCGCGCAGCCGGAGAAGTGCAACAGCATTTGAGTGGAATTATCAGTTTGTTGGATGAGACCTTTGGGGCCATGCGAGTGGTGAAAGCCTTTCGGGCTGAGAAAATGATGGATGCGCGTTTCCAAGCCGGAAACGATCGCTACCGAAATTCCTTGTTGAAGATGGTATTCCGCCAAGAGTTAACTTCCCCTACTTCGGAGAGTTTAGGCGTTTTAGTCGTTACAGGTATTTTATTATACGGCGGTAGTTTAGTCATTAGTGGAGAAGGAGAATTATCGGCTTCGACGTTTATCGCGTTTATTGCGACTTTTTCGCAGGTGATGCGTCCGGCCAAAGCCATTGCGGATGCGTTCAGTGGCATTCAGCGTGGGGTCGCTTCGGCAGATCGCATTATTGAAATATTGGATACGGAATCAGACATCGTAGCGGAGGAGCCGATTACGAAAGTGGAAGAATTTACAGATAAAATCAGCTTCCAGAAAGTCGGTTTCGAATATGTGAAGGGGCGCTCTGTGTTGAAAGAAGTGAGTTTCGATATTCCTAAAGGAAAGACGATTGCCCTAGTAGGCGCCTCCGGTGGCGGGAAGTCTACGCTAGCGGATTTATTGCCGCGTTTTTACGATCCATCGTCGGGTATGATTACCTTGGATGGAATCCCTTTGAAAAACATTCCTTTGGATGACTTAAGAGGCTTGATGGGTATTGTAACTCAGGAATCGGTCTTGTTTAATGATACGATATTCAATAATATCGCTTTTGGGACGGAAGCCACATTAGCAGAGGTGCAAGCTGCCGCCAAGATTGCGAATGCACATGATTTTATTTCGGCGAATCCGGAAGGTTACGAAACGGTGATCGGGGATAGGGGTTCTAAATTATCAGGGGGCCAAAGACAACGCATCTCCATCGCCCGCGCCGTTCTCAAAAATCCACCCATTTTGATTCTAGACGAGGCCACAAGTGCGTTAGATAACGAATCCGAAAAGTTAGTACAAGAGGCTTTGAGCCATTTAATGGAGAATCGCACGGTTCTAGTTATTGCTCACCGTTTGTCTACGATTCAACACGCTGACCAAATTTTAGTCGTACAACAAGGCGAAATCATCGAACGTGGTACGCACGAAGAATTGATGAAGATCGAGAAAGGGGCCTATGCGGTTTTGGCACAAGGTATTACAGCCTAATTTTTACACATTTTATTAGCTTATCCGTCTGCAAAAAAGTAATTTTGCAGTCGATTTTATATACAAATATTCGTTTCTAGATACCATGTCACAAGCACAATTAGCCCAAAGAATTCAAGCATTAGAAGAATCCTCTACGTTAGGGATGACGAAAAAAGCGCGCGAATTAGCAGCTCAAGGTCACAAAGTAATCAGTCTTTCTGTAGGGGAGCCGGATTTTAAAACACCTGCTCACATCTGTGAGGCAGCAAAAAAGGCGATTGATGATGGTTTTCACGGTTATTCTCCAGTGGCAGGTTATCCAGACTTGCGTATGGCGATTGCGAATAAATTAAAGCGTGATAATAACTTAGAATGGGGTTCAGAAAATATCGTGGTAAGCACGGGGGCAAAACACTCCTTAGCAAACGCGATTGCAGCCCTAATTAACCCAGGCGACGAAGTGATCATCTTCTCTCCTTATTGGGTTTCTTACTCGGAGATGGTGAAATTAGCCGAAGGAACTTCAGTAATTGTTCAAGGTGCTTTTGATAATAACTTCAAAGTGACTCCAGAGCAATTCGAAGCTGCAATCACGCCTAAAACGAAAATGGTGATGTTCGCATCCCCTAACAATCCTACAGGATCGGTTTACACAGAATCAGAATTACGTGATATCGCAAATGTGGTAGCACGTCACGAAAATATCTTTGTCCTAGCGGATGAAATCTACGAATACATCAACTTCACACAAGGTGGTCACTTCTCGATCGGATCTATTCCAGAAATCAAAGAACGTGTGATCACGGTGAATGGGGTGGCAAAAGGTCACGCGATGACAGGTTGGAGAATTGGATTTATCGCTGCGGCTAAATGGATCGCAGATGGAATCGAAAAATTACAAGGTCAAGTGACTTCAGGTACGAACTCGATCGCTCAAAAAGCGGCAGTCGCAGCCTTCAATGGTAGCTTAGATCACGCTTACGAAATGAAAGCGGCCTACGATCGCCGTCGCAAGTTAGTGGTAGAAAAATTACGTGATATCCCAGGTTTCAAGGTAAATATGCCAGATGGTGCATTCTATGCGTTCCCAGATATTTCGTATTATTTCGGTAAAACAGATGGTACTACGATGATCAAAGATTCAGATGATTTCTGTTCTTGGTTATTAGCGGATGCTTTTGTCGCTACAGTGGCTGGTTCTGGTTTCGGAGCACCGGATTGTATGCGTATTTCAACAGCGGCAGCAGACGAGCAATTAGTAGAAGCTTGCGATCGCATCAAAGCGGCCGTGGCTAAATTGAAATAAGATGGGAATCGCGTCCATTATTGTCTTTATTCTAGGGTATTTAGCCATTACCTTAGAGCATCTCTTAAAGATTAATAAAACGGCTACAGCCTTAGTTACGGGTGTACTTGTTTGGACAATTTATGCGATTTCTACAGGAGATGCCTCCGAATTAGGTCATCACTTAGCGTCTACTTCGGAGATTTTATTCTTCTTGTTAGGAGCGATGACGCTAGTGGAATTAGTGGATGCCCACCAGGGTTTTTACTTCGTCTCTCGATTGATTAAAACAGATAAGGTGATTAAACTGCTATGGATAGTGGGTTTAATCACCTTTTTCATGTCTGCGGTTTTAGACAATTTGACCACCTCGATTGTGATGGTCACCTTGCTTCGGAAGTTGATCAGCCATAAGGAAACCCGGAAGTATTTTGTGGGAATCGTGGTCATTGCCGCGAATGCAGGCGGTGCTTGGTCACCCATTGGAGACGTAACGACGACGATGCTTTGGATAGGAGGTCAAATTTCGGCTACCGGTATTATTCAAAGTTTATTGTTGCCTTCTTTAGTAGCTTTACTTGTGCCTTTGATTGTTGCTTCTTATGTCTTGAAAAACCAAGCCATTGGTCAGGCAGCCGCTTCAGTTGCCTTAAGTTCGACTGAAGAACGCGATGGAAAGATCATGCTTTTTGCAGGCGCCGGTTCTTTGATAGGCGTTCCTATTTTCAAAACGTTGACACATTTACCTCCCTACATGGGTATTTTATTAGCCTTGGGCATCGTTTGGATTTTGTCAGAACTCTTGCATTCAGAGAAAGACGAGGAGGCGAAGAAACACTTGAGTGTGGGCTATGCGTTGACCAAAATCGATACGTCCAGCATTCTCTTTTTCTTAGGGATCCTGTTAGCCATTGGAGGATTAGAGTCCTTCGGTTATTTACACGCACTCTCGGATCAATTAGCACACGCATTAGGCAATCAAAACTTAATCGTCACCATCATTGGTTTAGCATCAGCGGTTGTGGATAATGTGCCATTAGTGGCAGCTACGATGGGAATGTATTCGCTAACAGACTTTCCGATGGATCATGTCATGTGGGAATACCTCGCCTTCTGTGCGGGTACGGGTGGAAGTATCCTGATTATTGGATCTGCCGCTGGAGTGGCCGTGATGGGAATGGAGAAGATTGAATTCGGCTGGTACCTGAAAAAAATAGGCTTTCTTGCCTTGCTGGGTTATTTCGCTGGCGCCGGTTTGTATTTGTTATTGCACTAAAATCCAATCGACATACTCGCGCCGTAATACGCTGGGGCCACTTGAGGAGTCAAGGTAAAACGATTCAGTTTTTGCCACTGATGACGCACTTTAGGATATAAAAGATAGGCTAATTCTGCCGAAGCGATCCCAATCGCTGAACCCATTAACACATCTGTTACCCAATGTTTGTTGTTAGCGATACGTAATGCTCCTGTTGCGGTAGCCAACGCATAACCTGCTATCACGAACTCGGGATGGGAATCGCGGTATTCATGCGCTAAAACGGTCGCTCCGAAAAAGGCCGTGGCTGTATGGCCAGAAGAGAACGTTTTTTCCGTTCCGTCTGGTCTAGCCTCTGTGATCGCTGCTTTTAATCCCTGTGTAGTCGCTACATAGATTCCAGTGCCTAGAAGAAAAACTCCAGCCTGATCGAAAGCCTCCTCTTTGCTCTTGAATTCAGCGATATTCAAGCCCACATACATCGCTGCAGGTCCGTATTGAATATAGTTATCCAGCGGAGTGACATGACCCTGGGCCACAATTTTCGTTTGAATTTGCTTGGCAAATGGATTGTACGTTAATCCACTGGCAATACCTAAAGCTAAAGGCATCTTCCACTTTTTAAAAGACGGTTTCTCTGCCTGTACAGAAAAAGTAAGTAGGCAAATAAGGGCGATGATTCTCATTATTTTTCGGCTAAAAGGCTCTGAATCGTGTGTTCAAAATCGGAGATCCAGTCTGCATAATATTTCCCCGTACCTGGGCCAGAGAATCCAGTATGGATTTCTCTCACAATCCCTTTTTTGTCGATAATGAACGTAGTTGGATAGCCGTTCATTTTACTCAGCATAGGTAATACTTTCTCGATCGTTTTGTCCTCTGCCGTACCTGCAAAAAGCAGGGGATAGCTGATGCCGATTTTCTTTTGGAAATTATTAATCTTAGGCCCTGATACTGTGATGTCGGCTGAATTCTCAAAGGCAATGCCGATCACTTCCACGCCTTTGTCTTTGTATTTTGTATAGAAGGGAGCTAAATAACGAGATTCGTCCAGGCAGTTCGGGCACCAAGATCCCATTAATTCAATCACGATAACTTTGTTTTTATAGCGATCATCTTGTAGGCTAATTTGTTCGCCTGAGGTAGTAGGAAGAGTAAAATTGATGCGATCGAATCCTGGTTTTAGAAAGCTTAGCTTCTTTAAATCTGGCAAGGCGGCTGCAGGATCAAATTTGGCTTCAACGGTTCTAACTCCGCTTAAACCCGAAGTAAATCTTCCCGTCAATTGCGTGCCCTTCACTTTCGCGCGTAACATGTTTACGCCGCTGCCATCAAAGTAACTTAGAAACAAACTATCCCCGCTCACGTTGCCTTGCAAAAAGCGGTAGTCACCAGATGTGCGTAAAAAGGTGCCGGTCACTTTGTTGCCTTTTTGTTCGAAAACACCCACACCAGGACTGTGGTTAGTGGCATCACTAAAGAAGTCAGCCATCCACTTTCCGCTCACGTTTACGGTAGCAGGTTGTAGGTTAAGAAATCTATCTGCAGGGCCTGCAAGTGCTGAAACGGGTAAGCGATAGGCGGTTTTTCCATTTCTTTTCTTGACGAAATAGCCTTTCATTTCAGTGGCTTTTGTCACTAGAAAAACGAGCTCAGCTTCGTATAGGTCGAATGGGACAACTAATGAATCCGCTCTAAAATAGGATTCTCCTAACGTGGATTTCTCCGCACCATTTACCAGTTTGATATCTAAATTTGCTGATTTTGAACCAGGGTTAATCTCAAATTGAATGGGTAATTCACCGCCATGTGTAGCAAGAGAAGCCCGCCAAAGTCCCGTAACGGGTGCTTGGGCTAAGCTCAATAAAGGAGCAAAAAGGAGAGCAAATAAGGTCTTTTTCATCGTTGAATCCCGTAGGCGTTTGAACAAAGATACGGGTTCGAAACTTGTCACAAAAAAATCATATACAAATTCGTGAATTGATGGCATAGCCGAGGGATAATTTGTATTTTTGTTTTCATCCAAAATTATGCCAGAAAACACCTACCATACCTCCGTCATGTTGCACGAATGCATCGATGGTTTGCACATTGATCCAGCTGGCACGTACGTGGATGTGACCTTTGGTGGGGGTGGGCATTCGAAGGCCATTTTAGCTAAACTCGGTCCAAAAGGCCGGTTGTTTTCCTTTGATCAGGATCCAGATGCTTGGGAGCAAGCAGAGAAAATTGATGATGAGCGTTTAACGCTGATTACGGCTAATTTTCGTCACTTAGAGAAGTATTTGCGTTTACATCGCGTGAAGCAGGTGGATGGAATTTTGGCGGATTTCGGAGTATCTTCCTTTCAGCTAGATGCGCCGGAACGAGGTTTCTCGATTCGCTTTGATGGTCCTTTGGATATGCGGATGGGACCTTCTGCCTCGATGACGGCCGCTGAGTTATTGAACAGCTATTCGGCAGATGAATTGCAGCGCATTTTAGGGATGTATGGGGAGGTGAAGAATGCGCGGACTTTGGCCCAAGCAATCATTCAGGCCCGTACCAGAAAAGCTCTTGAAACGACGCAAGAATTCAAAGAAATTTTGAATAAATTAGCTCCTAAACACCGGGAGTTTAAATACTTCGCACAAGTCTTTCAGGCGATTCGCATAGAGGTGAATCAGGAGCTAGCGGTGATTGAAGAATTTTTAGCTCAAGCACCAGCGGTTTTGAAGCCAGAAGGTAGGCTTGTCATTATGTCTTTCCATTCGTTAGAGGATCGCTTGGTAAAGAATTTTATCAAAGCGGGGAATGTACAGGGGAAAGAAGATAAAGATTTATTTGGGGTGGTGCATCGACCGTTTGAGTCGGTGATTCGCAAGCCGATCACGGCCTCTGAAGAAGAATTGAAATTGAACCCGCGCTCTCGAAGTGCAAAATTAAGAATAGCGTCTAAATTATAACATGGCAACACCCATCGAACCTAAAGAAGCAGGGCCTAAGCGAATCTCCTCTCCTAAGAAGGAAGGGATTTTTGATTCCATTTTCAATATCGATAATTTCACAGGAGGGGAACTTCCGGTCATGTGGGTGAAAAGAATCGCCTTCGTTGCTTTTTTGACCCTCATCAATATCTATTATTCGATGCTAGCTGATGGTAAATTGCACCAAATTCAGAAAGAAAAAAGTGCTTTAGAGGAGGATCGTGCTGATTATACCACGCAAAAAGCGGAGTATATGAAGGTGAGTAAACAAACGAATTTGGAAGAGACACTAAAGCGTTATCAAATCGGGGTGAGTACGCTTCCTCCCACTAAAATCATCATTCAAGTCAATAAAGAGCAATAATGGCGAAGGAGAAAAGACCTAATATTCGGGGCTTAATTACGAGACGTTTCTACACGTTTTTTATCATCATTTTGGCTGTCTTCTTGTACCTACTGTTTAGTTTGTACAAAGTGGTCGTACTAAAAGGGCCCAAGTTTCGCTCAGAAGCCATGGCGACTTATGTGAAAAAGCGGAAGATAGAAGCTACGCGTGGTAATATCTATTCGGATGATGGAAGTTTGTTGTCGACCACTTTGCCTAAATACCGCTTAGGGATGGATCCATCTGTTTTGACGGGGAATGCGAAGGCAGATGAATTCTATAAACAGCATATTGATGGCTTAGCAGCGGCTTTGGCGAATTTCTTTAAGGATCGCACAGCGGATGAATACAAAGAGAAGATTGCGGCAGCTAGACGCAGTGGTCGGACCTATTTGTTGTTGAACAATCGATTGTTAGATTTCCAAGAGAAGAAAAAAGTGTTGAGTTTTCCGTTGTTTAAAGAAGCGAAAAATTCCAATAAATCAGGCGTTGTTTTTGATAAGATTAATGTGCGCTACGCACCCTTTGGCCAAATGGCCTATCGTACCGTGGGGTATTTGAAGGATCTGCGAGATAAGGGGCGTGTGGGGATTGAGAATAGCTTTGACAAGGAATTGCGCGGAGAGTTTGGTGAGGGGATGTACGAGAAAATGGATAATAATACCTGGCGTCCAGAGCCCGGCGATGAGCCTAAGTTGCCGGTAGCGGGTGTGGATTTGCACTCAACTTTGGACATCAATATCCAAGAGATTGTGGAATCTGCCCTACTAAATGGGATGAAGAAATTTAAAGGTAATTACGCGGTAGCCATTGTGATGGAGGTTTCGACCGGTAAGATTAAGGCCTTGTCGAATATTGCGGCTAATCCGCTTTCGCCCACTGGCTATTCTGAAACCTATAATTATGCCTTACTTGAGGCGCGTGATCCGGGTTCTGTTTTCAAGTTGCCATCCATAATGGCCGTATTGGAAGAGAAAAACTATCCGTTGACGAAGATGGTGAATACAGGGGACGGTAAATTTAGACTTTACAATGGGGTGATGTCTGATTCTCATCCACTCGGAACGATTTCTTTAGAGCAAGTGATTGAAAGTTCGTCTAATGTGGGGACGATGAAGCTGGTTCAAGAGGCTTTTGGGACTACTAACAATGAGAAGTTTTATAATTACCTGAAGAAATACCATTTAATTGAATCGCTTGATTTTCAATTGAAACCGAGTAGAAAACCCGTTTTTCCTGTGCCTTCTAAATGGGATGGTTTGCAGTTATTGTGGTCTTCTGTGGGTTATTCGACACAGTATACGCCATTGCAGATTTTAGCTTTCTATAATGCGATTGCGAATAATGGGTACTGGATTCAACCCATAATTGTCAGCAAGGCTACGCGTGGGGATGAAGTGGTGACGGATTACATGGCATCACAGGTGCGTGATTCGAAGCCATTATGTTCTCCTGAAACGTTGAAAAAATTACAAATCATGCTGGAGGGCGTGGTGACCAAAGGAACTGCGAATAACATCAAAGGTTCTGTCTATGGTATTGCCGGTAAAACGGGTACTGCTCAACGTACGGTAACCGGCGCTAAGGGCTATCGTAAGGGAAATTACTACACGACATTTGCGGGTTATTTCCCTGTTAAGAATCCCAAATACTCGATCATTATCGCAGTAGATGAACCGAAGGGTAATTCGGAAGGAACGTACGCTCGTCAAGTAACAGCCCCCGTTTTCAAGGAAATTGCGGATCGAATTTATTTGCGCGATATGAAATTGCAGCAAACCTTGCGTGGTTATTTGCCAGACTCGTTGAACAAGAATAAGTTATCTAGCACGCTTCATCCAGCAGATCAAAATATCTTATTCTCGCATTTAGGTTTGCCTAAAGTGGAGGAAAATGGCCAATGGTTGAACTTCAATTTAGAAAAGAAGACCGTACGAAATCAAGCCATCACCATGACCCCTAAAACGGTACCTAATGTGGTGGGCATGAATTTGCGCGATGCCTTGTTTGCTTTAGAAAATAAAGGATTGAAGGTGCGGGCGAATGGGTTTGGGACGGTGACAAATCAATCCATCCCAGCTGGTACAGCTGCCGCGAAAAATAGTTTAGTCTTTATTCAACTGCATTAAGATGGCGCAAATCACGTTATTTCCAGGAATCGAAATTCAACAGTTGTGCTTTGACTCGCGTCAGGCCAAAGCCGGTTCTGTCTTTTTTGCCATTCCGGGTACACAAGTGGATGGGCATTCGTTTTTGCCTCAAGTGTACGAGCAAGGCTGTACATACTGGGTGGTGGAAAAGATTCCTGCAGAACTTCCTGCCAATGTAACTTGTGTACAGGTTCCTGATTCGAATCAAGCGTTAGCGGAGGCTGCAGCGGAATTTTATGGTCATCCCTCTAAGAAATTGAAATTAGTAGGAATCACCGGGACGAACGGGAAAACCACGACGGTAACGTTACTTTTTGAATTATTTAAGCGACTGGGGCACCGTTGCGGATTGATTTCAACAGTGGTAAACAAGATTGAAGATAAAATTATTCCATCCACACACACGACGCCAGACGCTTTGAGTTTGAACGCCTTGTTAGCGGATATGGTTTCGGCGGGTTGTAGTCATGCCTTTATGGAGGTGAGTTCACATGCTGTCGTCCAAAAACGGATTCACGCTTTGCAATTTTCCGGTGCTATCTTCTCTAATATCACGCGGGATCATTTAGATTTTCACGAAACATTTGATGAATACATTAAGGCCAAAAAAGGTTTCTTCGACGCCCTCCCCGCAACTGCTTTCGCGTTAACAAACGTAGATGACAAGCGCGGAATGGTGATGTTGCAAAATACAGCGGCAAAGAAATATGGTTTTGGTTTATTGAATGCTGCAGATTTTAAAGCGAAGATTATCAGCAACGGCGTAGGCGGATTGCAGTTAGAGATTGATCACCAGCAAGTACACGCGCAATTAATTGGGACTTTCAATGCCTACAATTTATTGGGAATATACGCTGCGGCACTTTTATTAGGCGAGGAATCACATGAAGTATTAGTGCAGATTTCGGCTCTTAAGACAGCTCCTGGTCGTTTCGAGCAATTAGCTGGGTCTCATCATAAGATGGGGATTGTGGATTATGCCCACACGCCGGATGCCTTGGAAAATGTGCTGAAGACGATTCAGGCGATTCGAGATAAATCACAGCGTATTATTACGGTGGTGGGTTGTGGTGGGAATCGCGATTCAGGGAAGCGTCCGATTATGGCGGAATTAGCGGCTAAATACAGTGATTCAGTTGTGTTGACTTCAGACAATCCGCGGAAGGAAGATCCAGAATTGATTTTAGATCAGATGGAAGCGGGTGTGCCGGCTGCCTTAAAGTCAAAGGTGCATCGCGTATCAGACCGAAAGGAAGGGATTTTTTACGCCGTTCGAGAATTAGCTGCTTCAGGTGACATTATTTTAGTGGCAGGCAAAGGCCACGAAAATTACCAAGATATTCAAGGCGTGAAATACGACTTTGACGATAAACTAGTCCTGGGAGAGGCGTTTAGCTAAGTTTGAATTCCCCTCGATTTTTTGCAATTTTATAAATTAAAACCCATTTAGATGCTTTATTACCTCTTCGAATACCTAGACAAGACCTTGAATATTCCGGGCGCCGGCGTATTTCAATACATCACTTTCCGTGCATTTGCGGCCATCATTACGTCTTTGGGTATTGCAGCGATTTGGGGTAAATCGGTGATTTACCGTTTGCAACGTTTGCAAATTGGGGAGGAAATTCGGGATTTAGGTTTAGAAGGCCAAATGGCTAAAAAAGGCACTCCTACGATGGGAGGCTTCATTATTTTGTTGTCTTTATTGATACCAACCCTCCTTTTTTCGAAGGTGACGAACGTTTATATTGTGCTTTTAGTGACCTCTGCGATTTGGTTAGGCGCTGTGGGTTTTGCCGATGATTATATCAAGGTATTTAAGAAGAACAAAGAAGGTTTATCAGGTAAATTTAAGGTCGTAGGCCAAATAGGCCTAGGCATCATTGTGGGTCTAACCATGTACTTTAACCAGCATATCAAGGTGCGAGAATTTGCGGCTGATGGGACCTTCGTAGACCACAAATCGTTATTGACGACTGTGCCTTTTATGAAGGATAACCAGTTCGATTACAATATGTTGCTGCCTAGTTTCATTCCGGACGAATACGTGTGGATTGTCTATGTTTTAGTGGTGATTTTCATCATTACGGCGGTGTCTAATGGCGCGAATATCACGGATGGAATTGATGGATTGGCAGCCGGAACATCCGTGATTATTGGTATCGCTTTGGCCATCTTAGCCTATGTGTCTGGAAATAAAGTTATCTCACAGTATTTGAATGTTATGTTTATTCCCAATTCTGGTGAGCTCGCCGTCTTTTGTGCCGCCTTTGTGGGTGCTTGTATCGGTTTCCTTTGGTATAACGCCTATCCGGCTCAGGTATTCATGGGTGATACGGGAAGTTTGATGCTGGGGGGAGTGATTGCTACCTTAGCGATTGTAATCCGCAAGGAAATGTTGATTCCGGTTTTGTGTGGAATCTTCTTAATCGAAAATTTATCCGTCATCATTCAGGTGGCCTATTTTAAATATACAAAACGTAAGTATGGGGAGGGGCGTCGCGTCTTTTTAATGTCGCCATTGCACCACCATTTCCAAAAGAAAAACTACCACGAGTCGAAGATCGTTATTCGTTTCTTGATCGTGGGGATCATCTTAGCCGTTTTATCATTAGTCACTTTAAAATTGCGTTAACGCAACCCTGTTTTGAGTCAAATTACTTTATTTCCTCGTACGACGTCCTTTTCTGAGATTATCCCTTTGCCAGCCTCTAAATCAGAGAGCAATCGAGCTTTAGTGATTAATGCCTTGGCGAATGGATCGATTGACAATCTGTCTAATCTAGCTGAAGCGCGTGATACGCAAACGATGATTCGCTTGTTGTCTGAAAGCGGTCCAGAGGCGGACGTGTTAGATGCAGGAACGACCATGCGTTTTTTGACTGCTTATTATGCGGTCACGGGTGCCGTTAAAAAGATGACGGGAACACCACGTATGTGCGAGCGCCCGATCGGTATTTTAGTGGATGCCTTGCGTGCCTTAGGTGCTGACATTACGTATTTGAACAAGGATGGTTATCCTCCAATGCAATTAAATGGTTTCACCTTTAAAGGGAACCGGGAGATTTCCATCCGTGGCGACGTAAGTTCGCAGTTTATTTCCGCGATTTTGATGGTAGCTCCTTTGCTGCCAGCTGGTTTAAAATTACAAATTACCGGGGCACTTGGTTCGAAGCCTTACATCGAGATGACCTTGGCGCAAATGAAGCATTTTGGTATTCAGGCTATAGCGGATTGGTCCAAAGGAAGCATCGAGATTCCTGCCCAAAAATACACATTGCAACCTTTTGCTGTAGAATCGGATTGGTCCGGTGCCAGTTATTGGTATTCGATGGTGGCCTTGTCGCCATTTGAAGATAGTTCATTGGAATTATTAGGCTTAAAGGAAGATTCTTTGCAAGGAGATTCTGCCATTAAAGCTATTATGGAGCCATTGGGTGTAAAAAGTACGTATACGGGGCGCGGTTATTTGTTGACCAAAACCCCAGCTCAGGCTTCCCTAGCTTGGGACTTCACGGATTGCCCAGATTTGGCCCAAACCATCTGCGTCATCGCCGCTGTAAAGGATATTCCGTTGACTTTAACCGGTTTAGAATCATTGAAAGTGAAGGAAACGGATCGTGTGTTAGCCTTACAAAATGAATTGAAGAAATTAGGGGCCGCTTTAGTAGAAAAAGAAGCGAACCATTTGTACGAAGTGACGGGAAATTTTGCGGCTGTTTCTGCCATCGAACCCATCGAAACCTATGATGATCACCGGATGGCGATGGCCTTTGCGCCGGTGGCCATGCAAAAAGAAATTACTTTGCTAGATCCTTCGGTAGTCAATAAAAGCTACCCAAGCTTCTGGAAACACGTTTCAATATTATTAACATCTACCCTATGAAAAAAGTATTGACCTTAGGTTTAAGCCTTTTGGCTTTTACTGGTTTTGCCCAAAAAACCATTTTGCACTGCGGTTCTCTCATCGACGTGAAAACACAAACAATCTTAAAAAACCGTACCATTGTGGTGGAAGGAAAGAAAATTGTGTCCGTTTCTGAAGGATACCTTAGTCCTGCCAAAGGCGATGTGGTGATCAATTTGAAAGATAGAACGGTGATGCCGGGTCTGATTGACTCCCATGTACATTTAGAATCGGAAACGAATCCGGGCGCCTATTTAGATCGTTTTGTGAAAAATCCCGGGGATGTGGCTTACCAAGCTTTAGTCTATGCGAAGAAGAATTTGATGGCCGGCTTTACTACAGTGCGTGATTTAGGAGGTAGCCACGTGGTGATTAGTTTGCGTAATGCGATTAACAAAGGCCTTGTAGAAGGTCCTCGCGTTTTTACAGCCGGCGTTACGATCGGTACAACCGGAGGCCATGCGGATGATTCGAATGGTATTAATGAAACCTTCAAGAAGGATTTAGGGCCAGAAGATGGCGTAGTAAACGGCATTGCAGATGCGGCTAAAGCGGTGCGTCAGCGTTACAAAGAAGGATCGGATTTGATTAAAATCACGGCAACAGGTGGTGTGTTAAGTTATGCCAAAGATGGTTCAGGTGCCCAATTCACCGAAGAAGAAGTGCGTACCATTGTGCAAACAGCAAAAGACTACGGTTTTAAAGTAGCGGCGCATGCTCACGGAAAAGAGGGCATGAAACGTGCCGTTTTGGGTGGTGTTTCTTCGATTGAACACGGTACTTATATGGATGAAGAAGTGATGGAATTGATGAAAAAGATGGGAACGTATTATGTTCCTACCGTAATCGCAGGTCGTTCCGTAGCGGATTCGTCTAAAATTCCGAACTACTATCCAGAAATGGTAGCTAAGAAAGCAGCGGCGATTGGACCAATTATTCAAGGAACTTTTGGCAAAGCGTATAAAGCAGGGGTGAAGATTGCATTTGGTACGGATGCTGGTGTTTTCGGTCACGGAAAAAATGGCAACGAATTTATCTTAATGAATGAAGCGGGAATGCCTGTTTTAGAAGCAATTAAGTCAGCAACAGTTAATGCGGCAGATCTTTTAGGGCAAAGTGACTTAATCGGATCTATCGAGGTAGGAAAGGCCGCAGATATCATCGCGGTTCCTGGTGATCCAGTAGCTGATGTTAAATTGATGACAAAGGTGAACTTTGTTATGAAAGACGGAAAGGTCTACAAAAACTAGATAAACATCAACAAAAAAGGGTCGGCTCGCATCTGCAAGCCGACCCTTTTTTTATGTGTAATAAATTCTAGCGTAAGGCTGGAACTTGTTTTTTCAATACTTCAAAAGCTCCGAAGAACAACCCTGAGAATAAGAATTGGCTAGCGATGGTATTCTTTAGGAAAGGGATACCAGCAGCATAGCAACTTAATAAACCAGCGAAATCTCTCGTATACGTATGATCAGGCGAAACAAACGAATTGAAATTAGAAATTAGGAAGAATCCGATCACTGCCACCACATTTGTTCCGATGAAACGGGAGGCGCTTGCTGTGGCGTTTTGGCCTAATAAAGCAATTAAAGCGAAGGCTAGCATGTGATAGCCATCAAATCCGAAAGAAAATCCCGGGAAAAAGGCATCATACAAGGTGTTGTTAAGAATCAAATTTGATCCCCAAACCGCTAATAAGGTCCAAGCTATCGCTTGTTTGCGGTTATGCAAATAGGCACCTACAAATAGAGCCATAGAAGCCATTGGTGAGAAGTTTGCCCAACCCGGTCCTGCTAAAATCAATAAACGACTCGCGATTGCAAGTAAGATGAAGGCGATAATCGTGGTATTTCTTTTTGTCATGAGCTTATATCATTTTCCTGTAAGAATATTTTTTCTCGAGGTCTAAATAATTTCCAAAGGTAAAACAAAAGCCGTAATTTTACCCATTGAATTCGAATTTATGTCTAAATCACTTCCCAAAATCGGATTATTAGGCGGCGGCCAGCTAGGACGAATGCTTTTGCAAGCAGCAATCGACTTAGATTTGTCCATTGCCTGCCTTGATCCAGATCCTGAAGCTTCTTGTCACACGTTGACTACCCAGTTCACGCAAGGTTCGTTTCAGGATTTTGATACGGTATACCACTTTGGGAAACAATTCGATTTAATCAGCATCGAAATTGAGCATGTGAACATCGAAGCGCTAGAGCAATTAGAAGCGGAGGGAATTAAAGTCTACCCGCAACCTCATTTGCTTCGCATGATTCAGGACAAGCGCATTCAAAAAACCTTTTTTCAAACCCACGGTTTTCCTACAGCTGATTTCAGATTGATCGAATCATCCGCGGAAATCATCGCAAACGAGGACTTTTTACCCGCTTTTCAGAAATTAGGAAAAGGGGGATACGATGGTAAAGGCGTTCAGTACATCGGTTCAGCTGCGGATATCGCTAAGGGTTTTGATGCCCCTGGTCTATTAGAAAAGGCCATTGATTTCGATAAAGAATTAGCCGTGATTGTGGCGCGTAATCCGCAAGGAGAAATTAAAGCTTTTCCGGCGGTGGAGATGGTTTTTCATCCGGTTCAAAACCTGGTTGAATTCCTCGTTTCCCCCGCAGCCATTTCGCCTGAAATTGAAAAAGAAGCAGAAGACATCGCTGTTCGATTGATTGATCAGATGGGCTTAGTAGGAGTTTTAGCGGTGGAGATGTTTTTGACCAAAGACGGCCAAATCCTCATTAACGAAGTCGCTCCTCGACCACATAATTCTGGTCATCAAACCATCCGAGCAAACGATACTTCTCAATACGAACAACATTTACGAGCGATTACCGGCTTGCCTTTAGGAGATACGAAGGCACATTCTTTCTCTGGGATGTTAAACTTATTAGGAGCAGACGGCTTTACGGGTCCAGCGAAATACGAAGGTTTGGATACGATTTTAGGCATTCCCGGCGTTCATCCTTTTTTATACGGAAAGAAAATTACGAAGCCTTATCGCAAGATGGGGCACATCACTTTGCTAGGGGAATCCCGCGAAGAGATTGAACAAAAAGCAGAACAAGTAAAACAAAGCATACGCGTCATCGCATAAATAGCTAGCTATGGTAGGAATTATAATGGGCAGTAGCTCGGATCTTGGAGTCATGCAAGAGGCCATTCAGGTTTGTAAGGATTTTGGAGTGGCTTATGAAGTAGATATTGTATCTGCGCACCGCACCCCAGTCAAAATGATGCATTATGCACAGCAAGCTAAGTCTCGTGGCATTCAGGTGATCATTGCAGGCGCAGGCGGGGCAGCTCATTTACCAGGAATGGTGGCTTCAGCGACTATTTTGCCTGTCATTGGGGTTCCCGTAAAATCCTCGAATTCTATCGATGGTTGGGATTCCGTCTTATCTATTTTACAAATGCCTAATGGCGTCCCCGTTGCGACGGTTGCCCTAAATGCGGCTAAAAATGCAGGATTACTAGCGATCCAAATGTTGGCGATTGCGGATGAGACTTTGGCAACAAAATACACCGCCTACAAAGCAGAATTAGAAGATAAAGTGGCTGAGATGAGCCAAGAAACGAAAGCTAAATTTTCCAAATAATGAGTGAGAACGAAGAAAGCAGCAAATTGCCTGTCATCACCTTGGGTATTCTTTTATTGACCTTAGTTGGCTTAATCGCCGTAGGATTTGAACATTTTGTTAGTCCAGATAAGGACGAATTAATTAAGGCTGAGAAATTTGTTGAGACAGAGGAAGAGGTGTTGCCGGAAGCATCACAAGTAGTGATCGATTCTACGCAAGATCCTGCGGATTCATTGATCGTTCCCAAGGATTCCATTATCAGCAAGTCTGACGAAGAAGAATTAGCGGAACAAAAGAAAGAGGCAGAAGCCGAAGTCGTTCCTGAGGTAGCCATACCCGCTGGAAAATCACATGCCATCACGGTAGAGAAAGGGGAGACCTTTTCTGCTGTTGCTCGGCATTATGGTTTGAAAGTGGATCAATTAAAAGCCTTGAATCCAGGGGTCAATCCGGATGGTATTAAAAGTGGTTCGACTAAATTAAACGTGAAGATTCAAGCGATTCATACGGTAGGGCCGGGCGATATCATGCGCAAAGTGGCGGAGAAATATGGTGTGAGTAAACAAGCGATTATGGACGCGAATCACAAGAAAGATGATATCACGCTTCGGGGAGAAGTGCTCATCATTCCGTTGAAAAAATGATTTTAATTGGTCTTTTCCAGCTTATATTGCTTTTCTTGGAGAATACGGGAGCTCAAGCTCGTATTTGTGTGCCAGATAAGCTAGATTCGCTGGATTGGGATGAGTTTAAATGGTTGTATAAGCAGCAAGATTCTACTTTTTCAGGCGATTCTGTTGCGGCCTATGTCTTTGTACGCATTAACCCGGATGGCTCGCGTGAGACAAGGGAAGTAGCTGAATTACACCAGCCTTGGACGGATTTGTTGGCCTCAGAAATTGATTCATTTGAAGTGAAGCGGGACAGTTTAATCAAGCGTATTCACGCGCCTTATCGCTTAAAATATACCTCCACCACCCGCAATAAGAAGCAACAATTAGCTTTGCAGAAGAAGGGCTTTTCCAAAGCCTTTATCTCCTTTCACAACTTCGGATTAGCCGCTGATGGTGCCATTGCGCGCAAGGGTAGGCATTTGCGTCGCGGAACCATTTATGATCAATATGGTAAGAAAGCAAAGGAGATTGGTTTGTTTTGGGGTGGCGATTTTGTGGGTTTCCCAGATCCTGGTCACATTCAAGCCTTTTTGAATAGTGCGAGTTTGATTCAGAAATACCCGGAGGTTGCGTTAGAATATGAGCCTTTCAAGAATGCCTATGAACGAAACTACTTCAAAAAAGTGAATCTAGGTAGGGAAGAGCTAGTGGAGGATTCCCGCGATTTATTGATTGAATTGAATCAGTTACGCGAAAATAAACCTTGCGCTTGCTCTCAGGCAATCCCTTTTCCTGCGTCGGCTTCGGGTCTCCAATTGAAACCGTACACGATCACAGTACTAGCAAACCTGCAGGAAAATTATATTTTTATCCAAAAAGGCTCCTACGGTTACTTTTATTCGGCTGGCCGCTGGAAGCTAGACTAGAAATTAAAATTATAGCCTCGTAAAAAATCCTCGATTTTCAATCGCTTTTTACCTTCCATTTGCCATTCTAGAATGTTGATGTAGCCATCGCTACAGCCTACGCGTAGAAACGTCTTTTGATCCGTATCCCAAACCCCCACCCCTAAATCAGGGATAATTTCCGGATGAAATTCCACAGCAACCAGCTTGCAATTTTTGCCTTGAAATACGGTATGAGCCCCCGGGAATGGATTCATTCCGCGTACTAAATTCACGATATCACGACCAGCACGCGTCCAATGCACTTCGCCAGTACTGCGGTCTAATTTAGGAGCTGATTTCAGTTCATCGATTTCTTGCTGCGGCCTCGGGTGAATGTCGCCAGATTCGATCGCTTTAGTCGTTTTGACGACTAAGGCGCCACCTTTATTCATCAATCGTTCGTACAATTCCCCTGTAGTGTCAGTCTCTGAAATCGGTTCAGTCTCTTGGAACAATAAGTCCCCTGTGTCGATTTCGTGTTGTAAAAAGAAGGTCGTAATCCCCGTTTCGGTCTCCCCATTAATCACTGCCCAGTGGATGGGCGCCGCACCGCGGTATTGAGGAAGCAAGGAAGCGTGCAAATTAAACGTACCCTTTGGAGGCATATTCCAAACAGCCTCCGGTAACATTCGGAAGGCTACGATTATTTGAAGGTCAGCCTTATACGCAGCCAATTCTTCTAAAAAGGTAGGATCTTTTAATTTTGCCGGCTGCAAAACGGGTAAGCCTACGGAAACAGCGTACTCTTTCACTGGGGAGGATTGGATCTGTTGTCCTCGACCTGCAGGTTTATCTGGGGCAGTTACTACGGCCACGACATTCAGTTTAGCCTCGACTAAGGCTTGTAAACTGGCCACTGCAAACTCTGGGGTTCCAAAAAATATAATCCGCATCCTTGATCTTGATAGTTTGTGGAATCCGTCTGAATTTTTATTATCTTTGTCCTCTATAAAACAACCAATACGTGCTGTTAGAAAAACAAAAACTTTAGTTGCGAATCCGAAACAAAACTACAAATAAATTAGGTAGAACGGTCGGAGGCCGTTCTATTTTGTTTTTAAGCACGGAGGTAAAACCCTAAAAAGAGTATGGCAAAGTTTCAATATTACACGGCAGAGGCGCTAGATAAATTAAAAGCGGAATTACATTATTTGAAGATTACAGGTCGTTCAGATATGGCCAAACAAATCGCAGAGGCGCGTGATAAAGGCGATTTAAGTGAGAACGCAGAGTATGATGCGGCGAAAGATGCACAAGGCTTATTGGAATTGAAGATCTCTAAAATGGAGGAAATTATTTCAATTGCACGTGTTTTGGATGAATCGACGATCGATTTATCGGTTGTTTCAATCTATTCCATTGTTCAGATTAAGAATACGAAAACGGGAATGACCGTCACTTATACTATTGTATCGGAGGAAGAAGCAGATTTGAAATTGGGAAAAATCTCGGTTTCGTCTCCTTTCGGAAAAGGTTTGTTAGGCAAGAAAGTGGGGGATTTAGCAGAAATCACTGCCCCGGCTGGAAAATTGGAATTTGAGATTATGTCCTTAACGCGTTAGTGACGAGGACCGAAGATTGCTGATCCCACTCGAACTAAGGTAGCTCCTAGTTCAGCAGCGATCAAGTAATCACCAGACATACCCATGGACAATTCAGTCCATTCTACAAGACCGGTCGAAACGCCGGTTTTGTTGTTTTTAAGCTGTTGGAAAAAATCCGCCAGGCTCTTGAACTCGCGTCTAATCTGCTTTTCGTCTGCTGTGAAACTCGCCATGCCCATTAAACCCACGATGCGGATGTGTTTCATCTCTGCAAACGAGGCATCTGCTAATAAGGCCTCGGCTTCCTTGAAATCCAAACCAAACTTACTTTCTTCCGTCGCAATAAAAATCTGCAACAAACAGTGGATGACGCGGTTATTTTTCGCCCCTTGCTTGTTGATTTCCTTCAATAAATTCAGCGAATCCACCGAATGAATTAGGTGTACGAACGGTGCGATATACTTAACTTTGTTCGTCTGCAGGTGTCCTATTTGATGCCAAAGAATGTCCTCAGGCAACACCGCCTGCTTTTCGACCATCTCTTGCACGCGGTTTTCTCCAAATTCAATCGCCCCCGCCGCATACGTTTCTTGTAGCTCCTCGATGCTTCTTGTCTTCGTGACCACAATAAGTCGAGCGGCGCTGTCGTTTAATTGCTTGTTAATCAAGGAAATTTGTTCTGCGATTGCCATAGGGCGTTAAGGCTAAATTTTGTTTGGACTAAAAAATAATATTAAAATTAATTTATTATTTTTGATTCAGGAGTAAAAGATCAAATAAAGCAAATAAATGGAATCGGATAATTCGAGGGGAAACGAAAGTAGTTTGAAGAGTCGCGTGACCTGGTTAACGCTGTTGGTTTTTTTATTGCTGGCCTATATTCTGTCGGATAAGTTTGGTCTGCTGGATCGAATTACGCAACCTTCTCAGGCGGAATTTGTCGAAAATGCCCAGGTGAAGCTGGATTCAGTAGCAGAACAATTGAATTTGCGTTTAGTCCAAATCAAAAAATTAGGCGGTAAAGTCAATGAATTAGAAAAGGCCAAAGCCCAAATCCTAGGCGATCAGAAGCATTTAAGCGACATCGATCCAGCCGAATTCCAAAAGAAACTTAGTTATTATTTGCACCTCTTAGGTCAAAAGGATGCCGAAATTAAAAAATTGAAGAAGGAAAACGTCGTTTTAATTCTACGCAACGATTCCCTAAGCCGCGAAGCTCAAATTCTAAAAGTAGGTTTAGTGAATATCCAAAAGGCACTCGAGGATTCGAGCAAAACCTTTGACCTAAAGGAAAGGGAACTCAGTGAAAAGTCCCGCGTGCTGGAAATTCGGAATAAGGAATTAACCGAAAAGGTGAGTGCTGCCGCTGCCTTGCGTGCGGAGGGAGTAAATGTGTATGCCATTTCTTCTCGAGGTAAAGAGTCCTCCGTTAACAATCAAAAAGCCCGCAAAGTCGATAAAATTCGCGTAATGTTCCATTTGCAGGAAAATACGTTCGCAAGTAAAGAGATTAAAACAGTCTTTTTGCGCATCATTGAACCTACCGGAACGACCATTTCTGATTACAATCTAGGCTCCGGCACCTTTGATTTCAAAGGTCGCGAATTAACTTTCACGAGTCGCCAGCGTATTTTCTATGAAAACAACCACCAATCGGTGGAATTTATCTATTCTAGACCTAATGGGTTCAAAGCTGGGAAGCATGAAATTGAACTTTATGCGGAGGGATATTTGATTGGGCTAGGAACCTTCGAAGTGCGCTAATTCCAAAATTTTGTTGTTAACGTTTTGATTGTGAAGGAATATTCGTACCTTTGCAGTCCAAATTTTTACCAGTTTTTAAACAACAATTTTTTTATGGAATTAAAAAACTATGAGACGGTGTTCATTTTAACTCCCGTTTTGTCTGAACAACAGACAAAGGACACTGTTGAGAAATTCAAGAATCTGTTGGTAGAAAACGGTGCGCAAATCGTTCATGAAGACGCTTGGGGCTTACGTAAGTTAGCTTACCCGATTCAGAACAAGCACACTGGATACTATCAAATTTTCGAATTCGCAGCAGCTCCTACCTTAGTCGCTAAATTAGAATTAGAATACAAGCGTGATGAGCGCGTGATTCGTTTCTTAACCCTAGCGGTAGATAAGCATGCATTAGCTTATAACGAAAAAAAGAGAAAAGGATTAGTAGGTAGAAAACCAGAAAAAACAGAAGCATAATATGACACTAGTTAACGAACCTGTAGATAAAAACGGAAACCGCAAAAAGTATTGCCGTTTCAAGAAATCTGGTATTCAATACATCGATTTCAAAAACCCTGATTATTTATTGAAGTTAGTGAACGAGCAAGGTAAAATCTTACCTCGTCGTATCACTGGAACTTCTTTGAAATTCCAACGTCGTGTGGCACAAGCTATCAAGCGTGCTCGTCACTTGGCTTTGATGCCTTACGTGGCTGACGGTTTAAAATAGTACCTTATCCAATAAACATTTGATTGTAAACATAAGATGGAAATTATATTAAAAACAGATATTGCTGGATTAGGTTACAAAAACGATATCGTTGCAGTGAAAGCTGGTTACGGTCGTAATTACTTAATTCCACAAGGTTTCGCTATCATGGCGACTCCGTCTAACCGCAAGGTTGTAGCGGAAAACATCAAGCAAGCTGCTCACAAAGTAGAGAAAGTTCGTCAAGATGCATTCGATTTAGCTACAGCTATCGGTGAAATGACATTAACTATTCCTGCGAAGACAGGTGATAGCGGAAAAATCTTTGGTCGTGTGACTAGCCTTCAAATTTCAGAGATGTTGAAAGAAAAAGGTTTCGATATCGATCGTAAGAAGATTTCATTCGATACAGAAGTGAAGACAACCGGCGATTACGCTGCTACGCTTGACTTACACAAAGAAGTAAAACACAAGATTGCTTTCTCTGTGGTTTCAGAATAGTATTTGAAACAAAACGATAAGAAGGAATCGCGCTGAGCAATCGGCGCGATTTTTTTTATTTTAAGCCAGGGCTTAAAATAAAAAAATCTAGTCGCCTTCGGCTTAGTCGGCGCGGTGCGCCTTAGTCGCCTTCGGCTTAGTCACGACTGCGTCGTTTGGTCGGAGCTTGCGCCTTAGTCGCCTTCGGCTTAGTCATCGCTGTGCGATTTAGTCACGACTGCGTCGTTTGGTCGTTCTGCGGACTTAGTCGAAAATGTCAGCACAAAAAAAATCCGAAGAGGAATTTCTTCCCCTCCGGACTCTTTGACTAAGTTGCGAAGCAACGACTAAGACGAAGTCGACTAAGTCACGCAGTGACGACTCTTTTTCGACTAAGTTGCGAAGCAACGACTAAAACGAAGTCGACTAAGTCTCGAAGAGACGACTCATTTTCGACTAAGTTGCGAAGCAACGACTAAGCGACGTAGTCGCGACTAAGCCGCCTGCGGCGACTTACGCCAGCGCAGCTTTCAAATTCGTATCTAAAGCCTCTAAGAACTCTTCTGTGTATAAGTAGTGCTCTCCGTGAGTAACTTTGTTACCGTGGATACAAACGGCTAAGTCTTTGGTCATCTTACCTGACTCTACTGTCGCAACACATACTTTTTCCAATGTTTGGCAGAAATTAATCAAGGCCGCATTGTTGTCTAATTTACCACGGAATTCTAAACCACGAGTCCAAGCGAAGATAGATGCGATTGGATTCGTAGAAGTAGGCTTCCCAGCTTGGTGATCGCGGTAGTGGCGAGTCACCGTTCCGTGAGCCGCTTCCGCTTCCATCACTTTTCCGTCTGGTGTAATCAATACAGAAGTCATTAAGCCTAATGAACCGAAACCTTGCGCAACGGTATCAGACTGAACGTCTCCATCGTAGTTTTTACAAGCCCAAACAAAGTTGCCATTCCACTTTAACGCAGAAGCCACCATGTCATCGATCAAACGGTGCTCATAAACGATCCCTGCAGCTTCGAATTTCGCTTTGTAATCTGCTTGGTAGATCTCTTCGAAGATATCTTTGAAACGACCATCGTATTTCTTCAAGATCGTGTTCTTAGTCGATAAATATAGAGGCCATCCTTTGCTCAATGCCATGTTAAAGCAAGAGTGTGCGAAACCTTTGATGGATTCATCTGTGTTGTACATAGTCATCGCAACGCCATCACCTTTGAAGTTGTATACTTCGAACGTTTGAGCTGCACCACCATCTTCTGGTTGGAATGTAACGGTTAATTTACCTTTTCCTTTCGTGACGAAGTCAGTTGCGCGGTATTGATCACCAAACGCGTGACGACCGATCATGATCGGAGCAGTCCAGTTAGGAACTAAACGAGGAACGTTTGCACAAACGATTGGCTCACGGAAAACGGTACCATCTAGGATGTTACGGATCGTTCCGTTTGGAGATTTCCACATTTGCTTCAAATCGAATTCGGTTACACGAGCCTCATCAGGAGTGATGGTAGCACATTTGATACCTACACCGTATTTTTTGATTGCCTCAGCTGCTTCGATAGTTACTTGGTCATTCGTCTCGTCGCGGTATTCTACACCTAAATCATAGTACTTAATGTCTAGATCTAAATAAGGTAAGATTAATTTATCCTTGATGAATTTCCAGATAATTCGAGTCATTTCGTCGCCGTCTAATTCAACGACTGGGTTGGCAACTTTAATTTTTTCCATTTTTGTTATATCAAAATTTTGATAGGTTGTGTTAATCTTGCAAAGGTAAAGACTAAATCTTTTTTCCTCCATTATTTTGGGGTATTTTTGTCAAAATTTCGCTTTTTTTTGATGGAAACAGTAATTAAGATTGCTTGTAGGGATGAGAAGGGTTTAGTTCATAAAATAACGGGGGTGTTATTCGCTAAATTATTGAATGTCACCCAAACCAATGAATTTGTGGATGAACCTAAGGATCGCTTTTTTATGCGGGTTTCTTTTAGCGGATCTACAGATCTGAAGTCGCTGACTCAGGAGATCGAAGCCGTCTTGCCTTCAGATGCAAAAGTCGAGGTGATTCCGCCAGCTAAGAAGCGAGTTTTAGTATGTGTGACGAAAGAGCACCATTGTTTGGGAGATTTATTGATTAAATCTCAATTCGAAGATATGCCCTTTTCGATTGTGGGGGTGGTAGGTAATCATGCGGTGTTAGCACCACTTTGTGCCCAGTTTTCGATACCATTTACTCACGTGCCGGCAGAAGGGTTAACGAGAGAAGCGCATGAGGCGCAGCTTAGGCTGATTATTGATGCAGCAAATCCTGATTTAATCGTGCTGGCTAAATATATGCGCATTCTGACACCAGAATTTGCTTCTGCCTATTTAGGTAAGATGATCAATATTCACCATTCTTTTTTGCCTGCCTTTGTCGGAGCTAATCCGTACCAGCAAGCTTTTCAGCGTGGCGTAAAGATTATTGGAGCGACCGCTCATTTTGTGACGGATGATTTAGATGAAGGTCCGATTATTTGTCAAGATGTGGTGTCAGTAAACCACTCTTATGATGCGAAACAAATGTCGAAGGCGGGAAAGGAAGTAGAAAAATCGGTTTTGGCCAAAGCTTTGCAACTCGTCCTCGAAGATCGCGTCTTTATTCATGAAAACAAGACAATTTTATTTGATTAAAATTTGCCTGAAAAAGCGTAAATTGCAGTCCTTTTTTTAGATACTATGTTTGAGAATTTAAGTTCGAAGTTGACCACTGCTATGCGTACCCTGAAGGGGAATGGCAGAATTACAGATATTAACGTTGCCGCTACGGTGAAGGAAATTCGCCGTGCCTTGATGGACGCGGACGTTAACTATAAGGTGGCAAAAGAGATTACTGATCGCATTAAGGATCAGGCAATGGGCCAAAAAATCCTGATCTCCGTCGAGCCTGGTCAATTATTGATTAAAATCGTTCACGAAGAGTTAACCCAGTTAATGGGTGGCCAAAAGCAGGACATTAACCTAAAAGGCGATCCAGCTGTCGTTTTAATCGCGGGTTTACAAGGTTCTGGTAAGACGACTTTCTCGGGTAAATTAGCTCAATACATTAAAAAAGGGGGGCGCAATGTGCTATTAGTAGCCTGCGATATTTACCGTCCTGCGGCGATTGACCAATTGAAAGTATTGGGAGAGCAGGTCGGAGTGGAGGTGTACGCAGAGCCTGAAAATAAGAATGCCGTTAGCATCGCAGAGAACGCGTTGTCTTATGCCCGTAAAATGGGTAAAAAAGTAGTCATTGTCGATACAGCGGGTCGTTTAGCGGTGGATGAGGTGATGATGAATGAGATCGCTGCTGTAAAAGAGGCGATTAAGCCGACCGAGATTTTGTTCGTCGTGGATTCCATGACGGGTCAAGATGCGGTGAATACGGCGAAGACCTTTAATGATCGATTAAATTTTGATGGCGTTGTCTTAACGAAATTAGATGGGGATTCCCGCGGTGGTGCGGCCCTTTCTATCCGTCAAATTGTCGATAAACCAATCAAATTCATTTCTACTGGGGAGAAAATGGAAGCCTTAGATCAGTTCTATCCTGATCGTATGGCGAACCGTATCCTCGGAATGGGGGACGTGTTGTCTTTAGTGGAGCGTGCGCAGCAGGCTTTTGACGAAGATGAAGCAGCTCGTTTAAATAAGAAAATACGCCAAAACAACTTTACGTTTGAGGATTTCTACGCACAATTACAGCAAATCAAGAAGATGGGTAACATCAAGGATTTGATGGGTATGGTGCCAGGGATGAGCCAAGCGGTGAAGGATGTGGATATTTCCAATGATTCTTTCAAGCCTATTGAAGCAATCATCAATTCGATGACTGCGAAGGAGCGTCAGAATCCAGATATTTTGAACCCATCACGCAAGAATCGCATTGTGGCAGGGTCGGGAACATCGATTCAAGAGGTGAATAACCTGTTGAAGCAGTTCGAAGACATGCGCAAAATGATGAAGATGATGAACAAGGTGCAGGACGGAAAGATGAAGATGCCTAATTTGGGTGGCATGTTCAAGCGCTAATTACTTTCGAATTAGCGCCCCTATTTCCTTCTCGAATCCTTTCATTAAGCGATCCATCGTGGACTCAATCACCTTATCTGTTAAGGTTTGAGACTCATCTTGTAGCGTAAAGCTTACAGAATAAGCTTTCTTGCCTTCGCCAAGATTTTTGCCCTCATAGACGTCAAAAATCGACACGTTTTTCAGTAAATTCTTCTCGTATTGCTCCGCTAGTTTGCGAATCGCTTGGTAGCTAACCGTTTTATCAATAACAAGTGATAAATCGCGACGAACCTCTGGGAATTTAGAAATCTCTTGGTAGACGAAGTCTGCCTTTTCTTGTTTCACCCAATAATCCCAGTCGAAATCGGCGAAGAACACGTCTTGTTTTACCTCCCATTTACTAGCTAAATTCGGGTGAATCATCCCTACTTCGAGGCACGCTTTCTTGTTGATGGAAATGCGTAATCCGAAGGCAAATACACTCGAATTCTCGATGGTATCTGTCTCAAATTCGGTTACCCCGAGTGAGCGCATTAATTCGATGCTGACTTGATATAAATGGTGAAGTGCCGTTTTCGTAGGTGCGCTGGACCAGGTTTCTCCGGCCCATAAACCCGTCGTGAATAAGGCTAAATGCTTCTTTTCGATGTATTTAGCGCCTTTTTTATGGTAGGTTTTGCCAAATTCAAAGACTTTCAAATCTTTTTGACGGCGGTTAATATTGTGTGCTAATACCTCTAATCCGGCGAAAGACATATGTTGTCTCATCACGCCTAGGTCTTCGGAAAGACGGTTTAGGATTTCTACCGTTTCGAAGGATAAATCTTTGGCGATCGATGCGTGCGCATCGGCTTTCGTTAGTGAGTTAGTGATGATTTCCTGGAAGCCTTTGGCCGTCAAAATCTGTGAGATATTCAACTGCACGCGCTCCTTGTCTAACAAAGGGAATTCCGAGATGAAATTCGCGCTCAAATGATCCGATAACGGAATGTTATCTAAACCATGGATACGCAAGATTTCCTCGATGATATCTGCCTCTCTGGTCACATCAACGCGGTAAGCAGGCGAGATTGCAACGAATTCGTCCCCTTTATCTGCTTCGATTTTGAAATCTAACAGCGTCAAAATTTCCTTGATTCGATCAGCGGCTAATTCAATACCGATGTATTGTTGCACGCGGCGAACGCTGACTGGAATGCTGACTAATTCAACCTGAGTTGGATAATAATCGAACGGCTCAGACGTGATTTTTCCGCCGGCTAACTCTTGAATTAATTGGGCTGCGTATTCTAATGCGAATAATTTCGCCTGAATATCCGTGCCACGCTCGAAACGGAAAGACGCATCGGTTTTAAGTCCATGAATTTGGCTTGCTTTACGAATGCGTTCTGGTTTAAAATGAGCGACTTCAAGGAATACCCTTGTGGTGCTGTCTTTAATGCCTGAATCTTCTCCGCCCATCACGCCAGCCATGCCGATAGCGCCAGAAGCGTCGCAGATCATTAATTCTTCGCCTGTTAATTTGCGTTCAATGCCGTCTAAGGTTTTGAATACGGTACCAGCTGCCAAAGTATCGACGATTAATTTCCCGCCTTTGATTTCATTCCAATCGTAGGCGTGCATCGGTTGGCCTAATCCGTGGCAGATGAAATTGGTGATATCGACTACGTTATTGATGGGACGCAATCCGATGGCTGTTAAACGCTCCTGTAACCAAGCTGGGGAAGGTGCTACTTGAATGCCATCCATCGTGATGCCGCAGAAACGGTCACAACCAGCGTCTTTCACTTCTACTGCGATCGGATGTGCATTGCTTTCGATCACTAAGGCTGGCGATGGCAATTGAATTGGAAGACCCGTCACGGCACGAATATCGCGTGCTACACCCCAGTGAGAGGCAGCATCCGCACGGTTTGGCGTTAATCCGATTTCTAGTACTAAATCTCCAGCGATGTCAAAAAACGAAGCTGCTGGGGTTCCGTTAGGCACCTGAGTGTCTAATACTAATATCCCATCGTGTGATGTTCCTAAGCCTATTTCATCTTCTGCACAAATCATTCCCTCCGATGGCTGTCCGTAGACCTTGCGCTTCTCGATTTTGAATAATTCTTTGCCCTCTTTATCGTATAATTGGGTGCCAGGAGTGGCGACGATCACTTTTTGGCCTGCTGCTACATTCGCAGCTCCACATACAATCGTTAATATTTCGTCCAAACCTGCGTCTACCGTCGTCAGGCTCAAGGTTTTCTCTTTCACTTCGAATTTTTCGCAGGTCAAAACTTCACCCACGACGAATCCTTTCAATCCTCCTGGAACTTTATCGTGCGGCTCAATGCCTTCCACTTCCAGTCCAGTGTTCGTTAATAAAACGTCTAATTCTTCGGGGCTACCTTGGGCAGGAAGCTTCGAAATATCAATAAAATCACGTAACCAATTAAGGGAAATTTTCATCTGTCTAATTAACGAGTAAGCTTCATTTTGTAATCCACGGAAACTTTTCCTCGCGTGATATCACTTAACTTATTTTTGATGAGGCGCTTCTTCACGGGATTCAAATGATCTGTGAATAAAATACCTTCGATATGATCGTATTCATGTTGGATAATGCGAGCAGCTAAGCTTTCGAAAAGATCCGTTCTTTCTTCGCCTTGCTCCGTCCAGTAGTGAATTTTCACGTATTCTGGGCGATACACCTCGCCGCGAATACCTGGGATAGAAAGACATCCTTCCTCGAATCCCCATTCGTCGCCTGTTTCTTCCAAAATAGTCGGATTCACAAACACCTTCTTAAAGCCGATTAAAGACTCATCTACATCCTCGTCCTTTTCTCCCTCGTTCATGGGACGACCGTCCACCACAAACAAACGAATGTCCATGCCAATCTGTGGAGCAGCTAAACCAACGCCGCTGGCCGCATACATGGTCTCAAACATATCTTCCGATAATTTGATTAAATCGATGCTCCCTAATTCAATAGGGGATGCGACTTTTCTTAAAACAGGGTCCCCGTAGGGTATAATTGGATAAATCATGTCTATTAGCGCAATGCAAACAACAAATTTAGCAGAATTTATCCTTTGTTTTTCGTAATTTGCAGGGATTTTTAACCTAAGTTAGATTTAATAAAAAGATTATGAATAGAAACTTCTTTAAGGCACATCCTTGGCATGGCGTTCAAATAGGTGATCAAATGCCTGAATTAGTGACCGCGTTTATTGAAATTGTTCCTACGGATACGGTGAAATACGAGATTGACAAGCAAACGGGATATCTGAAGATCGACCGTCCGCAGAAATTCTCGAACATTGTTCCAGCTTTATATGGCTTTTTGCCTCAAACCTATTGTTCAGATGGCATCGCGGAATTAGCGCGCAAGTATTCTGGTAAGGATATTGAAAGAGGGGATGGCGATCCGTTGGATATTTTAGTGCTTTCAGAGCGTGCGATTACGCACGGAGATATTTTATGTCAAGCGATTCCGATTGGAGGAATTCGCATGATTGATAAGGGTGAGGCGGATGATAAAATTATTGCGGTATTGAAGGATGATCCGATTTATGGCAAATGGAAAGACATTGCGGATGCACCTAAAGATATCGTAGAGCGTTTGAGACACTATTTCTGGACCTATAAAATGTTGCCAGGAGAAACCTCCTCAAGTGCGGTTGATATTGATGATATTTATGGTCGCGAAGTAGCTTTCGAAGTGATTCGTCAAGCGCGCGAGGACTACCGTAAAAACTTTGGTTAGAAAACCTTAACATGTAAAGCTATGTGGCAATTTGTCAAATATTCGTTAGCGACAGTCGTTGGACTTTTTCTTTTTGCAATCGTCTCGTTATTGCTATTGGCTGGCGTAGGTGCCGCCATGGATAGTTCGGATGAGGTCTATGATTTGAAAGATAATTCCGTGTTGAAATTGGATTTGAATCGTCCCATCGTGGAGAACGCGACGACGGAAGACAATCCCTTCGCGGCTTTAACGGATTTGTATTTTGCTCCGCCGGAGAATTTGGGATTAATTCAGGTTTTGTCTGCTTTAGAGCGGGCCAAAGTCGATCCTAAAATCAAGGGGATCTATTTAGACGCTAGTTTTCCGATCGCCGGATATGCGCAATTATCCGAAATTCGTGAGGCGATTCAGAAGTTTAAAAAGTCCGGCAAGTTTGTGTATGCCTATGCTAATTCGTACACGGAAAAAGGCTATTATGTCTCTTCTGTGGCGGATAAGACCTATTTGAATCCCAATGGTCTCTTAGATTTTAATGGTATTAGCGTACAATATACCTTCTACAAGAAAGCTTTAGACAAATTAGAAATAGAGCCTTTAGTGTTCCGCGTGGGTACGTACAAATCGGCGGTAGAACCTTTCATTCGTGAAGATATGAGCGAAGAAAACAAGGCGCAGACATCCTCTTTCTTACAGTCGATTAATACCTATGTGTTTGACAAAATTGCTCGGTCTAAAAATATCCCCGTTCGTAAATTAGATTTGATTGCGGATAGTTTACAGGCTTTTGAGCCTTCTAACGCGGAGAAATTAGGAATGGTGAAGCAAGGATATTGGGATGAGTTTGAGGCCTTATTAAAGAAGGGATCTGGAGAAAAAGAAAAGGTGATTTATGTGTCTGTGAATAATTATTTGAAGGCAAAAAATCCAATTGATGAGGTAGAAGGGAAGGATCGCATTGCGGTTTTAGTGGCTGAAGGAGAGATCTCAGGAACAAGAGCTTCTGAGGGAAATATTGGTTCAGATGATTTCGTGAAAGAATTGAAGAAATTGCGCGAGAGTAAATCAGTCAAAGCGATCGTGCTTCGCATTGATTCGCCGGGTGGATCCTCTTTAGCTTCCGATATCATGTGGCGTGAGATTGAATTAACCAAGAAGGTAAAACCGATTATCTCGTCTATGTCAAATTATGCTGCTTCAGGTGGCTATTATATGGCGATGGGAACGGATGTAATTGTTGCCCAACCTACGACTATCACGGGTTCCATTGGTATTTTTGCTGCCTGGTTCAATGTGGATAATTTCCTAAAAAATACCTTGGGTATTACCCAGGATCATGTGAATACACATGCGAATTCGAACTTTATGACGTCAGCAGGAGCCTTAACCGATTTCCAAAAATCAGTCGTTCAGAAATCGGTTGACAAGGGCTATCTTTCTTTTACGACGAAAGCAGCGGCAGGTCGCAAGATGACATTACAACGCTTGCAATCGGTAGCAGGTGGCCGTGTTTGGACAGGAGCTCAGGCAAAACAAATTGGTTTAGTGGATGAATTAGGCGGTTTAGATAAGGCGATTGAGATAGCGGCCTCTAAAGCAAAATTAAAGCCGGGTGCTTACAAGGTGTCGGTTTATCCGAAGGCAAAATCATTCGTGGATGAGTTATTAAGTTCTGCGACTTCTGAAACTTCGTTATCAGAGCGTTTGTTAGCTAAAAATATCCCTTGGGCTTCCTCCATGTTTGAGGTAAACCGTTGGAAAAAAAGAGAAGGCTTCTTAGCAATGATGCCTTATTTAATGGAATTTGAATAGAAATTAATTTTATATGGTACGTAATAATTGGACTCGGGAAGAGGTAGAAAAAATATACAACCAACCCTTTTTGGATTTGGTCTATCAAGCGGCGACAGTGCACCGCGAGAATTTTGACCCGAATGAGGTCCAAATCTCGACCTTGCTTTCCATCAAAACGGGTGGTTGCCCAGAGGATTGTTCTTATTGCTCGCAGGCAGCTCGTTACCACACAAATGTGAAGGTGCAAAAATTACTTCCATATGAGGAGGTTATTCAAGCAGCAAACCGCGCGAAAGACAGTGGTAGTTCTCGTTTCTGTATGGGAGCGGCTTGGCGCGAGGTGCGTGATAACAAGGACTTTGACCGTGTACTAGATATGGTTAAAGGCGTGAATTCCTTAGGCATGGAAGTTTGCTGTACGTTAGGCATGTTATCTGAAGAGCAGGCGCAGAAATTAAAGGATGCGGGTCTTTATGCCTACAACCACAATATCGATACGAGTGAGGAATATTACGATGATGTTATCTCAACGCGTACCTACGATGATCGCTTAGAGACGCTAGGCAACGTACGTAAAGCAAAATTATCTGTTTGTTCAGGTGGTATCATAGGAATGGGTGAAAGTGCGGGAGATCGCATTGGAATGCTTTTGACGTTAGCGAATTTGCCAGAGCATCCAGAATCAGTTCCGGTAAACAATCTAGTTCCAGTAGAGGGAACACCTTTTGAGAATCAAAAGACAGCCTCTGTTTGGGATCTAGTGCGCGTTATCGCTACTGCTCGAATCATGATGCCCAAGTCAGCGGTTCGTTTATCAGCGGGGCGTTTAGAATTAAACTACGAAGGCCAGGCTTTCTGCTTTATGGCAGGTGCAAATTCGATCTTCTCTGGTGATGTCTTATTGACGACGCCTAATCCGGATACGAAATCAGATGCGGAATTATTCCAAATCTTGAGCATCAAGCCGAAGGAAGCGTTCAAAGATGCACGTAAATCTGGGATTGAATTTAATCAGATTCCAAGTGCACAAGGCTTAGAACACAAGCACTAGTCTTTGCAGAAAATAATTGAAGCGCTATTTCGAAAGAGGTAGCGCTTTTTTTATAGGCTTTTCTGCATTCGGTAATGTTGGATTTCGCCGAACAATAGATAGGATTCGGCGACAATCGTATAGCCAATTGCCTCATAAAAGGGCACGGCATTTTCCCTCGCCTCCAAGACTATTTCAGTCCAGCCTTTTTCAATTGCCTTCTTTTCTAAGTAAGCCATGATGGTTTTTCCAATTCCTTTGCCCTGAGCGGCGGTTGCAGTAGCTACGCAGCGTACCTGGCCTTGTTTTTCAGCCGATTCGTGCATGCGAGCTACGCCTAAAACTTCATTATCGTCGATTGCTATGGCGTGAATAGCTTGGTCCTCATCTGCCAAAACTTCTGAACCCAGCGGTTGGTTCCAAGGCTCTCTTAATACGTTAAAGCGCAAGGCGTAGTAGGCTTTCCAGTCGGAGTCGGTTTGGGGAGATTTTATTTCTAGCATTGTAGTGTAAAAAAAATGGCGCCACCCGCAGGGTGGCGCCATAAATATACTCGATTTCGATCCTATTTTGCAAAGTTCACGGCGCGCATTTCGCGAATCACCGTTACTTTGATTTGACCAGGATACTGCATCTCTTTCTCGATTTTTTGAGAAATATCAAATGATAAGTTAGACGCTTTTTCATCGCTTACATTCTCTGAATCGACCATGATACGAAGCTCACGACCCGCTTGGATCGCATAGCACTTCTGAACACCATCGAATGAGGTAGCCAATGTTTCTAAATCACGAAGACGCTTCATGTACGACTCCATCATCTCGCGGCGTGCACCTGGACGAGATCCAGAGATCGCATCACACACCTGAATGATAGGAGAGATCATGGAAGTCATCTCGCACTCATCGTGGTGAGCCCCAATCGCATTACATACTTCAGGATGCTCTTTGTATTTCTGAGCCAGCTCCATTCCTAACAATGCATGAGGAAGTTCTGGTTCTTCATGCCAAACTTTACCAATATCATGCAATAGACCTGCACGTTTCGCTAGTTTCGCATTCAATCCCAATTCAGCAGCCATCGTTGCACAAAGTTTCGCGACCTCGCGAGAGTGTTGTAACAAGTTTTGGCCATAAGAGGAACGGAAACGCATACGTCCCACCATCTTAATTAATTCTGGGTGCAAACCGTGAATACCTAAGTCGATCACGGTCTTCTCACCGATTTCGATGATCTCATCGTCGATGTTCTTACGGGTCTTATTCACAACTTCCTCAATACGAGCTGGGTGAATTCGGCCATCCTGTACCAAACGGTGCAAAGATAAACGAGCAATCTCTCGGCGAACTGGATCAAAACCTGAAATGATAATCGCCTCCGGCGTATCATCTACGATGAATTCCACACCCGTAGCCGCTTCAAGCGCACGGATGTTACGTCCTTCACGACCGATGATTTTACCTTTGATATCGTCTGATTCAATGTTGAATACAGACACGCAGTTTTCGATCGCGTTTTCAGCCGCTGTACGTTGTATCGTTTCGATCACAACTTTCTTCGCTTCTTTCGTAGCCGTTAATTTCGCTTCTTCGATCGCTTGTTTCACTAGTGAACTCGCTTTCGATTCTGCTTCTGCCTTTAAAGCATCCATAATTTGTTGGCGTGCTTCATCTGCTGAAAGACCAGCAATTTTCTCTAGTTGGCTGATCTGATTCGCTAACATGGCTTCCGCCTCTTCGCGCTTCTTCTCTACGTCTTCTAGTTTCTTACGGAAATTTTCTTCCTTAGCCTGTACGCTTTGTTTTGCAGAATGCAATTCTTGTTCAGCCGTACGTTGTTGCTCCGCTTGTTGCGCTAAAACGCGCTCTTTTTCGCGTAGTTTTTGTTCGTTCTCTAACAGAATTCCCTTTTTGTTTTGAGACTCTTCTTCGAATTCAGCACGAAGACGTAGGAAGTTCTCCTTCGCTTCAAGCATACGGTCTTTCTTGATGTTTTCTGCAGAGATTTCTGCATTTTTTAGGATGTCTTCCGCTTTGCGTTGTGCATCCCCTTCGATGTTTTTATTTACTTTCGAGTAGAATACTTTCCCGGCAAATAAACCTCCAGCCGCAGCAATAAGAGGGATAATAAAAGTTAATATAGTGGACATATAGAACGAATGTGTGTTTATACAGTAGTCCCCGGAAAAATCGAAAGAAAAGGAAAATTATACTGTGAACTCGGCCGCAAGTGATAACAATTCGTTATTTTCTTCCAAAACGTCGTCCTGGAGTGAATTGTGTTCTGCGTCAAATTTCAAACCACACATGGCTAAATCGAGTGCCACCATCGCCATCACGGCTGCGGGATCTGAACTATTTGTCTGCTGTTCGTAATAACGAACAAGTCTGTTCACTAATGATGCTGCATTTCGTACGTAAGCCTCTTCACCCGGACTAACCCTTAAGGCGATACTTTGTATGCCTACCAGTAGATTACAAGGGATTTTAGGATTCATGGATTGCGTAATTGGTCAATGCAATGATCTATTTTTGTAATATATTCTTCTAACTTTTGTTTCAACTCAGCATTGGGAATTGCTGTGTTATCTGTACTAGCTACAATTTTAGCGAAATTATCTGATTTTTTAAAGTTTTTCTCCAATTCTTTTAACCGTCTTTGGGTTTTAACCAGTTCCTCTGATTTTAGAGCTAGCTTTTGTTGGAGATCTTCGAGTTCCGCTTGTTTTTGGACGAGGGTGCCTTGAAATTCGTGTAAACGCGCTACCATCCCGCTGATCTTCAGCTTGAGGTTTAGGTATTGCATTTTTAGTTCACTTTTCATTTCAGGGTTAAGCTAGGTTTCCCGTTTTTCCAGGAGAATTCTTTCAGTAAAATGTAGGCCAAAATACAAATAAATCCGATGTTCTGACTGATGAATAACGGAATTTGTAAACTGGCTAAGATAGAGCCAGACTGTATAGCGATCACACCTAAACCAATGTACACGATGGCTGCCATCCATCGGTAGGGTGCTGGGTCGTATTTTTGGCCTCCTACATAACACAATAAAGTCATCACGATGGCTGAAGTCAAGAAAGAATAGGCACAAGCCATATAGCCATAGATAGGGATGAAAATGACATTCCCAATCAAAGTAACGGCTAGTCCAGTCACCGTAATCACCGTGCCCATGTAGGTTTTATTTGTCTTTTTAAACCAAACCGATTGCGTATAATACACCCCTAAAAACAAGTTAGCAAGCAATAAAACGGGCACCACCCCGATGCCTTCCCAATAGATAGATTGACGCAAAAATAAGCCTTGAATCCAGAATAAATTAGCACTTACCCCCACCCACAAAATCAAACAAACAATCACAAACCAATGGCTTACCAGGGCTAAATTTGATGGCGAATTTTCCGCGGATTTTGAGCCTAAAAAGAAAGGTTCCGCTGCGTACTTAAAGGCCTGAATGGCTAAACTCATAAACACGGAAAGTTTATAGCAGTTGCCATAAATTCCTAGGGCGTCCTCTGAACTTCTTCCTGGATAAAATCCTTCAGGTAGAAACTCCTCTAGCAATAAACGGTCGAACATTAAGTTAAACATCGCCGCTAAACTCATGAACATGATGGGGTAGGAGTAGACCCACAATTTTTTCATTTCGGCACTATCCCAGGTCCACTTGAAATCAGTAAAAGAGGAGCGTAACCAATAGAATAGACTTGCGTTTGAAAGTAGATTAGCTAGGAAAATATAACCGGCTCCGATACTTGGGAAATAGAGATTCTGTAAAAAGACGGGACCCCAGTGACCTTCCTGCATCGGTTTTAAAAGCGCTAAAAAGAAAAGGTTCAATCCTACATTTAGGAGGATGGAAACGATTTTTGCCTTGACAAATAATTGAATTTTACGTTCCAATCTTAAACGCGCGAAAGGAATAGCTGTCACCGCGTCGATCGCCAAAATCAAGGCTAACCAACGCATGAATTGACCTTTTCCTTCATAGCCTAGTTGTGCCATCAAGGGGTCAGCAAAGACAAATAATCCAAGGGTAAATAGTCCTGAAGTGAGGATGATAGCGGTTAAAATGAGATTGTAATAGCGTTCTGGCGCCTCTTTCGCATAGCGAAAATAAGCCGTTTCCATTCCGTAGGTGTAGATGATATTAGCAATAGCGACATAGCCGTAGAGCTTCACGTTCACGCCTAAAGCAGCCGGCATAAAGGCGGCGGTATGGATGAAAACCAATAAAAAATTCAGGGAGCGCCCCAGGATTGTACTGAATCCGTAGGAAAGGGTTTCGCCAGCTAATTTTTTAAGAATGGACATGCGTGAATGTTCGGTCAATTCTCAAAGTTACAATTTATTGCTTTTGATAGCCGATGATTTGGTAAAAATGCTCAGAATAACTTTCGCTGATCGGAATGTGGTTCTCGCCTATTTTGATTTTTTGGCTGCGAATCGACTCCATCTTGCTGAGTGAAACGATGAACGATTTGTGCACCCGAATGAATTCCGTGGAGGGCAGTTTTTCCTCTATTGACTTCATCGTCATGCGGCAGACAACCGGGAATTTTTGGGTTCTTAGGTGGATTTTAATGTAGTCTTTTAGGCCTTCGATGTAGAGAATGTCTTCGAGCATAATCTTCATCAAGGAGTAATCCGCATGAATGAAAATGAACTCTAATTTAGGAGCTTCTGTCGGTTTATTCAGCATTTGCTTGCTCTTGTGATAGTCAAGTGCCTTATGACTAGCCTTTAAAAAGCGCTCAAAATTGATTGGTTTTAAGACGTAGTCGATGACATCTAAATTGAAGCCATCTAAGGCATATTGTTGGTAGGCCGTCACAAAGATAACCATCGGTTTTGTGGTCAAACTTTCTAAAAATTGCAAGCCTGTCATTCCGGGCATTTGGATGTCCAGAAACAATAAGTCCACCGGATTATTCTCCAAGTATTCTACTGCCTCCATGGCATTGCGACAGCGCTTCACGAGTTGCAAAAAAGGAACTTTGGAGATGTTATCTTCAACTAAATCCAAAGCTAAACTCTCATCATCCACTGCCATGCACTTCAAAATGCTACCCGGGATTTCTACTAGATTTTCCTCTGACATATTACAGGTGTTGAATGGTGAGTGTGATGATAAAATCGGAGCCTGTATCATTCACCTCTAACTGGTGATTCGTAGGATATAACAATTCCAAACGGCGTTTCACGTTCGTTAGTCCGATACCCGAACTTTCATCTTTCGTCTCGTTCATCGCCGTCCCTTTTTTATTAGCAACTCTGAAAAATAATTCAGAGGTGCTGTCTTTTAATTCGATGTCAATGGTGGGGTTTTCAATGAATCCCACTCCATGTTTAAAGGCATTTTCTACGAAAGGAATTAATAACATAGGTTCGATATGGCTTGATTTTGGCCCTAATTCATGTTTAAAATCAATCTGTATATCATCGCCAAACCGAATCTTCTGTAAGTCTATATAACTTTCTAAATAGACTAATTCTTTACTGATAGGAACTATCGAATCATTCGTTTCGTAAATCATATAGCGCATCAATTCCGATAATTTCACGACTACGGGTTCCACCATTTCAGGCTTTCTGCGGGACAAAGAAACGACGCTATTCAACACGTTAAACATGAAATGCGGGCTGATCTGTGAGCGCAAAAAAGAGAGCTCAGATTTCAAACGTTCATTCTCCTGTTCTTTGACTTGCTCATCTTCCTTCATTCGGTCTGAAATCAATCGATAGGAAGTACCAATTGCGGCATAAAACAACAATTGGAAGATCATCCGCATTAAGGCACCTCTTCTAGCACCGCCACCCGAATGATTGCCTGGGAAGAAATTAGAATAAGCCCAGTGAAATAATTCCTCATGAATCCATAGCATGAAAACAATGGCACCGATAAGGGTTAATAGGTAAATGATTACTCCTTTGGCTCTCAATAACTTGGGGAGTAAGATCTCGGTATTTAGATAGAAAAAGGGAATATTGATGACCGTAAAACTGGTCATGTAAAAAATCCAAAAATAAGAACGGCGAATTTCTTCTGGGTTAGTTGAATTCGTATTAGGTCCTAAAAGGATGGGTAGCGCAATCAGGAAAGCCCAAAAAAACAGGTGCAATAGCAGATTCCTGAAGGGAGACGTCTTATATATCATCGGGTTTTATTTTGCTTTTTCAAGTCAGCGAATTCAAATTAAGAGAATCTTCCTTATATTTCCATTAAAATTTCTACCACCGTCCTGAATGTGCCGATGAAAAGGCCAAATGGTTTTCAGTAGATTTGTCCAAAACCTATTTTAAAATGAAGAAATTGCTCCTTTTGTTGCTGTTCGCCACGCCCTTTTGCGTTTGGGCTCAGCAATCGATTCCCCTCACAGATTTAGCTGCTTTTGATCAACCCAGTCAGAATTGGACGATTGAACAGGCCGTGTTTTCTACCTATTCAGATACCGCATTTCAGGTAAGTCCCGGCCAAGGCGTTTTAGTGAATACGCTCAGAGGCGGTAAATACCATCGCACAGATGATTTGAAGTCCAAAATGCAGCATGGAGATATTCGCCTGTTAGTCGACTTTATGTTGCCTAAGGGTATGAATTCAGGTATTTACATGCAAGGTCGTTACGAAGTGCAGTTGTATGATTCTTGGGGAAAGAAAACTGTGAAATACAGTGATTGCGGAGGTATATATGAGCGTTGGGATGATTCGCGTGGAAAAGGAAAAGAAGGTTACGAAGGTTATGCGCCACGCCAAAATGCGAGTAAAGCTCCCGGCCTTTGGCAAACCTTAGAAATTGATTTTCAGGCCCCTCGTTTCGATGCGAATGGTAAAAAAATCGCGAATGCCATTTTTAAGAAAGTGATTTTAAATGGCATTTTAGTACAGGAAAATATTGAAGTTTCTGGGATGACGCGCGGTGCAATTTTTGATAAAGAAGCGCCCTTTGGCCCTATCTTAATTCAAGGCGATCACGGCCCGATTGCCTTTAGAAATCTGCGTTTTGAAACTTACGAAAAGCCTACAGCCTCTCTTGGTGAGGTTTCTTATGACTATTACACGGGCAAATTTACAGACCCAATTATCCCGTCTACCAAGCCGGTTTCGTCTGGCAAATTGCCCGCTTTGACCTATCGCGTCATTCCAGTGAACAATGATTATTTGATTCATTACAAGGCAGAATTAAGCATTCCAGAGGATGATACGTATGAGTTTCAAACCTTTTGGACAGGCTCTGGCGAATTGAAAGTGGATGGTGTCGTCTTGAATAAAGGCGCGCATTGGTTTAACGAAATGGTGCCGGCCTCTACTTTTTTGAAAGCAGGCAAGCATCACCTAGAGATTGTTCACATCAAGGATTTCCCTTGGGGACCTAAGGCTTTAGGGTTAAACGTGAAGCGCATCGGTTCTCGTCTAGTTTCACTTCATGAAAGAACGTCGTTATTGGATCCAGATGCGGTAGGCCTGATCGAGGTAAAAGCGAATGCAGAACCCGTTTTACAACGTTCGTTTGCCTTTCATTTAGGGAAGAAGAAGACGCACGTGATTCACGTGGGAGATCCTGCGGGATTGCATTATAGCTACGACTTAAAGCAAGGCGCGATTCTCCAGGTTTGGCGGGGTAAATTCTTAGATGCCACCCAAATGTGGGATAACCGAGGCGAGCCTCAGACTTCTGAGCCTCTCGGTTTAACGGTCGTTCAAGATGGAAAATTCCCCTTAGCCTTAGCGCATCAAGCACAAGCAGATTCAACGGATTTAGTCTATAAAGGCTACCGTTTAGAGGCGGGTCGTCCCATCTTTATGTACGAGTGGACTGCGGCGAAATTGCGCGTTGAAGACCGCATACAGCCGGCGGGAAATGGATTAAAGCGTACGTTGACCTTGGTAGGAGCAAGTCCGCAGAAAACCGATGTGGAAGCGGTATTAGCCACGGGTCATCATTTGTCTATTTTGCAAAATGGCTTGGCTTCTCAGCCGGGTAATTTTATGGAATGGAAAGGGGCTGCGGCAGAACTTTTGAAAATAGCTTCCGGCGCACAACAAATTCGTGTGCCATTTACAGGGGCGCAATTCACTTATGACTTGATTTGGTAACGATGAAAAAATATACAGCCTTTATTTTATTGTTCGCATTGGCCCTAGGTGCCTTTGCCCAGACAAAACCAGCTCCTAAAAAGGAGCAAGATTATTACGAAATAAAAACCCTTCCCATCCCGAAAGAGATCTATTTAGAGGTAGGAGGATTAGCTACGATGCCGGATGGCCGTTTGGCGGTCAGTACGCGGAGAGGGGAGATTTGGATCGTGGAGAATCCTTACCAAAAAACAAGTCACCAAACCTATTACCGTCGGTTTGCGAGTGGTTTGCACGAAGTGTTAGGCCTTGCCTACAAGGATGGGGCATTTTATTGCTCGCAACGCGGGGAGTTGACGAAAATTTCAGACACGGATCGCGATGGAGTGGCGGATTTATATGAGCCGATCTATCAATTTGATTTGTCCGGAAACTACCACGAATATACCTATGGTCCCGTAATCGATAAGAACGGGGATATGTGGGTGAGTTTGAATTTAGCGTGGGTGGGTTTTGGCGAAGGTAAGTTTTCCAAATGGCGAGGCTGGTTCGTAAAAATCACTCCAGATGGTAAATTAGAGCCTTTTGCAGGTGGTTTGCGTTCTCCAGCGGGTTATAGCTTTAACGAAGAAGGCGATCTGTTCTACGGCGAAAACCAGGGAGACTGGGTCGGTTCTGGTCGTGTCACGCACTTAGCAAAAGGAGACTTTGCAGGAAACCCAGGTGGGCTTAAATGGGCGAAAGAACCCAATAGCACCTTGAAACTTGGCTTAGAAGAGATTCAAGATAATGGTTTACCTATGTTCGAGGCGGCGAAGAAAAATCCGAAGATCAAATTGCCGGCTGTTTGGTTCCCTCATGCGATTATGGGGATTTCTACTTCAGACATATTGCAAGACACCACTAAGGGTAAGTTTAGTCCATTCCCTGGTCAGTATTTCGTTGCAGACCAAGGACAATCCAAAGTGATGCGTATGGGGCTAGAGAAAGTGAATGGCGTTTACCAAGGTTTTGCCATCAACTACCGCGAGGGATTCCAGTCAGGTATTTTGCGCGAACGTTTTGGCTTAGATGGCAGCATGTTCGTAGGAATGACCTCCCGTGGATGGGGAAGTACGGGGAAGGATGATTTTGGTTTGCAACGTTTGTTTTGGAATGGCAATGTGCCATTTGAAATCGATATGATTAAGGCGAAGTCAGATGGTTTTGAGTTCAGCTTTACACAGCCAGTCGATGTGAATTCCGTGAAGAAAGCCGCTTCCTATGCGATTCGGTCGTATATATACAAATACCAACACCAGTATGGTAGCCCGATTATCGAATTAAAAGACTTGAAAATCAAAGGGGTGGAAGTGTCAGCTGATCGCAAGAAAGTCCGCATTTCCATCGATGGAATTCGCCGCTTCTTCATTCATGAATTTACGCTGAAAGGGGTGTTGAATGATAAAGGGGAGCCTTTGTTGCACGAGACGGCTTATTATACTTTGAATGAAATTCCTGCGGGGCCTGCTTTAGTGGCGGCGTCACCTGAGGCGGAAATCAAAACGAAAGTGACAGCTCGCACCGTTAAAAACTCAATGGGCTATGAATTAGGGATTGCGGGTCTATTGAAGAAACATACGTGCTCTGCTTGCCATGCGAAAGACAGTAAATTAATAGGCCCTGCCTTTACGGAAATCGCTAAGCGTAATTATTCAAATCAGAAGATTTTAGAGTTAGTATATAAGCCTAACCCGCAAAACTGGCCGGACTTCGCTACCGAAATGGCACCGATGAGTCACGTGCCCAAGTCGGATGTGCTGAAAATTGCAGGCTGGATTAATGGGCTGCGTGAAACAGAAAGTCTTAAGAACCACGACTAAATAAAAAAGCTCTCTGTTTATCGCAGAGAGCTTTTTTTAGGATTAATGTCGATCGAGATTATCTCTTCGCTGCAACACTTCCTTGAATCGCTAAAACGATTTGGGAAACTTGGCCATTGTTAATAACCGTAACCGTTTTATTAAAGTTGCCTGGGCGACCAGCCGAATTGTATGCTGCTGTAACTTTACCTGTTTTGCCTGGCATAATAGGCTCTCTAGTCCAATCTGGAGTGGTGCAGCCGCAAGAAGGTTGAACATTAGAAATAACGACCGGCGTTTTTCCGGTATTGGTGAACTCGAAGCTATAAGTAGCTACTGTTCCTTCTGTGATGGTACCAAAATCGTGTTTTTCTTGTTTGAATTTCAAAACACCTTGTGCGTTCGAACTGAAGGCAAAGCCTAAAACAAGCGCAAATAGGGCGATTAATTTTTTCATATCTAATTTCATTGGTTTTATATACGGTTCAAATCTATAAACAATAAAAGATTTCGACAAGTTTCTTGTCCGGATTCTGTTTGTACGCCCAGGATTTTGTTGTATTTTTACGTGTTTAATAAGACCAAGCATTTGAATTCATTTATTTTTTCTAATCCTCCACATTCATTCGATCCTGCCCAGGTGCTCGAAGACTATCGCTTGGCTGTTATTAGCCGCGCTTGTAGTCTTTTAGTGCGTAAAGAGGTCTTTTCTGGCCGGGCGAAGTTTGGTATTTATGGAGATGGAAAAGAGTTATGCCAAATCGCTTTAGCGCGGTCTATGCGCCCTGGAGACTACATTTCGGGTTATTACAGAGATCAAACGATTGGTGCCGCCATCGGGGATTTAACCTGGCCACAGTACTTTGCGCAACTATACGGTCATCCCGATATTCAATTTGACCCACATTCAGGTGGACGTCAGATGAATAATCACCACGCCACTCGCTGGTTAGATGAGGACGGTAAATGGCTAGATCAGACCTCTCGATACAATACCGTGGCCGGAATTTCGTCCACAGCGGGCCAAATACCCCGTGCTTTGGGCATTGCCTACGCCTCTAAAATGTACCGTGAAAGGGCTGATTTGAAAGATCATGAAGCACTTTTCTCTAAACAGGGTCAGGAAGTTTGTTTCACCACGATAGGGGATGCATCCACATCTGAAGGTATGTTTTTGGAATGTATTAACGCTGCCGGTGTGTTACAAATTCCGATCGTATTTTCGGTCTGGGATGATGGCTATGGTATCTCGGTTCCTATTGAGTTTCAAACGACAAAATCATCTATTTCGAAGGCTCTAGCGGGTTATCAGCGTAACGAGCAGGAGAAAGGATTAGAAATAATTCAAGTGAAAGCCTGGGATTATCCCGGTTTAGTGGCGGCCTATCAAAAGGCGGCAGAATTAGCACGCAAGGACTTTGTTCCGTGCTTAGTTCACGTCATCGAATGTACGCAACCACAAGGTCACTCGGCTTCCGGTTCTCACGAACGCTACAAATCAGCGGAACGCTTAGCTTGGGAATTAGAAGCTGATTGTAACGTGTTGTTCCGTCAATGGGTTTTAGCTGAAAATATAGCCTCCGAAGAGCAATTAAAAGTCATCGACGACGAGGCAGTTGTGTTAGCGCGCAAGTACCAGAAAGAAGCCTTTGCTGCCTATATGGCTTCGGTTGAGGTAGATAAAAAGGGTTTTTTACGCATCGCGAAAAACCTATTAGAATCCACCAATGAACCTAGTTTATTGCAGCCCATCATCGATGAATTAAACGCGTTGCCTTATCCTATTTTTAGCGATTTAGTGCGGGCGGGTCGTAAGACCCTGCGCGCTTTTCGATTCTACCAAGGGCCTGCAGTTAAACTACTGCGCAAGTGGTTAGATGACCTCGAAAAATTAAACAGAAGACGTTTCAGCTCACATCAAATGAGTGAGTCGGATGAGTCTCCGTTGTTGATTCAAGGCGTGAAACCGACGTATGAAAAAGAACCCGTTTTAGTAGATGGAAGGGAAATTCTTAATAAGGCATTTTCGCAGTTTTTAGAAGATCCACGTGTATTTATTCTCGGCGAAGACGTAGGGAAAATAGGGGATGTGAATCAAACGCTAGCTGGATTACAAGAGAAATTTGGGCCGCTGAAAGTGACCGATACGGGTATTCGCGAAGTAAGTATTGTAGGCCAGGGAATCGGTGCTTCGATGCGTGGTTTGCGACCGATAGTCGAGATTCAGTATTTGGATTACATATTCTATCCATTCCCCGTGTTATCGGATGACTGGGCTTGTTTACATTACCGTACTGCAGGTGGTCAAAAAGCCCCCATGATTCTTCGTACGAGGGGTCATCGCTTGGAGGGTATTTGGCATTCTGGAAGCCCTATGGCCGTTTTAATCAACGGTTTACGCGGCGTGCATTTCTGCGTTCCTCGTAACATGACGCAGGCAGCTGGGATGTACCGCACGCTTTTAAAGGGCGATGATCCGGGAATTGTGATCGAATGCTTGAACGGATATCGTTTGAAAGAGCCTATGCCGTCTAATTTAACAGAAATCGAGGTGCCACTTGGTATCCCTGAAATATTGCGCGAGGGTACAGACCTTACGGTCGTAACGTATGGTTCAATGTGTCGAATTGTGATGGAAGCGGCGGAGACGTTAGCGGGACTAGGAATTTCCGTAGAGGTGATCGATGCCCAAACTCTATTACCATTTGATCGCCACCACAGTATTTTAGCTTCGATTCAAAAGACCCACCGCGTGATTTTCGCAGATGAAGATATGCCGGGTGGAGCATCTGCTTATATGATGCAGGAGGTCTTAGATAAACAAGGAGCCTTTACCTGGTTAGAAAGTCCAGCCGTTTGTATCGCGGCAACGGCTCACCGACCAGCTTACAGTTCGGATGGAGATTATTTCTCTAAGCCTAACACCGAGAATGTCGTGGATGCCGTCTACGAAATCATGCGGGAATCGGATCCGTCGACCTATCCAGCTATCTATTTTTAAGATGAAAGCGTATTTTCAGGCTATTTGGGATGGAATTCAGAGTACTCGAAAGGGGATGGCTTTGACGTGGAAGCATGCCTGGGCCGCTCGGAATCAACGCAGCATCCAAAATATTCAAGATCCTGATTATTTTAATCAAAAGGCAGGTATTGTCACACTTCAATACCCGCAGCAACAAATACCCACTCCCGTTAACGGGCGCTACCAATTGCACAACGAAATGGATGATTGCATCGTCTGTGATAAATGTGTGAAAGTCTGTCCGGTGGACTGCATCGAAATCGATCCTATCAAAGCAACGGGTTTAGTGGGAACAGCTTCTGACGGCTCGCCCATTCGTTTATACGCCGCGAAATTCGATATAGACATGTCCAAATGCTGCTTCTGCGGCCTTTGTACCACCGTTTGTCCGACCGAATGTTTGACGATGACCTCGGAATACGATTTCTCCGTTTTCGATGTGAAGGAACATAATTTTGAATTCGCGAATCTGACTCCGGAACAAGCGGCTGAAAAGCGCGCGTTGTACGAGCAATTTGTAGCGGAAAAAGAAGCAGCGAAAGAGGCAGCGAAATCGGCAGAACCGACGACTGACTCTACGGAGGAAAAACCTGCTACTCCTAAACCAGCCTTCAAGCCCGCCTTTAAGCCTAGTTTTAAACCGAAGCCTAAACCTGACGCCGAATGAGCCCGCTTGTGATCGCATTCTTGGTATTAGCCATGTTGACCTGCGGAAGCGCGTTGTCGATGTTGTGGACGAAGAATCTGCTGCATGCGGCTTTGGCCATGTTCTTAACGATGCTTGGTTTAGCCGGATTATATGTCTTAGCTTATGCGGACGTTTTAGCGGTCGCGCACTTGTTAGTGTATGTGGGAGGGGTGCTGATTCTGATTCTATTCGGGATTATGTTAACCAATCAAACGGACCCAGCTACCGGAAAGAATCACTTGATGACGCGGGAATCAGGTCGATTGTTGCCTTTTTCGATTGGATTATCTTTTTTCTTAGGCCTTTTCTGGTTATTCACGAAAGGACCTTGGATCAATAATTTGCCGGTGACCGGTGATTCTAAATTGAAAGAAGTAGGTCTAGGCTTATTGACCGAATATGCCTTTCCTTTCGAATTAGCAGGCGTGTTTTTATTGATTGCCTTAATAGGCGCCACTTTTGTCGCGAAGAACCATGACTGATATTCCGGTAATCTATTTCTTGTGGGTGTCTGCGTTTCTGTTTGCGACGGGAATATCGATTTTGCTAGTGAAAAAGAATACGATTTTCGTGTTGATGGGAATTGAATTGATTTTGAACGCGGCTAATTTGAACTTGGTCGCTTTTTCTAAAAATGATCCTTCCTTGCAAGGCTTGTATCTGAGTATTTTCGTGTTAGTGGTGGGTGTGTGCGAGATGGCGATCGCTTTAGCGATTATTTTGGAAGTCTACCGAAACTACCGCGCGATCGAAGTGGATCAGTTCAAATCAGAATACTAGAGATTTTCTAATTGCTTTTTGAATTGGAGGGCTTTCATTTTGCCTAGGACTTTGGCCAAATCCTCTTCAGACGCCTCCTTCAGCTGCGCCACCGTCCCAAAAGCTTTCAACAACTTAGCCGCCGTCAATTTCCCAATTCCATCCATGGTCTCCAATTGCGACACGATGAAGTTTTTGCTCCGCTTATTTCTATGCGCCGTAATCCCAAACCGGTGCGCCTCATCCCGCAACTGTTGAATCAGTTTCAGCGACTCCGATTTTTTATCTATATAGAGAGGTAAGCTATCCTCTGGGAAATAAATCTCTTCTAAACGCTTCGCGATGCCGATAATAGGGATTTGGCCGTACAATCCGATCGCTTTCAAAGCATCGCAAGCGGAACTTAACTGCCCCTTTCCTCCATCGACAATAATCAAATCAGGCAATTCAGCTTCTTCTTCCAACAAGCGGGTATATCTACGGGTTATCACCTCGTACATCGTGGCAAAATCATCTGGACCTTCGACCGTTTTAGGCGTGAAGGTACGGTAATCCTTTTTCGACGGCAGCGAATTCTTGAAACACACCATTGCCGAAACCGGGTTCGTTCCTTGTAAGTTCGAGTTATCGAAACATTCGATGTGTTTAGGCAAGTCGTTCAGGCGCAAATCGTTTTTCAACTTGATCATCACGCGCATCTTGCGATCGCCACCACTTTCCTCTGCCGCCTTGCGGTCCGCTTTCTCTTTTCGGAAGTACAAGACGTTCTTTAGCGACATATCTAGGAGCTTCCGCTTGTCGCCTTGACTAGGCAGCGTATTTTTTGCGCCCTCGAATTCGATCGACATGGGGATGTTGGTGATAATTTCTTTGGCCTTACTCTGAAACTGATCACGCTTCTCCCAAATCAACATCGTCAACAATTCCGCCTCATCCTCTTCTAATTTCTTCTTCACCTCCCAGGTTTGCGATTGCAAAATCGTCCCGTTAATGACCTTCATGAAGTTAATGTAGGCCAAAGACTCATCGGACACCATCGAAAATACATCCACATCATGAATCGATGGATTTACCACGGTCGACTTCGCCTGGAAGTTCTCCAGTAACTGCCACTTCTCTTTCCACTCCTGCGCCTGCTCAAAAGCGAGCCGGGTGGAGGCTTCTTGCATCTGAGCGATAAAAAAGGTCTTCGCCTTCTGGTAATTTCCCTTCAAAATCTGCGACACTTGATCAATGTACTCCATATAGCGCGCCTCCTGCTCTAAACCCTCGCAAGGTCCTTTGCAATTCCCAATATGGTACTCTAAACAGACCTTGTATTTTCCCGCCTCGATATGCGATTCTTTTAAATTCAGCGCACACGTCCGCAGCGGATACAGCTGGTGCAGCATCTCGAGCAGGGCATTCATTAATTTTGGATTCGCATAGGGGCCGAAAAACGTTCCTAACGAATGATTAATTCTTCTTTCTGTCATCAAGCGAGGAAAACGCTCGCGGGTCAAGCAAATAAACGGATAGGTCTTGTCGTCTCTTAATAGGATATTGTACTTCGGCTGAAACTGCTTGATAAGCGTATTCTCCAAAAGCAACGCATCAAATTCCGAATGGACAATCGTGAACTCCAGCTTTCGAATCTGCGAAACCAGTCGCCTTGTCTTATTGTCCTTTCCTTTTGTATTCGTGAAATACGAGCTAACCCGGTTCTTTAAATTCTTGGCCTTTCCTATATAAATAATGGTTCCCGCTTCATCAAAGTAGCGGTAAACCCCCGGATCTTCGGGTAAAGAGGGAAGGATAGATTTAGGGTCAAAGGTGGACATAGGCCAAAATTAAGCAAAATTCTCTTCTTTGTATTTTTTGTAATTATCTAAGGTGACTCTTTCTTGATTAAGCCCAGATTAATACGTTATTATGCGTGGGTTAAGGAACATCTAAATCACGACAAAAACAGCTTTTCTGCCGACCAATGACTTGTTCTTTATTGTATTCAAATGATGAAATAGGCCTCCTGAGGGCCTATTAAGAGAATATTTCTATTTAAAATAAAAAAAATGAAAAAATATCGAGTGAAAACTTGTGCAGGTTGTAAGAATTGGACATATTTGGCTGTATGTAATAGTGTAGCATAGTTAAGAAAGGTATTCTATTTCCGAATCGTTTCCTGCCCTGTGTTGTATTATTTGAAGAATTTGTTTGACGAATAAACCTATTTAAAAGCTTAAAATGAATTATCAACCATTATCAGAAAGGAGGCATATCGAACTTTAACACATGAAACCCAAAATTTAATTTAAAACTAACTTAATCTTTATTATGAAAAACAATTTTTACCAAAGTCTACGAGGCCTTCTTTTGCTAGCGATAGTAATGTTAGGGAGCTTCTCGTCATTTGCCCAAGACCGTAAGGTTACAGGTAAAGTCTCTGGGACAGATTCTCAGGGAATTCCAGGTGTAAGTATCTTAGTAAAAGGAACAAACACAGGAGCTACTACAGATGTTAACGGTGCATTCTCTGTAACTGTTAAATCTGCAACAGCTGTTTTAAACATTACAGCTGTAGGTTACAAGTCTCAATCCATTACAGTAGGTTCTCAATCTTCTATTAATGTAACATTAGCAGAAGACAATTCTCAGTTAGATGAGGTAATCGTAACAGGTTACTCAGTAACGAACAAGAAAGAGTCAACTGCTGCTGCTTCTATCGTTAAAGCGAAGGATTTGCAAATCGCACCTTCAGGTAACGTAGAGCAACAATTACAAGGTCGTGTAGCCGGTGTTACTTTGATCACGAACGGACAACCAGGTACTGCAAGTATCATCCGTGTACGTGGTTTCGGCGCATTTGGTGGTAACGAACCATTGTATGTAGTGGATGGAGTTCCAGTAGGAACAACAGATTTCCTTTCTCCAGATGATATCGAGTCTACTACGGTCCTTAAGGATGCGGCAGCAGCTTCTATCTATGGTGCGCGTGCAGCGAACGGTGTAATCGTTTATACTACGAAGCGTGGTTCACGTAACAAAGGTATAACAGTTACTTATGATGGATTGTACGGTGGTACTGATCCTAACGTAGGTGGTGTAGCAAAAATGTTAACTCCTCAAGAGCAAGCAGACTGGACTCACGTAGGTTACCGTAACAATGCGGCGGCTAACGGAACGGCAGTAGCTTATACTCACCCTCAGTATGGTACTTCAGCGCAAGCTTCATTACCTACTTACTTGCACTTCAACGGCGCAAATGGTGTGAACTCTGGTGATATGGCAGCAGCTCAAGCAGCTTATGCAGCTAATCCTTTGACTACTTTCGTAATCAAAACAAATAAGGCTGGTACTAACTGGTATGATGAAATTACTCGTTTCGGTTCTACTATGCGTCACTCATTAGGTATCCAAGGTGGAACTGACAAAGGTCGTTTCTACTTAGGTTTATCTGGACAAGAGCAACAAGGTATCTTGATCGAGAATGATTTCAAGCGTTATTCAGCACGTTTCAACTCTGAATTCGATTTAGGTAAGAAAGTACGTGTAGGTGAGAACTTACAATTTACGTATCGTTCAGTACGTGGACAAGCAGGTGGTAACAACGGATTAGGTGTAGCTGGTGATGAATCAGTAATCTTATCTGCTTACCGTATGCCTACAGCTATTCCAGTATACGATGAGTTCGGAAGCTTTGCATCTACTAAGGCTGCAGGTTTTAACAACCCTCGTAACCCAGTTCGTCAGATCATGCGTAATAACTCGAAAGATAACAACTACAATGCCTCTGCATTTGGTAATGTTTACGTAGAGTACGAGCCAATCAAGGATTTAATTATCAAATCTTCATTGGGTGGTAATTACTCAGGATATGGTTACAAGGACTATAACTTCAAGTATTTAGGAGATTCTGAGCCAGAGGCTTCAGATTCATTCGGTGAAGGTTCAGGTTATAACTTTGCTTATACTTTTACTAACACAGCTGCTTACAAAACGAAGTGGAGAAAGCATGGTTTAAATGCGTTAATTGGTATGGAAGCATTGAATACAGGAGCTGGTCGTCAGATCTCAGGTTCAGGTATCAATCCATTCTCAATGGATACGGATTTCGTAACTTTATCATCTGTACAGTCACCTGTAGTTAACTCAGGTTTGTATTCTGGTGTTAATTTCTACTCTTTATTCTCTAAGTTAGATTATAACTTCAATGAGAAGTACTATGTAACTGGAGTTGTTCGTCGTGACGGATCATCTCGTTTCGGTTCTGAGAATCGTTATGGTATCTTCCCTGCAGTATCTGCTGCTTGGAGAGTAACATCTGAAGAATTTATGAAGGATCTTCCTGCTATCTCTGATTTAAAAATCCGTGGTGGTTGGGGTTTAATGGGTAACTCGAATAACGTAGACCCTGCTAACCAGTTCTCTTTATATGCTGCTAACCGTGGTAACTCATTCTATCCAATTGATGGTCAATCATCAGGAGCGAACGAAGGATATTTCCGTTCTCGTATCGGTAACCCAGCTGCGAAGTGGGAGACTTCAGAAACAGCCAATATTGGTTTTGATGCAACCCTTTACAATGGTAAGTGGGAAATCGTATTAGACGTTTGGAGAAAAGATACACGTGATTTATTATTCAACGTGCCTCTTCCAGCGGTAGTAGGACCATCTGCTTCTGCACCTTCAGTAAACGTTGCTAAGATGCGTAACCAAGGTATTGATTTCCAAATCATTAACCGTGGAAACATCACTTCAGATTTGAAGTATGAATTAACATTGAACAATTCATTCTTAAAGAACGAAATTGTTGCATTTGCTCCAGGTATCACGAACTTAACAGGTGGTGCATTCCGTGGAATCACTCCAGTACGTATGGAAGTAGGTCGTTCTCTATCTTCATTCTACGGATACCAAGTAATTGGATACTTCAACTCAGCTGCTGAAGTAGCTGCTGCTCCAGCACAAGATGGTTCAGGTGTAGGTCGTTTCCGTTATGCTGATATCAATGGTGATGGTAAAATCACGACTGATGACCGTACTTTCTTAGGTTCTCCAGTACCAACTTACACAGGTGGTATCAATGTAGGTTTAACTTACAAAGATTTTGAATTTGCAACGTATTTATATGCATCTGCAGGTAACAAAATCTGGAACCAATCTAAGTGGTTTACAGACTTCTTCGGAACGTTTGAAGGATCAGGTAAAGGTGAGCGTGCGAAGCAATCATGGACTCCAGAGTTAGGAAATAGCGCTGCTGCTCCTATTTGGGAATCAGCTTCTAACATGTCCACTTCAGCTGCTGCAAACTCTTGGTATGTAGAGAATGGTGATTACTTACGTATTCAGAACGTATCATTAGGATACAACATTCCTAAAGCTTATACTTCTAAGTTAGGTATCAAGCGTGCGAAGTTTACTTTATCTGCTAACAACATCTTGACTTTAACTAAGTACAAAGGTTTAGATCCAGGTGTAGGTGGTGCTGCAGATACAGGATTTGGTATTGATGTGGGTAACTACCCAGTGACTCGTTCATTCAACGCATCAATCAACTTGACTTTTTAATTAGCAATAGCCATAATTAATGAATAAGAAAATGAAAAATAATCAGATTTTTAAGCGAATCGCTTTAGTGAGTGTGTCAGCTCTTACGTTGACCTTCGCTTGTAAGGATCAGTTTTTAGAAGTTCCGCCTACCGCATCATTAGCACAAGCGCAATTATCTTCTAAGGCTGGTGTAGAAGGTACCTTAATTGGTGCTTACGCTCAATTAGCTGCAAAAGGATATTCTCGTCTTGCTGCAGGTAATAACTGGGTATGGGGTTCTATCCGTGGTGGAGAAAGTAACAAGGGTACTGACCCGGGTGACTACTCAAATATCAACACCATGCAACGTTATGAGGTTCAACCTACTGACGGTGACTTGAATGATACTTGGAGAGCAAAATACGAAGGTGTTGCTCGTTGTAATGCGACGATTAACTTAGCAAATGGTTCGAAAGAATTATCTGCTGCGGATAAAACACGTATTATTGCTGAGGCACGTTTCTTACGTGGTCATTACTACTTCGAATTAAAGAAGTTATTTAACTCTGTTCCTTATGTGGATGAGACGTTAGATTACGGAAAAGGAATCGAAAAAGTAGCTAACACAGAAGCATTCTGGGATAAGATTGAGGCTGACTTTGCGTTTGCATTTGCAAACTTGCCAGCAACTTCTTCATCTGCAGGTCGTGCTAACAAATGGGCTGCTGAAGCTTATTTAGGAAAAGTGTTATTGTTCCAAGGAAAGTTTGCTGATGCGAAAGCTAAGTTTACGGATGTAATTGCGAACGGTACAACAACGAATGGTAAGAAATACGGTTTAGTTCCAAAGTTTGCTGAAATCTTCAACGCGGAGAATGACAACAATGAGGAAGCTGTATTTGCAATTCAGTCATCTATGAACACGGGTAACGTGAACAATGCAAACGGTTTCGATGACTTGAACTACCCATACAACACAGGTTCTGATGGTCCAGGTAACTGCTGCGGATTCTTCCAACCATCTTTCTCGATGGCGAATGCATATCGTACAGTGAATGGATTGCCTATCTTGACTGAAACAGCTGGAGCACCAGATTATAACTTAGCTGCTAACGCCGTGAAGAATGACTTTGGTGTTAACTCATCTGCTGCTTTCACAGAAGATACAAACCCATTAGATCCTCGTATTGACCACACTATTGGTCGTCGTGGTATCCAATACTTAGACTGGATCGAGCACCCTGGTGCTAACTGGATTCGTAAGCAAGATTACGCTGGTCCTTATTCACCTAAGAAATACATCTACTACAAGCGTCAAGAGAATACATTAACTGATGGTTCTTCTTGGACACGTGGTTATGCAACGATGAACTTCAACATCATTCGTTTTGCAGATGTATTATTAATGGCTGCTGAGGCGGAGATCGAAGCTGGTTCATTAACAACAGCGTTAGATTATATCAACCGTGTTCGTAACCGTGCAGCTAATCCTGCTGGTTTCGTAATGAAAGGTGGTGTTGCTGAGGCAAACTACGTGATCGCACCTTATACAGCTTTTGCTGATAAGGCTGCTGCTACTAAAGCGGTTCGTATGGAGCGTTTATTAGAATTAGCAACAGAAGGTCACCGTTTCTTCGACTTAGTTCGTTGGGGTATTGATGTTCCTACGTTAAATGCTTATTTAGCGTACGAGTCTAAATACTTAGTTACTAAGTTTGGTGGAGCATCTTACCAAGCTACGGATAAGTATTTACCTATCCCACAAGCTCAAATCGATATCCAAGGTTCTTCTATCTTGAAGCAAAACGCAGGATATTAATTTGTTCTAATTTTTCTTAAAAAAGGTGGGATATTAATCCCACCTTTTTTATTTTCGCTTAAGTTTAAAAATGCCCTATGAAGCCTATTTACGTCTATTTAGTACTTGCTAGTACCTTTCTAGTTTTCTCTTGTAAAAACGCCACTACATTTGAGCTTTTATCCGGTGATGATACCGGTATTCATTTTTCAAACAAGATCGTGGAGAGCGACTCTTTGTCCATTTTGAAGTATGAATACCTCTACAACGGAAGCGGTGTGGGCATGGGAGATTTTAATAATGATGGACTTGTAGATATCATTTTCTCCGGTTCGCAAGCGAATGCATCCTTGTACATAAACAAGGGAGAAATGAAGTTCGAGGAGTTAGGTAAGGCGTCTGGTTTAGACACGAAAGACCGTTGGTGTTCAGGTGTTAGTTTAGTGGATATTAATGGTGATGGACTTTTAGATGTCTATGTTTCTGCCACGATGAAGAATGCAGAACGGGATCGTCAGAATATGCTTTTCGTTAACCAAGGAATTAAAGATGGCAAACCAAGTTTTAAAGAAATGGCTGCTGAGTATGGCATTAATGACAATGGCCATAGCGAGCACGCGGCTTTCTTTGATTATGATCGGGATGGGGATTTGGATTTATATGTTTTGACGGATGTAATTGATCAGGTTCCTTCTTTATATCGTCCTAAAGTGACGGATGGATCGTATCCAAATACGGATAGAATGTACCGCAATGATTGGTCGAAAGAGAAAAATCATCCGGTGTTTACCAATGTGTCGAAAGAGGCTGGAATTACCATTGAGGGATATGGTTTAGGAATAAATATCTGTGATATCAACCAAGACAATTGGCCAGATATTTATGTGACAAACGATTATGTGTCGGATGATATCTTATACATCAATAACCACGATGGGACATTTACGGATCAGGCCAAAGCGTATTTCAAACATACTAGTTTATCTGCGATGGGTAACGACGTGGCGGATATCAATAATGACGGGCGTCCGGATATCGTTGCTTTGGATATGTTGCCAAAGGATAATGAGCGTAAGAAGCAATTAGCTCCGCCTAATAGCTATCAGTCTTATCAAAACAGTGATTTACACGGCTATACCTACCAGTATATGCGCAATTCTTTGCAATTAAATGCGGGGAAAAAGGCAGATGGGTCGCCTGCCCCCTTCCAAGAAATGAGTTTGATGGCAGGAGTGGCGGAGACAGAGTGGAGCTGGTGTCCATCTTTAGCGGATTTTGATAACGATGGATTCCGAGACTTGATGATCACGAATGGTTTCCCCCGTGACGTGACAGATCGGGATTTTATGTTATACCGGGCGAACTCTGCACGATTAGCTTCTGATGCGATTCTTTTAGAACAAATGCCGGTGATTAAGGTGAATAACTATGCCTTTAAAAATAAGGGAGGAATGCATTTTGACGATGTGAGTGCGGCGTGGGGAATCCAGCGTCCTTCCTTCTCTAATGGAGCATCCTATGGCGATTTAGATAATGATGGTGACCTCGATTATGTGGTCAATAATATCAATGACGAGGCATTTGTTTATAAGAACAATACAGTAGAAACAAATGCGGACAAGGGGCATTTCCTTCGGGTTAAGTTCGAAGGGAAAGGTCAAAATACCCAAGGAATTGGAACGCGAATCGAGGGTGTTTATGCAGATGGAACGTATTTCTACTACGAGAATTCGCCTTATAGAGGTTATTTATCGAGTGTAGAAGCGGTGGCGCATATCGGTTTAGGGGCGAAGCAGAAGATTAAAGAATTGCGGGTTATTTGGCCAAATGATTCCATGCAGGTGATTACAAAGCCGGGGGTGGATCAAGTCTTGCAGGTGAAAATGGCCAATGCAAAGCAGCCTTATGTTTCACTGTACCAGCAGCAGGAGCCTTTGATGCAAGATGTGACGGATCAAATGCAATTGACTGATGTGCATAAGGAGTATGATTTCATTGACTTTAATTTCCAAAGTTTAACGCCATTCAAAATGTCTCAACTGGGTCCAGGGGCTTCGGTAGGTGATGTGAATGGAGATGGATTAGAGGATTTCTTTGTAGGAGGAGCGAAGTTTTATTCAGGTATTTTCTATTTACAACAACCGTCTGGGAAGTTTATAACCAAATTCCTAGAGGGGCTGGCAGAGAAAAAAGAGAAACTAGGGGAGGATTTAGGTTCGCTTTTAATTGACATGGATAAGGATGGGGATTTGGATTTATACATCGCTAGAGGAGGAACGGAGGGCCAAATAGGGGCTTCTAGCTTCCAAGATGTGGTGTATACCAATGATGGGAAAGGAAACTTCACTTTAGTCGTTTCAGCCTTGCCTAATTTCACAGAAAGTAATGCGGCCGTGAGAGCGGTGGATTTTGATAAAGATGGGGATTTAGATCTTTATGTGAGTGGTCGTAATGTGCCATTCTCTTATCCACAAGGAACACCATCGCGTTTATTACGCAATGATTCGAAAGTAGGATTGATTAAATATACCGATGTGACAGCTCAATGGGCGCCAGATTTGTTGAAGCCGGCGCTTGCTTGTGATGCGGTTTGGACCGATGTAAATAATGATGGCTGGTCTGATTTAGTAGTAGCGGGGGAGTTTATGCCTATTCAGATCTATCAAAATGCTAAAGGGCATTTAGTGAAATTAGAGAAGACAGGATTAGAGGAGATGACGGGACTTTGGGGTTCTGTGGCGGCTGCGGATTTTGACCAGGATGGAGATATGGATTTAGTGGCGGGAAATATGGGTAAGAATACGCTGTTGCGTGCGAATGCGAAGCAGCCTGTGGATGTTTTGCATGGGGACGTGGATGGAAATGGGGTATATGATGTATTTCCATTCGTTTATTTCCAAAGTGCGGCTGGAGTGCCGGTTTCTGCGCCTTTGTTTGGCAAGGATGACGTCCACAAACAACTGAATTCGACTCGTCAGCGCTGGGTTTATTACAAAGAGTATGGTAAGATTACCCAAGATGATTTTTTAACAGAGAAGGAGAAGGCTAAGGCGACTAAGTTATCTTTCACTGAAAATGCCTCGATGTATATCGAAAATCTAGGGGGTGGGCATTTTAAAGCGCAGGCTTTGCCAGATATGGCGCAGCTGTCTTCATTGAATGGTATGCAGATATTGGACGTGAATGCGGATGGTTATCTAGACATCTTATTCGTGGGTAATAACTTTGCGAATGAAGTGGCGATGGGTCGTTATGATGCATCCAATGGCGGGGTTCTTTTAGGCAATGGCAAAGGCTTTACTTATGCGCAGAATTCGGGGATGATGGTGCCTGCAGATGCAAAATCCCTAGTGGGTATTCAAGTAGGTTCAGAACTGGCGTTTATCGCTATGCAGAATAGAGGGCCGATGAAAGTATTTAAGCCGTTAGGTTCCTTCGAAAAAGCAGCGGTGAAACCAGGGCAATCATTTAGCTATACTTTCAAAGGTCGTAAGCAAAAGATGGATTGGAATTATGGCTCCTCTTATTTAAGCCAAAGTGCCAGCGCACAAGCATTCCTTCCTAAGGGAGCAAAACTGAATTAACGAATCGTATTTCTTAAGAGTCTAATCTGAAGGCCAGGTGTTAATTTAACGCCTGGCTTTGGTTTTCCAAATTGAAAATTTCCTAATAACAGGTCGATATCTCCATCTTTATCGAAATCTCCAGCATCCATGGCCATATACCTCGCGTCATCTGGCAGATTCAAATTACTCACTTGAAAGCGTAAGTTTCCTTGGTTTTGGAAATATAAAAAGGATTCGTTTTTCCCGTGGTCATTTTCTGGAAAAAAGGCGATCATCGCTAAATCGACATCCCCGTCTCCATCAAAATCACGTGCTAGTGTTTTAGTGGCACCATAGGCAGGATAAAAATAAGTCTCTTTGAAGTTATTCTTACCATCGTTTAAAAACAGATGGACACCATGGTAGGCCTTTTTCACAATAGAATTGTCCGCATTGTCTCCATTGGAAATGATAAGATCATCGAATCCATCTTTATTTACGTCTACTACATCCATGTAGCTACTACCCCAAACAACATCAAATTGTAGCAGTGGTTTCTCCACAAACATCCCATTTCCTTTGTTAATGAATAAGGAAACACCTTCATTCGCCTCTGCCATGAGGACTAAAATATCAGGTTTCCCATCTTTCGTATAATCAGTAATGTGGATATTTCTAGCCCCAGGTTGAGACTTCAAGATATGCCTTTCTTTCGTTTTTCCATCGACCCAAACTAATTGCCCCGCCTGAAACCCATATTCACAGATCAAAAAATCCATCGTGCCATCACCAGTAAAATCAGCTACTTGCATATCAACGGGACGCTTCAAACCATCGACTAATGGGACTAGTTTATTTTTGTGCTGCACTTCGTACAAGGCCCCTAATTTTTCATCGTTCGGTAGTATTTTTCCTACGCTTAACAGGTAATGGCTATTTTGTAGAAAGGCCGTATGGACGTTAGGACTAGGCGTGCGAAGCGTCGAATTGACCTGAAGTTTACTGTCTAGAATAAGCGTCTCATTGGTGTTCAGCCCTAACCAAGCTTCCGCTTTAGTGGGGTGTATTTTAACGGAAGTAACATGTCCTGCCTGCAGGGTTGAGGAAAGAAAGTCTTCTTGTTTAAAATGTAGCGGAGCCGTTAAAATAGGACTTTTGGTTTTTTGAGGAAGTGGATTTTCTGGGGCGTTCGTCACATAATAATCGACGATTGCTTGCCAATCTTCCACACTCATGGCTGGCGTATCCGGATAGATTTTCATCGCTACGGCTGTTTGGAATTGTTCCTCTGGAATTTGAGCAGCTAGTTCAAATTTATTACGCATTCCTAGCCGATAGGACATATCTACGAGCACTTTATCGTTCCAGGTTTTTTTGTCCAAAAGACTCGGATCTGGGAACTTGTGGCAAGAACTACAGTTTTCTTTGGCTAACTCTTCCCCTGTTTTTTTTGTGCTGCAGGCGAAGGTCAATAAGGCAATGAATACAATGGCTACAATTCTCATTCAGGTAAGGCGGTTGCGGTTGAGCTGTTGAGTGTGGAATCACCTCCGATTCCTCCTACACAGCTAAAGTCAAAGGCTAAGTTCTCCGGTTTGATAAAAGGCATTTTTTGGTAACCATCTAACGCGAGCGATCGGTCGCTGTAGACTTTTTCCATGAATTTCGTGAAGGCTGGCATCGCCATTTTAGCGCCCTGCCCTAGTTGAATGTTTCTGAAGTGAATGCTTCGGTCATCTCCGCCTACCCAAACGCCGGTGACTAATTTTTGGGTAACTCCCATAAACCAACCATCAGAGAAGTTCGAAGTGGTACCCGTTTTAGCACCAATTTCATTGCCTGCAGCGATGAAGCTGCGGTTCAGACCTTCCGCCGTTCCGCCTGGTTCGCGTACCGCGCCTTGCAACATAAAGGTCATCAGGTAAGCCGTTTCAGGTTTCATGACGGCTTTTGCGGTAGGAGAAAACTCGCGTAGCACGACTCCGTTTTTATCCGTAATTTTTAGGATGATGATTGGGTCAATTTTTTCACCTCCATTAGCGAAGGTACTGTAGGCAGATACTTGTTCGAAAACGGAAACTTCGGATGTGCCTAAACATAAGGATGGGCCTTCGTAAAGTGAGCTGTTAATCCCTGCTTTGTGGGCAAAGTCCGCAATTTTACTGGCGCCTAAGGATTTCATCAGTTTAGCTGAAATCGTGTTAATGGAGCGACCCATCGCCCGGCGAAGGGTTAAACTTTCGTAGCTGTATTTGCCATCGGAGTTTTGGGGAGTCCAGGTGTCGTTTGTTAATCCATCCTCTGTCCCAAAAGTCACCGGTTCATCCACGTATTTATCACACGGAGTGGCAATTTCGTTTTCGATCGCTGCCCCATAAACGAATGGTTTGAAGGTAGAGCCTGGCTGGCGCTTACTTTGGGCGATATGATCATACTTAAAATACTTGTAATTAATGCCGCCTATCCAGGCCTTCACGTGGCCATTCGTAGGATCCATGGACATCATTCCCACGTTTAGAATACGTTTGTAGTAGCGCATCGAGTCCAAAGGACTCAAGGTCGTGTCAATATCCCCGTGGTAAGAGAAAACGGTCATTTTGATAGGGCGATTTAGTTCTTCCCAAACCCGCATCTCATCATTATTATAGGCCTCCATCAAGTCGCGGTACCGTTGAGTCCGCTTCATAGCAGAAGAAATGAAGCCCTTGATTTCTTGCATCTTTTCGTTCACCCACGGATTTCTGCCAGCCCAATGCTGGTTGAACGTAATTTGCTGGGCCTTCATGTGCTCTTGCACTGCATCCTGTGCGTATTTCTGCATCCGTGAATCAATCGTTGTATGAATGCGCAATCCGCTGGTGTACAGATTTAATTGCTGGTCTTCAGGGCGGTCTTTGTTGATTTCTTGGATGATTCCCAAAATTTCTTTTCGAATCGACTCGCGCAAATAAGGCGCTGCCCCTGTATTTTGATTCTCTACTTTGTATTTCAAATTCAAAGGATCAGCCTTCATCTTTTCGGCATCCTCCTCTGTTAGGTATTCGTATTTGGCTAATTGACCTAGAACGGTATTGCGACGTGCCAAAGTGCGTTCTGGGCGAATACGGGGATCGTATAAAGATGGATTTTGTAGTAGTCCGATTAAGGTGGCGGCTTCCGGATAGGTGACTGTCTGCACATTTTTTTGGAAATAGGTTCTGCAGGCGACTTGAATACCATAGGCATTATTACCAAAGCTGACCTCATTCAAATACATCGCCAAAATCTCTTGCTTCGTGTAGCGACGCTCTAATTTGATGGCTAGAATCCATTCCTTGATTTTGGCAATCGCCGTCTTCAAACCTCCCACCTTCATCAGCAAGCCCATATAAATAGGATCGTCCTCCCCGTATTCTAACGAACGAGTATGGAATAGGTTCTTTGCTAATTGCTGGGAAATGGTACTACCTCCGCCGGATGTCCCAAAGGAAAATAAAACCCGCGCCATCGAGCGCACATCGATACCGGAGTGGCTGATAAATCGTGCATCCTCGGTTGCCATCAAGGTATTGATTAAAATAGGAGAAAGTTCTTCGAATTCGACCGGATTGCGGTTTTCTCTAAAGTATTTGCCTATCTCTTCTCCATCCTCAGAGATCAAGAGTGAGGCTTCCTGGCTCTTCGGATTTTCTAATTCCTGCAGGCTGGGCATTCCCCCAAAAAGCCATAAAAAATTATAATTCACCGCCGTAATAAACAAGATGGCAAATAGGAGTGTGCCTCCAAAGATCTTGTAGGCTAAGGTAATTTTATTCAATTTAGATTCCTTTTTAGGTTCTATCATTTGTTCATCAGCTTTAGCATTTCAGAGGCTTCTTTCGCCAGAGGGCTAGTAGAGAATAATTGGACAAATTCTTCCAATATTCGTTTCGCTTCCGCCGTCTCGTGTAATCCCGCTTTTGAAAGCGCCATTAAAAATACGATTTTATCTTCCAATTTGCTACCCGGGTAGTTTTGTTGGGCAAAAAGGCAAGCCTCGTAACTTGCTGCAAATTGGCCAGCTTCAAAACGCTCAAATGCTGCTTCATATTTCTTTTGCGCCAGTATTTCTTTGTTTTCAGCTAAGGTGCCGTTCTCTAATTTGAGAATCATGGTCTTAAAATAGCTACTCGGATAGCGTTCAACTAATTGGGAGCGGAAGCTGGTTTTTGTAGGACCCTCGTTGCTTAAATAGAGTACATACAAAGCTTCTGCTTCGTAGGTCGTGCTCGGATATTCTGCCAATAAGCGTTTGAGAGTCGTATTCGCTAATTCATTTTCACCTAATTCTAAGCGAGCTAATTTGCCTAATTTGAAGAGCGATTCTTCGATTATCTTCCTTGCTTTCAATTGAGCTGCCGGAGTCGATGGAATGGCTTTTAGCCAGTTTTCTTCGAGAATGCTTTCTTTACGGACGGTCTTTTCGGCTGTACTAGTACTCGAAACAGTCTGCGCCAGTGTCGTGTTTTTATTTTTCAGGTTCCAAAAATCTTCCAACGTTCGATTCCCCCAACGGTTACTAAATTCAATGGCTCCTTGAATGCGGGCTTGTTCGTTATTGAAATAGAAGTTTTGTTGATCCGCGTTAAAGGGGCGTCTGGTAAATATAGGGGCAGCTGTTTTTGTGATTACGGTTTTAACCGTGTCCTTTTGCTGTTTTAAATACAACTCATGCAAAGCTGCTGGACTTAGGTTTGCTAAGCGGAGCAAGGAATCTTGCAGACTAATTTGCTTTGCAAAGCCGCTGTAATTTCCCCAGGATTTTTTGAGTTTCTGGGCCTTTGTATAATCCGGATGGCTAGCAGCTAGATAAGTAGCTGCGCTATCGTAATAGTGCGCAGCTAAGTCGTAATCCTTCATTTGTTTCGCGAACAAGCTCCCTAATTGATAATACAATTCGCCCTTATTTGGATTATTTTCGCCGCCTTTTTCCCAATTTTCTTTGGCCTTTTTAAAGTCTTTTTTCCCGTAATAGTATTGCCCGATTTTTACGTAAATAAAAGATTTACTCTCCTCGTTTTTAGGGTCCTTCAGCATGTTGAGCAAGGCCTCTAGATTGCCTTCTTGCTGGTGGATAGCCAGGTTTGCCTGTAATTGTAAATCGTAACTCGGTTTATTGTTTAGGACACTTCGGTAGTTTTCTAAGGCTAAACTAGGCTGATTATTGTCGCTCAATAACTGCGCCATAATAAAGGAGATGCGCGCTTTTTCTTCGCCTTTTTTCAGGTAGCGCTGAGCCTCTTGTAAGACCGCGACGGCTTTGATGGGTTCATTAAGTAGCTGAAAGGAATAGGCTTTCAAGAGGAGAAATTGTTTTTTCTCGTTTGTATTCAAGGGAATTTCGCTCAGGAATTCTTCTATTTTTTCAGCAGAACTAAATTCCTGCTGTTGCAAATAGATTTCGTACAAGGCGAGTAAAGCCTCCGGTCTGATATCAAGAGAATTAACGTATTTATAGGTTTCGATGGCATTTTTTAGGTCATTTTGGTATAAACGACCACGGGCAATTAACAGGTAGGCGTCAATTATGAAATGAGAATTTTGGTGCCGGTCAATGACTAAAGAGGCCTTGCGAATTAATTCTTTAATTTCCTTTTCATTCCCTCGTTTAAAGCTTGAATCCCTGGGGATAATGATGGGCAAAATAGAGTTGTAGCTCTCTTTGCGTTCCGAGAAGTATTTTTTCTGAAGTTCTTTATCTAATCTAGAAGCCTGCCAAATCGCATTGTATTTCGCATTCACATTGTGAAAGGCAACGGCCATGGGCTTGTTGCTAAACTGTGAACAAGACCAAGTGCTGAGGGCTAGAAAAAGAATGACGAGACTCCGGTGCATAAGGTTCAAAAGAACAATTTTCAAATTTACGATTTATCTTCCCGAAAATTGGATAATTTTAGGTGAATATGAATTCTTACCAAAAATTCTTGGGCGCCGCATTTCAGATGCTCGTCACCATTGTAGCGGGCGTTTTTGCAGGCCGCTATTTAGACGCCTATTTTTTCACAGACAAGCCCTGGTTTACGATCATTTTCTCGCTGGGATCGATTGCCTTTGCGCTTTTGGCACTCATCAAAAGTCTTCCCAAATAGCGTTCGCAGAAGCGCAGATAATTCGTTATTTTTGTCATTAAAATCTTATTTCCTTGTTAAGTCAGCGGCGAAATTTCATCTTCTTGTTCTTCGGTATTGTGGGGCTCCTGTTCATTGGTAAATTATTTTACCTACAGGTGATCGATGATACCTATGAAAAAGCCGCAGATAATAACGCAATTCGCAAGATTATTCAGATTCCATTTAGGGGAGAAGTCTATGACCGCTACGGAAAATTAATTGTCTACAACACGCCAGTATACGATTTGTATATGATTCCCCGTAAGGCGGTGGTGAAGGATACGAATCATTTTTGCCGGGTTTTCGGTGTCACGAAAGAGTATTTTATCAAAACGACGCAGCGCGCTCGTGCCTATTCGCGCGTGAAACCGAGTCTGTTTTTAAAGCATTTGTCCAAGGAAGATTTTGCTAGCGTGCAAGATGCGATGGTGGATTTCCCAGGCTTCTTTTTTGAAACCAATGCCTTCCGCACCTATCAGTCGCGTTCCTTTTCGAATGCCTTAGGCTATGTAGCAGAAATTAGTCCCAATGCCCTAGTGGATCAAAGGGACGATTATTACCGTCAAGGTGACTATGTGGGAATTTCTGGAATTGAGTCATTCTACGAAGAAACTTTGCGCGGGCAACGCGGGGTGAAATACCGCATGGTGAATAGCAATGGGGTGGAGAAAGGCGATTATAAAAATGGCTCATTGAATATTAATCCGGTTTCGGGAAATAACTTGTACACCTCCATCGATCTGGCGATTCAAGAGTATGCGGATAGTTTGATGCAGCACAAGGTGGGTAGTTTAGTGGCGATTGAGCCTTCGACGGGGGAAATTTTGGCGATGGTTTCTGCCCCTTCTTACGATGCGAGTCAATTAACGGGGAATAATTTTTCCAAATACTACCAGCAGCTTGCTTTAGATCCCATGAAGCCCTTGCTGAACCGTCCGCCATCGGCTTATTATCGTCCGGGTTCTACCTTTAAATTAGTGCAAGCCCTGGTGGGACAGCAATTGGGATTTATAGGGCCAGGAACGGTGTTTTCCCACGCAGGGGCTCCAGTTAAATGCCACGGCCATGGACCGGTGGATTTGCGCGGGGCGATTCGGGTTTCGTGTAACCCCTATTTCTACCACGCCTTCCGTAAAATGATTTACGATAATACGACGGGTGATACCTACGAACGCTCCGCAAAAGGTTTGCAGCGTTGGTCAGATTTAGTCGCTAACTTCGGCTTTGGACGTAAACTAGGGGTAGATTTAGGGAATGAGAAGAAGGGGATTTTGCCCAATGTGGAATATTATAATTCCGTCTATAAAGGCGAAAAGATGTGGAAGTTCTCGAACATCTACTCGATTAGTATCGGAGAGGGCGAAATCGTGGTGAGTCCTTTAAAAATGGCCAATTTAGCGGCGATTATTGCGAACAGAGGTTGGTATATTCCGCCTCACGTGGTGAAAGGTGTGGGACTTCAGAAATCAATTGACCCATTCTACAAGACGCCGGTGAAGGTAGGGGTGGAATCAAAATATTTCAATGTCGTCATCGACGGAATGGAAGATGCGGTAACGCATGGAACGGTAGAGGCAGATGGTCGCATTCCGGATATCAAGATGGTGGGTAAGACGGGTACATCTCAAAACCAAAAAGGCAAAGATCACTCCATCTTCATCGCCTTCGCCCCACGTGATAACCCGAAGATTGCGATTGCGGTATTTGTGGAGAACGCCGGTTTTGGTGGGTCTGCCGCTGCACCAATTGCCTCTTTAGTGGTGGAAAAATACTTGAAACGGAAAGTTGACCGCAAGGCGGTGGAAACCAAGTTTATGAATATGAATTACCTGCCTAATGTGTATAGCGTAGTGCGTAAAAAGGCAGCTCCAGATTCCACGAAAAAATGACAGATTCGAATCACATACAAGGCCGGATTGACTGGATCACTGTGGGATTCTATGTCTTGTTCGTGGGCTTAGGCTGGTTGAATATCTATTCGGCCGTATACAGCCCGGATGCCCCTTTGGCCTTTTCTGATCCCGCTTTTTACAATTCCAATGCGGGTAAGCAACTCGTGTGGATCGCGACAAGCTTCGTATTAATCGTCTGTATTCTGGTGATTGATTTTCGTTTTTTCGAATCCTTCGCCCTCTTTATTTACCTCGGCTTATTGCTGCTGTTAATCGCCGTACCTTTTCTCGGGGTAACAATTAATGGATCCCATTCGTGGTTTAAATTCGGGTCTGTGACCATCCAACCGGCGGAGTTTGCGAAAACAGCCACGGCTTTGCTCCTCGCTAAATACTTGAATGATCCTTTAGTGAACCTAACTAAATTCCCTTTTCAATGGAAAGCAGCGCTCATTATCGGTATCCCGATGATATTAATCATCGGTTCCAATGAGACGGGTTCCGCCTTGGTATTCGCCTCGTTTATGATTTTGTTATACCGGGAAGGATTGCCGGGAGCTTATCCAGCCTTGTTTATTGGGGGCATTGTCTTGTTTGTATCTGCTCTTTTAGTCAAGGCTTGGGTGATTTTCTTAGTACTGTTGCTTATGGCAGGACTTTTAGTCTTGTTTATGCCCATCTACATGCAACGCGATCCTAAGACCTATTTGCGCCTTTCGGGCGCTATTGCCGGGATTATGACGCTGGCCTTATTAGTGGATTGGGTGGTGAATAATGTGTTGAAAGAGCACCAGCGAAATCGAATTCGTGTTTTAATTGATCCAGGTTTTGATCCCCGCGGTTTGGGTTATCAGGTGACGCAATCGAAGATTGCGATTGGTTCAGGGGGATTTTGGGGGAAAGGATTTTTAGGTGGTACGCAGACGAAATTCGATTTCGTTCCGGAGCAAAGCACGGATATGGTTTTTTGTACGATAGGGGAAGAGCACGGTTTTGTGGGTGTGATGTTGATGATCTTTTTCTTCTTGGGATTCCTGTGGCGATTGATGTATTTAGCGGATTTGCAGCGTTCTCGATTTGCCCGGGCCTATGGCTTCGGATTAGTAGGAATTCTGTTTTTTCACTTTTTAGTTAATATAGGGATGACGATCGGTTTGATGCCCATTATGGGGATCCCCTTGCCTTTCTTTAGTTACGGCGGGTCCTCTTTGTGGTCCTTCACTATTTTACTATTTATCTTTTTAAAGTTAGACTCTCACCGGTCTGATATGCTTTCTCGCTAGTATGGAAAACGATAAAATTTCTGCCAAAGCCAAAATGCTCATCGCCGTCGCCGCCCTCGGCTACTTCGTAGATGTGTATGACCTCATCTTGTTTTCTGTAGTCAGAAATCCTAGCTTGATGAGTTTAGGTTTGAAAGGGGATGAACTATTGAATCAAGGTTTAAACCTGATGAATGTGCAAATGGGTGGTATGTTGTTAGGCGGGATTTTGTGGGGTATTTATGGCGATAAAAAAGGCCGAAAGTCGGTTTTGTTCGGGTCCATCTTACTCTACTCAGCCGCTAATGCCTTGAATGGCTTAGTAACGGATTTAAACACGTATGCCCTTTTACGTTTTATCGCTGGGATAGGTTTAGCGGGGGAATTAGGCGCAGGGATTACCTTGGTGAATGAAACCTTACCGCCTTCTAAGCGAGGCATCGGGACTTTAATCATTGCTGGTGTGGGTGCGGCAGGAGCTGTATTTGCTCCCATTATTGCCGGTTTGAGTTCGGATCCTGAATGGTGGCGATCTTGCTATTTTATTGGTGGTGGAATGGGATTAGCCCTTCTGTTATTGCGCTTGGGGACTTTTGAATCTTCGATGTATACGGAGATGGATACAACGGTTAAAAGGGGCAATTTCTTTCAGCTCTTTTCGAATGGTGCTACCTTCAAGAAATACTTGTATTGCATTTTGATGGGCTTGCCCATCTGGTATATTATCGGAATTCTCGTTTTCTCGGCGCCAGAAATCTCCAAACTCATCGGTATCGACGGAAAAATTAGCGGAGGCGATGCGATTATGTTTTGCTATCTAGGACTTGCATTAGGAGACTTTGCCTCGGGTGCCTTAAGTCAGTGGCTGAAAAGCCGAGGAAAGGCGGTTTTAACGTATTTATTTATCGCGGTAGGCATTTGTGTGTATTACCTATTCGGAATGTCGAATATTACTACGACGCATGCCTATGTGATGATTACGCTGTTAGGCTTCTTTGGAGGCTATTGGGCGGTGTTTTTGACCTACTCTTCTGAGCAGTTTGGGACGAATGTGCGGATGACGGTGACGACGACGGTGCCTAATTTCGTGAGAGGCGCTTTGATTCCCATTTCCTTGCTCTTTCAATTTTTGATTCCATCGGTTGGCTTGATTCACGCTGCCGCTTATGTGGGAGTTTTATGCTTTACTTTGGCCATCTACTCTGTCATTCAGTTGAAAGAAACGTTCGGTAAATCCCTAGACTACACAGAATAATGGCGCTCATCTCGAAGAAGAAAAATCTGTATCGGATTAATCAGCAGCTGAGGAGGTATTTGCACAAATACAACCGGGAGCACGCGATGAATATCAGTTATGCGGATTTGTTGCGCTATGATAATGCGATCGTGCTGTATGATAAGAATGAGGTGGATACGCTTTGGGAGACCGTCTTTTATTCGCCAGGAGATCAGGAAGAGGTGTATGAGGCGTTGAAGCAGATCTACGCGGATTTAAAAACGGATGGGAATGAGGAGGTTATCAAGCACTTAGTGATCGATCGCGTGGATTATTGCACCTATGGCAATACACACCCTTTCCGGATTCGGATTGTGAACCGGGTGAATGATAACTTTGATTATTTCTACATTAAAATTGCGGATGCCTCTCGAGTGTATGGCCTAGAATTAGAGCATATTTTATCGCCAAATCGGATCAATTATGTCACCCATGAGAATACATTGGTCGAGGAGCACATTGCCGGTGTGCCTGGCGATGCCTTTTTAAAGCAAGATTTGGAGACGGATTTAGAGTCGCCTATTCGATTAGCCAAAGAGTTTGTGAAGTTCAACGAGCGCTGCCTTGTACAGCTCTTGGGCGATATGCACAGTGCGAACTTTGTGATTATTACGACGCCGGATTTTGAGGAGATTTATTACCGGATTCGTCCCATTGACTTTGATCAGCAGTGTTACGAAGGCAAGAAAACGGTCTATTTACCGCAATATTTCAAGCAAAATAATGCCCTGATTGAGCTAGGGATGAAGTATATGACGCCGGAATCGGTTTGGCAATACCAGATTGAAGAACGTTCGATGATTTCCTCTCGTCTGAAGTCAGAGAGTCAACGCGTGTACGATTTAATGAACGTGATGGCAAAAGATGAGATTGCGCCACCAGAAAACGTGGAGCAATTGAAAACAGAATTAGCGAAGCATTATGAAGATAATCGCTTTTTGAAGTGCCAAACGATGGGAGAGATCGTATGGTTAAGCCTTGAATTAGTGATGCGCCACTAATTACTTCTTAAAAATGGACCACATCATGAGTCCATATCCCATGAGGAAGCATAAGCCACCAATAGGAGCAACCGCCCCAAAAATTCCGAGGTTAGTCAAGCAGATCAAATACAAAGAACCCGGAAAAATAATGCAACCGGCAAAATGAAAATAGGCCGCTGTCTTCAGGTGTTTATTGCTAAAGTTCATTTGCCAAACTCCTAAGATCAACAACGTAATTCCTCCGTACATTTGGTAACGCGCTGCCGTTTCAAAAGTTTCTAGTCGATTAATCTCGCGTAAATAGTCCTTCCACGCGTGTGCCCCAAAAGCGCCTATGGCAACAGAAAGTCCAGCAATAAGTGAGCCGAAAAAGAGCGAGAATTTTTTCATGGAGGAGAGATAAAAAAAGGCCTTGTTTCCAAGGCCTTTCGATTAAGATGCTAAAGAAACTTTCAAATCGTTCAGCTTCCGCTTGATCGAATCATCGATCTGTTGGTCACCTACTTTCAAAATGAATCCACCGATCAGGCTTTCATCAATTTGTTCGATCAATTCTACTTCTTTACCTGTGTAGTCTTTAACGATTTTCGCTACTGTTGCTTTTTGATCTGCTGTTAAGCTAGATGCTGTAGTAACGGTTGCTTTTTGGATTCCTTTGTAATCCGTGTACATCGAGATAAATTCCTTTGCCACAGCAGGAAGAATCTTCTCGCGGTTTTTATTCGTGATGATCACGAAGATACCGTAGGTTACTGGATTGAATTTATCCTTAAATAGCTTCGCTAGGATAGCTAATTTCGTATAATGCTTAATGATTGGGCTCTTTAGCGCTAACACTAATTCGTGACTGGCGTCGCAGGTTTCTGCGAAATCTATCATGTCTTTAGCTACTGCCTCTACTGCGTTCTTTTCGATCGCGAAGTCTAGCAGGGATTTAGCGTAACGGTGAGCTACAATTAATTCTGACATGGTCTATGCGATTAAGATAATTTAACGTCAGCCATCCACTCAGTCACTAATTTTTCCTGAGCTGCTTTGTCTTTTAATTGGCTTTTTAACACTTTTTCCGCTAAGTCTAACGAAAGAGAAGCCGCTTCCTTACGGATGGCTGCTACAGCACTTGCTTTCTCTTGTTCGAATGCTACGCGCGCTTTTTCGATTTCTTGGTTAGCGGCTGTTTGTGCATCTAATTTAGCTTGAGAGATCATCGCATCGGATGCCTCTTTCGCTTGCTTGATCAACGCATCACGTTCAGCACGCGCTGAAGTGATTAATTGCTCATTACCTGCTTTCAACTCGGCCATTTCAGCGCGTGTTGTTTCAGATAATTTGATCGCCTCGTCGATCGATTGCTCGCGTTCAGCTAACGATTGAATGATCGGTTTCCAAGCAAATTTGGCTAAAAGGAAGAATAAAATTCCAAAGACAATTAGTTGCCAGAAGATAAGTCCAAAGTCTGGGGTGATTAACTCCATAGTATGTTCATTTTTTGTAAATCGTGTCAAAAAACGCAATTTGGCACCTAATGTAATCCAAATTGCGTTTTAAATGGGGTAGAATCGGATACAAAGGCTAACCCTTTGGAGATTCTGATTGGTATCTTATTTCAAAGTTACCAATAGACAAATTACAGCAGCGAATAACGCAACCGCTTCAACGAAGGCAGCAACGATTAACATCGCACCCTGAATTTTTCCAGACGCTTCTGGTTGACGAGCGATAGCTTCCATTGCAGAACCACCGATACGACCGATACCCATTCCAGCTCCTAAAGCAGCTAAACCAGCACCAATACCTGCAAGACCAAGACCTACAGAAACTTCTAATAAAATCGATAAAATAGACATACGATTTGGGTTTATATAAAAAAAATAATTTACAAATTAATGGTGATGCTCTTCTACCGCCGCTCCGATATACGTCGAAACTAACATCGTAAAGATGAAGGCTTGAATGAAGGCAACAATCAGCTCAATTACGTTCATGAAGAGCGAGAAAGGAACTACTGCTAGACCTAAAGCCGCATTTTCAAAAATGAAAATCAAGGATACTAAACTTAATAAAATGATGTGACCCGCTGTAATGTTCGCAAACAAACGAACCATTAAAGAGAAAGGCTTCATGAAAATACCTACGATCTCTACCGGCGTTAAAATAACTAACATCCACTTAGGAACACCTGGCATCGCGAAGATGTGCGTCCAATACGTAGAGCGGCCATTGAAGTTCGTTACAAAGAAGGCAATGATCGCTAAAACCAAGGTTACAGCGATATTTCCCGTTAAGTTAGCTCCACCGGGAATCAAACCTAACATATTATTAAACCAAATAAAGAAGAAGATCGTCAATAAATACGGCATGAAACGACGGTAGTGTTTCTCGCCAATGTTATTCTTCGCAATTTCATCGCGAACGAAAATGATGATCGGTTCAAACATCGACTGCAAGCCTTTAGGAGCTCTGTGAGGATTTTCTTTGTATTTGCGACCGATACCGATGAAGATAGTCAATAATAAAACAGCTGAAAGCAATAAAGAAGCTACGTTCTTGGTGATAGAGAAGTCATAAACTTTCTCACCATTCTCTGCGTGAATCTTTCCGTGCTCTAAAACGAAACCGTTGTAAGGAATTTCTTCGTGGTGTTCGTTTTTGAAATTAGATGACGAGAATACCTGAACACCTGCTGATGCTGTGTACACGATGCAAGGCAAAGGTAAAGTTGCATGGAAATGGCCAATCGTAAAGAAGTGCCAATCATGCTCATCCGCTATGTGGTGTAAAATTAATTTACCTGGATCAAATTTTTCAGATGGAGCCTCGTGAGCTGCAGGAGCAGCTGCGTGAGCCGCCGTATCTGCGTGAGCAGAATCGTGCGCTACAACTGGCTCGTTTGCGAACACATTAAGGCTAATAAAGCTTAAGAAAAGCCCTAGTAGTATATTCGAAAAGTACATTTTTTGTGTTGAAGTCTTGACCTGCATCTGAAACATTAATCTTGCTATTTTCTAAAAACGTCGCAAGTTACGAAGCAAACCAAAAATTTCAAAATTTGTGCTACATAAATAGAGTACAAAAAAGTTGCTGACGAACAAGACAAGGTTTGGGGTGTGGATATAGGCGAAGAAACCGATAAAAACGACGCTTAAAATAAAGCGAATCGTCAAGGAAATCATCTGAAAAGGAATGAATTTCTCGCCTTCGTTTTTCAAACCGAGTTGGGCGAGGTTGAAGGTCAAATAGGTTTGGAACAACAGAAAGACAAAGATGAATTTCAAGTCCGGGTGTAAATAGGTTAGGAAAGAGGTCTGTGCAAGAGCATACAGAATACCACCTAGAAGACCGTAAAAAATCGCCATTTTTAACATGATACAAATATCGGTAGAAAGGAATTAATCGGCAAAGTTTTTGGAAAAAAGCGATTTCGGCTGTTACTTGCATCCTCAAATCAAAAAGCCACGCTTGTTGATTTATAAAGAAGAAGGGAGAGACTAGGCTCAGTGAACTTCTGGCAACCCGTCTGCAATTGTAGACCCCGGTGCTAATTCCTACCCCAGGCGGTGCCTGTTTAGGGAAATATAAACCATTTTGTGCATGCAAGCTGAGTTTCATCATTTTCATTCCGCGTCCCCATTTGCCCTTGAATTAGGGGGGGAATTACCTGCTTTGGATTTAGCTTACCAAACTTGGGGTAAACTCAATGCTAAAAAAGACAATGTGGTCTGGATTTGCCACGCCTTCACCGGAAGTCACGATGTGGCAGAATGGTGGCAAGGCCTCGTGGGCCCCGGCAAGCTGTTTAATCCAGAAAATAATTTAATCGTCTGCGTGAATATTTTGGGTTCTCATTACGGTTCCTCTGGCCCCTTAACGGTGGATCCGCGAACTGGAAAGCCTTATTTCCACTCGTTTCCGGACGTGACCATTCGCGATGTGGTTTCGAGTTTCGAAATCCTGCGCAAAGAATTAAAGATCAATCGCATCAAAACCTGCATTGGTGGTTCCCTGGGAGGTCAGCAAGCGGTAGAATGGGCGATTGTGAATCCTGGTTTGATTGAAAACTTGATTTTAGTAGCGACGAACGCCGTGCATTCACCTTGGGGAATCGCCTTTAATGAGTCCCAAAGAATGGCCATCGAAGTCGACCCCTCTTGGAAAGAATCACAGCCTAAAGCCGGTTTAGAAGGAATGAAGGCTGCTCGTGCGACCGCTTTGATCTCTTACCGGAATTACGAAACCTATCAGATTACGCAAGCCCGAAAGGAAAATACCTATGGTTCTTCCCTTCGTGCCGTTTCCTATCAACGCTACCAAGGCGAGAAATTAGCCCAGCGTTTCAATGCCTATTCTTATTTTCAGTTATCGAAGATGATGGATTCGCAGGATGTGGGTAGAAATCGCGGTGGTGCTATCGCTGCATTAAAACTGATTCAATCAAAAACCCTGGTCATCGGTATTAAATCTGATGCCTTGTTCCCGATTGTGGAGCAAGAGTTTTTGGCTAAATACATTCCTGGTGCCTCTTTCCACGTCATCGACTCCCTGTATGGGCATGATGGATTCTTAATCGAAAGTGGCTTGATGACCAAGGCCGTTCGATTGTGGCAGAAATTACAACGCCTCGAAGTCAATCCGATGGCCGATTTCTTCCAAGCTTTAGAAGCTAAACTCACCTCCCATGAAATTTCACAATAAAGTTGTTTGGATTACGGGGGCATCCTCTGGAATCGGTGAAGCCTTAGCCTATGCTTTCGCGGCGGAGGGCGCGCTTTTAGTGTTGTCTGCTCGCAGAGAAGAAGAGTTGCAGCGGGTTGCCAAAGCTTGCGGCAATGGGTACGTGCTCCCTTTCGACATGCTTTCCTTGTCAGAACACGCGGATCGTGTGCAGGATGTCATCCAGACCTACGGTCGCATTGATTACTTAGTTTTAAATGCAGGAGTTTCTCAACGTTCTTTTGTGAAAGACACGGAATTCGACGTGTATCGCCGTCTTTTTGAGGTGAATTTCTTTTCGATTGTCTCTTTGACGCAGGCCGTTTTACCTGTCTTTACCGCCCAAAAATCGGGTGTTTTCGTTCCGATTGCCTCGGTCGCTGGACGTATTTCTACTCCGCGCAGAGCCGCATATGGTGCGACGAAACATGCATTAATCGGATTCTTTGATTCAGTTCGTGCGGAGGTTTTCAACGATGGTATTCGCGTGACCACGATTTTGCCGGGTTACATCAAAACGAATATTTCCTTATACGCCATGAACGAGAAAGGGGAGGCTTATGGAAAGATGGATCCGAATCAGGCCAAAGGCCTAGATCCTAACGTTACCGCACAGAAAATCTTGCAAGCCGTGCTAGCACAGAAAAATGAGTTCTTTGTCGGAGGTTTCCTCGAAGGATTTGGCCTATTTGTCAAGCGTTTCTTTCCTTCGATTATGCCCTTTATGCTACGGAAGATTAAGAATACGTAGTCTTTTTTTCATTAAAGAAGAAAACGAAAAGCAGCAAAACGACTCCTGCAATCGCAGCCGGAACCATCCAAACCGCTTGCCAATCCTTCACCTCATTTACGGTGTAGTAATCGAGCACAATGCCCGAAAGCTTCGATCCGATGCCCATTCCGATGCCATAGGTGGCAAACGTGATTAAACCTTGTGCGGAATTTTTGATTTTCTCACCCGCTTTTTGGTCCGTATAAATCTGTCCCGTCACAAAGAAGAAATCGTAACAAACCCCGTGCAGAATAATTCCAATATATAGGATCCATTCACTCGAAATTCCATCACCATAACCGAAGCAGAGGAATCGAATAATCCACGCCACAAGTCCCACTACGAGCATTTTCTTAACCCCTAAGCGCGTAAAGGCGATCGGAATCAACAACATGAAAATCACTTCAGAAGCCTGTCCTAAAGACATTTTGTTCTCCACGTTGCTCATGTGTGCATCTGTTAAGGATGGATTTGCCATCGCATAATAGAAGGACAAAGGAATGCAGATCAAAATCGAAGAAATGAAGAAGATTAAGAAAGAACGGTCTTTGAAAAGCTTCAGAGCATCTAAACCCAAAATCTGTGCCACTGACGCATTCTTGTCGGCTTTTGGAGGCGTATTAGGTAAGGTAAACGAGTAAATTCCGAGTAGGAAGGAAGTGTACATCGCGATCTCAAAAATAGCCACCTTATCTCCCAGCGCATAGAATCCGATAATATTGGTCACCACAATCCAGGCGATGGTCCCGGTCACCCGAATGCTAGGGAATTCCTTTTCTGGATTGGACATTTGGTTCATCGCAATCGAATTCGATAAGGCCAAATTAGGGGCAAAGCATAAGGTGTAGGCTAAAATATACCAGAAAAAGGCCTCAGGGTCTCTTTCTAAGCTCAAGAAGTAGAGGATCACACCGCCCAAAATATTTAAAAAGCCCATGACTTTTTGAGCAGCAAAAAAGCGGTCTGAAATCAAGCCCACGAAGAAGGGGGCAAAGATGGAAGCAATCGCAAAAGTGGTGTAAGCATTCCCTACTTGATCGCCCGTAGCGTGAAGATTATCTAATAAGTATTTACTCATTTGACCATACCAGGCGCCCCATCCGAAAAACATCAGGAACATCATGGACATGAGTTGGAATTTTACGCTACTTTTCATCTTTTTTTAGGTTTAGAGAGACCAAAAATACAAATTTGTTCGAAATTTAAAATTTTCTGAAAATATATTTTTCGGGCTTTTTGTCGGTTTTCCTATACCTGTTTTCCGTATTTTTTTCATTTTTCCGAAAGACAAGTCTGTTTTTGTATCGGCTTTTTGGGATTATGGCAAAAATCTCATTTTATCCCCCAAAAACACTACTTGGCTCCGCTTTTCTCCCGGGGCTTACTTATTTGATAAACCGTATTATTTATCGTTTTTTTGAGGGCTGAATTGTTTTCAGCCCCTCATTATGTTCGGAATCTTATTAATATCGGCGCGGCCAACAGGTGAATTTCACGGATCGATGCCCTTGTTTTTGGGTGCGTTCACGGTGATCTCCTTGGTATTAATTGGTTTTGGGATAGTTCTTTTTAAAAAGCGCAAAGAGTGGGTCCACAATTCAAAGATGACTTACGGCAAAATCGTCGAAATTTCGAAGCGTTATTCCCGCGATGACCACAGCGGTCGCTTCCCCATTTATTTCCCAATTGTCTCTTACTATGTGAACGGTTTGGAATTTAGACGCGAAGCGGATAAAGGTTTGGCCAAAAACTGTGAAATAGGGCAAGAAATCCCCGTTCGTTACCTTTCCGAGAATCCCTACGAAGCCTCTTTAGCTGAAAATACGGTTCCCGGTTTAAATCCATCGATCTTCTTTGCGATGGGCCTCTTGATGCTAGCTAGCGCGATCATCTTGTTGATCATGAAGTCCTAATTTCATTTTTCGTAGCCTTTTTGTAAATTGGTCCAAAATCTAGGACTATGGAAACCCCTATTAAAGAAAAAGAGCAGTTTAGAAATTACGATCAAGGTGATATCACCGCTGCCGTAAAAGAACATTACCGCAAAATGCGCTCTCGCCAAACCTACGACTACGTTCAGCGCATGAAGGCCAAATACCTGACATTCGAACGTCCCATGGATCTTTGGGAAATGATGGAGCGCCTAAACGTCCTCGTCGATGTTTCCGATCCTGATTTAAATCTACCTAACATCATTCACCTATTGCAATCTGCAGAAGGTATGCGCGCGGACAATCGCCCCGACTGGATGCAGTTAGTCGGTTTAATTCATGACCTCGGAAAGGCCATGTACTTATTCGGTTCAGACGAAGACGGCACCTCACAAGCCGAACAATGGGGATTAGTAGGGGATGTATTTGTCGTAGGATGTAAATTGCCAGACTCTTGTGTCTATCCAGAGTTCAATGCCTTGAATCCGGACATGCAAGACCCTCGCTACAATACCGAATTAGGAGTTTACGAAGCAGGATGTGGTCTAGATAACGTTCATCTAGCCTGGGGACACGATGAATATTTATTCCAAGTACTAAGTAATCACCAAGAGAATACTATCCCAGAAGCAGGAATGGCCATGATTCGGTATCATTCATTCTACCCATGGCACTCAGGCGGTAGCTATAGAGCTTTGTTAAGCGAAAAAGACGCTCAATACCTCGAGTGGATCCGCGATTTCAATCAATATGATTTGTATACCAAATCTCCAGTGATTCCTGTGTATGAGGAATTGAAGGAGTATTATAAGCCGATTGCGGAGAAGTATCTCGGTAGTGGTCCTATTTATTGGTAGTTCTTGAGAGGCTCCTTAAAAACGGCGCAAGCACCTATTTTCTGCGGAGCACTTTATTTTCATTCTCTTTTCAGAGATAAATTTCTTCTCCCTGCTACAAAACATGTGCTTGCGCCGTTTTAAGCAGGGAGAAGAAATTTATCACCATCCATCATCCGCCTTCGGCTTTGCCACCGCTTTCTTAACCGGAGCAGCTGCTTTTGTAGGAGTGGACTTCGTTGCACCTGTTTTGGCACCCTGACCCGTCGCCAGATTAACATCTAAAGGAACCCGACTATATACGCGACAAACGATTTTCCAATCGTCGTTCATTTTAATTAAGCTTAGTAAATCGATGTACTTGAAATCATCAAACTTGAATTCCACTGTCGCTACCGCCGAAGTTCCGGCGTGAGAGTAATTTAAAAGGGCTCCCGTCGCTTTAGCTCCGCCTGCAGGCATACCTGCGATAAATTTACGTAAAGGGGTGTCTGTGATTTTTCCAGTCGTGGTATTGAGGTTTCTCAATAGTGCATTGCTTGCGAAAGCACGGCCAAGGCTAGCTGTGTCGCCTTTTGTGAAACCTTCCGTGTAAGAAGTAATGGCAGATTTAATGCCCTCGTCTTCTGATTGAGCGAAAGCCGAGGTGGCTACTAGGCAAAACAGTGCAATAAATAGATTTTTCATGGTTTGTTTAATTAATTGCCTCCTGAAGATTCGCTTTCTGCTGGGAGATTTTCTCCTTTCAGGAAGAATTTCGCTTTTTCAGGATACAAGATGGATTGAACGATATTGACTTTGGCTAACGAATGATTCGCCATATTACCTAATATGATAATAGCCGAATTGTCTTTTTGATTATGCAAATAATAATTTTTGAATCCGTGCCACCAGCCTGTGTGGTAAGTAAGCCATTCTCCATTCTCTAGTTGCTTCAATCGCCAGCCTAAGCCGTAGTTCGTTGCAAGGACTTTAGGCTTCGTATGTTGTGGTGTAAATGCTTCCGCTAAGGAGCTAAGTTTGACTACCGTTTCTGAATTCAAAGCCTGGTCCCAAAGAAACATATCCTCCACCGTAGAATAAATTCCTTTGTCCCCGGTAACACCATCTAAATGGTCGAAACCTACCACGGCAAGTCCGGAACGTTTGGGTTGATAGCCAGTAGCCGATTTTTTAAGTAATTCCGGGTGTTGCGGATCATATACAAAAGACTCGCTCATGCCCGCAGGCGTGAAAATGTTTTCTTTTACGTATTCCCTGAAACCTTTACCGCTAATGCGCTCTACGATATAAGCCAATAAAATGTAATTGGTGTTATTGTAATGAAACTGGCGGTTGGGATGATAATCGATGCCCGGTTTGATTTTGTTGAACAGTTCGACCACTTTGGCATTTGTTAACGGGGCTTTCTTGTCATAGTATTTATCCAAACAATAGGCGTAATTAGGTAGGCCAGACTTGTGTGTCAATAAGCTGCGAATGGTGATGCTGGAATCGTAGGGAAAACCGGGGATGTGTTGTTCTACGCGATCATCGAGTTTTAATTTCCCTTGTTCCATCAATTGTAAGATGGAAACGGCGGTGAATTGCTTAGAAACGGAGGCTAATTGAAAGGGAGTTCGCGTACTTAATTGTGCTTTCGTGAAGTTATTCGCAATCCCAAAAGCGCGTTTGTAAATAATCTTACCATATTGTGCGACTAGCACGGTACCATTGAATCCTGTTTTCTTTTGTAAGGTTTTAAAGAAGGTATCGAGTTTAATCGCTTTTTGCTGCGCTATTTTAGGGTCAAATAAACTCGCAATACTATCGTTTCTCTTTTCGACCGCGCTGTTTTTGGCAAAAAAATGACCAGGAACATTATTGCAGGAGGCCATGCAGAATAAGGATGCCAAAATACTAAGAGCCAAAGACCTACGATTCATATGCGAAATTGCGAATTGTATTTGTTAAATTTAAAAGCAATTTAATCAGAAAAGGCCTTATTTCAAACCCTATGATACAGCGGATTTTTGTTTTCTTTTTTCTAGTCTTCATTCGCTTATACCAAGGGATGATTTCTCCCTTTCTTCCTAATTCCTGCCGCTACACGCCTACCTGTTCTGAATATGCTAAGATAGCCTTTCAAAAGCACGGCCTAATCGAAGGTTTACGTCTTACCTTGAAACGGGTAGGTAGTTGCCATCCCTGGGGAGGAAGTGGTCATGATCCGGTGCCTTGAACTCCGATGCAACAGTGTAGCACTGTTTTAATTGTATTATTCTAATTTTATCCTAAATTATTTTTGGCATTAGATTACCGAAAAAAAAGTGATTTTTTTTTCAAAAAAGTTTCTATTGAAAAAATACAATCGAATGCGAGCTGTTTTGGAGGTTTTGGTCTAAAAATGACTTTGAAATAGGGGCTCTGTTTATAATTAGCTAACAATTAGATTATTTTCAGATTCTGTCCTATACTGTGCTAGTTTTCAACAAAATCTAGATTAAGTACAATTTGTGGCCCTAAAGTCATCGTTTCATTATCTATTTTCATTTTTTTATTCAATTTATTCTTACTTTTTTTGTGAAGGTTTTGAAATTAGTCTCCTTGTGTAAACGATTACAAGGGCATTTCAGAAGGCTTCGGCCAGCAGAAACTCTGTCTTCTATATAATAAAGGAATAAGAACAAGACCTACAAGAATCATTAATCATTTTTAACCCTTAATTTTTCACTTATGATTCATTCTTACAAAAGAGTGGGTCGCCTTGTGCGATCAAGTGTTAGTAACCTAGGCTTCAAGCAAGCTTTTAGTGTTGCTGTAGCACTATTAATTTCCTTGGGTGCTTTTGCTCAAGATGTGGTTTCAGGGAAAGTTACTGATGCTGCTGATGGCTCAGCAATCCCTGGTGTTTCTGTTACTGTTAAAGGTACTACAAAAGGTGCTCAAACTGACATTAACGGTACCTACAAAGTAAACGCAGGAAGTGGAAGCACTTTAGTGTTCACATTCGTAGGTTATACTTCTAAAGAAGTAAAAGCTACAGGTTCTGTAGTAAACGTTTCTTTAGCTGCAGACAACAAATCTTTAGAGGAAGTTGTGGTAGTAGGTTACGGTACACAAAAGCGTAAAGAGATTTCTGGAACTGTAACAAGTTTAGGTTCTCGTGAATTTAACGCGGGTGTAGTAACTAACCCATTAGCTGCTGCTCAAGGTAAAGTGGCTGGTTTAGTAATCACGCAGTCTTCAGGAGATCCTAACTCTCGCCCAACTGTTCGTTTACGTGGTACAGGTTCATTGAACGCAGGTTCAGAGCCATTATACGTAATTGACGGTGTGATTGGTGCTCCTATCGAAAACGTTGCTCCAGAAGATATCTTATCTATGGACGTTTTACGTGATGCATCTTCTGCTGCTATCTACGGTTCTCGTGGTGCGAATGGTGTTATCTTGATCAACACAAAACGTGGTAAATCAGGTGCTCCTACAGTTGATTATTCAGCTTATGTAGGTGCTGAGACTATTTCTCAACGTCCTGAGTTATTAAACGCTGCTGAATTCCGTGCTGCTGCATCGAAATACAAGCAAACATTTGATGATAACGGTGCTAACACAGATTGGTTAGACGTTATTACACGTACTGCGGTTTCTCAAAACCACAACGTAGGTGTTTCTGGCGGTTCTGAAAACTTATCATACCGTGCTTCAGTAGGTTATTTAGACCAAACTGGTACATTGATCGGTTCAGGTAAAGATCGTTTAACAGGTCGTTTGAACTTAGATGCTAAGGCATTAGATGGTAAGTTGATGATGAAATTTAACATGTCAGCTATGCAAACAAACGGTACATTCTCGGATAACCGTGCAGTAGGTTTTGCCATGAACATGCGTCCAACTGATCCAGTTTATGCTGCAAACGGAAATTATTTCCAATTGCCAGGTACATTCGCAAACTTTAACCCGTTAGCGGCTTTAGAGAAGAAATCTAACACACAACGTTTACAAGATTTCTTATTCAATGCATCTGCTGCTTATACTATCTTAGATGGTTTAGTATTCAACGTTTCAGGTACATTACGTACTCAAAACGCGAACAACTCTTATTTCGCTTCAACTACTCCAGGTAACTTATTGTCTACTGTAGGTGGTAACTCTGCTTCTCGTTCATTGAACTCAGTAACGGATAAGCAATTAGAAGCTACTTTGAACTGGACTAAGAAATTATCTGATGTGTCTACTTTGACATTATTAGGAGGTTATACTTACCAAGATGTAGTTAACGACGGTTTCGGTGCTGCTAACAACAATTTCTTAACAGATGCGTTTGGTGCTGATAACATTGGTTCTGGTTTAGGTATTCGTACGAATCCTTCTTTATTGTATTCTTACAAAAACGAATACAAATTGGTTTCTTTCTTAGCTCGTGCTCAATACTCGTTAATGAACAAGTATTTCGCTACAGTGAACATGCGTCGTGATGGTTCGACTAAATTCGGTGATAACAACAAGTGGGGTTTATTCCCATCGGTTTCAGTGGGTTGGTCATTATCTGAAGAAGCATTCTTAAAAGGAAATACAACAATCGACAACTTGAAGCTTCGTGTTTCTTGGGGTAGAACAGGTAACTCGGAAGGTATTCGTCCGTTGTTATCTAAATCATTCTACGGTCCATCAGGGTCATACTATGATGGTTCAGCAGATGACTTCTTACCTGCATACGCTATCCAATCTAACCCGAACCCTAACTTGAAGTGGGAGATTAACGAAAACTACGGTGCTGGTATCGACTTCTCTATCTTGAAAGGTAAGTTAACTGGATCGATTGACTGGTATACTCGTCAAACGAAGGATTTATTGTACACGGTTAATGCTCCGCAAGAAAAAGGATATGTATATCCAACGATCTTAGCGAACATTGGTTCGATGCAAAACCGCGGTATTGAAGTTTCGGCTACTTACCAATGGTTAGATACACAAGATTGGTCAATTAGCTCTACATTCGCTGGTTCATTCAACCAGAACGAATTGATCGCATTGAAAAATGATGAGTTCGCTGCAGCAGACCAAGTATTCTTGTCTACTACTTTAGGTAGCTTTATCCGTGGTACATCAGCTGTAAACTTCTCAGTTTTACAAGCTGGTCAACCAGTAGGTGTGTTCTACGGAGCGAAAATTGCGAAAATCGAAAATGGTCGTTATGTATTCCAAGACCTTAACGGTGATGGTACAGTAGATCCTAACGCAAAAGATCGTACTTACTTAGGAGATCCTAATCCTAAATTTGTAGGAGGTTTAACTACGAACGTACGTTACAAGGCATTTGACTTACAGTTCCAATTTACTGGAAATGCAGGTGCTAAAATCGTTAACACAAACAACCTATTATTAGGTCGTCAAGATGGACGTATTGCTGAATCAAATGCATTGAAATCTGCTTTAACATCGATTATCAATGATGAGCGTACTATCCCTATGGATTACTACGTAGAATCAGGAGATCACATCCGTTTGAACAACGCTTCATTAGGTTACACTTTTGCACCTAAAGGTGTATTCAAAAGAGCTCGTGTTTATGTAGCTGGTAACAACTTATTATTGTTCACTAATTACTCTGGTGTAGATCCAGAAGTTAGCCAAAACCTAGCCATTGGTTCTGCTGCTCCAGGTATCGATGTTCGTGAGACATATTACAAAACTCGTGCATTTACTGCGGGTATCAATTTGTCTTTCTAAACAAAATACCACTCTATTAGTTATATAACTTAATTAATAAAATAATTAAAAAAATGAAAAAATATATCTATAAAGTACTTTCAGTAGGTGTTTTCGCTTCGTTAGCCCTATCGTCTTGTACAGATTTAACTGAGCCAGTTTACGATTCGATCCCTGCGGATCAGTTCTTGAAAACTGACGCTCAAATTGCTGCGGCATTAGGACCTGCTTATGGTGGTCTACGTGGTATCACTTGGGATTGGTTTAATCCAAGTGAAGCATCTTCGGATGAGTTAATCGTTCCTACACGTGGTGGTGACTGGTTTGACGGTGGTGACTGGTTAGCGTATTCTCGTCACACATGGACTCCACAACACGGTCCTATCAACGGAATGTGGGGATTCATTTTTGGTAACATCTCTCAGGTGAACCAATTGATCCCAGTGGTTGCTTCTAACCAAAAAGCAGTAGATGAGTTACGTGCAGTACGTGCGATCTATTACTTCATGGCGGTGGATGCATTCGGTAATGTGCCTATCGTAACAGATAACAAATCATCTGCAGCGACTAAGCCTCGTGCTGAAGTATATGCGTTTATCGTTTCTGAATTGACTTCTGCTATTCCTAACTTGCCTTCAGGTAAGGCTTACTCTCGTATGACACAAGATGCTGCTAAAGCATTGTTAGCGAAAGTATACTTAAATGCAGCAGTTTATAGCGGTACAGCACAATGGCAAAAAGCGTATGATACAGCTGATCAAGTTATCAAATCTTCGAACAACTGGTCATTAGCTTCTTCTACGTTGTCTAACTTTATCGTTCAAAACCAAGGTTCTAACGAGAATATCTTCGCGATCCCTTTTGATTCATTCAAAGCGGGTGGTATGAACTTCCAAATGAGAACGTTACACTATGCTAACCAACAAACGTATGGTTTAGGTAACTCTCCTTGGAACGGTTTCTGTACTTTAGCTGACTTCTATAACTCATTTGAGTCTGGTGACTTACGTGGTGCTATGTGGATCAAAGGACAGCAATATGCTGCTTCTGGAGCTAAGTTGAAAGATGCAAAAGGTGCTGATTTAGCATTCGTTGCGGATTGGGATAAAGATCAAATGACTGATGCAGATGCAGTTTACCAAGTAGCTGGTATCCGTTCTCAGAAATATGAGATCCAAAAGAACAACCCGAACGGTGATCAATCAAATGACTACGTATTCTTACGTTTAGCTGACGTTATCTTAATGCGTGCTGAAGCTGCTTTCCGTTTAGGAAATACAGCGCAAGCGTTGACAGACGTAAATGCTATCCGTACTCGTTCAGGTGTTGCTCCGTTGACTACTATTACAGCTGATGATATCTTAGCTGAGCGTGGTCGTGAGTTAGCTTGGGAAGGATGGAGACGTAACGACTTAATTCGTTTCGGTAAGTTCTCTGTTGAGCGTAAGTTCATGAAGGTGACTGACAAGACGCGTGAATTGTTCCCAATTCCACAACCTCGTCGTGATGCTAACCCATTATTGACTCAAAATCCAGGATATTAATCTGACGGTTTTTGATAGAAAGGCAGAACCAATTGGTTCTGCCTTTTTGTTTTAGGCGGGTTTTATATGCCCCTCGTATTTTGTATTTTTGTAGCGCAAAAATTCGATCATTCAGAATGAAAAATTACCCTTTAATCTTTCTCATTTCCATTAGTCTTTTCTCCTGTTCTCAGCAGGAGGACACTCTTTTCGAGGAGTTGCCTGCGGAGCAAACCGGTATTTATTTTGTCAACCGTAGTTTGGAGAAAAAAGAGTTTAACATCTTCAATTACCGCAATTTTTATAACGGTGGAGGCGTGGCGATAGGCGATGTGAATAATGATGGTTTATCGGATCTTTTTGTGACCTCTAATTTCGAAGACAATAAGTTGTATTTGAACAAGGGGTCGATGAAGTTCGAGGATATTACGGTGAAGTCAGGGATTGTGGGGAAGAAGTTTTGGTCTACTGGTGTTACGTTTGCCGATGTGAATGGAGATGGCTTGATGGACATCTATGTATGTAATTCAGGTTCACGTGATCAGCGTGGGAATCAATTATACATCAATCAAGGAATAAAGGGCGGCGTGCCTACTTATAAGGATCAGGCCAAAGAAGCAGGGTTAGAAGACGGCGGATTTTCGACGCACGCGGCATTCTTCGATTACGATCGCGATGGCGATTTAGATATGTATTTGTTGAATAACAGTTTTACCCCGATTGATAAATTAGGGTATACGAATTTAAGGGAGGAGCGAGATAAATTAGGTGGTGATAAGTTATTTAGAAACGATAGCAAGGATGGAAAGGAACTTCATTTTACCGATGTGTCGGAGACGGCGGGTATTTATGGGAGTTTAATTGGTTTTGGTTTAGGAATTACGATAGGCGATGTCAATAATGACAACTGGCCTGATATTTATATTTCAAATGACTTTTATGAGCGTGATTATTTGTACATCAACCAAAAGAACGGCACGTTTAAGGAAGATTTAGAGAATGAGATGCCGCATATTTCGCTAAGTTCGATGGGTGCGGATATGGCGGATTTGAATGACGATGGCTACATGGACATCTTCGTGACGGATATGTTGCCGGGCGATGATCGCCGTTTAAAGACGACGTCTGTTTTTGAGGGCTATAACCTGGTGGAGTTGAAGAAGAAGCGTGGGTTTTGGAATCAATACATGCGTAATAACTTGCAGCTGAATAATGGGGATGGAACCTTCTCTGAGGTGGGTCAATTAGCCGGTGTACATGCGACGGATTGGAGCTGGGGCGCCTTGATTTTTGACATGGACAATGATGGGAAGAAGGATATTTTCGTGGCGAATGGGATTGCCAAAGACCTAACCGACCAAGATTTTGTTGATTTCTTAGGGGATCGCAACACGATGCAGCAAATGCTGGACGGGAAGAAATTCGATTACAAAGAGTTTACAGATAAAATCTCCTCCGTACCTATCCCGAATTACGCCTATAAAAACGAAGGTGATTTAAAATTCTCAAATCAAGTAAAATCATGGGGTTTAGAAGGTCCCGGGTTCTCGAATGGTTCTGCCTATGGTGACTTAGACAATGATGGGGATTTGGACTTAGTCGTGAATAATGTGAATGCGACTTTGTCAGTTTATAAGAACAAGACGAACGAGAAGTTAAAGAACCATTATTTGACCGTACACCTGAAGGGGACGGATCGCAACTTGAATGGTATTGGAGCTCGAGTAACCGTTTATCAGAAAGGCGGATTCAAAGTATTGCAGCAAATGCCGAACCGCGGTTTTCAATCGTCGAGCGACCACCAAATGGTCTTTGGATTAGGAGCGAATGGAGCGATTGATTCGGTACAGGTTTTATGGCCAAACGATAAGATCGAAACAATTAAATCTGTGAAAGCGGATCAGATCATTACCCTTAAGCAGGAGAATGCAAAGGAGATCTTCCACTTCTTTGAGGCGAAACAAACACCAATTTTTGCAGATGTGACGTCTGGTTTATTGGATTATCTACACGTGGAAAGCATGTTCAATGACTACGACCGCGATGTGTTATTGAAGCAGAAGTACTCTACACAAGGACCAGCTTTAGCGGTGGGTGATGTGAACGGAGATGGTTTGGAAGATATTTACCTAGGTGGGGCAGCGGGTCAAATCAAGCAATTATTTATCCAAAAAACCGGTGGCAAATTCGTCAATTCTCCACAAGCAGATTTCAGCTTAGATCAGACTACCGAGAATACGGATGCGACTTTCTTCGATGCGGATAAAGATGGCGACTTAGATTTGTTCGTGGTAACGGGAAGTAATGAGTTCGCGGAGAATGCACCGGAACTTCACGATTTATTGTATTTGAATGACGGCAAAGGAAACTTGAAGCGTGATATTCGATTCCCGATGATTTACGAAAATGGTTCAAGCGTTTCGGCGGCGGATTACGACAAGGATGGCGATATCGATTTATTTGTGGGAACGCGGATGATCAATGCGAAGTATGGCCAAAGTGCCCAAAGCAATCTGTTTATCAACGATGGAACGGGAGGGTTCAAGAATCAGTCAAAACGCTATATGCCACAAGTGACAGAGCTAGGGATGGTGACTGATTCAGAATGGGCTGATGTGAATGGCGATGGCTATGTAGATCTTTTAGTGACGCAAGATTGGGGTCCGGTGGTTGTGTTTAAGAATGAAAGAGGTAGAAAATTAACGAAGCAGGAGCCCGTTGCGGGATCGGAAGGACTTTGGTCTTGTATTAAACCGGCGGACATAGATGGCGATGGGGATATGGATTTTGTGCTGGGGAATTTTGGCCTAAATTCTAAGATTAAAGCCTCAGCTGAGTCACCGGCCTACTTACATGTAGGGGATTTTGATAAGAATGGTGCCATCGAACAAATCATCTCTTGCGTAACTGAGGATGGGAAGACGTATCCGATGGTCTTGAAAGGGGAGATGCAGCGCGCGCTTCCGATGATCAAGAAAAAGTTCATCAAGTACAAGGATTATGCGAACAAAACCGTAGATGAATTGTTTAGTGAAGAGCAACGCGAGGGTGCTATTGTTCGCCAAATTACGACCACCGAATCTTCGTTCTTGATCAATGATGGCAAAGGCAACTTTAGCTTGCAAGCACTTCCTTACCAGGCTCAATTCTCTCCTATTAGGGGAATTCAAGCAGCCGATTTCAATAAGGATGGCAAACTAGATATTTTATTAGCTGGTAATTTCTTTGATTCACTTCCGGAATGGGGGCGATTTGATGCGAATTATGGTCTTCTACTAGAAGGACAAGGAAAAGGGAAGTTCGCCGTGAAATTATCGAAGCAAACCGGATTTAAAACCCTCGGTCAAGTACGTAATATGGTACTCGTAAAAGGAGGAAAGTCGATGTATGTAGTATTGGCCAAAAATGATGACAAAGCCCAAGTATTTAAATTTTAAAACAATGCGTACCCAGTTTTTCTCTATTCTGTTTTTCTCTTTTGTTCTGTTCGGCTGCAATTCAGGCGATGACGTGGTGCTTTTCGAAAAATTAGAGGCCGAAAAGACTCACATTGACTTTGCGAATAATATCTCGGAGACCAAGGATTTTAACATTCTTGACTACTTGTATTTCTACAATGGTGGTGGAGTTTCTGCCGGGGATATTAATAATGACGGATTAGTGGATTTGTTTTTTGTGTCAAACCAAGGCAAAAACAAGTTGTACCTGAACAAGGGAGATATGCAATTTGAAGACATCTCCGTGAAGGCGGGAATCGAAGGATCCTCTGACTGGAAAACGGGGGTGACGATGGCCGACGTAAATGCGGACGGCTTTTTGGATATCTACATTTGTGCGGTAGGGAATTACAAAGGTTTAGAAGGGTCGAACGAGTTATACATCAACAACGGTGACAATACGTTTACAGAGAAATCGAATGAATTCGGTTTAGATTTCACCGGATTCTCCACTCAAGCGGCCTTTTTTGATTACGATAAAGATGGCGATTTAGATTGCTACTTATTGAACCACGCTGTACACAACACCCGTTCCTATGATCGCGTCAATACGCGTTCGTTGAAAGATAACGAGGCTGGAGATTATCTATACCGAAACGATGGAGGCAAATTTGTGGATGTCTCGAAAGAATCTGGCATCTACCAAGCGGCGATGGGTTATGGTTTGGGAATTTCGGTGGCGGACATTAACAACGATGGTTGGTTAGATATCTACGTGAGTAATGACTTTCACGAGGATGATTATTACTATATCAATCAAAAGGACGGTACTTACAAAGAAGGTATTCGTGATCACTTCAAGCACTTGAGTCGCTTCTCGATGGGTTCAGATGTGGCGGATATTAATAACGATGGCTTTCAAGATGTGATGACCTTGGATATGTATCCGGATGACGAGAAGGTTGAGAAATCGTCCGTAGGAGAGGATCCTTTGGACATCTACATGTACAAATTGCAGTTTGGTTATTTCAATCAATACAGCCGTAACTGTCTTCAGTTAAATATGGGAGGCCAAAAATTCTCTGACATCGCTGCCTCATCCGGAGTTGCCGCGACAGATTGGAGTTGGTCGACGTTAATGAATGACTATGATGGCGATGGCATTAAAGATATCTTCATCTCAAATGGTATTTTACGCCGCCCGAATGACTTAGATTATTTGAAATTCGTCATCGGAGATTCGCTGCATTATGGCTTGCCTACATCGGAGAAATTAGATCAAGAAGCCATCGATTTGATGCCAGATGGTCGTGTACATAATTACATTTTCAAAGGCGCGAAAGATTTACGCTTCGTGGATAAATCTTTGAAATGGGGCTTTGAGGACAAAGGCGTTTCGAACGGATCGACGTATGCGGATTTAGACAATGACGGTGATTTGGATTTAGTGACTAACAACCTGAATGAAAAGGCGAGTGTTTATCAAAACAACAGCCGCCAATTGTTAAAGCATAATTTCGTGAAGGTAAAATTCAAAGGAGATGGCGGAAATACCTTTGGTATAGGGGCTAAGGTCATCTTGAAAACGAAAGACGGACAGCAATTGCAGCAGATGATGCCCACGCGTGGATTTATGAGTTCGGTAGAGCCAACTTTGTTATTCGGTATTGGTGATTTGCAGCAGGTGGATGAGATGCTCGTGATTTGGGAGAATGAAAAAATGCAGATCATTAAGAATCCTAAGATCAATGAAACTCTGACAATGGAGCAAAAGAATGCGAACGTAAACGTGAAAGATTACGTGTTCTCTGCGCCGGTCAAACCTCTTTTTGCAGAAGTGACAGATGGAATAAATGTGCCGTACCAGCACCAGGAAAATGTGTATTTCGATTTCAATCGCGAGCTTTTAATACCTTTCAAGGTATCGATCGAAGGACCGAAAATTTCGGTGGGTGACGTGAATGGAGATGGTCTGGAAGATGTGTACCTGAGTGGTGCGAAATACCAGGCAGGTCAATTATTGCTTCAGAAAGGGGCCGGCTTTGTGGTATCCAATCAGCCGGTATTTAAAGCAGATTCATTATATGAAGATGTGGATGCCTTATTCTTCGATGCGGATGGAGACAAGGATTTGGATTTGTATGTAGTAACTGGAGGGAATGAATTCTATGATAAAATGCCGGAGCAATTCGATCGCTTGTATACGAATGATGGCAAAGGGAATTTCACCCGCGCGATGAATGCATTACCTCCGATGTACGATAACAAATCCGTGGTACGTCCATGTGATATCGACCGTGATGGAGATATGGATTTGTTTGTGGGCGGCCGTGTTGTGGGTTATTCGTATGGCGCTTCGCCACGATCATATCTATTAGTGAACGATGGAAAGGGGCATTTTGCAGACAAGACCGTGGCTTTAGCTCCGGAATTGCGTGAGGCGGGGATGTTGACGGAGGCGATTTGGGCTGATATAGATAAAGATGGGGATCAAGATTTAACCGTGGTGGGTGATTGGATGCCGATCAAGACCTTTGAAAATAACAAAGGAAAATTCAAATTGATCGAGAATGGACTGGAAGAGAAAACGGGATTCTGGTCAGGTATTACGGCGGCTGATTTTGACAAAGATGGCGATATGGACTTCATCATAGGAAATCTAGGGACGAACACGAAGTTGCGCAAGGACTTAGAGGGTCAGTTGCGGATGCAGATTAAGGACATTGATAAAAATGATACCAAAGAACACATTGTTTCGTATAACCGTGGAGATGATTGGTTCCCGATCAATAGCAAAGATGAGATGGGGAAACAGATTCCAAGTATCATCAATAAGAAATATACGGCCTACCATATGTTCGCGGGTAAGACGGTGGAAGAGATTTTTGGCGATAAGGAATTAGAGGGTGCGGAGGAAAAACGCGTGAATACGTTTGAATCTGTTTACTTGGAAAACCAAGGCAACAAGACGTTCAAAATGATAGCGCTTCCTCCATTAGCTCAGGTGTCTAAAATCATGGTCATGCGCACGGAGGATGTGGACAAAGATGGAAACCTGGACGTGATCGTGGGAGGTAACTTTAACGGCGCTTCGATGTACCAGGCGCGTTATGATGCCTTCTTTGGGCTAATCCTGAAAGGAAATGGGAAAGGCGGGTTCAAACCACTTATCCCCACAGACACAGGTTTGATGCTAGAAGGCGACATCCGCGACATCAAGCAGGTGAAGACTACCGCAGGAATTTTGTACTTAGTGGCTCGAAACAACGATAAACTCCAGGTGTTTAAGAAATTATAAGATGCGCAATCTGCTGGCAATCGCCCTCTTCTCGGTACTAGCCTATGGCTTGCCCAGCTGCTCGAACAAAGCAGCGGAGGGGAAAGAGCTAGCGAAAACCTATTGTGCCTCTTGCCACTTGCTTCCGGATCCCGCGAGTTTACCTAAAAATGTGTGGCAGTATAGCACCTTGCCCTACATGGGAATCATGATGGGCGTAGATAAGGAGATCGGGATGTTAGAAAAACCGCTATCTGATTACACGATTCTAGGTCCAGGTTCGCAGATGATTCCGGATGAAGACTGGGAAAAGATCAAGGCCTATTATTTAGAGGAGGCGCCCAAAACTTTGGAGATGCCTGCTTATATTCCTTTGCCTTCGCAGACTCTATTCGAAGCAGAACCCATCGTAGCCACCTTGCCCGGTACAACTTTGCCTAATATGACAGCCGTCAGAATAGATGCGCGACGTCATCAAATCACCGCAGGGGATCAATCGAATCGCGTGATTTGGAAGTGGGATGCGGCGGGTAAATTACTCGAAACTAAGAAAGATCAAGATGCCTTGACAGATATTACTCTGTTAGGTTCCGAAACCTTGTATACGTTCATCGGGACCACGACACAGGCGAATCCCGACGTGAATGGATTCGTAAGTCAAGCTTCGACCGGTAAGAAATTAGTGCAAGGATTGAATCGCCCGATTGGTTTGGTGTCAGCTAACTTGGATGCGGAAGCAGGCGATGAATTGATCACGTCTGAATTCGGATTTAAGGTGGGTGGGATGAGTGTCTGGAAGTTGGATAAAGGCACGTACAAAAAACAGGTGTTGAATCCGCAAACCGGAGCCACGAAGACGATTGTTCGCGATTTTACGGGGGATGGTCGTCTCGATATTTTGGCGCAGTTTGCGCAGGGTGATGAGCGCATTTTGCTTTATGAGAACTTAGGTGGATTGCAATTCAAAGAAAAACAACTACTTCGTTTCCCCTCTATCTATGGATCCTCTTCGTTCGATGTAGTTGACATCGATGGAGACAAGGACTTAGATATCATTTACACCGCTGGCGACAATGCCGATTTTACGACGGTTTTAAAGCCTTACCACGGAATGTATGTGTTTGAGAACATCGGCGGGTTTAACTTTAAGCAGAAGGCTTTCTTCTCTCAAAACGGCGCCACCAAAGTAATGCCCGGCGATTTCGACGGCGATGGTGATTCAGATTTGATATCGATTGCTTTATTCCCAGATGTGGCGGCTAGACCGGGCGAAGGGGCGATGTATTTTGAGAATAAAAAAGGAACCTTTGTTCCAATGACTTTACCCATACAACACTTGGGTCGCTGGTCTGTGATGGACGTGGCGGATCTGGATGGAGACGGTGATTTAGATGTGGCGTTGGGTTCCCACGCGGTGGCTAAATTCCCACAAGGAGGATTTGATCCTCAATGGAAGCAGGCAAAAGGTCTGCTCATCTTACGAAATAAAACAAAATGAAACTAAGCCTAAGGGTAATCCTATTATTGCTACTCTGTGGCCCACTGACTTTTGCCCAACGCAAAGGTTATGTCATCTTTAGTGGAAAAATTGTCGATGTAGAGAACAAAGCACCCATTGCTGGAGCTTCGGTCTTTTTCTCCGGCTCCTCTGCCGGGGGAACCTCGGATTCGCTTGGGCTGTTTACTGTCACGATTGCCGCTAGATCCTATCAAGTTATAGCGAGAAGTCTAGGCTATAAGTACAAAACCTTTCGCTTAGATCTCTCTAAAAACACCCAAACAACCATCGAATTAGAACGCTCCGAGCAATTATTAGGCGAGGTGGTCATCACAGCTGAAAAGGCAGATGCGAACGTGAACCGAGCCATGATGGGGGTGGAGAAGATGTCTTCCAAAACCTTGAAAAAACTGCCTACCTTAATGGGTGAGGCCGATGTGATTCGTAGTATTTTATTGTTGCCGGGCGTTTCCACGGTGGGGGAAGGTGCCTCTGGATTCAACGTTCGTGGCGGAAATGTGGATCAAAACCTTGTTTTACTCGATGGTGTTCCCTTATTTAACACCTCCCATTTATTCGGATTCTTCACCGGTTTTAATGCCGATATGGTGCAGGATTTGAGCTTGTACAAAGGTGGTATTCCCTCCATGTACGGCGGTCGCGCTTCATCCGTTTTAGATGTGCGCGTGAAGGAAGGCGATTTTGAAAAATGGTCATTGCAGGGTGGCGTGGGACCCATTTCATCTCGCATTTTAGTGGATGGACCTTTAGTGAAGGGAAAAACATCTTTAATCGTGGGAGCCCGCGGTTCTGTTTCGGACTTTTATCTGAAGTATTTCCCTAATCCGAGTCTAGCGAAAAGCAAGGCGGATTTCTATGATGTGAATTTTAAGTTGACACATCGATTTGGGAAGAACCAGCGCATCTCTTTATCCGGTTATGCGAGCAATGATGGATTCAAATTTGCGCAGGATACCCTGTATTCTTGGAACACGAAGGCGTTAAGCTTTAAACACAATGCCTTATTGAAGGGTGATTTGTCTCATAATTTTACGGCTTTTTATAGCGATTATACCTATGGGATTGAGGGCCAAAAAAGTGGCTTGGAATTCGTTTGGAAACCATCCATCATCCAAACCTCCGTTAAGGAAGAGTTGAGCAAGGACTTGGGTAAATATGGTCGCCTGGATGCAGGTGCAGAGTTATCTGCCTTTACGAATGATGCAGGTAGTTTCTTGCCTAATTCGTCCTCTTCTAAGGTAGACAAATTCGCGATGTCCACCGAGCATACGCGGGAGATGGCGGCCTATCTAGGCCACAGTTTACCACTTGGCAAGAAATTGAGTTTAGATTATGGTCTTCGCTATGCGTCCTATCAACTGTTAGGTCCAGGAGATTTCTACCAATATCAGTTAGGAACTCCAAGGGAAATCAACACGATTACCGATACTTTAAAAGCCGCCTCTAATGAGGTAGTAGCTACGTATGGTGGATTCGAACCGCGTCTTTCGTTCGCTATTAAATTAGACACAAGTTTCTCGATCAAAATCGGTTTCAACCGCATGCAGCAGTTCCGCCACTTATTGTCGAATACGATGGCCGTTTCGCCCTCTGATATTTGGAAGAATTCGAATCAACAAATTCCACCCCAAATCGCAGATCAATATTCCATCGGTTTCTTCAAGAACTTCACGAATGCATCGAACGCCGTTTTCGAAACCTCCGCAGAATTCTATTACAAGAACTTAAACAACGTGGTGGATTATGTGGATGGAGCACAATTGTACTTAAACCCGACGGTGGAGACGCAATTATTAGTGGGTAAGGGTTTAGCGTATGGGGGAGAGTTTTTCTTGAAAAAGTCACGCGGCAAGCGATTGACCGGTTGGATTTCCTATACCTATGCACGGACGTTTAGAACGATACAGGCGAATGAGAATCAAAAAGAAGCGAATTTTGGGATTCAATTTCCGGCGAACTTTGATACGCCACATACCTTTAAATTTGTGTTGAATAACCGATGGACAAACCGCATCTCATTCAATGCGAACTTTACCTACACGACGGGTCGTCCGATCACGTATCCGAATGGTCGTTACAAGATTTATTCGTTTAATGATTTGTACGACTATGCGGTGGCGACAGGGATATTTCCGCGACCAGGTTTGGCACAATCATCGTATACCTACAACGGAACGACGTACAACTTTTTGCAGCCTAAAGAAATCAAAGAACTGTTGGATGGCTATTCCACCGCCTCGTTCACGTTGCGAAATGCAGAGCGAATCCCAGATTACATCCGCTTAGACGTGGGGATAACGATTGATCCCAAACCAGGTAAGCGCTGGCAAGGCAGCTGGAACTTCTCGATCTATAACTTATTAGGTCGCCAGAACGCCTATTCCGTTTACTTCCGTTCCTCGACCGGCGAAATTAACCAAGCGAAAACTTTCCAATTGTCGGTTTTGGGCGCCGCGATTCCATCTATCACTTATAACTTCAAATTCTAATGAGACACTTACTCTTATTTTTCTGTGCCTTGTTTCTTTTGAGTTCTTGCGAGACGGAGATCGAGGATTTTCAAACCCAAAACGTGAGTTCAGCCATCGTGGTCTACGGTGAAATTTCGAATGTAGACGGTCCCTATAACGTGCGCTTGAACTACGTGAGTGCTTATTCTCCCTACGACGCGACGCAGTTTTCTGGTCAGCCCATCACAGATGCCAATGTGCGCATTGTAGATGGTAATGGGAAGGAAACGGCCTATTATGAAAAGAGTAAAGGCTATTATTTGAGTCCAGTCGGTTTTAAAGGCGAGGTAGGCCAAAAATACAAATTACGCATTAAGCTTTCAGGGGGAAAAACCATTGAATCGAATTTTCAAACGATTAATGCCGCTCCAGAACTGGCTGAATTTTCGTATTCTTTTAAGGATGCGACTAAAGTGGAAGATATGCGCTTTCCACTAACGGCAAGTATCAAGGATCCCAAGGCCTCGGAAGATTATTATTTTGTCAAGCGCCAGGACTTTAGACAGTTTTTATTAACCTGTCCTAATCCACCGCCGCCACCCGCTCCCGTTCCAGCTTGCAATTGCAAATGCTGGCAAGCTCCGCAGAACACGCAGCCTTATTTACTCGATGATTTTTTGCTCAGCGGTAAGAATTTATCTTTGGATTTAGGTCAGCTTCCTTATGAGGATTTGACGGATTGGGTGGTGCAATTAGATGTCTATTCGGTATCTAAAGAAACGCATACCTATTGGAAACGATTAGAGGATCAGCGCAAGTTAAGTGGGGGGATTTTTGATAAGGTGCCCGCTCAGGTGATCGGTAACTTAACCTGTACAAGCGATTCTTCACAGGAGGTTTTGGGCTATTTTATGGTGGGCGGATTAACGCAGAAGCGATTGAGTGTAGACCGCTTTAATGGGATTCCTACAGAGGCTTATCAGAAATTATTGTTTTATGTAGACTTCCAAAATGTGCGCTACAAAGACATCCCCCTTTGGAATTGCAAAGACGCCGCTTTTATCAAATACAACCTCGGATATTCCTTGCCTCCATTATAAATATAGTATGCTTGCATAATAGTTTTTTTCTCTGCAAATTTGTTACAACCTAAACGTTATAACCATGGCAAAAGAATACGACCGTCGCAACCTAGACTTTATTTTAAACGAGGTTTTTGATACTGCTTCTCTTTGTAACTATCCCCGATACGCGGATTATACCCCTGATATGTTTACAATGGTATTGGATTCAGCCGATGCCATCGCGGAAAAATATTTACGTCCCATCTATGTGGAATCGGATCGCAAAGCGGCTGAATTAGTGGATGGCGTCGTCCATGTTCACCCTGGAATTGAGCCCTACATTAAGGAGATGGGGGAGTCCGGAATGATCGGTTGTACCTTTGATCTAGAACATGGTGGTCAGCAAGTGCCATCGATGATCGGTGGGGCACACGAATTCATTCGCGGTGCGGCACACAATTCAGCGGTCATGTTTACGGGATTATCCCATGGGGCAGCTCACTTAATTGCCTCTTTTGGTTCCAAAGAATTAGCGGATACCTACGTTCCTAACATGCTTTCTGGCAAGTGGACTGGTACGATGTGCTTAACAGAGCCACAAGCCGGAAGTTCATTGAATGATGCGTCTACCTCCGCTAAGGATTTAGGGGATGGAACCTATGCCATCAAAGGACAAAAAATATTCATTTCAGGAGGGGATAATCACTTCTCAGAAAATATCATTCACCTGGTTTTAGCCCGTTTAGAAGGCGCTCCAGCGGGTACGAAAGGAATTTCTCTTTTCGTCGTACCTAAGAAGCGGATTGAAAATGGAACATTAGTGAACAATGAAGTGGTCTCTATGGGCGTCTACCATAAGATGGGCCAAAAAGCGACCCCAGCCCTCCACCTCTCTTTTGGGGATAAAGGTAATTCTATCGGCTATTTAGTGGGTGAACCTAACAAAGGTTTGTCATACATGTTCCAAATGATGAACGAAGCTCGTCTAGGGGTGGGAATGGGTGGAGCCTACATCGCATCTGCTGCCTACCACGCTTCTAAGCAATACGCGAATGAGCGTGCACAAGGACGTTTATTGACGAATAAAGACCCGCATACGCCGCCTACTTTGATTAAAAATCACCCGGATGTGCAGCGCATGTTGTATTTCCAAAAAGCGATTGTCGAAGGCTCGATGGGCCTATTATTCCAATGTTTTATGTGGGATGATTTAGCAAAAAGCTTGGAAGGGGAAGCGAAAAAAGAAGCCCAAATGATGCTCGATTTGATGACTACCGTAGCGAAAACCTATCCAGCAGAGATGGGGACGCAGGCGGTTAATCAAGGATTGCAAGTTTTAGGAGGCTACGGATACACCGAAGATTTCCCTTTAGAGCAAATGGCTCGCGACGTACGGATTATGTCGATCTATGAAGGAACAACCGGTATTCATGGTTTGACTTTATTAGGTCGCGGTATTCCCGCGAACAACGGAGCGGCTTTGCAGACCTTAGGAAAGTTAGTTTACGCAGATATCGCCGTAGCAAAAGGACACGAAAACCTAAGCAAATATGCGGAGATGTTAGAGAAAGAACTGGAGAATCTGACCAAAGTGACGATGCATAAATTAGGCTTCGCGATGAAAGGCGAAATCGAAGTGTTCTTAGCGGATTCGACCTTGTACATGGAGTTGTTCGGCTTGATTACCGTGGCTTGGCAATGGTTAAAGCAAGGTCACGTGGCAGCGGCTGCCTTAGCCAAAGGTGGATTAAGCGCAGAAGATGAAGCTTTCTACAAGGATAAGATTCACACGATGAAATTCTTCTACCACTACGAGGTGCCTAAGGCTTTGGGTTTATCGAAGCGTTTGATGGATGAAGAAGTTTTGACTATTTTTGATCACAAATAAAAAGTATTATGTTTAAAAAACACGTATTCCTGGGTCTAGCGTTGTTATTATCAACTACTGCGTTAGCTCAAAGTAAGTATTCCGCTTACGAATTGTTTCATCCGCTTTGGAATTATGGACCTGTATCTCCTACGCGTTCCGCGGCGGGTGTTCCCGGACCAGGCTACTGGCAGAACTCGGCAGATTATAAGATTGCCGTTTCATTAGACGATGTCGCGAATAAAATCACGGGCGATGTAGAAATTACCTATAAGAATAATTCCCCTGATAAGCTGCCGTTTTTGTGGTTGCAATTAGACCAAAACAGCTTCAATACGCAGTCTCGCGGAGGCAAGACGACACCTATTTCGGGTGGACGTTTTGGAAATTTAGCTTTCCAAGGTGGGTATAAAATTGAGAGCGTAACGATCGATGGTAAGCCTGCTAATTTCATTGTGGAGGATACGCGGATGCAGATTCGTTTAGCGTCCCCTTTGGCAGAAAAAACAGGAACAGCTAAAATCAAAATTGCTTATTCATTCACTTCTCCGGAGAATGCTTCGGACAGAATGGGTATCCAACAAACAAAAAATGGCGCGATCTACACGGTAGCGCAGTGGTTCCCCCGCGTTTGTGTGTACGATGACATTGAGGGATGGAACGTATTGCCTTATTTAGGTGCAGGTGAATTCTATTTAGAATATGGTAATTTCGAATATTCAATCAATGCCCCGGCATCACACATCGTGGTGGGTTCAGGTGAATTGTTGAATCCAACGGAAGTTTATACGGCTGTACAGGTAAAGAAATGGGCAGCAGCTGCGAACTCAGAGACAACGGTCGTGATTCGTTCGGCGGCTGAAGTGACAGATCCAGCTTCTCGTCCGGCGAAAGATCGCTTGACTTGGAAATTTAAGTGCAACAATGCGCGTGACGTTGCATTTGCGTCATCTAAATCATTCATCCTGGATGCATGCCGTATCAATTTACCTAGCGGCAAGAAATCAATGGCTGTATCGGTTTATCCGGTAGAATCAGATGGCAAAGAGGCTTGGGCACGTTCATCAGAATACGTGAAAGCATCGATTGAGCATTATTCGAATTGGTTATACGAGTATTCGTATCCGGTAGCTACGAACGTCGCTGGTATCGTTTCTGGTATGGAATATCCGGGCATCATTTTCTGTGGCTACAAGGATAAAACAGCTTCATTATGGGGTGTGACGGATCACGAATTTGGCCATAACTGGTTCCCTATGATCGTAGGTTCTAATGAGCGTAAATTCGCCTGGATGGATGAAGGTTTCAATACCTTTATCAATTTCTATTCGACGGATGCTTTCAATAAGGGCGAATACAAGAACCGTAAATTTGATATGCACACGATGGCAAAATCGATGTTCCGCGAAACCGCAGATCCGATTATGTCGATTCCCGATGTGATTCAAACGCGTAACTTAGGAATGGAAGCTTACGGTAAACCTGGTTTTGGCTTACGTATCTTGCGTGAAAATATCTTAGGAGCTGATCGTTTTGATTATGCTTTTAAAAATTACATCAACAAATGGGCTTTTAAACACCCGACTCCAATGGACTTCTTCCGCGCGATGGAAGATGGTGCTGGTGAGGATTTAGGTTGGTTCTGGAGAGCTTGGTTCTATGAACTTTGGAAACTAGATCAATCGGTGAAAGATGTAGATTACGTAGAGCAAGATCCTGCAAAAGGGGCTGTGATTACGATCGAAAACTTAGACAAGATGGCTATGCCAGCAGTGGTGGAAGTGGAATTAACGAGCGGAGAAAAAGAACGCTTTACGTTCCCGGTGGAGATTTGGCAGAGAGGTTCTAGCTGGACGTTCCGCACTTCAACGAAGCTACCAATTAAATCGGTGGTGATCGATCCAGATCATTCATTTCCGGATATGGATTCGAAGAATAATACGTGGAAGCCGCTGAGTGTTCGCTCAAGGTAAGAAATGAAAAAGGCCCTTGCGATTTGCGAGGGCTTTTTTTTATCAGTATATTTTTAGGATGTGTGGTGGATTATATTCACCTTGTGGAATAACCCCACTAATCATGAAAATACTATTCCTACAATCCCTTTGGTTCGGCGAGTTCGTTACAGCCGTGATTTATCTACTTATTTTAGTCCTAGTATTTCGGTCCGTTAGATGGCTCTATCGAAGACTTAAATAACTATCCTTTCAAAATTCTCCCTATATCATTCGCCTTTCCTAATTCTTCCTTCAGCTTTTCGTAGCTGCCAGAAAGCATCAGGCCTTTGTATTTCAACAGGGTGTTGATGTATTCGTCCAAAACGTCGAGCAGATTCTCTTGGTTTTGGTGGAAAATTTGGCTCCAGGTTTCAGGGGAAGATTTCGCTAGACGCACGGTGGATTCGAAACCGGTGGAGGCTAGTTCGAAAATGCGGGCTTCGTTCTTTTCTTTCTCCAGTACGGTATTTGCCAAAGCAAAGGAACAGATGTGTGAGATGTGCGAAATATAGGCCGTGTGCATATCGTGCTCGATCGATCCCATATAAATGAGGTTCATCTCTAAGCCGCTGCGGTATAAATCCTCTATCAGAGCTACGGCAGCTGGGTCGCTAAGTTCTTTGTCGCAAATGACGCCTCTTTTCCCCACGAAAAGTCCTTGAACAGCTGCTTCAGGACCCGAGAACTCGGTTCCGGCCATCGGGTGAGTAGAAACGAATTGGGCTCTTTTGGGGTGGTTTTGTAAAGCTTCGAAAACTGGGGTTTTAGTCGAACCTACCTCGATGATCACTTGTCCAGGTTTTAGCGCATCCAATACCGATGGAATTAAAGCCACTAACAGATCAACTGGGATCGCGCAAACGAAGACGTCTACTTGATCGATGGCCTCTTGCCAAGAGGCGATGCGGTCAACGAGTTTTAAGGAAAGGGCCTTTTTCTGGTGTTCGGGATTGGTATCAATACCGATGATCTCGGATGCCCAGCCACTCTTGCGAAGACCGAGTGCGATGGATCCACCAATTAATCCGATACCGATGATGCCTACTTTAGGAGATGCCATTGCTGTGGTTTTTGATGCGATCAATCGCTTGTGAGAAAACGGATTCTTGTGCGCAAAGCGAGATACGGATGTAGCCGTCGCCTTGTGTTCCAAAGATTCCGCCCGGCGTAATGAACACCGCGTTTTCGTCTAATATTTTATCAGAAAGTGCGTAGCCGGAGTTGAATGTGGCTGGGATTTTGGCCCAAACAAACATCCCCGACTGTGCCGGATCATACACGCAATCGAGTAAATCCAATAAGTCAAATACGAGTTTCTGGCGCGAACGGTAAATGCGATTCTGATTCTCAAACCACGCGCTGTCAGCAGAAAGAGCTTTAACGGCTGCCTGTTGCAAAGGCAAGAACATCCCAGAATCCATATTGGATTTGAACTTCAAGACCGGTGCTAGAAACTCCGCTTTCCCAAAAGCCGCCCCAATTCTCCAACCCGCCATATTGTGGGACTTCGAAAGGGAATTTAATTCGATCGCGACATCCTGCATCCCCGGAATGGACAGCATGCTCATCGGCTTCTCGTTCAGGATGAAGCTATAGGGGTTATCATTGACTAATAAAATCGCATGGCGAATAGCGAAATCGCGCAACTCCGTGAAGAATTCCACCGTTGCTTGTGCACCGGTAGGCATGTGCGGGTAGTTGACCCACATGATTTTGACTTTGGAAAGATCACGCTTTTCTAACGCCTTTAAATCAGGTAACCAACCCGTGGAGGCTGATAATTCATAGCTTTCTACCGTCGCACCGGCTAAAGAGCAAGCCGCCGAATAAGTAGGGTAGCCCGGATTAGGGATCAAGGTCACGTCGCCTTTCTCTAAATAGGCCATCGCGATGTGCATGATACCTTCTTTGGAGCCGATCAAGGGCAGAATCTCAGAAGCGGGATTAACCGTAACGCCATAATGCTTCGCATAAAATGAGGCGAAAGCCTCGCGCAAAGCGGGAATACCTTGGTAACCTTGGTAGGCATGGTTGGCTGGATTTGCCGCGCTTTCTGTCAATGCCGCGATGGTCTCAGACGATGGCGCTAAGTCTGGAGATCCAATACCTAAGTTAATGATAGGTACGCCGGATTCCTTTAAAGCCGCGATCTGCTTCAATTTCTTAGAGAAATAGTATTCCTCCACGCTGTTTAAGCGGCTCGCCGCTGTGATGTGTAAGCTCATAAAACAAAAAACCGACGTAAAGTCGGCTGATATAATTGACAAAAAACTATATAACCGATTAGGCAGCGTTGTAATAACCTGCGTAATAATACCCTGTTAAATAGTTGATTGCGTGTGAATTCATATGCCAAAGGTAGGAAAAATTTGCTTTTATGCAAATAGAGGCTTTAAAAGCTCGCGAATGAGGGAGGATTCGTATCCTTTAGAGAGGCCAAAGTTATAACACTTCTGATACCGTTGTGGCGAGGTCCCCGTTTTAATCTCGTCCCTTTTTTTCTTTAATAGTATGCGGGCTTTCTCGATATAATCCGCATCATCGATGCCATCCCAAGCTGAGGCTAAAAGAGAAGCTGAGATGCCGCGCTTGCGTAATTCGTAATTGATTTTCGTGCGTCCCCAGCTTTTCTGATTGAACTTCGAGCGGACGAAGATTTCGACAAAACGCGCTTCGTTCAGGTAGTTGTTTTCTCGGAGCCAGTTTAAATACTCAGCATAATCAGCAGGAGAAACTTCAAAAGTCTTCATCTTCTGCTCTAGTTCTTGCACGCATCTTTCCTGGTAGGCGCAATAGCGGGCCAGCTTTTGGAGAATCTCGCTATTCATAAAGGCAGATTTAAGATTCGATTTCTTCGAAACTCTCTAGGTTGAACAGATCGTTCAGGACATCCACCATTTTATCCGAATCGCCACGCTTGCAAGCAGCTTTTAAGTGGATGATGGGTTGTTTGATGATTTTTTGGACTAAACCAGCCGTAATTTTCTCCAGCTTCTCCGTCTCTTCTTTCGTCAAACCTTTCATATGGCGGTTCATCTCCTCCTTGCGGATTTGCTCCAGCGCATTTTTCAATTTATGGATGGTAGGCGAAACCTCCATCTCTTTAGACCAATCATTAAAGCTCACAATACTCTCTTCGATGATGGTACGCACATCCGGAATGGAGGCTAAGCGAGTGGCCAAAGCCTCGTCTGCACGCTCCTTCAAGGTGTCGATGTTGTATAAAAGGACCCCATTAATTTTCTCGATACCATCCTCGATGCTGCGAGGCACAGAAAGGTCGATGAAGTATTTAAAGGATAATAATTGCAATTTCTTAATCTCTGCCTGTGTGATCATCGGGCTATCCGTGCGTACAGACGAGATAATGATGTCAGCAGCGGCGATTTCTTTCCACAAGTCAGCGATAGGAGCAACTCTGAAAAGTTCCTTTCCAGCGGCAATCTTCTCTGCTTTCTCGATCGTGCGGTTCATAATGGTGAACTCCGCAAAATCCTTTTCTTCCATATTCTTGCATACATCCAAACCGATTTCGCCTAATCCTAGGATTAAGACTTTCGGGTGAGGAAGTGCTTGAGAAAGTTCTTCCGCTAAGGCTACGGTCGCATAGGAAACAGAGGCCGCTCCATCACGGAACGAAGTTTCTTGGGCTACGCGCTTGTTAGAATAGAAGATGGTATGCATCAAACGGTGCAAATATGGACCAGCCATATTTAAATCCGCCGCTTGTTGGTAGGCTTTTTTGATTTGGTTCGGGATCTGTAAATCCCCCACTACTTTCGACTGCAAGCCGGTCGCTACTTCGAATAAATGGCGCAGAGAATCCTCTGTTTCGTCCATTTGCTTGAAATAACCTAGGTATTCGGCGGTGTTCGTTAAGCCTTTTTCGATTAAGAAAGCCTTGATTAAGTCGGTCGAGATATCGCGATCAGACGTATAGTAGAACTCCGTGCGGTTGCAGGTAGAGACAATTAATAATTCATTTAGCCCGAAAAGATCCTTACACTTCACATAAAACCCTTTGCTCTCGTCCTCGTTCAACGCTAACATCTCGCGAATGGCGAGCGGCGCAGTACGGTGTGAAAGGCTGACGGATTTAAAAGGTAAACTCATTTCTGTCTTAAGCGTGATTATTAATTCACAAAAGTACAATGCAAAAGTTTAAAATGTATCTGTCTTTGAAAGAAAATCGTAATTTAGATGAAGAAAAAATAGGAATCATATGCACTTCAAAAATAAGACAGTCTTTATCACCGGAGGATCTCGCGGAATTGGATTAGAGATTGCAAAAAAATTAGCTTCAGAGGGCGCAAACATCGTTATTGCGGCTAAAACGTCTGAGCCACATCCTAAATTACCAGGTACGATTCACACGGCAGCGGCTGAAATTGAGGCGGCTGGAGGAAAGGCTTTGGCCTGTATGGTAGACATTCGTGACGAAAATCAGGTTTTAGCGGCGGTTAAATTAGCTGTCGAGACCTTTGGAGGCATCGATATATTAATCAATAATGCGTCGGCGATTCAGCTGACCGGGACCTTGCATACGGAGATGAAGAAATACGATCTGATGAATCAGGTGAATACGCGCGGGACCTATTTGTGTGCTCAGGCTTGTTTGCCTTATTTATTGAAAGCGGAAAATCCTCAGGTATTGACTCTTTCTCCGCCCTTGAATGTGGAAGCGCGCTGGTTTGAGAATCACGTGGCGTATTCGATTGCCAAATTTGGGATGTCCCTTTGTACCCTCGGAATGGCGTCTGAATTTAAGGGGAAAGTGGCATTTAATTCACTTTGGCCTAAGACCATTATTGCGACTGCTGCCATCGAATTCGCGGTGGGCAATGCGTCGATGATGCAATTAGGACGCAAGGCAACTATTATGGCGGATGCGGCTGCAGCGATTTTACAGAAAGATGCGAAGACGGTCACAGGAAATTTCTATATCGACGAAGACGTGTTACGTGCAGAAGGAGTGACGGATTTCACGGAATACCGCGTCAATCCGAATACGCCAGAAAATCAATTGTTACCCGACTTTTTCATTTAATGGTAGAAAATTATACCCCGCCACTTTGGTTACCGGACGGGCATACACAAAGTATTTATCCCTCGGTTTTTCGGAAAGTGATTCTTTCGGAAACGCCACGTCGCGAACGAGTGACGACTCCCGATCAGGATTTCTTGGATATCGATTGGTATGGTGGCGAACTTTCAGAGCGTCCCTTATTAATTGTGTCCCATGGTTTAGAGGGATCAAGTGATCGCCAATATGTGACAGGCTTAATTCACAAATTGAAGGGAATGAACGCGCTGGCCTGGAATTACCGCAGTTGTTCAGGGGAGCCAAATAAGAATCTACGGTTTTACCACAGTGGGGCGACGGATGATTTGGACTTCATTATTAAACTAGCCATCGAACGAGGCGCGAAAGATATCTATCTGGCTGGATTTAGTTTAGGGGGCAACTTAACCTTAAAATGGTTAGGCGAACAAGGCAAAAATCCTCCTGAAATGATTCGAAAAGCTGTCGCATTTTCCGTACCTTTACACCTTTCATCGAGTAGCAAGCAATTAGCTAAGCGGGAAAACAGACTCTACACTCATCGATTTCTACAAACTCTCATTAAAAAAGTCAAGGAAAAGTCCGCGCGCTATCCTCAGGATATTACCGTGGAGATGATTGATTCGATTAAGAGTTTAGTGGATTTTGACGATGTGATCACAGGGCCTTTACACGGGTTTAAAGACGGGGAAGACTATTACGAAAAGAGTAGCTCCTTGTATTTTTTGGATCAGATTAACGTACCCACTTTAATCGTGAATGCAAAAAATGACCCATTTTTATCGGCGGAATGTATTCCGGAATCTTTTGTGAAGACCTTGGACTTTGTCCAATTAGACGCACAGGAGAAAGGAGGGCATTGTGGTTTTTATCCGAAGAATTACCAGGGTTATACTTGGTCGGAAAATCGCGCCGAACATTGGTTTAAGAAAAGCGTTTAGAAAATAATAACATGCCTACAGCTCAAGCAGAACCTTTAAAAATTGTCATTGATTTCGATAGCACGTTCACGAAAGTGGAGGGACTCGATGAATTAGCGAGAATCGCGCTTCAGGGAAATCCGAAGCAAGCAGAAATCGTGGGAAAGATCAAGGATATCACCGACCAAGGAATGGTAGGGGCCTATTCTTTCGCCGATTCCTTACGCGATCGCGTCGCTTTATTGCCGGCAAATCGCTCGCACGTGGATCAATTGATCGTCTTTTTGAAAGGTAAAATCTCGGAGTCATTTAAGCGCAACAAGGATTTTCTAGAAGAAAATGCCGCACAAATCTTAATCGTTTCCTCTGGTTTCAAAGACTTTATCGTTCCCGTAGTGAACGAAATGGGCATTCCAGCGGAGAACGTTTATGCGAATACCTTCACCTATGATGCGGAAGGAAATATCACCGGATACGATGCGGACAATTTATTGTCTCAGGATAAAGGTAAAGTACGCTTGTTGCAATCATTGCAATTAGAAGGCGAGGTTTACGTGATCGGTGATGGTATCACGGACTACGAATTACGTGAGTCAGGTTTAGCAAATAAATTCTTTGCGTTCACGGAGAATGTTTCGCGCAAGGCGGTGACGGATAAAGCGGATTATGTAGTTCCGTCTCTAGATGAGTTCTTGTACATCAACGGTTTAAGCCGCGCACAATCGTATCCTAAATCAAGAATTAAAGTTCTTTTATTAGAAAACGTGCATCCGGGTGCTGTGAATGCATTCAAGAAAGAAGGTTTCCAAGTGGAACTTTTGAAAGGCGCTTTGGATGAGGATGAATTGATCGAAAAAATCAAGGATGTGTCCATCATCGGTTTGCGTTCGAAGACGAATTTGACGAAAAAAGTATTAGAACACCCGAATGCGTCTCGTTTGATGTGTGTGGGTGCTTTCTGTATCGGTACAAACCAAATCGATTTAGTGGAATGTGAGAAGCGCGGTATTGCGGTGTTTAATGCGCCGTATTCGAATACGCGTTCGGTCGTGGAATTGTCGATTGGTTTGATGGTGATGTTGACGCGTAATATCTTCGAGAAATCGACGAAAATGCACGCGGGTGTTTGGGATAAATCAGCGACGAATTCGTACGAGATTAGAGGTAAGAAAATTGGTTTAGTAGGATATGGAAGTATCGGTACGCAGATTTCCGTGATTGCGGAGGCGCTGGGTATGGAGGTGTATTTCTATGATTCGGTAGATAAATTAGCTTTAGGTAATGCCAAAAAATGCAGCAGCCTGAAGGAGTTATTATCGCAAGTGGATTTTGTGAGTTTGCACGTGGATGGTCGTAAGTCAAACACGAACATCATCGGCAAGGAGCAATTCTCTTGGATGAAAGATAATGTCATCTTCTTGAACTTATCGCGTGGTCACGTGGTCGAAATTTCGGCTTTAGTGGAGGCGATCAAGTCCGGTAAAGTGTGGGGCGCGGCGATTGACGTATTCCCGCATGAGCCGAAGACGAATGACGAGGAGTTTATGAGTGAATTACGCGGATTGCCTAACGTGATTTTGACGCCGCACATCGGTGGAAGCACGGAGGAAGCGCAGCAAAATATTGGTGAATTCGTGCCAGCGAAGTTGTTGCAATTTATGAACAATGGTAGCACGTATGGTTCGGTGAACTTCCCTGAATTGCAATTGCCACCGTTAGAGGATGCACACCGTTTGTTACACATCCATCACAATGTGCCGGGGATTTTGGCCCAAATCAACCAAATCTTCGCGAAATACCACGTGAATATCATCGGTCAATACTTAAAGACCACAGAGAATACGGGTTATGTGATTACGGATGTGGCCAAAGAATACTCAGATGAAATCGTGAGCGAATTGAAGCTGATCGATAACACCATTAAGTTTAGAATGTTATATTAATATGAGCACCTTTTTTACCCCTGGCCCTGCGGCCTTATTTCCTACGGTTCAGTCCCATTATATGGAGGCTTTTCGATTAAACCTCGGTTCGATTTCCCATCGTTCCGCGGCTTTCCGTAAGATCTACCAGCACGCAGATGAGCAATTGCGCGAGTTATTCGCCTTGCCTAAGAGCCACGCGGTCCTTTTTACGGGATCTGCGACGGAGGTGTGGGAGCGTATCATCATGAATACAGTGGAACACGAGAGTTTTCACTTAGTGAATGGCTCGTTCTCGAAGAAGTTTTTCGATTTCGCTAAGGACTTGCACAAGTATGCGAATTCGATGCACAAACCTTTTGGCGAGGGTTTCGATGCTTCAGAAGTGGAAGTGCCGGAATATGCGGAATTGATTTGCTGCACGGCGAACGAGACGAGTTCGGGTGTTCAGATGAAGGCTTCGGAGATCCATAAGATCAAAAAAGCAAATAAGAACAAGTTTGTGGCGGTGGATATGGTTTCCTCGGCGCCTTACCCGAATCTAGATTTTAGCTTAGTAGACTCAGCCTTTTTTAGTGTCCAAAAATCATTCGGAATGCCCGCCGGTCTAGGTGTTTGGTTTGCGAATGAGGCGATGCTGGAGAAGTCAGAACGAATGAAGAAGCACGAAGGAATCGTGGGGACGTATCACTCGTTGCCAAGCCTTTGGGAAAATTATAAGAATTTTGAAACGCCAGAAACACCGAACGTGATGGCGATTTATGTGTTAGGTAAAGTGGCGGAGGATTTTAACCGAATCGGCGTGGAGACTATGCGCAAGGAGACGGATAAAAAAGCGAAAGCTTTATATGATTTTGCGAAGAAATCGGATAACTTCGAAATATTCGTGGAGAATGAAAATCACCGCTCGGCGACTGTTGTGGTGTTAAACTGCAAGGAGGGTTCGTCTAAAGTGATTAACACGATTAAGGAGAGAAGCGATATGATTATAGGGGCTGGATACGGCAAATTGAAAGAAACCCAAATCCGCATCGCGAATTTCCCAGCAGTAAATATGGACCAAGTTCAGGCTTTAATAACTGAATTAGGTTCACTTTAATAATAAACCTAGGACTATGAAAAATGGAACACCCATTCGGTGGGGTATATTGGCGTGCGGCGGTATAGCCCGCAAATTTGCAGACGATTTAGCCTTTGTTAAAGACGGTTATTTAGCGGCTGTTTCCTCTAGAGATATTTCCCGGGCAGAAGAATTTGCGTCTCATTATGGACCCGATGTGAAATGTTTTGGTTCGTATGAAGCGATGCTTGCAAGCGGCGAAATCGATGTGGTGTACATCGCCTCTCCGCACGGATTGCACCATGAGCACACGCTTTTGTGTTTGAATGCGGGACTTCCTGTCTTGTGTGAAAAAGCCTTTGCGATCAATTCGAAGCAAGTGGCAGAAATGATTCAGACGGCGCGTGACAAGAAGATCTTCTTAATGGAGGCTTTGTGGACGCGTTTCCACCCCTCTATCGTGAAACTGCAAGAGATTCTAGCTTCGGGTGTGATCGGAGATATCGTTCACCTGGCAGCAGACTTTGGCTTTCACGCACCCTACGATGCGGAGGCGCGTTGGTTCAACCCAGCGTTGACCGGCGGATCTTTATTAGACATCGGTATTTACCCTTTATTTATCTCCAAATTCGTGTTAGGAGAGCCTTTGGAAATGAAGGCGACTGGCGTGATGGCGCCTAGCGGCGTGGATATGAATACGTCCATCGCCATGAAATATAGTTCAGGAGCAACGGCTACCTTGTTCTCCACGTTCGTCACGAAGACGGATACGACCTGTGAAATTCATGGTACGAAAGGTAAGATCCATATGCATTCGCGTTTTCACGAAACGAAAGGAATCACGGTAACCATTCACGAAACAGAGCAAGAGACGTTCTATGAAACGGAGCGCTTAGGCTGGGGTTATAGCTACGAAGCGGAGGCAGTGCAAGCGGATTTACTTGCGGGTCGCACGGAAAATGCCTTGATGACGCACGCCTTCAGTACGGAATTAATGGCTTTATTAGATGAAATTCGTTCTCAAATTGGTTTAAAATATCCTAATGAATAAGATCCTTCTTTTCCTGTTATTGTCTTTTAGCGTATGCGCACAGAATCGTTTCGAGAGAGAAATCGTGGCCTATGAAAAGCAAGATTCCATCGCATTGCCGGCAAAAGGGATGAAATTGTTCCTCGGTTCATCGAGTTTTCGATTGTGGAAAAGCTTCGATGCGGATACGAAAGGAATGAATGCCTTTAACCGCGGCTTTGGCGGAAGTACTTTAAAAGATGCCTTGTATTATTTCGATCGCATGGTCGTGAAATACCAGCCCTCTTGGGTGTTTATGTATGAAGGAGATAATGATTTAGCGATGGGCCAAAGTCCGGAGGAGATCGCCTCGCAATTTGAGGAGTTTTCAGCCCGTTTAGCGAAGCAGGTTCCGGGGGCAAAACTCGTTTTCGTATCAGCTCGTCCTAGTATAGCTCGGGAGGCGATGAAAGCCAAACAACAAGACTTGAATCAACGCATCGCTGCGATTGTTGCGAAGAAAAAGGGGCATTATGTCATCGATATGCACTCGCCTTTCTATAACGCGGACGGCACTTTAATGCAAGATATTTTCGTAGCGGATAAATTGCACCTGAATGAGAAGGGCTATGTCATTTTCGCCAAACAAATACAAAACTTCATTCAACAGCATGCCAAATAAAGATGTTTTAAAAGGTGATTGGTTACCGAATATCTCGGTGGACTGCGTCATTTTTGGGTTTCAAGAGAATCACCTGAAGGTGCTTTTGTTGAAATTTAGAAATAACGAGATTTGGTCGTTGCCGGGTGGTTTTATTGGAAAAGAAGAGGATGCGGATGAGGCCGCGAAACGAATTTTGTGGCAACGGACAGGTCTGGAGAATATCTATTTGCAGCAGTTTCATACTTTTGGCGATTTGAAAAGGAATATCGGGGCGATTGAAAAACATGAGGAGATTAATCTAGCCATGGGTCGTTCGAATGAAGATTTAAAATGGTTATCGCATCGCTACATTACCATTGGTTATTATGCTTTAGTGGAATATTCTAAAGTGAAAGTGACCTTAAATGATGTGTCAGATGATTCTTCTTGGATGGATGTGGATCAAATTCCGTCCTTGTTTTTAGATCACACCGAAATCGTAAAAACGGGATTAGCTCATTTGCGCAGTTCAATTGATACGAAATTAGCGGCGTTTAATCTGTTGCCAGAGACGTTTACGATGTCTGAGTTGCAACAAGTCTATGAGACGATTTTAGGTAAAGAATTAGTGCGAACGAATTTCCAGCGTAAGATGCTGAGTTTAGATATTCTGGAGCGAATTGAAAAGAAATATTCTGGTGGAGCGCACAAAGCCCCTTATTTATATCGTTTGGACAAGAAAAAAGCGGAGGCTTTTTTGACCTCCGCTTCTTAATTTTATTAGCCCATGTTATGGTAGACGTTCTGTACATCGTCGTCTTCTTCTAGACGCTCGATGAGTTTTTCGACGTCAGCTGCTTGCTCTTCGGTTAATTCTTTGGTCTCATCTGGGATTCGCTCGAAATCAGCTCCCATTAACTCGAACCCTTTTTCTTCTAAGAATTTTTGAATTCCGCCAAAAGCCGTAAACTCCCCATAGATATTAATCTGGTTTGTTTCCTCATCTAAGAAAACTTCATCCCCACCAAGGTCGATTAATTCGAATTCTAATTCTTCTAAATCGATTTCTGGTTTAGCCGCGATTTTGAAAACGGATTTACGGGTAAAGATGAAATCTAACATCCCAGTTGTTCCTAAACTTCCTCCGCATTTCGTGAAAGAAGAACGGATATTGGCTACCGTACGGTTGATATTATCGGTGGTTGTTTCGACTAAGATAGCGATACCGTGTTGTGCGTATCCTTCGTAAACGATCTCTTTGTAATCCTCTTGGTCTTTCGAAGTCGCGCGTTTGATAGCGCGTTCCACATTTTCCTTCGGCATGTTCACTGCCTTCGCGTTTTGGATGATCGCACGTAAACGGGAGTTAGACGATGGATCGCCACCACCTGCTTTCACTGCAATCACAATATCCTTACCAATTTTGGTAAAGGTTTTGGCCATTTGACCCCAACGTTTGAATTTTCTCGCTTTTCTAAATTCGAAGGCTCTTCCCATAGTTCATTAATTTGAATTGCAAAAATAAAACAAGCTGATGGAATTCCGCTATCCCATCTAAAAAAAATCCCCCTATAGTACCGCCTTCTTAGCTGATTATTTTGGCTAAATTGCAGAAATGAAAAAATACGTCTGGCTCTTTTTTGTCCTTTTTACCACATCGCTCTTTGCCCAAAAAAAGAACGAAAACTTCCAAATGCACATCAAAAAAAGCACAGGAGCCATCAAAATCGATGGAATCTTAGATGAGAACGCCTGGTTTCAATCTGCAGCAGTCAGTGATTTCATGATGTGCAATCCCTTCGATTCCTTGTGCGCCCAGGTGCGGACGGATGTGAAGATGACCTACGATGACAAATACATGTATATTTCCGCGGAATGTTTCTTAAAAGAACCCGGGGCTTTCGTGGTGGAGTCGATGAAGCGAGATTTTAGTTTTGGAGTCAATGATAATTTTTTAGTTTTCATCGACACGTTCGAAGATAAGACGACGGGTTTTGCGTTTGGCGCGAATGCGGCTGGGGCGCAATGGGATGGCCAAATGTCTGAGGGTGCTAAAGTGAACTTGAACTGGGATAATAAATGGGAATCAGCGACCACCTATAAGCGAGATTCGTGGATTTTCGAGGCGGCGATTCCGTTTAAGTCGATTCGTTACAAGGGGAATCTGAATCGCTGGGGTATTAATTTTTCTCGCTATGATTTGAAGGCCAAAGAAAAATCCGCCTGGGCCCCTGTCCCTCGGCAATTTCCTACGGCATCACTAGCCTACGCAGGTGTTTTAGTGTGGGATACGCCGCCACCCACACCTAAAAAGAATGTTTCCTTGATTCCCTATGTCTTATCAGGGGTGACGGCTAATTACGAAACGAAAGATCCAGCCTCGATGCGCAACCAAATAGGGGGTGATATTAAAGTGGCCATTAATTCAGGATTGAACTTGGATATGACCTTGAATCCAGATTTTTCCCAAGTGGATGTGGATAGGCAACAGACGAATCTGGATCGTTTTGAGCTCTTTTATCCAGAAAAACGCCAGTTTTTTATTGAGAACTCGGATTTATTTGATGGATTTGGGACGGATAATATTCGACCCTTTTTCTCCCGTAGAATCGGTTTAGCCTTGAATCCCAAGACGGGAATTTACGAGCAGACGCCCATCACGTACGGGGCTCGATTAAGTGGAAAGTTAAATCAGGATTGGAGGATTGGGGCTTTGAATGTTCAGTCAGAAAGAATTGATACAAAGGGTGTCCCTACCCAAAATTATTCCATGGTTGCCTTGCAACGCAAGTTATTCGCGCGCTCAAACTTTGGGGCCTATATGGTGAACAAACAATCCTTCATCGACACGGATCTACAGCGTTCGAATGGCTTTCAAACCTATAATCGGGACCTGGGCTTCGAGTATAATTTAGCTTCAGCAGATAATTTCTGGACGGGATCGCTCTTTTATGCGAACACGATTAGTCCGTTGCAAAAGGATCGCAGTTTTTCGCAAGCGGCTTCTTTGGCCTATAAAGACAACGACTGGGCATTTGGCTTCAAAGAATCTTGGGTAGGAGAGAATTATAATCCAGAAACAGGCTATGTTCCTCGCGTTAATTATATACAAACGCAGCTAGATGCAGCGAAGAATTTCTACCCTAAAAATAAGTCAACGAACGTGTTTTATACGACACTATCCGCGATGACGATGAGCTATTGGAATAACCAAGGCACTTTTACAGACAATACGACCTACGTTGCCTATGAGGGGACGATGAAGGATCGCTCCACTTTTGGGGCCTATTTGTCCTATGATTATGTGAAATTATTATATGATTTTGATGCGACCCGCATGGGCAATACGGCCTTGAAAAAAGGGACTGAGCACGATTGGTATGCGCTGAATGCGCGTTATGGTTCTTCGCCTATCAAGTTATTTACCTATACGTTATCGTCTCGTTTTGGGGGGTATTATGGCCAAGGTTGGCGCACCGGAATTACCGCAGATATTGGATATCGATTCCAGCCTTATGGTAGTTTCTCTGTTGCCGTGGATTATAATGACATTGTGGATGTGGCCATCCCAGGAACGGATGTGGCGGCAGCGCAGAAAGTGTCCTCTAACTTCTGGATCATTCGACCTAAAATAGATATCACTTTTTCAAACAAATTGTTCTTTGCTACGTTCTTTCAGTTGAACCAGCAAACAAAGAATATCAACTTAAACGCACGTTTGCAATGGCGTTACAAGCCTGCTTCGGATTTATTCTTAGTGTACACGGATAATTATTTTCCGGAGATCATGCAAATTCGTAACCGTGCATTGGTGTTGAAATTGAATTATTGGCTTAATTTGTAATCTAAATAAAAAACAACCTATGAAGAAGTTCTTATTACTATTGACTTGTTTAGTTTCTTTCAGTGTTTTAGCACAGAAAGCGGCTCCATCACCTGCTGCCGTGGCTACGGCAAAAGTAGGCAACACCGAAGTGATGATTAAGTATGCGCAACCTTCGGTGAAAGGCCGTTTGGTTTTTGGTACGAAAGAAGCGAAAGCTTTAGTTCCTTATGGTGAAGTTTGGAGAACAGGCGCGAACGAAGCGACTACAATCGAAATCTCCAATGACATCACGGTTCAAGGCAAGACCTTAGCTAAAGGAGTTTATTCTTTATTGTCTATCCCAGGCGAAACAGAGTGGACGATTATCTTTAACAAAGAGGCTAAAATGTGGGGTGCTTATACCTACAAGGAAGCAAATGATGTTTTACGTGTAAAGGCACGCGTAAGCGAGCACGCACACACGGAGCAATTCACGATCGGAATCACGGCTGCAGGCCAGGTGAGCTTAGATTGGGACAAAACTTCGGTTTCGTTTTACTTGAAATAAAATCAAGATCTTGATAAAAAAGCGGCTCAGGAATGGGCCGCTTTTTTTATTGCCAAAATTCGTTTGAAATCCACATTCCTTTGGCTATTTTTACTCGCAATTGACGATAAATAAAGAATATATGAAAAAGGTATTGATAGCGGAAGATAGCTCAGTAATCCAAAATCTAGCGAAGAAGATTTTAGAATTTCAAAACTTCGAAATCCACGCAGTGAAAAATGGACAACAAGTGTTAGATGAATTAGCGAAAGCTGAATTTGATATTATCTTACTTGATATCAATATGCCAGTAATGGACGGTATGGACTGTGCTCGTGCGGTTCGTGCGTTAGCAGACAAGAAAAAAGCAGCTATCCCGATGATTGCGATCACCGGAAATGCACGTAATTATTCGATGGATGACTTTAAAGCAGCTGGATTCAATGATTTCTTAGCGAAGCCATTGAACTTCGATTCCTTGGTCTCTCAGGTGAAAGCCTTAACGGAATAAAGCTATGTCCCCTTCTAAAGTGACGTTTTTAGGAACGGGAACTTCGCAGGGGATTCCGATGATCGCTTGTGACTGCGCTGTTTGTCAGTCCACGGATGAGCGAGATAAGCGGCTCCGAGTTTCGGTGCACATCGAGATAGGAGGGAAGAGCTTCATCATTGATACGGGTCCAGATTTTCGCCAGCAAGTGCTTAGGGCTGGAATTAAGCGATTGGATGCCGTTCTGTACACTCACGAACATAAAGATCACACGGCAGGGATGGATGATGTGCGAGGATTTAATTTCCATCAGCAATCTTCGATTCCTCTGTATGCCCGCGCTCAGGTTATTGAGCAGTTGAAGCGGGAGTTTGCCTATGCTTTTGGCGAAAATAAATACCCAGGCGTGCCGGAAATTGATGTCTATGAGATCGATGGCCAGCCCTTCACGGTCCAAGGGATCAACATTCAGCCCATCTTCGTGAAACACTTTTACTTAGATGTGTTGGGTTTTCGGTTTGGAAATTTTGCCTATGTGACGGATGCGAATTCCATCGCCCCAGAGGAGCAAAATAAACTACGTAATCTGGATGTGTTAGTCATCAATGCCTTACGTAAAACAACCCACGTTTCCCATTTTACGCTAGCAGAAGCCCTTGAATTAATCGCGGATTTAAAGCCGAAACAGGCGTATATTACCCATGTTAGTCACCAAATGGGTTTGCATGCCGAGGTACAAAAAGAATTACCCCCTAACGTTTCTTTGGCCTATGATGGGCTCGTTTTAAACTTATAAATATGGCATTCAAAGCTGTTTTGTTCGATATGGATGGCGTGATCGTAGATAACCTACCGTATCACGTGGAGGCTTGGTTGCTTTTTTGTGAGCACCACGGCATTCCCCTGACCAAAGAAGTATTTTACAAAGAGTTAAACGGGATGAATTCGAAGGACACCTTTGAATGGTTTTATAAAAAGGAAATGACTCGCGCGGAAGTGGAAGTGCTGGAAGAGGAGAAAGAATTACTTTACCGAGCGTTTTATGCGGAGCATAGAAAGCCAGCTGAAGGGCTTTTAGTCTTTTTAAATGAGCTGCGTTCCAGAGGAATTAAAACCGCGTTAGCTACTTCGGCAGGTCCGGGAAATATTGATTTTATTGTGGATGGTCTAGGTATTCGGGATCAGTTCGACGCGATCATTGGTGGTGCTGAAGTGATAAAAGGAAAGCCAGATCCAGAGATTTATAGTAAAGCGGCCGCGCTAGTGGGTGTCGCACCAGAAGATTGCTGGGTGATTGAAGATTCACTTCAAGGTATTGCGTCTGGGTTAGCAGCCGGCGCGCGCGTGGTAGGAATCACTACCTCTCATACGGCTCAGGAATTAGCCCATACCCAGGTGATTGCCCCTAATTTTATTGGTTTATACGATCAAATAGCTTCCCTATGAGAAATCTACTCTTCTTGTTCTTGTTTATCTGCACGGCCACTTTTGCCCAAAAAGGTCGCTATAAAATGGAGATGGTGCCGGGTAAAATGATCCAGGAATATACGCCTGAATACTTGGGCCTGAAACGTGATTTGCCAGCAGGCTATACCGAAAATATGCGGGCTATTTTAGCCCAGGCTGCTGCCATTAAATTAGACGCTTCATCCCAAACGAAGGCCGCAGCAAACATCGTTTTGACTTACGAAACAGTTCCGCCAGCGGATGTAAAAGCGGTTTTTGAGAAGGCGGCGGCCACTTGGTCTACGGTATTTTCTTCTGATGTGCCCATCAATGTCTATGTCAAATGGGCGTCACTTTCCGCTAATGTACTAGGTAGTGCAGGTGCTTCAGTGAATGTGCGAAACTTCGTGGGAGCGAATCGTTTGAATACGTTTTATCCGATTGCTTTGGCAGAAAAAATGGCTCACAAGAATTTGAATGGGACGAATGCAGATATCGTTGCTACTTTTAATTCTGATTTTACGGCTTGGTATATTGGTACGGATGGCGTTCCTACCATTAATCAAATTGACTTGTATTCCGTGGTGTTACATGAGATGGGTCATGGTTTAGGCTTTATTGGTCAGATGAGCGTGGATAATGGGGAGGCCGGTTATGGTTTTCCGGGAATTTTTGACCAAAACATGGTTAATGCTACAAACGTCGCATTAACGGACACGAATAGTTTTAAAAATCCATCTGTCGCCTTGTATACGCAGCTTACTTCCGGCAAAATTAATTTATCTACTCCGGCTGTTTTACGTGCGAATGGTAGCGCAGGTAAATTGTACACTCCATCCACGTATTCTGAGGGATCCAGTATTTACCACGTGGATCAGGTGAAATATAAAGTGGGTGATGAGAATGCTTTAATGACCCCCCAAATCGCCCGAGGTGAGATAACTCGGAGTATTGGGCCGATTGTGAGTTCGGCATTTAATGATTTTGGCTGGTATTCATCGAATTTAATTGGTGAGGAATACCCGGATACGGAGGATCAGGCGACGGATAAGGTCTTTTCGGTGCAGGTGTATTCGGATACACTTTGGGATGAATCTTCTTTAAAGCTGTATCTAGCTGTTAATTCCAATACGTTTAATGCGGTATCCGCTTTTGTAAAAACGGGTAACACCTATTCCTATACCTTGCCTAAAAGTGCAACGGCCAGAAACATCAAGTATTATTGGTATGCGCAGGAAAAGTCAGGGAAGAAATTTGTGACGCCGGCAGAGGCTCCTGTGATTTCTGGTACCTCCTTGGGAAGTTATTTTGAGTTTAATATCGCCCCAGATACGACGAAGCCGGTGGTCGTTTATGCGAATCCATTGAAGTATATTTTTACCTCTCAAACTTCGGTTACGCTTCCTACCTTACTGGCAGCGGATAACATCGGAATTGATACGGTCTATATGGAATATTCCATCAATGGGGGGGCTGCGATTCGGAAAGGATTTACAAAAGTGGCTGGATTGAGTTTTAGCTTTACGAATAGTTTTGATTTTGCTGCTGGTTTATTGAAAGCAGGGGATGTGATTAAGTACCGGATCATCGTAAAAGATAAGGCCAAAACCACCAATACAGTCACCCTACCCGCAACCGGAAACTACGAGTTCGTGGTGATAGGTTTGCAGGCCGTTGCGGCGAATTATCTGCAGAATTTTGACACAGCTCCTGCGACTGATTTTTATTTGAAAGGCTTTAGTTTTGCCCAGCCTTCCGGCTTTACATCAATGGGATTGCACAGTGCGCACCCGTATGCGGATGGGTCAGAGGAGTCCTATAATGGGGCTGGCGGATCAGATAAGTTCACTAATAGTGATGCAGTCTTGCTAAAACCTATCACGGTGCGCGCAGACACGGCTAAAATGTATTTTGAAGAGGTGGTGTTAGTGGAGCCGGGCGATGCAGGGGCGTCATTTTTAAATACGGATGGAACCGTGAATCGCAGTTTCTATGATTATGTAACGGTTCAGGCTTCGAATGATGCAGGTAAAAATTGGTATAACTTAATCAACGGTTGGGATTCTAATTTCTCTACTACTTGGTTGAATGCTTACAATACGGGCTTTGATTCAAAAGGCAATTCGACCGGGGTGGGTTCGTCTACTTTGGTCAAAAAACGTGAAATCGATATCCTTTCCTCCGGTAAATTCAAAGCCGGCGATCAATTAATCTTCCGCTTCCGTTTGCACGCTGACGTAGGGGCGCACGGCTGGGGCTGGGCGATAGATAATTTGAATATCCAAGGGTCGGTAGCTCCGCCGCCTCCACCCTTGGTCTTGGCTGCAGAACCTACCTCTTATTCGACTGAAATGCAAGTAACGCCTAATCCCACTTCGCGCTGGGTAAACTTACGTTTAGCTGTAGGTTCAGCTGATGAGAAGGTGGTGACTGGAATTTTGGGATCTCAGGGTCAATGGATTCAGCAAGAAAGTGTGCAAGTAAAGGGGGGAATGCTGGAGAAGCAGTTCGACATTTCTGCTTTGCCTGCTGGAACCTATTATGTACAAGTCATTACGAATAGAAATGTATATAATAAGCGAATTATTGTGGTTCGCTAAGGCCTAGCAAAGCTTTTTACTTATCTTTGCAGACTTAATCATTAAAATTAGCCCTATGTCTTGGTTTTCAAGAAAAGAAAAAGGAATTGTTACCCCCACTGCTTCTAAATTAGACGCCCCGGATGGTTTGTGGTACCAATGTCCTTCTTGCAAAAAAGCGATTCATACGCGCGAACACCGTCTGTTTGCCTACACTTGTTCAGGTTGTAATTACCACGAAAAAATCGGCTCACAAGACTATTTCGAATTGTTATTTGACAATTCCCTTTACACAGAATTAGATCCGATGATGGGTTCAGGTGACCCATTAGAGTTCACGGACACGAAAAAATACACCGATCGTATTAAAGCTACGGAATACAACACGGGCTTGAAAGATGCGGTTAGAACAGCTTACGGTGAGATTAATGGATTGCCTATCACTATTTCGGCGATGGACTTTAACTTCATCGGTGGATCGATGGGATCCGTGGTGGGAGAGAAGATCACCCGCGGTATGCGCCACTCCTTAGAGACAGGAAAGCCATTCTTAATGATTTCTCGCTCTGGTGGTGCCCGTATGATGGAGGCAGGTTTCTCTTTAATGCAGATGGCCAAAACCTCTTCCTTAATCGCCCTTCTCGCAGAAGCTAAGATTCCTTATATCTCCTTAATGACCAATCCGACTACGGGTGGTGTAACAGCTTCGTTCGCGATGCTAGGAGACTTCAATATCGCAGAGCCAGGGGCCTTAATCGGTTTCGCTGGCCCACGTGTGATTAAGGAAACCATCGGTAAGGATTTACCTAAAGGATTCCAAAGCGCCGAGTTCGTGGAAGAGCACGGCTTCTTAGACTTCATCGTAGATCGCAAAGATTTGAAAGATAAATTGAGTTCCTTATTAGGGATGTTGAAATAGAAAAAAGCCAGCGAAAAGCTGGCTTTTTTGTTTATGTTAAGCACAAAAAAAGCCCGCTATTTCTAGCGGGCTTTTTCATTGTATTCTATTGAAATTACTCAGCAGCAGCTGCTTCTGCTTTTGGTGCAGCTTTAGCGCGAGATTTCTTTTCTTTCTCTGGTGCTGGAATTACATCTTCCACACCGGCGAATACGCGTCCGCAATGCTCGCAAACTAAGATTTTCTTCTTGTCTTTGATGTCTGTTTGACGTTGTGGTGGAACAGAGCTGAAACAGCCGCCACACGCACCACGCTTCACTAAAACAACCGCTAAGCCGTTACGTGCGTTATCGCGTAATTTTGTGTATGATTTGAAAAGACGCTCGTCTACCGTTTTCACTGCTTTCTCACGATCTTTCAATGATTTTTGCTCATCTTCTTCGCTTTCAGCGATGATTACTTGCAACTCATTTTGTTTGATCTCTAAATCCTTCTTGCGCTCGAATAAATTCGATTCAACAGAAGCGATTTCGTCGTTTTTGTTCAAAACTTTGAAGTCGATTTCTTTGATACGCTTGTCAGCAATCTCCATTTCGATTCCTTGCAATTCAATTTCTTTAGAAATCGCATCGAATTCGCGGTTATTGCGCACATTCATTTGTTGTTCCTTGTACTTAATGATTAAGTTATCAGAATTTTTCTTTGCGATTCTATAGTTGCTGATTTGCTCTTCGAAATCAGCTACGTCTTGTTGAAATTTAGCCAAACGAGTCTCTAAACCCATGATCTCGTCTTCTAAATCACGAACTTCTTCGGGTAAATCACCACGAACTTTGCGGATAGAATCTAAGTTTGTATCAATTGTTTGAAGCTTTAAAAGGGCCTCTAACTTTTGGGCAATCGTTGTTTCGGTAACTGTAGCCATTATTCTAATTTATTTGAATTGTCTAACCTCTCTCGTTTTAAGCGAAACGTACCGGATTGGTATTGGTCTCACTTTTCAGAACGGCAAAATTACTAATTTTTTTTGATAAATAGTCATGTATCGCATCAATAATCATGACTTCTGACTCGTAATGTCCCACATCGATGATTAAACATTGATTTTCTGCGTCAAAAAATTCGTGGTACTTAATATCAGCCGTAATATAGGCGTCACAACCTTGTTTTACGGCCTCTTTTATGAGGAAACTTCCAGCTCCACCACAAACCGCCACTTTGGAAATGGGACCTGATGGTAAAGCCGTGTGTTTGAGGGTTTGTAGGCCTAAACGTTTTTTGGCAAAAGCAATAAACTCCTCAGGAGACAAGGGTTTTTCCAACGTACCCACATAGCCTGATCCTACTTCCTGCCACGAATTATCGAGCGAATGCATAGAATAGGCCACTTCTTCGTAGGGATGGGCAGCCTTGAGCGCGGTCAAAATCTGACTAGAAAGATGCGAAGGGAAAACCATTTCGACTTTTACCTCCTGAACTTCAGATAAGATGCCAGCAGATCCCGTATGCGGATTCGCCTCCGAGGAAGGCTGAAAGCGTCCTAAACCCTCCTGCGTGAAACTGCAAGATGAATATTCGCCAATATTCCCCGCCCCAGCCGTATGCAAAGCGTCACGCAAGACTTGCTCATGCGACGCTGGTACATAATACTGCAAGGCTTTCAAGGCATCGCGCATCGGTTTCATTACTTGTCCTGTGATGCCTAACTTCGAAGCTAGGTGATAACTAACCCCTTTAGGTGCGTGGTCTAAATTCGTATGGGATGCGTATAAGGCAATATGGTGTTGAATTGCTTTGATGACCGTTCGTTCCACATAGTTTGCGCCGGTGATTCGTTTTAACCCGGAGAAAACGATGGGATGGTGCGAAATAATTAAGTTGCACCCTTTTTTGATTGCCTCATCCACTACCTCCTCTGTGCAATCTAGGCTAATTAATACGCCTTTCACTTCTGCTGAGCTGTCGCCTACAAGAAGGCCTGCGTTATCATAGGATTCTTGCCAGGCCAAAGGTGCCCAAGCTTCCATCTGCTGACAAATTTCTCTTATTTGCATTTCACACGTTCGTTTTGCCTGCAATTTAGGAAATCTAATGGTATATTTAACCTTTCAAAAAACTCCAACCCTATGCGAATTAGACCAGCTGCGCTCATCATCGAAAATAATCACGTGCTTTTTTTGCGCTACGATTATCCGGGTGGCAGCAAATTCGCTTTGCCGGGAGGGAACGTCGATGCGGGCGAGACTTTTCCGGTTTGTATAGCACGCGAGTGTGAGGAGGAACTAGGTATCGAGGTAGAAGTGGGGGAATTAATTTCAGTGGGTCAAGTGCATGCGACGGCTGATTTCTCCGCTTGTACGCACTTGGTTTTTGAAGGAGATATCGTGGGAGGAATTCCGCAATTGCATCCGGATGAAACGACTGCAAATGATTTAGTTTGGGTGCCAGCAGATAAAATCGCTGAATTGAATATCTATCCCGCCCTGAATGACACGATTCTTGATTTCATCCATTCTGGAAAGAAGGGCCAATACGTAGGAACGCTTAAGCAGATTTGGCTTTAATCTGATTTCCTGCCAGCAAACCAATCAATCCCGCTAAAAGTCCATACCACACCGCTGGAATTTCAGACGGGCTGATAAAGTGAAAATAGCCCCAAAACACTAATCCCAAGACCATACTCAAGTGACTTCCCCAAGGTGTCGTGCGTTTCCACCACAGACCTGCATTCAGCGGAATAAAGAGGGAAACGAGGCTGAAGGCAGAGGCTTCGCCTACGAGTTCGAAGATGTTTTGGCGTTCAATAGCCATAATAATACAGGCCAAAGTCACTAAAACCACCGAAACTCGGATAAATAGCAACACCGTTTTATCAGATGGTTGGCGCATCAAGGGCTTCAAAATATTCTCCCCTAATACCGAAGCTGGCGCTAAAATCGCACCGGAAGTCGTACTTAATAAGGCTGAAAGTAGCGCCCCTAAAAACAAGACTTGCATCGCCCGGGGAGTGAATTTCATGACCAAGGTAGGGATCAATAAATCGTCTTCAGCAAGCAGCGAAGGGTATAATCGAACCGCGATAAAGGCAATCAACAAAGGTAAAAGCGCAATTGTCAAGTACATCGCGCCGGCAGCAATACTCGCTCTAGCGGCTATTTTTTCACTCTTCGCGGACATCACGCGTTGAAAAATATCTTGCTGTGGAATAGAACCAAAACCAATCGTAATCCAAGCCGCGCCATAAATCAACCAATCTTTCCAGGTGTTTTCATGCGGGATAGCTCGGAAGAAACCTTTGGGTTGCGAGTTGACGAGTTGGTTGAAATCCGGGACTTTGGCCCATAATAAATAGGCTAAAAATAACAGCCCCGCAATTAAGATAATGTTATGAAAAAAGTCGGTCACCGAGATCGACCACATTCCTCCTAAAAGGGTGTAGGCCATCACTAATAAGGCGCCTATGATGATGCCCATCTCGACAGAGATAGGCAATAAAAGGTGCATCGTGAGTCCTAAGGCCACTAATTGAGCAGAAATCCAGCCGAAATAGGACGGGATCATTATGAGCGCCGAAAGCTTCTCTGAAAAGGCGCCAAAACGCAAGCGGAAATAATCACTAAAGGTCAATACCGGCAGTGGATACAGTTTTCGCGCATAAATGGCACCCACTAAAAACAAGCCGACCGCCGCGCCAAAAGGTTCCTCAATAATCGCCAACACCCCGCCATGTACGAATTCCTTAGGCGCACCTAAAATCGTTTCAGACCCAAACCAGGTCGCGAAAGTCACCATTGTCGCCAAAGCAAAAGGCAACGAGCGCCCCGCTAACACAAAATCCTGCGTAGAATGCACCTTTTTGCTAGCCCACCAGCCCACGGCCAGGTTCAGTGCAAGGTAAAAAATGACAAAGCCTACGAGCATTCTTTTGGTTAAAATGAGCCCAAAAATACGAAAACCTTTTACCTTTATCCTATGAAAAATCTCGCCTTTTTATTCCTATTCGCTTTAGCAGGTTGCCAAAGCTCCCATTTGCAGATCGCCTTCAACGAATCGAGCCTCGCTCAGCGGGCTAGTGGCGTGATGATCAAGGACCTTTCGACAGGTAAGGTGCTTTTCGAAAAGAATGCAGATCAATATTTCATGCCGGCTTCTAACATGAAGCTGTTGACCTTTTTAGAGGCGAATAGAATTTTAGGCAGTCAAATCCCTTCCTTTACATACCGGGAAACAAAGGATACCCTCTTTTTCTGGGGTACCGGCGATATTTCTAATCTGCATCCCTCCATCAAAAACACCGCCTTGCGCGATTTCCTTGCGGCTTCCTCGAAAGTTTTAGTGTACGGATCGCCTTTGAAACCCATTCCTGTGATGGGATCCGGCTGGGCTTGGGACGATTATAACGACCACTATTCGGCAGAAATATCGGATATGCCTTTGTATGCGAACTTGGTGAATTTTTCGGCTTCTGAAAAGCGTTGGAAGATTTTGCCAGACGCCTTTGAGGCCGTGGCTAAAACAGGATCAACGTTAGAAGTACGTCGAAATCGCTTGAAAAATCAGTTTGAATTACCGGTCTTACAAACCGAAAAATATGGTGCTCAAGATGTACCATTCATTACTTCGCCAGATATGACGGCCTTTTTATTGACGGATACCCTACATAAATCCGTAGAGACCATGCCGCTCGCGGTTCATCCGGATGCCCGAATTTTTTATGCCGGCAAAATGGACAGTTTATACCTCCCTATGTTGCACGAAAGTGACAATGCCGTGGCGGAACAATTATTAGTGATGATTGCCGCAGAGAAAGGTTGGGATCCCACGCAGGTAATCGAAAACTTGAAAAAGGAGCCAGGTAATGAATTTTTACGAGATATTCGCTGGGTAGATGGCTCCGGTTTATCGCGTTATAATTTAATTAGGCCAAAGGATTTCATCCACATCTTAGAATTATTAGCGAAAGAAGTAGCTCCAGATCGTTTATATACCTTGTTGCCAGAAGCGAGTAAAACGGGGACGATGCGTAATTTGCAAGACCTAAATCCAGGCGTGCGGATGTGGGCAAAGTCAGGCTCTTATGGAAATACCTACGATCTTTCAGGTTATTATCTCACCAAAGACGGTAAGACGCTTGCCTTCTCCGTATTATCGAATCTAGGTAATGCGTCTGTGAGAGATATTAAGAAGTCGGTGGTGGAGTTTTTGAAAGCCATTCACTAAATGGTGAATGGTAAGTGGTAAATGGAGGACTAAGCTGCGTAGCAGCGACTAAATCGCGCAGCGATGACTAAGACGAAGTCGACTATCGTAAGAACTTTCGATAGACTAAAAAGCTCACCCCCACAAACCCTACCACATACACTACACTCCCCAGATTCGTTACCAAAGTTCCGATCAAGAAGAGGGTAGAGATGATCACTAATATCCAAGGTAAAACAGGATATCCCCAGGCTAGATAAGGACGCTTTAGCGTAGGCTCAGAGACGCGGAGCTTTAATAGTGACGCGAACCCGGCTAGGTAACTGGCCACGAAAAAGAAGGTCGCAATATCAGACAGACGTTCGTTTATTTCTTTACCAGCTAACAAGAAAATACAAGCGGAGAAAACGGTTAGATGCGTGGCGGTGGTAGGAGAACCTGCCGCATTTACTTTTTCTGCCTGTTTGAAAAACAATCCATCACGACTCATCGAGTAAATCACCCGCGGGGCGAACATCACTTGCGTGTTCAAGATTCCTAAGATGCTCAACATTAAAAAGACGGTAATCCAGCGGCCCATGTCAGCGCCAAATAAGGCTTTCATCGTATCAGCTGCCGCTAATTTACTCGTTGAAAGGGTGTCGAGTGGAAGACTATACAAGATGCCCACATTGATCAGCAAGTAGATAAATGCGACGATGATGACGCCGATGAACATGGATTTTGGCATGGATTTAACAGGATCCTTATTTTCTTCCGTGAAATAACTAGCGGTGTGCCAGCCGTCGAACGCATAGAAGATGGACAACAAGGCGGTCATGATGCCGGTCGTTAAAGGCAATCCAGTGGGTGCCGTTGTTTTCTGCAAGAAAACGCCACCAGTACCGTAGGCAAAGCAGATGGCGATGAAAATCAATAAGGCCAAAGCCTTGATGCCACTCAGCCATTCTTGGGATTTACCGGCCATCACCACGCCTAATTGATGGAAAAACCACAATAGGGCAAGGATTCCGATGGCACAATAGACTAAATAAGGGCTTAGGCCAGGGAAAACAATGATGAGGTATTCGCTGAAGGTATAGGATCCAAAACCTAAGGCAGTCACGGTTCCTAACCAACTCGTTAGTCCCACAAGGAAACCGACGTAACGGCCAAAAGCCCGTTCGGCATAGCCATACCAAGACCCAGCTTTGGGAATCGATAAGCTTAATTCCAACACACAACTAACGCCTAATAACGCATAAATAGCCACTAAAACCCATAAACTGAGGATTAATCCGGGGTCTTGTAAGGAGGCTGCAATGGGACCTGGTTTACGTAAGATGCCGGTTCCTACGGTTCCGCCGAGTGTGACAGCGATCCCGAAACCGGTGCCTAATACCTTCCAGAGTTTATTTTCCATGCAACACGTATTGACCCACGGTAGGGAAGTGGTCTGAATATTTGATGTTGCGCAAGGTTTGGAAATTGATCGCTTTCCACTCCTCTGAGAAGAATTGGTCGTCTATACGCACTAAATAGGGGCTGCGATTGAGGGTAAAGCCAAAACCAGATCCCGCTTCCTCGAAGGAATTTTTCAAGCGTTCCCGAATCGTTCCATAGGCCCAACCGGAAGGGGTTTCGTTTAAATCGCCTACGACTAAGATGGGATAGGGGCTTTTTTGGATGAGACGATTGATCTGGCTCATCTCCTTTTTATGTTCAATAAATCCTTTGCGGAGTGAAGAAATGATGCCTCGGCCTTCTCTTTTGGCATCTTTATATTCTTGAAAGTACAGCTTGGAGGTCATTTTGTTCACTCGAATGCCCATGGACCAAAGTTGCAAGTTGATCACCCGAATGGTATCTTGATCCTTCACAATATCAGTTAACAGATATCCATTCGCTGAATTTTCAAATTGTTCGCCCTCTTCATGGATGATGGGGTATTTTGAGAAAACCACCAGGCCCATTTTTTCGTGAGAATCAAATAATTGCTTCTTAAGTGGAATGAAGGCGTAGTGCGGGTATTTTTCCTTCAAGAAAGAGACCGTGTGAAAGGCCTTGCGATCGGAATGGGAATAAAATTCTTGGAAACATTTAATGTCTGCGTCGTAATCGCGCATGAATTTCTTCAGTTCTTCTAATGGCTCTTTTTTGGCCTCATATTCATTCGAATACATCCCAAAAACATTGTAGCTCATCACCGTCAATGGTTTTTCTAAAGTAGCTACCGGCTGATTAAAACTAATGGTTCTACCGATAAAACCATAGCCTAGCGCTAACACGATCAAGGGTAAAAGCGCTCGCTTCGCTCGCTGAAAAACCCAGTAAATCAGGGAAATGAGGCATAACAGCTGTGCATAGGGCATCGTCATCATGATAAAGCCAGCAAACCAGTGTTCTACGATCAGGGAATAACTCAAAAGGTAGGTCAATAGCGTGTACAGGCACAATGGCAACGTTCCTAACCAGATCAGGGAAGAGAGAATTTTTTTCTTTAGGGGTGCCTTTGTGTTGCGTTTCGCCATACCCAAAGATACACATTGTCACGCATTTTATAAATTTTCAGCGGAGGTTTGGGTTATTTCAAATTATTTTCTAATTTTGCAATCCCTTTAGGAAAGAACAATTTTAAATAAAATATACGATGGCAAAGGTTTGTCAAATTACAGGACGCAAAACTCAAGTAGGAAACAACGTTTCTCACGCTAACAACAAGACTAAGCGCAAGTTCTACCCGAACTTACAGACTAAGAAATTTTTCTTAGAGTCAGAAGGTGTTTGGGTTCGTATGAAGGTTTCTGCGAAAGCAATTCGCACAATCAACAAAAATGGTTTCGAAAAAACATTAATCGCTGCAGCTCGTAAGGGTACGTTAAGCGTTTAGTTTTCAAAATAATTACCGAAATTAGCCTTCTTGATTTTTCAAGAAGGCTTTTTTTATTTGTACCTACATGTTAAGCGATTTAGAATTTGAGCGTTACCGTAAACAGCTGAATCTTCCCGAATGGCGGAAGGCGCAACAGATGCGTTTGAAAGAATCGAAGATTCTTGTCGTGGGAGCGGGAGGTTTGGGCTGTGGAGCTTTGCCTTTTCTAGCTGCGGCTGGCGTGGGATCAATCACGATTCTAGATGCGGATGTGATCGAATTATCGAATTTAGCACGTCAGGTGCTGTATAAAACAGAGGATTTGGGCGTATCGAAGGCCTTGAAATCAGCAGAAGCTTTGCAAGCTTTGAATCCAACCATCGTCATTCAGGGTATTTCAGAGAATTTAACGGCAGATAACGCATCGAGCTATATAGCGCAACACGATCTGGTCATCGATTGTACGGATAATTTCAAAACAAGGTATTTAATTAATGATACTTGCCTCGCTATAGAAAAGCCATTCGTCTATGGGGCCATTCATGCCTGGGAGGGTCAATTTGCCGTATTTCATCCGGCAGGGCCTTCTTATCGATCACTTTTTCCTGTTGAACCTAGTTCACAGGAAATTCCCGCCTGCGATGAAGTAGGGGTTTTAGGAGTGTTACCCGGAATTATTGGTTTATTGCAGGCCAAAGAAGCCATCTTCTACCTCGCCGGCTTCGAATCGCCGGCACAGCAAGGATTGATGACGTTCGATCTACGCGATTTGCGTCTCAGCTCGTTTAGGCTATAATATCTCCGTACAAGTCGAACTCTTCGGCCTTATTAATTTTCACCGTTACGAAATCACCCAAACGCGCATATTGTTCCGCTGGAATCAACACTTCATTGTCCACCTCTGGAGAATCGAATTCGGTACGCCCCACGAAGTAACCACTCTCTTTGCGGTCGACCATCACTTTCAAAGTTTGGCCTACTTTCGCTTGATTCAATTCCTCCGAGATTCCTTGTTGCAAGGCCATGATCTCGTCAGAACGGAATTGCTTCACGTCCTCCGGCACATCGTCGTTCACTAGGTAAGCGTGCGTATTTTCCTCGTGGCTATAATTGAAGATGCCTAAACGGTCGAAACGCATACGTTCCACGAAGGAATAGGTTTCCTCAAAATCCTCTTCTGTTTCCGTAGGGTAACCTGAAATCAAGGTCGTTCTCAGGGCGATTCCTGGTACTTTCTCGCGAATCGTATGAATTAAATCCTCTGTCTTCTCGCGTGTAATTCCACGGCGCATGTGTTTTAACATCGCGTCTGAACCACTTTGGAGTGGCATATCGAGGTATTTACAGATATTTTCGCGTTCCGCCATGGTGTCTAAGATTTCCAAAGGAAAACCAGCTGGGTAAGCGTATTGCAAGCGGATCCATTCGATGCCATTGACATCAGATAGACGCTCTAGTAGTTCTTTTAATTGTCGGCCAGATTTGCCCTCGCCTTTTAGGTCTAAACCGTAAAAAGTAAGGTCCTGGGCGATCAAGATCAATTCCTTCGTGCCCTTTTTCGCGAGCGATGAAGCTTCTTTCACTAATTCTTCGATAGGCGTGGACACGTGTTTTCCACGCATCAACGGAATGGCACAGAAAGAGCAGGGACGATCACAGCCTTCCGCAATCTTCAAATAGGCATAGTGTGCAGGGGTCGTCAAAAGACGCTCGCCCACTAATTCGTGCTTGTAATCCGCCTTTAAGGCTTTTAATAAACGAGGTAATTCATTCGTCCCAAAGAACGAGTCCACCATCGGGATTTCTCTTTCTAAATCATCTTTATAGCGATGAGAAAGGCAACCCGTCACATATAATTTATCGATTTTACCCGCCTCTTTTGCATCAGCATAGCGCAAAATCGTGTCGATGGATTCTTGTTTGGCATTATCAATGAAGCCGCAGGTATTGATCACGACGATGTTCGCCTTGTCCTTTTTCGCCTCATGGGTCACCTCTAATCCATTCCCTTTTAATTGGGTGTAGAGTACTTCTGAATCGACTAGATTCTTCGAACAACCGAGGGTGATGATGTTGATGGAGGGCTTTGGGGCTACTTTGGTCTTCATGGATTTTTATATCAGCCCGCAATTTACAAAGATTTGACGCTAAAATTGCCCGCAACAGATACAATTGTTGTAGACTTTTAGTAGTATTGTGAAAATCATAAACCTAATTAACATGAACAAAATTGTTTTAACCTGCGCGGCAGTCTGCTTCGCATTTGTGTCTTTTAGCCAAGGAGTAAATGAATTAACAAAGGCTGAAAAGAAGAATGGCACCCAATTATTATTTGATGGAAAAACGTTCACGGGCTGGCACAGCTACGGAAAAGGAGATAAAGTGGGGTCCTCTTGGACAATCGAAGATGGCGTAATCGGTTTCGATGCAGCGAAAAAAGACGGTGGCGATTTAGTGACAAACGAATCTTTCGATAATTACGATTTCTCGGTTGATTGGAAGATCTCGGTGAATGGAAACTCGGGTATTATCTTCAACGTGACGGATGATCCGAAGAAATATTATGCGACATATGTGACGGGCCCAGAAATGCAGGTGTTGCACGATGAAGGTCACCCAGATGGGAAAATCATCAAACACAATTCAGGTGATTTATATGATTTGATTAAATCGTCGGTAAACGTGACGAAGCCGGTAGGCGAGTGGAATACGGCGCGTATCGTGAATAAAAAAGGCTTATTGCAATTGTATTTAAACGGTTCCAAAGTAGTGGAGACTCGTACTGATGATCAAAGCTGGAAAGATTTAATCGCCGGTTCGAAGTTCAAAGGAATGCCTGATTTTGGTAAAGTCATGCAAGGCCACATCGCCTTGCAAGATCACGGAAACCAAGTGTGGTTCAGAAACATTAAGATCAGAAAATTATAAAAAATGAAAGGCCTCGATTTTGCGATCGAGGCCTTTTTTTATGTTACGCTACGTGGATTTGTACGGATTCGCACGGATTATTTCAGTCCTTTCGTCTTTGTCTTCACCCGCAGCAGATTCATCTTCGAAGTAATGAACAAGGTCGAACCATCTTCTCCAAAATTCACATTCGAGTTCGGATTCCCCGTTTCAATTCGTCCGAGTAATTTGCCCGCTGGGCTAATGATCAAAATTCCGCCTGGTCCTGTCGTCCAAATATTACCTTTTGAATCCAGCTTCATCCCATCATAGCCACCACGAATTCCTTGCTTCGCTAATTCGGCTGCATCAAAAAAGACGCTGGGTTCGCCTAAATTTCCTTTCTTGTCTACCGGGAACGCTAAAATATGGGATTCTTTCGGCTCTGATGACCCCACATACAAGATGCTCTCATCTAGGTTCATCGCTAGGCCATTTGGTCTAGCCATCTTATCGTATTGCAAGCTCAATTCGCCTTTTTTCGATATACGGTACACCCCTTGATAAGCTAATTCCTTTGCCGGTTCTTCTTTTCCGCGACCTGGTAAACCGTAGGGAGGATCGGTGAAATAATAGTCACTATTTTTGGCTTGGATGACGTCGTTCGGGCTATTGAGCTTTTTGCCCTCCCACAAGCCAGTCAATGATTTTTTTGATTCAGGTTTTCCCAAAGGCATTTCGGCAATCCTCCTGTCTCCATGTTCGGCTGATACGAGGTTCCCTTTTTGGTTGATAATCAATCCATTCGCACCCGGTTCATAAGAATAATAGGTGGAGCCTGTGTAGCCTGATGGCGTTAGATAAAGCACGGCACCTTTGTTTGCCGTCCATTGGTAGATTTTATTTTCAGGCACGTCTGAGAATAAGAGAAAGTTTCCTTTCTTCACCCAAACCGGACCTTCTGACCAGGTATATCCCTCAGCGACAATCTCAATGGGAGTAGTTGGGTCGATCAAAGTAGTCACAGATTCATCGTAGACGTGAATCTTCCCAATCGTTTTGTATTGTGCGTTCACCGCCGTGCTTAATCCTAGGATTGTGATGAGCGGTAGTATTAATTTTTTCATAGCGTTTTCATCGGTTTATAATTCGTAAATTTACCCAAATTCTCCACAAATGAAATCGATTGCCAGTCCTATTCTCATTCAGCAAATTACCGACGCAATTACACCGAATTATGAGCCATCGGAGGCACGTGCGATTGCTTTTCGTTGCCTGGATTTAGGATGGAATTTGAGTTCGATGGATATTATCTTGAAAAAAGAAGTGGACCTGCCGGCAGATTGGTCATCGCGTTTAGCGCGTCTTGCCGCAGGAGAACCCTTGCAATACGTGATGGGCAAGACCTATTTTCGAGATCATTTATTCTTTGTAAGTGCAGACACCTTGATTCCGCGTCCAGAAACGGAAGAGTTAGTGGATTTAGTTTTAAGTCACGCTCCGGAGAATGCCTCCGTATTAGATGTGGGGACTGGATCGGGATGTATTCCTATTTCTTTGAAATTAGAAAGAACCTCTTTAGTAGTGGAGGCTTGGGATATTTCTACCGCTGCGCTGGGTATGGCTCGCCAAAATGCCAACGCCTTACAGGCAGAAGTAGAATTCAAACAACAAGATATTTTCGCTTGGCCTGCTTCTGTGGGTATCTGGGATGTCATTGTGTCGAATCCGCCCTATGTGACAGAGGAGGAGAAAAAAGAGATGGCGAATCACGTGTTAGACTTTGAACCACATTTGGCCCTATTTGTTCCTAATGATGATGCCCTAAAATATTATGAGGCATTAGCGGATTTTGCGCTGGAACGATTGAGCACAGCTGGCTACTTGTGTCTAGAAATTAACCAGTATTTTGGAACTCAAACCGTAGAGCTCTTGTTTAGCAAGGGTTTCCAAGAAGTCAAGCTTCTAAAGGACTTCAAGGGGAATGACCGGATGATTGTGGCCCAAAAATCAGGTCTTTAAAATTTAAATAGTATTTTTGTTTCAGCTTAAAACCAATTAAAATTTATCAAGATGAATAAGACAGTATGGATTGTTTTGGGAGTGATTGCTCTCGTGATTTTTTGGGGTGTAGGTTCACGTAATAGCATGGCTACATCGGATCAGGACGTAAAAGCGAAATGGGCGAACGTTCAGAGTGCGTACCAACGTCGTGCGGATTTAATTCCAAACTTAGTGAAGACGGTTCAAGGCGTAGCGAATTTCGAAAAATCAACGTTAACAGCGGTGATCGAAGCACGTGCAAGTGCCACACAGATGAAATTAGATTCTAAGGATTTAAGTCCGGAGAATTTGCAAAAATACCAAGCGGCTCAATCTTCTTTAGGGGGTGCTTTATCGCGTTTGATGGTGGTTGCTGAAAACTACCCACAGTTAAAGGCGACGGAAAACTTCTCTGAATTGCAAGCTCAGTTAGAGGGAACAGAGAACCGTATCAAAGAAGAGCGTGATAATTTCAACACGGCAGTTCAAGGTTACAACACGTTAATCGTTACTTTCCCTAACAACTTAATCGCTTCTTTCTCCGGATTTGCAGAGAAAGGATTCTTCCAAGCGGAAGCTGGTTCAGAGAAAGCGCCGGAAGTGAATTTTGACGAGAAGAAATAAGCATGTTGTCAGAAGAACACCAAAACCTGATTTTGCAAGCCATTCACGACGCTGAATTACAGACGTCTGGGGAGATTCGTGTACACGTAGAAAGTCATTGCGCCGGCCACCCGATCGATCGGGCGAAGGAGGTATTCTTTCAACTGGGCATGAATAAGACGGATTTGCAGAATGGGGTTTTGGTGTATCTGGCCATCAAAGACCGCAAGTTTAGTATCATCGGAGACAAAGGAATCGATGCGAAAGTGCCGGCGGAGTTTTGGGAAACGATTCGCGATGAGATGCGTGCCTATTTAGCGAAGAATGAATTCGGAGCTGGATTAGCGCACGGCGTGAAGCGCACCGGAGAGGTCCTAGCGGGCTTCTTTCCCTACCAAGCGGGAGATGTAAATGAATTGTCGAACGAGATCTCCTTTGGCCTTTAACTAGATTCTATGCGCAAGCTTTTATTTCTACTTCTTTTTAGTGTACGACTTTTCGCGCAAGAAGGCATTCCATCTAAACCGAATGGCTATATCCTCGATGAGGCAGGCTTATTAAATCCGGAAGAGGAAAATGCGCTCGAGCAGAAAATGCGCGGTTATGCAGATTCGACTTCCACTCAGTTCGCTATTGTCCTTGTAAATTCGACCAATGGACGAGATCCTTACGATTATGCAATCGATATAGGCAAGATTTGGGGTGTAGGCCAAAAAGGCAAAAACAACGGCGTGGTCATCCTCGCAGCGATGCAGGATCGCAAACTGCGCATCGTAACAGGTCGTGGCATCGAAGATGTCTTACCTGATGCCATTTGCAAACGCATTATCAACCGGACTTTAAAGCCTACCTTCAAGGCAGGAGTATATTACCAAGGTTTAGATGAAGCGACCAACGAGATGATGCGTCGCGCTAGCGGTGAGTTCAAGAACGAGGATAGCGGTGAAGAACCGCAAGGAATTCCTCCATTTATCATCATCTTCCTTATTCTTGTCATTTTCTCGATTATCAAAGCCATTCGTAACCGCGGAGGGGGAGGAGGTCCTGGATCTAGAGGAGGCGGTATGTTTTTTCCACCTATCTTTTTAGGCGGAGGAGATTATGGACGAGGAGGCTCTGGCGGTGGAGGCGGAGGATTTGATTTTGGCGGCTTTGGCGGAGGGGACTTCGGCGGAGGCGGTGCCGGAGGCGATTTTTAATTATCTTTGCATTATGAATAATCTGATCACCCAATCCCTTCAAGAGTCTCAGCAAGTATTAGCTGATTTTTTAGCCAATCCAGCGAAGATCGAAGCCATTGAAAAGGCGGCTGATGTGTTAGTGGAGGCCTTGAAAAAGGGGAATAAGATTTTGTCTTGTGGGAATGGTGGAAGCCATTGCGATGCGATGCATTTCGCAGAGGAATTATCCGGTCGTTACCGGGAGAATCGCCCCGCTTTAGCGGCGATGGCGATTTCAGATCCATCCCACATTTCTTGTGTGAGTAATGACTTTGGGTACAATTACATCTTTTCTCGCTTCATTGAAGGCCTTGGAAACCAAGGCGATGTGCTGGTAGGTATTTCTACTTCTGGAAACTCAGCAAATATTATAGAGGCGGTAAAGTCCGCTCAAGCAAAAGGAATGGAAGTGATTCTTTTAACGGGCAAAGACGGCGGTCAATTAGCGGCCTATGGTTGCCATGAAATAAGAGTGGACCACTTTGGTTACGCGGATCGCATTCAAGAAATCCACATCAAAGTGATCCACATATTGATTCAATTGATTGAATCGAAACTTTTCTAATTAATACGAGGCGTCTCCTCCATCATCATCACCCATTACCACATCCACCATTTTGCGGAATAGGTCACCTATGCGCGGAGCTGGCTTCGAAGGTTTGGAATCCGTATATCCGGTTTCTTTCGCCATTTCTTTTACGGGAGCACTCGCCATAGCGGCTTCATCTGCTTCTGCTGTTTCTTGCTGATCGTAATAAACCTGTACTAGGCCAATGACCGTTGCGAAAGATGGGTCTTTGATTTCCGTGGCAATAGCTGGGTTAGTAGATGTCGCGTTCGGGTCCCCGATACGGGCGTCAAGGCCGGTGAATTTTTGGAACAACTCATCGATATACGGAAGCTGAGCTCCTCCACCCGTTAACACTAGACCGGCTTTTAAGTTCTTGATATCGGTATGCTTGGAGATTTCAGCCACAAGGATGGCCGCTAATTCTTTCAAACGCTCTTCGATAATAATAGCTAAGTTCTTCACAGAAACAGGCGTAGCCTTACGGCCTGCAATACCCGGAATCATAACAACTTCACTGACTGGAATGTCTTTTTGGATAGCTGATCCGAAACGTACTTTCAACGTCTCTGCGTGATCACGTGAGATATCTAAACCAGATTGAATATCATCCGAAATTAAATCGCCACCCCAGTTTAAAACGGTAGCGTGCTTTAAGCGGTTATTTTGGAAAATGCTGATCTCAGTCGTTCCACTACCTAGATCCACTAGCACGACTCCTTCTTGTTTCTCTTCTTTATTTAAAACCGAGCTAGCTGTTGCTAAAGAACTGAAATAGACATTTCCTTTCTTCAAGTGCTTCGTCTCCGCTGATTTCAAACACTGCGTTAACAAGTCGTTCTTGCTCGGATTTGCCGAAATGAAGACAAAGTCGGCTTGGATTTTTTGGCCGATTTGGCCGATAGGATCTAAGGTTTCAGGTAAATTGCCTACTTTGAAACCAATAGGTAAGGTATGTAAAACGCAAGGATTTTTGTCTGCAAACGTGCGTTTCGCTTCTTCAAAAAGGCTCATCACCTCGTTGTTTGAAACGGCTTCTCTCTCGTTTTTGCGTATTTTAGATAGGCTAAATGGTTGTACTTTAATGTGCGAACCTGACAAGTTCGATGCGAAGAAATGTTCCGAATTTTTTCCGTCTAACACGTGTGAAATTTGGTTCATCGCCTCAGAAATCGCAGCCGTTGTTTTATTGATATTAACAATCTCCCCGTTTAACACATTATTGTTGTTCACAGAGGATCCTGTCGCTAAAATCTCTAATCTGCCTCGGTCGTTTTGCTTTCCTGCAATCGCCCTCACATGAGAACTACCAATGTCTAAACCGATAATTAAGTCGTTACGCATTATATTTTTTTTGTAGAACGGATATTAAATTAAAACATTTGGTCATTATTCGCAAATAACCTGATTCTTATATTTCAGCTGCACCCAGCTGTACTTATTCCAACCTTTGTTGGGGATCACTTTTTGGTAGAATATGAACAATTTCTTGAATTTGTTTTCGATATTCATGGGTAGGCCAAAGTCGATGCGCGTTGTCCCTATCGTCGGAATTAACACAATTCCACCATCTTTAGCTACGATGATTTGGGAGATTTGCGCTTTCCAAAATTCGTTATTCTCAATAAACTGAAAGAAGGGAATTAAGGTCTTGCCGCGTTTATCTTGCAGGTCTCTTTTTCCATCGAAATAGGGGCCACCCGTTATTAGAATGCGGGGTGTGAACAAGGGACTCGTTCCAATGAATTTTCCATCTTCTGAAATGTATTGATCAGGGAATGGGGATGTGCCTATGGTCGAACGAACGATACGTGCAATGGGCTTGTATTCTTTGACCGATACCGTAACCACGCCACTGAAATCATGGTGAGCTTCACAAGATTTTACTAAGGGAATGCGCTTGACGCGTTCTTCGATTTGACGTAAGGAAATCTGGGTGATGGGTTTGTCTAAGAAATAGTCGGTCCCCTGTTCAGACACCATTAATTTAATGTCTTTTTTGCTTAATAGAGCCTTTTCATTCTCAGAATCGAGACTTACTTCCACTCCCTTGCAAACAACTTCATTAAAGCTAATTTCTGCAAAAACGACAGCAGCCAGGATGAAGGTGAATAAAATCACCATCCCGATTACTTGCTTGATTAACGTCGCGTTTGCCTTCATTTTGAAAAATTATACTAAGATAAGCTCAATTTTAAATCATTCAAAAGAAGATCGATATCTCCTGCGCCCATCGTTACTAAAAGTTTCGGTTTCTGGGTATCAATTACCTTTAAAAGATCCGCTTTAGAGATGACCTGCTTGTCTTGTAAATCGATCTTGCTTAATAACCAATCCGATGTGACGCCTTCCATCGGCAATTCCCGTGCCGGATAAATATCCAATAAAAAGAGTTCGTCAGCGATGGCGAGGCTTTTGGCAAAATCATCGATAAAGTCCCTCGTTCTAGAGAATAAATGCGGCTGGAAAACGGCCGTAATTTTTTCGCCTGGATAAAGTGCCTTCACCGAATTCAAGCAAGCCGCAATTTCCGTGGGGTGGTGCGCGTAATCATCGATCATCACGTGCTCATCTGATTCTACGTGGTACTCGAAACGGCGTTTAACGCCTAGGAAAGAAGCAATGCCTACTTTGATCTCTTCACCGCTTACACCTACCTGCATCGCTAAAGCAGCGGCAGCTAAGGCATTTTCAATATTATGAAAACCTGGAATGCGCATCGGTATATCAAGTACTTCGCCACCTGGATAGCTCATGTCGAAAATCATCCGGTGATCTTCGATGCGGATGTTATGTGCCTTGAAGTCCCCTGTGTCAATCCCAAAAGTCGATTCACCCAAGTCAGAATGTAAACTCAATCCCTTTTTTTGGATGAAGAAACCGCCTGCCTTGATTTGGTTCACAAACAATTGGAAACTCTCTAAAACTGAATCCCCATCGCCATAGATATCTAAGTGATCCGCATCTGTGGAGGTCACCACCGCCGCTTGAGGGTGCAAGGTTAAGAAAGAACGATCGTATTCATCTGCCTCAACCACACAAACGATGTTTTCTTTCGAATGGTTTGGGATGAAGTTCGTGCCGTAATTGACGGTTATACCCCCTAAAAACGCGGTTACATTCTTCTTAGCACTGATGAGTAAATGGGTCAAAAGCGACGAGGTTGTCGTTTTGCCATGGGTTCCCGCCACCGCAAGGGTAGGGATTTGTTGTGTAATCCAGCCTAAAATTTCCGAACGCTTGTAGAGGCGTATGCCTTTGGAAAGCAAATAATTCATCTCCACATGATCCTTCGGGATGGCCGGCGTATAGATAAATAAGCTATGTTCAATGTCTGATAGGCAAGCCGCCGGAATCAGGTCGATGGAATCCTCGTAGTGAATCACCATTCCCTCCTCCGCTAATTTCTTTGTCAAGGGACTCTCCGTTTTATCGTAACCTGCCACCGGAAAACCATTATGCAAGAACCAGCGCGCGATGGCCGACATACCGATGCCGCCGATTCCTAAAAAATAGACTTGTTTTAAATCGTTCAGGCTTAATTCTTTTTTCATCGGCTTAAAATGGATTGGGCTATTTCATGTGCTGCGTTTGGCTTTGCTAAACGAAGGCTATTTTTTTCGAGGGTACTTAAATCGGTTTGCAGTGCTGCTAACGCTTCTGTGATTAATTTTTCTTTCACATCTACGTCGCGAACCAGAATGGCGGCGTTTTGGGAAACGAGGCTTTTCGCATTCTCCGTTTGGTGATCTTCTGCGGCGCTTGGTAGTGGAACTAAGATGCTGGCTTTACCGATAAGGCAAATTTCGGAAACGGAGGACGCACCGGCTCTAGAAATCACTAAATCGGCCATGGCATACGCTAAATCCATTTCATAAATAAAGGCGGAAACGTAGGTGCTCGCATTTCCAGCCACCGCCTGCTTGGCCGTAGATTCAAAAGCAATTCCAGTCTGCCAAATCAACTGCACACCAGCATCAGTTAATCGGTCTAATCCGGCTAGTATCCCGTGGTTGATGCTACGTGCCCCTTGGCTACCACCGATGATTAATATCGTTTTTTTAGCGGGATCTAAGTGGAAATGCTCAGCGGCTTGTGCTTTTTTGCCGGCCGCATTGATTAAGTCTTTGCGAACTGGATTTCCACTCAGGGTGATTTTCTCCGCTGGGAAGAATTTCTCCATGCCTGGATAGGCTACAAAAATATGCTCCGCCTTAGCGGCTAAGGCCTTATTCGTAATGCCCGCAAAGGAATTTTGTTCTTGAATATAATAGGGGATACCGAGGAATCGGGCAGCTAATAATAGCGGTCCAGAGGCGTAACCTCCTACACCCACGGCCACATCAGGTTTGAAATCTTGAAGGATTTGAACCGATTGCCAAAGGCTTTTGATTAACTTAAATGGAAAGAATATATTTTTCCAAACCTGCGTTCGTTGGATGCCCACAATGGGAAGACCGATGATGTTAAAGCCCGCTTTAGGTACCTTTTCCATCTCCATTTTCCCTTCCGCTCCTACGAATAAGAATTCCAAAGAGGAATCGATTTCCTTCATCGCATTGGCGATCGAAATGGCCGGGTAAATATGTCCCCCAGTTCCTCCTCCAGAAATAATGACACGTTTAATAGACATTAGGCAACGGCGGGTTGAACAGGTTCAGGATCTTTGTCCTTGCTTACGGCTAAAATGAGGCCAATCGATATGGCTGTAAAGATCAAGGACGTTCCTCCGGCAGAAATCATAGGCATCGGCTGACCGGTTACAGGGCCAGCGTCCACGGCTACGAGCATATTGATGAAAGCCTGGAATACGATGGAGAAGGTTAATCCGGCCGATAATAAGCCACCAAAAGGCTTATTACTATACTGAATGGCCTTCGCCCCCCGGTACATAAAAATCAGGAAGAGTAGCGGAATAGCGAGTCCACCTACGATGCCATATTCTTCAATGATAATGGCATAAACGAAATCGGATTCGGCTTGTGAAAGGATGTAGCGCTGCTGACTTTTGCCAGGGCCTTTCGGGTGAATAGCTCCGGTGGCGATGGCGTAGAGACTTCGGGTGATTTGGTAATCCTCGTTCTTTGCCTTATTTACTTTGGTCTCATTTTTACCAATACGCTGTATATAGTTTTCAATACGGGTTTTTACGGTTTGAGCCCTTTGCCCAATCCCTAAAACCACCACACTAAAGCCAATAGCGGCCACCGTAAGCATAATCAAGCCAATTTTTTTCGCCGGTACGCGACCAAAAAACATCAGAATGAGACTCGTTAAAAAGATCAAAATACTCGTAGAGAAATTAGACAGCATAATCAAGAAGCAGGAGACACCTATCTTGAACAGGATGCGAAAAAACATCACCCAATTATAGGATTCTGGATCTGCCTGTTTAGAAGAAAAATCCTTCGCTAAGCTCGTGATTAGGCATAATTTCACCATATCAGAGGGCATAAAAGAGATAGGGCCTAAATTTACCCAGCGATTTGCTCCCCCCTTCGTTGCCCCAAAAACATAAGCCACCATAACTAATCCCCAGGACAAAAACAGCGCCAAGTCACTGAATTTAGCGACACGGCTGTAATTGGATTTGGAAAAATAGGACATCAAATAGAAAGAAATCCCTAAGATTACCAAGGTTTTAATGAAGCTTGAAAGGGGCTCAAACGGGCCATCCATCGTCAACTTTGCTTTCGCAGAGAACTGAATCAATAACCCGAACGCGTTTAAAATAAACACGATTAACCAAATCTTATAATCCCCTTTCAGATGCTCCTGAAAGAAGGCTCTGATCTTACTATCCATGGATCAAACGTTTAACAGTGTTTTTAAATTGATCTCCTCGATCTTCGTAATTTTTGAATAAATCAAAGCTAGCGCAAGCCGGCGATAGTAATACGACATCGCCATCGACCGCCCACTCTTTTGCTTTTAGCACAGCATCCTCTAACGAATCCGTCGCAAAAAGTTGCGGTACGATAGGTCCGAAATGCTGCTCTAGTTTTGAGTTATCTGTTCCTAAGCAAATCAATCCCTTTACTTTTTCCTTCACTAAAGGATCTAATACCTCGTATTCATTCCCTTTGTCCACACCTCCCATCATCAGGATTAAGGGTTGCTTGTAGCTATTTAAGGCATAAAAGACCGCATCCACATTCGTGGCTTTCGAGTCATTGATAAATTCCACGCCATTCCATACGCCACACGGTTCTAAGCGATGCGGAGCATTTTCAAATAACGGTAAAGACTGCAAAATTTGCGTGTAAGCCACCCCTGCCTCGTGTGCCGCTACTATAGCAACGGCCATATTGATAGCATTGTGTGGGCCCTTTAACGGAGCATCTGCTAAAAGTAGCTCCGCTCCATCGAATTGAATCTTTTCAGCCGTAATGTAGGCGTGTGCTTTTTGCTGAAAGCTAACGGTTTTGAACGTTGCACTTGCAGGGATTTTAGCTAGGTTAGATTGAATCACTTCGTCATCTGCCCAAAAGACACAGCTCGTGCTGGTGTCCGCATTTTGGAAAATACGGAACTTCGAGGCAATGTAGTTTTCGAATTTATATTCGTAGCGATCTAGGTGATCCGGTGTGATATTTAATAAGACAGCTACATCTGGTTTGAATTGAAAGCAACGATCTAATTGGAAGCTGGAAATCTCTAGAACATAGACGTCGTGCTGATCTTCCATCACTTGTTTAGCGAAGCTTTGACCAATATTTCCCGCTAAACCTACCTTAAGGCCAGCTGATTGTAGGAAATGATAGGTTAGTAGGGTAGTGGTTGTTTTGCCATTTGAACCTGTGATGGCAACAATCTTCGCTTTCGTATAGCGCGCCGCAAATTCGATTTCGGACACCAAGGAAATACCTTTTGCCTTGATGGCCTTTACGATGTCCGTTTTTTCTGGAATTCCGGGACTGATGATGATCTCTTGAGAGCCTAAAATTCGCTCCAAACTATGCCCTCCCGTCTCGAATTCAATTTCATTGTCACGTAAGGTTTGTTGGTAGTTTTCTTTTAGCGCACCCGCATCAGATAAAAATACGGCAAATCCTTTTGATTTAGCTAATAGAGCGGCTCCTACGCCACTTTCTCCTCCACCTAAGATGCTAATTAACGCCATGCTCGACTTGAAAATATTCGAAATTGAATTGAGTTACAAGTTAGAAAATGTCGCGCATTCTATCAACTCAAAATGAGCATCTGGTCGGAATTTTACTGACAAAAAAAAGACCCACCGTTTCGGGTGGGTCTTTCGTAAGAATTCGAGTGGTATTACACCAAAGCGATACGTTTGAACGATGAAATCGTTAAACCTTTTTGCGTTTGCTCTAATAGTTGACGAATCGTGATCGATGAGTCTTTTACGAATTGTTGGTTCAATAAAGTTTGCTCTTTGTAGAACTTCTCTAATTTACCTACCGCAATTTTCTCTAACATCGCCTCAGGCTTACCTTCTTGACGTGCTTGATCTTTTCCGATTTCGATTTCTCTTTCAATTGTTTCAGAATCTACTCCATCCTTGTCTAAAGCGACAGGTTTCATAGCCGTGATTTGCATCGCGATATCTTTACCTACTTCTGATACGTCTACTCCTTGTACATTTTCGAATGCTACTAGAACACCGATTTTGTTATTCGAGTGAATGTAAGAAACCACTTTCTCAGCTGTTACGTTTTCGTAGGCTGCTAAGGTGATTTTCTCTCCAATTTTACCTGTTAACTCGATGATGTGACCTTCTACTGAACGTCCATCGGCTAATGGCTCAGCTAATAAATCATGCGCAGAAGGAGCGTGAGACGCTGCTGCTGTATCGATGATTGTTTTAGCTAAATTATTGAAGTCAGCTACTTTAGAAACTGGTTCAGTTTCACAAGCTAAAGCGATTAATTTACCGTTTGAGTGATCTGCATTAAGTGCTACTAATACAACACCTTCATTCGTTTCATTGTCCGCACGTTTCGCTGCTACTTTTTGACCTGCTTTACGAAGGATGTCTACTGCTGCTTCGAAGTCACCTTCGGCTTCAGTCAAAGCTTTCTTGCAATCCATCATTCCGGCACCGGTCATTTGACGTAACTTGTTAACGTCTGCTGCTGTAATTGACATATCTATGAATATTTATTCTTGTTCTGCTTCTTTTTCGTATTTAGCCGCTACCTTAGCTGCCTCTTGTGAATCGTCGTCCGCTGCTTTTTTAGCTTCTACTTCTTCCGCCTCACGAGCATCATCCTTATCTTGCTTTCTTTCTGCTAAACCTTCTTCGATCGCTTTAGAAATAGCAGTGATGATGATAGAGATAGACTTGTATGCATCATCGTTTGCTGGGATTGGATAATCAACTAAATCTGGGTTAGAGTTCGTATCACACATAGCGAAAACTGGGATACCTAATTTCTTAGCCTCAGAAACCGCGATATGCTCACGCTTAACGTCTACAACGAACAAAGCCGCTGGAAGACGAGTTAAGTCAGTGATACCACCTAACACACGCTTTAATTTTTCTTCTTCACGAGTTAACATTAAACGCTCACGCTTAGCGATTGTCTTCACGATAACTTCGTCTTTTAACATTTTATCAATGCTAGACATCTTCTTGATAGACTTACGTACAGTCGCGAAGTTAGTCAACATACCACCTAACCAACGGTCAGTTACGTACGGCATTTTTAATTTATCTGCTTCTGTCGTCACAATTTCTTGTGCTTGTTTCTTAGTTGCAACGAACATTACCTTACGGCCTGAACGTACAATAGAACGAAGAGCTGCTGAAGCTTCTTCTAAAGAAGAGATAGTTTTATTTAGATCAATGATGTGGATACCATTTTTCTCCATAAAGATATATGGAGCCATTTTAGGATCCCACTTACGTGTCAAGTGACCGAAGTGAACGCCTGCGTCAAGCAAGTCGTTGTAGCTTAATTGTGCCATTTTGGTTGTTTAAAAATGTGAATAATAAAAAGGTGGAAAAGGCATCGGCAACAGACAAGCCTTTTCCACGAACAAATCTTAACGCTTAGAGAACTGGAATCTCTTACGAGCTTTCGCACGTCCTGGTTTCTTACGCTCCACCATACGTGGGTCACGAGTTAAGAAGCCTTCTTTTTTCAAAGGAGAACGTAATTCTGCATCTTGCGTTTGAAGTGCACGTGAAATCGCCATACGAAGCGCTTCAGCTTGCCCTTTGATACCACCGCCATCTACGTTAGCTGTTACATCAAATGAACCTACTGTGTTCGTTAAAGCGAAAGGTTGATTAACCACAATCTGAAGAATTTCAGATGGGAAGTAATCAGCTAATACACGGCCGTTGATTTTAATCTGGCCTTTACCTGGTGTCATCGAAATACGAGCTACTGCTGTCTTTCTTCTACCGATTTTACTTGTTATTTCTGCCATTATCTTAGTATCCGTTAAAAGGTAAGTTCTTTAGGTTGTTGAGCTGCGTGAGGATGTTCTGGTCCTGCATAAACGAATAGGTTGTTGAATAACTCACGTCCTAAACGGTTTTTAGGTAACATACCTTTTACTGCTGATTCGACAACACCTCTTGGGTTTTTAGCTAAAACCTCACGTGGAGTTGCGAAACGTTGACCACCTGGGTAACCCGTGTGACGGATATACACCTTGTCTGTCATTTTCTTACCAGTTAAGCGAATTTTGTCCGCGTTGATAACGATAACTTGATCGCCACAATCAACGTGTGGAGTGTAAGAAGGCTTGTGCTTTCCACGAATGATTTTCGCAATTTCAGAACAAACACGTCCCAAAACTTGATTTTCAGCATCTACAACAAACCAAGCTTTCTGAACAGTAGCTTTGTTTGCGGAGATGGTTTTGTAACTTAAAGTATCCACTTGTTTATAATTTAACTGTTTGAATCGTTTCCAGCTAGACTACGGAATTTGTCTAAAGGAATTGATTATGACCTATTTTATCTTTCAAACGGGCATTCAATCGAAAAATGGGAGTGCAAATTTATAAAATCTTGATTTGATATGCAAGTGTCTAATTGAAAATGTTTTAGAACAAAAAAAGGAGGCCTGAAAGCCTCCTTTTTTACTACCTGTTTAGGTTAAATTACAAATCACTTAAATCGAATGTTTCCATGAACGCCGTCGTGAATTGACCGGACTTAAACGTAGGATCATCCATCAACTTGATGTGGAATGGAATCGTTGTTTTGATGCCCTCGATGACAAATTCTTGCAAAGCACGCTTCATACGAAGTAAAACTTCTTCCCGGCTTTGGCCTGAAACGATTACTTTCGCAATCATTGAATCGTAATTAGGTGGAATAGTATAGCCAGAATACACGTGTGAGTCAATACGAACACCGTGGCCACCTGGAAGGTGAAGATTCGTGATCTTACCTGGTGATGGACGGAAACCGTTCGCTGGATCTTCCGCGTTAATACGGCATTCTAAGGCATATAATTTAGGGAAGTAGTTTTGGCCCGAAATCGCGATGCCCGCTGCTACCTTAATTTGCTCCTTAATTAGATCGAAATCCGTTACTTCTTCTGTGATCGGATGCTCTACTTGGATACGGGTATTCATCTCCATGAAGTAGAAATCCCCATTTTTGTCCACTAAGAACTCGATCGTACCCGCGCCTTCGTACCCGATGGCCGTTGCACCTGCGATCGCTGCATCCCCCATTTTCTTGCGCAATTCGTCTGAAAGGGCAGGGGATGGCGTTTCTTCACACAATTTTTGGTGACGACGTTGAATCGAGCAATCGCGTTCTGATAAGTGACAAGCTTTGCCAAATTTATCTCCCACAATCTGAATCTCGATGTGACGAGGCTCTTCCACGAATTTCTCCATGTACATCGCATCGTTTCCAAAAGCCGCCGCTGATTCCATCTTCGCATCTTCCCATAATTTGTCAAATTCTGACTCCTCTCGGATGATACGCATCCCACGGCCACCACCACCCGCCGTAGCTTTGATGATTACCGGGTATTTAATGGCTTTCGCTAATTCTTTTGCTTCTTCTACGGTATCGATCAAGCCGTCAGAACCCGGAATAACTGGAACACCAGCACGCTTCATCGTCTCTTTCGCTGTCGCTTTGTCCCCCATTGAATTAATCATTTCGGCCGAAGCACCGATGAACTTAATCCCATGTTCTGAACAAATACGTGAGAATTCTGCATTCTCAGAAAGGAAACCGTAACCCGGGTGGATCGCATCAGCTCCAGTCACTTCTGCAGCCGAAATAATCGCCGGAATACTCAAATAAGATTGTCTGCTAGGCGGAGGTCCGATACAAACGGCCTCATCCGCGAAGCGAACGTGTAAACTGTCGCGATCGGCGGTAGAGAAAACGGCCACCGTTTTGATGCCCATCTCTTTACAAGTCCGAATAATACGCAAGGCAATTTCCCCGCGATTCGCTATTAATATCTTTTTAAACATAGATTACGCTTTTTCAACCAAGAATAAAGGTTGATCAAATTCTACAGGACTTGCATTTTCAACTAAGATTTTAACGATCTTTCCAGAGATCTCTGAATCGATTTCGTTAAACAATTTCATCGCTTCGATCACACAAACCGTTTTACCTGGAGCGATTTCTGTACCTACTTCTACGAAGTTATCTTTATCTGGACCTGGAGCACGGTAGAAGGTACCGATCATAGGAGATTTAACCGTATATAAATTGTCCGCTACGGGTGCCGGTGCTGCTGGAGCCGCTGGCGCTGCTGCTGCCGGAGCTGCTGCTACTGGAGCCGCTGCTGGTGCTGCAGAAACGACACTTACTACCGGTGCTGCTTCTCCGTGTTTCTTAACAGAAACTTTTAAACCTTCTGTTTCGATGCTAACCTCCGCTAATGGAGATTTCGCGATATAATCGAGTAATCGTTGAATTTCTTTAGTATCCATTCTTTTTGTTAATTAAACGCTACAAAGGTAGCTAATTATTTTACACGCTCAGCGTATGAATAGGTTCTTGTATCTACTTTAATTACTTCATCTTGTTCGATGAAAATAGGTACGGTAATCGTTGCTCCTGTTTCTACCGTTGCTGGTTTCTTAGGAGAGTTAGCCGTATCGCCACGAACACCTGGTTCTGTGTAAGTTACCTTCAATTCTACGAATGGAGGCAATTCACAAGATAAAGCAGCATCGTTTTCGGTATTGATCAAAATCTCCACCTCTTGTCCTTCTTTCATCAAATCAGCCATCACACATAAATTCTCATTTAATAGAATTTGCTCGAATGACTCTTGGTCCATGAAGTTATAGCCAAACTCATCCTTGAAGATGAATTGGAATTTTCTGCGTTCTACACGTACTGGATAGATTGCCACGCCTGAGTTAAACGTGTTATCGATAACTTTTCCTGATGTTAATGAACGTAATTTAGTCCGAACGAAAGCCGGGCCTTTTCCTGGTTTTACGTGAAGGAATTCAATGATCGAATATAAATCGTCATTGTATTTAATCACCATCCCATTTTTAATGTCTGCTGTAGTTGCCATTTCTAATTATTTAGGGTCGTATGCCCATTTAACGTAAGCTGATCCCCATGTGAAACCTCCACCGAAGGCCGCTAAGATCAGATTATCTCCTTTTTTTAGTTTGTTTTCGTAATCCCAAAGACAAAGCGGAATCGTCGCCGCCGTCGTATTTCCATATTTCTGGATGTTCAACATCACCTTATCTTCACTCACACCCATGCGATTTGCCGTCGCATCGATGATACGTTTATTCGCTTGGTGCGGAACTAAATATTTAATATCGTCACCAGTTAAGTGATTGCGCTCCATGATTTCTGCCGAAACATCAGCCATACGCGTCACCGCAAATTTAAATACGGATTGACCTTCTTGGCGAATGTAATGCCATTTTGCTTCCACCGATTCTACCGTAGGAGGGTAGGCGCTACCGCCGCCTTTTTGCATTAAGGATTCACATCCTTCTCCATCTGATTTCAAAATGAAGTCTTGTACGCCTAAACCTTCGAAATTAGGTTCTAACATGACCGCTGCCGCACCATCCCCAAAAAGAATGCACGTCGTACGATCCGTATAATCCACAATCGAAGACATTTTGTCCGCACCCACCACTACGATTTTCTTGTAACGACCTGATTCAATGAAGGCAGTACCTGCACCTAAGGCGTTTAAGAAACCTGAACAAGCCGCTGCTAAGTCAAAGGAAGCCGTTTCACGGATGCCTACTGCCTTGCAAATCAAGTTCGAAGCGGAAGGGAAAAAGTAATCTGGAGTCACCGTCGCGCAGATTAACATATCTACTTCTTCGGGTTTGGTATTGGTTTTCTTCAAGAGATCCTCTACCGCTTTAGCCCCCATAAAAGACGTCCCTAGGCCTTCGCCTTTCAAAATACGTCTTTCTTTGATGCCGGTGCGAGAAGTGATCCACTCGTCGTTCGTGTCAATAATTTTTTCTAATTCTTGATTCGTCAGCACATAATCCGGTACATATCCTGCGACTCCGGTGATGGCTGCACTTATTTTTTGGCTCATATTCATTATTGGTTCTCGATGGCGGCTTTAATCTTTCCGCACACATCTGATTCTACAACGGATCTACAAAGTTTGATCATGTTTTTGATTGCCAAAGGACTAGACGCCCCGTGTGCAATAATTACATTCCCATTAATCCCGATAATCGGGCTACCGCCGTATTTTTCGTAATTTGTATTCTCGACGAAGTCATTCGTGATTCCCTGGTCCTTCATGATTTTGTAAAGGGATTCCCCCATCTTCAAAATAATGTTACCCGTGAATCCGTCCGTCACTATCACGTCTGCTTTGTTCTTGAAGAAATCTTTTCCTTCTAAGTTTCCAATGAAGTTAATCTTCTTATTCTCTTTTAAAAGGGCGTGTGTCGCTAGGGAAAGGATATTTCCTTTTTGCTCTTCTTCACCAATGTTCATCAAGCCCACACGTGGCGCTTTCTTGCCAGTTGTCGCTTCAAAGTACACAGAGCCCAAGACCGCAAATTGATCTAACATCTCTGGTTTGCAATCCGCATTCGCGCCAATATCCAGCATTAAGGCATAGGTGCCGTCTTCTTGTGGAACGAAACCGGCAATCGCTGGGCGAGAAATTCCTTCGATGGTTTTCACAGAAAATAAAGAACCGACCATCATAGCGCCGGTATTTCCTGCAGAAGCAAAGACGTCAGCTTTGCCTTCCTTTAAAAGATGAAACCCAACTCCGATGCTGGAATTGGGTTTTTGAGATAATGCCTTAGTCGGATGTTCACCCATTTCAATTACTTGATCCGCAGGAATGATGGCAATTTGCTTGCCTGCATACCCGTGTTTCGCTAATAATTGCTCGATGGTGTCCTGTGGACCTACGGCTAATATAGTGTCGTCGTTTGAAAGACTAGATAACGCTAAAAGTATTCCTTCGATTACAGCTTCTGGAGCATAATCTCCACCCATCACATCAACGGCTATTTTCATTTAATTATGTTTAATTACTAAAGCTTTTGGCAAAAATAGCATTAAATTTAGTCAAAAAATAGCATTTTAACGGGATTTTTTCAGTTGTGCTGAAAAAACAGCGTAAAGCTGCAGTCTACCAGGGAATTACTTAACCGTGAATCCTTCTACGATCATTTTTCCTTTGTAGAACAAGTTACCTTCATGTACGTGAGCACGGTGATAAAGGTGAGTTTCGCCTGTTTGAGGATCTACTCCTAAATGCTTAGGAGTCCCGAAATCATGCGCTCTTCTTGTATCACGACGCGTAGTAGAGATTTTTCTTTTAGGATGTGCCATTGTATTGTTATTTATTAATTATTGTCTGTTAATTTTTTTAAGGCTGCCCATCTCGGATCCATTTCTGGCTCCTGATCGGCTTTATTTTCGTCTTCTGGGTCTGTTGTATAAATCAACTCGCCATCTACATGCTCATCTAAAGGTTTCACAAACCGTGGGTGCAACTTCTTCATAGGCACCTGCAAGGCAATGAAATCAAATAAATCTTGCGATAAATCTAATTTAGGCGATTTTCTATCTAACAAGAACAAATTATCTCCCATATCTTCATTGTGATCCGAATATTTATAAATAATCTTCTCATCAATGTGGATGGGGAATTCAAATTCCTCATTCGATCGATCGCAAATTAATTTCAAAAAGCCGTCAATCTCCAGTCTAACCTGAATCATGGTCGGCGATTTATCTAACGTCGCTTTTGCGTTAAATTCGCCCTTTTGGACCCATTCCTGCTCGAAAGCAGCGAAAAATTCATCATTCCCAATGAAGGAATACGGGTATACTTTATCCTCTAAAGAAAGTATCGGTATCTGGTATGCTTCTAGGACGTTCATTTTCACTCTTGGGTAAAAAAGAATGCGAAATTACGAAAATATTCGAAAACAGCAATAGTTGCGCTGAACAAATTCGTAATTTCGAGGCATGAAGTATTGGAGTCAGTCTGTAAAAGCATTTGTAGGAATCTTTATTTTGTACGAAGTAGGAGGTTGGCTTTTTGTCAGCACTTACGAGCGTCTCGATCAGCTCCAGTTAATCAATGGAAACCATTCCCAGCTGGCGGACCTTTTATTTCAAGCCTTGACTGCCACGGCAGAAGTCGTTCTGCCTATTTTACTCTTACTCTATCTAATCCGTTTTCAGAAAGCCTACGCCTTATCCTATGTCTATTCGTACGCTTTATCTACCGGATTAATTCAAGGATTGAAGCATCTGGTGTTTACAGATGCGCTGCGGCCTTTGGCTTACTTTGCAGCAAGTGGTGTCAAATGGCATCTTGTAGCGGGATTACCTATTCATGAATACAACTCCATGCCATCAGGTCACACTGGTGCGGCTTTTTTTATGTTTTTCTGGGTGGCGGTGCTATTGCGTCGCTGGTTCTGGGGGCTTTTCGCCGGTTTGTTAGCCGTGGGCGTTGCCTATTCTAGAGTTTATTTATTTCAACATTTTCCGGTGGATACCCTCGTGGGAGCGGCCATCGGAGTAGGCTCATCGGCCTTATTTTATTCGATCCACTATGCTAAAAGCAGTTCAAAGTAAACCCTACCTTTTCTGGGCCCTCGTGGGAGCGGCAGTTTATATTCCTTTTTTAGGGTCGACCCATTTGTTCGACTGGGATGAGGTGAATTTTGCGGAATCGGCACGGGAAATGATTGTGACGGGGGATTTTTTAAGCGTCCAAATCAACTTTCAACCCTTCTGGGAGAAACCACCTTTGTTCCTTTGGCTGCAGGCGCTGAGTTTTATGGCCTTTGATTCGTTCTCTGGTCAATCGGATATTTCGATGGAATTTGCCGCGCGTTTTCCTAATGCTGTTATTGGTATTTTGACGCTTTGGACACTGTATGCGGTGGGGAAGAAGACTTGGGGTACAAATTTTGGGAACCTCTGGGCATTTTCCTATTTAGTTGCCATTACACCGCATGTGTATGCGAGTTCTGGGATCATTGATCCGCTCTTTAATTTGTTGATATTTTTAGGCGTCTATTTCTTTTCAGAGTTTTTTCAGGATGCGACGCGCTTTAGAAATGTCCTATTCGCTGGGATTTCAATTGGTTTAGCTATGTTGACCAAAGGTCCAGCGGCATTACTCCTCTGGGCATTAACCCTTTTGTTCGTGGGAATTTTATACCGTTCACGTATCAATGGCCGTTTGTTTACAGGCGCTGTGGTAGCGGGATTGATCTCCGTATTTTTCTTTGTGGCTTGGTATGGTTTGATTGCTTATAAGTTTGGTTGGCAGATCATTGAAGACTTTTTTACTTACCAGCTACGATTGATGACCACGGGGGATGCCGGCCATGGACAACCCTTTTATTACCACTTTGTGGTCTTGTTGATCGGATGTTTCCCGGTGTCGATTTGGGCAGGTGCTCGGTTATTTCGTTGGAAGCGCGAGGATTTGGACTTTTCGAACTGGATGAAAGTCTTGTTCTGGGTGGTTTTGATTCTGTTCAGCATCGTGAAGACGAAAATTGTGCATTATTCGTCCATGTGTTGGATTCCGTTAACCTATTTCTCTGCGGTGGTACTGCAAGAATGGCAGGCAGGTGGATTTCGCTTTAATTGGAAATATAATTCGGCGATCGGTTTTGTGGGATTATTATTAGCGACGGTGTTGACTGCGGTTCCTTTCATTGGCCAAAACGCCGGCCTCATTTCTCCCTACATTAAGGACGTATTCGTGCAAGGGAATTTGCAAGCGCCGGTGTATTGGGCGGGTTGGGAATTTTTGATCGGTGTTGCGTTTGCTGCGGCCGTGATCTATTATTTGTTTTCGAAGAAACTACACACCTTGATGGCAGCGTCCTTGGTGACGATTATGGCCTATATGGCCATCGTGGTGCCTAAAATAGAAGGGTATACGCAGGCGACTGTGATTGATTTTTATATCGCAAAGATGGGCCAAAAAGTCTACATCGAGCCCGTTGGCTTCAAATCGTATGCCCACTTATTGTATTTTCAAAAGCCCGCAGGAAGTCCCGCGGGCGATGAATTGTTATCTGAGAAAAAGCTGGATAGACCGGCTTATTTCATTCTGAAAGCGGATGCGGAGGAAAAGTTCAAATACCACCCGAACTTGATCTTCCTAAAAGAAGAGAACGGATTCTTATTCTTTAAGCACCGCTAATCTGAGTACTGATAAGATTTAAACGCCTGGGAAGAAGAACGCACCTTCGATGGCTGCATTCTCATCAGAATCTGATCCGTGGATGGCATTAGCCTCCAGAGATTTGGCAAATTGCTTACGAATAGTTCCTTCCGCTGCATCTGCTGGATTTGTGGATCCTATCAACGTGCGAAAATCTTCTACGGCATTTTCTTTCTCCAAAATCATCGGAATAATCTCGCTCTTCGACATGTAGTCGCAAAGGCTTTTATAGAAAGGGCGCTCACTGTGAACGGCATAAAATTGACCCGCTTGCTCGGGGCTCATCTTTAATTTCGTGATGGCAATAATTTTATAGCCTGCTTTTTCAATTTGTTGAATGATGGGACCTGTGTGACCGTCTGCGACCGCATCCGGTTTAATCATAGTGAAAGTTCTATTTGTTGACATGGGTATAATTTTGAACAAATTTATCTCTAACTTTGCGTTCGCCCAAATTTATTTCTGGCCATCCCATTTTATGACCTCCATCTCTGAGTTAAAATCCCACCTTATTCCCGGCACGAAAGCTGTGATCACTGCCCATTATAATCCGGATTCGGATGCGATTGGTTCGACTCTTGCTTTTCAAGGATATTTGGCCAAAAAAGGTATTCAAGCGACGGTAGCGGTTCCATCAGCCTTGTCTGCTAACCTAAAATGGATGCCGGGAGCAGCGGATATTTTAACGTATGATGAGCTACTTCATAAGGTGCAAATCGATGCGCTGGTCGAGGAAGCTGATTTTATTTTCTGTTTGGATTTCTCGGGCATTCAAAGGTTGCACAACATGGCTCCTTTAGTGCGCAAGTCGCGGGCAAAAAAGGTGGTGATAGATCACCACTTGGATCCGGAAGACTTTGGCGATTATTATTACCACCGCACGATTGCGGCGTCGACCTGTGAATTAATTTATGATTTAATCCTGGAGTGGGGCGATGAAAATCTACTCGATCCAGCCATCGGTTCTTGCTTGTATTCGGGTATTATGACCGACACAGGCTCTTTTCGTCACCCGAATACGACCGCTCATGTGCACACGGTGGTGGCAGCCTTGATTAATTTAGGGGTGAATACAAACGAGGTGCATCGCAAGGTATTTGATTCATCTAGTATCGATCGGTTGAAGTTTATTGGTCATGTGTTAGGCCAAAGAATGGACTACCTACCCGAGTATCACCTAGCTTTCATGTGGATCACGGCAGAGGATTTAACAAAATTTAATTCTCAAGCAGGGGACACAGAAGGAATCGTGAATTACGGTTTGCAAATCACCGGCTGTGTGTGGTCCATCTTGATGATTGAGCGTCCAGATGGCGTAAAGCTATCTTTTAGATCTATCGAACCTTTTGCCGTGAACGAATTTGCTTCGAAATACTTTGAAGGTGGCGGGCATAAAAATGCCTCCGGTGGACGTTTTTCTGGGGGAAGTTTAGTGGAGGCGAAGAAAAAACTAATGGAAGTGTTACCTTTGTATCTTTCTGAAATAAATCGAGTTAAAAATGTATAAAATCAAAATCATGCGTAAACAACTAGCAGTAATTTTAGTAGCGGCAATGGCACTAGCTTCGTGTAACAATGTCGAAGTAGTAGACGGAGTTAAAATCCAAAAACACGAACATGATGATAGCGCCGCTAAATTAAAAGAAGGAGATATCATTACGTTTGATTTAGTGATTAAAAACGATGCCGATTCTACCATCAAAGATTCACGCAAAGAAGGCAAGCCATTACAAGATTTAGTTCCTCCAGCAGCGCCTGCAGGTGCATTTAAAGGTTCTTTTGAGAACGGTTTACGTTTATTAGCTGTAGGAGATAGCGCAACCATCTTCGTTCCAGTGGATAGTTTATTCAAAGATGCAAACCAACCGGTTCCTCCGTTCTTAAAGCGTGGAACAGACGTTCGTTTCATCGTTAAGATTAAGAAATCTCAATCTCGTGCAGAATTCGAAAAAGAGATGACGAAATTATCAGCAGAGCAAACAGGTAAAGACGCGAAATTAATCGAAGCGTATGTAGCGAACTCAGGCAAGAAATTCACGAAGACATCTACCGGTTTATATGCTTCTATTTCGAATCCAGGTGTGGGCGAAGGTCCTAAAATGGGCGAGTCTTGGGAAGTGAACTACATCGGAACATTTTTAGATGGAAAAGAATTTGACAAAGGTGCAGGTGTTGCGATGCCTCCAGTAGGTCAATTAGTTCCAGGCTTCAACGAAGCATTAATGTTATTGAAAAAAGGAGGAAAAGGTACGTTTGTGATTCCATCGGCGTTAGGCTATGGCGCGCAAGGTGCTGCTCCACGTATCCCTGCAAATGCTATTTTAGTATTTGAATTAGAAGTATTGTCTAAGAAATAATTGAATGAAAATTTTCGGATTCCTATTTATTGCCTTTTTTACGTTTTCTTGTCTCTCTGATATTGCATTAGAGGATGATGTGAAGGCGAAAGAAAATGAAACACAGATTTTAGCCTATTTTGCTGGTCAAAATCAAAGCCCATCTTCTCTATCAGATGGAGGCTATTATTTCGTAACTAAATCGAATCCATCAGGGGAATTAGCGACGAAGGGCGATTCGCTCTATGTACATTATGAGTTCTCTAACCTGGCGACAGGTAAGGTCTTAGATAGTACGAATCGGGCGACTAATTCTCCTTATTTTTTACGCTATGGAAATGGAAATCCAGTGTTCGTTTCTTTGTTTACGGCCCTTCGTGAAGGAGAGCAGGCGACCTTAGTGATTCCAGGAACTGCGCAGTCCTTTCCGGATTTGCCTGCCTACACGCCCATGAAGGTGAAAATTAAGTCCTACGTAGTGCGCACACAAGAAGACCTTATTCGGGAGTTTATTGCTCGTAATGGGTACACTGTTACGGACACGCAGGCAGATGGCCTTCGGTATATTCGATTGCAGGCTGGAACAGGTGAGATTCCCGCTCAAGGAAAGGTAGTCAAGATTAAATACACAGGACGTTTTTTAAGTTCTAAAGCGTTTGATGGTAACATGGCACGCACAGACAGTTTGAGCGTTACCATCGGAGGAACGCAAACGGTTCCCGGTTTCCAAATGGGGATTGAGAAGATGCGTTTAGGCGAGAAAGCGGTGATCGTTTTCCCATCCGCTTTAGGGTATGGAGTGAATGGAAATAGCAGTATTCCAGGTTATACTCCCCTAAGTTTTGAGATTTACGTGGCTAAAATTGAATAAGCATGAGTAAGTATTTGGTTTTATTTTTCGCGTTAGCGCTAGCTATTTCAGGTTGCTCGGTGGAGAATCCAGTAGAGCAGGAGGTTGCAAAGAATAATGCAGATATTCAAAACTATTTAAAACAGCGTAATCTGACCTACCAACGCACGGCAGATGGCATGTACTATTCCATTACATCCACCGCTACAACTTCCACTCCATCAGTGGCAGATTTGGTGACATTACACTATAAATTGTCCTTACTAGATGGGACTTTCGTTGACTCTACCTCGAAGGTGGCTAGCCAGTCTAAATCCATCGTTTTCGGTGTATCCCAAAGTTTATTCACGTTACCAGTATCGTTTATGAAAGCAGGAGATAAAGGCACCTTTTTGTTGCCGTCTTCCTTAGCTTTTGGGGCGAATACATTCGGGAATGTACCTGCTTATGCTGTTATTAAGGCAGAGGTAGAGGTCGTTTCCATTCAGAGCCCAGCGGATCAAATCACCTCGATGCAAACGCTATACGGTTTTTCTGCACCCGAGAAAACAACGTCTGGTTTAGTCTTTCAAAAGACGCTAGAAAATCCGGCTGGAGCAGCTATTCTTACTGGGCAATTAGTTAAAGTGAATTACACGGGCCGTTTAGGTTATGGGTATATTCAAACAGATGCCACGAATAAAGTGGTTTACGATTCTAAATTCGGTTCAGGTACTTTAACGTTCACGGCCGGAGCGGGTCAATTGATTGCAGGATTTGAAGAGGCTGCCCTTAAGTTAAAGGTGGGAGAAAAAGGCAAAGCCATTCTTCCTTATACCATCGCTTATGGTGTTTCCGGAAATTCAACCATTCCTGGGTATTCTCCTTTGTATTTTGAAATCGAAGTAGTTTCAGCCCAATAATGCTTCCAATTCTCTATCTAGCCACCCAAAACAAGCACAAAGTAGAAGAACTTAGTGCCTTGTTACAGGAGCAATTTACCGTGCGTGATTTGAGTACTTTAGCGCTCACGGAAGAAATCCCTGAAACGGGCACCACGTTAACGGAAAATTCGCTTCAAAAGGCGCGTTATATCGCCGAAAAATTCCAAGTTTCTTGCCTAGCAGACGATTCAGGACTTGAAGTAGAAGCACTTCATGGGGCTCCAGGAGTCTACTCTGCCCGCTATGCAGGCGAACCGAAAGATGATCAAGCCAATCTTCAATTACTTTTAAAAAACCTGAAGGATTTCACGAATCGCCGTGCGCGCTTTGTAACGGTCTTAACCTATTTCGATACACAAAATTATTTTTCTTTTGAAGGGGAGATACAAGGTACGATTGTAGAAGCTCCTAGGGGCGAGTCAGGTTTTGGGTATGATCCTATCTTTCAGCCTGAAAAAGAGCCCCGTACCTTTGCTGAAATGACTTTGGCAGAGAAGAATTTGATCGCCCATCGGGCGCGTGCTTTGGAGAAATTCAAAAACTTCTTAGACGAAACACAGAAATGTGCCGACGAATAGCGAATTATTCGCTTAGCTTGCTATTTTTGTAACGTTTGCAATCAAAAAACTCCTCGATGAAATTGAAATTCAGCCTATTGCTGGCTTTTTTCATGTACTGTACGGTTTTTACCTCTGAAGGTCAATTTTTGATCAAAGGTAGGGTTACCGACGCAAAGAACGGGGATCCTATTCCATTTGCTTCTGTAGGTCTAGTGGGCGTTAGCCAAGGTGCCACCACCAACTTTCAAGGGGAGTTTACACTTAATTCAAAATACTCAGCCGATAGTCTTTTTGCCTCCTTCGTGGGTTATAAAAAACGGGTTAAGAAAATTACGCGAGGGGCTAAATTACAAGAAGTAGATTTTCAATTAGAGCCTACGGGCCGCGAAATGGCGGAGGTGATTGTGTATTCAGGCGAAAATCCAGCCTTCAAAATCTTGCGCGGTGTCATTCGCAACCGCGAAAAAAATGATCGTTCGAAGCTATCTGCCTACGAATATGATTCGTATGCGAAGATGGAGCTGGATGTGGACAATATCTCCGAGAAGTTTAAAGAGCGCAAGGTGATGAAGGATATTGCGCAAGCCATTCAGAAATTTGAGAAAATAGCTGGGGAGGATGGAAAGCTTATTATTCCGACGTATATATCTGAGTCTGTGGGTAAATTTTATTACTTAGAGAATCCACAGCGAAAAAAGGAGACGATCACGAAGACGAATATCAAGGGTATAGGGGTGAAGGATGGTTCCTTGATTTCTCAGCTTGTGGGGGGTAATTTAGTCGCGAATTATAATTTTTATCAAAATTTCGTCGGCTTTTTTGGTAAGGACTTTGCAAGTCCGGTCGGTGAAAATTGGAAAGGAAATTATACGTACTTCCTGGGGGATACAGTCAATGTGGATGGGCACGTATGTTATCAGATGGACTTTGATCCTAAGAATCCGATGGACCTGGTCTTTAGAGGCCAAATGTGGATCGATACAACCTCTTTCGCCTTAGTACAAATCGATGCTGCGGTGGATAAAGCCGCTAATTTAAATTTTATCGATAAGATTAAAATCTCCCAAGAACTAGAACAAACTAGTTCAGGAGCGTGGTTGCCGGCTCGAACTCGATTCTTGATTGATTTAGAAGAAATCACGAAGGGTAGTGCCGGGATGCTCTTGAAGATGTATATTTCTAACAAGGATTTTATCGTCAATCAACCGCATGAACTAGGTTTCTATGATTTGACGACAGAGGTGGCTGAAGATGCGATGCAGCCTAATCCGGAGTTTTGGAAATATGCCCGGCATGAACCACTAAGCACCCAGGATCTGATGGCCTCAGCACTCATCGATTCTGTCCAAAATTTACCAGTAGTTCGAACCTACATCGAAATTGCAGAGCTTGTTTTAAGCGGATACAAGAAGTTCAATGACATCGAAGTAGGTCCTTATATTTCTAGTTTTGCACTGAATAAAATCGAAGGAGCGCGTTTTCGTTTAGGTTTTAGGACGAATGCAAATTTTGATAAGCATTGGATTTTAAGAGGAAATGTAGGTTTTGGGACGAAAGATCTAGTGCCTAAATATTCCGCAGAAGTAAATTACCTCTTCTCTAAAAAGAAATGGACAGTAGCGGGCCTGCGGCACTCTTACGATATCGAGCGAGTGGGTCTAACGCCTGAGCTCATAGGGGATAATAAATTGTTCTATTCGTTCACCCGTTGGGGTGCATTTTCGGGTGCTTTCTTTCGACGCGAATCAGAAGCCTTTTTTTCATCGGAATTTTACAAAGGTCTAACGGTAAGGACTTCCTTGAATACGCGTTCTTTTGATCCTTTATTCCGTTTTCAATACCGTTTAAATCCTGAATTAGGGCGGGCCTCCGCAGTTCAGGATTATTACCAAGAGACTTTTGCAACAGTGGAATTGCGTTTTGCGAAAAACGAGACCTATATCATGAATGGCAATGAGCGGATTACCTTAGCTACGAAACGAATTCCTGTGATTACCTTGAAATACCAACACGGATTCAAAGGCTTTTTAGGCGGCGATTTCACCTATGACCGGGTAACCTTAAAAGCCTACCAAACCTTCCGCATAGGCAACTTAGGCCGTTCTGATTATACCTTTACCGCGGGCTACACGCCATCTAATTTGCCTGCGCCGCTTTTATTTCCACATTTGGGAAACGAAACATTCTTTTTTGTGCGGTCCGCCTATTCTACGATGAATTATTTTGAATTTGTGAGTGATCAATATGCTTCGATTCAATACAATCATAATTTTGAAGGGCTGCTATTTAATCGATTACCTTTAATTAAGAAACTAAAATGGCGTTTTATTGCCTCTGGAAATATCTTAATGGGTAGTCAGCGCTCGGCAAATCGAGAAATGATGAAGGATGTGAATAGTCCGTTACGCTCTAAATTCTTAGATCAATATTCGTTTGATTCACTAGATCCCAACAAACCATTTGCGGAGGTGGGTTATGGTATTGACAATATTTTCAAAATTTTACGCGTTCAAGCCTTTCATCGTTTGACTTATTTAGATCATGGAAATCCACAGCGATTTAGGTTAATGGCTTCCGTTAATTTCTCGTTTTAGAACATTACAAAGACGAAAGTTTAAACATTTCAAGAATGTTTTTAATGTATTTGATTTCGTAAACTCGACGCCCTATATTTACAAGGTTACAACCATTCTATTATGCTATTTATTCTCGTGGGCTTGTCATTATTAAGTTACCTGTTAGGGTCTATCCCTACGGCAATTTGGTATGGGGATCGTTACCATGGAATGGATATTCGCCAGCATGGAAGTGGTAATGCTGGGGCCACGAACACTTTTCGTGTGTTAGGAAAAAAAGCAGGTTGCTTCGTTCTTTTTGTGGATGCATTTAAGGGTTTTGCTGCGGCTAGTTTAGCCACGGTGTTGTATTCTTTCAACCTAGTGGATTGGCAGACGTGTGTGACACTGAAGATTTTGTTTGGTTTCTTAGCTATAATAGGCCATCTACTTCCCGTTTTTTGTGATTTTAAAGGAGGTAAGGGAGTTGCAACCACTTTAGGGATGGTCATTGCCTTACATCCGCAGGCAGCATGTGTCAGTAGTCTGGTATTTTTGTTAGTATTCGCGATTTCGCATTACGTGTCCTTAGGTTCTATGGTCACTTCCGTAGTCTTCCCTCTATTACTACAGTTCGAGGTATTCGGGAAGGAATTACCTATTTTGATTTATTTTGGATTCATTATTTCTTTCTTAGTGATTTTTACGCACCGTAAAAATATCGGTCGAATCATTTCAGGTACGGAAAATCGGATGTATCTTATCCCTCGAAAAGGACGTTTATAGCCTTTATATCTTCATTTATTATGCAATCAACACACGAATTTATTGCCGCTCACAAGGATCGGTTTCTAGCGGAGCTATTAGACTTATTACGTATTCCTTCTGTTTCTGCGGATTCGGCTTATGCTGGAGATGTACGCAAGGCCGCGGAATGGGTAGCAGCGAATTTGCGCGCAGCGGGAGCTGATCACGTTCGATTAGAAGAAACACCGGGGTATCCGATTGTTTATGGAGAAAAAATGGTGGATCCAGCTGCACCTACCGTGTTAGTCTATGGCCATTATGATGTACAGCCGGCGGATCCTTTGGAACTTTGGGATAATCCTCCCTTTGAGCCTGTCATTAAGAACGAAGTGATTTATGCGCGTGGTGCTTGTGACGATAAAGGGCAGGTTTTTATGCATCTGAAAGCTTTTGAAGCCATGCTTGCTACGGAAAATTTGCCTTGTAATGTCAAGTTTATGATCGAAGGCGAAGAGGAATTGGGATCTGATAATCTGGGAAATTTTGTCGCGGCAAATAAAGACCTGTTGAAGGCGGATGTGATTTTGATATCGGACACCGCCATTATTGCGAATGACATTCCTTCGATTGATGTGGGATTACGCGGTTTGAGTTATATGGAAGTGGAAGTGCAGGGGCCTAACCGTGATTTGCACTCCGGAGTCTACGGGGGAGCGGTGGCGAATCCGATTACTATTTTATGCCAAATGATTTCATCGATGCACGATGAATTCAATCACATCACTATCCCTGGTTTTTACGATGGAGTAATGGAAGTAAGTGCGGCGGACAGAGCAGCCATGGCGCAGACCCCTTTTGATTTAGATGCTTACCAAAAAGATTTAGGCATCGACACCGTGCACGGGGAAAAAGGGTACACCACCTTAGAACGTGCCTCCATTCGTCCAACACTAGACGTAAATGGAATTTGGGGCGGTTATACCGGTGAGGGAGCTAAGACGGTTTTGCCTTCTAAAGCGTATGCTAAAATTTCCATGCGCTTAGTGCCTAACCAATCCTCTGCAGAAATTACGCGTTTGTTTACAGAGCACTTTAAGGCGATTGCGCCTAAAGGGGTTAAGGTAAAAGTGATGGCTCACCATGGGGGAGAGGGCTATTTAATGCCTACGGATAGTATTGCTTTTAAAGCGGCATCGGATGCGATGGCGACTACTTTTGGCAAAGAGCCCGTGCCTACGCGTGGAGGAGGAAGTATTCCTATTGTGGCCTTATTTGAGAAAGAATTAGGTGTTAAGTCGATTTTGATGGGTTTTGGCCTAGATTCAGACGCAATTCATTCGCCTAATGAGCATTACGGCCTTTTTAACTTTTATAAAGGCATCGAAACGATTCCCCATTTCTTTCAAAACTTTGCAGCATTATCAAAATAATATGGCCGAAAATTTAAGTGTTTTAGCAACGGAATCAGCCTCTACTTATGAAAATTTAGAGCAGCAAACGGTCGATACGATCTTGCGTCAAATCAACGCTGAGGACAAAACAGTCCCTTTTGCTGTCGAAAAGGTCATTCCTTCGATCGAAGCTTTAGTGCATGAAATCGTTCAGCGTATGAAGCAAGGTGGTCGTCTATTTTACATTGGGGCGGGAACTTCTGGACGACTTGGGGTGGTCGATGCCTCGGAATGTCCACCAACGTATGGCGTTCCTCACGATTGGGTAATTGGTTTAATTGCCGGTGGTGATTCTGCCATTCGAAAGGCGGTAGAAAATGCGGAAGATGATGAAAAACAAGCTTGGCTAGACATGGAGGCTTATGGAATCAATTCGCTAGATACCGTGATAGGAATAGCGGCTTCAGGCAGAACTCCTTATGTTATCGGCGGGCTACGCGATGCAAACGCACGGGGTATCCTAACGGGCTGCATTGTTTGCAACGCAGGAAGCGCAGTAGCAGCAGAAGCTAAATTCCCGGTAGAGGTAGTGGTAGGTCCTGAATATGTCACAGGAAGCACTCGAATGAAATCGGGTACGGCCCAAAAACTTGTTTTAAATATGTTATCCACTGCTGTTATGATCCAATTAGGCCGCGTCAGAGGTAATAAAATGGTAGATATGCAGTTAAGTAACCACAAGTTAGTGTTGCGTGCGATTCGGATGGTTCGAGAGGCGACGGGGGTGAGTGATGAGGTGGCAGCCGAACTTTTAGAAAAACACGGCAGCGTGAGAAACGCGGTGGATGCAATTCAGTAAAATAAATTGGGATAATAACGCTTTAATCGCTTAATTTGTAGAATTAATAATCAAATACCTCGTATGAAAAACGTATCTAAACTTATTTTAACGTTCGTGTTCGGAACAATGGCTTTTAGCTTTCAAGCAAAAGCAGAAGATTTTCCAGCAGACATCAAGCCCTTAATGACTAAATATACTTGCTTCGCTTGTCATAAAGTAGATGCCCGTTTAGTAGGTCCAGCTTATAAAGATGTCGCTAAGAAGAAATATTCAGTAGATAAAATTGTTGCTTTAATTGCAAAGCCACAGCCTTCTAACTGGCCAGGTTACCCTCCAATGGCACCCATGAATGTGCCTAAAGAAGATGCTGTAAAATTAGCTAAGTATATTAACTCATTGAAATAAGTCAATGAAAGCATAAAAAAAGCCCTTGATCAAATCAAGGGCTTTTTTATTTACAAGGTTTTCAACATCCAAATATCACATCCATCATGTCCGCTGTTTCCTAATGGATGATCGAGTGCTTTGAAACCCACCTTTTCGTAGATCGAAACCGCTTTCGCTAATTCTGGCATTGATTCTAAGTATACCTGCGTATAGCCATTTTCTTTTGCCCAGCTCATAGATTGCTCCATCAATTGCTTTCCTAATCCTATGCCCCTGGCATCTTTCGAAACATACAACTTAACCAGTTCGCAGGTTCCATTGGGCAAATTTTCCGTAGGAAAGATACCGCAACCGCCTACCACTTTGTTCTCGTTTATCGCTACAAAATAATAAGAGCCCGGTGTTTGGAATAATTCAAATAAGGCATCTGTGGTGGGGTCAAAATAGACCGTTCCAGGTTTGTTCGCCCCAAATTCCGCCAATGCTGTTCGAATTACCTTCGCCAGTGCTTCATTGTCTGTGGATTCAATAGGCCGAATCTGCATGCTGATTATTTTGTGGCTTTCTTCGCAGCTGGTTTTTTCTCAGCTTTCTCAACTGGTGCTTTCTCTGCTTTAGGTGCTTTTTCAGCTTTTGCAGCTGCTGGGAATAATTCAGGTGTATTGGCTACCAAAATCAAATACCAACTTAAAATTTTTTTGATGTCTGACGCGAATACGCGGTCTGTATCGTAGTTAGGAACTACGGTAGCTAAGGTGCTAAATAATTCAGCATCATTCGCTTTTTTTGCTTCGATAGGTAAAACTCCATTGAATTTTGCGTGGATTTGTAAAAACAAATCGGCTAACGGTAAAGTGCTATCTTGGTGATCATCTAAGTATAAAGAGATGTCCTTTAACACAGAAATACGTGTTTGGCCTCCTACGACTGATTTTTGTTTCGCAGCGTCCAAAGTCTCCACAATCACACCCGTGCGCGTAGGTTTTAACACTTTATACAATCCACTTTTTCCCGAGATATGGGCAACTTCATTCAATAAATCCATGTTTTTTCGCTTGTTATGGGGGCAAAATTAGTACTATTTCCCTATTCTGTATGGGGAAGTTTGAATTAATTCATCGATTGACTTCAAAATTTCCTCACGTCCTACGTGCTTTTCCGCCGAGGTAATAAACAAAGGAGGTAATTCATCCCACATTTCTAATAGGAAGTTTTTGTAGACGTCCACACTTTCGTTCACTTGCTTTTGAGATAGCTTATCTGCTTTCGTAAACACGATATAAAACGGAATCTCATCCTCTACCATTCGGCTCATGAACTCGATATCCACCGCCTGAGGCTTCAAACGAATATCCACTAACACAAACAAGCAAGTCAAATTCTCCCGATGGATTAAATAATCAAAGATCATTTTCTCAAATTCCTTCCTTTTTTCCTTGCTGACTTTGGCAAAACCATAACCCGGTAAATCCACTAAATACCACTTCTCATCAATAATGAAGTGATTAATCAATTGCGTTTTTCCCGGTGTTTGCGATGTTTTAGCTAAACCTTTATGAAAGGTCAGCGAATTTATCAAGGATGATTTTCCCACATTCGAACGGCCAATAAAGGCAAATTCAGGAAATCTTGCCGGAGGGCAATTCTTAAAGTCGGTGTTACTGGTAACGAATTTCGCGTTAATTTGAGCCATGGGGCGGGTGATGATGAGGGACAAAGGTAAGGAAAATAGTGGGCAGTAAACAGTAATCAGTAGTCAGTATCCAGTAATCTGGGTTAAATTGGGAGGGAGATAGAAAGTTTATAAAGCATTTTTCCTATTTCGTCAATTTGATAATAATAGTATTTCATTTCTACATCAGATAAATAACCTAATCGATTTCCCAAAATCAACATTGATTTAACTTCACTCGAAGAGCCTTTGGCAAAATATAAAAACCGATTAAAATCTTTATTAGAATTTCTTTCAAAACCCTCAGCGATATTGTTTGAAATTGAAATGGACGCCCTTTTTATTTGATTTGTGAATCCGAAATCGGGATGTCTATCAAAGTGTTTATAAAGCTCAACGGCTATCTCTATTGATTTTTGCCAAACAATTAATTCTTCAAATTTTCTAACTTTCATAAAAATTTAGTGGTTAAAGGATTCCCAATAAACCCAAATGGAGTAGAACTAAAAATTTGTCAACTGATAATTATGAATTTTTATCATCTTACCGATTACTGACTACTGGACACTGACTACTGGATACCGATTACTGACCACTGGATACTGACTACTGGATACTGACCACTGGATACTGACTACTGCCTCCCCCTTGCCTTAACCCGCATTTTGCCTTACCTTTGTGTGCTTATGGAAAAACTACAAAACGATCTTCTTCTTCGTGCCGCGCAGGGTCTGCCTGTGGAGCGAATCCCGGTTTGGGTGATGCGTCAGGCGGGGAGGATTTTACCTGAGTATAGAGCGGTGCGCGCGAAAGCGGGTTCCTTCATTGGTCTAGCGACGCATCCAGAAATGGCGGCGGAGGTGACGATTCAGCCGGTGACACGTTTTGGGGTGGATGCGGCGATTATCTTTTCGGATATTTTAGTGGTACCGGAGGCGATGGGTTTGCCCTATGTGATGGAGGAGCAGAAGGGTCCGGTTTTTCCAGAGGTGATTCGGTCGAAAGCGGATTTGGCGAAGATTCGGGATGCAAATCCGGAACAGGATTTGAAGTATGTGTTAGATGCGATTAAGATTGTGAAGAAGGAGTTGGCTGGTAAGGTGCCTTTGATTGGTTTTGCCGGCGCGCCGTTTACGATTTTCTGTTATATGGTCGAGGGGAAAGGGTCGAAGACGTTTTCGCAGGCCAAAAAGATGTTATATGCTGAGCCTGAGTTAGCGCATGCTTTGTTGCAAAAGATTACGGATTCCACGATTTCGTATTTGAAAGCACAGGTCGCGGCTGGGGCTAATTTAGTTCAGATTTTTGATTCATGGGCGGGGATTTTGTCGCCTGCGCAATATTCGGTGTTTTCAACTCCTTATTTAAAGCAAATTTGTGATGCGGTGACGGAGGTTCCGGTGACGCTTTTTGCCAAAGGAGCATTCTTCGCTCGCGAGGAAATGGCGACACTTAATTGTGCGACGATTGGCTTAGACTGGAATATGGATATCGCAGAATCGCGTAGATTAGTAGGTCCTAGCAAGACTTTGCAAGGGAATTTAGATCCTTGTGCCTTATATGGTGACTTCAAGACGGTAGAAGCGGAGACTAAGAAGATGATTGATCAATTTGGGACGCAACGCTACATTGCGAACTTAGGTCATGGGGTTTATCCGGACATTGATCCTGATAAGGTCCAGTGTTTTGTGGATACGATTCAGAACTATAAATAAAAAAAAGCCTCGCGATGAACGAGGCTTTTTTTATGAATAAGCGAAAATCTTATTTCGCAGAATAGTTAGGCGCTTCTTTCGAGATGCTCACATCGTGTGGGTGACTTTCTTTCACACCGGCTGAAGTGATTTTCACGAACTTCGCTTGTTGCATCGCTTCGATGGATGAAGCTCCGCAGTAGCCCATGCCGGCTTTTAGTCCACCGACCATTTGGTACAAGATCTCTGTCACCGAACCTTTAAACGGTACGCGACCTACGATTCCTTCTGGAACTAATTTTTTGATATCGTCTTCCGCGTCTTGGAAGTAACGGTCTTTCGATCCGTCTTCCATAGCCTCTAAGGAGCCCATTCCGCGGTATGATTTGAATTTACGTCCTTCCAAAATGATCATCTCACCTGGTGCTTCGTCTGTTCCAGCAAGAAGAGAACCGATCATGACGGTACTGGCGCCGCCTGCGATGGCTTTGGCCACATCCCCTGAATAGCGAATACCTCCGTCAGCAATGACTGGGACATCATATTTTTGTAAAGCTTTGGCCGCTTCATACACCGCCGTCAATTGAGGCATACCCACACCCGCGATGATACGCGTCGTGCAAATACTACCTGGGCCTACACCCACTTTAACTGCATCCGCTCCCGCTTCCGCTAACGCAACGGCTGCTTCGCCTGTGGCGATGTTACCAACAATTACATCCAAGGTAGGGAATGCTTTCTTGACTGATTTCAAGGCATCGATGACGCCTTTCGAGTGACCGTGCGCGGTATCAATACTGATAACGTCTACACCCACTTGCACTAAGGCTTGCACGCGGTCTAATAAATCCGGTGTTACACCTACGGCAGCACCTACGCGAAGACGGCCTAGTGGATCTTTCGATGCCAAAGGGTGTGACTTGCGCTTCAATATATCTTTATAAGTAATTAATCCGATCAACTTCCCGTTCTTATCGATGATCGGTAATTTTTCGATTTTGTATTCTTGCAAAATGCTTTCGGCCTCTTCCATGCTGATTCCTTCTTTGGCCGTAATCAAATTGTCCTTCGTCATGATCTCTCTCACGGGACGAGCAGTTTGTTTTTGGAAACGTAAATCACGATTCGTCAAAATGCCCACTAATTTTCCATCATTATCGATCACCGGGATACCACCGATCTTGAATTCCTTCATGATGCGTTGAGCATCTCCTAAAGTGGAGTTGTCTTTCAAGGTCACCGGATCGATGATCATGCCTGACTCAGAGCGCTTCACCTTGCGAACTTGAGCGGCTTGTTGTGCAATCGTCATGTTCTTGTGGATGATCCCGATGCCACCTTCTTGCGCTAAAGCGATGGCTAAATCAGCTTCCGTAACGGTGTCCATCGCTGCGGAAACAATCGGAATATTTAACCAAATGTTGCGCGTAAGGCGAGAGGAAGTACTTACTTCACGGGGTAAAACCTCGGAATAAGCGGGAAGCAAAAGTACGTCGTCGTACGTTAAGGCTTCAAAAAGAAATTTAGTGGAATCAAGCATAGCAAATAATTTGAACCGGGTGTTGAATGAGTGCCCTTATTTGCAGGACAAAATTACATGAAATTTCTGAAATAATTCAATCCTTTTCTGAAATTTTCTCCTAGATTTAGATTTTTAGCTGTAAATTGCGGCTTGAATTTTTAAGCCTTCGTAATGAACTATCAACCTCAGGATTTCCTTCCGATTTTTGTTCAGCTAGCAGCTGCTTTGGCATTTATCGTCGCTACGATGGTAGCCACTCACACATTAGGTCCTAAAAGACATTCTAAAAAGAAAGATGACGCCTTCGAATGTGGAATTGAGTCGATCGGAGATGCGCGTACGCCTATCTCAGTGAAGTATTTTTTGGTAGCCATTCTTTTTGTGCTATTTGACATAGAAATCGTCTTTATGTATCCTTGGGCGGTTAATTTCAAACAATTGTCTTGGAACGGTTTCTATGATATGCTCGTATTCATGGGCTTACTTTTAGTGGGTTTCTTGTACGTATTGAAAAAAGGAATTTTAAAGTGGGAAAAATAAACATATTGGCCTTGCCAAAGTTTATATATTCAACAGATAATTAAGATATGAGTAATTCAACAGTTCAAGTGGCTGAAGCGCCTCCAGGAGTAGAGGGAGCGGGTTTTTTCGCTACGTCATTAGATAGTTTAGTGGGTTTAGCGCGCGCTAATTCACTTTGGCCACTACCATTCGCTACTTCTTGCTGCGGTATTGAGTTTATGTCTACGATGGCATCTCATTATGATATCGGTCGTTTTGGTGCGGAGCGTTTAAGTTTCTCTGCCCGTCAAGCGGACGTTTTGATGGTGATGGGAACCATCTCTAAGAAAATGGCACCGGTTGTAAAACAGGTATATCTCCAAATGGCTGAGCCACGTTGGGTATTATCGGTAGGGGCTTGTGCTTGTTCTGGCGGTATTTTTGATACGTATTCTGTTCTGCAAGGAATTGATCGTATTATCCCAGTGGACGTATATGTACCAGGTTGCCCGCCACGTCCGGAGCAAATTTTGGATGGCTTTATGCAGATCCAAGAATTAGCGAAAAATGAAACTACGCGTAGAAGAAATGAGCCAGAATACAAGGCTTTATTAGCTTCTTACGGAATCGAATAAGTATGAACGATCAGATAATCGAAGCGCTTCAGGCGCAGTTTGGCGAAGAGGGAGTGTATGGAGTAGGTGAGTCACACGGCATTTTGCAGGTGACTACGGCGGTAGAAAATATCGTTCCAATGATTCACTTCTTGTATGCACACCCGGTATTTAAGTTTCAATTTTTGACGGATTTAGCGGGAATTCATTTTCCAGACGCGAAAGGTCAGGAATTGGGAGTGATTTACCACTTACATTCTTTGGAAAACAACGTACGTCTTTGGATTAAGGCTTATGCGCCTATCGAAGCGCCTACTTTCCCTACGATCACCGGCCTTTTTGCTACGGCAAACTGGATGGAGCGCGAAGCGTTTGATTTTTATGGCATCATCTTTGAAGGTCACCCTAATTTGACCCGTATCCTGAATATGGACGAGATGGATTACCACCCGATGCGTAAAGAATATCCGTTAGAGGATGCGACGCGTCACGATAAGATTGATGAATTGTTTGGACGATAATAAATAGACATGTCTGAAATAGCTTTAGTAAACAGCCCTAATGTAGGATTAGATAAAACACAAAAAGGGGGACCTTATGTGAATGAATTATCTACGTTAAACTTAGGTCCTACGCACCCAGCGACACACGGTATCTTCCAAAACATCTTAACGATGGACGGAGAAACCATCGTAGACGCGGAGCAAACGGTGGGTTATATCCACCGGGCCTTTGAGAAAATCGCAGAACGTCGTCCTTTCTATCAAATCACGACGTTAACAGACCGCATGAACTATTGTTCAGCTCCTATTAATAATATGGGCTGGCACATGACGGTAGAGAAATTGTTAGGCATCGAAGTTCCCAAGCGCGCGCAGTACATGCGTGTGATCATGATGGAACTTGCCCGTCTAACGGATCACATTGTGTGTAATTCCATCCTAGCGGTAGATACCGGAGCCTTAACGGGTTTCTTGTATGTATACCAATGGCGAGAGTTTATCTACGAGATTTACGAGGAGATGTGCGGTGCACGTCTGACGACGAATATGGGTCGTTTTGGCGGTATGGAGCGTGATTTTACGCCTGTAGCGATCGAAAAAATCCAAAAATTATTAAAAGAACTACCAGCGGCTTTGAAGGAATTCGAAGGCATGGTGATGCGTAACCGTATCTTCATGGACCGTACCCAAAACGTGGGCGGGATTTCTGCCGAACGCGCTTTGAACTACGGATTTACAGGTCCTAACCTGCGTGCTGCAGGTGTCGATTATGATGTTCGTGCCATGAACCCGTATTCTTCGTATGAAGATTTCGAATTCGATGTACCAGTAGGAACGAAAGGTGATACGTATGATCGTTTCTTAGTGCGTGAAGAGGAGATGTGGCAAAGTTTACGCATCATCCAACAAGCGATGGATAACCTTCCGGAAGGAGCTTATCACGCAGATGCACCACACTATTATTTACCAAAAAAACAAGACGTCTACCAAAACATGGAGGCCTTGATCTACCACTTCAAAATTGTGATGGGAGAGATCGATGCTCCGGTAGGTGAGGTTTATCACTCAGTAGAAGGCGGAAACGGGGAATTAGGTTTCCATTTAGTTTCTGACGGAGGTCGTACACCCTACCGTTTGAAATTCCGTCGTCCCGGATTTATATATTACCAGGCTTTCCCAGAGATGATCAAGGGAACCACCCTTTCAGATGCGATCGTAACGATGTCATCGATGAACGTAATTGCAGGAGAGTTAGATACATAAGACATGAGCAAGATTGTTTTCCCAGCAGAAACGCTGGAATTAGTGAAAAAAATTATCGCCCGCTATCCGGATGGAAAGCAGAAGTCGGCCTTGTTGCCTATTCTTCACTTAGCGCAAGCGGAGTGGAAGTGGTGCTCTCCGGAGGTGATGGATTATGTAGCGTCGCTACTTTCTATCAGCTCGATTGAGGTATACGAGGTGGCGTCTTTCTATACGATGTTCCATTTAGAACCGGTAGGAGAGCACGTGATTGAGTATTGCCGTACAGGCCCTTGTTGCTTAATGGGTGGCGTGGAAGTATACGATCACTTGAAGAAACGTTTGAAAATTAATACCGGCGAAACGACGAAGGATGGCAAGTTTACCATCAAAGAAGTGGAGTGTTTAGCCGCTTGCGGATGGGGTCCTGTTTTCCAAATCCGCGAAAAATACTACATGCACTTAACGAAAGAGAAAGTGGATGAAATTATAGATGAACTGAGCAAATAAGGCCTAGGATGAAGATATTAACCGAACATATAGACGTACCTAACATTGACACCATTGACGTGTTCATGAAGCATGGTGGGTATTCAGCGGTCCAAAAAGCGATTAAAAAAATGACCCCTGACGAGGTCACGGAAGAGGTGAAAAAGTCAGGTCTTCGTGGCCGTGGAGGCGCAGGTTTCCCGGTAGGTATGAAGTGGTCATTTTTGGCAAAGCCTGAGGGTGTGCCTCGTTATTTAGTGTGCAATGCGGACGAATCAGAGCCTGGTACGTTCAAGGATCACTATTTGATGTGGAAATCCCCACATACCTTAATCGAAGGAATGATTGTTTCTTCGTTTGCATTAGGAGCAAATACCTCGTACATCTACGTGCGTGGTGAGTTAATGTATGTGATTGCTATTTTAGAAAAAGCGATTCAAGAGGCGTACGATAAAGGATTATTAGGAAAGAATATCTTAGGTTCAGGTTACGATCTTGATCTATTTGTTCAGCCTGGTGGTGGAGCTTATATCTGCGGAGAAGAAACTGCATTATTAGAATCCTTAGAAGGTAAACGAGGTAATCCTCGTAATAAGCCACCTTTTCCAGCGGTGAAAGGTTTATGGCAATGTCCTACGGTAGTGAATAACGTAGAATCTATCGCAGCCACTTCGTGGATCGTTAACAACGGTGGCGATGCCTATGCGGCGATTGGAGTAGGACGTAGTACAGGAACGAAATTAATCTCCGCGTCTGGTCACATCAAAAAACCAGGTGTTTACGAGATCCCATTAGGAATTACGGTCGAAGATTTCATCTATTCAGATGAATGGTGCGGCGGTATTCGCGATGGACATAAATTAAAAGCAGTCGTAGCCGGAGGTTCGTCTGTGCCGATCTTGCCAGCGGAGTTAATCTTAACGACAGCGGCAGGGGAGAAGCGTTTGATGACTTATGAATCTTTATCGGATGGTGGTTTTGCTACCGGTACGATGTTAGGTTCAGGTGGTTTTGTGGTGATGGATGAGACAGCTTGTATCGTTCACAACACCTTAACATTCGCGAAATTCTACCACCACGAATCATGCGGACAATGTTCTCCATGCCGTGAAGGAACGGGTTGGATGGACAAAGTATTGCACCGCATCGAGCACGGTCAAGGCCGCAAAGAAGACATCGATTTGTTAGTCGATGTAGCGAAGAAAATTGAAGGAAATACGATTTGTCCATTAGGGGATGCGGCGTCTTGGCCAGTGGCTGCGGCGATTCGCCATTTCCGCGATGAGTTTGAGTGGCATATTGAACACCCAGAATTAGCGACAAAACCAGGCGCGGTATTTATGCGCAAGGGGGCTAGTTGGACAAAATAATTTGGCAGAAATTAACGAATATGAAAGTTACGATAGATAATATCACCCTTGAGGTAGAACCAGGAACCACTATCATGCAGGCAGCTCGCATGATCGGGCCTGAGGTTGCTCCGCCAGCTATGTGCTATTATGAGCCTTTGAAGGGTTCAGGTGGAAAATGCCGTGCTTGTTTAGTGAAGGTGACAGCGGGTTCTGAAAAAGATCCTCGTCCGATGCCTAAATTAGTTCCAGCCTGCATTACAGCCGTTCAAGACGGGATGATCGTGGAAAATACGGTGAACGAAGACGTGCTAGAAACACGCAAGGGCATCGTGGAATTCTTGTTATTAAATCACCCATTGGATTGCCCAGTGTGTGATCAAGCGGGTGAATGTCACTTGCAAGATTTCTCGTTCGAGCACGGTGTTTCATCGACGCGTACGGTAGAAGAGCGTAATACGTTTGAGCCCACGGATTTAGGTCCAAACATTCAGTTGAACATGAACCGTTGCATCTTGTGCTACCGTTGTGTGTATACAGCGGATCAAATCACAGATGGCCGTGTTCACGGGGTGATGCACCGCGGAGATCACGCGGAAATCAGTACCTACATCGAGAAGGCGATTGATAACGACTTCTCTGGTAACGTGATTGATGTGTGTCCGGTGGGCGCATTGACAGATAAAACGTATCGTTTCAAGAGCCGTGTGTGGTTCTCGAAGCCAGTAGATGCGCATTGCGAGTGTGAGAAATGCTCAGGTAAAGCAACGATCTGGTACAAAGGGGAGGAAGTAATTCGCGTGACGGGTCGCAAGAACATGTGGGGCGAGGTAACGGATTTCATTTGTAATGGCTGTCGTTTTGACAAGAAAAAGACGGCTGATTGGGTGATCGAAGGACCGACGAATGTGTCTCGTCATTCAGTAATCTCAGCGAATAAATATGGTGCGAATTTGATTAAGCCAGCGTTCCCAGTGTTACAAGCGGCGCGTGATTACAAGCAAATCAATGATGATCGTGACCGTAGTTTTTTAGGCATTCAACCTGCTTTACCTAAATCTAAAAAGAAATAGATGGACTTATTTGATTCAGTATTTTTGGCCAAAGCTTCTTTCATTGGGATCGTATTCGCGATCACTTTGGGGATTGCAGCCTATTCAACGTATTTTGAGCGTAAGATTGCGGCGTTTATGCAAGACCGTATCGGACCGGATAGAGCGGGTCCCTTTGGGATTTTGCAGCCTCTAGCGGATGCGGTAAAGATGTTCATGAAGGAGGATTTCATTCCGGCTAACTCTAACAAGTGGTTGTTCATTATGGGCCCTTGTTTGTCTATGTTGACGGCGTTGATGACTTCGGCGGTGGTTCCTTTTGGGGATACAGTGACGATCGGAGATGTAACATTTGACTTACAAGGTATCGATGTGAACATTGGTATTTTATGGGTATTCGGTATTGTTTCTTTAGGTGTTTATGGCATCTTGATCGGTGGTTGGGCATCTAATAACAAGTATTCTTTGTTAGGCGCTATTCGTGCAGCGTCCCAAAACATCTCCTACGAATTAGCAATGGGTCTTTCGATCATCGCGATTTTGATGATGACCGGATCGCTTTCAACGAAGGCAATTGTGGAGGCGCAACAAAACGGTCACTGGAACATCTTGTATCAACCGATGGGCTTTATCATCTTCTTGATTTGTGCCTTCGCGGAATGTAACCGTACGCCATTTGACTTACCCGAGTGTGAGACCGAATTAATCGGAGGATACCATACGGAATATTCTTCCATGAAATTAGGCTTCTATTTGTTCGCGGAATACATCAACATGTTTATTTCGGGAGCAGTGATGGCGACCCTTTATTTTGGTGGATATGATTATCCAGGGGTGGATTTTGTAACGGCTCAATTAGGCGCTACGGCAGCGACGTTGATCGGAGCAGGCGCATTGATTGGAAAGGCTTTGGCCTTCGTATTTATCTTTATGTGGGTGCGCTGGACATTACCCCGTTTCCGTTACGATCAATTAATGGGCTTAGGCTGGTCAGGCTTAATTCCGTTAGCGATGTTTAATGTGGTGGTAACCGGATTAGGTATTTTATTAGACCAACAGATTCTAATTGGAATCGGTGGAGTGGTCGTTTTCATCGCGGGCATCGTGGTGTACGATCAATTATTTGTGAAGAAAAAATTAGCATAGCGATATGAAATTAAGTAACCGATCGAAGGTAGTCGAGCAAGGCGAAATGACTTTAGCGGAACGTATGTATCTTCCTGCCATCGTAGGGGGTATGGCGACCACGTTAAAGCACTTTTTCTCTAAACCGGTGACCATTCGTTACCCAGAGCAAACGCGTTATTTAGGGCCGATTTACCGCGGTCACCACATCTTGAAGAAGGATGAGCAGGGGGCAGAACGTTGCACGGCTTGTGGTCTTTGTGCCGTGGCTTGTCCAGCGGAGGCTATTTCTATGGTCGCTGAGGAGCGCAAGAAGGGTGAAGAGAAATTGTACCGCGAAGAGAAGTATGCCAAAGTATACGAGATCAACATGCTTCGTTGCATTTTCTGTGGTCTTTGCGAGGAGGCTTGCCCTAAAGAGGCGATCTTCTTACGCCACGATCAAATGGTTCCTGTATTCAGTAGCCGCGATGAGGTGATTTACGGGAAAGATAAATTAGTTGAAAAAATGGACCAACGCTATTTGCGTGAGGGCTGGAAATAAATTCTTATGGAGATTTCTAATATTTGGTATTTTCTTTCAGGTTTAACTTTACTAAGCGCCCTAATGGTCGTTCTAGCAAAGAACCCGATTCACTCAGTCTTGTACTTGGTGTTTACTTTCTTTTGCATCTCAGGTCACTACGTCCTGTTAAATGCCCAGTTCTTGATGGCGGTGAATATCATCGTTTACGCGGGAGCTATCATGGTTTTATTCCTATTCGTGATCATGATGTTTGATCTGCGCAAGAATCAACCGGAATCAAAATCGAATCTAACAAAGCTAGCGGGCTCAGTGGTCGCTGGTTCTTTATTAGTGGTTTTAATCGCTTTAGTGCGTCAAAATAACTTCCAGACTCCTTTAGCGGATGGATTTGTGTCTCAAACCGGTATGGTGGAGAACCTTGGTAAGGTTTTGTATTCTGAGTACTTATTGCCTTTCGAGCTGGTATCTATCTTGTTCTTTGTGGCGATGGTGGGTGCGGTTCTTTTGGGGAAGAGAGAAGCAGGGGAGCGAAACTTTTAAGCATTTTAAAAATGCGTGCTATTTCGGCACAAAATTCGAAAATGCGCTTCGCGATATTTTCTTAAATTTTATACCGAACTATCACTTTTGAAAATGCTTTAAATCTTTACTCTCTACTCTATTATCTATACTCTATAAAGTATAAAGTTCGCATTAAAAAAGGGGATCAATTTGATCCCCTTTTTTAATGAATTTAGTAGCGCATTACATAAATGTATACGCGCAGCGGATTCCAACTCTATGCTTTATTCTTTGTGCTTTATATCTATACTCTCTACTCTATTATCTAAATTGTGCTCTATGCTTTAAATCTATACTCTATAATCTCTACTCTATTATCTAGTGAGCATTCGCGGAGCGAATGCGATAATCAAAAACCCCCACCTTCACCCCAATCGTACCAGCTGCTTTTGCCATCCCGTCTGTTTTCTCTTCCCCAAAAGCGAAGCGGTAATTAGCACCACCGAACACTTTTACGTATTTGAAAAGATTCACTTCAAGGTTTATACCTGGTTGCACACCTAGGGCTCGTGGACCGTTACTAAATCGATCATGGGCTTGTCTGTAGGGCAGAGGCTGATAGGCAGTTCCAGGGTAAGCAGGGTAATTGATTAGCGGAGCTTCCTCCTGAATACGTCCAATGGCTAAAGGGAAACTTAAATGAAACACCTTATTAGCCATTGGCGTGACTTCCATCGTTAATGCGTTAAATCGACGGCGTGGTTCATCTGCATAGCGATTCGGGTCATCATTGCGTGGATTCGAATTAAAGGAAGCGATACCTAGGGATAATTTGTTGTTCAAATGAACTTGAAATCCCATGGCTCGTTCTGGGCCTCCCTTGCCGAAAAGCATTTGGGATTGAAGGGATACGCCAAAAGATGTCAATTTGTGCGGTTTGAAAAGCGTCTTCATGGAAGAAGAGGAAGTGTCTTTTTTTATTTTGAATACTGTTTCTTGGCCAAATGCATAGTTAATGGATTGGAAGCCAATCAACAATAAGAATAATAGGCGGATTGAATGTTTCATGTCTTTTATTTTTTTACGAATGTACAAATTATAACGTTTCGATATTTCTAATTAGATACATGGGCTTTTTTTGAAGATTAATGCTCCTATTCTATCGATAAGGGGCGCAGGTGGATTCCACTTATTTGGCTAGATTTGTAAAAATCATTTGTGCTATGTGGCAGGCTATTAATTCTAGGAAAACGAAGCGGACCTTTCAGGTATTGTTTAACCTGATTCTGTGGGGAATGTGGATAGGCTTGCCTTTGTTAAGTCCTGTCCACCAAACGCACGAAGTAGCTCATCCGCATCCGCATGATAATCCAGAGTTTTCCGAGCATATCTGGGTGGAGCTGATTACCGTGATGCCGTTGTTCTATGTGATTACGCTACTTTTGATTCCTTTTGTTTTTAAAAAGAAAGGCATTTGGTTCTTCTTTGCTAGTTTAATACTAACAAATGTGGCGTTCTTTTTAGTCCAAATGTTGTTCCACCACTTATTCTTAGAATTTGAACACGAGCATGGTACTGCACCGGAGATTTTGGGCGCTTTCCCGCTCATCATGGTTTCTGCGATTGCGTCTGCTTATGGTTTATTGTTAGAGTTTTTAGAGCAAGATGCGAACAAGGAAGAACAGAAAAATGAGCAGTTGAAATCAGAGTTAGCGTTTTTGCGCTCTCAGATTAGTCCGCATTTCATCTTTAATATCCTGAATAGTATTGTGTATTTGATTAGGACCAAAGCCTCAGAAAAAGCGGAAGATGTAACCATGCGTTTGTCTTCTTTGATGCGCTATATGTTGTATGATTCGGACCAAACAATGGTTCCATTGACTAATGAATTTGCTTATTTAGAGAATTATATTGATCTCCAAAAAATGCGATTTGACGGGAATGTCGATTTTAAATTCCAAGTGAATGGCGATGGAGCAGGTCATTTAATTGAGCCGATGTTATTAATTCCTTTTGTGGAAAATGCGGTTAAACATGGGGTGGGTTTAGTGGATAAGCCGTTTATCTATGTTACCCTAGAAACGACAGATCACGGTTTGCATTTTCAGGTTAAGAATAAAAAGGGAAAAGAAGAACAGGTTTTTAAAGATCCTAGTTCAGGAATTGGGTTGAAGAATGTGAAGCGTCGTCTGGAATTATTATATCCGAAAAAACACGAATTAGTCATTGAAGAGGACGACGTGAATTTCTCCGTGGATCTACACTTAACATTGAAATAAGATGGTAAAGATGAATTGCGTTGTCGTGGACGACGAAGTGATGGGCCGTAAATTATTAGAGGAAAATGTGAAGCAGATTCCATTTTTGAATCTAGTGGGTTCTTGTTCGAATGCGTTCGAGGCGATGGAAGTGTTGCAAAAGGAGCAGGTCGATTTACTTTTCTTGGATATTCAAATGCCGGGCTTGTTAGGGACGTCGTTCTTATCTTCTTTGGCCGTTAAACCTCTCGTGATTTTCGTGACTGCTTATGCGAATTATGCAGTGGAAAGTTATAATTTGGACGCGGTAGACTACTTAATGAAACCGGTGAGTTTAGATCGTTTTGCCTTAAGTGCAAATAAGGCATATCATATTTTTGTAGGTAAAAATGTGGTCGAAAAGGAGCCTCTGGAGGATTTCTTTTTTGTGAATGTGGAATATTCACTCGTACGGATTTCGATTCCAACCGTAACGCACGTGGAAGGTTTAAAGGATTATGTGAAGATTTTTGTGGAAGGAGAACGGCATCCTATTTTGACCAAACAGACGATGAAAAGTGTAGAGGCAAAAGTGATGCCTCATGGCTTTATGCGCGTTCACAAATCGTTTATCGTTAATCTCCAAAAGATTGAATCAATTAAGCACCAGCGAATCAAAATAGGAAACTATGAGATTGCCGTGAGCGATTCTCATCTAGCGGAATTGATGGAGCGGCTTAACGCGAGTAGGTTAGGTTAAATTGTAAGCCTAGATGGAAGTTTCGGCCGGGAGCTGGGTTGTAAAAACGGCCTCCGATGGCATTTAAATCTGGTCCAGGTGAATAGCGCTCATCACCCACATTTTCTGCCGCCGCCCAAAGTGTCCAGCACTTCCGCGCATAACTTATTTTTGTGTTCCAAAGGCGATAGGAGCCCATCCGCTCCGTATTCGTGTCATTCAGGAATTGATAATCCACCAATTGAAAATTTTGCACCAGACTTATTCCTGATGGGTGTCGCCAAACGAGTGTAGTTGCCTGTTGGTAAGGCGTTGTTCCCGTTAAGAAATTCCCATTCGCAAATCGGAAGTTTTGCCAAGTATGCGATTGTTCTAAAGTCAATGTCGGATGAATCATCCAGGCGCTACTTAGTTCCAAACCTTGCTGGGTCGTAGAACCAGCGTTAGTGAAATAGTCTGAACCATCAGCGGCTCTTCTTACCACGATGGTTTCGTCAAGGTTAAATTGATATACGCTCAAATCCCAGTTGAATTTCGCGTATTTGCCGCGGTAGGTAATTTCGTGATTCCAGCCATTTTCGGCTTTTAACGTACGGTTTATTTCCCCCGTTGACGGTCGTAATTCACTAATGCTGGGAGGTGAATAGCCATGTGCTACTTTGGCAACAATACTCTGATGCGCCCCTAATTTGCGTAGGACAGCCAAACGTGGGGAGAAGATGGCTTCGTTTCCGATATACTCTGTCCAATAGCTGCTCAAGCTACCAGAGAAAGTAAATAGCCAATTCGTTAAGCCGGCATATTCATTTTGTAAGAAGAGACTCCCTTGCTGGACATGGGTATTTTGGGTCAGTTGTAGCGTATCTTTTACTCCAATTCGATTTCCAAAAGTCGAACTATTCAGCTGTCCTGCCTGGTATTCAAATCCCAAGTCACTGTTGATCATCCCTTTTCTATGCAACACTCCGCGCGTGGAATAATTGGGTTCATGGCGAACTTCATAATTCCGTATCGTCGGATTTTCGATATCATTCACTTGAATTGCCTGACTCAAATCCCAAGCCCAAAGGTTATTCAGCACTTGAGATGCCCGAGCACTTAAGCCATAACTTTTTATTTTAAAGGTCGCCCCTTGCTGTTGCGCACTCTTGAAAGCGCCTGCCGCAGGTCTAGCTTGCTGAGGATTTGCAAGGAATTGAGCTTTTGTTAATCCTCCCGGAGTTTGGTAGGCCAAATCAACATAATAGGTGCTTAGATCTAGGTTGATATCTTTCGCAAAGTTGTGGTGGAATTCATACGAAATCCATTGCTTTTTCATCGCGGATTGAGCTCGATAACCCTCTTGCTGGTTGAAGGAGGCGTAAAGTCGGTGGTTTTCTGCGGATAAATCGATGGCCGTTTTCATTCCCCCTAAGGAATGGTAAACAGTTTCGGCCGTAAGGGCATTTCCACGTGCTCCACTTTCGAATAGCAATACTCCACCTGTTCCTGCTCCGTATATTCCGGCAGATGGGCCTTTGGTTACGGTTAATGATGAAAATAAGGCGGGTTCTAGTAGTGAAATGTAGGTGTTGTTCCCGGCATCCGTAAAGGGAATTTGATTCCAATATACTTTGGTGTTACGTACGCCAAAGGGTGCCCTAAGTGAGCTACCTCTTATTGCAATTCGGTAACTACCCGGAGATCTTTCTTCCATCCGAATACCTGCCATGGAATTAAGCGTAGATACAAATTGGGTCGAACTAAACTGCTGAAGATCTGCAGCGCGAACAAAGGCATCCGGAGTATTTAGCGTACTGCGTTTTTGCTCAAACACATAGACTTTTACTTCTTCGAGGACTTTCGTAGAATCTTTTTGGGCTAAACCAGGAAAACAGAAAAGGAGTAGTAGGAATTTCTTCATATCAGAAGAAATAAGTGAATAAGGTGGACGGTATGATGGCTTGAGAGGCTTTGATCGACTTAGAATTAGGGTTTTCTGCTCCACCTAAATTGAGTGATTCAAGGTTGATAACCCAGCCAAAATGTCCCTTAGTCAGTTGAATTTTTGCTTTAAAATTAGGAAGTTTTTCTGAAACTAAGGATTGGTAGGGAACCCCCACATAGCGTCCATATAAAGTAACTTCCTCGTACACCGGTTCAAAAACTTGTGCTTGTATCTGGAAAGTCGTTTTTCCCGGGATCACTAATCCGATTCCACCGCTCATTCCGTGTAAGGAGTATTTTTCTTCTTCGATGTATTCAGACCTTAAAGAGCTGATTTTTCTAGCTATAGATTTACTGTATAAACTTAAAATGGGTGTTAGATGAACAGTTGTTTTTCGTTTATTCGTATTCCAAAGCAGACCCACTTCAGCCTCACCTCCACGGTAACTCGATTGCAAAACTTCGTTAGGTTGAATAGGTTGATTGAAATTATTCATCGGAGGTTCAATGAACGTATAGTTGCTTCTATCTATCGCGCTTCCGGTTAGGTTTCCCATTGTTTTTAAGGCGATGAAAGTCTTGTGATTTTTTTCTGGGTTTTGGAAAGAAATTTCCGCGGCGAAATCTAAGGTCATTTGTTGTTCGTGCCACGAAATGAGGGAGGTTCCTACACTCGAATTAAAGCGAAATTTTTGGCCAAAACTGACAAACGTAATCACTAGAAAAACCAGGCTTATGCGAAATCTCATAGCCACAAATATAGGGGATTTACCAATACTTCCCCTGTTTTTTAAAGGCAAAAATCAATCCTCTGGCAATGATTACCAAGTGGTTGATTAAGTTAGGTAAAAAGCCAAAATGTGATCGTAACACCTGGTATCTTTCCTCCCAGGATCTCTTCAAGTTTTGCACAGATGCGCCTCCCATCAAATAAGTACAGATAGGTGAGGCAGATTTTAATATATGCTGGCTTTTTTTCAAAACTTGAATCTCCCAATTAATATCGGAACTAAGGCGGTAGTGTAGATCAAAAAGTGGCGCAAGGCTGCGCTTTGCAATGAAAGCTTGGTGGCAAACTAACATGCCATAACGGAAATTTTGCCAAGTTAAATTTGTGGGCAAACGATGTGGTGTCACCTCACTGCGCAAGCCTAAAGATTGACCGTCGTTATTGACAAAAACTGCCTCGCCGTACAGGACATCCGGATTTTCTTCCAGTTCTCGTAAGATATTTTTCAATGTCGATGAAGAAGCAAAAGTATCCCCCGCATTCAAAAACAGGATATAATCCCCTTTTGCCATTTGCATTCCCTTGTTCATCGCATCGTAAATACCCTTGTCTTTCTCAGAAATGAGTTGATTGATCTGAGCTTTATTCGCTTCTATGATAGCTAATGTTCGGTCTTTCGACGCCCCATCCACCACGATATAATCGATTTCCTCCGCACACCCTTGCTCGAAAACACTTTTTAGTGTGCGTTCGATATAGGCCTCAGCCTGGTAAGTGATGGTGATGATACTAAGCTTGGGCATAATAGGCGAGGTGTTGCTGGGCAACGATGGTTTGGTCGTATAATTGTAGCGCGCGTTCCCTGGATTTTGATCCTGAGGTGGTAGACTCGAGGCACCAGTTTATGCCTTTTGCCAAATCTGCAGGGTTAAATGCCTGGGCCACATAGCCAGTCACTTCGTGTTCGATCATCTCCGGAATTCCTCCCACTTCGAATCCGACGCAAGAAGTGCCGCAGGCCATGGCTTCCATGATCGTATTGGGTAAATTTTCTTCCAAAGAGGGAGTGACAAACACATCTGCCGCGGCATAGATATCGCGCATTTTCGCTGGGTCTGAAACCTGCCCGAAATTATGTGCTTTCAAAGGTAATTCTTCCGCCAACTCTCCACCCACAATCAGAAGTTCAGTGGTATCAGCATCCAAATATTGCAAGGCCTCTTTCAAAAGATGAAATCCTTTTGCCGGCGCATTGACTCGCATCGCTACGAAAAGGACATATTTCTTGTTCGGATCTAATCCTAAGCTAGATGCCTTAGGCGAGAAGAATTCCGTATCAATCGCGTTTGGAATGGTTTTAATCGAGTGACCTCTCAAAATGCTACTTTGTCTCGCCCTATTTCCCAGCCAATCGCTGCAAGTGATGATGTGTAGGTTTTTCTCCGCAAACCCAGTTTTCTTAGCCTCCCACATTCGGTGTGAAAGATCAGTCGGATTCGGATTTTTCAAGAATTTACAATCCCCACAACTTTGTTGAAAATGCTCGCAAGCACCACTGTGGTGACAGCCTCCGGTAAAGGCCCACATATCGTGCAGAGTCCAAAAAACAGGTTTGTTCAATCGAGTCAGGGACGCAATGTCGTCCACGGATAGAAAACCAAAATTCACCCAATGCAAATGCACAATATCTGCCTGCTGGATCAGCGGATGCTTCGAAATATCACTCCCGAAAACGCCCGGATTGAATAGGAATCGAATCGATTTATCTTTCTCAAAACGCAAAAAGAACAAGCGCTCGGCAATGAATTTCAACCAAGAAATCAGGCCATTGCCGAATTTTAGGGCGCTGGAAGTGCTCCCTTTTTCTCTGACGAGGTAGTCGACTTGATGTCCCGCTTTTTCCAAAGCCACTTTTAATCTACCCGCTGCAATCCCCGCCCCGCCATTGCTGTCGTGGTAGGAGAGGAGGACGATATGTAGCTTTTTGGCAGACATTAAGCAAAAATTTCAGCTAGTTGAGCGGCTATTCTTTCGGCTGCCTTACCATCCCAAAGCGGAGGGATGCTCCCTTTCTTCACCTTGCCTGCCAATATCTCTTGCAAGGCAGCATAGGTTTTCTTTGGATCTAAATCCGATAACAATTGGTTCGTCCCTAAAGTCACCGTAATCGGTCTTTCTGTCGAATCACGGAAGGTTAAACAAGGAACTCCTAAATAGGTCGTCTCTTCTTGAATACCGCCTGAATCGGTTAAAATCGCCGTCGCATTCGACATCAATTGAATGAATTCTAAATAGCCTAAAGGCTCCGTCATAATCAAGTTTTGCGCCTGATCTAATCGCTCCGCTAAGCCAAATTTCTCCATATGTGCCCGCGTTCTCGGGTGGATAGGAAAAATGATTTTGGTATCCTTACTGCTTAATTCAATTAACTCTAGAATGGATTCAAGACCCTCTTTCGTATCCACGTTCGCCGGGCGGTGCATGGTCATGACAATATAGTCGGCAGTCGATAGTCGGGAGTCGCTAGTCGCTAGTCCGAGGTCTTCAAGTATGGTGGTGGTTTTTGCTTTCTCTTGGTATCTTACCAGCGAGTCAATCATCACATTGCCGGAGAAAAATACACGCTCATCTGCCACGCCTTCATTTTTCAAGTGTTGCAACCCGCTTTCTTCCGTCACAAATAAATAATCCGCCACGCTATCCGTCAAGATGCGATTTAATTCCTCTGGCATCGTTCGGTCAAAGCTGCGTAAGCCTGCCTCTACGTGAGCGACTTTGATGCCCATTTTGATCGCAACTAAAGTACAGGCCAAAGTCGAAGTAACATCCCCCACCACAATAATCAAGTTTGGTTGTTCCGCTTCGACAATTTTCTCAAAGGCCACCATAATTTTCGCCGTCACCTCCGTGTGGCTTCCACCCCCAATTCCGAGGAAGAAATCCGGTGTAGGTAATTCCAGTTGCGTAAAAAACACATCACTCATCTTAGCGTCAAAATGCTGACCCGTATGAACGATCTTCGATGTCCATCCGGCCAACTTTTGGATCGCGCGATGTAGCGGTGCTACTTTCATGAAATTAGGGCGAGCGCCTACGACTTGAATTACTTTCATTTATACCTATTTAAAAATTCTAATTTACGAATTACAAAGAACAAAGTTCAAAGAGCAAAGTTCAAACGATAAAGTAAGCTTTTCTTTTCTACGGTAAAGTTTAGTTCAGTTTCAGAATTGCTTCACCCTTTTGGAGAATGAGGCCATTCCCATTTCTTCTTCCTGTTGCTTTTTCAATGGCATTGATGAGTACATTTCCATTTCCATAAGAATCAACCATTACATTTTTTGCAACTAGTTTGCTCGCATCTGTTTTTCCATTTCCGTCGTTTTTTATTTTCAAATCCCCTACTTTTCCCTTTAAAGTAGCACTTCCATTCCCTTCGTTAGACAGGAAAAAGGAACTTTGATTTTGTAACCTGACACCTACAGAACTATTCCCTTGTTTGTATACTTCTGTCAGTTTAGGGCAGGTTATTTTAATTCGAATTCTGGGGTCAAAAATATATTTATTGTTTTCCCTCGTGTAATTGAATTTAATTTGAAGTTCGTTGTTCTTTTCCGTTACAAAGAGAATGGGTAAATACTTTTCTCTCATGTTGATTTCAATTTTGAAAGAATCACCTACCGCTATTTCGGTATTTCCATCTATATCTAGTAATGAAATTTTTGAAAAATTTGAAAAGTCATACAGCGTCTTAGTGCTTTTTTCTGATCCAGTAAAAGGATCGGATTGACCTAAGCTGGCCGTTGTTACAGCGAGAAAGAGGGCCAATAAAAGTTTGATTTGTTTCATAATTTCTAAGTAAATTTTTCTTTACTCTCCTTTCTCTACTCTATAATCTCTACTCTGCCTTCGGACTAAGCGACGAAGTCGCGACTAAGCCGCAGGCGACTAAGTCACGGACTGACCACTGACTACTGTCCACTGGCTACTGAATACTTAAACGCCTCCATATAATTCCCCAGCACCGAATGTATATTGATCTCCTTCTCAATAATCTCCCTCGAACGCTGGCCCATTATTGTGATTTTCTCCGGCTGTGCAAATAGCCTTTCAATAACTGTTTGTAAGCTGGATAATGATCCCGATTCAAAGTAATGTCCATTATATCCTTCACGCACTAAGCGTTTTTCGGTGCCATCTGCCACAGAACAAACGACCGGTTTCGAGAAACACATCGCCTCATTAATAGACAAACCACCCATGCCGGCTAAGACATAGATTCCGGATTCGCAAGTGATTTTGCCTAGTTCTTTGGGGTCATAAATACCTCCATGAAATTTTATAAAATCGTAGCCTGAAGCCTGCGCTTTTAAAGCTTCCAGCTCCGGCCCATCTCCCACAATGCTGAGTTCGGTCTGCGGGTATTTCGCATGCAAGGCAATTGCCGCTTCAATCAATAAATCGACCTGCTTCCATTTGACCAACCGTCCGATATGCAAAAGTCGGAATGGATTGGCGGTAACGTCTTTTAGCTCGTTAGCCGTAGCTAATAGCGCATCGGTGTCTGGGGAATTCGCCGTGATAAATACTTTCTCAGCCGGAACGCCATAGCTTCCGTGTAAAGCAACAGCCTCCTCTAAATAATTGATGTGGGCGTCTACCAGATTAGAGAAACGCTTTCTCGTTTCGCGCACGATAAAGAATTTTAATCGGGCCAAAAGAGAGGGATTCGACTGGTGCGCTTGGTTGTTTTCGGTTACGCCGCCGCCTTGTAAATAATAGGAAATGGCGTTGTCGTAATGGGGCACTTGGAAAGGAATTTCTTTGGAAATGAGCGCCACTTTGTGCTTTCGTAGGAAGCGGTACCAGCCTGGATAAAAGACGAAAGAGGCTTGATAGGGCCAGTTGACCATTAAGACGTCTGGTTTTTCTGCCAAAATCAACTCCTTCAACCCGCGGAAAAACTTCTTCCCATAATAGGTCGTGTATTCCTCGCGACGAAAGACCTTGAATTCAATGCCTTTGTCTGACGTATATACCCCAGCACCCAGCGTTGCCCCTTTTTCTGTGGGCACCACCACGCACACCTCCACTCCATAATCGCGTTGCAATTTGTTTAGGACTAGGTTATAATAGTGTGGCAGGCCACCGGCCAGGGACATTATTTTCATTTCTTAAACCAATTAGTAACTAGCTCGCTGATGTCAGGAGATAGCTTGAATTTCGTGACGGCTAGGATAAATAATCCACCTATCGCTGCACTTCGAATTCCCACATTGAGTAACCAGGCAATCAAAGGGCTGCCTTCGATGACCGGGATTTGGGAAACAACAAGGTAGATTAACACACTGACGATCAGAATCCCCAGGGATCTAACATCAAACGGTTGCAGGTCTAGTTTCCACCAGATAAAGCCAAATTTCAATACATTATAGCCCGCCAAAGCCAATAGGGAAGCTAGGGCTGCCCCATTATAGGAATAAATAGGAATCAAGATTAGATTACCTACCACTAAACCCACCGCGAGGATGATGTAGAAGAGGAGGTCGTAACGGTAGTATTTGGAGTTAATCAACACCTCTGAATTTAGGCCCGTTCCCATATCGATGATCTTGCTTAAGCCCACCATGAGCACCACCCAGCGGCCAGCCTCGTAAATTTCATGGCGAGGGATGATGGTGTAGATGAAGTCCAAATTACACCAGATCAACAGGAATAAAACGCAGCCGATGAGGAGGAGATTCAGGGAGGATTTTTGGTAAATATCCTGAATATTTTCGCGGTCGTTCCGGTTCCAAGCCTGCGCTAAAATGGGCGCCGCAATCGCCGCAATCACATTCCGAGGGATCGAAATCATGATCGCCATTCGGGAATTAATGTCAAAAATCGCCGTCGTACTCAAACCGCCCATATAGGCTGGCAACATGATCTTTTCGATGTGCTGAATGAGGGTAAAACTCGCCCCTGCTAATATCACCCAGCCGCCATACGATAGCATTTCCTTAAAAACCGGGGTGCGTAAAAACGAAAAATCGACCTTCGTATAAAAACGTTTCAGCTGCTTAATGTAGGCTAATAAACCCGCAACCGCCACCACATAAGAAAGCGTAATCGCTAAAATCAATTGATTGAATGTCAAATAGCCGAGCGCAAAAGCAATCACCAAAACTCCATTCGAAACCCGTAAATACAATTCTCGTATAATCGCAGGCACCACAATGCGCAGATGCACCCGGGCATAAGCCTCTAGCACACTCATGTAGAGGTAACTGGCCGTCAAGGGAATGATGTAGTAGAAATACTGGGGTAATAAAGGGGAATTTGCACTATATACTTCGAAAAACAACGGTTTTAAAGCTAAATAACCCAGCACAAAAAGCGCTAAACCAAACAGCGGTGCGACGAGCAGAAAGGTGAAAAAACCTTTATGTCCATTCTTCGGATCATCGAAATGCGGGAAAAAACGCACCGCAATGTGTGGAATTCCGAGTTGTGTAAAAGAGGCAAAAATAAGGGGAATGCTGACCAAGGCCCCGGCAATCAAGCCCACCTGCTCCTGCGAAAGAAACTTATTGTACAGGAAGATCACGTTAAAAGTCCCAATCGCCGTACCCAAATAGGTAACGATTGAACCCTTTAAACTTTGTCGAATGACGATCCCCATGCCTTGTTTTGAATGTAATTTACAAAAATACGATTTTGCGGGGCATTCTTTATACGAGAAGACCTTTGATTTTCGCGGAGAGCTTTACCACATCATATTGCTCCTCCATGTGTTTACGTGCTGCGACACCATAGGCACGCGTCGTCGCGGAATCTGAGGCTAAGGATTTCAGGGCAGCAGCCATTCCTTCCACATCATGTTCATCCACCAAAAGCCCCGTTTTTCCCTCGATGACCGCATCCGGAATGCCGGCGTGTCTAGTAGAACAAATGGCTAATCCGCAAGCGGAGGCCTCTAAAATAGCTACCGGAGTTCCCTCGGAATCCCCACTAGGCGTTAAGACCGAATGCTGAATGAAGACGTTCGATTCCTGTAACAAGGGCAAGTAGTCGGATTGACCCATAGCCCCTAAGAAATGGATGCTTTCAGACAATCCGTGCGCGGAAACATATTCTTTCGCCTCTTCCCAAAGAGGTCCATCACCTACCATGCGTAATTGCGAATCGGGAAAATCACGCAACAAAATTTCAAAGGCTTGAATGCTTTTCAAGGATCCTTTTTTCTCTGCAAATCTTGCTACAGAAATGACGTTGAATCCATCTTTAGGAGTACCAGGGATGAACCTAGCCGTATCGACACCACAAGGAATCACGTGTAAATTCGGTAATGGACCGGCGATTTCTTCTAAGTTCGCGCGCATCGATTCAGCCACACAGATGATGGCTTTCGCCTTAGGTAAACTGAGTGCATAACGTGCGCCATAAGTCGCCAGCGTCTTCTTCTCTGCTGCATCGAAGCCTAAAAAGACAACGGAATAAGGAATGTCCTCAGCCAGACACGCCTCGTAGATATTCGTGCCTAATGGACCGTAATTCGCTAAGAAGGCGTCTACTTTATGGACGCGTAAAAAGCGTCTAAGGTAATGGGTATAAATCTTTTGATAAAGTCCAGGAATGATGCGGCGCAAAACACCTCTCACTGCTAAAATAGAAAAGGGAAACGAAAAGAGGGATCCGCCCGCCATTAATCGGCTCGGTTGCCAGCCTTCGTATAGGACGTGAATGGGTTCTAATTGATTGATCTGCTCTTCGATAAAGGTCTCGGAGTACGAAAAGAAATTAGAGCGGGCAATGATTAAACGCATTCAGGGCTGATTTTTAATGCAAAACCGAAATTAGCTAAATTTTTCGGCTATTTTTACAGCAAATACGCGTCATGGAGAAAAATTTAGTCGTTGGAGGAAGTGGTTTTTTGGGCTTGAATTGGCTGGCTTATTTGCAGCAACACGGTGTAGATAACGAGGTCGTTGTTTTCGCGCACGAAAAACCTGCAGGCGTTGAATTTCCTTCTTTCGTGACTTTTGTGGTGGGGGATTATGCGGATGCTCAAGCTTTGGACGACTTATTTAGTGCCCATCATTTTGATCGCGTATTCCATTTTGCCTCTTCCATTATACCTGCCATTTCATCTGAAAATATTCGCCAAGACATCGAGTCTAACTTGTTGCCTACCATCGGTTTGATGGAGATGATGAAGAAACACCAGGTGTCAAAATTACTTTATCTATCCACCGGTGGGGCAGTTTACGGGAATGTGACGGAAGAAAAAGTGAAAGAGGAGTATCCTTGTAAGCCTATTTCATCTTACGGAATTATCAAGCTGGCCGTGGAGCATTACATCGAATTGTATGCGAAATTATACCAGATCGACTACTTGATTTTGCGCTTGTCGAATCCATTCGGGGAATTTCATCGCTCGCCTAAACAAGGGGTAATTAATATTGCTGTTCGCAAGGCGCTGAAAGGAGAGGTGATGACGGTTTGGGGAGATGGATCGCAGGCCAAAGATTATATCTACGCCGCTGACATCGGTCAAGCCATCGATGGTCTAATAAAGGCAGGGGTAAAAAATGAAACAATCAATGTGGGTTCAGGCGAATCGCTCAGTTTAAATACCATTATTCAGCGCATTCAAGCGAAATTACCCGCATTTCAAGTCGAATACAAAGACGCGAAGTTGACGGATGTGCAGAGAATCTGTTTAGATACGTCGAAATTATCGGCGAAAATGAGCTGGGAAATCACCTCCTTCGATCAAGCCTTAGAAGCAACCATCGCTTACGAAAAAGCTAGACTTTCTTAGCCACCAGCACAAAAGTGCAGGCATCTTCGTTGCGTGATTTAGCCGTGATGATCTTATCGAAAAAGATGATCAAAGGCTGCAGCACTAAGGACAATAAGAAACGAAGCGGCTTAGGTAATTTGAATAAAAGACCATCTTGGAATAATTGCAATCCCATCGCGGAGCGCCCTAGAATTCCCTCGAAATAAACTACCTCAAATCCCGCTTCCGTCACAATTTTTTTCAAACCAGTCGAAGTCCAGCGCCAAAAATCCGTCGGATCCGGGTGGAACATCCAATAGCCGTGCGTAGATAAAATTAATTTGCCCTCTTTTTCCAAGATGCGGTGTGCCTCTTTTAAATAAGCCTTCGGGTCTTCCACGTGCTCTAATACTTGCGTGGACAAAACGAATCCCACGCTTTCCTCAGGCATATCAATGATGCCAGCGGGGTCCACGACCACATCCGCTTTGGTATTGTAGGCTAAATCTAGGCCGATGTATTGCTCCACAAAAGGGGTGAAAAGTGGCTCGTAAGGTTTGTTGCCACAGCCATAATCCGCTAACAATTGATGGGGTGAATTGCGGACATACAAGGCAATGACGCGTTCTAATTGCTTGCGCAGTTGGATTAAATAGTAGTAGCGCGCGGACATGCGGCCCGTGATTTTGGGATATAGGCGTTCAATTCCGGCTTCTCTACTTTCCATGGGATAGTCGTTTGTGTTCGATTAATGAATTTTTGTATTCAATAAAATCTTCAGAAATACGAAGGTATTTTCTAAATAGATGAGGCTTCTTTTCGCGGTATGCAATGCGAGTTAGACCTAAATAGGCTAATCCTCGTATGTCTTTTGTCAATCTTTCTTCAAAAGGGAAGGCGATGGATTTGAGGTACCAAGACTCTGCTTTGTTTAAATCTTTTCGTTCCACCTCTTCGCGCATGCCACGTAGCGTGTAAGCTGCGCCGGTGTAGTAGGGCGTTTTTAGTGCTTCCATTTTTTCAATGAAGGGTTCCGCTTCTTCGAATTTGCCCGCTAAAGTTAGCAACTCTGCTCTTTGCAATAGATACCAGTGGTTATTTGGAAAGTTGTCGCTGAGGATTTGGTTATAGGCCAAAGCCCGTAAGGGATTTCCCTCGTATTTATTCTGCACATAGCCCATATAGAATAGACATTCATTCTTCACAAAAGTGGTCCTTCGAGTGCCAGCTTCTAGTTGAGTCAATCCTACCCGTTTGTTCCCATCTTGAAACAAAAACATAAACGGTTTTAAGACTGGGTGTAAATCTGGATAAGCGACGCTGTAATAATTGTACATCCCGGTGGAATACAAGAATTCGGGTTGTTTGTCGGTATTCTTAAGACCAATTTTTAAAAAGCTATAAGCCTGTTTAGCATAAGAGACCACGCGCATGAAGTTGTGTTGATCTGCCTCATAGGCGGCCAGAAATCCAAGGGAAGCCGTACAAAAAAAAGAGGCTTCTAAATCATTCTCATCTCGCTCGGCCATCTCTTTTCCTAATTCAAATGCTTTTTCCAGGTGAGCTAAATAGTTTTTCCCTTGAGCAGGATGATCCTTTAACGGAAAGTATTGCTGCTCCCACTGCATAGCCAGCAATAAATAGGGAGCGGGATGACGAGGGTATTTGGCCTTTAGGCTATTGAAGATAGCCGTGGATTCTCTGAAATCGTATTGGTATAAATTCGTCAGTCCAGCGGTGATCTGAGCTTTAGCCGTGGGATCTTGTAGGATTTGGGCCTGCGATCTCAGTGAAAGAAAAAAGAAAAGTAAGAGTGCAACCCGAATCATGTGAAATGTTTACCCCGCAAATTTAGTTAAGCTCTGTGGTTTTTGGGTCGATTTTTTTACTTTTGTTTATAAACCCTACGACATGATTTCATTCGAAGAATTTACCCTCGCTAACGGCCTTAAAGTCATTGTGCACGAAGATCCGGATACGACGATGGCGGTGGTAGATGTGATCTACAATGTTGGATCCCGGGATGAGGACCAAAACCTGACGGGTTTTGCGCATTTGTTCGAACATTTGATGTTTGGTGGATCTGAAAACATTCCTTCCTTCGATGCGCCCTTGCAAAAAGTAGGCGGCGAGAACAATGCCTTTACCACCCCAGATTTAACGAATTACTATATATCTGTTCCAGCCCAAAACATCGAAACCGCTTTTTGGCTCGAGTCGGATCGGATGAAGCAATTAGCGTTTAACACGCAAAGCCTCGAAACGCAGCGTAAAGTCGTGATAGAGGAATTCAAGCAGCGTTATTTAAATCAGCCTTATGGCGATGTGTGGTTGAAGTTTAGACCCTTAATCTACAACAAGCATCCTTACCGGTGGCCCACGATTGGAGCTGGCATTCAGCATATCGAGGAGGCGCAGATGAGTGATGTGAAGGCTTTTTTCCAAAAGCACTACGTGCCTTCAAACGCTGTTCTTGTCGTTGCAGGTAAAGTAAAGTTTTCCGAGGTGAAAGCTTTAGCCGAAAAATGGTTTGCCCCTATTCCTGCTGGTGCTAAGCCTAAACGTAATTTACCTCAAGAGCCGCTGCAAACGGAAAACCGCACGATGGAAATCGTGGCAGATGTGCCTGCGAATCGTCTGTACAAGGCCTATCCGGTGATTGGTCGCTATGAACCGGGTTATCACGCGATTGATTTGATGGCGGACTTATTAGGTAGAGGCGAGTCTTCTTATTTATACGAGCATTTAGTGCAAAAGCAGCGTCTATTCGATACGATAGGAACCTACCAAACAAGTTCCATCGATCCAGGCCTATTGATTATTCAGGGGCAGGTAAGTGATAACGTAACGATCGAGGAGGCGGAAGAGGCGCTAGAGAAGGTGATACAGGATTTTGCGACCTCGAAAATTGCCGAAAAAGACTTGCAGATGGTGAAGAATCAATCAGAGGCGAGTTTGGTTTTTGGGGAAGTGGAAGTGCTGAATCGGGCGATGAATTTAGCCATGGCTGCGAATGCGGGCGATGCGAATTTAGTCAATACGGAGGCGGAAAAGATCGCGGAAGTGCAGACGCAAGATTTGGAAAAATGGGCTCAGCGCTTGTTTATCCAAGGAAAATCGAATACCTTAAAGTATAAAAAAATAGCCAAATGAAAATTCGCGTAGGACAAGGGTACGATGTGCATCGCTGGGTAGAAGGACGTCCTTGTATCTTGGGTGGTGTGGAGATTCCGTCAGAGAAGGGGCCTTTAGGTCATTCGGACGCGGATGTGGTTTGTCATGTATTGTGCGACGCCTTGTTAGGGGCCGCAAATATGCGCAATATTGGGTATCATTTTTCGGACAAAGACCCGATGTGGAAAGGTGTCGCTTCGACGCTTTTATTGAAAAAAGTGATGGAGATGATTCGCGAGGCAGGTTGGGAATTAGCGAATGCGGACGTGACGGTGATTTTGGATCAGCCGAAGTTGAACCCAATTATTCCAGCGATTAAAGATAATTTAGCTTCCGTGATGGGAGTGGAGGTGGATCAAATTTCGGTCAAAGCCACCACCTCTGAAGGATTAGGATTTGTAGGAAGAGCAGAAGGGATCTCGGCGATGGCCGTGGCCCTGATTCAAAAAGAGTAAGATGCAGATAGATTTAGAAAAGGAACGTTTAGAGATATTGAAGCGCTACCGCAAATTATTGCGGACGGCTAAGCCTTTTTTAAAGGATGATGACGCGAAGCAGATCAAGAAAGCTTTCTTGATTTCGGCGGAGGCGCACAAGGAAATGCGTCGTAAATCCGGCGAACCTTACATCTACCATCCTTTAGCTGTGGCGCAGATTTGCGTAGAAGAAATTGGACTGGGAACCACGTCGATTATATCTGCTTTATTGCACGATGTGGTAGAGGATACGGATACGACTTTGGCCGATATCGAAAAACAATTCAATCCGAAAATCGCCTCCATCATCGATGGCCTGACGAAAATTGCGGGCACATTTGAATACGGAACTTCGCAGCAGGCGGAGAATTTCCGGAAGATGCTTTTGACGCTTTCGGATGATATTCGCGTGATCTTAATCAAGCTCGCGGATCGTTTGCATAACATGCGGACGCTGACGAGTATGGCCAAAGAGAAGCAGATGAAGATCGCTTCTGAGACCATTTATCTGTATGCACCTTTAGCCCATCGCTTGGGTTTGAATGCGATTAAGTCGGAATTAGAAGATTTAGGCTTAAAGCATACGGAGCCGGAAGCCTACAAGGAAATCGCGGATAAATTAGCCGAAAACAAGCGAAGCAGAGAAGGCTTTGTGGAAAATTTTATCAAACCGATTAAGAAAACCTTGGACGAGCGCGGATTGAATTATACGATCAAAGGTCGTCCCAAATCCATCTTTTCCATTTACAACAAAATCAAAAAAGGCAACACACCTTTTGAGAAAATATACGATCTTTTTGCGGTGCGTGTCGTTTTAGACGTGCCCATAGAACGCGAAAAATCAGACTGTTGGGAAGTGTATTCCGTGGTAACGGATCATTACCGTCCTAATCCGAGTCGTTTGAAAGACTGGGTTTCCACCCCTAAATCGAATGGTTACGAGTCGCTTCACACGACCGTGATGAGCAAGCCTTTTGCACATGATAAAGAGGGGCGTTGGGTCGAGGTGCAGATTCGTTCGAAGCGGATGGATGAGATTGCGGAGAAAGGGGTGGCGGCACACTTCAAGTACAAAGGAACGGATACGCGGACGAGCGAGGCGTTTGAATCGTGGCTTTCGCAGGTACGCGAAGCCATCGAGGCGAACGATAAGAGTCAGTCTGCGGTGGAATTAGTGGAGGACATTAAGAACTCGCTTTACCATGAGGAGGTTTTTGTCTTTAGTCCGAAAGGGAAGTTGATCGTTTTGCAATCCGGGGCTACGGCTTTGGACTTCGCCTTTGAGATTCACTCGGAGGTAGGGGCGCGTTGTATAGGTGCCAAAGTAGGGGGAAAACTCGTTCCCTTATCCCATAAATTACAGAATGGAGATCAGATCGAAATCCTAACCTCTTCGAAGCAAAAGCCATCGGAAGATTGGTTGCGCATCGTATTTACGACAAAGGCGAAAGCACGCATCAAGGACTTCATCAAAGAAGAGAATAAATCACATATCATTAAGGGGCGCGATTTGATCGAGCACCGCCTGAAACATTTGGGTTATCCTTTATTGACTTTAGAAATTACGAACCAGTTGCGGGCTTATTTTAATGCCAAAGACGCGAATGATTTGTTCTATCGTTTTGGCAAAACCTACATCAACATCGACCAGCTCAAGCACTGGAAATTAGATCGGGAATTACACGAAAGAAAGCAGGCGGAGAAATCGATTCAAGCGCCCATCGTGGATAGCAAATCCTTTAGAAAGGAGATGCAGCAATACCACAAGGAGCGCAAGGAGTCTGATACCCTGCTGATCGGTGAAGATATGGATAAGGTGGATTATACCTTAGCCAAATGTTGTAATCCGATTTCAGGCGATGAGGTATTTGGTTTTGTGACCATTAATGAGGGAATCAAAATTCACCGGGCCGCTTGCCCTAACTCTCCAGAATTGCTTTCTCGTCATGGAGATCGGGTGATAAAGGCACAGTGGACGTCTCAAATTGCGATGTCATTTGTCGTGGACTTGGTGATTCGTGGAATTGACCGAGTTGGATTGGTGAATGATGTTACGCGCTTGATATCAGAGAAGTTGCAAGTGAACATTACCGCCTTGACGATAGGGGTGAAAGATGGATTATTTGAAGGTCAAATATCACTGATGGTACAAGACACAGATCACCTCGATAGCTTAAGCGCAGAAATGGAACAAGTTCCGGGCGTAATTGAAGTGGAGCGAAAAGTTTCTTAGTTTTTGTCCGTTATTTTTGCTTATTTTACGTCGTTTTTTTTCCATAAATGTCCCAAGAATTAGATAAACTAGATTCAGTAAAAAAGATCTTCACTGCCTACCTGGAAAACAAAGGTTTGCGGAAGACTCCGGAGCGCTTTGCGATCCTGGAAGAGATCTATTTACGGGACGATCACTTTGATGTGGAGGAGTTGTATATCTCCATGAAAAACAAGAAATACCAAGTCTCTAGGGCTACCGTTTACAATACGCTCGATGTGTTAGTGGAATGCGATTTAGTGGTGAAACACCAGTTTGGTCGCAATCAAGCGCAATTCGAGAAGTCCTATGGACGTCGTCAACACGATCATTTAATCTGTACCGATTGCCACAAAGTCACGGAATTTTGTGATCCTCGGGTTCAAACCATCCAAAGTTTAGTAGGCGAAATGCTGCAATTCAACGTGATGCACCATTCCCTTATTTTTTACGGTTCTTGTACGAACAAGAATTGTGAACATAGAGCAAATTACCAAGCAAGAAATCAAGAATAAAACAATATTATGGCAGTTGATGTATTATTAGGCTTACAATGGGGTGATGAAGGGAAAGGAAAGATCGTAGACGTTCTAGCACCCAAGTATCAAGTAGTTGCGCGTTTTCAAGGTGGACCTAACGCGGGTCACACCTTAGAATTCGACGGGTTTAAGCACGTTTTGCATCAAATTCCTTCTGGAATTTTCCGCCAAGAAGTTCAAAACATCATCGGTAACGGTGTGGTTTTGGATCCCATCATCTTCAAAAAAGAGATCGATGGTTTAGCGCACTTCAATTTAGACTTACGCAAGAACTTAGAGATCTCGAAGAAAGCATCCATCATCTTGCCTACGCACCGTTTATTAGACGCTGCTTACGAAAAAGCGAAAGGTGATGCGAAGATCGGTTCAACTTTAAAAGGAATTGGACCTACTTACACGGATAAAATCTCTCGCCAGGGATTACGTGTGGGGGATATGATTTCACCTGATTTTTCTGCCAAATACAACGCATTAGTCGACCGCCACAAAGCGATTTTGGACGTATATAAATTCGAATACGATTTAGCCGCAGCGGAGAAGGAATTCTTCGAAGCCGTTGATTTCATGAAAGAGTTCCACTTAGTGGATTCAGAATATTCTGTGAACCATGCTATTACTGCAGGGAAAACGATCCTAGCGGAGGGCGCACAAGGTTCACTTTTGGACGTGGACTTCGGTTCTTATCCATTTGTTACTTCATCGAACACGATCACCGCGGGTGCTTGTACCGGTTTAGGTGTAGCGCCTAAAAACATCGGAGAGGTTTTCGGTATCTTCAAAGCCTATGCAACTCGCGTAGGTTCTGGTCCATTCCCTACGGAATTAGAGGACGAAGTAGGCGAGCGTATGCGGGTGGAAGGCCGTGAATTCGGTTCTACGACAGGTCGTCCGCGCCGTTGTGGTTGGATCGATTTGCCAGCTTTGAAATACGCGATGATGATTAATGGGGTGACTCAATTAATTATGATGAAGGCAGACGTCTTGAATATCTTTGACGAGATTCAAGTGTGTACGGCTTACGAAATGCCAGACGGTTCGATTACAGACCAAATCCCTTTCGAAATCACCGATATCAAAGTGAAGCCGGTGTACGAAACCTTGAAAGGTTGGGCTTGCAGCTTAGAAGGCATGCGCGATTTCAACGAATTGCCAGTTGAGCTAGCGGATTACATCAAATTCTTAGAAAAACACTTGAACCTACCTATTAACTTCATCTCAACGGGTCCTGACCGCGAGGCATGTGTGTTAAGAGGTTCATTAGCATAAACCATCAAAATGGAGGGGATTTCAGCAGCTGATTTGTACAAGTTCGACGAGATCTATTGGGTCCCGCAGGATAAGTCAGAGGCACAGTTAGCGGAATCCCCTGCTGTTGTTTTGGAGGAGGAAGCTATTGCGGCGGTTAAGCCGAAAGTCTCCACTCCTTGGGTCGTTGTAGGCCAAATCGCCGAAGCCGAACTAGCTCGTTTAAAACTTATTTTCTCTGCCCCTCCCCTCGTTTTAGGTCCCGCTGATTGGTCAGTCTACACTCCATCGGACGAAGAACCAAGCTTCACTGAATTTTTAAAAGAGACGAGCGCAAAACGCTATATCTTTATCGGTCAACAGCCAGCTGTTTGGCAAGGGGAATTACCTACCACCGAGATCGATACCATTGAATCCAAATTAGTCTATTTCTTTCCACGCTACATTTCGTCGTTGACGGATGCGGAAAAGACGCTGAAGATGGCGTTTTGGAATGCGCTGAAGGAGATGAAAGGGTAAGAAGTCGACTTCGTCTTAGTCATCCTTCGGATTTAGTCATCGCGCCGACTAAGCGAGCGGCTTTGCCGCGAGCTCATACCTCGCCAACGGACTCACATCCTGCCCACAGAATTCCCCTGCTTCAGCTTTGAAATGTCCCGCCATGGCGATCATTCCCGCGTTATCGGTGCAATAGCTGAAGGCGGGGATGAAAACTTCCCAACCTAATTCGGAACCCATTTCTGTCAGTCGAGTGCGTAAGCCGGAGTTAGCGGAGACGCCACCGGCGATGGCGATTTGAGTGCAGTTCATTTCTTTCATCGCCTTTTTCGTTTTGCGTAGGAGCATGTCGATGAGGGATTTTTGAACGGAGGCGCAGATGTCAGCTTTGTTTTCTTCGATGAAGTTGGGATTTTTTTTGACTTCTTTTTGGAGGAAATATAAAATGGCGGTTTTGATGCCAGAGAAACTAAAGTTCAAGCCGGGCATTTCACCTAGGGAGAAGAGGAAGCGGTCGGGGTTACCCTCTTTGGCTAACTTATCGATCAAAGGACCACCCGGATAAGGGAGGCCGATCAGTTTGGCGGTTTTGTCAAAAGCCTCGCCCACGGCATCGTCCTGTGTCTCGCCGATGACCTCCATATCAAGTGCCGATTTTACCCAAACCAATTGGGTGTGGCCGCCACTCACGGTCAGGCAAAGGAAGGGGAATGTGGGCTTGGGATCTTCAATAAAATGCGCCAACACGTGCGCCTGCATGTGATTCACCTCGATTAAAGGGATGTTCAAGCTCAAGGCTAAAGACTTCGCAAACGAGGTGCCGATTAATAAAGCTCCTAAAAGCCCAGGGCCCCTTGTGAAGGCAATGGCATTCAGTTCATTTTTGTTTATATTTGCTTTTTGCAGGGCCTCTGTCACGACAGGGATGATTGATTTTTGATGAGCTCTGCTGGCTAATTCGGGAACGACGCCACCCCATTCCGTGTGGATGAGTTGTGTCGAGATGATATTAGACTTCAAAACGCCGTCTACCATGACAGCAGCCGAAGTTTCATCACAAGAAGATTCAATAGCCAGTAGCTTCATAAAAATAGAATTCTGCGCAAAAATACGGCAATATGGTCAAATATCTCAAAATCTTCGTCAAAACAATCCTCTATGGATTGCTGGGGATTTTTTTGCTGATTTTTGCCACCATTCTCCTCCTGAGAGCTCCCGTTAATCAGACTTTATTAGCGAATTATTTAACTCCCAAAGTCGAAAAGGCAATCGGTTATCCTGTGAAAATGCAGGGTATTCAAGTGAAATTTTTCGACGAAGTCAGTATTAAAGGTTTGGAGGTGAAAGACCCTTGGGGCGCTAAAATGATTCAAATCGATCAGCTCGATGTGAATTTTAGCATCGCCCATTTATTCCTTCAACCCGGGAAACCAAGTTTAGATTATGCGCGTTTAACACGTCCTAATGTCCACCTAATCTTTGAAAAGAAGACGGGTAAAATGAATATTGAGGAGTTTATTTTGCGCCTTGAAAAGTGGATTACGGGGGGAGTAAAGACGGTGAAAAAAGGTCCGTCGTCCATTTTTACCATACCGGAAGCGGAGGTTATTGATGGTGCTTTTTCTTTAGATGATAACACCGTAAAGAGTGAAGCGACTCGCCGTCATTTCGATATTTCGCACTTTACTTTAGCGAAGGTTTATTCCAAAGTCAAGAATTTTTACATCAAGAACGATACGCTTGGACTACAGGCGATTGGTTTGCGGACGAAAGATCCGTTGACTGGTTTTGACGTAAAAAGTCTGAATACGGTGTTTATGATTTCTGATCATCAGATGCGCTTTGATCAACTGGATTTGCGCTTTAATGATTCGCGCGTGACACGGAAATTTGTAGTGAATTACCGCGATATGAGCTCGATGACGCGTTGGATTACAGACGTGGACATGCGGGCAGATTTTAATGGAGCGCTGGTGAAAGGGGAGGATTTAGGCCGATTTGTGGAGGCGATGTATGACTACAAAGGGATGTATCGTTTGAAAGGTTTGCTTAGAGGTACAGTTGCGAAATTGGATTTGAAAAAGTTTGAGTTAGGTTTTGGTGCTAAAAGTGTCTTGCGAGGCGATTTTAATTTCAAAGGTTTACCTGAGGTGGACAAAACGGAGATGGATTTCACCATGCGTTCTTCGCTGTTCTATCCTCAGGATTTAGGTACGTATATCACGAAGCCGGCAGCGGAAAATATGGTTATTTTAGGGCCGGTGGCTTTTGATGGTCTTTTCAAAGGGAACAACAGAGTCTTTAGAACGGCCGGGAAATTGAAGACGGGATTAGGCTATGTGGAGGCAGATGTGAAAATGAATTTGCAGGATTCGATGGCCTTTTCGCGCTATGATGGGAAGATCAAATTACAGAAATTTAAGCTAGGGAAACTGCTGGGAATGGAGCCCATGTTAGGAACTTTGGATGCAGAAGGGAATTTGAAGGGGAGTGGATTTGCCAAGAAATCGGCTAATATTGATTTTGACGGGAAGGTTTCGGAAATCTTTTTTAATCAATACCTCTACCACAAACTTACGTTAAAAGGGAACTTCCAGAAGCAATTATTTAAAGGGGATGTCATTTCGAAGGATACGAATTTAGTGGCAACGATGTCAGGTTTGATTGACCTTCGGGGAGCGAAGCCAGTGTATCAAATGCAGGGAGAAATAACCCATTCGAATCTTCACAACCTTCGTTTACTTGATTCTCAACTGAGTTTGACTACGGACTTTGAATTGGATTTTAAGGGGGATCGCTTTGATGATTTAGAGGGGCGCACGGTCTTTTACAATTCCACCTTGCGCACGCCTAATAAACCCGATTTGCATGTAGAGTTAGTGACGCTGACTTCGGAAAATGGGCCTGGCCAAAAGCGGCATTACAAGTTAACTTCAGATCTAGTTTCCGCTGAAATCAGTGGCGAGTTTACGCCCAGTTTATTGCAATCTCAATTGAGTCAACTGGCTAAAGAGTATGCGTTATTTTTCCAAAAAGGGTCTGATGAACGCTGGGGTTATTATGCCACTCATCGCCACGAAATTGACACCAAGTACAAGGCAGATTTTACGGTGATTTGCCATCGAGTAGATCCGATTTTGGTGCGCTTTTTTCCGTCGGTTCAGATCGGAGAGAATACCGTATTTTCAGGAAATATTTCGAAGGGGAGAACGCTTTCTGTGAGTTTGGAGGCCTATCCAGACACCTTAGTTTTAGGGGGATACCATTTTTATCAATCTGTTTTTTCCTTCCAAAGTTCGAAATTCTTAGGAGCACCTGAAGTTTCATCTAGTCTCGTTTTCTCTTCTAGAAAGCAGCAATTGAACTTTTTGACACCTACAGAGAATTTCAAATTGGATGCGCTTTGGGATCAAGATCGGATCAACTTTGGACTTGATTTTAAACAGCAAGGGGAAGAGAATTCAGCACATCTAGCGGGGGCATGGGCCTTCGAGGAAGATGGCTTGTCGTTGAAATTTAAGGATACGTATTTTCGCATTTTAGGTCAGGACTGGGCAATGGATCCAGCGAATAAAATTACGATTCAAGGGCCAGAATGGAAGGCAGATCGGGTGTTAGTTGCTAACCAAAATCAATCCATCTCCTTGCAAGGTAGCCTTTCGAATGACACGACTGAGACCATTAAATTGCGGGCGAATCATTTCCAGTTATCGACCTTGAAACCCTTGTTTGCCACGAAGACCACCGGGGAATTAAATGGGGAGATTGCGATTCAAGATTGGTACAACCATACGCGTCTGGACTCTTGGTTATTAGTGGATTCGCTGCGCTTGAATAAGTTTTATATCGGGAATTTGCAAGGAGTGGGAACCTATTTAGCGGATGATAAAGCGATGGATTTAAACCTGAACTTAAACCGCTTGGGTGAATCGGTTTTATCGCTTACAGGGACTTATAAGCCTTTTGAAGAGGAACAGAAGTTGAATGTGAAGGCAGAGCTGAATCAGACGGATTTACAGATTTTGGAGCCCTTTACAGAAGGTGTTTTCTCTGGTTTGAAAGGTTCGGCATCAGGTAATTTACACATCGGAGGTTTGCCTACAAAACCGGAGATTACGGGTGATATCGTGTTTTCGAAAGCGGGAGCTGTGTTTGATTATTTGAAAACATCGATGTCGGTATCGGACACAGTAAACTTTACCCCGCGGAAGATTTATGCCAAAAATTGGAAAGTCTTAGATTCAGAAGGGAATAAAGCGTTAGTCAATACCACGCTCCAGTTTCCAGAGGGTAAGCCCTTTGAACTGGACATCCAAGCGAACCTAGATCAGTATAAATTATTAAATACGAGCCGGGAGCCGAACTCGATTTATTACGGGTTAGGCTATGCCTCAGGTCCGATGCGGGTATCTGGATCGATTGATAATTTAGTCGTTTCGGCTGATTTAAAATCGGAGAAAGGAACGCGCCTATTCATTCCTTTGGATCGAGAAGAAGATGCGTCAGAGGCGGAAGATTACAGCTTTGTGAGTGAAATAGCGGCGACCAACGTGGAGCAAGCCGCCGCTTCCGTGTCTACTAAACTACAGGAGGATGGGATTACGCTAGACTTACGTTTAGCATTAACTCCCGAAGCCTATGGTGAGGTGCAGTTTGATGCGAAGAAAGGGGATGTGATGCGGATGTATGGTTCCGGAGATATCAAGATGAATTTGGACAAAAAAGGATCCTTTAAAATGGTAGGCGATTATGCGATCGATCAAGGAGATTATACCTTTACTCTCCAAAACTTAATCAACAAAAAGTTTGCCATTCAACGAGGTTCTAAGATTTCTTGGACGGGTGATCCACTCGAGGCTAATGTGAATATCAAGGCGATTTATACCCAATATGCCTCCTTGTTTCCTATTCTGTTAGATACGACGAACAAGGGGAATTTACCGGAGTTTAAGCGCCGTTACCCGGTGGACGTGACGATTAGTTTACAGGATCGTTTGTTATCACCTAGCGTGAATTTTGATATCGGTATTCGGGATTATCCGAAGGATATGACTTTGAATGGTGCGGTGACAGCCTTTACGAATCGGATCAAAACAGACGACCAAGAATTAACGCGTCAGGTCAGTAATCTCTTGTTGTTTGGCCAATTGGTTTCGCCATTTGGGGGAAGCGGTCTAGCACTGGGGAATTTGATGGGAAATTTTACGGAGATGCTTTCGAATCAGTTGAGTAATTTGGCCTCTAAAATCAATAAAGATTTAGATATTTCTGTTTCGCTGGGCGGCGGTGTTTTAAACCAAGATATCTTGTCGAATTTACAATTACGTGCCTCTTATAATTTCAATGATCGCCTGCGCATCACGAGAAGCGGTGGATTTACAGACGCTAGAAACCAAACGAGTCCGCAAGTATTACTGGGGGATTGGGCCTTAGAATGGTTCGTGAAACCGGATGGAAGTTTACGGCTGAAGACCTATAATCGCAACGTGCAGACGACCATCTTAGGTTCCTTCAACTCCTACCAAATCAACCAAACCGTGGGAGCCAGCTTATTATATAACAAGGGTTTCAATACCTTCTTTTGGCAGAAGAAGAAATAAAAAAGGCCACCCTGTCGGATGGCCCATTTCAAAAAACGTAGGAGGAAATTACTTTACCTCGAATGCGCCAGTTCCGATTTGGAAACCTTCTGCATATAATTCTACTGAATATTTACCTGGCTTGTAAGCAACACCACCGCGAGGGTAAGTGACAGCTACGGTTTGGCTATCATTCGTATATTCAAAAGTTTGCTTCGCTGTGTACGTCAGCTCTTTTCCGTTGATGGTGATACGGCCAGAACCGATTGCTTCGTCAGAAAGAGTAGCACCTTCGCCATCTAATACACGAACGTAAACCGTCTTGTTTTCTAACTTTGTGATTGGGTTTGTCGCTAGGCTAAATACCACTTTCAATTTCTCGATTTTCTTTCCATTTAAACGAGAACGTTCTGTTTCTTTTCCTTTCGCGTTCACGGCTAACACTTTCAAGTTTTGTGCCTTCAAAGCAGCAGCAATGCTTACTTTGCGTGCTAATTCTTTATTGCGTTGGCTTACTGAAGAAAGCGTATCGTTTAACGTTTGGTTTTGGTTTTTCAAACCTGAGTTCTCCGTGTTTAACGTCGTGTTTTGCGTCGTTAACGTTTGGTTGCTCTCCGTTAAAATACCGTTTTGCTTCTTCAATTCAACGATTTCAGCGTCTTTTGTAGACAAGACCACGTTGTATTCTTTAATTTTCGCTTCATACGAGGCGATCGTTGCGTGGTTTGAGTTCTTTAAAGAGGCTTTATCTTGTTCTAATTGAACTTTCAAAGCTTCTAAATCAGCTACTTGACCACCAAGAGACTTGATCTCAGCGATTTTAGCATCTAATTGCGTCGAAATCGAATCTAAAGAAGCGCGCGTATTGGATAATTCGGTTGCTTTTTGTTCGATTTGCGTAGCTTGATCCTTCGTCGTTTGGTACGAACGGAAGTACAAAACTCCTAATACTGCCGTTAGCACTGCTAAGACAATTAGGGCTGTTTTGGAATTGTTGTTAGGCGATTGTTCCATTGGGTATAAATTGATTTTTAAGGGTTTATAATTTTTATTGCGGCAAAAGTACAAAAAAAAGTCCACATTTCGGGGGGTATCTCGGATTGAAGGCTCTTTTTGATTAATTTGCATTGCTTATTTAAATCCTATGCCTACATACGACTTTATTGTCATCGGTTCTGGAATTGCTGGTTTATCTTACACGGTTAAAGTGGCGGACTATTTTCAGCAACGTCAAATCCCCATCAAAATTGCCTTGATAACGAAGACAGTGGCGGAAGAGACGAATACGAAATATGCGCAAGGCGGGATTGCAACCGTTTGGGATTCAGCGGATTCCTTTGAAAAACACATAGAAGACACGATGGTAGCTGGGGACTTTGTGAGTGATCGCAAGGTGGTAGAAATAGTGGTAAATGAGGCTCCAGCGCGTTTAAAAGAGTTAATCGCCTACGGGACTGATTTTGATCGCCAAGCAGATGGATCATTTGATTTAGTGAAAGAAGGTGGCCATTCCGATAAGCGTATTTTGCACCATAAGGATTCAACCGGAAATGAAATAGAACGGGCTTTATTAGCCAAAGTCAAGTCCTACACTTGCGTGGATTTCTTTACGCATTACTTTGCGGTAGACTTGATCACCCAGCATCATTTAGGAGAGAAAGTGACGAAGGATACGCCGGGTAAGAAATGTTTTGGGGTCTATGTGCTGAATCTCAAGACGAATAAAATTGAAACTTTTTTAGGTAAAACCACCTTGTTAGCTACCGGTGGAATCGGTCAAGTGTACCAATCGACGACCAATCCCACGATCGCAACGGGTGATGGAATCTCAATGGCCTACCGAGCAAAAGCCTTTGTGCAAGGAATGGAATTCATTCAATTTCATCCTACGGCCTTGTATAATCCGGGTAAAAAACCCTCTTTCTTAATTTCCGAAGCTGTTCGCGGACACGGTGGAATTTTGAAGAACCAAGATGGTTCTACCTTTATGGAAAAGTACGATGCGCGTTTATCTTTAGCCCCTCGGGATATTGTGGCGCGTGCGATCGATTCTGAGATGAAGAAGAACGGAACGGATCACGTTTTCTTAGATACCCGTCATATTCCGAAGGAAGAAATTCTACAGCATTTTCCCATGATTTACGATCATTGCCTGCAGGTGTTAGGTATTGATATGTCTCAGGAAATGATTCCAGTCGTTCCAGCCCAACATTATTTATGTGGGGGAATTATCGTGAATGAACATAGCCAAACGAATATCGAAAATCTTTACGCCGCCGGTGAATGTTCGTTTACGGGTTTACATGGGGCGAATCGTTTAGCCTCTAATTCCTTATTAGAAGCGATTGTTTACGCGCACCGGGCATTTGAAAAATCAGTTTCTGAATATGGTACCCAGGTGTTGCCGGAAGGTATTCCATCGTGGAATGATGAGGGAACACGCCACCCCGAGGAGATGGTTTTAGTGACGGAGATGACGCGTGAATTAGAGTCCATCATGTCAAATTATGTGGGGATTGTTCGGACGGATCGCCGTTTGAAAAGAGCCTATGATCGTTTGGAATTGATCTATTTAGAGCATGAAGAATTGTACCGTCAATCGAAAATTACGGTGCCTTTGTGCGAATTAAGAAATATGATTAATGTAGCCTATTTGATCATCAAACACGCGCGGGCACAGCGGGAAAACAAAGGGTTGCACTATAACCTAGATCTGATTCTTTAGGTAGGAAACGATTACATCGAGTCCTTTTTCGAAGTGCTGATTGTTCGGAATCACAATGTCACAACTGCGTTTGTGTGGTCGAATAAACTCCTCGTAGGTGGGTTTTACGTGGTATTTCCAGCGGTACATCACATCCTGCAAATCGTATCCTCGCTCTTCGTTATCGCGTTTGATTCTCCGTTTTAATTTGATTTTATCTCGGGCGTCAATGAATATTTTGAGGTCCAAAAGCTGTGCCACCTCCGGAAAGTGAAACACAAAAATCCCCTCCACTACTAAGATTTTTCGGGGATGAAAATGCAACATATCAGGCACTTTCTCCGTGTTATTGAAGGTGTATTCCACCCTACTCACTACTTCGCCGTTACGCAATCGTTCGATGTCTGCCGCAAAAGCTTGGTCATCGATGGCCCCTGGAAGATCAAAATTTTCGATTCCGTTGTGATCCTTCGTCTGGTGTTCGATAGGACGGTAGTAGTTATCTTGGGACAAAAGGCAGATGTCATCCGTCCTGAACTGTTCCATTAATCGGCTTAAAAAGAGGGTTTTACCTGAGGCGCTACCACCAGTGATTCCGATAATAAAAGGACGTTCGATTGTTGACATAAGTGCTTAATTCCGGTGCAAATTTGCGAAAAGGTTTTTATTTAAGCTAAAAAACCGCTTTCATTTTCGGAATTTGAGGTAAATCGCCACTTCATCCTTCGTCTTGGTTTCTATATATTTCAGGCCGGCTTGCTCGAATTCGTCGATGATTTCGGGCTCAAAAAATAAGTCTTTTCCGCATCCTTCATGCTGCAAACGCTCCACTTTGGATATTTCCTCCTCGATAATGATGATGCCACCTTCCTTTAAGGCGCTTTTGATTTTTGCCAGCATGGCTGCGCGATCCTCCAATTCGTGCCAGGCATTAAAGACCCAAATTTGATCTTTATTTTGCAGCTTCTCCGGATTTAGTTCGACCTCCGTATTCCAAATTAATCCCGTTTTTTCCGTGAAATAGTCAATGCTATCTTGGATATCTTCCTGTTGTACGACTGGATCTACTAGGGCTAAATTTTGTGCGGTATAATGTAGGCAAAGGCCTACTTCCCACCAACCATAACCACAGCCAATGGAAGCGATGTGATCCGTCGTTTTCCATCTGCCAAAATCGTAGAATTCTTTCATAGACTCGCAATTTAAGGTATATTTGGTCAATAATATAAAACAACATGGCGATTTTTATTGCACCTACGGCCAGCGTAATGGGTCGCGTTTTCATCTCGAAGGACGTTTCTGTTTGGTATGGCGCGGTAATTCGGGCGGATGTGGAGGAGATTCACCTAGGAGAAGGCTGCAATATTCAAGACAATGCCGTTTTGCATGCAGATGAGGGCGATAAAACCATCATTGGGCCTCATGTGACGGTCGGCCACGGAGCCATCGTGCATGGCGCGGAAATAGGGGAGGGGAGTTTAGTGGGAATGCAGGCTACGGTATTAAATAGGGCCAAAGTAGGAAAGTTTTGCCTCATCGGGGCTCACGCCTTAGTCACGGAAGGAATGGAAATTCCCGATTACTCTTTGGTTTTAGGAACGCCTGCAAAAGTGGTTAAGACCCTTAACGAAGATCAAATTAATCGTCTGAAATATGGCCCACCGCATTATGTTAAAATGGGGGCCGAACACAAATCTGGAAAATTTCCCTTGTTAACCGCAGCTGACTTCGAATAATGGAACTCATACTCATTCGCCACGCACATGCAGGGCCACACACGGTAGAGGATAAAGGACGCCATCTCTCAGAAAGAGGCATTGAAGAAGCGCTTCTTTTAGGGGAGTGGATGCATTTAAAACAATTCCCAGCTGGGTTCTGGTTAATCTCTGATGCCATCCGTACGCGAGAAACGGCTGAACTACTAGGCAAACCCTTCTCAGAATATGAGTTATCTGAATTTTGGTATATCTCTAGCGGACCAGATTATTTGACAGAGATCGCGAAGCGGACAGAGCCTATTATCTACCTGGTCGCGCACAACCCTTCTATTTCTTACCTAGCCTCCTATTTAACTGGTGAAATGATCCAAATGGAAACCGCCGGTTGTGTATCTTTGCATTTTCCAGGTCTAAGCTCTTGGTCAGAAATCACCAAAGGCTCCGCTAACATCACACATCAACTATGAACAAGAATCAGAAAATATTTCGCTGGGTGTTAATTTTGTTTACGCTGCTGATGATCGGTTTAGCAGTTCAGATGGCAAGCAATACCACTGCACCCTGGAACAAAAAAAAGCATTTAGAGAAAAGTTCACATTGAGTACTTTAGATTTCCACTACCAAAATCGTGCTATGTCGGATTCTACATTCTAAAATCGTGCTGCGCAATAATTTTGTGAATGTAGAATCTCTCCATCTTTCATTTAAATAGCATAAAAAAGGGGCCTAAGCCCCTTTTGATTTTAATCAATAATATTCAATCATTTCATGAATGCATCGCCGCAAGCGAATCCAACTCTATGCTTTATTCTTTGTGCTTTATGCTTTAAAAAAGTGCTTTATTCTTTAAAAGAGAGCTGTAGATTTTTCTCTCTACTCTCTACTCTATAATCTAAAGAACCGAAGCAATATGACGTAAATGATGCTCACAATGCCATGCATATATCCCCAACACCTTATCTAGTTGATACGTAATACCACGTTCTGGGTGTAAATAGGTTTTCTTCCAATCTGCTTCCGTTAGTGTTTCCATTAAATATACCCAACGCAAGTGGATGTAACGCAAGCCCTCTATAGACCAAGCGATAGGTGCTTGATTGCCATCTGGCATAGATGCCCAATCGTCTTCGCTATAAGGTTTGATGGTTGGATTGTCTTCTGTTAAGGCCATTTTGAAACGGATGTAGCTGTTCATGTGGCTATCCATTAAATGGTGAATGACTTTGCGCGCAGACCAGCCGCCTTCGCGGTAAGGTTTCTCTAATAAAGTTTCATCAACACCCTTTAACAAGGCCGTTAAATCGTCAGCAGTCGTTGCAATTGTTTTGATCCAAGCAGCTCTGATCTCTGGTGTAATGACCTCTGGTTGTTTGTATTTCCCGATAGGGTATTGCAATGGGTTCAGTTCTGTATTAGACATGCGTATAAAATTTAGTGATGTCGATAGCCGCTTCTCTCGTGTGAGCAATCAGTGGATGAACTCCAGTTTTGATGGCTTCTAACATTTCTTTGGCGGTATCTTTACTTAAATGAGCGACATGTAGGGGAAGCAATGTTTCGCCTTCTTCGATTTCCAAAGGAGTGCAAACGCGGAAGTTCTCTGTTCCAAGAGCTGCTAATTCGGCTGCCTGAACCTTGATGGCTTGGAAGCTGGCTTCTAAATCCTCTTCGGATGTACCGACGATCTCCAATATCTGGATTTCTTGTGCTGCTTTCGCTTTCAAGGAGGCTGCAATTGCCTCATCCAAGGCTTTTAATTGTAAACAAAGGGCATAATAATTTTTGCCCGTTCTTAAGCGTTCACGTATCGATTGGCGAATAAAGTAGGTCAAAGAATCTGTCACATTCAGCCCTATTTCGGCCATTTGCTTGAAGATTAATGAGCTAGGCGACATGCCTGGAATCGTATTAGGATCGTGTAAAACGACAATGCCATTTGTGTCTAGGAATCCGTCGATGCGGGTACAAACCCCAAAGCCTAAGTCCTCAAACGCTTGTTTTACTTGCGCTTGAATCACTTGTAGGTGAGCCAGGCTTGCGTGCATGGGGATGCGTTTGCGCGTTAATTTGGATTTGTATTTGGCATTAAAATCAAATACTTCTACCGATTCATCGATGACGATTTCGGTAGGAGGTAGGGCCACAGCTTGTCCGGCTGGGGTTTGGATGACGCCGCAGCTAAATTCGTTTCCATTCACGAAAGACTCTAATAAGATGGCATCTTCTGAGTGAATCGATTGAATGCTTGCTTTTGTGACCGTATGCGTGAAGTATTCTCGGAGGGCTTCTAATAAGTTAGCTGGATGATGGTACACCTGTTTTTGGAACACGACTGGGAAACCAATTCCCTCGTCTAGGTTGACCATTTTTTGTAATAAAGCTACTTGTGCCTCTTCGTCTAGTTTAATCCATTCCTCGCGGTAAATTTCCTCGATAAAAAGACATTTTTTAATGGCTTGATCGAAAACCTCGAGTGAATCCTCTTTCACGAAGGCAAGACCGATGGAGGATCCTTGGTGTGGTGCTTTGGCTACAAAAGGGATACCGATTTCTTTCTTTACTTGCTCGAAAAGAGTTTCACGGCCATACTTGTTATAATCATCTCTTTGTAAAACGAAAAATTTCTTCTCCAAACCAACGGACTTCTTCAGCCAGTCATTTTGTTTGGCTTTATCAATACCAATAGCCGATCCTAGTACACTAGGTCCTGAATAGGGAATGTTATACCACTCTAATAGTCCCTGAATACTACCGTCCTCTGCACCTGGACCGTGCATCGCGATGAAGGCAAAGTCAAAGTGTTTCGCAAAATCAGCTGGCTGAATAATTGTGCCGACCTCCGCTAATAACTCTACGGCATCCGCATCAGGCAAAGATTCAATATACACATTGAATGGAGCAGTTTGTAAGCGTTTAGGTGGGTAAAATGAACGAATCGATTCCTCGAAAATGAGCTCTTCCCTGATCAAGATGAAATGGCCTAGGCTATCCACGAAAACGGGGATAGGCTGAAACAAAGCCTTGTTCAGGTGGGCCATCGCTGTTTTGCCTCCTAAAAAACTGATCTCCCGTTCACGTGCGGGGCCACCAAAAAATATTCCTATCCGCATCATATGCCTATTAGGGTTTTACTTCTTCTACTGCTGTAATTTCTGGGACATCTCTGCGGATGGCCTCTTCTACCCCTGCTCTAAAAGTCATGGCTGACATATTGCAAGATTGACAATTACCTGTTAGAGCTAATTTAAGCACATTTTCAGGAGTGATTTCGACAATTTCTACATTGCCTCCATCGGCCACTAAATAGGGTCTTATGCTATCTAACGCGGTTTGAATGCGATTATGTAGTGGGTGGTTTTCCATATTAAGAGGCTTGATTCGCGTTAGAAATGGCTACTTGCTGGGCTAAATTAGCTGCGATACTGGCAAACGCATCGGCGCTAGGGCCTTCACTCGAGGCGATGGGTTTACCTTCGTCTCCTGCTTCGCGAATCGCTTGAATTAAAGGAACCTCACCTAAGAAAGGAACCGCGTATTTCTCGGCTAATTGCTTACCGCCATCTTTACCAAACAAATAGTATTTGTTTTCAGGTAATTCAGCTGGAGTGAAATAGGCCATATTTTCAACTAAACCTAATAAAGGAACATTGATGCCTGCTTGCTTGAAGAAGGCTAATCCTTTCGTGGCATCGGATAAAGCGACTTTTTGAGGAGTCGTCACGATTACCGCACCGGTTAGTTTAATTAGCTGAACTAATGTCAAATGGATGTCCGAAGTTCCCGGAGGAAGATCGATTAGTAAATAATCTAATTCATCCCAGTTGGTATCCCCAAAAAACTGACGCAAAGCCTGCGTCATCATAGGTCCTCTCCACGGCACAGGACTTTCGCTCGGAGCTAAAAACCCCATGGAGATCATCTTGATGCCATATTGCATGATCGGTTGAATGCGATTCTTGCCGTCTACCTCCGTCACTAAAGGTTGTAAATCTTCTGCCCCAAACATCACCGGAATCGATGGTCCAGAAATATCTGCATCTAGGATACCTACTTTCGCTCCAGCATTTTTCAAGGCCATCGCTAAGTTTGCCGTTACCGTTGATTTACCTACGCCACCCTTACCGGATGCCACCGCAATCACGTTTTTAACGCCTGGAATAAGGGGGTCTTTAGAGGTCAAAGTGGTTACTTCGGCCGTCATATTAATCACGATTTTCAGGTCTGGATGCACTAGGTTGTGAATCGCGTCCTCGCAATCTTTTCTGATCTTCTCTTTTAGAGGACAGGCAGGTGTCGTTAAAACGACCGTAAAGCGAACTTCGCCCACGCCTAATTCCACGTCCTTAATCATATTCAAGGTCACTAAATCTTTCTTCAGATCTGGCTCTTGAACGGTGCTCAGGGCACCTAAAATAATCTCTTTGCTTACGCTTAATTCTCCCATGAATCTCTTTTCCTTTTCAAACCTCAAATATACGTGTTTTTTATTTCATGCGCGACGTATTCGGCGATTTTGCACGTATCAATTTCTTGGTATTTTTCGGTATTTAATTCTGCTAATAATACTTCTAAAACACGTCGGTGGTCGATTAATTTAGCCGGGTGAGGTTTGTGTGCCAAAGTCCGGTAAATCGAATCCCACCTCTTCCTAATTGACTGTAGTTCTGGGTCGAAATAAGTCGAAACAAATCGCTCCCAAATATAATCCTGCGCCTGCTGGTTCGGATGGATCATATCTGCCTCATAGAAGCGGTAATCACGCAATTCGTCCAGCATAATTTCGTAGGCTGGAAAGTAGTGGACATTCTCGAATTGTTTAGAAATAATGTCCGCTGCTACGCGCAAAGTAGATTTAGAAACCTGATTCTCCTGCATACCGTCTTTGGTATGGCGAACAGGTGAGACTGTTAAAACGACTTGCGTCGTAGATGGGAGAGTGGAGAGTAGAGAGCAAAAATGGGAAACTATCTCATCCACCGTTGATAATCGTTTTTCGAAACGATCTGAAGGCATCTTGTGGCAGTTAGCCACCGTTTTATTTAGATGTTTGTCGAAATAACTAAATGATGTTCCCCAGGTGAGGATTAAAAAGTCTGCTGAGGTCTTAAAATCCACGACCTCCGTTGCCACTGATCGAATATCTTCTACTAAGTCTGCTGAGGAATTCGAAGTAAACACCGAATGGTAATCTGGGTGCAAAAAATACCCTCCGTGTTCATACAGATCTTCCGAAACCTCTCCCGATAAAGCCCTAGTAATCGCAAAAGGATGGAATAAGGTGCCAAAAGGCTGCGTCATTACCTCCAGCGGCAATTTACTCAAACGCGATCCCATCGAGGCTGCAAAACAAGAACCCATCGCCAGCACCCTACTCCTGTGATTCAAGAGTGAAGGTGCTGGTGGAATGGGAAATGTCGTGGTTAATTGCATTATTTTACAGAAGTTGCCCAAGTGTTCATTTTGGTTTCCAAAACGTCTAAAGGCATATTTCCATCTTTCAATAGTTCGTCGTGGAAATCCGATAACTTGAATTTAGAGCCCATTTCTTTCGTCAAGCGCTCGCGAATCTCGCGGATTTTCAAGGCGCCGATTTTATAACTCAAAGCTTGTGCTGGAATCGCCATGTAACGTTCAATTTCAGCAATCGTACCTTCTTCGCTTAAAGGCTCGTTATCCATCATGTATTTGATGGCTTCTTCACGGGTCATGTTTTTCGAGTGCATTCCGGCGTCGACCACAAGTCTGATGGCGCGGTGCATTTCATCGCCTAAGGCGCCCATGTATTGGTATGGATCCGTGTAAAGACCTAATTCCTTGCCTAGACTTTCGGTATATAATGCCCAGCCCTCTGCATAAGCAGAGTTGCCTCCGAATCGGCGGAACTTAGGCAAATCAGCATTTTCTTGTTGCAAGCTGATTTGGTAATGGTGGCCTGGGATCGCTTCATGCAAGAATAAACTTTCCATTCCGGAGGTGAAATTGAATTTTTTAGCGTCCAAAATAGGTACATAAAAGATCCCTGGACGTGTTCCATCCTCTGATCCTTGGAAGTATTCTGCAGACGCAGAGGCGGCGCGGAAAGCTTCGGTTTGTCGAATTTCAAAAGGCGTTTTAGGTACGCGACCAAACATCGTCTTTAATGACGGTTCCATCTTCTTATGAATGGCATGGAATGCGGCTAAAACCTCTGCTGGTGTCTTGTAGGGGTAGAATTTCGGGTCAGTCTTCATGTGTGTGAAGAATTCCGCTAACGTTCCTTTGAAGCCCACCGCGTTTTTCGTTTTCTCCATTTCGGTACGAATACGCTTTACTTCGCTTAACCCAGTTTGGTAGATTTCGTCTGCTGGTTTGTCTGTAGTAGTTAAGACACGAATTAAGTATTGGTAGTACGCTGCACCATTTTTCAAGGCACTAATTCCCGTGCTAGTACGCGCCTTCGGCAAATATTCGTCCTGTAAAAAAGTAGCTAAACGAGCATAAGCCGGAAGAATTTCGTTTTGAATCGCCGCCGTGTATTCGGCTGTAAAACGCTTTTTGTCTGCTGCTGAGAAAGAGGCAGGGAATTGCTTCAAAGGACCATAGAAAGTGGATTCCTTGATGTCTTTCACCGCGAAAGAGGTTAATTGAGGGATTATTTTGACGACCAAAGCCTTTGGCAACATATAATCCTCCTTCATTCCTCTACGGAAATAAACAATCGAAGAATCTAAATAGGCCACGCCTTTTTTCATTCGCTTCGCCCAGTTTTCATAATCCTTAACGGTCTTGAATGGCTGCATTACCTGGCCAGAGCCTAATTGCGCGAAAGTCAAGTGGAACCCATAGAATTGGTTCAATGGGGTCAAATTGTCTGGATAAGTCAATCCCTCCAAACCTAATTTGATGTCACGCGTCAATAAATCATAGGTGATTTGATCGTTCGCATTCAAATCATCCCGATGTAAGGCTGATAAAGAATTGTGGTATTTCTCTAAAACGGATTTCACTAGTGCGCGGTGGCTATCGGTGAAATCGATGTTTAATTGGTCATTGTAGCGGTTATCACCGTTCGCAGTGGCTGCTCCGGGATTGAGTTTTAATTGCTCTTCATAGTAGTCTCCTACTATTTTAGCTAATTCGGTAGAGGGTTGATCTGACTTTTTACAAGAAAAAAAAGACAAAAGAAGGCATAAATAGAGGAGTTTTTTCATCGTTTATTTGCTGATTTTAGGGGCAATTTACGTAAATTGGTCTTTGCATTTATACCTAAGTTAAGAATTTATACATTAAATAAGTACTATGTCAGGATTGGGAGCGGAGCGCGCACGATTGCAATTGCGAAACGATAATAAAGGGTGGAAAAAATGGGGGCCTTATTTGACGGAGCGTCAATGGGGAACAGTGAGAGAGGATTATTCCGCCCATGGAAATGCCTGGGGGACGATAACCCACGATATGGCGCGTTCGAAAGCCTACCGTTGGGGAGAAGAGGGGATAGGGGGTATATCAGATAATAAACAACACGTTTGTTTTGCGTTTGCCTTTTGGAACCACCGAGATCATATTTTAAAAGAGCGATTTTTCGGGTTAACAGGAGCGGAATCGAATCACGGGGAGGATGTTAAAGAATTATACTATTACCAAGATTCGACGCCTACGCATTCCTACCAAAAAATGCTGTACAAGTATCCGCAGCACACATTTCCCTACCAAAAACTGATTGATGAATCTAAAAAGCGAAATCGTCAGGAGCCGGAGTACGAGCTTTTGGATACGGGGATTTTTGATAATAATGAATACTTCGATATTTCGATCGAATATGCGAAAGCGGACGAACAAGATATTTTGATTAAAGTAACCGTAGAAAACCGCTCGAAAGTGGCGGCGCCTATCACGGTTTTGCCTACCATTTGGTACCGAAATACGTGGTGCTGGGGTTACGAGAAATACAATTACAAACCACTGCTAACGGGGGTGGGAAATTCATTTATTGAAGTCGATCACCGCGTGGTAGGGCGTTTTAAATTGTATGCAGAGGATGCGGATGAATTCCTTTTCTGTGATAATGAGACGAATTTTCAGCGTTTGCACCACTCGGATAACCTCTCGCATTTTACGAAAGATGGGATTAACGATTACATCGTAAACAAACAAAAACACGCCGTTAACCCGAACCACATTGGGACGAAGGCCTCGGTAAAATACACAGACAAGATTCCGGCAGGAGGAAAGAAAGTGTATCGCCTGCGTTTGAGTAATGTGACACAGCGCGAGCCATTCGCGGATTTTGATCAAGTTTTCGAAGATCGCATCATCGATGCGGATCAATTCTATGCGGAATTGCAGAAAGGAATTGAGGATGATAATTTACGTTCTCTGCAGCGCCAAGCCTATGCTGGGATGCTGTGGACGAAACAATGGTATTATTATAATGTATTCGAGTGGATTAAAGGTGATCCATCAATGCCGAAGCCAGATGCGAGCCGGAAAAATGGTCGAAATAGCACCTGGAGGCACATGTATGCGGCGAACATTTTGTCCATGCCGGATAAATGGGAGTACCCGTGGTTTGCGGCTTGGGATTTAGCGTTCCATACTTTGCCTTTGGCCAGATTAGATCCTGATTTTGCCAAAAGACAGCTAGCCGTTATCCTCCGCGAATATTACATGCACCCGAACGGCCAAATCCCGGCCTACGAATGGTCCTTCTCCGACGTCAATCCGCCGGTACACGCCTGGGCAACCTGGAAGGTCTACGAGATCGATAAGGAAATGAATGGAGGAAAAGGGGACGTCATCTTTTTAGAGCGTATTTTCCACAAACTATTATTGAATTTCACTTGGTGGGTGAACTTGAAAGATGAGGGAGGGAATAACATTTTTGGGGGAGGATTCCTTGGAATGGATAATATCGGGGTGTTCGACCGTTCCGCTGAATTACCTACAGGGGGCCACCTAGAGCAGGCCGATGGAACGGGTTGGATGGCGATGTATAGCTTAAATATGCTACGTATTGCCTGCGAGATTGCACTAGAGAATCCGGTCTACCAAGATATGGCCTCGAAATTCTTCGAACACTTCTTGCACATTGCCGGGGCGATGCAATCGATCGGTGGAGATAAGTTGAATCTTTGGGACGAAGACGATCAGTTCTATTATGACATGTTGCATAAAGAGGATGGGTCGGCAGAGTTATTAAAGGTGCGTTCCATGGTGGGCTTGATTCCTCTTTTTGCCGTGGAAACCTTGACTTCAGAGATGCTGGAAAAATTACCGGCCTTTAAACGCCGCGTGGAATGGGTATTAAATAACCGTCCAGACTTAGCCAACTTGATTTCACGTTGGTACGAACCGGGTAAAGGGGAGACACGTTTACTGTCGATCTTGCGTGGTCACCGGATGAAGATGATTATGAAAAGGATGTTCGATGAGACGGAATTCTTATCTGATTTTGGCATTCGTTCCTTGTCTAAATTCCACAAAGAGAATCCCTATAAATTTGCCTATGAGGGAGGTACGCTGCAAGTTGATTATACGCCTGCAGAGTCTACGGGCGATATGTTTGGCGGAAATTCGAACTGGCGTGGGCCCATCTGGTTCCCGATGAACTACTTGATTTTGGACTCCTTATCGAAGTTCTCTGACTATTATGGTTCAGACTACGAGGTAGAATTCCCAACGAATTCGGGTGAAATGATGAATATCAAAGACGCAGCGCGTGGGGTTTCTGAGCGTTTGTTAGCGATGTTTGTGCCGGATAAAGACGGGAAAACACCGATGTATGGCGAATACGATAAATTCCAAGATCCTCATTTTAAAGATTCACATCTCTTCTTCGAATATTTCGACGGAGATACTGGAAAAGGATTAGGCGCGAACCACCAAACCGGTTGGACAGGCTTAATCTCCGAAATAATCAGACAATTACATGGCAAAAACTAGTCCAGAAGAGAATTTTGCGGCCTTAGGCCTGACACTTCCACCAGCTCCTAAACCTTTAGGCGTATACAAACCGGGTTTACAGATAGATCATTTCTACTATGTTTCAGGCCATGGCACGGTGCAGACGGATGGTTCTTTGATAATCGGTCGGATCGGAAAAGACTTAGATATCGAAGAAGGCAAATTAGCGGCGCGCCAGGTGGGTTTAGCGATTTTGGCCACCTTAAAAGCGCAGTTAGGCTCTTTAAATCGAATCAAACGCGTCATCAAAGTATTAGGTATGGTCAATGCCACAGACGATTTCTTGCGTCATCCGTACGTCATCAACGGATGTAGCGAATTATTCGCCCAGGTGTGGGGAGAAGAAAATGGCATAGGCGTTCGGTCCGCGGTGGGAATGGGAACATTGCCCGATAATATTCCGGTAGAAATCGAAGCTGTTTTTGAACTAAACGACTAAGCAGATATCTCTAGCATGGCTTTCAAGGCCTTGTAGGCTGGAATGCGCGTTGCTTCTGGTAAATTGATTTCAGGCAGTTCGTAATACAAGGCGTTATATAATTTCTCCAGCGTATTCATCTTCATATACGGACATTCGCTGCAAGCGCAGGTGTTTTGCTCGTTAGCCGGAGCAGGAATCAAGTGCTTGTGCGGAACCGATTGCTTCATCTTGTGTAAGATGCCCGCCTCGGTAGCTACGATGAAAGTCGAATTAGGCGACGTTTCCACGAATTTCAACAGGGCCGTCGTCGAGCCCACATAATCCGCTTCTTTCAAGATCACTTCCTTGCATTCTGGGTGCGCGATTAACAACGCATCTGGGTATTCTTGCTTTAGTACCGCTAATTTCTCTAAAGAGATATCGATATGCACCATGCAAGCGCCTTCCCAAAGGATCAACTCGCGTCCCGTCTTGTGAGCCACATATCGGCCTAAGTTTGCGTCAGGGGCGAAGATGATTTCACGATCTGCTGGAATTGATTCAACGATTTGCACCGCATTCGAAGAAGTACAAATGATGTCTGTCATCGCCTTGATATCGGCAGAGCAGTTGATATAAGAAACCACCACAGCATTCGGGTGCTTGGCTTTTAAAGCGGCAAATTCAGCCACTGGCACAGAATCTGCTAGTGAACAACCTGCGTTGAAGTCTGGTACCACCACTTTTTTCGTGGGATTTAAGATTTTCGCCGTCTCGCCCATGAAATGAACACCACAGAAGACGATTAAATCCGCCTCTGTTTTCTCAGCTGCCTGAGATAAACCTAAGCTATCGCCTACGTAATCCGCTAGTTCTTGGATTTCACCATCCACATAGTAGTGTGCCAAAATCACCGCATTTTTCTCCTTCTTTAGTCGTTGGATTTCGGTGATGAGTTCGACTCCTTTAGGGGTAGAACGGGCAATGTAGCCCACTGAGGTTGCTTCTTCCTGTAAATTCATTTCGCTTTTAGGCTTAAATCTAAACTCTTTACTTGGTGGGTTAATGCCCCCACGGAAATATAATCGACACCCGTTTCGCCATAGGCGCGGAGTGTTTTTTCTGTAATTCCACCAGAAGCCTCGGTAATGAAGCGTCCGTTAATTTTGCGAATCGCATCGCGGAGGCGATCGGGTGTAAAATTGTCTAGCATGATGCGCTTTACCCCACCTATCGCAAGTACTTCGTCTAATTCTGTTTCATTTCTGACCTCAATCATGACTTCAATGGGCTTCGTTAAGGTCTTAGCATAGCTGAATGCTTTTTCCAAAGCCTGCTTAATCCCACCCGCAAAGTCCACGTGATTATCTTTTATTAAGATCATATCGAATAAGCCATACCGGTGATTAACCGCTCCACCTATCTTACAGGCCCATTTTTCTGCCAAACGGAAGTTAGGAGTTGTCTTTCTCGTATCTAACAATTTCGCGCGTGTGCCATCTAGGATGTTAACTAAAGAGCGTGTGTAAGTCGCAATCCCGGACATTCGTTGCATGCAATTCAATACTAAACGCTCCGCTTTCAATATCGATTGGGAGGATCCACTGACCTCTAAAACTACTTGTCCTGGTTCGATCCAGGTTCCATCCGGAATGAATACCTTCACTTGTAATGCAGGATCTAATTCCTTGAAAATAGCGACAGAAAGTTCTACTCCAGCCAAAACTCCCCGGTCCTTTACTTTTAGTTCCGCCGTTCCTTTCGCATCCGCTGGGACCGTAGAAAGCGAGGTATGGTCGCCGTCACCCACATCTTCCCGAAGGGCCGATTGGATGAATGCTTGAACGTAGGAAGGGTCTTCGTAGTTGAACATGCGTCTATTTTACGCCCCAAAATTACGAAAATTACCCGGAGAATTGATTTCTAAGAAAAATATCCTATTTTTGCTCTCTACAATGCAAAAGAAGGTTAAAATATCCCATCTTATTCTGTTTATCCCGGTGCTTTTTTGGCTCGTGGCTAAGCCTATTTCGCTGTTCGCAGTAGAAACAGGTGCAGTAAAGACGGAGAAGACTTCTAAGCAAACTATTGTCAAGGCGGAACAGCACGTTTATCAATCTGCTACCACTCTACAACTCGATTTTCCTCAAGATTGGAACTTCAGCAGCCCTACCGAAATCTTCGTTGCGCGCTCGATGCAAGCCATTAAATTGCCTGCATTCACTCATCGCACGCAATTCTTACGGATTTTATTTACCCAATTTATAGCCACTCTGGCGCCGTGAGAAAACAGTAATCAGTAGTCAGTAATCAGTAAGCCAGTAAACAGTAGTCAGTAGACTGTGCTGAGGAACCATCTACCGCTCACCATTTACCATTCACAATTTTTCATTTACCATTAACCATTTAAGTTATGCGTTACAAAAGTGCCATTATTTGGCTGTCTACGATTATTTCAGCCTTATGTATTTTCTTCCTTTCGTTTACGTGGAAGTCTAATCAATTAAAAGAACAAGCTATCAAGTATGCTACGACAGCAGATGGCAAAGTAGATGCAGCGAAGCGTTTACATTTCATTGATTCCCTTTGGAAACAACCTGTATATATCGGATATACGTTACAAGAAGTAACTCAATATGCTTTACAAAAAGGTCTTGACTTAGAAGGTGGTTTGCACGCGGTATTAGAGGTTTCTCCAGCAGAAATCTTACGTGCGTTATCAGGTAAGTCAAACGATCCAGCATTCGAGAAAGCCTTAGCAGCGGCAGGTGCGGCGCAAGCGACTTCGACGAAATCGTTTAACGAATTGTTCTACGAAGAATTCGCGAAGGCAGCTCCTAACCAAACTTTGGCATCCGTATTCGCTAATTCAGTGAACCGCGGTAAAATCTCATCTACTTCAACTGATTCACAAGTTCAGAAAGTAATCGATGCAGAAATCGACGGTGCGGTAGATCGCGTTTACAAGATCATCCAAGCGCGTATCGATAAATTCGGTGTAGCTAACCCGAACATCCAACGTCTTCCAGGTACTAACCGTATCCAGGTTGAATTACCAGGTGTAGAGAATCCAGAGCGTGCACGTAAATTATTATCAGGTGCAGCGAAATTAGAATTCGTAGAGTGCTATGAATTGAACGAATATGCCGGAGGCTTAAATGCGTTAGGTGCTTTATTAGATAGAGAAGCGAAAGCTCCAGTAGCAACTGCACCAGCGGCGGCTCCGGCGACGAAGGATACGGCGGCTAATGCTTTGGCAAACAAATTAGCAGCAGCTCCTGCGACGAAGGATTCTGGAAAAGCAAAAGCAGATACGTCTGCAGGTTCCGCTTTAACGAAATTATTCTTGCCTTTAGGAAACAACATCGGTGTGTATGTTAAGGATACAGCTCGTGTGAACGCTTTGTTCGCTCGCGCTGAAGTGAAAGCGATGTTCCCTGCGAACTTAACGTTTGCTTGGGCAGCGAAAGGAATTCCAGCTAAGAATGGCGATGAGATCCTTTCTTTAGAGGCTTTGAAAAAAGCAGAAGGTCAATCAGCTCCATTAGAGGGTGATGTGATCACGGATGCAGCACAAGATTTTGATCAAGCAGGTCGTGCGGAAGTGACGATGGCGATGAATGGAACGGGTGCTCGTATTTGGAAAAACTTGACAGGTGCGAACATCGGACGTCGTATTGCGATCGTTTTAGATGGTTATGTATATTCTGCACCAGTCATTAACGGTGAAATTCCAGGTGGTCGTTCTTCGATCTCAGGAAGCTTTACAGTAGAAGAGGCAAAAGATTTAGCGAACGTCTTGAAAGCAGGTAAATTACCAGCTCCTACGCGTATTGTGGAAGATGCGTTCATTGGTCCCTCTTTAGGTGCTGAGGCGATTAATCAAGGATATATGTCTATGGGCTTAGGTTTATTATTAGTAATCGTATTCATGATTGGTTACTATGGTGCTCCAGGTTGGATGGCAAACTTAGCCTTGTTGTTTAACGTCTTCTTTATCGCAGGTGTTTTAGTTCAAATCCAAGCAGCTTTAACGCTTCCAGGTATCGCAGGTATCGTGTTAACATTAGGTATGGCGGTCGATGCGAACGTATTGATCAACGAGCGTATCCGCGAGGAATTACATAAAGGAAAAGGCTTGTTAGATGCGATTAACATTGGTTACGAGAAAGCGTTAAGTGCGATTTTAGATGGTAACATCACGACGGTATTGATCGGTGTGATCTTAATTATTTTCGGTTCCGGTTCTGTAAAAGGTTTCGGAGTAACGCTTTGTATCGGTCTAGTGACGTCTGTCTTTACAGCGGTGTATATCTCTCATATCTTAGTGGATTGGATGGCGAAACGTGCGATCAAAGCAGGTAAGGAGAAAGAAATGACATTCGAAACATTCATCTCGCGTGATCTTTTCAAAGGAATGAACTTCGATTTCATCGGAAAGCGTAAGTATTCGTATTGGTTCTCTTGGGCTTTAATCGCTGCAGGTGCTATCGTGTTATTTATGCAAGGTGGTTTCAACCTAGGTGTGGATTTCAAAGGTGGTCGTTCATACGTAGTTGAGTTCAATCAAGCGGTACCGACAGACAAAGTGAAAGAAGCATTAGCGGATGATTTTGGTGGAAAAGGTGTGGAGGTGAAAACCTTTAACGGTCCTACGAAATTAAAAGTGACGACGTCTTACTTAGTGGAAGATGAGTCAATCACCGCTAATAATACGGTTCGTACGGCATTAGACAATGGATTGAAAGAATTTGCGGCTCAAGGTCCTAAGGTAGTTTCTACTTCCAAAGTAGGAGCAACCGTAGCTGATGATATTTTGACACAATCATTCGTGTCAATCTTCTACGCCTTGATCGCGATCTTTATCTACATCTTGATCCGTTTCCGTAAATGGCAATATTCATTAGGTGGTATTGTAGCCTTAGTTCACGATACGTTAGTGGTATTAGGCATGGTAGGTATCGTTCGTTTGTTTGGCTTCGAATTAGAAATCGACCAAGTATTTATCGCGGCGGTATTAACGGTGATTGGTTATTCGATTAATGATACCGTGGTAGTATTTGACCGTATCCGTGAGGAGATTGGTTTAGATGCTGACTTAGGTAACAAAGAATTGATGATCAAAACGATCAACGAATCAATTAACCACACGATGTCTCGTACAGTGATGACTGCGACTACGGTATTCCTAGTTGTGACGGTATTGTTGATCTTCGGTGGCGACGTGTTAAGAGGTTTCTCTTTCGCGATGTTTATCGGGGTTGTGTTTGGTGCTTATTCGTCTATTTTCGTGGCAGCACCGATTGTGATTGACTTCGGAACTTCGAAGAAAGTAAAGAAATAATTTATTCTGCTGGTTGCTCGAAAGGGTGACCAGCATTTTTTTTGTATTTCATCCTAAAAACTAGAATTATGAATAACAGTATTTGGAGAAAAAAACCGATGCACATGTTTGAGCAAGACATGCAAAAAAGTGAGCTCAAGCGCGTATTAGGGAAATGGAGTTTAACGGCTATCGGTATCGGTGCGATTATTGGTGGTGGTGTTTTCGTATTAACAGGAACGGCAGCGCATTATCACGCGGGTCCTGCTTTAGCTTTATCATTCGTGATTGCAGGGATTGGCTGTATTTTCGCGGCACTTTGTTATGCAGAGTTTGCGGCGATGTTACCGGTAGAAGGTAGCGCCTATGCCTATGCTTACGGAACGGTAGGTGAATTATTTGCTTGGATTATTGGTTGGGGATTGATCCTCGAATATGCGATGGGTGCGATGACGGTCGCCGTGAGTTGGTCTGGATACTTTAATAAACTCCTCCATCTCTTTGGACTACATTTGCCTGAAAATTTAACAAATGACCCAGTTACTTTTGGTGGAGCTGCGGTGAATTTACCAGCTTTAATCATCGTTTGGTTTGTGACTTGGATTCTTGTTAAAGGGATTAAAGAAGCAGCTAGCGCGAACAACTTAATCGTTGTCTTGAAAGTGGCTGTGATCTTATTTGTGATTATCATGGGAGCGTTCTACATCGATGTAGCGAACTGGACTCCATTTATCCCAGAAGAGACTTTAGTAGAGCACGAAAGTGGTGAAATGCTTCCTGCGTATGGCTGGGGTGGTATCATCTCAGGTGCTTCAGCGATCTTCTTTGCCTATATTGGTTTTGATGCCGTTTCTACGCAAGCTGGTGAGGCAATCAACCCGAAGAAAGATATGCCTTTCGCTATTATCGCGTCTTTATTGATTTGTACGGTATTGTATATCGCGGTTTCATTAGTGTTAACCGGGATGATGAATTACAAAGATATCACGGGCGATGCCTTGAAAGCTCCAGTAGCTTTTGCTTTTGATCAAGCGGGTCAACCTTGGGCTGTGTTTATCATTACAGCGGCAGCGACAGCGGGTTTATTATCCGTTATGTTGGTGATGATGTTAGGTCAAACACGTGTGTTCTTAGGTATGGCGAAAGATGGTTTATTGCCAAAATTCTTCGCAGAAGTTCACCCGACTTTCAAAACACCTTATAAGTCAACGATCTTAGTAGGTGCGGTGGTTTCTTTAGTGGCAGGTTTTACACCGATTTCTTTATTAGGTGATATGACTAGCTTCGGTACTTTATTCGCCTTCACGATGGTTTGTTTAGCAGTATGGATTCTTCGTTTCAGAGATCCAAACCGTGACCGTCCATTTAAAGTGTCTGGCTTAAATATCATTGCTCCACTAGGGATCTTAGTGAACACGTTTTTAATCTTGAACTTAGGCCGCACAGCGCAAATCTTTGCAATTGCGTGGTTATTGTTCGGATTAGTGGTTTACTTCTTATACGGTAGACCAAGATCATTATTGAATACGAGAGAGTAATTCTTTCAAAGAGAAGGAGCCGGGGCGAAAGCCCCGGCTTTTTTTTGCCCTTTTAATTCCCCCATTTTTGGCGTATTTTTGCACCTTGATTTTTTAATAAAGAACGAATGAGTCAGATAGTAACTGAAATTGCGAAACGTAGAACCTTTGGGATTATTTCTCACCCCGATGCTGGTAAAACCACATTGACGGAGAAATTGCTTCTCTTCGGGGGAGCGATCCAAACAGCCGGTGCCGTAAAATCGAACAAGATTAAGAAAGGCGCCACGTCTGACTTTATGGAGATCGAACGTCAGCGTGGTATCTCGGTCGCGACTTCCGTGATGACCTTCGAGTACAATCAATTAAAAATCAATATCCTGGATACGCCGGGTCACAAGGACTTCGCAGAAGACACCTACCGGACCTTAACGGCAGTGGATTCCGTGATCTTAGTCATTGACTGCGTGAAGGGTGTGGAGGAACAAACGGAGCGTCTGATGGAGGTTTGCCGCATGCGCAAGACTCCCGTGATCATCTTCATTAATAAGATGGACCGCGAAGGCCAAAACCCGTTCGATCTTTTGGACGAATTAGAACAAAAATTAGGCATCTCTGTGCGCCCGTTGACTTGGCCGATTAATATGGGCCAAAACTTCAAAGGCGTATACAACCTCATGGAAAAATCGCTGAATTTGTTCTCAGCGAATAAGACCAAAATTGAAAAAGAAGTCGTCGCTGTCGACATCGATTCCGCTGATTTAGACACCCGCGTGGGAGAACGTGACGCGAATCAATTGCGCGAAGATGTCGAGCTAATTGACGGCGTTTACGAACCCTTCGATCGCAATGATTACCTGTCAGGTGATATCGCCCCTGTGTTCTTTGGCTCTGCTGTGAATAACTTCGGCGTTCAAGAACTTTTAGATACGTTTACCCGCATCGCACCTTCTACGCAAGCGCGTGGAACGGATGTACGTACGGTGGAACCAGAGGAAAAGAAATTCACTGGATTTATCTTCAAAATCCACGCGAACTTAGACCCAAAACACCGCGACAGAATCGCTTTCTTACGTATCTGTTCCGGTACTTTTAAACGCAATACCTTTTACCAACACATCCGTTTAAAGAAGAATGTTCGTTTTGCGAACCCCTACAACTTTATGGCTCAAGACAAAGAGGTCATCGAAGAAGGTTTTCCAGGCGACGTAGTAGGTCTTTATGATACAGGTAACTTCAAAATTGGCGATACACTCACCGAAGGCGAAGTATTGAACTACCAAGGCATTCCATCCTTCTCCCCAGAAATCTTTAAGGAGTTGATTAACCTCGATCCGATGAAAGCTAAACAGCTCGAAAAAGGCATCGACCAATTAACCGACGAGGGAGTTGCCCAATTATTCTTGCAACCCCAATTAGGTAACCGCAAAATCGTAGGAACGGTAGGTGAACTTCAATATGAAGTAATCCAATACCGCCTAGAACACGAATACGGCGCCAAGTGTCGCTTCGACGGCATGTCTGTAACAAAAGCCTGCTGGATCACTTCAGAAGATCCCAAAAAGCTGCAAGAATTCGTCCGCTTAAAGGGCCAAAACATCGCCCAAGACAAAGACGGCAATTATGTCTTCTTAGCCGAATCAGATTGGATTCTACGCATGAATCAGACGAACAATCCGGAGATTGAATTCCACTTTACGAGTGAGTTTAAATTAGCATAAAAAAAGGCCTCAGATATGAGGCCTTTTTTTATGCTATTAGATTATAGATTGTAGAGTAGAGAGTATAGATTAAAGCATAGAGCATAAAGCACAAAGAATAAAGAAGGTTGTTGCTTCGCAACGATTTATAAAATGTATTTTTCTGAAACATAAAAAAGGGGCTGAACATCAGCAAGAAGCTCTCTCCGAAGGAGATTCCACCATTATTCTTTGTGCTTTATTCTTTGTGCTTTCAATTTTATTTCAAACTCCTTGCTGGCTAAAGCAAGTCTTGCTAATATTTGCTCAGTTGTTAAATCTTTCATCTCAAGGCTGATTTTTGTTTTAATACGACGAAAAGTTTTCACTGAATCAAATCCTTCCTTTACTTGTAATTCCTTTTTCATAAGATTTCCCTTGGGGATTTAATTGGAATTTTAACGTAACCATAAGCTGAATTTACGTCATTATAGCCGGTAATTCTATCTGAGTTTACAATATGTTTAAAGTTCCAGCTCAAGAGTGCATCTACATTGTTTATTGTAGCAGTCGCGATATGAATGCAGTCATCTAAACTTGTATAGCCCACAACTTTGTGCTTAATATAATGACCTGCTAATTCGAGGCATTCCGGAGTTACTAAAATTTTCTGTTTGAATTCTAGTGGTATTTTTTCTACTAATTTACTTATTCGACTAGGGGCTAGAATTAATTCTTGTTCACATAAACTAGAGTAGATGCACAAAATTTCACCTTCTAATACGAGATCAAAAATTTGCATCGTTTCTTTTGAAAATTCAGGATCAAAAAAACCGCCAAATACGGAAGTGTCAAAATAATATCGCTGAATCATTTGAGGAATTAAATGTTCAGCAATGAAATCAAATTTTAATCGATGGGAATAGATTTAACTGATAATCTAGTTCAAATATCAATTTTATTATAAAATAGAAACCGTTAAAACATAAAGCACAAAGAATAAAGTTCGAATCTCCTGCGGAGATGATTGTTAGATTGTAGATTAGAGAGAATAGAGTATAGATTTAAAATCTACCATCTCTACTCTATAATCTATGCTCTATTCTCTCTAATCTCTTACCTACACTAACCCTAAATCCCCCTGAATAACCCCCACCTTCTTCTGCAATTCCGCATACACAGTAAAGAAGTCTGCCGCAGAAGCTAAAGGAGCATTCACGGAAACATAGAACTTGATTTTAGGTTCCGTACCCGATGGACGTGCGGATACTTTGGAACCGTCCGCTAAGATTAATTGAATCACGTTAGAAGCCTCGATGCCTAAGCCTACTTTGATAGGTGTTGTTTCGCCTGTCAATAAGTCGGTTGAAACTAATCCTTCGTAGTCCAAAACGCGAACTGGCTTCGAACCTGCCACGGTGGCTGGGACGTTCGAGCGTAAGTTGATCATCATTTGTTTGATCTCCTCGGCGCCGGCTTTTCCTTTTTTGGTCAATGAAATAAGGCCCTCGTAGTAGAAATTGTTTTCTACGTACATCTCAGCTAGGAAGTCGAAGAGCGATTTGCCCTGATCTTTCGCGTAAGCCGTTAATTCTGCGATCATCGCGCAAGAGGCCACCGCGTCTTTATCACGCACAGCATCGCCGATTAAATAGCCGTAGGACTCTTCTCCGCCGCCCAGGAACTTTTCTTTTCCTTCTAATTCGCGGATGACTTGGGCGATGTATTTGAAACCGGTTAAGGTATTATAGCAAGGCACGCCTTTAGAGGCGCACATTTTGTCGATTAAATCGGTCGTTACGATGGTTTTCGCGGCGAACTCGTTGCCCTTTAAATCCGATACTTTTAACAAGTAATACAGGATTAGGCTGGCCATTTGGTTCCCGTTTAACAGGGCCCATTCGCCGTCTGGGCTTTTCACAGCGGCTCCTACGCGGTCTGCGTCGGGGTCTGTGGCGATGACGAGGTCGGCATCGATTTCTTTGGCCTTATTTAATGCCAAAGTCAAGGCTTCCTTCTCCTCCGGATTCGGATAAATCACCGTAGGGAAGTTTCCGTTCGGAATCGCTTGCTCTTCTACGACCGTCACCGCTTCGAATCCTAATAGGGCCAAAGCTGGTGGAACTAACGTAATCCCCGTTCCGTGAATAGGGGAGAAGACGATTTTAAGGTCTTTTTGGCGCTTGATCACTTCCGGCTGGCGGCAGTTAACTAAAATAGTTTGTAAGTAGGCTTCGTCTATAGCGCCATCTAACAGGTGCAATAAGGCATCGTTTCCTTCGAATTTAATGTCGGTAATGCTGGTAATCGCGTTCACCTCTTTCACGATGTTCTTATCGTGTGGAGCTACTACCTGTGATCCATCTGACCAATAGGCCTTGTAGCCGTTGTATTCTTTCGGGTTGTGCGACGCCGTGATTACTAATCCTGCTTGGCAGCCTAAATGGCGCACCGTGAAGGAAAGCTGTGGTGTGGGACGCAAAGCCGGGAATAAGTAGACTTCGATGCCATTAGCGGTGAAAATATCCGCAGCGATGCGCGTGAATTCTGGTGAATTATTGCGGGAATCGTGCGCGATGGCAACTTTGATTTTTTGGCCAGGTAAAGACGCATTCAAGTAGTTTGCAAAGCCTTGTGTGGCAGCGCCTACCGTGTATTTGTTCATTCGATTCGAGCCTACGCCCATTTCGCCGCGCATTCCACCTGTCCCAAATTCCAGGGATTTGTAGAATGAGTCCGTCAATGTCGTCTGGTCGCCTTTCGCGATCAAATCTTGGATGGTTGCCTTGGTTTCAGCGTCGTAAGGGCCTGAAAGCCATTGGTCAATTGTTTGTTGCGTGGTCGAATCTAAGGTCATATTATGCGGAAATTGTGCCAGTGAACACTTGTTTCGCTGGGCCGATCAAGAAAATATTGGTAAAACCGGTGATAGCATCGCCGTCGAAATTGACCGCTAATTCACCACCTAGGGTTTTGATTTTAATAGGAGTTTGTACGTTTTTAAACGTTTTGGCCACTAAAGCCGCCGCCGTCACGCCCGTACCACACGAATAGGTCTCATCTTCCACGCCGCGTTCGTAGGTGCGGACGAAGAGCGTTTGGTCATCCAATTTTTCAACGAAGTTTGCATTCGTCCCATTCATAGGCTGGTATGCCTCGGAGTAGCGGATCGCTGCACCGGTATTTTTGACATCATAAAACTGCACCTGATTCGTAAAACGCACGAAATGGGGCGAACCCGTATTCGTAAAATAGTCATCATTGTGCTGCTCGATGCCCGGAACATCCATCATTTGCAAGGCGATGGTCTCTGGTGTAATATAGGCCAAATGGGGTCCATCTACCGCGATAAAGTGTGCTTTCTCGGTCACGATGCCTAAATCTGCCGCAAAGCGAACTAAACAGCGACCACCATTACCACACATCGTGCCCTCGGTTCCATCGGAATTATAATAAACCATTCGGAAATCATAGCCCTCAGCCTCTTGCAAGAGCATAAAGCCATCAGCCCCTATCCCAAAACGGCGGTGGCAAAGCAACGCAATCGCCTCTTGATCTAGGCCAAAAGTCTTAGCGCGGTCATCGACCACCACAAAATCATTTCCAGTTCCTTGGTATTTGTAAAAATGCATAAGGCAATTTAAGAAATTTGGCTTAAATATCGCTCCTTAATTATCCTAAGGTGGTGTTTTTCATGGCCAGCAATCATCCAAGCTAATGCTCGCGCACTGATCGATTTACCGTTTGCCTGGCCCATTTGGTTCCATTGCTTGCTGGAAAATGAGTTCAATAAAACTAAGGACGCGACACGGGTAGCCTTGTATTGTGCTAAAATATCCATCGCTTCCTGCGTTTCGTATTCTGATGCCGCCTGGTATTCATTTTCGTCAAATCCTGGTAAGGCTGTTTTTTCGCCTCTGGATAGGGCCAAAACTCGGTATGAAAAGATTCTTTCCGTATCAACCATATGTCCTAATAAACCTTTCAGGCTCCACTTTCCTGCTGCATAGGCGAACTCTGCTTGACCTTTAGGTAAATTATCATACAAGTCGATGATTTCTTTGGACTGATTTTTCAATACCTCGAATAAATTTTCTTCTTTCTCAAAACTCAGATATTCAGCGAAATACGGAGCATTCGGGTATTCATAGCTAGCAGGTAAATGCATATTTTCTTATTTTTTTACCCAAAGGTATTGTTTCAAAGCAGAAAATCCCTAATTTTGTGCCACCAATTACAAGACGGTCCGGTAGTTCAGTTGGTTAGAATACATGCCTGTCACGCATGGGGTCGCGGGTTCGAGTCCCGTCCGGACCGCCAACTACAAATTAAGTCTCTGATTTTCAGGGACTTTTTTTATGCCCGGTGCTAAATCGGGTGCCATAAATAAATTCTATTTTTATTTAAAGTAAATATTCCTTCACTTTAAGACTCCTGATTAAATATACTTTGTAACATTATTCATAGTATTTGTCTATTTTTCATAAGTATATTTAGGAAGGATTCCCCAATTTTATTGAATGAAGACTTTTATTAATTCGCTTCTTTTAGCTTTTATTATTCTGATTGCTAATTCATGTTCCTTCAAAAAAGAATACAAATACCGTATTGTTTTTTTACAATGCTGTCACGATGATTGGCGAAATGTGATGAATAGTGAAATGAGAAGGGAGTTGGCATTTCATCCAGATATTAAGTTTGAAATCATTGAATCGTATAGTGACACTAAAAAGCAATTAGAACAGATTAAGGAAATTGATAAGCAAAAAATTGACTTATTAATTATTTCTCCCAACGAATCCAAGTCCTTTTCCACTGCTATCGATGAAATATATAAGTCGGGGATTCCAGTAATTTATGTTGATCGAAAAACTAATTCCGAACAATATTCTGCTTTCATTGGAGCAGATAACTATGAAATAGGAAAAACGGCAGGCAAGTTTATCGCTAGTCAGTTTAAAGGTCGAGGGAATGTCATTGAATTAGAATTGGAAATGACCTCTTCACCTGCCATCGAAAGAAATCGTGGATTTAATGAGGCTATTAACCTTTATCCCGAACTGAATAAAGTGGCGACTCTCGAAGTCAAAAATATCGAATTAGACATAAATAAGAAATTAGCAGGTATATTAAAAAATCACCCTGAAACGAATATTATTTTCGCGCACACTGATTTTTTAGCATTATCTGCCTATCGGACGGCCCAAAAATTAGGGAAAGCAAAAGACTTATTCTTTGTTGGAATTGATGCAATTCCAGTGATAAATGGTATGCAATTGGTTAAAAATGGTACATTAAATGCCACTTTATTGTATCCTACGGGTGGCGCTGAGGTAATCCAAACCGCTGTTAAAATTCTAAATAAACAGGCCTATAATAAAGAAACGAAGCTTTTGACAAATGTGATAACATCGGATAATGTCAATATTATGTTATCCCAAATCCAGAAAATAAAAGAACAACAAGTTGAAATTGAGCGGGAAACATTAAAAATTAATGATTTGAATAAAACCTACTCAACCCAAGGAAACCTTTTATATTTTATAACTGCTTTGCTTACGGTTATGGTTGTTTTAGGGGTTTTTCTATATTTTCTTTTAGATGAAAAACAGCAGTCTAATCGAATTTTAGAAGAGCAGAATTTGGCAATTCTCGAACAAAAAAATGAAATAGAAAAAGTGTCTCTTTTAGCAAAAAAAGCAACAGAAGACAAAATGAGGTTTTACTCCTATATTTCACATGAATTCAAAACACCTTTGAGCCTGATCCTTACTCCGACCGAGGATTTGTTGCAAAGAAAAAGTACCGACTTAAAGGAAATGCAATCAACTCTAAAATTGATCAATAAAAATGCCTATCGCCTATTACGCCTCGTTGATCAATTTTTAGAGATGAGAAAGTTGGATGCCGGGAAAATGGAATTGGAAATTGGGCAAAATGATTTAGTTGCTTTCATCAAAGATATAGTACAAGATTTTAATTTAAAGGCAAAACAAAAACAGATTGATCTTCAATTTATTAGTCCTTTTAAAGAGATTCAATTTGGATTTGATCCTGAAAAATTAGATAAGGTCTTATTCAATCTCATTTCTAATGCTTTCAAATACACACCAGATGGGGGTTTGATTCACGTGTCAATTTTAAGAAATATAGATAAAATTGAAATAAACATTGCCGATAATGGGGTCGGTATGACCCCCGAAGAAAAAGCTAATGCTTTTGATTTGTTTTACAGAGGAAACAAAAACATTTCTTTAGGAACGGGTTTAGGCTTGGCTCTTTCACAAGAGTTTGTTGCCTTGCATAAGGGAGAAATCACGATAAATTCAGAAAAAGGCAAAGGGACCACCTTCAGAATTGTACTTCCTATCATGGAGATAAAGTCCCTTTTGTTAGAAAATCCAGTAATAGTTTCTTCTAAGAATATCACTGAATTTGAGGAGGATAGTGCTCTGATGATAGAAAATAATACGCAACTCACGTTTGAGAATACGATAATCTTGATTGAAGACAATCATGATTTGAACCAATTTCTAACCCGAAAATTAGGAAAAAACTATACAGTAGTTGCTACGGATAACGCAGAAGATGGTTGGCAAGAAATTTTAACCTGTATTCCTGACTTGATTATTTGTGATGTGATGTTGCCCGGTATGGATGGCTTCGCTTTGACAGAGAGGGTAAAATCTGATTTCAGAACCTCTCACATTCCGGTAATTTTATTGACTGCTAAAAGTCAAATTGAAAGTCAAATTGAAGGGACAAAAGCTGGGGCTGATGATTATATTTTAAAACCGTTCAACCAGCAATTATTAGAGGAAAAATTGAAAGGTTTGGTTGAAAATCGAGAACGTATGAGACGCAGATTCTCAACTGAAGTTATTCATCCCAATCAAGTTCAGAAAGGAGAAAGAAGATTTTTAATTGAATTTGAAGCATTAATCGAAAAGAATATTCAAGACAGTTCACTATCAGTCGAGAAATTAAGTCAAGAGTTAGGAATGTCCAGAGTTCAGTTATTTAGAAAAATATCAGCCTTGACAAACCGAAATGTGGCGGATTACATTGCTGATTATAAATTGCGAAAAGCAAAGATTCTCTTAAATGATCATGAAAAAAACATTTCCGAGATTGCTTACGAGTTAGGCTTCAGTACCCCAAGTTATTTTACGACCTTCTTCAAACAAAAGACAGATAAGACGCCAAGTGATTGGCGGAATAGTTAAATGTATCAATTTTGGTATTTCGTGTTACAATCCTTGTATTATGAGATTGATCTCTCTTTAAATATTATATAAAGTGCTGATAATAAAGTACTTAAAAATTCTTACAGAACTGTAAGTATTTGAAAGAATTCTAATATCCTACCCTAAAGTATTGCTCTAATTTTGATTCATTAAAAACGTAACAAGTTTGTAATGAATCAAAATATTAAAATATTTTTCTGGTCGCTCTCAGCTTCTTTGGGCGGTTTTCTTTTTGGCTTCGATACGGCCGTAATTTCTGGTGTTGAACAAACACTTCAAAAACTTTGGGAACTCAATTCCTTAGAACACGGAGTGACCGTTTCCATTGCTTTAATAGGTACTGTTGTAGGCTCTCTAATTGGTGGTATTCTTGCCGATAAATTTGGCAGAAAAAAATCGCTTTTCATTATCGGCATTCTTTATTTGCTTTCTTCTTTAGGTACCGCTTATGCTTTCGATTGGTCGGTATTTTTAATATTCAGATTTATGGGCGGTCTAGGAGTTGGTGTTTCATCGGTCGTTGCTCCCTTGTATATATCCGAAATCGCTCCAGCTCACAAGCGCGGACGTTTGGTAGCGATGTTTCAGTTCAATATCGTTTTAGGGATTTTAATGGCCTACCTGTCAAATTACTTTTTATCTGGTATAGGTGAAAATGAGTGGCGTTGGATGTTAGGTGTACAAGCCTTCCCTTCGCTTATTTTTACCATTACGGTTATGTTAATTCCTGAAAGCCCACGCTGGTTGATTCTTCAAAGAGGAGATGTTTCCACCGCACGAACTATTCTTCATTCTATTGACAAAGATGCTGCTGAGCAGATCATCGTCTCAATCCAGAAAAATACCATTACAGAGAAAGTAGTTTTGTTCCAAAAAGCCTATAGTCGGCCAATCTTGTTAGCAGTATTATTTGCGGTATTTAACCAAGTTTCTGGTATCAATGCAATTATATATTTCGCTCCCCGCATTTTTGAAATGGGAGGTATTGGTAAAGATTCAGCTTTATTGTCTTCGGCGGGAATTGGGCTAATGAACCTCATTTCTACATTGTTAGGTATTTCGATGATTGATCATTTTGGACGTCGAACCTTAATGAAGGTGGGCTCCGTCGGACTTATTCTTACACTTATTTTGGTTTCTCAGGCATTATTTAGCCAACAAATGAGTTTAAATGTTCCTTTTTATCTTTTCGCGTATATCTCTTTCTTTGGTTTCTCTCAAGGAGCAGTTATTTGGGTGTTTATCTCGGAAATCTTTCCTAATGAAGTCCGAGCTAATGGACAAGCCTTAGGCAGTTTTACACATTGGCTAATGGCGAGTTTCATCACTTTTACCTTCCCTTATTTTGCTGAAACCTTTGGGGGTGGCATCGTCTTTGCCTTTTTTGCTTCTATGATGGTTTTACAATTGCTTTTTGTATGGAAACTCATGCCTGAAACTAAAGGAAAATCACTTGAGAACATGGATAATATAATAATTACGCACTAGAAATATGCAGAGTCATAAAAACAAGATCATTTGCTTTGGCGAAATGCTTTGGGATATGCTTCCTACAGGAAAAATGCCTGGTGGAGCCCCCATGAATGTTGCTATTCAATTGAAAAATATGGGTAATAATGCTGTAATCATTAGTAGAGTAGGCACAGATGATTTAGGGAATGAGTTGCTCAGATTTATAAAAGATAATGGGCTATCAACGCAATTTATCCAACACGGACAAACGCACCTAACTGGTGTTGTGAAAGTGAATATTGAAGATAAAAATAATGTTAGCTACAAAATTGTCAAACCCGTAGCTTGGGATTATATCGGAGTAGAAAATGATGCATTGGAAGCAGTTAAACATTCGGATTGTTTCGTCTTTGGAAGTCTTTCAGCCAGGTCAGAGGAAACCTTTAATACACTTAAAATACTCTTGGAGGTGGCAAAGTTTAAAGTGTTGGACATTAATTTACGCCCACCTTATTACAACAAAGAAACTATCACGTTTTTACTGAAAAAAGCAGATTTTCTGAAACTTAATCACCTTGAATTAGATGAAATATCAGGCTGGTTTTGTACCAAAGGGACAATTCAAGAAAACCTAAATCATTTGTCCGAATTATTTAACATCGATACGATTTGTGTAACACAGGGTGAAGATGGAGCAATGCTTTTACATCAAAAGGAGTTTTTCCACAGTTCGGGATTTGTGGTTGATGTAGTGGATACAATTGGCAGCGGTGATTCTTTTTTAGCCTCCTTTATCTCAAATTTCTTAAAAAACGTCGCCCTAGAAAATGCCCTGATTGAAGCATGTGCAGTGGGAGCATTTGTGGCCACCCACCATGGAGCTTCTCCTCTTATTTCCAAAGAACAAATTCAGCTTTTAATAAATAATCATTCAGTACGAGTTCCTTTTAGTAAAGTTTAATACATACAATTAAAACAATTCAAATTATGAAAAAAACCCTATTATCTTTTATTGTGATGTTTTTAACATTACAAGCGGCTTACGCCCAACGCCAGGTGACTGGCACGGTCCGAGGAGGCGACAATAATGTGCCTCTCATCGGTGCAAGTGTACTAGTGACTGGTACAAAAATTGGTGCAATCACCGATGTAAATGGCAAGTTTTCAGTTTCAGTTTCTGAAAGTGCTTCTACTATTCAAGTAAGTTTTAGTGGGTATGAAAAACAGGACGTATCCATTAAAGGAGTTAGCGATGTACAAATTACCTTAGCTTATGGAAAAGAATTGAGCGAAGTAGTAGTAGTTGGTTATACATCTCAAAGAAAACAAGACTTGACTGGATCAGTGGTGGTGGTTGATTTGAAACCCATCAAAAATATCAGCTCAGGTAACCCGATGCAATCTTTGCAGGGGCGTGTACCTGGTTTGTATATTGAAAAAGATGGTTCTCCTAATGGAAGTAACTCTCGAATTTTGATTCGTGGAGCCAATACGTTGGGGAATAATGACCCATTGTATATCATTGATGGAATTCCAACGACTCGTCCTGAAGTTTTCCAAAACATGAATCCGTCAAATATTGAATCAGTTCAGGTCTTAAAAGATGCCTCTGCCGCATCTATCTACGGAGCAAGAGCCTCAAATGGGGTTATTATAGTTACCACAAGAAATGGGGCTAATTCAGATGGAAAGATTGAATTTCAATTCAATAGCAGTATTTCTGCGCAATCAGAAAAATCCATGCGTTTTAATATGTTGAACTCTTTGGATAGAGGAAAAGCCTTGTGGCAAGCCTCCGTCAATGATGGACAAGACCCTGCTGCTGGTTATGGTGATATATATTCTTTTGACTGGAATAATAATTTTCAAAGTCCAAAATTAAATGGCGTTACCCTTAAACCTTACGTAGGTGGAGACGCCAATACACCAGTCGGTGATACTAATTGGCAAGATGTCATGTACAAAACAGGTATTATCACAAAAAATGATTTTACTGCTTCTTATGGCAACAAAAATTCTTCGTTAGAAATCAATATTGGGCAATTGAAAAATACGGGGATGTTGCGTTATACGAACTACGACCGTTTGAGCGGAAGCATCAACGCCATGACGCGTGCATTCAATGATAAATTAAAGTTTGGTGTTAATCTTCGTGTCGCGAATTCAAATGAAACACTTACTGCAAGAGATTTGGGAGGTGCTTCAACTACTTTTTTAGCTACTACGCTAGTCCCTACCATTCCTGTTTTTCAGAAAGACGGCAAAACCTATGCGGGTGCATCAGGTGGAGGCTATTCGGATAGAAATAACCCATTGCACATGCAAGAACTTGCGAAATGGAACAATGCAAATCGTTTGAGTTCATTTGGAAATATTTTCGTAGAAATTCAGCCGATCAAAAATCTCTTTTTTAAATCGAATTTGGGCGTTGATAACGCGACATACTTAAATAAGGTGATAACGCCTACATTTTCGGAAGGTGCTTTTAACCGTACGACAAATAGCTTAGCTTTTGACCAAAATCATTACATCAGTACTACTTGGTCAAATACATTGCGTTATAATTGGGATTTGAATGCGAAGAATCAGTTCAAATTTTTAGTTGGTACTGAATATATCAAAACAGATTTGGATTTTCAATTCACGAAGAAAGAAGGATTTGCTCTTCAGTCAGAAGATTATTTTACGCTAAATGCTGGAACAGGAAACACCACTGTTTCAGGAGGTTCTACAGGAAGTCGTTTATTCTCTCAATTTGTTCGTGTTGATTATAATTTTTCAGATAAATATTTAGCTGCGGTTACAATTCGTCGTGATGGTTCATCTCGTTTTGGTTCAGATAATCAATATGGAATTTTCCCTGCAGCCTCTTTAGGTTGGAGAATTGACCAAGAGAATTTCATGAAGAGTAATAAAATTTTCTCTGAACTCAAGGCAAGAGTCGGCGTAGGTCGTGTAGGTAATCAACAAATTGGTGATTTAGCTCGTTTTGGTTTATTTGATACAAGATACGGAACAACTCAGGCTCAATTAGTGGGTGGTTTTTGGGAACAATATATGAACATCGGTACAGCTTATTCTTTGTCAGGAGCTAATACCGGGACATTGCCTTCAGGATTCGTTCAAACACAAGCGGCCAATTCGGGATTAAAGTGGGAAACTACAGATGAAATTAACGTAGGTCTAGATTATGCTATTTTGAACAATAAAATTTTCGGATCATTTGATTATTTCACGCGTAATACTTCCGGCATTTTGATTACGCCACCAGTAGCGGCAACGCTTGGTGAGGGACAATCAAAAGCAGTTAATGGTGCATCAAAATCAAATAAAGGCTGGGAATTTGTATTAGGATACCGTGGATCAGTAGGAAATGATTTGAAATTCAATCTTGTTTCAAACTTTGCACATTTCAGAGATGAAATTACCGAATTGCCAGAAAATGTACGTCCAGCTTATGCAGGGAACTTGGTAAATACCATTATTGGACATTCACAATTTGATATTTTCGGTTACAAGACCAATGGACTTTTCCAATCGCAAGCTGAAGTAGATGCGGCTCCTAAACAAATAGGTGCTGGCCCAGGAAGAATTCGATATGTGGATATTAACGGAGATAATAGAATTGATGATTTGGACAGAACTTGGATTGGTACCACTTTACCAGCACTTGAATATGGATTACGATTGGATTTGACCTATAAAAAATTCGATGCCTCTATTTTCGGTTCAGGTGTAGCGGGTAGAGAAGGTTTTGATGTGTATACCGTTTTCAATAATTTAATGAGAAGTAGAGAAAATGTTGGTCCCGGTGTATTTAACGCATGGACACCCCAAAACACAAATACCAATGTGCCTGCTCTAACATTGAAGGATAACAATGGGGAAGGTCGTACATCTGACTATTTCATCGTCAATACTTCGTATTTCAAAATGCGAAACATACAAGTAGGTTATACCCTCACTCCTAAATCTGTATTTTCAAGAATTCGTTTTTATGGAATGGCTGAAAACCTATTTTGGTTAAAAAGCAAGAATTACTTGAGCCCAGATCCAGAGCGTATTGACCTTGACCCTGTGCCGATTCCAAAAACCTTCACTTTCGGAATTAACGCATCTTTTTAAACCTAAATCGAATTAATGAATGACCTCCAAGGGGGTAATAAAACTTAAATTTTTAAAAAAAATGAAAAACATAATAGTTTCAACTATAATCGTTTCGAGCCTATTTTTATTCGGCTCCTGCCAGGATGAACTAAATTATACACCCACAGGTGTATTGTCTTCATCTGATTTGACCTCTCCAGCGGCCATTGATGGTTTGGTGACATCTGCTTATGCGGCCATTGGAAATGGTGATATGATTGGACCCATCTATAGTGACTGGGTATACGGAAGTGTTCGTTCTGACGATGCCTACAAAGGTGGGGGTGGTACGGGTGACGTTGGAGAAATAGATGCCCTAGAACACTATAATCTGACTACTCCCACGCTTGGTGCTTTTGTAACTCGTTCTTGGCAAAACCTTTTCAAGTCAATTTCTAGATGTAATGTCGCCCTTCGTGCCGTAAATACTCTAGATGAAGCCAAATATCCATCTAAAAAAATACGTTTAGCTGAATTGCGTTTTTTAAGAGGGCATAGCTACTTTGTTATGAAAAGATTGTACAAAAACATTCCTATTTTCGATGAAACTATTTCTGATGAAGAGATTCTAAAAGTTTCTAATACGATAAGTAATGATGAATCTTGGAATAAAATTGCGGCTGATTTTCAATTTGCTATTGATAATTTACCAACTACACAACAAGAGGTAGCTCGTGCAAATAAGTTAGCAGCTCAAGCTTATTTAGCCAAGGTGCGGTTGTACCAGGCTTATGAGCAAGATGCAACTCATAAAGTTGTAAATATCAATAAAACAAGATTGCAAGAGGTTGTTTCCCTTACACAAGCAGTTATTTCTTCCGGGAAATATAGATTAAGCTCGGACATTGCAGATAATTTCTTGCAGGAAACGGAGAATGGTCCAGAATCCATCTTTGCTATCCAATTTACTGTAAATGATGGAACGACCGCAGGACGTATGAGCTACGAAGATGGATTGAATTATCCGCATGGTGCTCCACAATATGGATGTTGTGGATTTCATGCAGCTAGTCAAAACTTAGTGAATGCACATACAACGGATATTGACGGTTTGCCAAATTTTGAAACATTCAATGAAAGCAATGCAAATCTAAATACTCAAACCGTTGATCCACGCCTTGACCACACCGTTGGAATCGATGGACACCCATATAAATATGATAATTCAAAACCTTTCAACAATAGTTGGGTACGTGATGCAGGTGTATATGGCAATTTTCATACCATGCGTTTTCAACAATTGGCCTCTAGTAGTTCATATTTCAAACTTGGACCATTTATGGGAACTGCAAAAAATTATGATATTCTACGCTTCGATGATGTCTTGTTAATGCAAGCCGAAGCTTACATTCAATTAGGACAACAAGAGAAAGCCTTAGACATCATTAATCAAATCAGAAATAGAGCAGCGGCAAGTACGGGAAGACTAAAAAAAGCAGACGGAACATTTGCTTCCAAGTATAATGTAAAGCCTTATTCATCTACAACCTGGACACAGAATTTTGCTTGGAAAGCATTAATGTGGGAGCGTAGAATTGAATTTGCTACAGAAGGCTCACGTTTTTTTGACCTAGTTCGTTGGGGTATTGCTGAACAAACTCTTAATGAATACATTTCAAAAGAGAAAGTTAGAAGACCGTATTTAGCTACAGCGAAATTTACAGCTGGAAGGGATGAATATCTACCAATTCCACAAGCGGAAATCACTTTTACGAATGGTTTATACAAGCAAAATCCAGGTTTCTAAAACATCTAACAATTTTAGTAGAGGTTAAGAATGATTCGAATGGTAGTAGTTTTTTACTACTACCATTTTTTTCTAATTCATCAATTATAAACTCAAAATCAATGCAAAAATTAGTCACTTTTTTGGCTGTTGTATGCCTGTTAAATGCTTGCATCCCATCTGCAACTTACCGTCCCGCTTACCATTACACTCCGGAGAAAAATTGGGTGAACGACCCCAATGGATTAGTCTATTTGGATGGAGAGTACCATCTTTTTTATCAGTATAATCCAGCGGGAGATAAATGGGGGCACATGAGTTGGGGGCATGCTGTGAGCAAAAACCTTAAAACTTGGGAAGAACTACCGCTTGCCATTCCTGAAACGATGAACGCGGATGGTTCAACTAACATGGTATTTTCAGGAGCGGCCGTTGTGGATAGTCTAAATACGTCGGGCTTTTTTGAGAAAGGTTTTACCAAAGGTATGGTGGCCATATATACTTCTCACTTAAATAAAAATGGAGAAGGTATGGCACAGAGTCAAAGTTTGGCTTATAGTTCTGACAAAGGAAGAACATGGAAATTCTATGATAAGAATCCTGTCTTAGCTATCGGTTTGAAGGATTTCAGAGACCCCAATGTGTTCATGCAGGAAGGAAAGTGGAAAATGATTGTTGCAAAACCACTGGAATTTATGGTGCAGATCTATGAATCTACAAATCTGAAAGAGTGGACATTATTGAGTGAGTTTGGCAAAATGGGTGATGTAGCAAAGATTTGGGAATGTCCATCTCTATTTAAGGTTCCTGTCGAAAATTCAGATAATTCAAAATGGGTAATGCTGGTTTCGAGCGCAGCGGAGGCCACAGAATTTACTGGGATGCAATATTTCGTAGGGGAATTTGATGGAAAATCATTCGTGTCAGACAAACAAGAAGGGGTTTTAAGATTGGATCGAGGGAAAGATTTTTATGCTGCAATCCCCTTTCAAAACCTCCCTTCAAAAGACAAAAATCCAATCATTATGGGTTGGGGTAGCAACTGGAGCTATGCAGGAGATATTCCTTCAGAAGGTAGGAGAGGGATGTTTTCTATGCCACGAAAATTATCTTTGGTCAAAGAAAATGGGCAATTTCGTTTAGTTCAAAAGCCAATCTATTCCAATCGTATCCACTCCAAAGAGTTAATACTGAAAGCGAGTGAATTGACAAAACCGAAAACTTGGGAAATGAAAAATAATTCCTACAAACTAGGCTTAGTTATTGACTTAGGAAATTCCAATGGTTTTGCAATGGAATTGCTAAAAAATGAGGAAGAGAAATGTGTGCTAACTTATAATGCAATGACTCAAAAATTGTTTTTTGACAGAACCAAGTCTGGAAAAATTGACTTTAACAAAAATTTCACAAGTATCGAAACTTTGCAGGTGGTTCCCCAAAATGGCGTCCTGAAACTGGATATTTTTGTAGATAATTCAATTGTTGAAGTATTCGCCAATGAAGGTGAAGCCGTATTGACTGATTTGGTTTTCCCCCAAAAAAATGGAGGGAAAATAATCCTTTCTTTGTTAAAAGATTAACAAGGAACCAAGTTTAATTTATTCCATTTGGTTTAATTATTCATTAATTGTTCCCAAATATTCGAATTATTAATTTTCGATTAAAAAGTAATAAAAAAGAATATTCAGGAAAGAATTATTCCCTGTTCGTACCTTAAAAAAATCTGTAGGTTGTTTTGAAATGGTAAATACGGTTCCTTTTTATTTTTTATATAAATGGTTGATCCCGCCTTATGAGGCTACTGGAACTATCATTTATTTTAAAAGGGTTGTCAAATTTTTGAGATCATTTTTATTACTTTAAGGCATTTAATTATGGAAACATTTGCTGCAATTAAACTTGGTCCTAAGCTAAATAAAATTGGTGGTACCCCGAATGAAAGACGTGGGATAAAACCAAAAAGCAAACCCAAGCACCCAACATTGAAACCTCATATTCATAAATCTGGAGATTCTAAAAAGTAGGTTAGGGTGGTGCTAAAACCGAAGCAGAACGACCTGATTTGATACAATTTCGATACAATTAGACTAACCAATATGATACCTATACTATTATATTTTGACGTTTTTGTTCGATTTGAGTTCAGTCAGATTTGTTTCATTCCCACCGTCCGGACCGCCAACTAAGAGAAAAGCTTCAAAGAAATTTGAGGCTTTTTTGTTTTCAGCCCGGTGCTATATTACTAATAGCCCCATCTCCCTTAACTCTTCCGCGATTTCTCCCTGCCAGAAGTTTTCGAAATCACCTAAGCCTGCCTTTGAAAATGCCGCTTGGAATTCAGCAAAGATTCCTGTTTTTTCAGCGCCCAAGGATAAGTTGGGCAATTCATCCATAAGCCAGGCACCCAGTTTTCCAGAAACCTCTAATTCAACTTCTTCTTTCCCTAAACTGAATAATAGGTATTTTTTAGTCTTCGTAGGAACTGGTCCGAGCCAACAAATTTTTGAGGTGGGTTTAGGCATCGATTCTGCCGAAGGTGCTAGAATGCGTTTAATATAGTTTTTAGGAATTTGCGTGCGGGGAATTTTGAATTCAAACCATTCCTGCAACGGCATATCTAATCCAATTCCATGCATATAATTGAACAAGGATTTCTTTAGGCCTTCACTAAACAAGGCATGGTCAGTTCCCGTTGGATCCGCATGCTCTAAATCGTTATTTGCAAATGTTCCTGGTTCAGGATTTAAGATTTGGATCTGATAAGCAGCTGGATGTAGGCCTACTGGACTATGCGCGGTTAACGCAAATTGATGCCAAAATCCCGAATGCATCACCCCATTTTCCACCAGCTGTCGTACCACTTCCAGTGAATCCACGGTCTCTTGTGCGGTTTGGGTAGGAAATCCATACATCAAATAGGCGTGTACTAAAATGCCGGCTTGTGTAAAATGATCCGCTACTTGCGCCACTTGGGCTACCGTTACGCCTTTATCAATTAGTTCCAGCAATCGATCCGAGGCCACTTCCAAACCACCAGAAACAGCGATACAGCCCGATCGAACGAGTAATTGGCATAAATCTTTGGTAAAACTCTTCTCAAAACGAATATTCGTCCACCAAACAACGGTCAAATCCCTGCGGATAATTTCGAGTGCCACTTCGCGCATCAAGGCTGGCGGCGCCGCTTCATCCACAAAATGAAAACCATTGTTACCCGTTTGCTGAATCATCGCCTCAATACGATCGACCAGCATAGGTGCCGTCGTAGCCTCGTAGTCTTTGATATAGGATAAGGAGATGTCGCAGAACGTACATTTTCCCCAATAACAACCGTGCGCAAGAGTCAATTTATTCCATCTTCCATCGCTCCACAAACGGTGCATCGGATTCGCAATCTCAATGACCGATAAATAGGAATCCAAGGCTAAATCTGAATAATCCGGAATACCCACATCCTTTTGCTTCACATCGGAATCCTTCGACCCATTCAGGTAGGTAACGGTTCCATCGATGCAACAAAACGTGCGTTTCAAATCTTTTAATTCCCGAGAACCTTTCAAATACTCTAGTAGATTCATCAAAGGCGTTTCCCCGTCATCCAGCGTGATAAAGTCCACAAATTCAAACACGCGCGGCTCTTGTAAAGAGCGTAATTCCGTATTCGCATAACCTCCACCAAAGGCTACTTTGATAGCAGGATGGTGTTTTTTAATCCACTGTCCACAACGCAAAGCACTGTATAAATTGCCTGGGAATGGTGCGGTGATGGCGACTAGATCAGGTTTTTCTGCCTCGATTTTAGCCTTTAATATATCTATTAGTAATTCATCGATGTAGGTCAGCGGGGCATTCAAGGCCTGGTTTAACTCTTGAAAACTCGAGGCAGACCTGCCCAGGCGTTCTGCGTAGCGACTAAACCCAAAATGCGGATCCACCGAATCAATAATTAAATCAGAAATATCTTCTAAATAAAGCGTCGCTAAATGCCGCGCTTTATCCCGCACCCCCATGCTCCCAAAGGCCCATTCTAAATCTGAAACTTGTTGAAAACGAGACGCTTCCGGCAAGTAGTTTTGCTCCGCAATGACGTGCGCAAGGGTGGGGTTTTTATCGTGTAAAAAGGAAATAACTGGGTCAATCGTGCGAATGTAGGACTGTTTCAGTCGAAGCATACGCTGCCCATTTTCATTCAGCTTTTTGCCTGAATTTTCAATGTGCGCAAATAAGTTCTGTAGTCCGTTAGCGGAAAAAAGCTGGAGAATGACTTCTAGGCCTAAGTCAGCCTGATAAGAGGCCAAACCTTTGGTATTCAAAAAACCCTTCAAATAAGCCGTCGCAGGGTAGGGCGTATTTAACTGGGTAAAAGGAGGGGTAATGAAAAATACCTTGGGGTCTTTTGTGCTCATCTGCCTCAAAAGTACTTCAAATGCACTAAAAAGAAAAGGCTATCTATTGATAGCCCGCTTTCTTCTTTTCTCTTTTTTCTTCTTTTTTCTCCTTCGGAGTTTTCACGGCTTCTTTCTTTGCCGCCTTTTGGGAATTCATGCCTTTGGCCATCTTTTTGGGGTTTAGGCTGGCAAGGTCGGGAATTTATTTGAAATGTGGAATACCTAACCACTCTTTTATCACCTGAGCCGTTAACTCAAAGTCCTTATCCAGCATCAAATCATGCGAGCCTCCCTCAATGATTTCTAGTTTTGCGTCGTATTGTTTTGAGGTTTGTTCAAATTCCTTTACTGTAATCAATCCATCAGCTGAACCTCCCACCACTAACATCGGAACGGTGCTTCGATGAAAGACCGGAATAAATAAGCCCAAATAAGCAAGGAACGATTCCGCGCACATAAAAGAGGCGAAATGAGAAGTTCCATTGAACATTAATTGCGGATACTTTTTGAATCCGCCAAGCAAATTCAATTGAAGTAAATAGGGAATCAATCCTGGGTAGCGAAAGAGCGCTCGCAAGCTCGCGCGCAAAACGCAAGAAGGAGGAACCGAAGACATCAAAATAGCCTTTTTACACCTCCCCGTTTTAAGAAAACGTTGCAGAATCATCCCGCCCATGGAATGACCGATGATGATGGGAGGCTGCTCTAGTTTTGAAACGACTTGGTGTAGGGACTGAACATAATCGCCTAAAGAATACGAAATGCGCTGAGTGCTTCCCGGTGTTTCGTGCCCAGGTAGATTCAGTGCGATGCATTCGTAACCTAGTTCTTGGAAATAGGGGACGAAATTCTCCTCCCAACACCAAGCGCCGTGACTCATACCGTGCACAAAAACGATCGTTTCTTTCATGAAACTGGGGTTTTGCTCACGTAGTTGTTAGGTAGATGTTTCTTAAGCTGCTTCACGAACAAATGAAAATCCACCGTGATCGTATGACGCGGGGTTTTGATTTGATTCAAGTGGGGATGGGTGACTTCTCTTTGGCATAATTCAGCGATGTTTTCTGGTCTTTTCCAAAGTCCTTTAATCTCTCTCGCCGCAATTTTACTCTGCAATTCAGAACCTGGCCAAATACAACCCAGTGGCTGGAACATGCCCACGAAATACAGATTTTCGTATTTCTCGTGCAACATTTTCAAATACAAAGGAACATCGCCTTCACTGTAATTCAGGAAGTCTTTTCTAAAGAAGGGATGTTCTAAAATATACCCTGTACAAGCAATGATCGTATCAAATTCCTCCACAGATCCATCTTTGAAATGGACATTTTTACCCTCAAAATGATCGATATCGGGTTTAGGAAACACTTTGCCATGCCTCACTTTATACAATAATTCCTCATTGATCGTGGGATGGGTAGCCGTGATGCTATGTTCTGGCTCAGGAAGTCCATAATTTTTATTGGACCCAGAGAATATTTTGACGGATAATTCAGACAAGAAAAATTTCAATTTTGTGGGTAACCAGGCTAAGCGCGAGGCGACCACATCACTCGGTTTTCCAAACAAAAACTTGGGCACGATCCGGTACCCTCTCCTCCAACTGATACTTGTCTTTTTGCTAACGCGACTCGTCTCCACCGCTACGTCACAAGCTGAATTTCCCCCACCAATCACTAAAATACGTTGATCGCGAAAAGGTTCTGCTTTTTTGAATTCGTGTGAATGCATGAATTTGCCACTGAATTCTCCAGGATATTGAGGCATTCTAGGCAGCCAATGGTGCCCGTTGCAAACTACAAGGTGGGTAAATGTTTCTATTTTTTCAACTCCATTATGCTCCGTTTTTACCACCCAGTTCTTCGCTTCGTCTAGTTCACAAGATTTCACTAACGTATTGAATTCAATGTGTGGATACAGATTGAAATGGGCGGCATAGCCTTGAAAATAACGTCTCAGTTGATCGTGAGAAGGATAGTCAGGCATTCCTTTTTCAAAGTCATCGAATGTGAAGTCCTCGTATTGCGATAAGGTTTTCGAACTAATGATGTGCGTCGTCTCGAAAACACTGGAGTGTCCCGTTTTCTCATTGTAGACCCAATTACCGCCTACTTCCGTATTGAAATCATAACAGACAACCTCCAGGCCTTGATCTAACAGGTTTTTTAAGGCGGTGATTCCGGAAGGTCCGGCACCGATTACGCACACTTTTTGCATGGTTTAGAGAGTCTTTTTTCAAATATAGCAAAAAGACGAACTTGTTCCCATTTCCGCAAAAGGGAACAAGTTCGTCTGAGACTCCTACTGGTTTTCTACTTACTGTAGTGGCCGCAAGTTTAAAGTCTTATACTTACATATGAAACAAAAGCATCAAAGACTACTCGAAACTAGAGTTGATTTTTTACTTTCCACAAGCACTCCCGTTATTATTTTTTCAACCGTAGGAATACCTGAGCTATTTTCTGATACCACAATTAATTCATACGTTCCTGCAGCTAAAAAGGAGAATTGGAAGTTTCCTGTTAAATCTACCTTAGTACTTGTGGTGGCCCCAGGGAATCGTACATTTTCTCCTGAGGGTTCGTTACTCTCGCTAGTTGTGTATTTATCTTTTTCATACACATAGACTACATACTTGCTTGTATTAAGTACATTTGAAATAGTCCCTTTTATCTCTCCGGCTTGATTATTTACAATAATTTTAATGGTAGGATTCAAGATGTAGGTACTTCCTGAGCCAGTCAAAATAATTGATTTTCTAAGATCAAAATCTGAGGTAACAGAGACTGTTCCATTAATAGGTACGGTAAAATTGCCTATCGCTTTATAGCCTGATTGGGAGCCACTTGGAACATATAATGGTTTCTTTTCACCAGTGGTTAATTCGACATAACATCCTGGATTTGTTGGGGTATTTGCTCCTCTAGTGGGAGCATCTAATTTAAAGCGAAGTCCTGTGTAGATTCCAGAGCTTAAACTATATTCGCCTAATAAAGAAGACTTTCCATTTTGCAAATCAAGTAAATTAACAATTTGTGGAGTAGTAAATTCGGAAGCAGTTGTCCAGTTGCCGGCGCTGTTTTGGTATTCTAATCCTGTAAAGGTGACATAAACTGCTTTCACATTACTAGCATCAATGGGGGAGTCGGTAACACTTAAAGCTAATTTTCCTGTGCCAGAGGATGTATCCTCTTTTTGGCAAGAAAAAACCAGAGCAGCAATAAAAAGGTACAAGGTGATAGTTGTTATACGTTTCATGGCGTTGATTATTTGGTTTTTTACAAAACGAAAATGATTTTAAAAAAGTGCCATGCTAAGTTAAAATTTTTGAAATCGTTCCAAGTTAAGTCTTCCACTTTCTTTAAAAATAAATGTTCCCAGATTCGCAAAAGGGAACAAATGCATCCGCTGCAAAATTGTCCAAATGAGTCCAAATAGACTCAACAGGTCTTCTGTTGGAATGGCAGATTTGGCCTGAATGAATTAAATCGTATATTGAGTGGTAATTGTTCTAAATCTATGCCAGCATCGGTACCCATCAGTTTTCATGAAAAGAAGTGGTTAGTTAAAATCATCCAAGATGTGTATGGTATTCAGGTGATCGATGCCTATTCCTGCCAAAAACTAAGCGAAGAACTAGAGCGAAAAGCTAAAATCTCTATTTCGTATAATACGTTGAGAAGGCTTTTTGGCATTATTAAAGGACCCACGAATGCCTCCCGATTTACACTAGATAGCCTTTGTAAGGGAATAGGCTATGCTGATTTCACCTCTTTTCAGCAAGCAGTAAGTCAATTCGAAAAAGATTTTTTCAACGAAATGCTCATTTTGAATCGCTTGGGAAATCGAAAAGATGATCAAATTATCTTAGGGATAGTTCAGCAATTTCAAATGAAGACCTGGGATGAGGTATACCAGTTTAAATCGATTATTGACCTTTGTTTGGAAGTCAAAAATTTCGATTTATTGACCCAAATCTTTGAAATCCCATTTGACACGAAGAGTGAGGATGTGACTTGGCGACTCTACGTGTCCTTCCAGTCGATTTACGTGCAAAGTTGCCAAAATAACGAGGCAGTCATCAACTATGTTGCTGAATTATTGAAGACGAATGAACTGGCTCAGCGAATTCTATTGCAGTTATTTGTGGAAGAGGATGGCTTACAAGGCTACTATGGTAAATGGCTTCTAGCGACTTCGGATGATTTAGTGGAAGATATGCCGGTCTTTAAAAATCTGATGTTATGCCAGCTAGCTTTTGAGTTACGGGATATCCCGGGTGCTCAGCGTCACTTAGCGTTGAGTAAACAATCTTTTCAGGAAGGTATGCATCCTAATTTAAAGGGGCGAATTGCTGCCTGGGATTATATCTTGGAATCAAAATCAGAAACGGCTCATCAATTTTTTAATGGATTGCAGGACTTCTCGTCTAAACTTTCTTTTTTGGTCTTTTTCTATCGATTATTGGAAGTGTATCAGCAGGATTTTAGCGTTTTTGATTTTATTGAGGGATTTGTCGTGGACGATTTATTGATTAATTTTTCGTTTCCAGAAAAGCATAACCTGAATAAAATGTATTTGTTAAAAGCCAGATACTTTATCCTGAAAGGCAATAAAGTGCAGGCGCGCGCAGCGATGAATCAAATCAACCTGCTCTATATTTACAGTTGTGATAAAGGCTGGGTAAATCAGCAGGTAGCCATTATAGAAGCGGCATGTTAGGTTTTTTGTATATATTATTAAGTTCTGCTTTTTATGGCTTTAGTAATGCCTATTGGAAAAAAGCGATTCAGGATGCCCCCTTTTTGCAAGTCATTTTTAGTAGAGGCTTGTATACCACTTCGTTTTTTGGTCTTTGTTATTTGGTGGATTATCAGTGGGGGATTTTCACCCCTTGGGTAGGTGCGCGACCGGTATTTACGACCTCGCAACTGGCGATGAGTATCGGTTTGTGCGTTTTTAGTTCGTTTGGCCTGTATTTTTTTGTTCGCTCCATGAAATCTGAGGCAGTCTCACTGGTAGCGCCTGTTTCTTCGATTAATCTCTTTGGCTTGCTGACCGCGGTCTTATTTTTAGGGGAGTCTTGGGAATTTAGCTATTCGATGGCAAGCCTTTCCGTGGTGGGAGGTGTTTTTTTACTCTTCCAAAGTGATTGGCATTTTAGCTCGATAAGCTCTTTTATGAAGGCTTTAGGAGGCAGTATTTTAGCTTCTTTTTTCTGGGGCGTGTCCTATGCTTTATTTAAGTATCCTGTGGCTTGGCTCGGCGTAATCCCGTTTTCCTTTTTATTAGAATTGTGCGTGACCTTATGTGCAGGAGTCTTTCTTCTTTTCCAAAGGAAAAATTGGCAGCAAATCCCTCAAACACCCATCCGAATGCTCGCCCTCTTCATTATTTTAGGATCGATTTTTCTGAACATTGCATACAAGACCGCAACGATTACACAAATCATCTTTGTCAGTAAATCACAACTCGTTTTAACCTTGATTTTTGGCCAAATCCTCTACCGCGAAAAAGTGAAGGCTTTGCAATTACTGGGAATTGCTTTACTTATTTTGTCGATTTACCTGGTCATCTAAAGCATCATCGCTACATAACTCTTCAATCCGAAAGCTTCTTTAGGCCGTAAATGCCGTAGCGAACAAAAACGATTTTTCGTGAGGGCGATGAAGGTGTCAGCTAGTACCAGATTTTCGATTGTCCGTACCTGAACCACGTCATTTACTGGGAAGGTATTCACTAATTTTTTCCAGCGAAATAATCGAAGTGAGTAGACTTCAATCATCCCATTACGGACGCTTACTTCACGCCCCTCTTTTCCCATTAATAAAACGTAAAAAGGACTTTTGCAGAGATAGTATTTTGTTTCCATAGCGTTTTAATTTCTATGGAATAAAGCTACGCTAACCGCAGGATACATCCTTTGGCCAAATAGGGCCAAATGTGTTCAAACGAGTACAGCCTATTCGAAACAATCCATGCCAATAGGCGCACCATCCGGAATCATCGGCGTCTGCATCGGTTTCCAATCCGCTGGATTCGCTTTGAATTGATCGATTGTTTGAACAAGATAGCTTGCGAAAGCGCCAGGCTTTTTGCTGTACATAAATCGAATTCCTTTAACAGACTCATTCACTTCTGCCGCCGCTAAAGGAGAAATAGATGGCGCATTTAACACATTCAATAAAGACGAAACTACTTTGAAATTGATGGTCTCTTGCGTGGCTTGCAAATAGGGATCCGTGTGTGCCGTGTAAAGGGTTGCGTTTAACAAGGTGCTTAATGTCTCAGAAACCCCTAATTGTTGCGCATTCACCGCTTTATTTCCTGCTAAACGAGATAAGCGATCTGGATGTAATAAGAAGTCCAAGGTGAAATCGGCAGCGGATTCCACTGCCCCCATCGGATCAAAGGTGATGCCGGTCTTGCCTTTAAACGATTCGCGCGTCCGGTCATGATTGAAAGCGCGTGGAGGGAAGAGGGCTAATTTATCCTTAGGAATCGCTAGTGTGCGCGCGTCCAAAGTCTGGGTCACCGCTTTTAAAGCTAGTGTTTGTAAAGCAACTGAAGCAGGTTCTAAGACTAATTCCTTGCCGCCTCTCACCGCGTAATTGTATTCAGAACCGCCAATGATTTTCGTGGTCGCTTCGGTTTGGTAACGATGTAAGAAATACAAGGGAACGAAGACGTCTTCCAGGTGAGAATAGGTTTCGTTCGGTCGAATGTTGTGAACGGAGAAGTTAGCTATCGCTTTTTTTCGAACTTGCAAAATGTGATCTAGTTCGTCTACAATCGTTTTTCCATTGTCCCAAAGGTGTGCATAAATGTGTGCTCCACCCGGGTTGCGCGCGTCGGAGTCGGTGATGAAGCGAAGCCCTTTGGCATAGGCTTTATCAATGACTTGATTTAATTCAGCTGTTGTTTTGTGATCGCCGTATGCGTAATCAACTGATACTTTATCCCAATCCCCGATTTTCGTATCGTAGACGTGGCTGAAATCTATTTGATCCCCTTTGAAATCAATCTGTGGATGGGGATAATCCATCACGCTCGAATTCTCCCTTGCACTCGCTGCATAATTGTGTGCAAAACCTAGTGTATGGCCTATTTCGTGCGCCGCCAGTTGTCTGATACGGGCCAAAGACATGGCCATCATCGGTCCATTCGCCGAGCCATCAACCGCAAACGGGGCGTTCATCAACGCTTGAGCGATCAAGAAATCTTGGCGGATTCTAAGGCTGCCTAAACTCACATGGCCCTTCATAATTTCGCCCGTACGCGGATCTGTAATCGAAGCGCCGTAACTCCAGCCCCTAGTGGAACGGTGCACCCATTGGATGACGTGGTAGCGCACATCCATCGGATCTGCGTCCTCCGGCAATAATTTGACCTGAAATGCATCTTTGTATCCGATCGCCTCGAATGCCTGGTTCCACCAGCGACCACCTTCCATCAAGGCTGAGCGAACCGGTTCTGGGGTGCCATTGTCTAAATAATAGATGATCGGCTTAACTGCCTCGCTAACGGCAGCTTTAGGGTCTTTTTTCTCCAGCCGGTGGCGCGTTATCCATTGCTTCAATACCACCTCATTGACTGGGGAAGAATAATCTTGGAACGAGATCGTGTTTGCTCCTGAACGTGGATCAAACAAGCGTGGCTCGTATTTATTGTCCGGTAATTCGATAAAAGAATGGTGTTCCACCACCGTCACGTAATCCGCATTTGGTACAACGGAGCGAACTTCAGCTCCTGTTCCATTGCCTGCAAAAGTCAGACGAGCCTCGAATTCCGTGTTTTTAGGGAATGATTTAGTGCGGTCTAAGGCCAAAGAGCTTTTGGACTTATCTAAACTATACGACCCTTGCTTAGCCTGCGTTAAGCGCTTTAATACGCCATGCGCGTCTTGCATCAGAAAATCGGTGATGTCGATTAAGTAGGCTCCATCCGAAGCGCTTTCGATCTTAAATCCATACAACACGGACTTGGCAAAAGCCTGTTGCACGGATAATTTCTCCAATTGATTGCTTGTATTCGCCCGGTATTGGGTATTGGGCTGCACCAGGAAAATTTTGTTTCCTTGTTTTTCAAAGAAGACCACTTGCTCATTTCCCAGCTGTCCTCGGTCTAATCCGAGGTCATTGTTTCCCACGCCTTGCGCTAGGGAATAGGTATACAAAAACTCCTCATTCAGCTTTTTGACCTCTAAAAAGATCTTGTCATTCGACTCATCGTAGTAGAAGTTGAAATAACCCGTGTGGGCTTTCATAGATTTTACTTTCTCAGCGATTTGCGCGGTGGTGCTAAAGCTGATTAAGGCGAAAAGAAGGAGCAGTTTTTTCATGCTCTAATGTAAGAATTATTTTGCTGTTTTTACCAGCGATCTAATCCGAGAATCTTTTTACCTAATGCATTCAGGCTAGCCGTTTCGTATTTTGTTTGTTCCCATTTGCGTGGATCGCCTGGGAAAGCATAGCCTTCAGGAGCGATGCGGTCTCGCCACGAGTTTACGCGCCATTCGCGCAAGGAATCGTTATCTTCCTCCGCTGGCATCATCGAGATATATTGGGCACAACGTACTTTGTCGCTATTATTCGCTCGGATTCCGTGAGGTTGCAAGCTATTGAAAATCAACAGGTCTCCTGCTTCTAATTTGACTTTAGTAGGGGTAAAGCCGGTCGTATCTGGAAGGAAGCGATTGCGATCCTCCGGTTGTGTTAATTTCCAGGTATCATAATTGCGAAAAAGTTCAGGGATGCACTGGAAGCCTCCCATATTCTCATCTAATTGATCCGCTAAGGCCAAAACGCCTTGCACATTCACCGGTCTTGTTTCTGGATCGTAATCCCAGTGAATAAAGGCTTTGTATTCATGACCTGGACGAATAGGGAAATTTAAATTCGCGCGATCGATGGTCACCCACAATTTCTCTGTTCCCCAAATATCAGCAAAGGCATCATAGACCCGCTGTTCCGAGCGATTATTCCATTGCAATTGGCTATTATAACATTCTACCATTCCCGTGTTCGCTAACTCTTTCATCTTCATTTCAGCCCGTGGCTCCGTATACCAGGTGGAGGAATCATTCGGATCTTTCTCTTCAAACTCATACAAGAATGCCGCAGTCTTCAATGCTTGTTCTCTCGGAACCGCCTGCTTAATCACGACATAGCCATTATGTTTCCAAAACGCCCAATCCTCTTCGCTTAATACACGAAGTGGCTCGCCGTTCGAACGGTCGTTTAATTTTACCGCACTGCTCTTTGCGGTGGAGGGATTGCCGGGAATATCGTAGTGGCCGTTGTTAGGGATGTCAGTTTTCATAGGTGTTTATTTTGTATGCCAAAGGTATAGCGACCTGAGCCTCTTTTTTTCTGCTCTATTGATAATTATTTGCACTGTATTGATATTTTATTTCATCATTTAACTATTTTAGGCAAATGAAATTGAATTTAGAGCAAATTCTGCCGGATAGTGATAGTTCGTTTAGGTTTCTATTGACCCCTAAATTGAATGAAGTTTTCTATTGGCATTTTCACCCCGAAATCGAATTAGTGTATGTAGAGGCAGATAAAGGAATTCGCCACATTGGGGAACATATCTCGACTTATGAGGGATGTGATTTGGCCTTAATCGGATCCTATATTCCTCACTTGAATTTCGATTATGGCGTAAAGGCCACGGTGGAGACGGTTGTGATTCAGTTTCCAGAGACCTATTTCGAGAGTGGATTGGTTCGAATTCCCGAATTAAAAAAGGTAGTAGATCTGATGGAACGGGCGAAAACGGGACTTGCCTTTACGGGTGAAACGAAGCGGATCGCCGGTGTACGGTTGAAAAAATTAGCACATTTGGATCGATTTCATCAGTTTATGGAGTTGATGAGCATCTTCCAGTTTTTGGCAGTATCAGACGAATATGTGGACCTCGAAGTTCGCCCCATTTCCAGCCAAACCATCCTCAAACAACAAGAACGGATGCACCGCATCCATCAATTCGTCGAAGCAAATTTCCAAAAACCCATCGACACCCAGCAAATCGCGAATGAAGTCAACCTTTCTCTTTCGGCCTTTTGCCGTTATTTTAAGAAAACGACGAAACTAACTTACACCGATTTCGTGAATCAATACCGCGTCCAATACGCGAAGAAACTCTTGATTCAAGACAAGAACGTTACTGAGACTTGCTTCGAAACCGGCTTCGAAAGTCTTTCCTATTTCAATCGGATCTTCAAGAAATGGACAGGGGAGGCACCGTCGAGTTTTAGGAAACAGCGGTTAAAATAAAAGGCCGAAGAACAATGTCCTCCGGCCTCTTTAAAAATGCTTAGCAAGGATTATTTTCTCCCTTGAGAATATTGATCAATACCGGAGATTTTTCCGTTTAAATCAAATTGGAAAATTTCAACTAACGATTTGTTCCAAACAGAACCATCCTTAGAAACACGCTTCTCAGTAGAAGTGACAAATACACCTGAAACTGGATCCGTATAGGCGATCTTAATAGGAAGAATGCTTGTAAATTTCCAGTCTAGTGAAGTATAACCATCCATCATTTGGCTAAGGTCTTTTTTTGTCAACTCTGATTTGTTGCCATCAAAGTCAGTGATTTTCACCTTTTCAGCGAAGAAAGTTAACACTGTAGCAACATCCATCGCATTATAGGCTTTGTTGAATTTCTCCATAGCTTCAATCTCACCGCGATTTGAGAATTGGAATGCTCTGCCATTTACTTCATTCTTAGGATCCTCCGTAATATATTTTCCGCCTGTTGTTTTGCCGAATTCGTTAGTCGATGGAATTTTCGAGTATTGATTGAAGTTACTGATTTTGCCATCCTTGTTTATTTCGAATATCTCAAAAAGATTCATTTTCTCTTTTGAACCATCTTTTGCTTCACGCGTTTCTTCTGATTGCAATAATACAATTTCATTCTTTGAACCGGCTACTTTAATAGGCAAGATCGCCATAGGTACATCATTTACATTCTTGATATAGTTGTGCCATTTCTTGTTGAATTCAACCATGTCCTTTTGCATTTCTGAAGAGTAATACGTTAGTTCCTTTTCAGAATCATTTGCATTGTATGCTTTAACCGCATCTAATACTACCTGGCTGCTTTTTTCAGAACCTAATTGAAATGCTTTTCCAGCATCTGGGCCAGAGAAATACTTACCTGCTGTCGTTTGTGCCGAGACACTGAATGTCGATGCGATGATCGCACCTGCTAGAACAAATTTTTTCATTGGGATTAATTTTTTTGATTAGGTCAGCAAGTACGCTTGAAAAAAGGGTCTGTGGAAAGAAAAGGAGAATGCATTTGTTCCCAAATGCGCAAAAGGGAACAAATTCGCTCAGCCTAAATAAGCTTTAGCGATGGAGATGAACTAGGTTTGGTAAACATTAAAAAACAACAACAATGAAAAAACTTATTTTATCACTTTGTGCAGCGGTGGGATTATTCTCTTGCACGTCAGAGGCGGAGCAAAATGCCATTGTAGGCAAGGCTAATGTAGCTTATTACGGGCGTGTTTGGGAAGTGGCCATCAATGAAGGTCGCACCAATATCTTGGATTCAGCTTATGTAGAGGATGCTGTTTTGCATACCGTTCCAGAAGTAAAAGGCAAAGCGAATTGCAAAGCCTATTACGAAAACTTTGTAACTGGTTTCACGGAGCGTCAATTTATAGTGAAGGAAATCTTTGCGGATGGCGACAAATTAGTCAAGTACTGGCAGTTCAAAGGAAAGCACACGGGTAATTTCTTTGGCATTCCTGCAACGGGAAAATCGGTAGACGTTATCGGTTGTACGATCGTGAAAATGAAGGATGGAAAAATTGCTGAAGAGCAAGATTTCATGGACAATATGGTATTGATGACGCAATTAGGTTTACTGCCAGCAAGTAAATAAGTGGATAAAGGCGGGGGCTTAGGCTCCTGCCTTTTCTTTGATATACGTAGAAGGGGTCACCCCTTTGCGCGCCTTGAAGGCATCGATGAATTTTGAACGCGAGACGAAACCAGCATCTGTTGAAATGGCTTCGATGGTGATCTTCTTCGCATTTCCCTCCTCTATTAATTGACACGCATATTCAATGCGCAAATCATTTTTCCATTCTCCAAAGGTCTTTTCCATCTCCTTATTGAAGTAATTCGACAGGAATCGCTCGGGCATTTTTAGGTCAAAGGACATTTGTGACAAGGAGAAGTCTTTCTTCACAAAGGGGTGTGAGGCTAAATAACCCTCTAATTCCCTTTCAAAGGCATAAAAGCTACTGGATTTCTTGGGTAAACTAGATTTGATCTCTTGTAAGATGGTCCCTTCGCTTAATTCAACCTCGTAGGAAACGTTACCGTAGAGGATTTTGGGGAATAAAAACAAAATGAAGTTTTGGACAAAAAATCCACCACCACAAATCGCAAAGAAACGCGCTTCGCTGAAAATGACGTTAGACGGTATACCTAAAATGGCATAATTGTGGGCATATACTGTTAACATATGGCCTAGGCTATTTCCTGCTATAACTAATTGTAAAAAAATGAGAGAGAAAATCCACTTTTGAATTAAGCGGTGATTCGAGGGTAAAGCACCGTACTTCAGCAGGAGATGACGCTTATTCACAAGAAAATAGATCACAGAAGCCACACAATAGAGAATTAAATGGATAGAACGGCCATATAAAATCTGTTCAAAAGTGACCCATTGGAAATTCAAATTATAATCTTCTGTGATATTCACAATCTCGTGCGCCATCGCCGTCTTCGTCGCTAAGGACAAAGTCGTGAAAGGTAAGGTGGCTAATCCCGTAAAAATCGCCGGAATCAAATGCAATAAATCAGACAAATGAAGTTGCTTGTCTTCTGAAACGGTGTGTTTGACATAAAAAAACAAAGCAGGGCCGAGCAAGAAGGAGAGTGGTAAAAAGTGTACAAAACAGATGCCCTCCCAAAACTCGATTTTACTATAATGCAACCCAAAATACACCATCAATACCGAATTACAGCACAAGAAAAACAAGGCCAAAAACGTATTGGATCTATTCAATGAACTAAGGTAGTACAAGAGAATAAAGGAGGTGAAAATGCCGAACAGCGGAGCTAGTATTGCCAAAACTTGATATTAATCAGCTACAAGATAAGAATATTCTGTTTAATTTAACCAAATGAACAAGGTTTACGATTCGGCTTTTGAGGCCATTTTTGATGTTACATCGGGCTCATCGATGTTGTTTGGCGGTTTTGGATTAACTGGGATCCCAGAAAATGCGATCGATGCCTTGCTGGCAGCAGGTACTGCCGAAATACTTTGTATCTCGAATGAAGCGGGAATCGAAGGCTTTGGCTTAGGTAAACTAGTCGCCTCCCGAGCCATCAATAAGCTCATCTGTTCCTATGTGGGCGAAAATCACTTATTAGAAGCGTTGATTCTAGAAGGGCACTTATCCGTGGAACTTGTTCCTCAGGGAACCTTAGCGGAACGCATCCGTTGTGGTGGTGCAGGGATTCCCGCCTTTTTCACGCCGGCAGGAGTAGGGACGGAAGTAGCTGAGGGGAAAGAAGTGCGGGAGTTTGGGGGAAAGAAATACCTCTTAGAAACCGCGCTTACAGCAGATTTTTCATTTGTGAAAGCCTGGAAAGGAGACACGGATGGCAATTTGATTTACAAAGGAACCTCCCGCAATTTCAATCCAGTCATAGCTCCAGCAGGTCGTATCACCATCGCCGAAGTAGAAGAACTAGTCCCCGCGGGAACCTTAGATCCCAATGAAATCCATACCCCAGGCATTTATGTGCAGCGCATTTTTCAGGGATCAAACTATGTCAAACCCATTGAAAAATTCGGTGCCTTAGCTCATTCAGAAGATGAACAGAAGGAAATCATTGCCCGCCGTTTAGCGAAAGAAATCAAAGACGGTGATTATGTCAACCTTGGCATCGGCATTCCTACGCGGGTCTCAAACCATATTCCACCAGGAATGAAAGTGATATTACAATCAGAAAATGGATTATTAGGCATTGGCCCTTTAGCCGAACCTGGTCAAGAAGATCCCGATTTAATCAATGCGAGCAAGCGTCCGATTACGATTTTAAAGGGTGGTTCTCTATTTAGTTCCGCCGAAAGTTTTGCGATGATCCGTGGCGACCATATTGACGTGACGATTTTAGGGGGAATGCAGGTTTCTGAGCGCGGGGATTTAGCGAATTGGAAAGTACCTGGCAAAATGGTCAAAGGGATGGGAGGGGCGATGGACCTAGTCGCTTCTGCGGACAGAGTCATTGTGGCGATGTTGCATTTGACCTCCGATGGAAAATCAAAATTAGTCTCTGCTTGTGATTTACCTTTAACCGGGGAGCGCTGTGTCACGCGAATCATTACCGATTTAGCCGTGATTGACATAAACCCCGAAGGCGGCTTTCTATTAAAAGAGCGTGCCCACGGGGTTTCTATTGAACAAATCAAAGCGGCCACAGCTGGTAGATTACTCATCCCAGACGTGGTGCCTGAATTTTAGATTTTATAGTATTGCTCCCAACCTTTTCTTGGCGGCGCTCCCACTAAAAGAGAATTCGCTAAGGAGTTGTTCGTAATTTGTTTCGTCTTGCGATCGAATTGTAATTTCGTATTCAGTTTTTGTGCCATCACACCTAGGGAGAACACTTGGCTTAAAGGACCTGCGATTTCGAAAGGAGAACGCGTCTTTTCTTGACCCATACAGGCTTTCAAGAAGTTCGCATAGTGATTCGAAGGACTTGCCTGCACTTCAGGTAATTTTAAATCCTTGCCCGCATCGCCTAAAATTGAAAGCGTACTTCCGTGCGATCCGCCTTTGAACGTTAAATCCTTGCTGTAGATAATTTTGCCTGGATTTAATTTAGAGGGTTGGATTTTGCCATTGGCCGCTGGTGGAATATTCGGATCTAGTTCGTTCGTTCCATAATTCGATGGTACCGGTGGAATGTTGTTTACGCCATCATACCACGTGATATCCATCGCAGGCATATTCTTGCGCTCAGGGAATTTAAACTGAATCGTGGATGACATCGGGTAGAAGAAATTATTGTGACCATCTGCCCGTAGCATATTGATTTCTGTAGGTAAGCCTAAGTCCAAAAACTCGTGTGCCGTATCCATGATATGAGCACCCCAGTCACCCAGTGCACCTAAACCATAGTCAAACCAGCAACGCCATTGACCGTTCACAAAATCTTTTTGGTACTCATGTGGTTGTACAACACCTTGCCAAATATCCCAATCTAAAGAAGAAGGAATCGCTTCAGCTGCCGGAAATTTGGTGATCTTTGGATCCCAGCTATGCCATCTACGTGGCGAATTCATGTGAGCCGTCATCGATGTCACATCCTTAATAATTCCTGCTTCTTTCCAAGCCTTGAATTGGAAGTAATTTCCTTCGGAGTGGCCTTGGTTACCCATTTGAGTGACTACTTTCGGGTGCTTGCGCGCCGCTGCCATCATCAATTCGATTTCATTAAAGGTACGCGCCATGGGTTTCTCCACAAACACGTGTTTGCCTAGACCCAGCGCCATCATCGTGATAGGGAAGTGGGAATGATCAGGAACACCAATGGAAACGGCCTCGATCTTCGATCCCATTTTGTCAAACATTTGACGGAAATCTTGGAAGCGAGGTACATCTGGGAATTTCTCTAACACTTTTAACGTTTGCGGTGCGCCCATGTCTACATCGCAAAGGGCGACAATATTGGCTAGGCCCGTGTTGTACAATGACATCACGTCTAAACCGCCTTGGTTACCGATACCGATACAAGCAAGATTGACTTTTTCACCGGAAAATTTCGATAGAATATTAGGGAAAGCTGCTGCAGCTCCGATAAGGCCGGCGTTCTTTAGGAAATCCCGGCGTGAATTTTGTAGGTTGTTCATGTATAGGAAATAGGTTTGTAATTAAAAGCCAAAGACTTAGCTAAACTACTTGCCTCCTAAATCAAAAAAAAGATGAAAGAAAAATTCTTTCATCTTGATGCACACCAAACCACTAATTGATTTTGTAATAAGCGAAGGTAGGTCTATTTCTCGGTTATCAAACACCGGTCTATCAGATTATCAGTTTATTGATAAAGCGATACAGCAATGGCTAAATTTGCGCGCATCTTTTCACGTAAATGATCAGGTTCAACTACTTGTAATTCAGTGGAATAGCGCAGTAGAAAATTTTCTAATTCTTGATTAATTTCTAATAATAATTCAATATGTAAGGCATCTACTGATTTTTGCGATGGGTGGATCGGGTATTTAGTGACGTATTCTTTGATCCAAGAATCTTCGCGTACTTGAATGATGATTCGCTCTGCGGCGCCGGTACCCCTAAAAAGACCTAAGTTGTTTTTGAAAAAATCGGAAGGTTGAAAATCTGGGTGAATTCGGATTTTATAGTTCGTCTGAATTGGTCGAATAGATTCGATTCGATCTAAGGCAAAGAGCCGAAGTTTATCGAGCGAAATGCGTGTTTGTAAGTCTGAAATCTCTTGGAACAATACATACCAGCCCGTATACCAACCATTGTTGTATTCCTTTATCAACAAGGGGAGCCCGGTGACGGTTTTTACTTTAGAGGTGGCAGTTAAACCTTTGTGCGATATTTCGATGAGTTGCTTCCCGGCAATGGCGTCTACTAGAAATTTAACGTGTTCAGATCCGGAGCGATCACCCTCGTTGATTAATTCGATAGCCGGCCAGTTCGCAAGTTCTTTGTGTTTTGTGAGGTTGTTTTCCAAAGAGATCGCCCGCAACTTATTCACAATCCCATTTCCATTGCCCCCCGTAAACAAATGTTTGTTGAAATCGATGATGGACGCGATTTGGTCTAATTCCTTTTCGGAGAAAGAGGGGAAAGCGCTGATATCATCTCGAATATAATAGAAACGGTTCTCTGATTTTGAATACCGTATTAAATCGCCTTCCGTCTCTTCTAAACTAGGATAGCGTTCCGCTAGCTTTTCTTTCAACGCTTTTAGGTCGCGGCTGAAGCTGCGTTCGCTATAGCCGAGTTGGTCAAAATGTTCCGTGAAATAATCACTCACCGTTGCCGCGCGCAAAGGAAAAGTCTTTCGCAGAAATAAGTTATTCAGCTCTTTTAGGCGATCTGTCGTATTCATGTGGTACGAATCTAGTAAACTCTTAGTAAGTCGCCAACTTTTGGCGAACTATAAATGAAACTTTGCATCAACAAAACGATAACAACATGAAAAATATCAAATCATTACTCGTATTACCTTTCTTTTTCTACGCAACAGAAGGCTATTTAAAAGCATTCAAAGTGGCTAAAGTAACGGGTTCTATTAAACTTTTTGTGATCACTAATTTCTTACTTTGCCTTGGATTAATTTTGGCAGACTTTCAGTTTTTCGGAAATTCTGATGTAGATGGACTTTATACGCAAGCGGTGTTAGCGGAAGTACTTTACTTAGCTGGAGGTGCGGGATTGAATTTGTTCTCGGAATTAGAGACGCGTTAGTTACCGCGCTCGAATTGGAACTTTAACACGAATTCGTGTGTCTGATTCGTGATTTTAGAAATCGTATTCGTGGGCATCTCGTATTGGTAGCCTAGATAAACGGTGGGGCTAAATTGAACTCCCAGGTTAACACCAATGGCGTTTTCATTTCGGTAGCCAAAACCTACGTCAAGTAATTCATAGAATGACCCAGTCAGGTTGATGTCATAGCTTAATGGTAAATCAGCTGCTGCGCGCACAATCGCATTGGTGTGAATACTAACGGCTTTACTTAGGACTTGTTTTTTGCCTATCATGCCATAATAGAAGGAGGCGTCTTTGTATTTCCCGTTTTGGAGGCCAAAATCATTCCAAAGCATCCTCGGTTGAGAAATACTCACATAGAACTTGTCCTCTTTCGCTAGGCGAATTCCCCAACCTGAATTAATCTGTAAACCGGTAGAATAATTTTGCGTAAATAACTCATCTGTTTGATCTAATAAACTCAGTCCCGCAAAGTCCAAAGCTAAATTAGTCACCCCCACGCGAATACCACCTGAGAGCGCCCATTTTTCATTAATCAAGGAGTGATAGGCAAAATCGCTGTTCACTGAAGTCGCTTTCACAGGGCCTAATTGATCCAGAAATGCCGTGAATCCCACGCCCATTTTCTCTCCCCAATTAAAGTTTCCCATCAAGGCAGTGGTGACGGGTGTCCCCGGCATCGATGTCCATTGGTTGCGGTTTACAAGAATGATTTCGTTCTTATCGCTAGCTCCTACGAACGTAGGGTTTATGATTTGTGGGTACAATCGAAATAAGGAGAATACAGGGTCAGTCTGGGCCTTTATTTGGCCAGCTAAAACTAACAAACACCCTAAAATCACAATCCGTAATTTCATTTATTTCTTTAATCGATTGATGTAAATATAAGTAGAAACGCGAGGTCTCACGCCATTATAGTCTAAAATATAGAAATATACGCCGTCAGGTAATAGACCATCTCCTGCTAAAATCGGATTCCCTCGGTTCGTTTCACCGCCCCAATTATTGCCATAATCTTTTGCTTCGAATACGATATTTCCACCTCGATCTAGGACCGTTAAGGTATTAGGCGTCGTACGCATGACGCCTGGAATGACTAAATAATCATTTTTGCCATCTCCATTCGGCGAAATCCCCTGGAAGGCCACCGGGTCACAGGCATCTGGGTCGATTCGGTTATCCACCCCGTCATGATCGCAATCAGGTAGGCCGCCATAATTCAAATCATTCTCCCACTCGTCCTTAATTTCATCCCCATCGGAATCCAAATCATTGTAATCTGGAAGCCCGTCTTTATCTGTATCCACCGGATTATTTCGATCGCCGCCTATTTCGACGATATCCGTGTAACCATCTTTGTCCGTGTCATAATTCACATCTTCTAACACCGTAATTGTCGTGCTATCGAGGTCCGGTCCAGTGGAATTCGTGGCCGTGATAATGTAGGTTCTAGGTTTGGCTGGCCAAGTAGGGATACCTGAAATTAGCCCCGTTTTGGGATCCAAATTTAGGCCAGGAGGCAATAAAGAATCGATCGCGAAAACATCGACAATTCCTACAACGACCGGCTTGAAGCTCACAGCTACGCCTTGTTTGAACACACCCGTTGCGGGGTAATCAATCTCTGGGAAGGCGATTAAGACTTTAATTGAAATCGTAAAGGTGTCGTATCCCGTTGAATTAGTGGCCGTAATCACATAATTCGTAAAGTCTTGTGCTTTCGTAGGTGTTCCCGTAATGGATCCTGTCAAAGAATTCAATGTTAAACCAGCCGGCAGCGGTTTGTCTACCGTATAGACCGTTGGATTTCCCTGAACACTCGGGTTCAACGCACTGATTTTAATCTTCTCAATATAGGTCTGAGGAGTGGTATAACTCAAACTGCTCGGATGCGGAATAACCGTGGCAATCCGAATAGTGTCCTTAGTAGCGGCAGTGCTATTCGTAATGGTGACCACATAGGTAGTAGGCGGACTTAAAACGGTAGGTGTACCTGAGATAATTCCGGTGGCAGGATCAAATACTAATCCAGCAGGCAATGGCCGGTTTATCGCAATACTTCCCACAACGCCTTTGATAACGGGGATTAAATCAGCGTTCGTTTTACTTGGGAAAAATAAGTCAACGCCTGTATATACCGGATTTATTTGTGCTCCTAGTATAGGTTCTGGATACGTAATGTGAGGTCTTGCGATTAATACCGTGATCACAAGTCGTGCCCTAGCAGATCCCGTCGTATTAGTAGCCGTTACCCAGTATTCCGTTAATGGAATCGCCTTCGTAGGAGTCCCAGATATAACCCCTGTGATCGGATTAAGCGTCAAACCATCCGGCAACGCTTTGTCAATCGTATACGTATCTACTTTTCCGGTCACGCTTGGATTTAACGGAGTGATGGGCACTTCCTCCTCATAAATGACAGGAGTGGCGTAGGAAAGATTTTTAGGCTGAGCAATTAATACTTCTAAGTCCAAAGGAGCAGAGGTAGACCCCGTCGAATTGGAGGCCGTTACGATATAGCGTATAAGTCCCGTGAAGACGCTCGGTTTACCCGTAATTTCTCCCGTCGCATTGTTGAATGTGAGCCCTAAAGGCAAAGGTTTGTCTATCGTGAAGGCAGTCGCTAAACCGGAATAGGTCGGTCTAACCGGTGCTAACGTACTATCTTGTATTAATCGAGTGGGACTGAAGTAGGCCAAATTAGACGGCGGCGCAATCACCACCGAAATGTCAATACTCGCCGTCGCCGATCCCGTGCTATTTCTAGCCGTGATCACATAGGTCTGCATCGAACCTAAAGCCGTGGGAGTTCCACTGATGATTCCCGTAGTCGAACTAAAGGAAAGCCCTGCAGGAAGCGTGCGGTCGATGGAATAAGTCGCTACGGTTCTGGAAACGGATGGAGCGATATCGGGGATGAGAAAGTCTTGATACAAGACTTTTGGGGTTGCATAGACCAGATTTCTTGGTCTCGCAATCAACACCGTCATCACCACATTCGTCGAGGTAGATCCCGTCGAATTCGTCGCGGTAACCACATAGGTTGTGGTCGGTTTTGCCAAAGTAGGTATGCCAAAAATCCGTCCCGTCGTCACATCTAAAATTAAACCATCTGGTAGTGCCGGAGCGACGGAATAAGAGGCAACATAACCAGTTACCGTAGGATTCAGAGGGCTGATGTCAACCCCTTCTTCATATACATTAGGGGTATTATAAGACAAGCCAGTAGGCGCTGGAATTAATACCGTGATAGGAAGTGCATACGAACTTGACCCCGCCACATTTGTGGCAGTAATCGTAAATATAGTTCTAGGAATTGCTTGCGTAGGCGTCCCCGAAATCCTTCCCGTATTCGTATCGAAACTGAGTCCATTTGGAAGTTGTTTGTCGATCGAATATGACGCCACAAAACCCGTCACCGTAGGACTTAAGGTACTGATCGCTGTGCCTGTAAAATAGGTAGGAGGGTTCACGTAGGTCAAATTCGTAGGTGGCGGAATGGTGACCGTAATATCCACTACTGCGGTTCCTGTTCCCGTCGTGTTCGTCGCCGTAATCGTATAGGGGGTTCTAGTTGATTGAACCGTCGCCGCCCCTGAAATGATTCCCGTACTCGTGTCAAAATTCAAGCCAGCCGGTAATCCAGGACTGATCGCAAAGGAGTTAACAACCGTTCCATTTTTGTTTGGAACTAACGGATTAATAGCCACCGTCTCATAAAACACATTAGGTGTCGTGTAGGAGATTTGTGGCTTGGCGATTAGGACGGTGATGGAAGTGGTGGCCCCAGTGCTTCCTGTTGAATTACTAGCTGTGATGGTATAATTTGTGGCGGGGTTTGCCAAAGCGGGTGTTCCCGAAATTACCCCAGAAATAGGATCGATACCTAACCCTGCTGGCAAAGTGGGGTTGATCGTGTAATTAGAAACGACACCAGCTACAGTTGGCAATAAGGCAGTGATAGGAACTCTTTCCTCGTAAATATTTGGCCCAAAGTAAGACAATCCAGATGGCGCCGCCATACGAACGGTTATATCAATGTCAAAAGTGGTGAATCCGGTACTATTCTCCGCCGTAACGGTATAAATCGCTTGCGGCACAGCGGCTGTAGGAGTACCATTGATTAAACCTGTTGTCGCATTGATACTCAACCCTGGTGGTAATGTAGTGATTGTGTAACGTGATACGGCTCCGGTCACGGTAGGCGATAAGGTAGGAATAGCTGTCCCCTCTGTAAAGATCCAAGGCGTTTGGTAAGATAAATTAGTAGGAGGAGGAATGACGACAGAAAAACTCGTGGTGGCGACTACTTGTCCTGTTGTATTGATGGCTGTAATGGTATATAACGTAGGATCACTTAAAGCCGTAGGTGTTCCACTTATTACTCCAGTAGTTGTATTGAATGTTAAACCAGTAGGTAAATTGACGGGCACAATGGTATAGGAATCTACCTGTCCTGTTACCGTGGGTACCATAGGAGTAATAGGTACAAATTGATAAAATTGGAAAGGACCGGGATAAGTAAAATTAGATGGAGGAGGTATAACCACATCAAAGTTAATGGTTGTACTGGTGGAACTCGTTGAATTTGTACCGGTAATCACGTAAGCTGTAGCAGCAGCGATGGCAGTGGGAGTCCCTGAAATTACTCCTGTGTTAGGATTTAAAGTTAATCCGGTAGGTAAAGGTCGGTCAATCGTGTATGTTGAAATGACTCCACCTGAATTAGTGGGTGTAATAGGCGTTATGGTAGTTCCTGTGTAAAAACGAGAGGGAACAACATAGGCTAAATTCGTAGGAGCAGCGATACGAACCGTTATGAAAATTTCTGATTGAGCCGGTCCTGTTGAGTTAGTTGCTATAATGACAAATCTAGTTCTAGGCATAGGAACTTGAGGTGTTCCGGATATAGATCCATCAGTTGAATTAAATACAAGCCCTGTAGGTAATGTTCCTTGTAACTGATAGGTAACATCTGAACCGGTTACAGAAGGTGAAATAGCGCTAATAGGGGTGTATTGAGTAAATACATATTCAGAGCCAGTAGTTATCGTGATTGTCGGTGGCGGGATGACTATTTGTATTGTAAATGTTGCCGTAGTTGGAGTTCCAGTGCTATTACTACCTGATACGGTGTAGGTTTGTGTGCTTGTTGTTTGTGTAGGGGTGCCTGTGATTTGTCCAGTAAGTGGATTGAAAGTTAGGCCTCCTGGAAGAGCAGTTGGGCTGATGGTGAAATTATCAATACGGCCTATGAAAGTAGGTGTTAATGTAACAGGACGGTTAACTACAAAGCGATTAGGCGTACTATAATTTAGACCTGTTGGAGGGGCTAAATAAATGGTAACCGTAAAGGGAATCTGAGCAGAGACGCAATTTGCTTGGGAGTTTTTTACAACTAAATTAAAATCAAATGTACCCACCTGCCCATAAGGAATAGTGATAGCCATAGGTGAAGTGGTAATAGGGGCATTCAGTACTTCATCAAACCCATTCAACGCGTTGGCTCCAGCATAAATAGAGTAGGTGTCAGTGCCTTGGACTTTATTGGTGTAAGGTAATGCAAAGCTTTCGGCATTAGAAGAAATATCCGCTACAGCACTTAGGGTGACGGAGGGATCAGGAAGAAATCGTACTTCAATGGGATTACTAGCCGGACTTGTACATCCTCCAATAGTCGTTTTGGAGGTGTAAATTCCTGGTGTTGTGACAGTAATGCTCTGTGTTGATTGGTTTATACTGACTCCATCTTTAAACCACTCAATCGTTCCTGAGGTAGCAGCCGTAGTTAAGGTGGCTGATCCCCCTGTACAGATTTGAGCTAACCCTGAATTATAGGATAGCGTGAATTCAAGTGAGCCACTGTTGTCACCTGGGCTAGGATCGGCATAGGAGTAGTAATATTTAGCTGAACCGTCTCCTAATCCTAAATAATATTCATAAATATGATCACTACGGTAATCGGAATTATTGTTAGGCGCAGGCGCTACAGAATTATTCAAAAGCCATTTATTGCTTCCATCGGTAATCAAGGTTGGTGTTCCAGTGCCTATTAATTGTGTGGATTGTGGGCTTTGGTAAGCGGCATCGAGATGGTTTATGCTATTTTCAATGCCGTAAGTTCCTTTTACTTCTAATTTGTATTGCCTGGTGGTTTGGGTAAGAGTAGCAGGGGACTGAATCCAAGAATTAGCATTAAATGTCTTTACTTCACTACCTATAACTCGCCATCTGGAATTGGCTGTATTCCCCGAGATGATCGGTGCCGGACAACTAGATTGAGCTAGTGCCGCGAATTGGATAAACAGAAACAAGTAGAGAAATAATTTTCTCATGTATGATTTTAAGAACAGATAATTACTAAAATTAGGGAAAATAAATGGTTTACGTTTTATTTTCCCTTCCAATAATTCGCCAGTGCAGAGCCATTAATGTTCATGACTGGGCCAAAAATCGCCGCTGGCAAGCCTAGTGTCCCCACTTTACCCATCGCCATGGCCAGGCCAGAGGCGAGTCCCGCGTTTTGGAGCCCTACTTCAATTGCTATGGTTCTGCAATCTTTTTCTGGCAATCGACTTAAGCGACCACCCCAATAGCCCAGCATAAATCCAAACACATTATGCAATAGACAAACTAAAACTAACACCGGACCTACAGCCACAAGTGCGTCTCTTCCGTTTGCTGTAATGATGACAACGATGGCACCTACACTCCACATGGAAATGCTGGGTAATGCTTTTTCAAACCAGGGAAAGCGAGAACCCAGTAATCGATTATAAAGGACCCCCACTGCAATAGGGATGATGATTAATTTGCTGATTTCCCACACCATCGCCCATAAATCGATTTCGATTAATTGCCCTGCGAGGTTTTTCATGAGTAAAGGGGTAAGCAAAGGGGCTAATAGCGTAGCTATTGACGTCAGGGTGAGTGATAAAGCTACATTGGCTTTGGCAAGATAAGACATCACATTAGACGCCAAACCGCAAGGCATGCAACCCACTAGAATAATACCCGCTGCGATTTCTGCCGGAAATTGAAAAACCTTAGTGAGGCCCCAACCCACGAAGGGCATAATGGTAAATTGGAAGAAGACTCCTAAAACAACGGCTTTAGGTGAGCGCAATACCTCCGCAAAATCACCCATTTTCATCGTGGACCCCATGCCAAACATGATGAGTTGTAACAGGGGAATAATGAAAATTTTGAATTTCAATGTACCCAAACCTATAAAGGGCTCAGGAAAAATAAGCGTTAAAATGACAGCAGCAATGATGCTGAAAGTGAATAAAAGGCCTTTCATAGCAGGTTTTTGCTACCAATTTACGAATAATTAATTATTCAATGTTCCTTCTGCGATCCAGGCTTTGATTTGGCTAATCTCGCAAGTTCCTAGTTTAGATGTGCTTGATGGCATTGGAATATATCCAACCGCGTGATTTATGGAACCCATCAATTTGCCATTAGCCGCATACACTTTTACAGCTGCGTGGGAGTTTAAATCAATGCCTGCTGATGGCGTTGTGCCACTATGGCAACCGGTGCAATAGGTTTTCAAGGTAGGAAACACGGTGGCTGAAAAGGAAACGGCGGTAGTGTCACAGGTGGCAGAGGAGGCAGAACAGGAATTGTTTTTTGCCCCTTGTTGTATCCATTTTAAGACAAGTCCTTTGTTTGCCAAACTAAATTCGGCTGCGGGTGCCGGTGGCATTCGATCTTCACCAGTCTCTATCAGGCACTTGTATAAATCACTTGATGACGGCGAGCTTACTTTTACCTCGCGCATGATGTTCGTATAATCCGTTAGAATAACGCCGTCTTTCTTCGAAATGGCATCATGGCAGCCACTCATGGCACAATTAGACGTGATCAGTGGAAGAATAGTTTGATGGAAATAGACCGTGTCTGGGCTGCAATTTGTAGCGGGCGTTGTAGGAGTGCTAGGATTAATGGGGGTAACAACAGTCGTAGTATCCACCACAATCGGTTGATAAGCCAAAGGACTGTTCTTGTCATTTAGGCAAGAAACAAATACGAAAATGCTTAAAATAAGTCCTAGAATTCTCATTTTTTGGTATAGTTCATTTTTGAAGAAATCTTAATGACCTCGGCGATTTTGGCAAAAACAATCTTAGGGATATCTACTTTGTAATCCACTAACTTCACCTCGAACTGGCACGTTAAAGCTAATGTCGAACCCGTGGAAACAATCGTCCCTTTCAATTCAATGGGACGAGTCACTCCGTGAATGGTGGCAGATCCGGAAGCGGTGATAGGGTAAGTTCCAGCCACTGTTAGATTGACGGATTCTTTGATTTTCCCTTTGAAAGTCGCAGAAGGGAATTTTTCACTTTCCAAATAATTCTCATTGAAGTGCTCCTGCATTAACTTGTTAGGGAAGACAAAATTTGTGATGCGCATTTGAACGGCTACTTCGTTCGTAGCCGTATTGATGATGCTGGATACAGATTTGTTGACGGCATCGATGTCCTCCATTGGAGTTTTGGAGAAAAAGGAAACTTCCCCGTTCGTCGTCATAAATAACTGTGCCTTGGATTGAAATCCAACAAATAACAGGGCTAAAAGGAATAATTTTTTCATTTTTTCTTTGGTTCTAAACTAAAAGTACGGGCCATGTTAAAGCCATAAAAGATGTCGCCTGCGCCCCAGGTGCCTAGGGTTTGGCCTATAAAATGTTTCTCGGTCATTCCGCGAGAGTTCGTCAAATGCAATTGAAAAACGTGTCCGCCTGTCTCGATATCAAAACCGACAGAAAAGGAATCTTGGTAAGGATAAGCTACGCCTGCGCCTTCCTCATAATCCTCTTTGTCCACGATATTTTTATAATATTCTGCCGAAACACTCAGGCGATTTGTGAGTTTATATCGACCCCCAAAACCCATCGATAACAAATTATTATCTAAGTAGATGGATTCTGATTTGTTGTTATGCAAAACTGTGGGCATCAATTGCAGCGAAAGTTTGTCGCTAAATTTGCGGGCAATGAGTAGTTGGCCAAAATAGGACTGGCGTTGCAAATTATTTTGATAGCTCATCACATTTCCACTCGAAGTCGTGTAGCCTGTGGGCATTGTGTTCGTCGTCATGCCACCATACAAAGTCGCGGTGATGGGCATTTTATTCGATTGCGCTAACACTTTATATTTCGAGTAAAAATCATAGGTTTTCTCGATAGTCGAACGACCAGCTCCTAAAAGCCATTTGTCGGTTAAGGAGTATTCTAGGCCTAAACGGATTTTGGCCTCATCTAAACCCAGGAAATTATCAATGAATCCAGAATTGATGGATCCAAAACGGTGCGAGATCCAAAAATTCAAGTGCTGTTTCGCCAATGTCTCCACCGTTTGCCCATTGATCAGACGCGTTCCTTTGAATGTGGCCTGAGTGAAGGTGGTTTTTTTTGCATCCTCTTTCTCTAACATGTCAAGAAGGTCATCCTGCGCAAAAAGGGAGGTGCTACAAAATAGGAGTAGGAGTATTTTTTTCATTAGGCGAATATGCGAAGGCTGGTTCCAGATAAACTTGTTTGATAGGCTTTAATGCCCTTACTACCGTTTGCATTAGTACCAGCGCCAGTGGTAGAGAAAGTGGCCCCATGTTGGGTGCAATAAAAACCGCCACCACTGTAGATGACGTTGGCTTTATTTTCGTGTGAACAAACTTGAGTTACTGCAGCAAACGTAGTACTGGAAACGCGCGCTACAACAATGCCATTCGCGATGACATAATTACCTACCGTATTTAATTTGCTGTAGGTCGCGTTTGTTAAATCGAGGGTGAAATCAGCGCTGCTTGCGGGTGTTACGGACTCATTTGTGCAAGAAGAAAGGGAGGAAACGCCGCAATAAACGGCTAAGAGAGAGGCTCCTTTCAGGCCTAAAGACTTTAAAAAGGCGTGTCGTTTGATTTTGTTTTCCATTTTCGGAGGGGTTTGTATATGCAATATTGCAAATTTTAACGCGCTAAATAAATGATTATTATCACGAGTCGATGAATGCCTTCAGCAAAATGATGAATAGGCGAATAGGGCAGATAATAGGAAATGGTTATATTTGAAGATAAATAAGAACAAATGCTAGAAACCTTTTTGATTCGGTATGCACTGAATTTACTTTTTACGTTCATCGTCGTGCGGTTTATCTATTACCCTAAGTACCGCAATAACGACTTCGTTTTTACTTTTTTCCTATTTAATACCATCCTTTTTGTGTTGTGTTATCTGTTAGCGGAGGCTGATTTGAAGTTTGGTTTTGCCTTTGGTTTATTTGCCTTATTTTCCATGTTCCGCTACCGAACCGTGACGGTGCCTATTGGTGAAATGGGCTATTTTTTCTTAGTGGTGACACTAGGAATTATCAACTCTTTGGCCTCTTTAGTCAATATCGAGATGCTTTTAGTCGCAAATTCGGTGCTAGTCGCGATGACTTTTTTATTAGGCCGGACCTTGCAATTGACACACGAAAATTTTCAAACGCTGAACTATGAAAATCTAGGTTTGATTAAGCCAGCAGAAAGGGCGGGATTGCTACAAGATTTAACGGAGCGTACTGGTTATCCGATTCACAAAGTGCAGGTAGTTAAAGTCGATTACCAGCGTGGAATTGCACAATTAAGGGTGTATTATTTTTCCAAAGAGAATGAGTCCGGCCCTCTTGACTTAGATGCATAAGTTTCTATTTCTTCTATTTCCATTTTACGCCTTTGCGCAGAAAGATACTTTGCAGGAAGTGCGGGTTACTGGCATTCGCTCTGAAATGGCGAGTGATCCCTCGAAAAAGGTATTTCAGGTGGGGGCGAATTTGACGAATTTGGGCGGTAATCTGTATGATGTTTTAAGCAATATACCCTCCATCTATGTGACCAGCGATGGGAATGTGAATTACCGAGGTAATCAAAATTTGACCATCTATTTTGATGGAAAACCAGCCGGAATTTTAAGCTCGTCTCGGGCAAATGCCTTAAGTCTTTATCCCGCAGATCAGATCGACCGTATTGAAATCATCTCGAATCCGGGCGCTAAATATTCTGCGGAAGGTAGTTCGGGTATCTTAAATATCATTTTAAAGAAAGGATCGAAAACGGAGTCTTTACGCCTAAATTCAAATCTAGGAACGAATGATAAATATGCCCTTTCGGCTACTTATGCAAAAGGTTACAAACGTTGGACGCATGTAGTAGATTTGAATTTACGCCAAAACACGCGCAACAACTACCAATACCTCTACCGAGAAAACCCAAGTCCCTTCGGCTTTTCCCAAATCGCCCAAACAACGGATGAAATCAACCGCGATTATAACCAGTCTATTCGATTAAATTCGATCTATACTTTTAGTAAGGATCGGACTTTCGGGATTTCATTTATCGGCCGTTTATCGTCTGACCACAATTCCGAAGTGCGCTCTAACAAAAGCGAATTCAGCTATGCGGCGGATCGATTTTATGCCCGAGATGCGGACAAGAAAGGAAGTGATTCTGGTTTTGATTTGAACCTATCGTATAGTCCAAGCGCAAACGGAAAGATCGATTTTTTATGGATCCAAAACCAAGGTTCCGACGCGAATCAATTCTACCAGCATTATTTTTACGGGGATTTTGATACCCCTAATCCAAACATTCCTGTTCGCAATGAGCGTTCGTCTGCCTCTAGTACAAACTCGACTCTGCTCTTGCAAGGGGATTGGACTAAGTCGTTTTCGAAAAAACTTTCGCTCGACTATGGGTTCAAATTGAACTCGCGCTTCTTCGAAAATTCCTTCTTATATGAGAAACAGAAGGAGGGGATTTATGTAAAAGATGGCGTTCGTTCGAATGGATTTACGTATGAAGAACACATTCAAGCGGGCTATGTTTCTTTTTCTAAAAAAGCGCGTTATCTTCAGTTAGATGGGGGGATCCGCGTCGAGGCCACTGAAATTGCGGGTGATGTACAACAAAACTATGTGAATCTATTTCCATCACTTTCCATTTTGCACCCCATTTCTGCTTCACAGTCGATTTCGTTTGCCCTTTCTTCCCGGATCACAAGGCCCAGTTACAAGTCCTTGAATCCCTTTATTTCTTTTGCGGATCCACTTAATTTGAATGCGGGTAATCCATCGTTGAAGCCCGAAAAGGCGCTTCTTTTAGAGCTGTCCCACGTGAAAGATTTTACTTCTTTATCGGTTTCAAATTCCCTATTTTACCGCGAAATTACCGGATTAGTGGGGCGTGTTCGTACTTTTTTGAATGGCGATACGACCTTAACCCGCTATGAGAATATCTCCAAATCCCGTGCCTGGGGTCTCGAGAATCTCAGCACTTGGACCGTTTCAAAGGCCTTCAAAATAACCCTTAGTTCGTCAATCTACCAGACCGATTTACAAGGTTTGATTAATGGAACCCAAGTAGCTCAAAACCGCTGGAGCTGGAACTCTCGCCTAAATCAGCAAGTCAAATGGAAAAACAATTGGTCTGCACAGCTTTCAGGAATTTACCAGTCTTCTCAGATTAATCCTTTAGGAATTATCAGTCCGTATTATACCGTGGATCTGGGCGTGAAAAAAGACCTAGGTCGCCTCACGATAAATGCCCGGATTAACGATTTATTTAACACCCAAAAAACGATCTACGATTCCCGTCCTTTCGGCTTTGTCAGCGACCTCGAACGCAAGAAAGAAACTCGCATTTACTATATCGGCTTTAGCTACAAGTTTGAAAGTAAGAAGATGAAGGAGGCTAGGGAGAGGAAGAGGATTAACGAAGAAGAAATAGATATCGAAGATTAAAACGAATGCTAAAAATGCGCTGCGCGATATTTTTATGCATTTCGTTTTATTCTTCTCTCTCTCTCTTTATCTCAGAGAGTTTGTTTAAATGTAAATCACAAAATTATCGCGCAGCGCAATTTTAGATTTACATTTAAATAAACGAGATATTTTTACGCATTTCGTTTTAATCTTCTCTCTCTGTTTAGATTAGAGATAAGAAAGTATAGAAAGGAGATAAATCAAGTTTTAGATTCAAAGCATAGAAGCTTTAGTATTATTCTACAAGAAATTATTGCGCAGCACAATTTCAGTAGGATAATACTAAAGCTGAAATTTTGAATCTAAATTATTTCGATTTAACCCTACTCTTTTCCGCCTCCAACCCCGTCGCTCTCTCCCTCGCCCCTTTAATGGCCATATTACCAAAACGGTACGTGAAGTTCAATCGAACCACACGTGAATCTTGACGCGGACGAACGATGATATCTAGGTCGCCGTATTTGATAAATACATTTGGGTTAGAGGTTAAAAGTACGTCTTGCGCATTGAGGCGGATGACTCCGCGTTTGTTTAAGATGGTTTTTTGGACCCCTAAGTTTAGTGCACCTCCAGCTCCAAAAATAAACGCACTCTCTAAACCTCCCGAGAAGTAGTTGCCGCCGATTTCAAGACGATAGGCCTTTGGCAAGGTGAAGATGTGGTTCGAGCTGATGTAAAATTGATTATTGACCGGACTTAAATTCGCATTTTCTACTTTCCCGACTAATTCTGCTCGGTTAAAGTAGATGTCGTTATTTGTAGACCACCATTTCGCAATGGGGATAGGCAAGGAGAATCCAAGGCTGTAATTAGTCCTCTCCGCCATATTAGCTGATGTTTGGTAGGATTTTCTAGCCTGCGTGTCTTGCTTTAGTATCTCCGTGATCACATTTGTGGTGTGGCTATAGCCTAAAATCGTGCTGAAAGCCCCCATATACGTGTGGCTTAATTCCACCGAGTTCGTTAGCTGAGGGGTCAGCATTGGATTTCCCACTTTGAACGTATAGTTGTCTAAAAAGAATACAAATGGGTTCAAATCCCCATAACTTGGTCGGTCAATTCGACGCGAATAATTCAAGCCTAAGCTGTGGTTTTTGGATAGATCATACTGTAAAAAAGCACTCGGGAATAGCTGCGCGTAGTCACGGTGGAATGTGGAATCTTTCGAGTTCGCTGTGTAGGCCTGAGACAATCCATCTGCTACCGTCCATTCGCCACGTAAGCCAATCTGGTAACTAAATTTGCCGATGGCACGTTCCGTATTCAAATAGGCCGCGTGAATTTGCTCGGTGTAGACGAAGTGGTTGCTTTGGCCTGTTAAAAAAGTAAAATTAGCGTCCCCATCGTTCTTGCCCTGGAAGCGTAAATCGTTATCCGTTTTCACATAGGACGATTTTAAACCTGTACCCCATTTTGATTTTAAAAAGGAGGGAAGAACGTAGTCTAATTTAAAGGAATATTGATCTACCAAGGAGTTTGCATTATTTAACAAAAGGGAGTCTGCACGCAAGGTGCTGAAATCCCCTCGCTGGAACTGTGAACGCAAATTGGATCCGCTATTGTCCACAAAACGGGCATAGTCCACATCAATGGTTAATTCCCGACCCGTGCTATCATAACTATGCTTGAAGTTGAAATTCGCAGCATAATTATGACTCGGATTTCCGACATTATTAAACGTATTTAAGCGGGTCAAAGCCGTTCCAGCACTCGTATATTGTACCGTCTGATTCAATCCATCGCGTAAAGTAAATTGGTTAATGTTGCCAGAAACCAAAATTCCTACAGTCGTCTTCTTCGAATAGTACCAATCCACCCCACCTTTCAATTGTGTCGTCTGATTCTCATTTTTGAAGGCAAATCCATTTTCCCAAACTTCATTTTGGGCTCTAAAATAACGCGTTAGGTTATTTCGCTCTAGCATTTTGCGGTTCACTACGGAACCATTCCCAAACCAATTCCAGCCATTCTTTCGGTAGTTTAAATTCACCCCCGTACTTTGGCGAGAATAGACTCCTTGTGCCAAAGTCGCGTTCGCAGAACCATTCAACCCAATATTTGAATTCTTTTTCAACTTAATATTGATGATTCCACCCGTTCCAGCCGCGTCATATCTTGACGACGGATTGGCCATAATCTCTAGCTGAGAAACCTGGTCTGCGGGTAAATTCTTCAGATAATTCGCTAAGTCTGCACCGGATAAGTACGAAATTTTCCCATCAATCATGATCGCAGCACCCGATTTTCCTCTTAGGGAAATGTTGCCATCTTTGTCCACGATCACACCTGGAGAACGCTCTAATAATTCCATGGTCGTATTTCCAGCCGCCATGGCAGAATTCTCCACGTTAACGATGGTCTTGTCTAGCTTTTTTTCGATGAACGGTTTTGTTGCCGTCACTTTCACTTCCGCTAATTCGGTGCTTAATGGCTGCAATGTGATGACCCCTAATTCGATTTGAGTATCCGCTGAAATCTCATCTAAGGCGATTTTCGTAGGTTTGAAACCCGTCGATTGGAGGGTTAAGGTGAATTTACCTAGGGGTAATTTAGTAACCCGTAATTCTCCATTTTCGTCTGTATTCATCCCTTTAACAAGGCTTGAATCAGTCGTTTTTTTCAAAAGTGCTGTTGCAAAAGGCAGTGCTTCTTTATTAGCATCTTGAAGGCGGAGGTGTAAGGAATTTTGGCCAAAAGCCGTAATCGAACAAATGAGTAGTAGGGCAATTAATTTCATGGGGACAAAGTTCCCATAAAAACGTTAATCAAAGAAAGGGTTTTTGATGAGCGGTAATTTTAACGAAGATAAGAGAGGATAGAGTAAAGAGTATAGATAAAACCTTCGGACTATCTTTACTCTCTACTCTACCATCTTTACTCTATTGCGGACGCAAACGGAACATCATCCCCGGACTCTCCACCCCCACATACAAGTACCCATCGCGGCCCTGCTTCACATTGCGCATACGCCCTACGTTTAACAATACCTTTTCTTGCTTCACGACCTTGTTGTTCTTAACCTCCACACGATTCAAATAGTTGAAACGTAGTGATCCGATCATCAAGTTGCCTTTCCACGCCGGGTATTTATCGCCCGTCACAAACGTTAAACCAGATGGGGCAATCGATGGGATGAAATAGGAGATAGGTTGCTCCATTCCGTCTTTTTTAGAGATCGCTGAAATCGGTTTTCCATCGTAATTAATACCATAGGTAATGACTGGCCAGCCGTAGTTTTTGCCTGCTTTGATGATGTTGATTTCATCACCACCACGAGGACCGTGCTCCGTCTCCCAAATATCATCCGTCCAAGGATTCGTCGTCAAACCTTGAGGGTTACGTTGTCCATAAGAATAGATGCTCGGGTGATCTGTGTTCTTGAATGGATTATCCGCTGGTACGGTTCCATCGTCATTTAAACGGTGAATTTTACCATTGTCATTATCTAAACTCTGAGGGAACACTTTTTCCATTCCACGTTCTCCTACAGAGAAGAATAGATGTCCTTTTTTGTCAAATGTAATGCGAGATCCGTAGTGGAAAGATGTTTTCGTGTAAGGTTTCGCTTCGAATATCTCTTGCGCTTCTACCCAGTTATTGTCTTTTATTTTTCCACGAACGATGGCCGTTGTGTTTACTTTGGCACCATCCTCCATTTTAAACTTAGAATAGGATAGGTAGATCCAGCCATTTTGCTCGAATTGCGGGTGAAGTGTGACATCTAACAAACCACCTTGTCCCTGCGCATACACTTCGGGCGTTCCTTTGATCGCCGTTTTGTTGCGTTTTTGATCTACTAAATACAATACACCCGCGCGATCTGTAATCAAATAGTCGTTAGAAGGTAACTGCGTGAAACCCCAAGGGCTATCGAAACCAGTGGCGATCGTATCTAAAACGATGGTCATTCCATCTGACTTGAAGATGTTTGACGTTGGTTTATTGGCAAATTTATATTGCTCAACACCGGCTAAATTTTCAACGATTAAATCTGCCAGTTTTTCAATTTCTTTAGGTGCCAAAACCTCTTTCCAAGTAGGCATTCCGGCATCAGGATAGCCATGCGTAATGCTGTTTAAGATGTCTGATTTTTTATCTCCGTGCTTCCATTTGCGGTCCACGAACGCTTCCACTTTTTCGCCGTGGCAAGACGCACAATATTTGGTGTAATTAACCTCTGCTGGCTCTTCAGCAACAGCTGGAGCATTCGTTAAGGACATGGTACTTAAAGCGGCCATCGCAATCAGGCCAATAAAGGATATTTTTTTAAACATAGCTTGGTATTTTTCTGCCACGAAGCTAAATATTAATTTCTATATTTCTATCTTTAAAGCTTACCTGATTCAACTTATGAAAAAAATCTTACTCGTTCTATTATTCGCGTCGCTGACGATTCGCGCGCAGGTTCCTAGTCCTACATCGCATTTTGGCTTTAACATAGGCGATAATTACCATTTAGCTACGTTTACGCAGACGGAAGGCTACCTGAAAAAGGTCGCCGCAGCGTCTAATCGCGTGAAATTGCAGTCGATTGGAAAGACGGAAGAGGGCCGAAATCAATACATGGTCATTGTTTCTGATCCCGCTAATATTCGTAATCTGGCGAAGTATAAGGCCATTTCGCAGCGCTTGGCGCGGGCGGAAGGCTTGTCTGAGCAGGAGGCGAAGGCTTTGGCCAAAGAAGGAAAAGCCATCGTCTGGATCGACGGCGGACTGCACGCCACAGAAACGGTAGGAATTCACCAATGGATCGAATCGATCTACCAGTTCACGACACGAAACGACGAGGAAACGAAACGTATCCTCCAAAACACCATCATCCTTTTCGTTCACGCGAATCCAGATGGTCAGGAACTCGTTTCCAATTGGTACATGCGCAAAGCAGATACGCTGAAACGCTCGACAGATAACTTGCCTCGTTTGTATGAAAAATACATCGGACACGATAATAACCGCGATTTCTACATGATGAATATGAGTGAGTCGACTAACATGGCTCGCCAACAATACATCGAGTGGATGCCTCAAATTCTGTACAACCACCACCAAACCGGTCCTGCAGGAACCGTAGTCGCTGGTCCTCCGTACCGTGATCCATTCAATTACGTGTACGATCCACTTCTAATTACGGGAATCGACGCCTTAGGCGCTGCGATGAGCTCACGCCTAAACGCAGAAGGCAAGCCGGGTTACACGATGAAATCAGGTTCGGTTTATTCGACTTGGTGGAATGGTGGATTACGCACCACAGCCTATTATCACAACATTATTGGATTATTAACGGAGATCATTGGGGATCCGACGCCGGAAAACATCCCATTAGTACCTAGTCGTTTAATCCCTAATTCGGCGACACCATTCCCCATCACGCCGCGCAAATGGTTATTCAAGAACTCGATTGATTATTCGCTTTCTTTGAACTATGCTGTCTTGAATTATGCGACCCGTTACCGCGAAGAGGTGTTGATGAACATTTACAAGATGGGTAAGAAATCGATTGATTTAGGATCTCAGGATTACTGGACGATGTCTCCAAACAAAGTGGAGAAGTTAGCGGAGATTTCGGGAGGAAATTACAAGAAGAAAGCAGACAGTTTATTTGCTGCTGTATACAAGAATCCAATGACTCGTGATGCAAGAGCCTATATCGTGACGGCAGATCAATCGACTTCTGGTATTGCCTTTATTAATATCTTGATTAAAAGTGGTATTCGGGTTGAGAAGGCTACGAAAGCTTTTGAGGTAAAAGGAAAAGCCTATCCAGCGGGTTCTTATGTGGTAAAGACAAATCAAGCTTTCCGCCCTCACGTGATCGATATGTTCGAACCACAAGATCACCCGAATGACTTCCAATACCCAGGCGGCCCTCCGGTTCGTCCGTATGATGCCGCTGGCTGGACACCTGCTTATACGATGGGGATTCAGTTTGACCGCATTTTGGAAGACGTAAACGGTCCATTCGAAACCCTTCCTTACGGCGAACTTCAAAAGGCTAAACCCGTATTTGCTACCGGTGTTTATTATTCATTCTCCACTTCGGATAACGCATCGTTCACCTTATTGAATGATTTGCTAAAAGCGGGTGTAGAAGTGTCGAAAAACGCTTCAGCATTTTATGTGAAACACAGTGTGGCGGCAGCGGACATTTTGGCGAAGGCGACCGTAAAAACACAAGCACTTAATGCTTTGCCAGCTGATGTTTCCCGTAAAGTAGGCACGAAGCGTGTGGGTCTTTGGGATACCTATGGTGGTTCGATGCCGTCAGGTTGGTTGCGTTGGATTTTAGAGCAACACCATTTTGACTTCAAATTAGTGTTCGCAAAAGAAATCGATAAAGGTAGCCTACGTTCGAAATTTGATGTGTTGATTTTTGTCAAAGGGGCCATTCCAGGCTTGAGAGCTGAGCCAGCAAACGAGTGGGATGAGAAAGAACCAGTAGAGGCTGATATTCCAGCGGAATACCAAGAGACAATGGGTAAGATTACTGCAGCAAAATCTGTACCTGCACTTCGCGCTTTCTTAGAAGAGGGCGGAGATATCATCACGATCGGATCGAGTGCGAACTTGGCCTATCATTTAAATCTGCCTGTAAAGAATGCTTTAGTGGAAATGGTGGGAGGAAAAGAGCGCAATTTGCCAGGAGAGAAATTCTATATTCCGGGTAGTGTGATGCAAGTGACGGTAGATCAAAATTCACCAGCAAACTGGGGAATGGCGACTAAAGCGGATGTCATTTTCGCAGCTAGCCCCGTATTTAAGTTAGCGCCGGAGTCGATCTCACGAGGTGTATTAACTCCATTAGCTTGGTTCGCGACGGAGAAAACGTTGCGCAGTGGTTGGGCTTTTGGCCAAGCTTATCTGCAAGATGGCGTAGCCGCTTTCCAAGCGAAAGTGGGAAAAGGAAATTTATATGTGTATGGTCCAGAAGTAACGTTCAGAGGCCAAACACACAGCACATTCAAAATGGTATTCAATCAATTATATGAAAACAATCGCTAAGATTTTAGGGGGCTTTATTGCCCTAATTGTTATTTTACTGTTGATCATCTGTGAACGAGATAGACCCGTAGAAGAGTTGATTCCTTTGTACGCGAACAAGGATTCTAAATTCATGCCTATCATGGGAATGAAAGTGCATTACCGGGACGAGGGTGTCGCAACTGATACCTTGCCACTGATTTTATTGCACGGTATGTCTTCGTCTTTGAACACCTGGGATAGCGTGGTTATCTCACTTAAAGCTCACAAAAGAGTAATTAGTCTTGATTTACCTGGATTTGCTTTAACCGGACCATCTCCTGAAATGGCCTATAATTTTCCTTATTATTCGAAGTTCATCGATTCCTTTGCTACGCGTTTAAAAATCAAGCGATTCATCTTAGCTGGGAATTCGTTAGGCGGGGCAATTTCCTGGAATTATGCCTTACACAATTCATCACGTCTCGCTAAAATGATCTTGATCGATGCGGCCGGATACCCGAAGAAAGGGGAGAGTGGTTCCTTAGGATTTAAGCTGGCATCCACTCCTGTGATCAATAATTTGTTACTGTATGCTACACCCAAAGCATTGGTTCGAAAAAGTTTAGAGACCGTTTATTACGATCCAGCTAGCGTGACGGATGAGCAAGTAGAGCGTTTCCATGATGTGGCGATTAGAGAAGGAAACAGAGAAGCCGCATTGATGATTTTCAAAGGCTCATTTAAAGGTAATCCAGAAAGCATTAAAGAAGTCAAGACGCCTACTTTGATCTTATGGGGCGATAAGGACAACCTGATCGGGGTGAATAACGTCGATAACTTCTTGAAAGATATCAAAGGAAGCAAAGCGGAGATCTATAAAAACGTAGGACATGTGCCTATGGAAGAGGTGCCTGGAAAGGTGGCGGCTTCGATATTGAAATTCGTACAATAGGACTTTCCAAAAGATTGTTTTATTATTGTATCAATTATTGACAATAAACCTATTTAACAACTAAACTATGAAAAGAATCTGGCAACTTACTTGCCTGCTAGGCCTAATTGCGTCTAGCGCGTTTGCACAGACTGATTTTAAAATGCCTGTTCAGGCTAAAATCGAATCAGGAATCATCGAAGGTGATTACAATACACAAACAGGAGTTCAGACTTATTTCGGTGTACCTTTTGCCAAACCACCGGTAGGAGATTTACGTTGGAAAGCACCAGTTCCGGCTGAACCTTGGTCTGGAGTGAAAAAAACAAAAGCTTTTGGACCACGTCCTATTCAGGCGATTGTATTTGGAGATATGGGATCGCGTTCTGCGGGTCTTAGCGAAGATTGTTTATATCTGAACATTTGGTCTCCAGCTAAAAGAAATACGAAAAATTTACCGGTCTTAGTTTATTTCTACGGCGGTGGATTATTCGCGGGGGATGCATCGGAGCCACGCTATGATGGCGAGGCGATGTCGAAACAGGGAATCGTAGTCGTGACGGTGAACTACCGTTTAGGCCTTTTTGGTTTCTTCTCCCATCCGGAATTATCAGCGGAGGCTTCTTATAAGGCGTCTGGAAATTATGGTTATTTAGACCAAAACTTAGCCTTGCAATGGGTGAAGAAGAACATCGCTGCTTTTGGCGGAGATGCGTCTAAAGTGACGATCGCTGGGGAATCAGCTGGTTCGGCTTCCGTATCTGTCCAAATGGCATCGCCTCTATCAAAAGGCTTAATCGCCGGAGCGATCGGAGAAAGTGGTGCGGGAATTAATCCGACAATGTCTCCTGTTCCTTTAGCGCAAGCAGAGAAAGTAGGTGTAGCCTTTGCAGAAAAAGCTGGAGCTAAGTCTTTGAAAGATTTACGCGCCATGTCATCTCGCGAATTATTTGAAATCGCTCAAGAAACACGTACGGTTAGTTTCTCTACGGTGCTTGATGGCTATTTCTTACCTAAAAGCTTACCAGAGATTTTCAATGCAAAACAGCAATCGATGGTTCCGCTTCTTTTAGGTTGGAACTCAGCGGAGATTCCGGGTGGAGCCTTTATGCAAGGAAAACCGTATACGCATGATAATTATGTGGCTAAGGTAAAAGAAGCGTATCCGGCAGATCATGAAACCGTTTTGAAATTATATCCATCAGGTTCAGAGGATGTGATCGAACGTTCGGCTACGGCTCTAGCGGCAGATCGTTTCATTTCGTACAGCACTTGGAAATGGTTTGATTTACATCGTAAGAATTCAACGCAACCGGTATACCGTTATTTATATTCACGCCACCGCGCTCCATTAGTGGACAAGTCAGTCGCGTCAGGTTTAGCTGGGGGAACAGTGAAAGCGGATCCAAATGCACCGAAACCTCGTCCAGCGGTGGGAGCTCCTCACGCTTGTGAGATCGAATATTGCATGGGCAACTTGCACTTGATTAAGGATTACGCTTTCACGGAGGATGATTATACGGTTTCTAAAACGATGTTCACCTATTTCGCGAACTTCGTAAAGACGGGAAATCCGAACGGAGGAACTTTGGCAAACTGGCCAGCAGCAGCTCCACAAGATAAGGAGCCAGGTGTGATGGTGATTGATGTGGAATCCAAAGCAATCAAGGCGACGGATGACGCACGTTATGAGTTCTTAGACAAATTCTATAAAAACTAATCTTATGAAAAAATTATTAATGGCGAGTGCGCTGATTATGGCCTCCATGGGCTTAAAAGCGCAAATTACAACGGGTAAAGACGTGGCTGTGGTGGCGACGGATGCCGGTAAAGTACGTGGGTATATTCACAGTGGAATTTATACCTACAAGGGTATTCCGTACGCGGAGGCAGCTCGTTTTGAGGCACCTCACAAGCCTAAACCTTGGGCTGGTGTTCGTTCGTCTATGTCTTATGGTCCGGTTTCGCCTTTAATTGATGAAACAACTCAGATTCAGGATGAATCAGAATTCGTATTCAACCACAACTGGGGTTTCACGAATGAGGATTGCATGCGCATTAACGTCTGGACGCCTGGTATCAATGATGGCAAGAAGCGTCCGGTGATGTTCTGGATTCACGGTGGTGGATTCACTGCTGGATCGGCGATTGAATTGCCGTCGTATGATGGAGAGAATTTGGCCAAAAAAGGGGACGTTGTAGTCGTTTCCATCTCACACCGGTTGAACATTACGGGTTATTTAGATTTATCGGCTTACGGCGAAAAATACAAATACTCGGCAAACAATAGCGTATTGGATATGCGTGCGGCGTTGGAATGGGTAAAAGAAAACATCGGCTCTTTCGGGGGTGACGCGAAAAACGTAACCATCTTCGGGCAATCGGGCGGAGGCGCGAAAGTAAATACCTTGATGGCGATGCCATCAGCGAAAGGTTTATTCAGCAAAGCAATCAACCAAAGTGGTTCATTCCGCGCAAACATGTTAGACAAAGCAACGACCCAAAGCATCACTGCCGAAGTCTTGAAAGCTTTAAACATCCCTGCAGCGAAAGTTGATAGCTTGCAATCGATCCCGTACCCGGTCTTAGCTTCAGCAGGAAAGAAAGCATTAGCTAACATCGCAGCGCAGATGAAAGCAGCCGGTAAGCCGGTGGTTGGTTTCGGCCTTAGCTGGGGGCCATCAGTAGATGGCGACTTATTACCTTACCAATTGTTCTCGAAAGAGGCATTCGAACTATCAAAAGACGTGCCTTTATTAATCGGAACGGTGAAGAACGAATTCATGCCATCCATTATGACAGGAATGTCTGATGCGACAGCAGAACAAGTGGATGCGTACATTAAAAGAACCTATGGCGAGAAAGCGGAGGCATTCAAGGCAGCCGTAAAGAAAGCCTATCCGAATGACACGAAGCCATCTGATTTAATGGATGTGGACGTGATGTTCCGTCCAGGTGCAGTAGTTCAAGCAAAAGAAAAATCTGCCTTGAAAGCGGCACCCGTTTACATGTATTTAATGACTTGGCAATCGCCAGTGATGGATGGTAAATACAAAGCTTTCCACTGCATGGAACTACCGTTCTGCTTTAACAACATCGCGCGTTGCGAGGAAATGACAGGAGGCGGAAAAGAAGCGTATGTCTTAGCAGATCGCATGAGTTCGTCTTGGATTAACTTTGCTAAAACGGGTAACCCGGGTCACAAAGGTATCCCAGCTTGGCCTACGTTCGATACAGCAAATACTGCGACGATGCACTTTAACAATACTTGCGAGGTGAAACCGCAGCAAGATGCGGAATTATATAGCTTGATTGCTAGATAATGCATCTCTAGATAAAGAAAGAGGCCCATCTCGCGGTGGGCCTCTTTTGTTTTAGCTCATTTTCCCTATCGCGCAGCTGACATAGGATTTGGCTTGTTTGAACACGGAGTTTTCTCCTTTTTGTGGGTAACCCATACTATTTAACGAATCGATGACCTCGCTTAATTGGTACTGATCGCCGGTTAAGCTAATTTTTTCCTCGTCTTTATCGATTTCTACTTTTATTATTCCTTTTATTTTCTCTAAAGCATTTTTAATGCTTGTCATACATCCGCCACACTTGATGTTTTCTACAAAAATCTCTTGCGTTTTCATGGTGTTATTATTTGTTTAGTCAAATGTAGCCTATCTTTAAGCCATAAAAAGTGATAAAAGTCACTTCTACCTTTATGAGCAAACATTTTTCTCTTTCTGAACTCCAAACCTGGGATCGTTTCACCCGCGCTAATTTCATTAACTCCTTGAGTGGATTTAAGAGCCTCTCGCTGATAGGAACGGTGAACGGTAATGGAGTTTCAAACCTGGCTGTTTTTAGTAATATCGTTCATTTAGGAGCGGATCCTGCCTTGATCGGCTTCATTAATCGTCCATTGGCGGCGGCACCTCATACCTTACAAAATATCCAAGAAACGGGTATTTATACCGTGAATTTAGTAACGGAATCGATGTACAAACAAGCGCATCAGACGAGTGCGAAATACCCGGATGGCGTTTCGGAATTCGAGATGACAGGATTGAAGGAGGAATATCGCGAAGGGTGCATTGCGCCATTCGTGGCGGAGTCTCCCGTTCAATATGTATTGAAATTTGAGCAGCTGATGCCCATTGAATTGAATAATACTTTTTTAGTTATTGGATCTTTGCAGCAAGCCTATGTGCCAGCTGGAATACAGGAGGAGGATGGCTTTTTAGATTTGGCCAAAGCCGGTATCTTAACCTCCTTAGGCACCTCAGGTTATTACAAAACCGATAAAATTGATAACTTGCCTTATGCAAAAACTACGTAAGCAATTAGACGAATTAGAAAGCTTTATTCCACAACTTGAAGTTAGGAATGATGCGATTTCAGCTTCTACAGTAGGTTGGCAAATTGAGCATGATTTGTTAGTGATTAGTTCTGTTATTGAGGGGGTGAAGCGCTCAGATCCGACTAAGTACAAGTGGCGATTTAAACCTTTGAAATATGTGATTCTTTGGCGCGGTGTGATTCCAAGAGGAAAAGTGGGAGCACCTAAAATCGTGACTCCAGGGGAAATTACACAGGAGACCTTGCGAGCGCATGTGGCCTTATGTCGTGAAAGAGTAGAGGAATTAGAAAACGTAGAAGCCGGTAATTATTTCACCCATCCGTTTTTTGGGGATTTGAAAAAGAAGGAAACTTTTCGGTTTTTATATGTGCATTCGGAACATCACTTGAAAATTATTCGGGAAATGCTGGCGAACTAGCAGCGCTCTTTCCGGCAATAAATCCAGTCGTCCAAGCGGCTTGAAAATTGAATCCACCGGTGATGCCATCGATATCCATGACTTCACCCGCAAAGAATAAGCCAGGGCATTTTTTGCTTTCCATGGTTTGGACACTGATATCTTGTAAGTCAACGCCGCCCGCAGTGACAAACTCCTCTTTAAAGGTCGTTTTTCCTTGCACCACATACCGGTCGTTAATCAAGGTATTGATTAATTTATTGAGCGCTTTGCCTCCTAATTCATTCCAGCGGAGGCTGGTCTTGATTTCATTCTTTTCTAGTAAGTAGACCCAAAGTCGATTCGGCATCGCAAAGGGATTCAAATTGGCCATCATTTTGGCCCCATGCTCTTTAATGACTTGCGTGATTTGCGCACGTAACTCTTCTTCCTTTGTCTCGTCTAGCCAATTCACCAGGATGGCGCATCGGTATTCTTTCTCTGCTAAAATCCGAGCTCCCCAAGCCGACAGCTGCAGAATAGCAGGACCGCTCATTCCCCAATGCGTAACTAATAGAGGTCCCTGGCCGATAAGCTTTTGGCCTTCAATTCGTACACGTGCTTTCTCCACCACGATACCCATCAAATCACGAATCGGTTCTTGTGGCATGTTAAAAGTAAATAGGGAAGGGACTGGCGGAATGATTTCGTGACCAATATCAGCGAGCCAATGCAATCCCGACATCTTCGGTTGTCCACCCGTCGTCACAATCACGCGATCAGCATCATATTCTGTATCCCGGCAATGGATACGAAATCCTTTCTGTGAAGTCTTTATTTCCTCCACCGATTGACTACTATGCAGGTTAATGTGCAAGCGTCGAGCTTCGGACATGAAGCAATCGATAATGGTTTGGGAATCGTTTGAAAGGGGGAAAATGCAGTTATCATGGTAGGTCTTCAAAGCTACACCTCGAGTCTCTAGCCATTCGACCATCGAGGACGCATTGAATACTTCAAAGGCCTTACGGAGGAATTTCTCCCCACGGGGATAATTCTCTGAAAGCAAACGGGAATTAAACGTGGCATTGGTGACATTGCATCGGCCACCACCAGATATTTTGACCTTCCCTAAAAACTTGGAGGTTTTCTCTAAGATGGTTACTTCGGCCTCAGGATTATGTTCTTTGGCAGAAATTGCCGCGAAAAATCCAGCGGCACCCCCACCTATGACGATTATTTTCATTGGATAAAATCTGCACGCATAGGATTGAAAGAATCCACTAAAACTCCTTCTTCAAGAGCGACTACACCATGGTCAATAGAGGGAGGAATGAAGAACACGTCACCTTGTTTCAGGATCTTTTTTTCTTCACCAATTATCACCTCAAAAACCCCACTTTCTACATACGAACCTTGGGTATGGATATGTTGGTGAATCGCACCTACTCCTCCTTTTTTGAAATGCACCTTCACGATCATGAGACCATCATTATATGCCATGATTTTGCGTTTGCAAGACTCGTCTAGGATTTCCCATTCGATGTCAGCATCTGCAATCCAATTCGTCCTGTTCAAAGGTGTTTTGCTCAATAATTTACTCATGTACAAAAATAAGATAAAATCAGGAAGCAAATCGCATATTATCAGTTTACTGTTATTATGACTCTTTTGAATCCACTAGTTTAGTGTCATTAAAACGGATAACCACTATGAATAACCTAGAGTCAAAGAAGCGATTAAGTCAGTTTTTGGAATCATTTCATCTATTGTCGACTGAAGAATTAGCGATCTTTTTGCGTGCTTTTAAATACCAGCAGACTAAACGTAATCAGCCCATTACCTCTTGTGTCGATTCGAAACCGCGTTTGTATTTTGTTGCGGATGGCCTTCTTCGACACTTTTCTACAATGCCTAACACAACACAGCAAGACTCCACTATAGATCGAGGTTTTGTCCTCCCCTCGACGTTCTGTTTATCAGCTGCTAGTTTCCAACCGGCTAAAGTAACAATCATTCATTCAGAAACGATTAAGCTAACAACCCTACTTTACCTTGATCGTTGCTTACTCGATCAACTATTCGTTCAGATTCCTGTTCTCTCTCTTCTTTTTCGTCAACTAATGGAGCTCTATTTTTTTGAAATGGAACACCTGAACTTGATTTTACACATGGGTAATTGTCAAATGCGTTACGAGTATTATTGTCTTCACTTTGCTGCACATATCAAACAAGTACCTGATAAATACATTGCTCAATTTTTGAATATCAGTCCTTCCGAATTAAGTAGAATTAGAAGTAGAATGGCAAAAGGAAAGTCGTTTAAGGCAAATGCTTCTCCTTCGTTTGTCGATTAATTTCCTCTTCTATGGCAGATGGTAGTGGTTTGAAATTCGGATGAGAAGCTGCTTTTTCCCAATAAGGGTCGCTGTACCTAGTCTCATTCCCTAATGAAGTTCTCTTGGAGAATCCTTTTTCGTCCCCTTTTTCGATCTCAGCGGAATGAATAAAAAATTCCGTGATAGAATGATACTGATCAAAGTGGGATTTTCCTTTTGCTTTGAAATCTATTTTATTCACATTCTTATGATAGATGAGCTGGATGGGATCGAAGTTTTCTCTATTCTCGACTTGAGCGATACTTTCTTCGTCATTCACTATGATTTGCGATTCCATTCCCAAACTTTTAAGTATTTGAGGTTTTCCTAATGGATAGTGATGAATTGCCACTTGAAGAAGTTGGGCATTTATTCGATTCATTTGACCCCAGCGAACCCCTGTCTCAGCTTGTATGAGCGCAACTGAATCTTGCCTCGCATTTAAGAATTGAGCCGAGGCTTGCAAATCTCTAGTTCTAATTAATTCGAGGATAGGAGGGAGCGTGATGGTCATGCCGTAACTCGTCGATTTTCCCTGAGAAGCCATTTTAAACAATTGGCCTTTCAAATTTCGCTGTTGAATCCGTTTGTATTCGACGCTTTTGTTTGGACTGGCAGGTACTAGGACTTCTATCTCCCCATCACTGAAAAACTCTAGACTATCATTTCTGAATTGAAAGCTCCGGAAATAGCCTTTTAGTAAAACGCCCATTTTTCGTTTATTCGATTTTACCTGAACGTCAGCTAACTGAATGCTGCGTGGTTTTAAATAAACTTGCGGTGTCGCTGGGCTTGTTTTACTTTCGTACAGAAAATGAGAAAATAGAAAAGTAGCTGAAGTTTTCAGCTCAACTTCTCCTTTTGCATCACTAAGCCCCATCAGAACGCCTGTAGAGGAATAGACCTCCACACCTTCGATAGGTTGTTGGTTTTTCTCATTTAGAACGCGTATTTGTCCTAAAGAGGAATAGCAAAGGGCGAGTAATAATACGATTTTATGTAGCATAGTATTGGGAAGAATAATAGGGGTTAGGACCAAGGCCCTAACCCGTTTATTAGAAAACTTTAATCCCGAAAAGGTAGAGATCAACTTCCGTGTTGTGTTTTACATCATCAAATAGGCCGAAAATCTCCAATTTAAAAATTTTAACAAAACACGCCTCCGATGTTTTGAAAGTCGGACTAGGATTAAATTGAATACTTGAAATGAGCATCACCGCTAAGGTAATTCCAGTTAGAAATCGATTCGATTTCTGAGTTGTTGATTTTAGGTATATCATGGTTAGGTATGTAAATAATGGTCACCTACTCTTTTATTAGGTTTTTCGGTAGTCACCTGAGGGTCGCGATCCTTAGGTCAAATATCCGCCATTAAATAGGAGTAATTCTTGCGCTAGAGCAAGAAAAAAAGCCGGGACGATGCCCGGCTTTCTGTATTAATCTGTCAAAGTCTGGTAAACCATTTGGCGTAAACTATTATGGTAATCCCAGGTGAAATTGCTTTCCTGGGTCATAAATAGAGCAATAAGTTTCTCTTTCGGGTCAATAAAGAAGTGGGTGTTATTCGCTCCACCCCAATAGAATAATCCTTTTGATGCAGATGTTTGAGAGGCTGGGCCATCTTTTACAACAGCAAAGCCTAGGCCCCATACTGTTCCTGGAGTTGGGAATAAGTCACCCGTGTGATTGGAGGTCATTAATTCCACTGTTTTGCGGCTCAAGTATTGTTTACCTTTATAGGTACCGCCGGCCAGCATCATTTGGCAGAAAGTCGCATAATCTGCGGCTGTCGAAAACAAGCCATTCACCCCACTCCAAACCGTTACGTTTTCAAAAGGAGGCTGATTTGCCGCCACAGAAATCGTCCCATTTTTACCCTTAGAGTGCAAGGCAACAATTTTAGCTTGTTCCTCTTTAGGCACATTATACCCCGTATGTTTCATTTCTAAAGGCTCAAATAAGCGTGACTTCAAAAACTCATTCACACTCATCCCAGAGAACTTTTCAATCAACACACAAAGCACATCCGGTCCAGCGCTATAATTCCATTCTGTTCCAGGTTGCGCTAATAAGGGGAACTTCGTCATATTAGCCACACGCTCTTGAATTGTTTTAATTCCTGGTTTGAAATAGCCATTTCTGAATCGAATTTGAACAGGGTTTTGGTCCAAACCATGCGTTAATCCACCACTATGACTTAATAATTGTGTCATCGTGATCTGCGACTTTAACGAATCCGTAGGAGCATCCGGGCCATCATTTACACTTCTTACGACACGCAAATTTTTAAACTCTGGTAAGTATTTCGAAACAGGGTCGCTTAATTTAAAATACCCTTCTTCATACAACATCATGAATGCCGTGGAGATGATGGGTTTCGTCATGGACTGGATGTAAAATAAATCGTCCGTAGCCATGGGTGCCTTAGTCGCAACGTTTTTGTATCCCAAAGCCCCTTGGTGAACCACTTGGCCATTATGAATAATCATCGTCACGGCACCAGGGATGTTTCCCTTATCCATTTCGGACTGAACAAATTTTTCTAATCGTTTTACCCGGTCGACATTGATGCCGGCCACAATTTTAGGTGCTTGTGCACTGATTTCGCCTATGAAAAGGAGGCTGAATAGGAGGAGGAGGTGTTTAGTGAATTTCATTTTGATTATTTTAAAAGGAGGTATTAACGTAAAGCTGTCCTTTTTACTTATTTCCCTTTTTTCTGAGCGGCCATCCATTCCATGATGGAAACTGGCTTGCCATTCACACGAACGGGTGAACCATCTAGATCCGTTCTGGGCAGGTTTTCATGTAGATAAATCCAGGACCAGTGGCCGTTGTATTCGAAGCCTTTTCCGCCGTAGAAATTAGTGATGTCGTTTACGTGATCGTAATACGTAAAGTGTACATTTTTTGCACCTGCTTTGCGAAGACGATCGAATACAGGAACGACTGTAATGTCAGGGATGGTGGTTCTATCGTCTTTGGAGTGTACAAACCAAATAGGCACATTTTTTATCTTCTGAATATCGCTATCAGAGATGTATTCTGATTTATAGGCCAAAGCACTAATGAAGCCAGCCGCAAAATAATCCGGATTCAAGAAGATCAATTTCAAGGCCATATAGCCTCCATTCGAGCAACCGCCCACATAAATGCGGCTAGGGTCGATGCCTGGATTTGCTTTGACATAATCCTTGATCAAGGCCATTAAACCTTCATTGTAGATGTCGTTATCTTTTCCTTGTGTGCCCACCCCTTGCGTATTGTGCATCCAGGCGCCTGGGCATTGTGGTGATAATACGTAGGCTCCTTCGAAAATGGATTGGATGCCTTCAGCGGCATAGTTGGCTGCTTTGTTGCCTAACAAAGGAACAGTAGGATCCGTCCCACCTTCGCCACCGCCGTGAAGCCAGATGATCAAAGGCGCTTTGTCCTTCTTTACTTTAGGGTTAAAAGTCGCATAAGACATCGTCAATTTATCGTTGAAAACGTATTTGCCAGTGAGGTCAAATTGATCAATCAATGGCATGATTTTGCCTGTAGATGTATCCCAAATCTGCCCAGTTTTAGGCTGTACGATGGTTAAGGAATAATCCACCCAAACGTTTCCTTTACTTCTCAGGTATTGAAAAGGGGAGCTGATGGGTAGCTGAGGTCCTACGGATAAAACGAGCGTAATGTTTTTGCCGGTACGAATACGCGCACCATTTTCATCCGAAACGTAAGCAGTAACGATTTCGCGTTTAGTGTCTTGGTCCGCGATAGGGCCTGTGCTTAGTTTTCGGCTAGCATAAACGGTAAAGTCTGCTGCATTCACTTTAGAGGTGGTGTCATTCAAGGCTAGAATGACTTTGTTGACTCCAGCGCCCCAGTCGAAGCCTTCGACGACGATTTTGTAGGTGCCTGTGGGTTTTGCTATGGCGCTGAAAGCAAATAGCGAAAGAAGTAAGAGGATTTTTTTCATGTTTATGTAGGTTTAGTAAGTCAATTCACATTTCTCTCCATCGCACATCTTACGAATGTCGCCGGAGTAGATATTTTTGAGGTCGGATTTTAATAATTCGCGCTTTTCAAGCGATAGTTTTCGGAGTAATTTACCCTCGGCGAAGCGGCGTGTTTGTGTTTCATTTTCCAAAATCAAGCCCGGAACTTCTGTCAATTCGCCATCGTCGTTCTTGGCGGCCATGGTAAAGTAGCAGGAATTCGTGTGGGTGACAACACCGGTTTTGGGCTTTAAGGATTCGATTCGCATGCCTATGATCATGGTGGTTCTGCCAACGTAATTCACGGATGCTTTAATCGAGACAAGGTCGCCCACTTCGACAGGATTAAAGAATTCCACTCCTTCTACCGCCACAGTTACGCAATAATTGCCACTGTGTTTTGCCGCGCAAACGTAGGCTACTTTGTCCATTAAAGAGAGTAAAGTGCCTCCATGAATTTTGCCACTGAAGTTTGCGAAGGCGGGGATCATTAATTCGGTAATCGTTGTTTCTGAATCAGAAACTCGCTTAGGGGAGAGCATAGTAGGAGGTTTATCAGGCCCTAAGCTAGCTAAATTTTGGGCATAAAAAAAGGGAACGATCGATGACCGCTCCCTTTCCTTTTGGAAATAACTATTATTTCGCTTCTGATGCCGTAGCACCTTTTGCGATGTTCCAAACAACTAGGCCGAAACCAATTTTGTTGATCGCATCAGCAATGTTGTAAGCTAAGTCAATGTTTCCTGAGAATCCTGATAACAAGTTACCTGGTAACATCATGTATCCTACTGGATAGATTGCCCAGCCCACTAAAGTGAACCAACGCATTACTTTAAAGCCAGTTTTTACATCTTCGTTAGAAGAAGCTGCTGCTAACTTAGAAGCCTCACCCATGTAAATTTCATAGATAATTAATGCCCATCCTAAGGTAGAGATGATTCCCCACATCACGTTTTGAGCTGGAACTACTGCTTCTCCGATGTAACCCGCAACTAGCATTACTACTGAGCCAAAGATTAAACGAGATAACATTCCTGTTTTAGCACCTGCTGGCTTTAAAATCAAGAAGTATTCAATACACATTAACGGCACAGTTAAAGTCCAGTCAATGTAACGGAATTGTGTAGGAGACTCGTGAGTGTCTAACCATACACCGCGCATGTAGAAATAATGCACTGCCGCAATAAAGGTGATCAAAGCAGAAATCAAAAGAGATGTTTTCCACTTATCGTTTACTGTACCTCTCTCTACAATGAAGAAGATCGAAGCAGCAAGCATCGACATGTAACCTGTAAAGAAGGTGAAGCCGATGTAATCTCCGGCAGCTAGGGTGCCGTTCAATAAAATGTTTAATGTTTCCATAAATGTTAATGATTTAAAGTTAAACTGTTAACTAAACATATGATGTCGGCAATTGTTTCAAATATTGTAAAAAAAATTTAAAAAAAAATTAAAATTGTACAAATTGTTCAATCTGGGCGTTTTATTAATTTATGCATAAGTAGAAAATGCGGTAGTGTCAGTAAGGAAAGAAATATGAAAATGGGATAAACTTGTAAGTTATTGGTAGCCAATTTCATATAAACTATCCCTAGTAAAATAGCCCCTGCAGAGAATGGGATTAGTTTTTTGTACAATTCCACTATTTTCATTTTCAGGTGCTTTCGCATGCCTTCAAAACTGGTGATGGCATGGCAACACGAAAAATAACAGATAAAGGCGGGAATTAGCGGCAGAAAATAACCGAAAACTAAAGCAAAAAAAGTATTGAAAAAAGGGTGAACGTTTTTCTTTTGGAAACCTAAAATCAACAACAAAAGGCTAACAAGTAAAGAAAATTTAGGCAAGCTTGGCGGTACTTTAACTTGCATTGAAGAGATAATTTCAAAAGCCTCTGACCAATGACTTAACAAGATAAAAGACAAAATTCCCGCACCTAGGCAAAGGGTCTGTGCCAGATTGATCCAGGTTTTATTGGATTCAACTGGCTGCACATCTTCCATGTCTCCGAAGTGAAACACACTAATGGCAATGAAAATAACGAATGCAAGCAAAGGAGAAACGAACCAAAGTGCCGCATAAGCCAGCATGATACCCAGGTAATACACGATAAATGGCCGCAAATGAAAAGTGAGATTTTCTCTTTGGGCGATTTTTGCCGCAATTAAATGGTCTCCAGCGCCATGTGGAATCCCGATGGCAAGCAGCAAAAAGCCGCTTATATATAAATCAATGGAGCTCGACCACGGTCCTACAAGGAAATACGTAACTATATAAAGAAAGGTAGCAAGGGCGCCTAGGTAGTTTTTCATCTCAGCAAGTGTTTGATAAACAAAGGGATATCGAGCTGGGAAAGTAATTTAATTTCGTCTATCAGCGAAGTTTTATCATCCAGAAAATTAAGTATTTCTTTTTTAGGGACCCGTGTGAACAGGCGATCCATGACCTCAGGAATCTTGATCATCTCATTTTGCATGATTTTCAACAGCATTTTGTCGTAAAAATGAAAACGAGCTGGCGGCGTAGAGCTGCGGTTTTGCGCTCGATCGATCGCATCAGCGTGCATTCGCGTAAACGCATAACCTGTGGAGGCTTTGATATTTCCACCAGCTGCACCGATGGTAAAAATAGGGCCTTCTTTTTTTTGTGTTTTTACACCCATGGGGATGGTCCCAGTTTCATTCGAGAGCACCGTATATTTTTGATTGGTATAGGTAAGGGCCATGTATTTTTGCCAAATCTTTTCATAAGCCTCTTGATCATACGCAGCACGCGTGAAAACAGTTGTTTCAATGAGTGCTTTTGTTTTGCTAAAGGGCAATATATAATGAAATACCGCCATTTCAGGAGTGGAAGCAGGTAAACTGAAGTCCATTAGCGTTACAGAAGAGTCGTTCACTATAGGCTCCTCAAACTCTATGAACTTGCCGCTGAAATGTTGGAAGATTAAGTTTGGCTCTGTGGATTTCACGGGTCTGGAATCAGCCACCTTTTTAGCTTGGTAAATTTGTCCGTTTTTACAGCTAATTTTCACGCCCGTAGGTAGTTCTTGCAAATCAGAAACCCACGTATTTAGGTGTGTAATGTTCGTATTCGCTTGTATGAAATCCTCGAAAAAGTAGGTGAAAAATTTACTTGAAGAAATGTAATGGTAGGCAAGTGGGTTAATTTCTGATGTGATGCTTTCGCCTTTAGAGGTTTTAAAGAGCATTGAATCCCACGATTTTTCGATTAAAAAGGGAAAACAGGATGCGTCTTTATTTTCCCAAAAACACCAACTCTTTGCCGATCGATCTCCTGAATCAAGGAGTAAGATTTTTTGTTCAGGATTCGCCTGTGTCAATTCATACAAAAGCTGCAATCCTGACGCTCCAGCACCTATAATCGCAATATCGTATACAAGTGTTGGCATCAATATAATTATTGAAATAAAAAATTGTACTATCTAAACCATAAAGTTGAATTATTGTTTTAATTATTTAAATCGCGCGGCATCAATAACTAGACAGAGCCCTGCATTGAAAATGACCAATGCGCCTGTTCCATAAAAGAACCAATCGCCACCTTGGAGTTTAATGAGACCAGCATCGATTGCCATGGAAAGTCCCGCACCGGTTAGCAACAGGCCTAGGGACGCCTGAAGAATCCACCTTGTTTTATTTTGCATGTTGTAAATAGTTAACTAAAGAATGATAACCTGGTTTTTTAACATAAGTTTCATCAAATAGGAGCGGATATTCTTTAGGTCGCTTGAAATAGCCACGTAACCAGGTGTCTTTATCGGAGATGTTCCAAAACGTGATGCCATATTGTTGCCTCGCCGGAATAGCACGAAACGACGTAAATATGAATTGGAATAATTCATTCTGCGTATTTGCTTCATAGATATACTCCGGATTGTTTTTCGGATTAACAGCGATGTCTAACTCCGAAAAATGAATAACGAGACCTGTTTGGGCAGATTGCTCAATTACCCTTGCAATTTCTGTGCGTTTCGAATCCACATTAATATGCATCTGCAAGCCTAAACCGTGAATAGGAATGTTACGCTTTTTTAGGTCAGCCACCAGATCAAGAATGGCCTGCATCTTTTTAGGATGGCCATCTTGGCCGTAATCATTGTAAAATAGAAGGGCATTGGGATCTGCCTCGTGGGCCCATTGGAAGCTTTTGGCGATATAATCCGGGATATGATCTGCCCAAAGAGAAGGCCGCAAACTGCCGTCATCTAAGAACGATTCGTTCACCACATCCCACCCAGAAACCTGGCCTTTATACCGCGTAACGACAGCCTGAATGTGGTTTTTCAGCATTTCTTCCCAGGCTTTTTGATCGCCTTGAAAATCCTTCATCCAGTGCGGAACTTGATTATGCCAAACCAAGGTGTGTCCATGCATTCGCTTGCCCGTCTTCACTGCGAAAGCCACAATTTCATCGCCTTTCGTGAAGTCAAAACGATCTGCTGCTGGATGAATCAGCATCATTTTCATGTGATTTTCCGCTGTTAGGCTGGTGAATTCGTTGCTAGCAATATTTCTGTAGGCTTCATTTTCCACTAACATTCTGGGATTAACAGAGGCCCCTAGACGGAAAGAGACTGCGTCCTTTAATAAACTTTGCGCATTGACGAGAGTGGAAAGGCCTAATAATAAGGCAATTAGTTTCATAGGTTGGAGGTTTATTTCTCCAAAATAGGTAAAATAAACGATATACTCTACCCTGATTCCTATGAAAATGACCCGCTGTTAAACTTGGTTTTAAGGATGTAGAAGGGATTTAATCTGGTTTTCTATCCCTGGTTTAAGGTGGTAATTAAGCATGCGTTTGTCTTCCTCAGATGGGGATCGTTCTATGGCATTTTTGATCTTAAACCTAAATTCTAAATGGAAATTGATGCGGTTAATAACGAGGTGCCTGATTCTTTTTTGGCTTTCTTGTGACTTTTTAGCGCAATTTAAAAGTTCATTTAAATCGATTGTCGTTATATTTTGGTCTCTATTTTGAAGTAAATGGTCAAGTAACTTGCGTTCAGGTTCGCATAACCAACTTAGTTTTTTACGATTTCTACTTTGCGATTGATGGATGCCTAAACTAGCGAGTAGTACGGTAAAAGCCAATAAACTCATGTGTAGAGGCAATCGGCTACTTTTAATTGTAATTGATTTGAAATTTTGAATGACTGGGGTTAGTCGATACTCAGTTTGAGCCGTATTCGTTTGAATAAAGAAGAAGCAAACGATGTGTAACAGGGTGTAAATTTTCCTCATCTAGCTTCTAGATTATGTATGGGTGTCATTGAATTTTTGTTTCCTTGGCAAAATTAAGGGCGCGGCGATTGGCGAGAAATAGACCCTAGGGTTCAATTTTGTAGACAGTCATACATAAAAAAAGACCACCCCTTTCGAGGCGGCCTCCTAATGAATAAGGGAGATTATTCCCCATCCACCTTCTTAATGAACGAAATGACACCGTTCATGTAGACTTTTTGGTCGTCCCACATGGCTAAGTGGCTGCCGTTAGGGCAGTATAAATAGGATCCTTTTTGGACTAATTTACTTTGTTCTTCCATCGCTTTAGGGTCCATCGTATCGTATTTTGCACCGATCATCAACGTAGGAACATAGAGTTCTTTTAAGCGATTTTTGATATCCCATTTTTCCAAAAGTCCGCTAATTCCGAACTCACTCGGACCTTGCATTCTCACATAAATCGAACTGTTTCCATGTTTAAATGATCGATTTACCGCATCTGGCCATTCTTGTAAGCGGCAAATATGTTCCTTGTAGAAGTTAGGAATCAATAATTCCATATAACGCGGATTGTTAAAATCCTTTTTTGCTTCGATCGCCCTTACTTCCGCTAGGACTTTAGGGTCCATCTGTTTGGCCAAAACCTCCTCCGCATATTTTCCATATTCTGGAGCGCTTGCTACCATGTTTGAGACCAAAAGTCCCTTCATATTCTTCTGGTATTTCAGTGCATATTCCATGCCTAAAATGCCGCCCCATGAATTCCCAATGATGTAAAAGTTCGACGAATCTGCACCGATGGCCTTGCGAACTTGTTCTACCTCTTCTACGAATCGCTCCGTTTTCCAAAGTGTCGAATCCGTCGGTTGGTCACTATAATACGAGCCTAGTTGATCGTATTCGTAGAATTCGAAGCCCTCTCTTTGGAAAAAAGTCTCAAAACATTCCATGTATTCGTGCGTCATCGCCGGGCCGCCGTGTAATAAGAGAATTTTGATCTTAGGATTAGTGCCAAAACGCTTCGTCCACACCTTAAAGGTACCGGCAGGTGTTTGAATGGGAATCATTTTCACTCCACCAGCTTCCAGGCTGTCAGGGTAAGAAAAGTAGTTATCCGCCGTTTCTTCACTTTTTGTGCAGGAAGTAAGGGCGAAAATCGACAAGAAAATTAGTAATAGTTTGTTCATCGTTTTTTTTCTTAAACATAAGTGGATTACTTGAAAAATCAATGTAGCACTTGTTCCAGAAACGGATAAGGGAACAAATTGGTGTTTTTAAAATCATGATTTATGGTTAATATAATAGCTATTTTTAATAAAATTATCTATATTTAGCTATTATATTATCTATTATGAATTCATATCTTTTGCATAAGACGCCTTTAGCTACGCAGGTAGAATTAGCCAGTAAATTACGCGTGTTGCGGAAGCAAGCAGGTTATTCGCAAGCAGAGTTAGCTCTTCGCTCCGGAGTTTCGCTTGGGAGTATCAAGCGTTTTGAAAGGACTGGAAAGATCTCTTTAGAATCATTAGTTCAATTAGCACATCTGCTTGATTGTCTGGATGATTTTGATTCCGTTTTTGTGTCTCGTCAAGTAGATAAAAGAGTGGAAAAATTGTTCACTTAAAAATTTGATTCCATGGAGAAGTTGAAAGTGATGTTAGATTTTGGGCCAAAGCAAGTGGAAGTGGGCGAGCTCGCGTTGCTAGAAAAATGTATTTATTTTAAATATGCAACTTCTTTTTTAGAGGGTCCTTGGGATATTTCTCCCTATCATTTGAAGCGGAGTGCTCAAATTCAAGAATGTTCCACCTCGTTATTTTCAGGGTTATTTGGTGTGTTTGATGATTCGCTGCCTGATGGCTGGGGAAAATTATTAGTGGATAGGAAGTTGTTAGCTTCGGGTGTTTCTTTGGAAGAGATCAATCCGCTACTGCGCTTATCCTTAGTAGGTCAAACAGGGCCAGGTGCTTTAATTTACCAGCCTGCGGAAGAAGACCTTGTGCAAAATGCTTCCTTTTCGGCATTGGAGGAAATGGAAATCGAAGTAAAAAAAGTGTTAGCGGATGAGCCTAGTGACTTTTTAGACGATTTGTTTGCCATGGGTGGAAGTAGTGGAGGAGCCCGACCTAAAGCGAATGTGGGATTTAATCCACTCACAGAGGAATTGTTCTTAGGAGCTACCGAAATGCCTTTGCATTTCGAACCTTGGATAGTGAAATTTCGGTCTACCTCTGATGTTTCGGATATGGCTCAAGTGGAATACGCGTATTATTTGATGGCCAAAGAGGCAGGCTTGGATATGAGTGACAGTCGATTATTTGAAGGACAGTCAGGGAGTTATTTTTTTGGGACGAAACGATTTGATCGAACAATAGGAAACCGGATTCATCTACATTCGGCGGCTGCGATGTTGCAAGATAATTACCGATTAAGTAGTTTAGATTATGGGCATCTCATGGAATGTGCCTTTCATTTAGAAAAAGATGTAGCCGCCATAGAGAAAATTTTACGACTAGCTGCCTACAATGTTTTTAGCGAAAATCGAGATGACCATAGCAAGAATGTCTCTTTTTTAATGGATGCAGAAGGAAATTGGACCTTAGCGCCACCGTATGATTTAACTTTTTCCCAATCTGCTCATGGTCACCACAGTATGTCAATAGCGGGAGAAAGTAAAAACCCCGGCAGAACGCATTTGCTTCAATTGGCGAATACATTTGGGCTAAAAAATGCCAATGAAATCCTGGATCAAGTAGAGGTTTCGATCTCTAAATGGACGGACTTTGCAGACCAAGCCAGAGTTTCAAAAGCGAGTCGCACTAGGATGGGGAAGGCGTTAGGTAGGAGACGGTAATAGATTCATCCTTATTGGGTAAAACGATTTTGGTATTATTTGACTAAATTTGCTCCTGCAAAGCCTATATTGGTGGAACTTATTAGCAGATCATGCCTAAGAATGTTAAAATATCGGTGTTGATGGCCGTCTATAATACGGACTTTCAATTAACCAAAAGAGCCATTGATTCTGTTTTAAACCAAGATTTTCAAGATTTCGAACTGATCATCATTGATGATGGTAGTACGGAAAATGATCGAAAAGCACTTCTCGAATATGTGGAAGCGCACGAGGAGAAGATTGTCTATATTAGGCACCGCAATCGCGGTCAAGCCGAATCCATTAATCGCGGTGTGTTGAACAGTGTGGGGGAATTTATCACCATTTTAGACAGTGATGACGAGTACAAGCCCTATCATTTAAGCACCTGTTTGAAAGAAATTGAAAATGTGGATTTGATTTGTTCAACCGCGGAGACCGTGGTGGACACGGTGGAAGATTATTATGTTCCGGATAAAAATGATCTAAGTAAGCCTATTCATTTAGATGATGCGGTGCTTTTTGGGACTTTATTTGGCCATCAAAAAGTGTTTAAAAGTATCGATTTTAAAGGCGGTTTTGCGGCGGATTCTGCCTTCTACGAGCGCGCAGAGATTGAATTTAAAACGAAGAAGGTATTCCAAAGATCTTACATTTACTACCGCAATAATCCGAACTCTACCTGTGCTTTATTAAAGCAAGAACTTCTGCTGAACGCTAATTAATCATGCAAGATCTTGTTTTAGCGTGTCACATTACGGGAGTGTATGATGTGAATCGGAATATGACCTTAGCGGATGATTCCTATGAACTTGTCAGAGAATGGGCGGAATCAGTTGCGGCGGCGAAGCTGAAAGGGGTTATTTTTCACAATAGTTTTTCGGATCAGACCTGTGTAAAGTATTCAACAGAGTACATTTCTTTCGAGCGCATCACATACAATCCTTCTTTTAATCCGAATGTCTTTCGCTATTTTGTCTACCGCGATTATTTAGCCAAGCTTACGCAGGTTAAGGGTGTTTTTGTGACGGATGTATCAGATGTGACGGTGGCGCAAAACCCTTTCGTTCAACCTCTTTTTACTGCTAATCCAGATTTCCTTTTTTGCGGCGATGAGCCTAAAGCCTTGCACAATGAGTGGATGCTGGCACATGGGGAGCATTTGCGCGGGCAAATGGCAGATTATGCGGCCTATGAGGAACGTTTTGCTTCCGAGGTACTTTTAAATTGCGGTGTTTTCGGAGGACATTTTCCTCTGTTTTTTGATTTTTTGCAGCAGCTGTGTGCCTTGCATTCAACCTATAATCACACTAATAAAACGGCTTATACGGGCGATATGGGTGCCTTTAATTACCTCGCCAGAACGCGATTTAATGACAATTTACACCACGGAGCTCCCGTAAATACGGTTTTTAAGGCTTATGAAAACGAGCGGACTGATTGCTGGTTTCGGCATAAATAAAATATAAATCCCATTCTTCAAAACTTATTGATAATAAGTGAGTTATAGACTTACACAATCTAAACAAAAGAATCATGATGTTTAAAAAATTAGCTCTGTCCTTAGTGGCGTCAATCGCTTTATCTTTTTCTGTTAGCGCTCAGAAAACAGTTGTAGATATCGCCGTGGGATCAGCAGATCACACTACTTTAGTGGCAGCTGTTAAGGCGGCAGATTTAGTAACTACGCTTCAAAGTGCAGGTCCGTTTACGGTTTTTGCTCCTACAAACGCAGCTTTTGCAAAATTACCAGCAGGAACGCTTGAATTTTTATTGAAAGCAGAGAATAAAGCAACGCTTGCTAAAATCTTAACTTACCACGTAGTTGCAGGTAAATTTGCTGCTGGAGATGTGGTGAAAGCAATCAATGATGCGAAAGGAACTTTATCGCTGAAGACAGTTAGCGGAGCTACTTTACTTGCTTCTTTAAAGGACGGTAAAGTGATTTTAAAAGACGAAAAAGGAGGTATTTCTACGGTAGTAGTGGCTGACTTAATGGCAGGCAATGGCGTTGTTCACGTAATTGACTCTGTGGTTTTACCTAATTAATCATTTGGGGTGATTATTTTTTGAGAAAGTGGCCAAAAGCTTTTTGGCCACTTTTCTTTTTTATACCTGCTTTCTCCCGAATTCGGGCTTTACATTTTAAAAATCAAGAATCATGTTTAAAAATTTTAAAGCATCTGAGATGTTAATTGTCTCTGAACAAATTGAAGAATTAGGAGTTTAATTGGTGGCGAAGCCCGTAAGAAAGAAAAAAGTGGTCGTTTCGTAATCCACTAGTGAAATGATTAAAATTGCTTTCGATCCCATTTACGCACATGAGTTGCCGGAAAATCACCGGTTTCCCATGCTGAAGTATGAATTAATTCCGGCGCAGTTACTTCATGAAGGGACGTGTCATCCAGAGCAGTTTTTTTCTCCCAAATCGTGCACAAAAGATGTGATTTTGTGGACGCATGACGCGGTATACTTAACTAAATTAGTAGATCAATCACTTAGTGCTTCTGAACAGCGACGCATAGGATTTCCACAATCTGAACTACTTGTTCGACGCGAATTAATCATCACCCAAGGAACAATAGACGCCTGTCACTTTGCACTTGAAAGTGGGGTTTCTCTAAATGTGGCAGGTGGCACACACCATGCTTTTGCGGATAGAGGAGAGGGTTTTTGTCTATTGAATGATATGGCGATTGCGTCTAATTACCTGCTAAAACATCAATTAGCTAGTAAAATATTAATTATAGATTTAGATGTGCATCAGGGGAATGGGACTGCATCTCTTCTCCAAAATGAATCGCGTGTCTTCACCTTTAGTATGCATGGCGCTACCAATTATCCTTTCCACAAAGAAAAGTCCGATCTAGATATTGGGTTATCGGATGGCACTGATGGAGTCACTTATCTATCGATTTTGGCTGAAACGTTACCGCGATTAATCAAAGACGAAAAACCTGATTTTATCTTTTATTTATCTGGCGTAGATATTTTAGCAACAGATAAGTTAGGTCGATTGTCGGTGAGTTTGGCTGATTGTAAGGAACGCGATCGTTTCGTTTTTAGCTTGTGCAAGCAGCATGAAATTCCCGTTGTAGTTGCGCTCGGAGGGGGCTATTCGCCCGATATTAAGGATATCGTGGAAGCGCATTGCAACACATTTCGTTTAGCAATGGATTTTTTTAGTTAGTTTTTCTTCTCGTTAGCCTTGTAAACTCGCAGGAAATTTCCTCCTAATACTTTGGTAATATCCCTATTTGAATAACCTCTTGCGATTAATGCCTGAGTGAAAAGCGGATAATCTAACACCGTTTTCAGTTGTTTAGGCGCTGAATTAATCCCATCGAAATCAGATCCCAAACCCACGTGATCCACTCCAATCAGTTTCACGATGTGGTCAAAATGCTTCATCAGTTGTTCTAGATCAGGTTTGATGGCATCACTTTCAAGTGGATATTTGTCTGAAATAGCGGTGAAAGCATATTCCGTTTGCATGCCTGAATGAATTAAGGAGTCGATTTCAGCAGCGTGGTTTTTGCGGAATGCTGCATCTTTTTTGAAGAAATCTACATCTACAAAGCCAGAAAAGAAGTTTAGATGGATCACTCCGCCGTTCTTCCCGATAGCGATAATTTGATCATCTTTCAGGTTTCTAGATACCGGACAAATGCTGTAAGCATTGCTGTGAGAAGCAATAATCGGTTTTGTCGTCGTATTAATTACATCCCAAAACGTCGTCTCACCCACATGTGAAACATCCACAATCATACCTAGTTGGTTCATTTTTTTTACCACCGTTTTGCCAAAATCCGTCAAGCCTTTATGCCCCTTGTAATCCGGATTCTTCTCATCCGCATGCGAGCTTGCCCAGCCGGGGGAATTATTCCAAGTAAGTGTCATATACCGCACTCCCCGGTTATAAAAAGTCTCTAATTTCTGTAGATCATTCTCGATCATATGACCACCTTCCACTCCGAATTGTGCCACTAATTTTTGCTCTTTTAAGGCGCGCTGGATCTCTTTCCTGGTTTTGGCAATCACCACCTTATCCGGATTTCTGGCTGCCACCGCATACAAACTATCCATCTCCCGCATGGCCCATGCATAGGGATTCGCTTTTTCTCCATCACACCAAACAGAAAACAGCTGGTAATCCACGCCTCCCTTCTTAAATCGCGCTAAATCCGAGTGATTAATCCCCGTTAAATCCTGGTCCAGCGATACCTTTTTCTCGATACAAGCCGTCAAGCAGTCGTTGTGCGTGTCGACTAGAATCGATTTGAAATGGATGTCTTGAGCAAATGTGGAGAAGGAGAGGAGGAGGAATATAAGGTGTTTCATGCGTTGGAAGGTTTTATTGAAATTATCAGTTTTTTGTGATTAAATCAATAAGACGCTATAAATCAGGTATTACTAATTTGTTTCGTCTATATTTGCCAATGGTAGATGAGTGGATTATTTATGATAATACCAGCACTCTTCCAGTAGTGATATGTCGCAATGATTTTAAGAGTGGCTTGCAAATCAAAAATCTAGCATTATGGAAAGCACTAAAACAAGTAAGGTAAAAGCCTTATTGTCTACTTTGGATAAAATCGAGATAGGCATGAAACTCGTGAAAGCGGATCTAATCGCCTACAAAAAAGCTAAGAACTCAGAAATAGTTGTCATGCAGGGCGATAAAATAGTCTATTTAAAACCAGATGAAATCCCTGACTAACCCTATGACCACCTGGAAGACAACCAATCAATCCCTTGAGAAAACATTCGAATTCAGCACTTTCGAAGAAGCGATGCAGTTCATGCAGGACGCCACTCCATTTATCACCCAAACGGATCACCATCCCACTTGGTCGAATACCTACAATCGGGTTCACGTAATAATCACGACACACGATGCAGGTAATCAGGTGACGGAGAAGGATCATACATTAGCGAACTTTTTAGACGAATTATTTAATCAATGAGAAATTTATTTCTACTCCTATTCTTGTTCCCTTTGCTAGCGATGGGTCAAAGCCAAACCAAAGACGAAGACCAAATCAAAGCAGTTATTTTAAAGACCTTTTCCGCGATGAAATCCGTGGATTCTGTTGCCTTGAAGTCTTGTTTTACGAGCAATGCTCTATTGCATATTAGCCAGGTGAAGCCGGAGGGAAATGTGGTCAGGGAGGTGCCAGCCACTAAATTTATCCAAAATGTGATGACTAGAAAACCGGGTGAAATGGACGAGCGAGTACTTTCGTGGGGACCTATTTTAATTGACCAAGAAATTGCGACGGCTTGGGTTCCGTATGAATTTTACCTGAACGGAAAGTTTAGTCATAAAGGGGTGGACGTATTTATATTCGTTAAATCGGGTAATGAATTCAAAATCAAGACGCTCTTGTACAATATGCATCAATAGATTCTATGAAAAAATGTCTACTTATTTTACTCGTATTTACCTTTGTGAGTGCAACCGCTCAGAAAGGAATCTACTATCCTTCCGCTAAAACCTGGGAACATAAGTCACCTGCTTTTTTCGGGATTGATACGATCAAAGTGAAGGAGGCAGTGGATTTTGCCAAAACCCATGAAACAACCCAACCTAAAAACTTGTGGCTCTCCCAGGCGATGCAATTCGGAAAGGAGCCCTTTTCTGATCCGATCGGGCCTATGGCGGATCGTGGCCCTGTGGCTGGAATCATCATTTATAAGGGATATATTATTGCGGAATGGGGAAATCCATCGGCTGTGGAAATGACGCACAGTGTGACGAAGAGTTTCTTGTCCTCTGTAGTAGGTTTGGCCAACGAAAAAGGGTTAATTAGTTCATTAGATGATAAAGTATACACCTATTTGCCTCCTGTTGAGGTAATGAGTGGGGAGTCTCCATTAAATGAGAACCCGATCTCGAAAAAATCATTCATCTATCCTTTCGAAACCGAGCACAATCGCAAGATCACTTGGGATCACTTGTTGAGACAAACGAGTGATTGGGAAGGCGTTTTGTGGGGCAAGCCGGATTGGGCGGATCGACCTTCAGACAAAATAGCAGAGTGGACGACGCGGAAGCGATTTGAACCCGGTACGGTGTACAAATACAATGACACGCGAGTGAATGCGTTGGCATTGGCGGCGACCTTGGTTTGGCGAAAACCCTTACCAGAAGTGTTGCGTGAGAACATTATGAACCCTATCGGGGCATCCAATACCTGGGCTTGGACTGGTTATAAAAATGCGTGGATTGTTATTGATGGAAAGCTGATTCAATCGGTTAGTGGGGGAGGCCATTTTGGGGGTGGAATGTTTATTAATGCCTACGATATGGGCAGATTCGGCTTATTAACGTTGCGTAAGGGAAATTGGAATGGTAAGCAAATTTTATCGGAAGACTGGATTCGTAAGGCTACAACGCCTACCGTCGCGAATACAGGATATGGCTTTATGAATTACTTTTTGAATACAGATCGCAAGCTATATCCTTCCGCACCCGCTACCGGCTATGCACACATCGGGAATGGCACGAATGCTATTTATGTGGATCAGGAGAACGATTTAGTAGTCGTGGTTCGTTGGATGGAGGATAAGTCGATAGATGGTTTTCTCCAAAAATTGTTGTCGGCCTTACCCGCAAAGAAATAGTAGTTATCAATTTCTTGATTAGCTTATATCCAAGTTCTCTATTGTTTTTTTGTATGTTTGTTAAAATAAGTATTTGACCTATGACAACCTCAGCGATTAAAAAGCAAGTGGATAATTATCTGCCTTTATTGCCTATAGGTCAACAATCACTCGTTTTAGAGGTTATTAAAAGTTTATTTGAAGAGGTTAGTTCATCTGATCGAATTGGTAAAACTCAATACAACAAAGAAATTGATGCAGCCGTAGCAAGAATGGATGCAGGTGATTTTATTTCTCATGAAGATGCTTTGGATGAATTATCCTAGTGCAAATTTATCGATTTAATCCAATTACCGAGGAAAACTCGGTTGTTGGATTATAAAATCCAACAACTGAATTTGGGAGCAATTTGCAAAATCTGCAATTTGCTCCCAACTCCAATATCACTACTTCAACACGTGAAACGCCAGCACATTCTGCACATCGTACACATTCACTGATTTATTAAATTGCTTTCTGATACTGGGTTGAGCTTCCCCAGAGATCCAAATCTTCAATTCCGCATCTAGATCAAAAGTCCCAGCCGTTTCGATACTGAAGCGCGAAATGCTTTTATAGTTGATAGATTTGTATTCTGTCTTAGAGCCTGTGAGTCCTTGCTTGTCTACTAAAATAAGGCGCTTAGAAGTAAATATGAAGGTATCTCTGATGAGTTTGAAGCCTAGTTCGATGTCTTCGCCTTCAATCAGGAGTTTGCCAAAATCTTTCAATAAATCCTCCTTACTAACGGTTCCTGCGTTTCCTAAAATGGCTGAAAATAGTCCCATGTTGTTTTGATTATGTGTTTTTGAGTGATGGATGAAATTACGGAAATTAATTTAGTAATTTTATAGAATACCATTCCTACGTTAATCAATAAGCATTTATGTCAACCATCCCCACCCTGAAGCGAATCGATTCCATCGACGTATTACGAGGCATTGTCATGGTTATTATGGCGCTCGATCACGTCCGGGATTTTGTGCACGATCAGGCCTATACGGGTGATCCGCTGAATGTGTTGACGACGACCCCTGTGTTGTATTTTACGCGGTGGATTACGCATCTGTGTGCGCCTACGTTCGTTTTTCTGTCGGGGCTTTCTATTTATTTGCAAAGTATTCGCAAGTCGAAAGCAGAATTGAGTTCGTTTCTGTTTAAGCGGGGGATTTGGTTGATTTTCGTGGAATTGGTCTTGATATCGTTAGCCATTACGTTTAATCCGTTTTATAATTTAATCGTGTTGCAGGTTATTTGGGCAATTGGGATTAGTATGATTCTTTTGAGTTTTCTGAGTCGTCTGCCTTACAAAGTGGTATTGGCCATTGGGTTGGTGATTGTTTTGGGGCATAATGTCTTGGACTTTTGGGAGGCTGAGCCTGGGTTTAAGGCTGGGTTTTGGTGGGATTTGTTTCACCATGGTTTATTTGCGGTTTATCCCATCGTGGGTGATCACTACTTGGCCATTATGTATCCTTTTGTTCCCTGGACGGGTCTGATGATTTTAGGTTATTGTTTTGGAGTTTTTTTTACTGCCAAATTCACGTCAGCTCAAAGGCAAAAAATCTTAACAAGAATCGGGTCATTTTTAATAGGCTTTTTTGTCGTTTTAAGAGCTATCAATGTCTATGGGGATCCGCATCCCTGGACGACTCAGGCAAATGGGTTTGCCAACTTTTTGTCCTTTATGAATGTGAATAAATATCCGCCTTCTTTGGCCTATATGTCCGTGATGATTGGGATAGCTATTTTGGCTTTGGCGTTTTTAGAAAATATTCATAATAAACTGACGGACGTATTCCGCACATTCGGAAGAACGGCATTTTTCTATTATATCCTGCACTTTTATCTGGCGCATTCCATCACGGCCGTCTTGTTTTTTTACAGAGGACATTCGCTTGATGATGCCATGAAAGCGCTTCAGAAAATCCCCTTCTTTTTTCAAATTCCGGGAGAAGGGTATAGTCTAGAAATCGTTTACCTAATTTGGATTCTGTTGATTCTAGGCCTATACCCTTTGTGTAAATGGTATGATTCCTACAAGACGGCACATAAGGAAAAGTGGTGGTTAAGTTATTTATAGTTTATTCCACACCCTCACTTAGCGCCTTTCTTTGAAGTTTCCGGATAGCCGTTTCGATCGATTTTTCGGGTTCAATGATATTGTATTTACCCCAAAAATCTGGATCCCCTAAACTCTTCACCTTGTCAGACATGATGACGTTAGAACTTAGTTTTTGGGTGTCTTGATTCTCTTTGTTTTCTTGTTTTTTCCAATCGGTCACCGCCATTTCGATGGAGGTGGTGTAGACGGTGTTGAAGATACGTTTGGCCCAATTCAATTTAAAGGTCAAATCCGCGCGAGAATAGGCATAAATCCACTTGTCTTTTTGTTGTCTATAATTAATCTGGTAGCGGACTTCAGTAGGGTAGATGTCAAGGCCGGCTGGCTTTTTGCGCGTGAACATGAGCCCCGCTTTGACTTTATTCTCGACATTCAGGGCGAAAGTGGCACTAACGACGGCCAAACTCTTCGCATCGATGTACAATTTCCCGTAATAAAGCGGGGTTTCGATGCCTTGTTTTTGTTTGAAGGCTAATACTAAAACCTGGTTGTCATTTATCTGGGTGTTTTCTTCTAGGTTGAAATCGTATAGTTCGAAGGCCTCGTTTGAAAAGATAAAGTCAGGATACTTCACTAAATCGATGAACAAGGCGGAAAACGGACCACCTTGGAGTTTGAAATTGACTGTATCTAACTTCGAGTAATCGGCATTTTTTCTGCCCTTGTATAGACTGATTTGATCTTGTGAACCGCTTTGGAAGGGTTGCTTCAGCACATTAATGATGGACTCTGAAAGGGAGACGTAGGTGCGGCGTTTGCGAATGGTTTCGCGGTAGAAAGCCGTCATTTGGATGGGATCGTCGCCATAGTTTTGTAGACGATTTGCCAAAACCCCAGCATAGATATTTTTTGCATCACCACCTTTTACTACCACCTCTTCCAGAAAGGTTGTGCTGGGTTCTAAATACAACACATTCTTTTCGGGCTTTAAATCTTGGATGGAAACGACTTTGTTTCTATAGCCTAGGAAGGAAATGAGGAGGGTTGCATGCTGATTTTCGGCGGGAACTTTGATGGAAAATTTACCCTCGCTATTACTGATGGTGGAGATGGTGGTTCCGGAAACGGTGATGCTCGCGTAGATGAGTTCGTTTCTTGTTTTGCTGTCCAAAACCGATCCTTTAAACTGCTTGTACAAACTCGAATCTTCTTTAGCATAGGCAGAAAAACGAGCCTCTGAAGGCATTGCAGCAAAAAGTAGGAAGAATAATCCCATTATTCCTCGCACAAAAAATTGTAGGGTAGGTTTCATTCGGTTTTTACGATTAGATGGATGAATAAATCAACAACAAAGTAAAAAACAAAAGTGTTTTAAACTACAATTTTATTGGTAATGTGATGAGAGGTAAATAATTGCCAAATAAGGTCAGGGGATTGCTTCTGTGTTTCTAAACTAGTACATTCAAACATAATTCGATTAACCCATGTTTGACAAAAACATCCTTTCCTTTCTTCTACTTTCCTCTTTTCTCTTTTCCTGCGATCTTAAACCCATCGACTATTCGAAGAAAACGAGGAAGTCATCTTACTCCAGAGCAAGTACTACTCAAACCGGTCAAAGAAGAAAAGCCCACGCCAGAATGGGAGTGAGCTCTTCTAAAAGGGCATTTAAGAATCGAATTAATTCCCGGAGTTATTATAATCGGAATAAGAATCGCAGGAAGTTGAGAAAAGGTGATTAAATCTATCTTTTTAACTATTATCTAGCGTACATTAATTTACCTTAGCCTCATGAAAACAATCGCACTTAAACTTGACGACGAAATCTTCTACGAAGTTGAAGAAATTAAGCGTGAGCTTAAGGTGTCTAGAAACAGTTATATAAATGAAGCTGTCAGAGTTTACAATCAAGAGAACAAAAGGCGATTATTGAAAACTCAGCTGGAGAAGGAATCGGCGTTGACTATACAAGATTCTATGGACATACTTCATGGATTTGAAAGGCTGGTTGATTAAATTCCAAATATTTAAAGAAATCTCAGACAACTTGGAACTGTATGTTTTTATTTTAGCCTTAATTCACGGAACTCAAAAACCGATAAGCCTTGTGATACTTCATCAACCTGATCAAATCTTTTTCAGTAAGCGTTGGAATTCTTCTAATATCCATATTATCCGTTAGGTCATTTATCTTGACTTTCACGGCTAAAGGGTTTTTAGAAACTCGAAGTGTGAATTCTTCATAATCTTCCTCTTCGGAAATTTTAGTCACGCATTTCAACGCCTCCATAATTTCAGAAGAAAACCCTTCTGCCTCTAGTTTCTCAAATGTCCAGTGAGTGTCTTCAACTACGTCGTGAAGTACTCCTATGATCTTTTCTTCCTCAGTAGACCCTAAATTCATCACTCTGGTGACATGGTTTATATAGGGTGAGCCATATTTGTCAGTTGCACCTTTGTGGGCTTCTGTTGCGATTTCAATTGCTTTTTTTAACATATCTTTTCTAATAACTAAAACAGGTAAATGGAATATTGTTTTCTTTCAGGTAATCATGGAATAGCGTAAAGGCCTTGTTATCAGATAGGAATTTAGCTAAGACGGATATAAGTTTTTTCTTATTGCCAAAGGGCACCCGATTCAATTCATAAAGTCTGGGTAATTCACCTTCGGAAACGGTGATAGAGTATTCGTAATCGGAATCTCCCCACATGTCACTGACGGATTTGCCTATGTCGTAGCCATCGAGTTTAAGGTCTTCGCCATCGAAGCCTAGGTTAATCATCACTCGAATGTTTTCGTTGTCGATGGAGAAAAGTTTTTTCTTATGTTCCATGGTATTAATGTCTCTTATTTAATTTACTAAATACAGAGAATTAAAGCAATAGGATTGATCCAGTCGACCCAATTTTGACTCTATATGTCTGAAATTATAAAGTAAACCACCAAGTAAGCCTTATCAACTTACCGTGAAAAGTGGTCATTTTTGGTAACTTTTCACGGTAAGTTGGTTAGCAGGCAATGCAAAAATGTGCAGGGTTATAAGCCAAATGATTATTGAACTGTTGCATTTAATGCAACAGTTCAATAATTTATCAATCTCTTGCTACTCTTTAATTCGTTTACTCTCCTACTTTTTTTTAAGTTTGTTTAAGCTGAAAGAGGCTACCTCTTTTATCCATTTCAAGCCCGAAATTCTAAACATCTACTAAAGTGAATAGCGATATAATTATATACCAAAAGTCTGACGGAAACATTAAGATCGATGTTCGTTTAGAAGATGAAACGGTTTGGTTGACTCAAGTTCAAATGGCAGAATTGTTTGGTAAAGCTAAGTCTACCATAAACGAACATATCAAGAATGTTTTTTCGGAAGGTGAACTAGATGAAAAAGTGGTAGTTCGGAAATTCCGAATAACCACTCAACATGGCGCTATCGCAGGAAAAACCCAAGAGGTTGAGGTAAATGGATATAATCTAGACGTAATCATCTCTGTGGGATATCGTGTAAAATCCCCACAGGGTACCCAGTTTCGGATTTGGGCCACTCAGCGTTTAAAGGAATATATTATAAAAGGTTTCTTATTGAATGATGATCGATTTAAGTCAGGGGCGGCGATGAATTATTTCGATGAGTTGCAAGAACGTATTCGAGAAATTCGACTATCAGAGAGATTCTTTTATCAGAAAATCAAGGATATCTACACGACTAGTATCGATTATGATGCTAAAAGTGAAAAAACAATTGAATTTTTTAAAATAATTCAAAACAAATTATTGTGGGCAATCAGTTCGCAAACAGCGGCAGAGTTAATTTATCGTAGAGTGGATGCCAGCTTGCCATTGATGGGAATGCAATCATTTAGTGGGAATAAATCATTACCCGTTAAAAAAGCCGACGTAAGTATTGCTAAAAACTATTTGAATGAATCTGAGATGAAGTTACTTGGATTATTAGTAGAGCAATTTTTGGCATTCGCTGAGACTATGGCGCAACAGGGGACACCCATGTACATGGCTGATTGGGTTCAGCGTTTAGATAGCATTTTGCAACTTAATGGACGCGAGCTATTGACTCATGCCGGGAAAATAAGCCATGAATTTGCATTAAATAAATCTGGCGAGGAATTTGACAAATATAAATTGGATCAGATTGCTCTAGAAAAAGAGCAAAGTTTAAAGGAGATAGAAGAGGATATTAAGCGATTAAAGAAGAACTTAAAATAGCCCACCCCCTACACCCCACCCATACAACTCTCATAAAACTCCTCAAACTCCGCCGTATCCGCGAAGTAGCCCTCGTAGTTCTCCGCCTCTTCAGGGTTCAGTTCTTGGGCCTTTTTGAGGTCTTCACACGCACCTACATTGTCTTTTAGTTTCGCTTTCACGGCTGTGCGGTAGAAATAAAACGTAGCAGAAGGTTCGAGTGCAATGCTCTTAGAAAGGTTCTCCAGCGCCTCTTCCCACAGAAACGCGTTATACAAAGCGAAGCCCAGTAGGCCGTAATTGATGGCCCGGTATTCTTTCGTTTCGCCTTGTTTTTCCATCACGGTGACGATTCGTTTTCGCACGGCTGCCTCTTCATCAAACTGCGAAAGTTCAGCTAGGCAGTCAGCCGCTCTGATCAGGAGGATAATGTCCTCAGGATTGATGGCGATGGCTCTGGTGAAGTCGTTGAGTGCGGCTTCCACGGCCCCGTTGTGTAGTTTGATGTCACCTCTGAATAGGAGCATTTCTACGTCGAAATTCTTTTTCAGAAAGAAGCTGTCTACGAGGACGGAAGCTTTGTCGAATTGTTTTAAACGTAGGAGGCATCTGGTTTTAGAGATGAGGCTGGTCGTATGGTAGGGATCTACTTTTAAGGCCTCGTCATAGGCCTCGACTGCGAGAGTATAGTTCTGCTCGTATTGGTAGGTGAGGGCTTTATTGTAGCGAATGATGACATCTGTGGGGGAGAGGGCGATGGCCTCGTTGAGGAACTTTCTGGACTCTTCGTATTTTTCGAGCCATAGGTAATCGTATCCTATACTCCCTAGCGTACTAGCGGATTTGTCTATTTTTAATAGTTCGAGATTGTCTTTTAGGGCTAAGTCGAATTTCTCTAGTCTTTCGTAGCACATGGCTCTATTTCTTAGGGCCTTTTCGTCTTTGGGTTTTAATTTGATTGCCAAAGTCAAAGCAGCAATCGCCTCCTTATACCGACCATTCTCAAAATGTGCAGCAGCTTTCAAACGATACGACTCAGCCGTCTGGGCAAACGCACTAAAAGACAGCAATGCTAAAAGGAGGAATTTTTTCATGTAGGCAATCTCAACAAACCCACTGACAACTAGGGTCAAACGCCATAAAATTTATTAAGCGGTAAAAAAACCTGCAGAATACATTTTTTCTCTGCCAAATAAAGTCAAACCCTTGCCTGTGAATCAATTAAAATAGTAAGTTTAGTATTCATTCATCGCTCTATGTTTAATCAGAATCGAATCCTGCGGGTTTTTAAGCTCATCACATTGCTGAAGACGTTCCCGGCTAAATCCATTAAGAGGCTGGCTGCTTCGTTAGAGATATCGGAGCGGAGTTGTTATCGCTACATGGATTTGTTAGCGGAGCTGGGGTTCGAGGTGCGCAAAGACGATCATAATAAATTCTATTTACAACCCTCCCTCGAAGAATCTAATATCTTTGCTACGAACATCGTACATGGGCATTTGGCCAAATTAGCAAAGCAAATAAACGAGGCGATAAAGGACGAAAAGCAAGTCATACTTCACAAATACCAGTCTGCAAGTAGTGAATCGATCGCTGATCGCTTAGTAGAACCTATCGGTTTTACGGCGAACAATACTTACCTCTGTGCCTATGAACCAGCGGATGCGCAGAATAAATATTTCAAGCTGGAGCGGATGGGATCCATTGAAATACTAGCAGAAACTTATAAATTTAAGGAAGCTCACGTCTTGTTGACACCCGATGTTTTTGGCTTTAATGATTCAGGAGAGAAGTTTCCTATCCAGCTAAAATTAAGCATGCGCGCTATGCTCTTCCTAAAAGATGATTATCCGGCAACGGCTGATTATTTGACGGACCAAAAAGATGGCTCCTGGCTTCTCGAAGTAGAGGTAAATAGTATGGAGCCGGTGGAGCGGATATTGAGGGGAATGCCGGGGGAGGTGGAGATTCTTTAGTAAATTTGGGTTAGAATTGATTAAATGGAAAATAATAATTTGATAGCTTACTGGGATAATGCAGCTTCTACAATGGTAGATAAAAGGGTTCTAGAGTCAATGCTGCCTTATTTTAGTGAGTTGTATGGTAATTCTTCGAGTAGTCATCATTATGGTAGTATAGCAAAATCGGCTATTGATGAGGCTCGTGAAAATGTATCTAATTTAATTAATGCGCAAACAAAAGAGATAATCTTCACTTCTGGAGCGACTGAATCTATAAATTTAGCCTTAAAAGGGTTTATAGAAGAAAATTTTGAGTCTGGTAATCATATTATTACTGTTAAGTCAGAACATAAAGCTGTATTAGAGTCTTGTGAGTACTTAGAGAAAAGAGGTATAAGTGTTACATATCTTGATGTTGATGAAAATGGCCATATCTCACTTAATGATCTTAAAGAATCAATTACTTCTCGTACAATTTTAATTGCCATAATGTATGTTAATAATGAAGTTGGGGTAATTCAACCAATTAAAGAAATAGGTCAAATTGCTAAGGAAAATTCCGTTGCTTTTTTCTGTGATGCCACTCAGGCAATAGGTAAAATAAATGTAGATGTTATCGAAGACAATATTGATATGTTAGCATTTAGTGGACATAAAATTTATGGACCAAAAGGAATAGGTGTTTTGTATAAACGTAATGGTATTTCTATTGCACCATTAATTCACGGAGGAAATCAAGAGTTTAGTTTAAGAGCAGGTACAAGTAATACTCCTTTAATAGTTGGAATAGGGAAAGCATCTTTATTAGCTAAAAATGAAATCCATGTCCGTCAAGAAAATGCAATAAAGAAACGAATTGAAATAATTGAGCATTTCATTAATAATGAAATTGGAATTTTACCTAAATGGGAAAAATTTCAAATCCCTAATATTTTAAATATTGAATTGATTTCATGTAATTCTATTGATTTCATGAATTCCCAAATATATAAAATGGCTATTTCGAATGGTAGCGCATGTAATTCGGGCTTATTTGAAGTTTCTCACGTTTTTCGTTTGCTAAGTAAACGGCCTGAAAATATTATAAGAATTAGTTTTTAATAATGGATCAAATTCAAATTGAAAAAGCAATTGTTGGAATTTTAGCAGAATCTAATATTCCTTTATTAGCCAGAGAAATTTGTGTGCTTTTAAATATGAAGTATCCTGGCAATAAGTTTACCAAGGCGCAAATAAAGCCTATTATATGGGGAAGAAATCTTCGGAAGGAAGTTAATTTCGATTCCGTTTCTTTTAAATATTATTTATCAAATTACAATAATAGTTCTGATGTACAATTAAATTTTTCGGTCTCAACTAATAAAACTGAATTGCTAATTGAGAGAAATCCAAATCATATTGATTTCGAGAAGTTGAAGAAGATATTTGAGGAAGAAGAGATTAGAATTAGCAATCCTGCAATTCGACTTTTCATAGAAAATGTATTGTTTAGACTACGAAAAGATTAAAATATGACTTTAGTAAAACTTGTTTCTAATTTAGATAACCATAATAAAATGCATTTGCTTGGAGAAGAAACCTCCAAAATACTCAGGTATACATTTTCGTCAAATGATAGCGATGTTATAAATTCTAAAATTGTAGATGAAGCAGTTTGTTTGCAAAAAGGAGTTCAATTGGTGAATAATATAAAGCTCAGAAAAACTCTTTTAGAATTTATCCCTTCAGTTATTCTGAGAGAAATGGGGATCAATCATCAAGGTTTAATGGAGAAATATTTAAATAATGTTTCTTTATTTATTGATGATTTTGAGATCGAAGATTGTTACAAAAAAATTACAGAAACTGATAATAGAAGTTCTTTAGAGCATTCAAATGCTGTTCACGGTTTATCAAATGGTTCATTAGGTTTTCCGCACTATTATCAGTTAGAGCTTAAAAAGCGAATTCAGCAAAAGCTTAGTGACACCCAAAACCCGAATTTACTTGTAACGATGCCAACAGGGGCAGGAAAAACAGTATTAGCGATGGAGGTGTTGATTGATGTTTTTCGAAATCACAATAATATCATAAATCAAGAAGAGAAATTAAATATTGTTTGGCTTGTTGATTCTCAAGAATTGAGTGAGCAAAGTTTAAATTCATTTCTGAAATATTGGAGACAAAAAGGAGACAGAGAGGTAATTGCCCAAAGGTATTTTGGGAAATTCAATTCAATAAATCATGAAATAACTCCTGTAATTACTTTTGCAACTTTTGATTTAGTTACTGAGAGACTTGCAACCAACGATATGTTGGAATTATTTTCAAATACTTGTTTATTAATTATTGATGAGGCGCACGGTGCAAATGCACTTACGTACTCAGAAGTTTTAAGGTTTTATAAAAATCAGAATGTCAATCATCGGATTTTAGGGTTTACAGCAACTCCATTCAGAAATGATGATAGCTATTTTAATTCAATCAAAGGAATTTTTCAAACGCAAATTCAATTAACAGATTCTAACAATGTACCAGTAGAAAGTCCAATTCTTAAATTGCAAAATGAGAAATATCTTTCTACGTTACACTTCTACACTTTAAATCCAGAAAAAGGAAATAGTCTCAATGATTATTATAAAATATTACATAATAATGTATTAGAGAGGTGTAAGGATCTAATTCAACAAAATAAAAACACAATAATTTTTGCAGAATCCAAATCTCACGCAATTGCTATTTCCATTTATTTGAAAAAGTATGGAATTTCGAATGGCTTGATTATTGGAGAAACACATCCTTACATAAGAAAAAAACTTCTTGAAGACTTTGGGGATAAATCTAATAATTTAAACGTGCTGGTAAATCATAATATTCTTTCAACAGGTATCGATGTGCCTGGGATGAATTCAATTATGGTCTTAGGTCAAATTTCTTCACCTACATTGGCATTGCAAATTTTAGGTAGAAGTATGAGAGGGCCACTTAATGGTGGTAATGATGAAAATACAGTCTATCTCACTAAAGACAATTTTGATTATTTACACGAATTTTTATTCATAGAAAATAGAGTTTTAAACAATTAACAATTATGCCAAATTTATACGGAACTGCATATGTTGAAAAACAGAGAAGTGCAGGATATAAGTCAACAATCTATGCATTAGCAGAATTAGTAGATAATTCCGTGGATGCCGAGGCTAGCTTAATTGAGATTTTGCTTTTTGAGAAATCAGTAATGTTAGGTCAACGCAGGTCTCAAACTATTGATAAAATTATAATTACGGACAATGGTAAAGGAATGCCGGTTGACATTCTTAATTATTGTTTAATGTTTTCAGTTGGAGAAGGCACAAGTGATAAAAGAATAGGGAAATTTGGAGTTGGATTACCTAATTCTTCAATAAGTGTTGGTCGTAAAGTTGAGATTTACTCTAGAGTAAAAGGTACTAATAATTGGAATTATGTATTTCTAGATTTGGATGATCAACCAAATCGAGCTGAACCAGGATATGATGATGCAATATCTAAGGTTCCTCCCACTTCGATTATTTCAAAAGTTAACAAAGATGTCAATTCAATAATAATTTGGTCAAAATTAGATAGAGTTGATGCTTCTCGTTCTAGTACTATAATAGAACGTGGAAAGCTTCTTTTAGGAAGGATATATAGATATAAATTGACGGAAACTTTGTCAGTTACCTTTGCTGAATATCTTGAGAATAATACAGAGCCCAATAGCATAACGAAAATTATACCATTTGATCCCTTATTTCTTACTACTCAAAAAAACTATATTACTGAAATATTATGGAATGTCGCAAGAAATCAAGAAAATGCAGGAAAGCACTTGCAGCTAGGTTCATTACCAGAATTTAACTCAAGTTTTCATTATAAAAAGTTTATAGAGAATTGTATTGAAAATGAAACGAATTTGCCACTTTTTCAGAAATTACCAGACAAATTTGACTTTGAAACACCAATTCAATTAAACGGTAAAATTTATAAATATAAGATTAGAGCTGCATTTGCTTATAAAGATATCACAAAGCCAGGAGTAGGTAAAGGGGGAAGTGATAATCTGGAAATAGGTAAAGTGATGCGAATGAAGATGCTTGGTAAAGAGAATTTTAAGAGTGCTAACATCTTTTTTATGAGAGCAGGTAGGGAGGTTGACTTTGGTAGTTTTGGCTTATATAATGTCTCTGAAGAAGTTGCAAGATGGTGGACAATTGAAATTCTATTCGATTCTGATTTAGATGAACTGATGGGAATAAGTAATACAAAACAAAGTGTAGACTTTAACTTCATTGAAAATAGTTCGATTCAAGAAATAAATCGAAATGAAATTCTTACAATTGGGCAGATGAAAGAGATATTGTGGGCGAATATGACACAAAATCTAGTCAGCACAATTAGAACAATGAAGGATAAACTGTCTGAATATGCAAAACAGTTTAAAGAACAAGAAGCATCTGCATTGTCTTCTATTGGATTGGATGGTGGTGGAAATGGAGGTAGTCCAATTAGAGTTGTTGAGCAACCTATTGTCGAAATAATTGGTAAGGCCAAAAGTACTTGGAGTCAAGAAAGAAAGACTGAGTTTATTGAATTTCTTAAGGACCGTTTTATGCATATTTCTGAGGAGCATATTATAAAACAAGTAGATGTTTTCTCTTCAGGACTTACTAAAACTTTGGTTTTATATGCGCCTGATCAGACTAATCAACTCTTTACTTTAAAAGAAGTAGCAACAGTCCAAATTGTAATTATAAATACTAATCATTCATTTTATATAAACATTATCGATCCATTAAAAAGTACTCTTAAATTAAAAGAATTTGCAATTTCAATAGAAATGCTTTTGAGTTCAATGGCTTTAACTATGCAAACTATGATTAATGATAATGCAGATCGGTACGAAGATATATTCGATATTTATCGATCGAACGTATCTTCCAAATTAAATGAATTTATGATGGAATTAAAAATGTCTATAAACCCTGATAAGTTTAAAGATAATACTACTGATGATAATGATTAATCAATTTTGAAGCTTTCCCATGTTGTTATTAAGTGGTTTTAATTTATTTTATAAATGCAGTGAGTTTACCGCCGCGAATGAAGATATTACTGTGTTCTCTCCATATATTAAAACAGAGCAAATTCGAAAACTGAATTCATCTAATTCTATTAAAAGGATAATAGTTAGATGGGAAATCAGAGATTTGTGTTTAGGGGTTTCGGATTTAGATTTATACTATTATTGTAGAGAAAACAATATCGCATTATATAGAAATACGCGCATTCACCTAAAGGTGCTTTGGAATCATAAATCTGATTTGATATTTGGCTCAGCAAATATTACTAATAGAGGAGTTGGGGAATCAGGTGATTTTAATTATGAATTAGCTGGAGCAAACACTTTCAATAATATTGAGACTTTTAATTACCTAAATAAAATTATATTTGATAGCGAATATGTTGATCAGAAATTATTTGATGAGATAAATAAGCTCGTATCAAATACAGAATTGCCCATTTTGAACTATCCAATATTAGATACAATAAAAAAGCAAGTAGATTCCTTCTTGATTTCTCAGTTGCCGATGACAGAGTCTCCTTTGATTTTATTTGAAAATATTAATGATCTTTCAGGTCTAAATGAAGAGGAATTTAGAATTATTTCTCATGATATGGTTTTGTTTGATTTAAAACCTAATATGCTTGAAGCTGAGTTTTATGTTCATTTGAGAAGTCAATTTAATAATCACCCATTTGTAGTTAAACTCAAAGATTTTGTGAAATCTCGACCTAATTGTTCGATTCATTATGGTGGATGTGTAACTTGGATTCAAGAAAATACTACAACAGTTCCTACCCCTAGAAGCTGGGAATTGAAGAAGCAATACATTATCAATAATTTATATGAATGGGTATGCTTCTTTGATTTAGAATTCTCTTATGAAGTTCCATCTGGTGGTCACTCTCAGATATTGACTTACAATGGCTTTAAATAAAACAGCTAGCACAGCCTTCGCCTTCCGCATTTAAGATCTCATCTTGCCAATTAGTACCGGTCTTACTTTTAGCTCTCATTGTCTTCAAATAATGATCCTTTTTAATGGCTTTAACTCTTTCTGCTTGCTTTAATTGAACTAAGGACTCCTCCATCCAAGTATATCCATCTTTCTCATATGATATAGCCATTTCAAACAAATTAGGATGTTGCTCTAATAACCACACCCATTCAATTTTTTGTTGATAGAAGCAGAAAAAACAGCCTGATCTACTTCTCGAGTAGTGTCCGGATTTTACCTCTCCATCAATCTCAACTTGATATTCAACGGGTTTATAATATGCTGGAATTCCAACACCTGAATTTTCTAAAATCTCAAATACATCATTTATTTTTATAATGTCCTGATTGTCAATCAATGGGAAACTATCAAGTTTTCCAACTGGGTAGTCAGTGGTTTTTAAGAAACGGAAAATTACATAATTGAAAAGCTTTAGATTTAAATCTAATAATGCGTTGAGCTTTTGAGATTGAGTGAATTTAAAACTTATGGGTTGACTAACAATTTGATTGATTTTTGATAAATCTGTTTCAAATTCCCTCCCGATTTCTTCGTAGAGTAATTGGATAATACTCAAATTTTCATTTGACAAAACCTTTTTAATTACATCTTCGCTCCAGATATTTTTTCTAAATGGAAAAATAGTTTGGATATTTTCCCTTTTAGAAATGTATCCTTCTCTATTCTCATCACCACGTATACCTACATATGAAATTGTTGGCTCATCTTTAATATGAGCCTCAAAAGGCTGTAATTTTAACTTGTTTGTGCACCATCTTGAATTTGGTGATGGTAAATATCCTCCATAAACTGCAAGGAAGTGATCAAAGGGGTTATTCAATGGTGAGTTCTCTAAATCCATTGAATTGTACACTGTAATTTTTTTTCCCAACACAGAATTCAGTCGATCAATAAGTTCGTATGTTTCTGTTAATTCCTTTCCTGTATCACAGGTATAATAGTTGATGTCTAATGCAGGATAGTGCTTGCTCATATATATGGCAAGCGCAGCACTGTCCTTGCCGCCTGAAATCCCTAAAACGTGGTTAACTTTACTCATCTTTGGTGATTAATTGATTTAATATTTCAACTAATAGTTCTTTTTTGAATTCTAATGTGAAAGGTTCTAATTCTTTGATTAATTGTTCTCTCAATATATTTACTTTGCTATCGTATTTTTTATTAATTACTACCTTTAATTGCTGATTTATCCCATTTTCGCCAATTAGATTTAACTCAATCATTTTACCCTCTTTTGAAGATTTGTTGAACTGGTGAATCTCAACTGCGCTTAGTAATCCATTAGAATATAGTTTGATGTTAGAATTAAGTATTATCTTTTCTTCATCTAATAAATCCTCTATTCTTTTGTTTATTGCGTGATCAGCTATTGATTTAATATAACTAAGTCTATCATCTAATGGGGAGGTAAGGCGCTCAAAATATACTCGTTGAACTTTTGTTAGCCGATTCAAATCAATCTGTGATAACTTCTCTTTAATTTCTATTTTATAATTTGGGAAATTAGTATTAATGCAATTAAGACTATCTAATATACTTTGCTCTATTTCATCTATTAGGTCTGAATAGGATTTTCTAATTTCAGAAATGGCATTTTGTAAATGTTCAACATAAGAAGATACAACCTTTGAATCCGTTTCATTATTCAAAGCATAAAAACCCAATGCATCTGGAAATTTATTAAATAATGCGTCTTCCGGATCTTTTGAAAGTTTTATGGAATCTCTTAGTCTAATTGCTTGAGGGCTAAGATTTTTTGTATTTAAAGAATAGTTAGTTAGGCTTCTGTGAAATCTTAAGAAATTGCCATAAATGGCCAAAAATGTTGTGTTAAGTCCGTTTGTGGAATTATTTATTTGAGTAATTTCTTTATATCCTTCTAATAAATTGATTTTGAATCCTGATACTTGGTAACTTTTGATTGAAAAGTCGCTCGGTTTTTTATGAATCAAATCTAAGGTTTCTGTTGAAAGATATGGTGTAAATCCCCCTGTAGTGTGAAATATAGCAAATTCTTCTCTTTTAGAAATCAGGAAAATTGGAATCCAAAACTCTATAAAGCCTTTTTTTAATTTGAACGGTGCTTTTCGCAATATCGAATAGAGTTCATTAAGGTTTCTATTTTTAGAAAAGCAAGAATCTAGGAATTTTTCACATTCTTCCCATATATCCACTAAAGAATCCTCAAAAACATTAGCAATGGAATTACGGTGTCTTTGAGGCGCATATATTTGGAATTGTTTACCATCTTCGCTGTATCGGTGAATTCCAGTTTTCTTCAATAATGTTAAATATATTGCCTTCTCTGGAGGGAATTTAGATGATTCAAATCCTAAATCTTCTATTGTCTCATTTTCAAGTAACCTCGTAATTAAAGCTTTTCTTGCGGAATTTATGGGGGTACTTAAGAATTCCTTATTTATTAATTCATTGAAAAAATAGGGAGTTTTTGGGTAAATATTGAAGCAAATCTTGGTTATAAGTTCATTTAGGTCCTTTTTACTTTTAATATTTTTTTGTTCTTCTCCATTATAAATCCAAGAGTTTGAATTTCCGATGAATAAAGAATTAGTCACTAGGTCTTTTAGTTTTCCCGTGTAAAAATCTTTCTCATCCTTTAATAATTTTTTGGCGTTTATATCATCAAAATATTTAGAGATTATTTTTTCTAACTGTAATATTTTGAAAATTGTGCTTCTTATTTCGTTTGAGTTGAAGTATTGAACGAAAATATTAGATTGATGATTTAATGAACATTGCTTAATTTCTTCTTTATTCTCAAAGTCAAAAATTAAATTAATGTAACCGTCAATCGCTCCTTCAGCATCATTGATATTTTCCAGTGATTCATTTACTCTAAATTCGAAAAATCTTGATGTACCTGTAATTGACGAATACTTTTTTGCGAGGATGATTGGGAAATCTGTAAGGTTTAATATTTCATTTTTAATTGAAAAGTCAGGGTTTATCTCTTTAGAAACGGCAATTAACTCTCTCTCTAAGTCAATATCTGTTCCTTCAAGAAAGTTTAATTTATTACTGTGCTTGTAATATCTTATTATACCAGCCTTCTCTAATTTGGCTAGTATTTCTGTAATGTCGACTCCCCTCGTAAATTGAAAATATTTTGATAAAAACACTTCATCAAATGTGCCTCCAGCCTTTGTGAAAATATTTGATAAGCCGATTGTTTTAATGACTTCTACGGCTTGTTTGTATTCATCATCAAATATAAGTTCTGCTCTTTCGATTGCCTTAAAGGTTGAGCTCCATTGAGGTTTGTGTGGATTTTCAGGACTTAAAATTTCTGATGGTAATGTGTAAACCAAATAATCAAATACATTGGAAACTGAGTAAAACTCATTCTTACGTTTATGTATTGAAACTTCAGATTTGTCATTCAGACATGAAAACAATGAACGTTCATTTTGGCCGTAACGCTGTAACGAGTTGACTAATACTGTTGCTGAAATCCAATCTAATGGGAATAGTGCTAAAGAAAGTTCTTCTGTAATTAAATTATTATAGCTAATTAGGTTGGACTCCTTAATTAATGACAGTAGGTCGTTGTAATTGTCTTTATCAGAATCTTTAAGATTAAAATCCTTTAGCTTATTACTTGCAAAGAATATTAGTTGTTCAACAGGTTCGTTGAATAATAAATCTGTAAATCGTCCTTTAACTTTTTCCCATTCAAGTTGATCCTGACTATTTAAATTTTTACCATAAGTAGCAAAGTTTTGATGTAAGGTAATGATGAAATAACTTTCAGTTTCATCATTGTTTGCCCATTCTGCTAATTTTTGTAGAAGAAAAAGTTCTTCAAGTTGATTATTTTTGGCGGCGAATTCTAAAAATTTACCGAATTCATCAACTAAAATAACAAGCCCTTTTGATTTATTCTTAGCTTTTAATAATCTCTTTTGTAAAGCCTCAATTATTGCACTATTGCTTACTTCTCCTTCAATCTTTAGCTCATTCGCTAGGGTTTGAGTAAAAGAAACTGAGTCCCCAATAATTTTTATGAATTCAAATGCCTTGAAACCTTTTTTATCGTCAAGAGTATTGAAGAAAAGCTGTTCGCCATTTAAATTCCTTTCTAGAGCCCATAAAAATGTAGATTTTCCGGTTCCGTAATTTCCAATTAAATTGAATGATTTAGAGGAACTAGTAGGTCTAAGGAATATTCTTTCGAATATTTCTTTAGTGTTTTCTGTTACTATATACTCAAGAGTTTTACCGCTATCTCTTAAAATATTTGTCGAAATATTGTTACTAATTCTCATATATAGAAGATAATAAATCTTGCTTGAAGTCTGGTGTGTTAGTTTTTATCTGTAATTGCTTGATACCAGCATCGTCTTTATATACAAATCTGTTGTCAAGTGTACATATTTGTGAAATCAAATTTTCAAGTGAATCTAATGTAAGACACAAATATGAACCAAGTATTTTTCTGATTGAATCGAGATTTATTACCGTTTCATTTTCAAAAGAGTCGCAAATAAAGTACATAAATAAGTAAGGAGAAATAGAGCTCTGCTCACCTAAATTAATCTTATATACTAATTCACCTGATTCGTTTCTTCTATTTGTTTTAGAAATCAAGTTTAGTTGTAATAATGGAGCATTAAAGTCATCTTCGACTGTTTTAATATTTTTTACTGGCGCAACGTAAGTCTTAATGAAAACATTGAAGTCAGAGGATAGAGTATTCTCAGAAACTGATTTTGTTCCATTTTGGAGAAGTCTCCTGTTGATATAGTTTATTACTGACTTTTCCGAGAACTCTTGTGTTACCTTGTCGGCAAAATAGTCTAAAAATATGATTTTGTAGATTGAAGCGTATTCATCCTTACAGAGGTGATATTGTAAAAGCCAAATAGAGCTTTCATTTTCTAAAAATATGTCATTTTCAATGATTTTTCTGGCAATAAGTGTTATAGCTCCATCTGAATTAATCCAGCCAAATGCCTTTAACCAATGGTGAATTGACTTAACCATATTTTTACCGACACCAAGTTCAGTTATAGAAAATATGTCATCATTAAATGCGTCAACTTCCTTGTTGTCAAATAGTTGCACTCCTTTAGTTAGCCACTGTTCCTTGCAATGAAATGTCTCGTGCCCTGAAAATCTTAAAAATTCCTTCACGTTTAATAAATTGTTTATTATTAAACGAAGATAATCAAAATGGAGAAGTTTATCCATTTTGATTGAGTCATTAAGTTAAAATTATCAGCTGCCTTATTAAATATTCAAGTTAATTTGTTGATTTGCAATGACTTATATTTTTTTTCTTTGCTTTATTATGGTGGTAAATGAGGTCAATTGTTACAGGAATTGATTTTCTATTGCGTGCTGCAAGTTAATTTGGGATACGTATAGTAATGTAATTCCAAAATCTTTCTGTCATCTAAGGTCAATCTTTCATTCTTCAATAATTTCATTTAAAGGAATTCGTTTCTACCTCGAAATCATCCTAGGAGTCTTCATGTTCAAATCATTACTTTTAGTATCCTCACTTCTACTTATTTCTTTTCTTTCTGATGCACAATACGAGGATTACCAGGTTGATAGTATTGTCATTCATAAGCAATACCCGTAACTTCTTTAAGTAGGATATCCATTCAGGCGGTAAAAATGAAAGCGGGAGTCAAGCATTCGTGGTATTTGCTGGATTATGACGTGTTATAAAAATGTCAGATGAAGTCAATTCGTTGTGTAAATCTATCATTCAAAGTAATTTGAGAAAAACAGATGGTATGAAATTTGGCATTAGAAAAGTATCGATCTCTAAAAGTATTGCGGCTAGGACCTCTTTGACCCGTATAGCTAAAAATAGTCTAGGCCTGAAAGCCCCAAGAGGTTATGGCTGGTTAACTAACCCGAAGAAGGCCCTGTATAACAAAGTGTACAATAAGACCTCTGTGAGTATATTTAGTTCGAAATTTTGGAACTGGTTTAAATAGGAATGCTTTTAGTCCTAAAAACACCTTGCGTCGATTAATTTCCTTAATCGACGCATTTTTGCGTAGAATAATCGATATATGCTCCATATACGATTTTTAAAAAATGGCGAAATACATATATCACCCATCTACGAGGTCTACCTGCTACGGAATATTTGACCATTCATTCAAATCTAAAAATGTCCAGTTTTTTTGCTAATAAACTGGACAAATTAGGTATATTTGTGCAATAGAAATAGAATGAAAATAACTGAATATATAGCATTTAACATCGATAGGCTTCCTAAGGGCTATGTATTCACCTATGCTAATTTTATTACAGAGGTGAATCGAAAAGAAGCGGTGATAAAAGCACTGAATCGGATGGTGGCTTCGGGTAAAATTGCGAAACTAGCTAAAGGAAAATACTATAAACCTGAAACCACCCCATTTGGCAATCTTCAACCTAGTCAGGTTCAAGTAGTAAAAGACCTATTGGAAGAAAACGGAAAAATAACTGGTTATCTCACGGGTTACGGCATCTACAACCAACTGGGCTTAACGACACAGGTGAGCAATACGATACAAATCGGTAAAAATCAGATTCGGCCTAACTTTATAAGAGAGCGCTATAAAATCGCTTTTTTAAAACAGAAAAACACGATTACTAAAGAGAATATTCCTTTGTTACAATTGTTGGACGCTATTAGGTATATCAAGAAAATACCCGATGCAACCGTAGAGGCATCTTGTGCAAGGTTTTTGGCAATCATTAAAAACTTAACGGACAAAGAAATCAATATGCTCGTTCGATTAGCGTTAAACTATCCACCCGCCACAAGGGCTTTAGTAGGCTCATTGTTAGATCAATTACAACAAGGCAATGCAACAGAACTGCTTTTTAAGTCCTTGAACCCCATTACAACGTATAGATTAACAGGAGCATCCAAAGTGTTATCCACCACTGATAAATGGAATATGGTATGAAGTTGCACGAAAACAAAACCCTATTTAGGCAAGCGGTTCAGTTTACTGCGGACAAAATGGAAATCCCTGCCAATTATGTAGAAAAAGACTATTGGGTTACTTATGCTTTGTTTACCATTTTTAACGATTCTATTGGTAAAGAAACCGTTTTTAAAGGCGGGACGGCACTATCCAAATGCTACCATATGATCGAACGATTTTCGGAAGATATTGATTTGGTCGTATTGAGACGTGAAGGAGAAACAGATAATAAGTTAAAATCAAAACTAAAAGAAGTAAGCTCTGTTTTAGAAGCCGTATTACCGGAAGTAACAATCGAGGGTTAGTCCATCATCCGAGTGAAGCACTACTATTTAAAGACTTGGAGAAGGTTTGGGATGAGTTGAAATCAACCTACAGCGGAGACTTTAAAAATCTGGTATTTGGAGAACTACCTAAAGAAGAAGCTATTTTGGAAACATTAAAAATGATTCAAGAAAGATTGAAAATAATTTCTTGGACGATAAAAATTATGTAACAATACCATTGTCTTAAGTTTTGGCTGTCAATAAACTGGATAGTTACAGAAACAAGCAAAATTATTAAGAATCAAATACTCTGATTAATCTTTTAAAGAAATATAAGGTATGAAATCTGCTAAAAATAAATTCACCTTAGCCGAGTTAGCTGACTCTGTTGTATCTGAAAATCGTCTAACTCCAGAGGAAAGAAAATTAGCTGATATAGAACTGGCAGAAGCTCGTAGAAAAAATAAAGAGAGAACTACAGAGGATCAACAAATGCATGCTAAGGTGTTACAATTGCGCTTTTTAAAAGAAGATTCTGTGTAGGAAGTCCACTTTTTGACTCTATTAAATCTAAACCTTGTGCCTTGTATCAACAATCGGCACTAGCCATTTGTCACTCACTTATCAATGGCTTATACTCAAACTTCATCAGCTCCTCGAGTGAGATATACTCTAGAGTCTTACGATGTGTCGCCATTAATAGGATGGGAGGTGCCACATTAGCTTGATAGGCCTCTATCCATCTCGATACACAAAGGCACCATTTATCTCCCTCCACTAGACCTTTAAAACCAGATGCGGGGTAATCCACGGTTAAGTCGTTACCTCTACTTTTGGAAAACTGTAAAAATTCATTGGTCACAACAGCGCAAACCGTATGTGTCCCTATATCGTTCACACCCGTGTTACAGCAACCATCTCGATAAGCCCCGGTCATCGGACTAGTTCCACAAATCAGCAAAGGCTCGTTGAAAACATTGAGAGAATTATTCAGTAGGGTCATGGGGGCTGGTTTTTACGTATAAAGCTATGTTTTTTAACCAAAATAAGCTAGGGGCAGCTCTAAATGTAGGGCAATAAAAAAAACCACCTCGTTTGAGGTGGTTTTTGTGGTCCCACTAGGATTCGAACCTAGGACCCCCTGCTTGTAAGGCAGGTGCTCTGAACCAGCTGAGCTATAGGACCATTTCGTTGAATGGGTTTGCAAATATCTTATTTTATTTTAAAATATGCAAGTCTGGGTTTGAAAAAAGTTGATAAATTTTGTCTCAGAGGCCCTTTTCTTTGATTATCTGCCTGAAACACACCATCTTTGCGGCAGAAAAATATTTTTATGGAATCATTGCTTTCGGTAGATAGTATTGTCAGTTTATTGACATTGACGTTTTTGGAGATCGTATTAGGGATCGATAATATCATCTTTATTTCGATTACGGCCTCCCGCTTACCTAAAGAGGAGCAGGGCAAGGCGCGCAATATCGGTCTTATGCTGGCAATGGTTTTCCGCATTATCCTGTTGTTCGGGATCTCGGTCTTGATTTCGCTGCAGCAACCCTTCACGCACATCGACTATCCGTGGCTGAAGGCCGCACCGTCTGGTCAGGCGATTATCCTCTTTGTGGGTGGCTTGTTCCTACTTTATAAAGCGACGAATGAAATCTTCCAAAAGCTAGAAGGCGAGGAGCACGAAATCTCCACCACAAAGAAAGCCGTTAATTCAGTGGCCAAAGTCGTAACCCAAATCGCCCTCATCAACCTCGTCTTCTCCATAGACTCCATCTTAACGGCCATAGGCCTAACCAATAACATGCCGGTGATGATAATCGCCGTAGTCGTATCTGCCTTAATTATGATGGGATTCTCGGGCCCTGTAGGCCGCTTTGTGAACAATCACCCGTCCTTGCAGGTTTTGGGACTATCCTTCTTAATCATGATCGGCTTCATGCTCATTGCAGAAGCGAGCCACGACTCTGAACTAACCATCCTAGGCAACTCCATAGGCCAAATCCCTAAGGGCTACCTCTACTTCTCCATCGCATTCTCCCTATTCGTAGAATTCATCAACATCCAGATGCGCAAGCGCAGCACGAAGAAGGTGGAAATAAACGATATGAAGAACCAGGCGGAGAGAGAAGGAATTATTTAATTCCGGATTTAATCACAATAAAAAAAGCCCCTGATCGGGGCTTTTTCTATTCATATTTATTTGACACTTTTCGCAATCGCTAGCAGCTCTTTCGCGCCACCCTGCGGCAGGCCTAAGACCTTCTTCTTCACCTTGCCTGAGGCATCTAAAAAGAACACGGTAGGATAACCTTCTAATGGATACATATTCGCTAAGGCTGGGCCTTCTCCCGCTTCCATGTCCACACCGATAGATACGAAGTGTTCGTTGATGTAAGCGCCTAATTCTGGGTTAGGGAATACCTTTGACTTTAATACCTTACAAGGACCACACCAAGTCGTATACGCATCGAACATGATGCCTTTGTTCTCTTTCTTGGCTTTGGCCATCGCTTGCCTGAAAGTTCCTTCGAAGAAACGTACACCTGCTGGCTCGTCTTGCGCGATGCTAGCAAAAGAAACAAACAATAGGGCAAAAAATAAGTTTTTCATATTTCAAATTTTAGTCCGAAGGATTTTATCTCTACTCTCTACTCTATAATCTCTACTCTATTAATTATAAGAGTTTAACATCACCGGCATAACAAGTAACAAGATATCCTCATTCTCATCTTGATCCGATGGAATAATCAATCCAGCTTTGTTAGGCTCGCTTAATTTGATGTCTACGAATTTCGCTGAAAGGTTTGATAACAATTCAGAAACTAATTTCGCGTTGAAACCGATCTCCATGTCTTTTCCTGCGTAGTCGCAAGCAAGCACTTCGTTCGCTTCGTTTGAGTAATCCAAGTCTTCTGCTGAAAGCGTTAGCTTGTTAGCGGATAGCTTTAAGCGGATTTGGTGGGTTGTTTTGTTGGAGTAGATCGAGATACGTTTTACCGAGCTCAAGAACTCTAAACGGTTGATTGTTAAGATCTCGTTGTTTTCTTTCGGGATAGCGTTCTCATATTCTGGGAAGCGCTCGTCGATGATGCGGCAGATTAAGGAGAAGCTTTGGAAGCTGAAGAAAGCGTTTGAAGCGCTGAATTCAACCGTTACGTTCGTGTCATCTGCAGGTAGCGTGGATTTTAATAGGGCCAAAGCCTTCTTTGGCAAAATCAAACTACTCTGTGCATCCGGACGAATGTCATTACGACGGTAACGCACTAGACGGTGACCGTCAGTGGCTACGAAGTTCGTGTGATCGCCCATCATTTGGATTAAAACACCGGTCATCGCTGGACGCATATCGTCGTTTGAAACCGCTAATAAAGTATTGGCGATCGCTTCTCCTAAAACCATAGAGGTCAAAGAAATCGTTTGATTCTTCGCTACTTCTGGGATACGTGGGAAGTCGATTGGGTTTTCACCTGATAATTTGAAACGACCGTTTTGAGTCGAGATCTCTGCGCCAAAAGTCGCTTGATCCGCCGAAATCGTCACCGGTTGCTCTGGTAAGCTACGTAAAGTCTCTAACAATAAACGCGCTGGTAAAGCGATCGATCCGTTTTCGAATCCTTCCACTTCTAAACGCGTCGTCATCACCGTTTGTAAGTCTGATGCCGTTAAGATCAAGGTATTACCCTCTAATTCCACTAAGATGTTCTCTAAAATAGGAATAATCGGGTTAGAAGCAACGACGCCATTGATGGCTGATAATTGCTTTAAAAGGACATTAGAGGCGACTAGAAACTTCATTATATATTAGCTTTATGATACGTGTAAAAGGGTTTTCGACAGGCTGTCGTTCAAACCTTGAAGTTAAAATAATTTAAGCTTTCTACCAAAGGTTTTGGCATATGTATTTAGCGATTGTATTTCCTCTTTCTGTAAAAGACTACGGCTAAACTTAACAGCGTAGCAAAAAGAAGCGGCACCGCAATATTAATCACTTGGTAGAAGGTGCCGTCTGCTTGGATTTTGGCCTTATCCAAAGGTCGCAGCTGTATCGATTTAGACCGCGCTAACAGCGGCGAATTCTCCTCGATTAAAAACGTGAACGCGTTCAACAGAAAGTCCTTGTTCGCGAAGGTATTCTTCATAAACGGGTCAAAACCCAGCGGCAGCGCCTGCTGCGATTGATAATCCACGCCATTCAAGGCCACATCGCCATCGCCCACGACCAAAATCGCTGATTCTTTATCGCTGGAAGCCACGAAGTTCGTGTCCTGCGTCATATTGGTATAAGCGGATTCGAATTTGCCCTCCACTAGATACGCCGCCGTCTGAACTCCGGCATTATAAGCCGCTGGGTCAAAATCCTTGCCCGCAGAACTAAACGACAGCAGGGAAGGGGCTTTCGCCACCTGCGTATATTGACTGGTGCGCAATAAAGGCGTTTTGCGCAAAGCGACTCCAGAAATCGTATCGATCGTGGAAACGAAACGGCCATAGACCGCATCAAGGTTCTTCGTGATCAAGTTCTTGGGATTGCCATTCAATAAGGGGAAAGACGGCCAAGGCATCAGCTGGATGTTAGGCTTATTGCCCATATTGCCCACCTTCAGAGGAATCATCCCAGAAAGCTGCGCGTCCTTCACCAGGTTCGCGTTGATGCGTAGACCATAATGGAACAGGATATTTTCTAAACCGGTTTTGCGCGGACTGATGGCTAAACCTTGATTCTCCAACGTATCGATTTTCACGCCATCCACCAGGAACAAGGCCTTACCGCCTTTGACGATAAACTGATCAATTTTATAGGCATCTGATTCGCTGAATTCACGTGTCGGATTCAAGACGCAGATCGCATCCAAGCCGTCCAAGGTAGGAGAGGCCGCTAAGTCCACTGGAAATAGGTCATATTTGCGTTTTAAGCTATTCACCAGATCAATCTGGGCAATCGCCGGGGTAGACGAATATTCGACAAAGAAACCGATCTTCTTGCGCTCTTGTGGCAACAAGGTTTGGATCCCTTGCACGATCTCGTATTCTAATCCTTCGACAGACTGATTAATAATCTCTTCTGGACTCGCTAACTTGTTTCCTTTGAGCAAAAGCACGCCGGTTTTTAAGGCGCCTTTGGAAATAACCAAACCCGGAAAAACTAATTGCTGTACCTGTTTGCCATTCTCCTGGTGAACTAAATTAGTGGGCGGAATGCCTAAAGAATCTAATTGCTGTGTCAAAGAAGCGCGCGCCTCTTCCGTAGGATATTCATCGTAAACGTCGATGACTTGCACTTCCATCTTCGCGCTTGCGCTAGACTGCATATCGGCGAGCAGGTCCAACGTTTCTTTTTGGAGACGTTTAAAACCTCCCGGCAAATCATCCCCACCTAAATAAACTTGCACTAAAAGGGGCGCATCGATGCTATTCAAGATGATCTCACTCGACTCACTCAGCGTATACTTGCCGTCCTCGCTCAGGTCAAAACGTCCGCGCACATAAGGGCTCAACGCCATCAGAAGGACTCCGATACCGATGAGGTAATAAGCGCTAAAACGTTTTAAGTGCGTCTTCATATAGGTGGTAAACAAGAAAAGCATCCCTTGCAGAATGCTTTTCTAATCGAAATTTCTAAATCCTAGTAGAACTTGTAGCGCTTGTCTACAATGTTCGCATTTTCTTTAATCGCTTCGTTAATGTAGAATGAAGAACGTTGTGTGTTCATCATTTGGATTTGGTTCTTGAAATTAGAGTAATCCGCTAAAGCTGGAGCAGGAGCACCGCCTAATTTCTCAGCGATAAACACACCGTTATCTCCTACGAATACTTTCGAACGCTTACCGTTTTTCAAACCTGCGATGCGACCTAAAGCGACTGCATCAGGACCCGCTGTATTTAACATACCACTAGCTAAGGTAATATCTTGAACCGATTCTACTAAAGCACCCGCGCCATAAGCTTGTGCGATTTGCTCTAATGAACCTTTCTTGTTCTCTAATTTCTTAGCGATCATTTCGCCTTTCAATTGATTGCGAACTAAAGCCGTTAATTCTAAACGGAAGTCTTCTACTTTCACATTGTCTTTCTCAGACTTGCCTGTTACGTAAGCCACGATGTATTGAGAATCTTGCTCGAATACCTTCTTAGAACCATCGCCTACCGCTGTGTTGTCATCAAATGCCCAACGTACGATTTCTCGTGCGTTCGATAAGTTATTTACCGCAGAAGCATTTTCAGTCAAACGCTCAGCACGCATCATGATCAAGTTACGATCTTTTTTCAACGCCACTTCGAACGAAGCTAAGTTGCCATTTGCATTCGCAAACGCATCAGCCGTCGTGAACACTTTGTCCATCGTCGCTTGAGAAGGAGCAATCGTTTTGTTGATCGCTGCTAACTTGTAGCTTGTGTTTGTTTTCGCGTCCGTTACTTTCACTACGTGGAAACCGAATTCCGTCTCTACGATACCTGGCATTAAACCAGCACCATTGAAACCGAATAACGCTTTCTCGAATGACTTCGCCATTCCACCGTTGTTTTTGAAATATCCTAAGTCACCACCTTGTTGTGCGGTGCCGTCCATGCCGTTCATTTGGGCCAAAGTCTCGAAGCTCGCGCCTCCCTTAATTTGTGCCAAAATTCCTTCTGCACGTGTTCTCGCTTGCGCCTTCGCTGAATCCGACTTGTTCGCTGGTGCGATCAAGATGTGGCTAGCACGCATCGTGAACAAGGTATCTTTCTTCACGCCACCGTATTTGTAGATTGAATACGTTAAACCTTCCTTGAACGGTCCGTAGATACCACCCACTTGGAACGTAGGTAATTGCTCTTTCACCGCTTGTGGAATTTCTGAGTAAGAAACTAAATATGGGGTACGAACATCTGAATTCAATACCGCGAACGCTGAATCGTTTTGGGCTACCGCTAAATCCTTCGCTAACTTCTTGATCGAGTTATAGAACTCTACCGTATCTTGTTTCGTAGGAATTACTGGGAACGTGGCGTATTGGATAGAACGCGTGTTTGTTCCTTTGAACTCGTCTTTGTGCTTCGCTAAATACTCCTCTAATTGAGAATCTTGCACCTTAATGCTCGAATCTGGGATAGAGAAGAAAGGAACAAATAAGAATTTCGAATTGAACTTCGCCGTTTGCGCTTGGTATTCCTTCGCTGCATCAGCTTGAGTCACGTAGTTAGACATACGTAGTAAGTTCTCGTATTTCGCACGGATACGATCTTGAGAGATAGACTTCTCAAAACGATCCCACGCTTGTTGTTGCTCTACTGGCAATGTTTTCAAGTTCTTTAAGAACTGAACGACGAAAGTCTTGTCGAATTGACCCGTTTGTGGGTTTGTGAATTGCTGACGAACAGAAGGGTGGATGTTATTTCCCTGAACCATGTCGATTAATTCTTCGTCAGAAACCTTGATTCCTAAGGCATCGAATTCTTTCTTGTAAGCGATGTCTAAGATTAATTGGTTCCAAACTTGGTCACGAATCATGCTCGCCTCTTGTTCAGAGGGTCCTTTACCCGTTTGGGCTGTGTAATTCTGCGTAGCTTCTTCTACTTTCTTTTGGAAATCTTGAATCAGGATGCTCTCTCCAGCGATTTCACCTACTTCTTGCGAGTTAGACCCGAACAAAGAGGATTTACCTTGGAAAATATCACTTCCTACTAGGAACAATACTAAACTGATAGCAATCGCCGCCGCCGCTACTCCTGACTTCTCTCTAATTTTTGTAATTAATGCCATTATAAGGATAAATAATTGTTTTTACGCTTTATTTTGCTCTTGTGTTTTGAACAAAGAAACGCAAAATAATCACATTTCTAGTTCAAAAGCAAGGGTTAATTTGCTAAAACCGTTTTTAAACTCTGTAAAAATTGGTCCGCAATTTTTTGATCGATAGCTAAGCTCGGCAAAAGACGCAAGGTGTGCTTCCCAGAATAACCGCAGAAGATGTGTTCTTTAAATAATAAAGCATCTCTCACGGTCCCCACAGGCTGTTCTACCTCAATCCCGATCATCAAACCGCGACCTCTCACTTCCGTAATTCCATTAATGCCTTTCAGCTCTTTCTGAATATAGTCACCTACTTTCGATGCATTCTCGATCAACTTTTCTTCTTGAATCACATCCAGCACCACATTCGCCGCCGTACAAGCCAGGTGATTCCCCCCAAAAGTCGTCCCCAGCAAACCATAACTCGCCTGAATATGAGGCGCGATTAACACCCCACCAATAGGGAAGCCGTTGCCCATACCTTTGGCAGTCGTCATCATATCCGGATGAATCCCCGCAAACTGGTGCGAGAAAAACTGCCCAGAACGGCCATAGCCACACTGCACTGAATCCAAAATCAATTGCGCCCCCGTCTCATCACAACGCTTTCTCAACGCCTGCAAGAACGCATCACTCGCCACCTGAATACCACCCACACCCTGAATTCCTTCCACAATCACCGCCGCCGTTTCTTCCGTAATCCCCGCTTCCAATCCCTCCAAACCATTAAATGGCAAGAAACTCACGTGCGACGTGTCATTAATAGGCGCCACAATGCTTGGATTATCCGTCACCGCCACAGCCCCCGCCGTTCTCCCGTGGAAAGCCTTCGAAAACGCTACCACCTTCTTACGACCCGTATGAAACGACGCTAATTTCAAGGCGTTCTCATTTGATTCCGCTCCTGAATTCGTTAAAAACAAGGTATAATCTTCGTATCCAGACACGCGACCCAGCTTTTCTGCTAGCTCCTGCTGACCCGAAATGATAATCGAATTCGAGTAGAAGCCAATGTTATTCAGCTGCTCCGTCATTCGCTTCACATAGGTAGGATGCGAGTGTCCGATGGAAATCACCGCGTGACCACCATATAAATCCAGGTATTCCTGGCCGTTTTTGTCCCACACCGTACTTCCTTTGGCTTTTACAAGCTCAATGTCGTAGAGGGGGTATACGTTGAATAGTTGCATAAATAGGTAGATAATAGATAATAGAGTAGAGAGAAGAGATGTTTACGTTAGATTATAGATAGGAGAGTAGAGAGAGGAGATTTATATCTCTAATCTATAATCTATAATCTATACTCTCTACTCTAAAACCCAATGGCTTTTAATTTCAATCCAGCATCTTCCTGCCACCCCAGCATCAAATTCATATTCTGAACCGCTTGGCCGGAGGCACCTTTAATCAAGTTATCGATCACGGAGCTGATGAGGATTTGGCCCTCATGGACCTGTAAATGAAGAAAACACTTGTTCGTATTCACCACTTGCTTCACATCCACCGCGGCTGGGCTAAGGAAAACAAAGGGCGAATTCGCGTAGAAATCTTCGTATAGTTTTTCGGCCTGCTCCTGCGTCCCGCTGTAAGGCGTGTACACATTTGCCATAATCCCGCGCGAGAAATTGCCGCGGTAAGGGATAAAATGGATAGCCTTTTTTGTACCTAAAGTCTGTTTAATTTCTGCCAAATGCTGGTGCGTAAACGTCTTATACACACTCACATTGTTATTTCTCCAGGAGAAATGGCTCGTAGGCGAAAGTGATTGACCCGCGCCAGTTGAACCGGTGATGGCTGAAACGTGCACGTCTTCGGTGATTAAACCAGCTGCCGCTAGAGGCAAAAGGGCTAATTCGATGGAAGTGGCGAAACAGCCAGGGTTGGCGATTTTAGTCGCGGATTGGATCTTTTCTTTTTGGAACTCAGCTAAACCGTAGACAAAGCCTTCGGATTCATCGCGGAAGTCCGTGCTTAAATCAATGATTTTGGTGTGCCAAGGAATGTCGTTCGCGGCTAAGAATTTCTTCGATTCGCCGTGTCCAGAACATAAGAAGAGGACGTCTACGGGTGTTAGGTCTTTACTAAAACGTAAATGCGTAGAGCCCAATAAATCCGTGTGCACATCCGAGATCAATTTTCCCGCCTGTGAATTCGATAAAATGCAGGTCAAATGCACATCCGGGTGATTCACCAAAATTCTGAGTAATTCCCCTCCGGTGTAGCCTGCGGCCCCAACGATTCCGATCTTTGCCATCTTATTGTTCGTTCACTTTCCGGTGGATCATCGTTTGATTCGAGGCGATTTTCGAGAATCCTCTCACGTCGTCACCTGTCCACGCTTTGTTCATTTCTCCGTACGCCCCAAAAACAGACGACATCAAATCATATTTCGATTCCATTCCCGTCACCATAAATTGGTAAGGAGATAAGGTCACGTAAACCGTACCCGTCACATTTCCTTGCGTATCCGCTAAGAACGTTTCGAAATTACGCATCACCGGCTCTAAGAATTGGCCTTCGTGCAATAGCGTTCCGTACATATCACCAATGTTTTGTTTCCAATACAATTGGTGTTTCGTTAACACGTGTTTCTCTAATAAATGGTGTGCTTTAATGATGATCAAGGGCGCCGGAGCCTCGAAGCCCACACGTCCCTTAATCCCAATGATCGTATCACCCACGTGGATGTCACGTCCGATCGCAAAAGCACCTGCTCTTTCCGTTAACTCCCGGATCGCAGCCACGGTCGATGGGAATTTCTTGCCATCTAAACCGACTAATTGACCCGCTTCGAATTGCAAGCTAATTTTCTCAGGAGCAGTCTTGGTTAATTGCGTAGGCCAAGCCTCTTCTGGTAAATAACCATCTGAGGTTAACGTTTCTTTTCCACCTACGGATGTACCCCAAAGGCCTTTATTGATCGAATAAGTCGACTTGTGCCATTCTTGCACCACGCCTTTCGATTTTAAGAATTCGATTTCTGCTTCTCTCGATAATTGCAAGTCGCGGATAGGCGTGATCACCTCGCACTCCGGTGCTAGAATTCTGAACACCACATCGAAACGAACTTGGTCGTTGCCCGCGCCTGTACTTCCGTGCGCGATGGCTTTGGCTCCTAATTTGGCAGCATACTTAGCGACTGCCGTAGCTTGAAAAACGCGCTCTGCAGAGACTGAAAGGGGATACGTATTGTTTTTTAAGACGTTTCCGTACACTAAATACTTCAAACAATCCTGGTAGTATTCCTCCACCACATCTAAGGTCACGTGCGAAGTCACACCCAGCGAATAGGCTTTCTTCTCGATCGTTTTCAACTCCGCCGGCGAGAATCCACCCGTGTCTACTAAGGCCGAATGCACTTCCATGCCGCGCTCTTCCGTTAAATATTTCACACAAAAGGAGGTGTCTAAACCACCACTAAACGCTAGAATTACTTTAGGCTTGCTCATATTATTTCTATTTTGCTTTCTTCGTGAAAGGCAGTAGTAATTTTTCTTTAAACTTCTTTAGACGGGTAAAATCGGCGATATTCTTTAAGAATAACCACTTCTCATCTTTCTCTTCTGTTGTTTTCTTATCCGGGTTCTCTGGATCATAAATCATTCCCGTGCATAAACAGATCTTGCGTTCCGTTCTAGTTAGGATGTCAAAATTCACACAAGACTCGCAGCCTTTCCAAAAATTATCGTCTACCGGTAATTCCGCAAAAGTCGTGGGCTCATACCCTAAGTCCGAGTTGATTTTCATCACCGCTAGGGACGTGGTGATACCAATGATTTTAGCATCTGGATAGCGGCTGCGCGATAATTCGAAGGCTTTCATCTTCACGGCTTTGGCCACCCCATACTGGCGGTAGCTAGGCTTGACGATCAAACCGGAGTTCGCGACAAACTTGCCGTGTTGCCAGGTTTCAATGTAACAGAAACCCACAAAAGAGCCATCCACGTCATCTGTGGCGATGATCGCTTTCCCTTCGGACATCTTTTCTTGTAAGTATTCGGGAGTACGCTTGGCAATTCCGGTTCCGCGGGCTTTGGCTGATTCAGCCATCTCGTGGCAGATGGATTCGGCTAGGTCGAAATGTTGTTCGCTAGCCACTTGAACGGTATATTTATTCATGTAAGGACGAAAAAAAAAGAAGGAAACAAATTACACAAAAACCTGCTGGGTATCAGACCCGGAAGATAAATCGTCTCCTTCGTCGAAGAGGAGAGGTAGCGTAATAATTTGATTTAATAAAGGCCATTCTTTAGTTTTGCCAAAGCTTTGTCACGTGACAACCGCGTTTAAAGGTCGAATTTCGTGAAATCTTCGTTTAAATCCCAATAATCAATAAATTATTTCATGGCCGCTTCTACGCCACTTACTGCAGAAACACTCGTCTACGCGTATGCGTCTGGCGTGTTTCCCATGGCAGAAGAGACCGGAGAGATTTTGTGGTACAGCCCAGATCCTCGCGCGATAATCCCGATCCAAAGTTACCAGCCCGCTAAATCGCTTCGGCCTTTTATCAATCAAAAGCGCTTCGAAATTCGCATTGACACCAGTTTCGAACAAGTCATGCGTAATTGTGCCTTGCCGCGTCCCACGGAGAATGAGACCTGGATTTCGGAAGAAATGATTGCCGCTTACACGGAATTACATCGGATGGGTTTAGCTCATTCGGTCGAAGCTTGGCAAGACGGAAAATTAGTGGGAGGATTGTATGGAGTGGCTTTGGGCGCGGCCTTTTTCGGTGAATCGATGTTCTCATTTGTCTCTAATTCCTCGAAAATTGCCTTTCATTATTTGGTCCAAATCCTGCGCGAACAAAATTACCAGCTCTTAGATTCGCAGATGATGAACGATAACGTCTTGCGCTACGGAGCCGTTGACATTCCGCGTTCAGCTTACCTGAGAAGACTTGCCAAAGCCCTAAAAAGCACCTGCCATTTTCAGAAACCCACAATTTAACGTAAATTGCGGTATGTCTAAGCCCATTCTAGTCATCAAATTCGGCTCCTCTTCCATCACCCACAAGAACGGGGAGGTGAACGAGCAGACGTTGGAGAAAATCGCAGAACAAGTTTCCAGCCTCACAAAAGACTACCACATCGTCCTCGTCTCCTCTGGAGCCGTCGCCGCAGGGAAGGCCTTTTTAAACAATTACAAAGGCACGCTTTCAGAACGAAAAGCGGCCGCAGCGATCGGAAACCCCATCCTCATCGCTAAATACAACCAGTATTTCTCAAAATACGGCATCGCCATCGCCCAATCGCTTTGCGAACGCCACCACTTTTCGAACCGCGAATCTTTCCTCCAATTAAAGGAAACCTACACGGAACTTTGGAAAAGCAACGTCATTCCCATCGCAAACGAAAATGACGTCGTCTCTAACACCGAACTTAAATTCTCCGACAACGACGAACTCGCGACCTTGATCGCGACCGGCTTTGGCGCAGAAAAACTTTTAATATCTACTTCCGTAGGTGGCCTTTTAGACGCAAACGGCGAAATTATCCGCCACGTGCCTAAAATCGACGCCTCCACTTTATCCGTCGTTTCCTCTGACACCTCATCCACCGGTTTAGGCGGCATGATCTCAAAACTCACCTTCACCCGCCTGGCCATGCGCTTAGGGATTAAGGTCGTGATTTTCGGACTAGACAACGCAGGCGGAATCGTAGACGCCTTACACGAAAAAATAGGCACCGTCTTCGAAGCAGGCAAAGCCAGCTTAACCGCCCGCCAAAAATGGCTCGCCGCCGGCAGCCTCATCACCGGCAAAGTCGTCCTAGACAAAGGCGCCGTCAAAGCCATCACCTCCCGCAAAAGCCTCCTTTCCGTGGGCATCACCGAAATACTCGGCGATTTCATGAAAGGCGAGGTCATCGAATTACTAGACTCCACTAAAACACCTTTTGCCATTGCTAGGGCTAGATGCTCGAAAGCGGAGCTGGAGGGGGCGAGCAGTGGGGTGGAAGTCGCAAACGCCGACGACATCGTTCTTATTTAGTCACGACTTCGTCGTTTAGTCGTCCTGCGGACTTGGTCACGACTTCGTCGTTTAGTCGCCACTTCGTGGCTTAGTCGCCTTCGGCTTAGTCATCGCTGCGCGATTTAGTCACGACTTCGTCGTTTAGTCGCCACTTCGTGGCTTAGTCATTGCTGCGCGATTTAGTCACGACTTCGTCGTTTAGTCGCCACTTCGTGGCTTAGTCATTGCATGCTATAAAATAAAAAGTCCGAAAAGATTGATTTCTCTCCGGACCCTTTGACTGAGGCGCTTTGCGCCGACTAAATCGCTTAGCGATGACTAAGTTGCGCAGCAACGACGCTTTGACTAAGGCGCTTTGCGCCGACCCTTTGACTAAGGCGCTTTGCGCCGACCCTTTGACTGAGGCGCTTTGCGCCGACTAAATCGCTTAGCGATGACATAAGTTGCGCAGCAACGACCCTCTTTGACTGAGGCGCTTTGCGCCGACTATGCTATCACCACCGCTCTCCCGCTCTCCACATCCTGTTCCACCGTCTTGTACTTCACATCTTCTTTGATGCTTCCGTCAGCGTATTGAACAGTCACGCGTTGGTTACGGTCTGCAATTTTGATGGCTTGGCGAGGTGCCGCGCGTTCTACTGAAGGAGTAGACGGATCGTGGTATTCCTCTTGAGCACCAGCTAGGCCACCTAATAAAGAAGAAATTGCATCGTCCTTGCTCATTTGCAATTTAGGTGCTTTCTCTTTCGGTGCTTTGGCAGACGATTGATTCGTTTGTTGAACCGCTGGAATTTCAGCTTTGATCACAAAGCTGATGGTATCCATGTTCACGCGGGCTACGAAACGTTGGAACAAGTTCACGGATTCGAATTTGTAGATCAATAAAGGGTCTTTTTGTTCGAATACGGCGTTTTGAACCGATTGTTTCAAATCATCCATCTCGCGTAAATGCTCTTTCCACTCTTGGTCGATCAGCGATAAGGTGATGAATTTCTCCATCTCTTTGACCACCTCTTTACCTTGTGTTGAAATCGTTTTGTCTGCATCTACGACGATACCTGTCGTCATTTGTCCATTGCTAATCGGCACTTGAATGCCAGAATAGCCGTGTTGTTTCGCTTCTTGCGCCACCTGAATGACTTGAGAGGCGATGACCTCGTTTTTCGACTTATAATGTTGCTCTGCCGCTAGGAATAATTGTTCCGTTCTTTGGTCATTATTCAATTTATTGAACGCTGACGCATCGAATGGCGGCTCCATTCCAAGAAGTTCGATCGTTTTCAATTCGAAATCGTCGTAGCTCGTAAACTGCGTCGCGATGTCGCGGCACACGTCGAACAAGATGTTGATAATATCCAATGATAGGCGCTCGCCTAAAAGGGCGTTTTGGCGACGTTTGTAGATGGCGTTACGTTGGTAGTTCATCACGTCATCGTATTCTAATAGACGTTTACGAATGCCAAAGTTATTCTCTTCCACCTTCTTCTGTGCTCTTTCAATCGATGAGGTAATCATCGAGTGTTGGATCACTTCGCCTTCTTCCATTCCCAAACGGTCCATCACTTTCGCGATACGGTCTGATCCGAAAAGACGCATCAAGTTATCCTCTAAGGAAACAAAGAACTGTGACGAACCCACATCCCCTTGACGACCTGCACGACCACGTAACTGGCGATCGACGCGACGTGATTCGTGGCGCTCCGTACCGATGATCGCAAGACCACCAGCAGCTTTAGATTCTATACTTAATTTAATATCGGTACCACGACCCGCCATATTCGTAGCGATCGTAACCTTGCCTGACTGACCCGCTTCTGCGACGATTTCCGCCTCGCGTGCGTGCTGTTTGGCATTAAGAACATTGTGTTGAATCTTGCGAATCGTTAACAAGCGACTCAATAATTCCGAGTTCTCCACCGAAGTCGTACCTACTAAGACCGGACGTCCGCTCGCTACTAATTCTTGAATCTCATCCGCCACCGCGTTGTATTTCTCGCGCACCGTGCGGTACACTTTATCTTCGTGGTCCTTACGTTGAATGACACGATTCGTAGGAATTGAAACGACATCTAATTTATAGATCGTCCAAAACTCACCCGCTTCCGTCTCCGCCGTTCCCGTCATACCGCCTAATTTGTGGTACATACGGAAATAGTTTTGGAGGGTTACCGTGGCATAGGTTTGGGATGCATCTTCTACATTCACCCCTTCTTTCGCCTCAATCGCCTGGTGCAAGCCATCCGAATAACGACGACCTTCCATCACACGACCCGTCTGCTCATCCACGATCTTCACCTTGCCATCTACTAAGATATATTCCGTATCCTTCTCGAATAGGGTATAGGCCTTCAATAACTGGCTCACCGTGTGAATACGCGATGCTTTCTCGTTGTATTCTTGGATTAATTGCTCCTTCGCGCCTAAACGGTCCGCGTCAGATAATTCCTTATTTTGCTCAATTTTATTTAAATCGATCGACAAATCGGGTAGTACGAAGAAGTTCGGATTCTCGGTGTTGCCACTCATAAATTCCAACCCTTTTTCGGTCATCTCCACCTGGTTGTTCTTCTCCTCGATCGTGAACAATAACGGCGCTACTGCCTCTGGCATCAATTTTTGGTTGTCTGCTAGGAACGTGCTCTCCGTCTCGTTCATCAATTGCTTCATGCCGTTTTCAGACAAGAATTTGATCAATGGCTTAGACTTAGGTAAACCTTTGTAGGCGCGGTATAGGGCCAAACCGCCCTCTTTCTTATCACCAGCGGCAATCAATTTCTTCGCTTCCACTAAGAAGTTCTGAACGATCTGCTTCTGTGCTTCTACTAATTTAAAAATACGTGGTTGGAACGTTTCGAACTCTTGCTCGTCACCTCTTGGAATCGGTCCAGAGATAATCAATGGTGTTCTCGCATCATCGATTAACACGGAGTCAACCTCATCGACCATTGCGAAATGGTGGGGTCTTTGGACTTGATCCTCTAAACTACGCGCCATGTTGTCGCGCAAGTAATCAAAGCCAAACTCATTATTTGTACCATACGTAATGTCCGCCATGTAAGCGACACGACGCTCTTCTGTATTCGGTTCGTGTTTATCGATGCAATCCACTTTTAAGCCGTGGAATTCAAACAAGGGTGCATTCCACTCGGAGTCACGTTTTGCTAAGTAATCATTCACCGTTACTAAGTGAACCCCGCGACCAGCAAGTGCATTTAAATACGTAGGAAGGGTCGAAACGAGTGTTTTTCCTTCACCCGTACCCATTTCAGAAATCTTTCCTTGGTGTAATACAATACCCCCGATTAGCTGCACATCATAGTGCACCATATCCCAGGTAATCTCATTTCCAGCAGCTAACCACTGGTTTTTCCAAATGGCTTTCTCCCCCTCAATCACCACATTCTTCTTCTTAGAAGCGATGAATTTATCTTCTACGGTTGCTGTTACAACTAATTGTTTGTTCTCTGTAAAGCGACGTGCAGTTTCTTTCACCACCGCGAAGGCTTCTGGCAATATTTCCATCAATACGACCTCTAAGCGCGTATTACGCTCTAGTTGAAGGGCATCGATTTCTTGGAAAAAACGGTCTTTCGCATCTACATCTTCTGTTTCTTCTGCAGAGGTATGTAGGGAAGTAATTTGATTATCTATATCGGATAAGAAAGCGGCGATGCGCGATTTGAACTCCGTCGTTTTACCGCGTAATTCGTCATCGGACAAGCTGGCTAACTTAGCGTACTCGTTTTTTATATTCTCAACGATAGGCATCAACGCTTTAATGTCGCGCTCTGATTTCGTGCCAAAAATTTTCGTTACCGATTTACTGATGAATGAAATCATTATAATATTCTGTGCTTGTTAGGCGTTTGGAAAAATGAAAAGGCAATTTACCAATTTGAATTTTTATCCTAACTATAATCGATAAATTAATCCGAAAAAATGTTAGAATCCAATCAAAATTAGTTGATTTGTAAATTAATCTCCTCAACAAAATGTCAGACGTTCCAGTTCCACCGCGAAGAGCTCCCCGTAAAAAATTAAAAATGCCCCTTTTCGGAGGAATGGGTGGCGGCGGATCGGCGAACAAGGATGACTTTTTTGGTAAGAACTTTGGCTCTATCTTAATCGCCATGACCGGAATGGCCTTCGCGGCGCAGATTTTTCTGCCTAACATTTGGTCTCAAAAAGTATACAACGATGCGGATGAAATCACGGAGATGACCTGGAATGGAACCATCCGCAAGAAATACACCGACGCAAAATACAAGAGTGAAATCCATTATTACCTCGTGATTAAAGGCGAGAAGGGTAAAAAACAGGTTATTGACTTGGTGGATGCGGACCCCGTTTTCTTTGATCAGATCGCTGTTCCTCAGCGCGTGACGAAAGCCGCGAATTCATTGGATGTGCGCGTGCAGCGTTTTTCCAAGCCGGATACGACTTTGCGCATTAAATTCCTCGACTAAGATGGCCGCCTGGAATTCAACACATGTGAGGCACTTAGTAGCGAGGACACTCTTTGGGTATTCGAAGAACGATGTATCGGTTGCTATGAGCTACGGCTCGTTTTCAGAACTACTTGACGCAGCCCTGTTAAAAGAGATTCCGGCTCCCGCAGCTCCGAACGCCTGGGTAAATACTCCGCCTGCCGCTTCTCAAGTCACCTCGAACGAGGTAGGCACCTGGTACCGGGAATTCAATTATTGGTGGTTTAAATTAATGTACAAAGAGGGCCTGAACATGCAGGAGAAAATGGTACTCTTCCTGCATAATCATTTTGCGAATGAGCGGGATAAGGTTCAGTATCCCCAAAACATGTACGCCCAGAATGCCTTGTTCAGGAAATATGCTTTTGGCAATTTCAAACAACTGGTAAAAGAGATCTCCATTGATCCCGCCATTTTGATCTACTTGGATGGAAATAATTCCCGCGGCTCCGTACCGAATGAAAATTATGCCCGAGAGCTTTTGGAATTATTCACGATGGGGATTGGGAATTACTCAGAAGCGGATGTAAAGCAGGCTGCTAAAGTCCTATCTGGCTGGCAAGTAAGCGGCTTAAAAGCGAATTTTGTGGCTGGTCGCTGGTATACCGAATCCTCGGTAACGGTATTGGGTAAAACGGCAAAATTCGATATTAACTCCTTAGTGGATCATATTTTTGAACAAAAAGCCACGGCGGAATTCCTCTGTCGAAAACTCTACAAGGAATTCGTCTACTACAAACCGAACGAGGCTTTTGTCCTACAAATGGCCGCTGTCTTGCGTGCAAACAACTACGAAATAAAACCGCTACTTAAGTTCCTGTTTAGTTCGGAAGAATTTTTTACGCCCGCTTACCTGGGAAGTAAAATCAAAAACCCGACGGAATTAATGGTGGGTGCTTGTAAGCTATTAGAATTGCCTACTCCGGATTACATCAATATGTATGAGCTTTCCAAAGTCCTTCAAATGCAACTCTTCCAACCACCCGATGTGGCGGGCTGGCCGGGTCAGCGCGAATGGATTTCGTCCACTACCTATTCCTACCGAGGTGGATTTAGTGATTCCTTAATCACAGGTAAGCGCTACAATGGGGTGGCAGTGTCAGGTAAATTAGTTCCGGTGCCGTATGCGCAAACTTTCCTGAATTCAGAGAATGCGGTGGAATTCGTCGACGACGTGTTAGCCTTATTTTTGCAATTTCCGGTCACCGCAAAGAAAAAAGCCTTTTTGCTTGAGACGCTATTAGGTGGAACCATCGTTAAAAACTGGTCTACCTACACTCCAGGAGCTAATGTGAATTTGCAGCAATTTTTCAAAGCGGTCATGCGCCTACCTGAATTTCAACTCTGCTAAAAATGAAGAAGGAACTAACTAGGTCTGAGTTTTTACGGCGGATGGCGCTTCTTTCTGGAGGGGTCGGATTAGGCATTTCGGGTATTCCCGGGCAGGCCTACGCCGCATTGCCTGCTGGTTTAGCGGCCTCTGTGCCTGCAGGAAATGCGTTAGTGATCATTCAATTGTCTGGGGGGAATGACGGATTAAATACGGTGATTCCAGCGGAAAACGATACGTACTTTGCGAAAAGACCAGACATCGCGATCAAAAAAGTTGACGCGCTCGCCCTAAAAAATGGGATGTATTTGCATCCTTCGATGACGGGAATTAAATCTTTGTATGATCAAGGAAATGTGGCAATAGTCCAAAGCGTAGGCTACGCAAACCCGAACCGTTCCCACTTCCGCGCCACCGACATCTGGAATACCGGATCGGATGCGAATGTAGTCTGGGAGGAAGGCTGGGCGGCACGTTATTTGGCTGAAAAATACCCTGCATACCCCATTTCGATGCCCGCTCACCCCATGGCGATCCAATTAGGTTCCGTGGAATCTCTTTTATTTCAATCGGACATGGGTCGTTTCGGCACCGTTTTTGAAGACCCTAACCTCTTCTATCAACTCGTCTCTGGCACTTTATCAGATGACGAAATTCCTCCGGCAACCTTAGCGGGGGATGAATTAGCGTTTTTAAAACAGGTCTCCAGCACCTCGATTCAGTATTCTACTGTCATTCGAGATGGGGCTTTGAAAGGAGCCAATTCCGTTACCTATCCGGCCACTAATCTGGCTAAGCAGCTAGGTATCGTCGCAAAACTGATCTCAGGAGGACTCGAGACCCCTGTTTATTTGTGCACGATCGGTGGTTTTGATACCCATGCGAATCAATTGAATCAGCACGCGAATCTGTGGAAACAGATTTCGGATGCGGTAACCGCCTTTCAGAAAGATTTAAAAACCCAAAACAAAGCAGACAAAGTCACCCTGATGACCTTCTCGGAATTTGGGCGACGGGTGAACCAAAACGGCACCACCGGAACCGACCACGGAACGGCAGCTCCTATGTTCGTCATCGGAAATACCGTACGCGGAGGCTTAATAGGGGAGAATCCGAATCTAGTAAATCTAGATTCCAACGGCGATTTAAAACCTAATTTTGACTACCGTCAAGTGTATTCCACCGTTTTATCGGATCATTTAGGCTTGTCCACCACGAGCACTGCCGGTATTTTCAAAAAGTCGTTTGATCGATTACCCATCTTCTTGAATTCGCCGCTCATCGCTGAGGCGGGTGTCAAAGTGACCTTGCTTGATCCAGCGCCTAATCCAGCCTCCGGTCAAGTTCGAATCCAATTCGCAGCCTTTGAGGCGATGCGCATTGAGCTTGCTTTTTTCGACATGCAAGGTCAAAAACTGGGATCGATTTTCGCCGGCGAAGTGCCGAGCGGAACCTATACCTATCCAGTAGATATAACGCAATTCCCGGCGGGCACGTATTTAGTTAGTTTAGCCGCTTCCACCGGAGCAAGAATTACCAAACGATTAATCATAGTAAATTAGAATCAGATGCTTATCTTTGTAGATTGATGAAAAAGAACTTCTATTTATTGCTTTTACTTACGTTGTTTAGCTTGTCTGCAAGCGCACAACGCTGGTCTTATGGTGCTGGTTTAGGAGGCTCCCTCTACCACGGAACCTGGGCAAATTGGCATACACTCCCTAACAATAAGGAGTTTGCGATGACTCGTCCTGCCTTAAATCTGCAGGTGCGCTATCAAAACAGCCCCACTTTTGCTTACCGACTTCAAGCCGTGTTTACGGATTTGAAAGGTGGCACCGGTAACCGTGTTTCTCCGGTGACAGTGGCGCTTCCTGTAACGAATTTTGCAACGTCCATATTCGGTTTAGACGCCTTGGTGGAATATAATTTCTTGAATTACCAAAACTCCGTTAGACGCGTAAACAACTGGACGCCCTATTTCTATGCGGGTATTTCTACGGTTTTTGCCAAAGTATCCGGCAACCAAGATGGCGTCGGTTTCAAGACCAATACGAAAATGAATTATGCCTTGCCTTTCGGGGTTGGGGTGAAATACCAACTGTCTCCTAGCTGGGGAATTCAATTCGATTTAGGGGCGAGAAAGACCTTTACAGATGCATTAGATCGTCCTTTGTCAGAGGGCGAAGCATCCTTTAATCTGACGAAAGGGGATCAATTTCTGAATTCCTCCCTCACCGTTACCTACACGATTCAATCCGTTTTTTGTCCTACCTATTAACAAGTTTTAATTGGATAGGGTGGCCAATATGACTACATTTGCCCCTTATTGATTACAAATTCTGAATTACATTGAAAGAGTTAATTGATCTACATCATGTTCCTGTTCACATCGCCGTTATTATGGATGGTAATGGACGTTGGGCTAAGCAACAAGGCATCATGGATCGTGTTTTTGGACATAGATCTGCCTTGAAAGCGGTGCGGGAGACCATCGAAGGTTGTGGAGAATTAGGAGTGAAGTTTTTGACCTTGTATGCCTTTTCTACAGAGAATTGGAATCGGCCTAAAGCAGAGGTAACTGCCTTAATGAGTCTTTTAGTGGGCGCCATTAAAGATGAATTGCCTGGAATGATCCAGAAAGATATTCGCCTGAAAGCGATAGGGGATCTCAGTAAATTACCCGCCTCATCCCGCGCTGAATTAGAAAAAGCGATGGAGAAAACGGCGAACAATCAGGGATTGACCTTGAATTTAGCCTTGTCTTATTCCGGTAAATGGGATCTAGTACAGGCGACTCAGCAGATTGCTGAGAAAGTAAAAAGTGGCGAATTAAACGCAGCATCGATTACGGCTGATACGATAAACGAGTACTTGTCTACGGCAGGAATGCCTGACCCTGATTTAATGATCAGAACAGGGGGAGACCACCGGATTAGTAATTTTATGTTGTGGCAATTAGCCTATGCAGAGTTGTATATTTTTGAAGATTTGTTTTGGCCTGATTTTAGAAAAGAACATCTAAATGAAGCGATTATAGACTTTCAAATGCGTGAGAGACGTTTTGGAAAGATTAGTGAACAATTAAATTAAGGGCTGAGGCCCCCGTATGAAAAAATCAATTGCCATCCGATTACACAATAACCGTAGCCTCTTTTTTGGCCTACTTATTTTTATCCTAGGAGCTTATTCTGCCTCTGCCCAAATTTTGGGTGGCGCTCGTTCCCTCAGCTCTGCACTGCCTGAAACCAATTTCTCGTATGCTGATCCGAAGGAATATACCATTGCGGATATTCAAGTAACGGGTTCTCAGTTTTACGACGGAACTTCGATGATTAATATCTCCGGTCTTCAAGTGGGAGATAAAATCAAGGTTCCAGGTGATGCGATCGGTTCTGCGATTCGCAAGATCATGAATCAAGGGATTTTAGATGAAGTCCAAATCTATGCCACGAAGGCCGAGGAAGGAAAAATTTGGTTGATGATCGAATTGAAAGAACGTCCTCGTTTATTCTCTATCCAATACACAGGGATCAGAAAAGGCGAGCAAGAAGCTTTGAACGAAAAGATGAAGACGTATAAAGGTAAGATCATCACAGAGACGCTTCGTAAAAACTTAGAATTAACGATTCGCAAATATTACCAAGAAAAAGGTCGCCTTAATGCGAAGACCAAGTCGACGATTAAGACAGACACCTTGCGTGGAAACAATGCCATCCTTCAAATTGCAGTAGATAAAGGGGAGAAGGTGAAAGTAAACAAAATCATCATTAACGGGATTGACGAAAGTCAGCGTTCACTGATTTTGCGTAAGATTAAAAATACCAAGCAGATTCGTTTTGGCCGTATTTTCAAGCCGTCTAAATTCGTTCCTAAGAAATGGGATGAAGACAAGGAAAAGTTACTAGCGGCGATGAATAAATTAGGTTACCGTGATTTCCAATTGAAGTCTGACTCCATTGGTAATTTCAATAAAGAGTCCATTAACCTAGTACTAACTATTGAACAAGGGCGAAAATATTATTACCGCACTATTCGATTTGAAGGAAATTACATTTACCCAGATTCTTTATTGCGCGATGTATTAGGCGTTAAGAAGGGGGATGTCTACAATACAGAAGAATTAGACAAGAAAATGAATTCAAATCCAGGCGAGGATTTAAGTTCAGTTTACATGGATAATGGGTATCTATACTACCGAGCAGAACCTGTAGAAACGGCTATCGAGGGCGATTCCATCGACTTGACCATTCGCATCTCAGAGGGAAAGCAAGCGACCATTAATAAAGTTACCTTGAACGGAAATACGAAGACTTCAGATCACGTGGTGATGCGGGAGATTCGGACGCTTCCGGGTCAAAAATTCAATAAGTCTGCCATCATTCGTACCGTACGTGAGCTTTCGACGATTGGTTATTTTAACCCGGAGAAGATTAGCCCTAACCCGATTCCGCGTCCAGACGGAACCGTGGATATCGAGTACAATGTAGAAGAGAAAGCATCCGATCAAATTGAACTTTCAGGAGGTTGGGGTGGCTACATCGGTTTTGTAGGTACTTTAGGGGTTGTTTTTAATAACTTCTCGGCTAAGAATATCTTTAATCCGAAATCATATCATCCATTGCCTGCAGGGGATGGCCAAAAGCTAGCTGTTAAGTTCCAAGCAAACGGAGCATCGTTCCAGAATTACAGCTTAACATTTACGGAGCCTTGGTTAGGGGGTAAGAAACCTAATTCTTTCTCTATTTCCTTAAATAGCAGTATTTCCTACCCTTATAAATTCCGCCAAACGGGTTATAACAACTTTGGTGGTAGTGGACTAGGTGGTTACGGCGGAGGCTATGGTGGTTATGGTGGCTATGGAAGTGGTTACGGCGGTTACGGTGGTGCGCTGGGTGGTGGCTACGGAAATTATGCGGTGCCGGATTCCTTAGTAGACGCGCACTTTAACGTAACGAGTTTGTCTTTAAGCTTAGGAAAAAGATTAAAGTGGCCGGATGATTACTTCTCGTTAAGTCATTCCTTAGCTTTCTCGCGTTTCGATGTGGATCGTTACTATACGTGGGCTTATCCTCAAGGTATTTCTACGTCTGTCACGTTCATGACGAATCTTTCGAGAAATAGTATTGATAATCCTACTTTCCCACGTTCAGGGTCTAGTTTCTCTTTATCAGGTACTTTAACGCCTCCGTTCAGCATGTTAGGCTTGAATAAGGATAACTTATTGATTGAGTATCATAAGTGGATGATGGACGCGAGTTGGTTTAGTCCATTAGTAGGTAAATTCATCTTACATACGCGCGCTCACTTAGGTTTCTTAGGTTCTTATGGGGGTAAAGAGATTACTCGCTTTGAGCGCTTTGATTTAGGGGGCTCTGGTATGGTGCAAGGATTCTCCTTTAACCGGGATATCGTAGGTCTAAGAGGATACAAAGACCGCGTTATTGGGCCTTCAGGTTCGTATGGTAACGGTGGGGTTGCTTATAACAAGTTTGTGATGGAAGTGCGTTATCCTGTATCCTTAAACCCATCAGCGACGATCTTCGTTTTAGGTTTTGCGGAGGGTGGGAATAACTTCTCTTCTTTAGGGGAATACAATCCATTTAATCTATATAAGTCGGCTGGATTTGGAGCGCGTATCTTTATGCCAGCCTTTGGTATGATTGGAATTGATTATGGTATGGGCTTTGATAAGCCGCGTCCAGGAGAATCAGATTTTGGCCGTCAAGCCTTCACTTTCTCGATTGGTCAACAACTTAGATAGGAATGAGACGTTTGTTGCTTATATCGCTGGGGATTCTGTTTTTTGCAAGCCACACGTTTGCACAGAAGTTCGGTTATGTAGACACGGAATTTATTACCTCTAAGATGCCGGATTATGCGAAAGTCCAGCAGCAAATCGATCAGAATACGAAGACTTGGTTAGCTGAAGTAGAAAAGAAAAAGTTGAGTGTAGAGAAGCTCGAAAAGGAATACAAGCTAGAGGAGCTTTTATTAACGGAGGATTTGAAGCAGCAACGACTAGCGGAGATTCAATCGAAGAGCAAAGAGGCGAAGGCTTTTGAGAATCAGGTTTTTGGGGAAGAGGGAGAGTTGTTCAAGTTAAAGCAAGCAGCCTATAAGTCGATCTTAGATCAAATTTCGAAGGCGATTGAGAAGGTGGTTCGGGCGAAACGTTTGGATTTTATCTTTGACAAAGCAAATGATGGATTAGTCCTCTTGTACACAAATCCGGTTCATGACTATTCTGACTATGTTTTAGAAGAATTAGGACTAGAGTTAGATCCTAATTTGGTAGAAAAAGCAAAGAAAGAGGAGGCGCAAGAGCCGAAAAGTCCTAAAAAGAATTAATTTTACCCTAAATAATACAGAGAACACAAACAAATTATTAATACACATGAAAAACAAGTTTATTTTGGCCGCAGGCCTACTTTTCGGATTAGCTGCGTTGCCTGCAACGGCTCAAGTAAAAATCGGATTCATCTACCAAGAGAAAATTTATAGCCAAATGCCTGAGGCTAAGCAAGTAGAGGAAGATTTGAAAAACACGGAGAAGCAATACCAAACCTTGATCCAAGCTAAAATCAAAGATTTCCAAGACAAAGCGGCTGTTTACGAGAAAATGCCAGCTAACACGTCTGACATCATCAAGCAAGACAAAGAGAAGGAATTACAAAACTTACAAACTTCGATCCAAGAGTTTCAACAAAATGCACAAACTTCGATTCAAAAGAAGCAAGCTCAATTGTTACAACCTATCGTGAAGAAGATAGAAGAGAACATGCACGCTGTGGCAAACGAGAATGCATACACATTCGTATTCAACAACTACGAGCCAGGAACAGGTGCTAACCCTGTTTTATTGCACTTCCCAGCGGAGGCAGATATTTCAGACTTAGTATTAAAGAAAATGGGAATTACGCCTCGTCCAGCAGGTGCTCCAGCTCCAGCGGCAGCGGCTCCAGCAGCAGCGCCAGCAGCGAAGCCAGCAGCTCCTAAGAAGTAATGGCTAAAGCCTTTATAAGGAAGCCTGATCGGAAACGGTCAGGCTTTTTTTATGCCCTAAAGTATTGGATCGTTTGTAGAATAGAAATGGTTCCTATTACGCCTAAGACAACGTAATGAAAGTATTTCTCAGGGATGAAGGCTAATATCTTTTTGCCTAGGTAGGAGCCTACAATAGCGATGACAATGAGAAAAGGAATCAGCATAAGATGTTCGCTTGTAAAATATCCCTGCATAATATAGACCACGGCTCTACTTGAATCCACGCCTAGATCGATCAGGGCAGATGTGGCTATAAATATATCTTTTTCCAGGCCAAAAGCCGCCAGCGTAATTCCCCTTATAGCTCCACCCGTACCGATTAGACCCGCTAAAAATCCAGAAATAATACCGCCCGTATACAGATTGAAATTCGTTTGTTTAATTTTTTTGCCTGCCCCTGAAATCAAGAATACGGTTAATCCCAGGATGATTAAATTCATGCTGAGCTCAATCTCTTTCAAAGGAATAACGGAGGTCAAATAAGCTCCCAAAATCACGAAAAGGACAGCGGGAATCCCTAATTTTAGGGCGATTTTTTGGTGGATTCCTTTTTGGAAAAGAAAAATCTTTGATAGATTACTAAATACATGGAAAACGGCTGTGATGCCTAATACCAGTTTGAAATCAATAAAAAGCGATGCTAAAGGAACGAATAGGATAGAGGATCCAAAACCACTAATCGTACCAACGATCTCCGCTAGCAAGGCTAATAAAAAGAAAAGATAAAAGCCTTGATTCATTTGCTTACTCCTTGATGAGAAACTTGTTCTGAAAAAACAGGATGGCCATTACCCCACAAAAGATGGCCGCGTCCGCGAAATTAAAGATAGGGGTAGAATAATAGGAACCACCCCAAAGTGGAATCCACGAAGGCAACGGACCCTCATAGAAATCCGCAAAGAACATATCGATGACTTGGCCGTGAAACCAGCTCATCGGAGCTCCTGTGGGCGCATTATTAAACCAAACCCCATAAAATACGGAGTCAATTAGGTTGCCAATCGCACCCCCTAAAATCAAAGCTACGGATATTAAAAGGCCCGTAGGGCTCTTCTTAACAGTTAAGGAATGTAGGTAGTAGCCTATTCCGAACATAGCTACGATGCGGAAGGTCGTCAAGATTAATTTGCCCCAAATCGACCCGATTTGAATTCCAAAGGCCATGCCCGGATTTAAGGTGTAATGTAATTTGAAAAAGTCGCCTATCAGAGGGATTTGGCCAAAATAACCAGGCTCCATCCAGGTATGCACCGCTAGTTTAATTCCCTGATCTAGGGCAATAATCAACAGACTTAACAGGAAATAGCGGTAGTTTTTCATGCGTTGTTTCGGCGGTTTACTTCTTTTTGTAATAAGGCAAATTCGCGGGACGTTTGTCCAGCGATGGAACTATTTTCTTCTGCGCGTCTAAATAAATAGGGCATTACCGCATCTACCGGGCCGTAAGGTACGTATTTGGCCACATTATAGCCAGAGGCAGCTAAATTATAAGAGATGTTGTCAGACATACCTAATAATTGCGCGAAATAGATATTGGGATGATTGCTAGGGATTTGCAAGGCGTTCATCGCATCACAAAGTCGTAAACAGCTCGACTCATTGTGTGTTCCCATGCAGAAATGAACGCGATCCACGTGTTTTAAGCATAATTCAACGCCTAAATCATAATCGCGATCTGTATCTTCTTTACAGACGTGAAGGGGTTCGGAATACTCGTCTTCGTGCGCTTTTTGGCGTTCTTTTTCTAAATAGGCCCCTCGCACTAATTTAACTCCTAGGAAATAGTTCTTTTCCTCCGCCGCTGCGATTGCCTCTTTTAAGTTCGCTAGCATATCGTGGCGGTACATTTGGAAGGTATTGTAGATGATGGCTGTTTCTTGATTGTATTTTGCCATCATTTCGTAGGTCAATTGGTCGATCGTTGTCTGGATCCAGCTCTCCTCTGCATCGATGAATAAGCGAACCTTTAAGGCGTGTGCTAGGTCACAAATTTCGATTAATAAGTCTTTGCTATGGTTAAATAATTCCTGCTCCTCCTCACTTAAAGCTGCTTCGGTTTGTGCTTTCTCCAAAAGTTCTGCCTTAAAGATCCCCGTTACCTTAAATACGGCGAAGGGAATGGCCGGATTTTCGGCGGATTTACGGATGGTTTTGAGGATTTCTTCCTTGGTTTTTTGGAAAGATTTTTCGCTTTCTTCCCCTTCTACTGAGTAATCCAAAATGGTCCCAATTTTCGCTTTTTCAAGTTCTTGAATCGTTGATTCACAGCCATCTATGGTTTCTCCCCCACAAAATTGAGCGAAAATGGTACTTTTTATGATTTTTTTAACCGGAAAATGCAGGAAAAGGAACAATTTGATGAAAAAAGTGCCTAAATTTACGAGCCAATTTTGGTTCATTGTGGCGAAAATCCAATAGGACTTCTTCAGCTGAAAATTGTCTTTCGAAGCAAAGGCGATTTGCGTATCCTCAAAAGATAAACTTACAGAGGATTGTGTTGATGATTTTTTTGTCATTTGTGCGAAAAATTGTTGCAAATATAAGTGAATTATTATCGATTGCTTAAGAAATAAATAAACAAATCAATAGGGGACGGAAGTCCTCGTTAACCGTCAGATTATTATGAATGCCAATTTAGACATTGTACCGATGCAGGACTGGATTCAGACGAACGGCAAGCCCTTGATTATCGCGGGTCCCTGTTCAGCTGAGACAGAAGAGCAAGTATTAGAAACCGCTCGCCGTATCAAAGCGGAGGGTTATGCTCACATCATGAGAGCGGGTGTTTGGAAACCTCGTACACGTCCAGGCAGTTTTGAAGGGATGGGAGAACCAGCTTTGAAATGGTTAGTAGAAGCAAAGAAAGAAACAGGATTACCTTTAGCGATTGAAGTAGCTACTCCAGAGCACATCGAATTAGCCTTGAAATATGGCGTTGATGTTTTATGGATCGGTGCTCGTACAACGGTTAACCCGTTTAACGTACAAGATTTAGCGGATGCTTTGAAAGGAGTAGACGTTCCTGTATTAGTAAAGAATCCAGTGAATCCAGATTTAGCTCTTTGGGTAGGTGCTTTCGAGCGTCTTCAAGGATCAGGTATCAAGAAATTAGGTGCTATCCACCGTGGTTTCTCGAATGCACAAGAAACAAAATACCGTAACTCACCTATGTGGGCGATGGCAGTTGAATTAAAGCGTTTGTTCCCTCAAATGCCTTTAATCGGAGACCCATCTCACATGGCAGGTAAGCGTGCGTTATTGATGGAATTATCTCAACGTATTTTGGATTTGAACTACGATGGTATGATCATCGAGACTCACCGCGATCCAGATGCAGCGTGGTCAGATGCTTCACAACAAGTAACTCCGGAGAAATTAGGCGAAATGTTACGTGACTTAGAAGTTCGCAACGCGAGCTATGGCGCAGACTTCTCTGATGAATTAGCAGGTCTTCGCGAGAAAATCGATAACATCGACCGTGAATTATTAGAGGTTTTGGCTGCTCGTATGTCAGTAGTAGAGAAATTAGGGGAATACAAGCGTGATAACAACGTAGCGGTATTGCAATTAGATCGTTGGAAGCAATTACACAACGACCGTGCAAACCAAGCGAAAGGTTTAGCTTTATATCCAGAATTCGTAGAAGAACTATTCAAATTAGTTCACTTAGAGTCTATCCGTAAGCAAACCGAAGTGATGAATAATGCAGCGGTTTAATCGAGGAGCGATTAAACAGTCGTCACTTCGAGACTTAGTCATCGCTACGCGATTTAGTCGCGACTGCGTCGCTTAGTCCTAAGAAATAGTTTGAGAATAGCCCTGGTTCATCTGGGGCTATTTTTATTTAAAGTCATTAGGTCGCCGCAAGCGGCTTAGTCGTCATTGCATGACTTAGTCATCGCTACGCGATTTAGTCAAAAAAAACTTTAAAATTTGAACACGGACAAAGACGAAGTCGACTAAGTTGCGAAGCAACGACTAAGCGACAAAGTCGCGACTAAGTCACGCAGTGACGACTAAGTCCGTAGGACGACTCAACCGCGTCGACTAACCGCGTACCCCGCCCACACAATCAGTCCCATCCCCAGAATGGTAATGAAATCGGGGAACCCGTGGCCTAGAATTACCTCAATCGCAATAGAAAAGATAACGGCGCTATTTCCCACTACGCCTACGATGCTGGCTTTTTCGTTCAATAGCGCCTGTGTCGTAAAGTATTGAACGCCTAAAGCTAAGAGACCCATCACTAAGGCCCAGATCCATTCCGCGAGAGAGGGCTGCACCCAAACACCCGTCACGAAGCTATTCTCAAAACCACCTAGCGTTCCCGTTAAAAGGGAAAGGGTCGAAGCGATTAATCCTGCCCCCATAAAGGAAACGACGACCCAGCGGGAGTCATAATACTTTTGGGCCTCTTTGATCGCTAAATAGCCTAAGGCTGTTCCCATAGCGTAGATGATTCCGGTACTATGATGCCAAAGCGATCCACCGCTGTCGGGTTGGAAAATGAGCAAGATACCGAAGAAGCCGATGAGCAGAAATAAAACTTGTTTGCTGGAAAGTCCCTCATTTGGCAATAAAAAGAAGCTAAAAACGGCGATGAAGAGCGGGAATGCCTGGCCATAGGTGTTCGTTAACGATAGTCCTAGGTGTTCCAGCGTGTAGAAGAGGCAATACAAGGTGAAGGCGCCTAAAAGTCCGCGTAGGATAATGAAATAGAGTTTGCCTCCCGCTTGAACGGCTGGTTTGCGGTAAAGGCTTGTTAATAAAAAGGGGAGACCTACGGCACTTCGAAAAAAGACGAGTTGAATGGAGCTGAACGTGTGGCTCATTTCTTTGGCGATCGCGGACATAATCGCGAAGCAAAGCGAGGAGAGCAACATGAAAAAGACCCCTTTATTGGAGTAAATTCGTTTCAACATCTGTATTTAAATTTCGAGGATTAGCTCAAATTTTGGTAACTTGCATTTCATTTCAAAGGTATGACAAAAAAAATAATTTTATCTCCTGAAGCACCTGCTCCCATCGGACCTTATTCCCAGGCAGTTGAGGTGAACAACACGCTTTATGTGTCTGGACAGATTGCTTTGGCAGTTTTCGAGGCAGGTGGATCGATCGAAGAAGAGACGAATCAAGTGATGTTGAATTTGCAACATATTTTGACAGCGGCGGGCTATACGTTCGATCACGTCGTGAAATGTTCCATTTTCGTGAAGGATATGGGTCATTTTGGCCAAATAAATGAAGTCTACGGTCGTTATTTCGTTCAAAATCCTCCCGCTAGAGAGACGGTAGAGGTGGCACGCTTGCCTAAGGATGTGCGTGTTGAGATTTCGTGTATTGCCTATAAATAATAACTATGTCTGATTCAGTACGTGTTCGTTTTGCGCCTAGTCCTACGGGACCACTCCACATCGGAGGGGTAAGAACCGCTTTATATAATTACTTGTTTGCCCGCAAAATGGGGGGTAAATTCTTGTTACGTATCGAAGATACCGACCAGGCGCGTTTTGTGCCGGGAGCGGAAAACTATATTTTAGAGAGCTTAGCTTGGTTAGGCATCAGCCCAGACGAGGGTGTAGGGGTGGGTGGACCACACGAACCCTACCGCCAAAGCGAACGCAAAGACCTCTACAAAGCCTATGCGGATCAATTATTAGCAGATGGCAAAGCCTATTACGCCTTTGATACCTCAGAGGAATTAGATGCGATGCGCGCTAGTTTTGAAAGCCAAGGTTCTGCCTTCCAATACAATTCTTTGACTCGCGTGAAGTTGAAAAATTCGATTGTCTTGGACCCGGCTGAGGTGGAGGAATTGATCGCTTCGGGAACACCATACGTGATTCGTTTGAAAGTTCCAGCGAAAGGGGAGGTGCGTTTCCAAGACAGCATTCGCGATTGGGTTCACGTGCACACGTCCAGCATTGATGACAAAGTCTTGATGAAGTCGGACGGAATGCCTACCTACCATTTGGCGAACGTGGTGGATGATCACATCATGGAAATTACCCACGTGATCCGTGGAGAAGAATGGTTGCCATCAGCACCATTGCATATTTTATTATACCAAGCATTTGGTTGGAAAGCGCCTCAGTTTGCTCATTTACCTCTATTATTAAAACCAGAGGGGAATGGTAAGTTGTCCAAAAGAGACGCGGATTTAGGTGGTTTCCCGGTATTCCCCATGGAATGGACGGATCCTGCGACGGGTGCGGTTTCTAAAGGATTTAAGCAAGAAGGCTACCTGAAGGAAGCCACCTTGAATTTCTTAGCTTTCTTAGGCTGGAATCCAGGCACAGAGCAAGAGATGTTTAGTTTGACAGAACTAGCGGATGCTTTTTCTTTAGAGCGCATTAACAAAGCAGGCGCGAAGTTCGATGTAAAAAAAGCCCAATGGTTTAATGAGCAATACATTAAGCAACAAGATCCAGCAGCTTTAGCCGCAGATTATTTGCCTAACTTACCAGCTGATCAGGGTCTTGCCTTTGTGACTTTATTCTTAGATCGCATTACGTTCCCACAAGAATTAGCGGTGAAAGTGGCAGAGTTCCAAGCGCGTCCAGCGATTTATGATGAAGCGGTATTAGCTTCGAAGTGGAATGCAGATGCGTTGAGTGGATTGCAATTTATTGCACAATCTTTACCTGGTGTGGATTCGTGGGAGCCAGAAGGCATCAAGCACGCGATTCATGAGGTTTTAGAGGCGAATGGTATTAAGATGGGCAAAGTGATGCAGATTTTGCGCGTGGCCTTGAGTGGAAACGGAGCAGGTCCAGATTTGATGATTTCGATGCAATTATGGGGTAAAGCGGAGGTGATCGAGCGATTGTCTACGGCTTTGGCAAAATTCCCAGCACTATAAAAGAACATGGCCAAAAAGGACAAAAAGAAGGAATTGCCCACCGTTCATCCAGAATTAGCGGGATTTGAAATGAATATCGATTCATTAGGCACGATTACGTCTAGCCTTGATCGAGATCGTTTGAATGCTTTTTTGGATAAGCACATGCCCGAGGATAAAAAATTAAAACCGAAAGAAAATGAAGGTTAGTCAAGAAGATGTGAAGAAAGTCGCGCATTTGGCTCGATTAGAGATGCCCGAATCTAAATTAGGCGAAATGCAAGATTCTATTAACAAGGTTTTAGTCTGGATGGAAGCGCTAAATTCGGTGGACACAACGTCTGTGGAGCCTTTGGTCCATATGACCTCTGCCTTAAATCATTTCCGCGAAGACGAGGGTAAAGTGACTTTAGATCGTGCCAAAGCCTTAGCTTTAGGTCCTGACACAAATGATACCTATTTCAAAGTGCCGCAAGTAATCGAATAATAATGGAATAATTAGCCAATATAGTACTCAATCGCCTTTTTCATTTCCGATTTACTCACCGGAATATCATAGCCGCAATCTCCAATACCCGTTAACAGCGAGAAGCGAACTTCTCCACCTTTGTTCTTCTTGTCTTGAAGCGTTAATGCTATAATCGCAGGAATTTCAGACGCTTTCAGCGGCACCTTTCCATAGGTCTCAAACAAGTATATTTCGATATCACCTAATTCTTGTTCGCTAATCAATCCCCGTTGAAAGGCTACGAAAGCTTCCATAATCATTCCTACGGCGATTGCTTCCCCGTGTAAGATCTTACGCTTTCCTTGATCCAATAAGAACGTTTCCACCGCATGACCTAAGGTATGTCCCCAATTTAAGATCTTGCGTAACCCTTTTTCGGTCGGATCCTCAGCCACCACTGCCTTTTTAATTTCGACGGAATGTTCTATAAGTGAGGAGAAATCGACCTCCGAGAAATCTGTGTGGCTGATTTGTTCCCATTTCTCTGCATCACGAATCAGGCAATGCTTGATGATTTCTGCATATCCTGAAAGTTTTTGAGAAGCCGGTAAAGTTTGAATGAAAGTAGGGTCGATTAATACCGTTTTAGGTAAATTGAATACCCCAATGTGGTTCTTCAAACCCTGAAAATCAACTCCTAATTTTCCTCCCACACTCGCATCTACTTGCGCTAAGAGCGTCGTAGGAATCTGAATAAAATCAATTCCACGTTTGTACGTGGAAGCACAAAATCCACCTAAATCACCGATCACTCCACCACCCAAATTAATCAATAAGCCATGCCGGTCCATATTCGCCTTTGTCATCGCTTCCCACACTTTTTCGCAAGTTGCTAAATGCTTGTTATTCTCTCCAGACTTAATCTGAATCTTGATGAAGCTCTTGGGTAAATAGGCTTGAATTAACGGAAGGCAATGTTTTGAAGTCTGCTCGTCTACCAGAACCGCTATTTGCAAATAGGAATTTTGGCTCAAAAAAGCCGGCAAAGAATTTGAAATAGCTGCGATTTCTACTGACATAGGATTTTTTCTTCAATGGATTCCTCAAAATTACCATGATTTTGTGAAAATGGACTATTTTTTGCCTAATTTTGTACCCGCTTGTTAATCCCACAAGATTTACATTTTTTTATGAGAGAAATTCAGTTTAGAGAAGCCTTACGTGAGGCGATGTCAGAGGAAATGCGTCGTGATGCATCTGTTTTTTTAATGGGTGAGGAAGTGGCGGAATACAATGGAGCCTACAAAGTTTCCCAAGGAATGTTAGATGAATTCGGTCCGGAGCGTGTAATTGATACGCCGATTGCTGAATTAGGTTTTGGTGGTATTGCCGTAGGTGCTTCTGCGAATGGCCTTCGTCCCATCGTTGAATTTATGACCTTCAACTTCTCTTTAGTCGCAATTGACCAAATTATCAACTCTGCGGCTAAATTGATGTCTATGTCCGGTGGGCAATTTTCTTGTCCTATCGTTTTCCGTGGACCTACGGGAAATGCTGGCCAATTATCTTCTCAGCACTCGTCTAACTTCGAGAACTGGTTTGCTAACACTCCAGGTTTAAAAGTAGTCGTACCTTCTAATCCTGCAGATGCGAAAGGTTTAATGAAATCAGCGATTCGTGATAACGATCCGGTGATCTTCATGGAATCGGAAGTAATGTACGGTGACAAAGGTTTAGTACCTGAAGGCGAATACTTAATCCCAATCGGCAAAGCGAATATCGTAAAACCAGGTTCAGCGGTAACGATCGTAACTTTTGGTAAAATGCTTTCTCGTGTGGTGATGCCAGCGGTAGAGGAATTAGAGAAGCAAGGAATCTCTTGCGAAGTAATCGACTTACGTTCTGTTCGTCCGATTGATTATATCACCGTGGTAGAATCAGTGAAGAAAACGAATCGTTGCGTTGTAGTAGAAGAAGCGAATCCATTATCTGCAATCTCATCTGAGATCGCTTATCACTTACAACGTTGGGCATTTGATTACTTAGATGCGCCTGTTGTTCGTGTAAACTCACGTGACTTACCACTTCCATACGCACCTACCTTGATCGAAGAAATTCTTCCAAGCATCGAGCGTACGATCCAAGCGGTTAAAACAGTAACTTATAAGAAGTAATTACCTTCTTCAGTGTATAAAAAAAAGCCGGAGTTTCGCGAGAAGCTTCGGCTTTTTTTAGTGGACAGTTAACAGTCGCGACTTTTTAAAGTTCAAAGAGCAAAGTTCAAAGTTCAAAGATGGTATCGCCTGGGGCGATTCATTTGTGAAGTATTTTTCACAATTTCATCCGCGAAGCGGATTCAAACTTTATACTCTATGCTTTATTCTTTGTGCTCTACTCTCTACTCTACTGACTACTGTTTACTGGTTACTGTTTACAACACATAGATAAACCTCGACCCATCCACATCCACACCTTCCAGCTTGATGCGTCCTTTTCTGGATTCTAAAGCCTCAACTGCCTCCTTAGGACTGTTTATTGCGCGGTCATTGATCTTAGTGATCACAGAACCTTTCGCAAGTCCGTACATTTCTAAACGGCCATCCGGTAATACTTCGGCGATCTTCACACCTGAACTAACTCCGAATTTCTTCATTTCAGCAGGAGTCAAGCTCGCAAACTTAGCGCCTAAGAATTCTGATTTCGCTGATTCAGTAGAATTATCGCCTTTTACGATTTCGGTGTTGCCGTCTTTGTTCTTTAAGGTAACCTTGAATTCTTTTGTAGCGCCATCGCGGTTAACGGTTACTTGAATAGCCTCACCTGGGCGCTTGCGGCTAACGATTTCCATTAATTTCGAAGATGATTTAGTCTCTACTCCGTCGATCTTCACGATCACATCATTGATTTTGATACCTGCATCTTTCGCAGCTGAGTTTTCAGAGAAACCACCCACGTACACTCCGGCGCTAGTTTTAAGGTCTTTTTCGTCCGCTAGTTTGGCATTCACCTCAGAGATTTGAACTCCTAAGAAACCGCGCTGAACGTTACCGTATTTGATTAAGTCACCTGACACTTTCTTCACGATGCTCACAGGAACGGCGAAAGAATAGCCGGCGAATTGACCTGTACGAGAATAGATGGCGGTATTGATACCGATTAATTCTCCTTTTAAGTTCACCAAAGCCCCTCCAGAGTTGCCTGGATTAACGGCGGCATCCGTTTGGATGAAGGACTCTAATGGATTAACATCTGGAGAATCGCGGTCGATGATGTTTTGGCGACCTTTGGCAGACACGATACCTGCAGTAACCGTTGACTCTAAATTAAAGGGATTACCCACGGCTAATACCCATTCGCCCACGCGCAGGGCGTCTGAATCGCCAAAAGTCAAGAAAGGTAAATTCGTTTCCTTGATTTGGATAACCGCTAAATCCGAAGATGGATCTGTTGAAATGACTTTGGCCTTGTACTCGCGCTTGTCATTTAGAATGACCGTCACTTCTGAAGCTTCAGCCACCACGTGATTATTCGTTACGATATAGCCATCGGCTGAGATGATGACGCCAGAGCCAGACGCTTCCTGTGGTTGTTGCTGTTGTCTACGACCACCGCCACCGAATGGATCGCCAAATCCGAAGAAATCATCAAAAGGGCTCGAAGATTGTTGTCTTTGGCGTACTTCCATTTTCGTCTTAATATGAACTACCGCAGGAGTAGTTTTCTCGGCAGCATAGGTGAATTCCCCAGGATTACCGGGTACGTTTGGATTAGATACGGAAGTAGTAAAAGCGGAGGGTGCATCCGAGAATCCGGATGAGTTTCCTAAATTAAAAAGAGAATAGGCACCTAAAGTGACTCCACTGGACATTAATGCAATGATCGCATACGACTTAAGCTGATTATTCATTTTTATTTTTGATTTAAATTTAAAAATTACTGCTGCGAAATTAATCGAAAATTCGCCTCGCACAACCTCATTAACAAGTTTTAAGAGTTTTAAATCCCAAAGGAAATGGCTAATTTTGTGGTTCATTCGTAAAAACACGTTCAAATGATTTTAAGTGAGCAAGAATTATTGAGGAGACAAAAGCGCCAAGAATTATTGGCGATGGGAATTGATCCTTATCCTGCACAGGAATACCCGGTGAATGTTTATTCTGATCAGATTTTGGCAGAATTTAAACCGGAGTCTGGAAACTTCCAAGACGTCGTATTAGCAGGTCGCTTGATGGGCTTCCGTATCATGGGAAATGCCTCTTTTGCGGAACTTCAGGACGCGAATGGCCGTATTCAATTGTACTTCCGCCGCGACGACCTTTGTTCGGGCGAGGATAAAACCTTGTACAATACGGTATTTAAAAAGTTACTAGACATCGGTGACATCATCGGTGTAAAAGGATATGTTTTCACGACGCAGATGGGAGAAATCTCCGTTCACGTACGTGAGTTTACGATTCTCTCCAAAGCCTTAAAGCCACTTCCTGTCGTTAAAGAAGCAGATGGCCAAACATACGACGCCTTTTCTGATCCAGAAATGCGTTACAGACAGCGTTACGTAGATTTAATCGTTAACCCTTCCGTAAAGGATATCTTCATCAAGCGTGCGAAGATCATCTCCACGATGCGTGCGATGTTTGACGAACGTGGTTGGTTAGAGGTGGAAACACCGGTATTGCAAGCGGTACACGGTGGAGCTTCGGCTCGTCCGTTCAAAACCCATCACAATACTTTAGATATGCCTCTTTATTTGCGTATCGCAAATGAATTATATTTGAAGCGTCTAATCGTAGGTGGATTTGATGGCGTTTATGAGTTCGGTAAAATGTTCCGTAATGAAGGAATGGACCGCACGCACAACCCAGAATTTACCTCATTGGAATTCTATGTAGCCTACAAGGATTACAACTGGATGATGAACCTGACGGAGTTAATCTTCGAAACGGTTGCCTCTCGTTTACACGGGAAAACCAAAATCGCGGTAGGGGAGAACGAAATTGAATTTGCTGGACCTTATCCTCGTTTAACTATTTCAGGTGCTATTTTACAGTATTCCGGAGTAGATGTGGATGCCTTGTCAGAAGATGAATTGCGCGCGAAGTGTGTGGAATTCGGAATGGAAGTGGACAAAGGAATGGGCAAAGGAAAGCTGATCGATGAGTTATTCGGCGAGAAAGTAGAAGCAAACTTGATTCAGCCTACCTTCATCACGGATTACCCAGTGGAGATGTCGCCTTTAACGAAGAAGCACCGTTCGAAAGAAGGTTTAGTAGAGCGTTTCGAGTTATTTGTGAATGGTAAAGAAATCGCGAATGCTTACTCTGAATTAAATGATCCAATCGATCAAAAAGAACGTTTCGAAGATCAATTAGCCTTAGCAGAGCGCGGAGACGACGAAGCGATGGCGATGGATCACGATTTCATTCGTTCACTTGAATATGCGATGCCACCTACCTCAGGTATTGGTATCGGAATTGACCGCTTAACGATGTTGATGACGAATCAATCGTCTATTCAGGAAGTATTATTTTTCCCTCAAATGCGGGCAGAAGTGATTAAGGAAGTGGATTCTGAATCAGCTTTCGCGGAAAGAGGCATCTCTGAAGTATGGATTCCTGCCTTACAGAAGATGGGTATTTTAACCTTAGAAGCATTGGATGCAGCAAACCCGAACAAAGTATTCAATGACTTAGGTGGGATGCGCAAAAAATTAAAGATTGATGCGGCATTGCCCACGAAGGACGAAGTGACTGCTTGGATTCAAGGATAATCGCTTTACCCTATTGCATAAAAAAAGCCTTCCGTTAAGAAGGCTTTTTTTATTTCTCTTTAACTAGAGATCAATGTTGCAATTTTTGTAGGTAAACCTAAATATATATTGTAAAATACTGATTTGCTCTAATCAAAAAAACGAAAGAAAAATTAGATTTTCTTTACGTTGATAGCGTTTGCGCCACGCTTTCCATCAGTAACTTCATAAGATACTGAATCATTTTCGCGGATAGTAACACCTGAAAGGCCAGTTACGTGTACGAAAATGTCTTCACCTGTTTGATCGTCAACGATGAATCCGAAACCTTTCGTCTCGTTGAAAAATTTTACTTTACCAGTTTGCATAAAAAAAATGTTAAAAATATTAATGCCATCCAGACGAAAGTCTTTCAAGCTCTCAAATGTAGAAAAAAAACAATTGTATGCAAGACTTTTAAAATAATAAATCACTTATTTGAAAATATAATTATATTATTCATATAAAATATATAACTATTTTAATTATGTGTCATTTGCGTTTAAATTTGACTAAATTTGTTCCTTCAATCAATCACTTATGGAAAAGCTGAAATTTTTTGTTGAGAATCAGGCATTTGGCGTGTGTACTCACCTAGGAGAGAAGTTTAAAATCTCCACAAGTAGTATTCGATTGTACTTTATCTACACCTCGTTTATCACGATGGGTTCCCCGGTGATTATTTATTTGATTTTGGCTTTTTGGATGAATATCCGTCGCTATTTACGTCAAAGAAATAACCCAAGTGTCTGGGATATCTAAAATTTGATTTGATTGAATTTCTTTTTGCCTCGAAGGAAATAGTCGACTAGAATGTTTCCTGAATAACTTTTTATCCAGTTTTTCTGAACAGGGGACGCTTTTGGTTCGAAGAACAAATAGTGATAGAAGCCATAATGGGCTTTTAAGATCGCTAAAAAGGAACTGAGTTTTCCTTCTGTTAAAAATTTGATTCCTGCGATTCCGTCTAAGATCATTCGGATGAAAATAGTCTTAAAACGTAAAGAGGGTTCTACGTTTTTATAGAGCAAAATCAAGTTATTACGGAAATTCAGGTAGGTTTTGAAAGGATTTTCTTTGTTTAACGTCCCGCCACCTACGTGTAATACTTCACTTTCAGCCACTGCTGCGATGGAATATCCTGCTCTTTGCATGCGCCAGCAAAGGTCGATTTCTTCCATGTGAGCAAAAAGGTAAGCGTCTAATCCTCCTACTAAGTGAAAAACCTCAGCTCGAACCATTAAACAGGCGCCCGTCGCCCAGTTTACCATGGAGGTTGCATATTGCCCCTCATTTTTTTCAATGGTATCGAATAGTCTTCCGCGGCAGAAAGGGTATCCGTAGGAATCCCAAAATCCACCCGCAGCTCCCGCGTATTCAAAATACTCCGGTTTATGATAATCTAATAGAAACGGTTGTGCCGCAGCAACGGAAGGATTTGCTTCGAAATAGGCTACTAATGGTTGTAACCAATTTTTACGTGGCGCTATATCGGAATTCATTAGCACGAAATAGTCGGCTTGTATTTGGCCTAAAGCAAAATTATAGCCACCCGCATAGCCTAAATTCTCAGCCCAGGAAAGGACGGAAACGCTAGGAAAATCAGCTGCTAATAAGGCCAAAGAATCATCAGAAGAGCCATTGTCGGCTACATAAATCGCCGCATCCTGCGTGTTTTCGAGGACGATAGGCAAGAAGTCGGCTAAGAATTTCCGACCATTGTAATTTAAAATAACGACGGCGACTGACATGTCACAAAGGTAATCGAAATCAATCAAATTAGAATTTCTTTCAGAAAGATGTATTTTTGTCTCTTCATTAACAATCCAATACCGTATGTGGTCAAGTTTTTTTCGCAAGAAATCCATCGATAAAATTATTTCAGATCAGTTAGAGATTGAAAGCATAGAGGGTAATTCTATGGACAGAAATCTGGGAGTGCGCGATTTGACCTTTATGGGTGTGGCGGCCATCATCGGGGCGAGTATTTTCTCTGCGATCGGTCAGGCATCTGCAAATGGCGGTCCAGCGGTATCGATGTTATTCGTGTTTACGGCGATGGCCTGTATGTTTACGGCCTTCTGTTATGCACGTTTTGCAGCTACCGTTCCTATTTCTGGTAGTGCTTACACCTATGCTTATACGAGTTTGGGTGAGATTGTTGCCTGGATCTTAGGATGGAATTTACTGTTAGAATATGCCATTTCGAACGTAGCTGTGGCTATTTCGTGGTCAAAATACTTTGTGGATTTGTTAGAAGGTTTAGGTGTTCACGTGCCAGAGTTTATGACGATGGATTATTTGTCTGCCAAAAGAGCCTTCACCGAAACCTCCTCCGCACTAGCTAGTGGCGAGAAATTTGAAGCTTTATCTGTTAACCTACGCGAAGGTTTTACCGCCTATCAATCGGCTCCTACCATTTTTGGTTGGCATTTTGTCGCTAATATTCCGGCGCTTTTGATCACGGTAGCCATTACCTATTTGGTCTACATTGGAATTAAGGAGTCTAAAAACACGAACAATATTCTGGTGATTTTGAAACTATTGGTCATTATGATTGTAGTAGGGGTGGGCGCTTTTTATGTGCAGGTAGAGAACTGGACACCCTTTGCACCGAATGGAATTTCTGGGGTGTTGAAAAGTGTGGCGGCCGTTTGTTTTGCTTACATCGGTTTCGACTCGATCTCGACTACCGCAGAAGAATGCAAGAATCCGCAGCGGGATATTCCCAAAGCCATGATGTATGCCCTAATCATCTGTACGGTCCTTTACGTATTAGTTACCTTGGTTTTAACGGGTATTGTGCCATCTGAAAATTTAGCTGGAATTGAGGATCCTTTGGCCTTCATGTTTATGCAAGTAGGCTTGCCAGGTGTAGCTGGAATCGTAGCAGCGAGTGCGGTCATTGCCTTAACCTCTGCTTTGCTTGTTTATCAATTAGGTCAGCCTCGTATTTGGATGACGATGTCTCGTGATGGTTTATTGCCAAAAGCCTTTTCTCGAATTCACCCTAAATACCGCACTCCTTCGTTCTCGACGATCATGACGGGCGTTTTAGTAGGTGTTCCTGCTTTGTTTGCAAACTTGGAAGAGGTGATCAATTTAAGTAGTATCGGAACGCTCTTCGCCTTCGTATTAGTCTGCGGTGGTGTTTTAGTATTAGATCTAGATCCAGAGAATCAAAAGAAATCCAAATTCAAGATCCCTTACATCAATTCAAGCTACTATGTGGGTTTGTCGCTTATTTTAGCGCTTGGTCTGATTTCCTATTCAGGTGTAAATCTGGGCGAATGGTTAGGGGGGCTATATTCAGGTGAAACGAAGGCGGATCACTTTATCATGTTCGGGTTCTTTATCATCTGGTCTGTAATGTCCTTCTTCAGTGTAACCAAGAAATTATCATTAATACCTGTCTTGGGATCATTAGTTAACCTCTATTTAATGACTCAAATGGGCTCTACGAACTGGGAACGTTTTATGTACTGGTGCTTGGCGGGGGTGGTTATTTATTTTGGGTATAGTTATCGGAAGTCGAAGTTGAACGTTAAATAATAGAGCATAGATTATAGAGTAGAGAGTATAGATGGTTTTACTTCGGACTCTTTTCTTCCAGATTTAAACAAAAAAGGGAGCAAATGCTCCCTTTTTTGTTACCATATCTTTGCTCTTTGCTCTTTGCTCTATACTCTATACTCTATAATCTCTACTCTATAATCTCTACTCTAGTCATTTCTTCTCCCACCCAACAAATTCAAATAATACAGCAACTGCGCTAACATACCCAGCGCGGCCACGACGTAGGTCATAGCAGCCCACCAAAGCGCATCCTTTGACATCGCATATTCCGTAGGCGTTACGATTCCTTTTTCTTTAATCCAGTTTAGGGCTCTATTGGAAGCGTCAAATTCAACAGGTAAGGTGACAAAGCTAAATAAAGTGGCCATTGCAAAGAGAGCGACACCTATCGCTAGCAAGGTGGTGTTTCCGGTGGAATACAAGACCATCATTCCGATCATTAATAGGATGGGCATAAAGCCATTTGCAATGCTCAGCATGGGAACCATGGCGCTGCGGAATTGCAAGAAGGCGTAAGCTCTAGCGTGTTGAACCGCGTGGCCACATTCGTGCGCTGAAACAGCAGCGGCTGCTGCGTTACGGCCGTGATATACATCTGCACTTAAGTTGACTGTTTTGTCAGCAGGATTATAATGGTCGGTTAATTGTCCTTCCACTGAAATAACCCGAACATCCGTGATGCCATGATCTGCTAGCATACGCTCAGCAATTTCGTGGCCAGATAGGTTGCTCTGGATGGGTGTTTGTGAATAGGTTTTGAACTTGGATTTTAGTCGCCAAGAGATAAGCATACCTGCGACTCCGAAAAGGATGGCAATGAAATACATGGTTTTATTGTTTAAGTTTTTGAATGATTTTAGTAGTAGAGTAATCAGGGACTAGCGCGATGGTTTTGACGGATCCGCCAGCGGCAATCACTTCTTTGGCCCCCACAATCGTCTCAATAGTATAATCGTCCCCTTTTACAAGGACATCTGGCTGAAGGGCTTGAATGAGTTCTAAAGGGGTCGAATCCCCGAAAATGATAACCATCGAAACAAAACCCAGTGCAGCGATTAAGCGCGCTCGGGCATACTCCGCATTCACCGGTCTTTCGACTCCTTTCTCTAGGGTACGAACAGAGGCATCCGAGTTAACGGCAACGATCATTTTAGTGCCAAATTCGCTCGATTTCTCCAAATAATCTACATGGCCTAAATGCAAAATGTCGAAACATCCGTTCGTGAAAACGACTTTATCGCCGTTAGCTTTCCATTGTTTACGGAGTTCGATTCCCTGGACTAATGTGACAATTTTATGTTCAGTTCTGTTGTTCACGAGACGAAATTTTGGGTAAAAATAGGGTTAAAATAAAACTAAATCCACCCAATAACAACAAAGTAATCATTTGAGTTCCGTGGAAAAAGGTGGCTAGCATAAAGCCATCTTTGTAGGCAAGTGAATAGAATACAAAGGCTGAGGCCACTAGGCTGTGGTACGCCCCAATTCCTCCTTGCGTAGGTGTGGCCATCCCAAAAGTGCCCATCACTAAAACGGTGAGCGCTGCGCTCATGCCTAAATGTTCGCTACTAGGGAAAGCAAGAAAGAGGGTATAGGTGCTCAAATAATAGCAAAGCCAAATGCCCACACTATATCCGATAAATTTTCCGGGTTGGGCTAGGTGGCGAATGCTACCAATTCCAGCGACCCAGCCGAGGATCATTTTGCCCACTTTCGATTCGGCGCCGATGTTTTGGAGAAAATCTTTAAACTTCCATAAAATCACTAATCCCATTAAGCCTAGTATGGAAGCGGTGATAATTAAGGTGCCAGACGGCAAATGCAAGGTAGGGAAAAGGCTCTTCTGTAGGGGTTCCCACTCAAATAGAAACGTAATTCCAACCAGGGCTACTAGACTCAATAAATCCACAATCCTCTCTGTAATAACGGTGCCAAAGGATTCCTCAAACGGAATATCCGCCGTCTTTTTTAATGATCCGCAACGGGATACTTCGCCCAAGCGGGGGACTAGAAAGTTTGCAAAATAGCCAATTAATACGGCTGAAAAGGTGCGTACAGTGCCCGGCTGATAGTTCATTGCGTCTAATAATTGTTCCCAACGCAAGGCGCGCAATAGGTGGGAAAGGATGGCGATGACCACGGAAACGGCAACCCAATTGTAATCGGCTTGCTGGAAGGTGCTGATGATGTCATTCCAATGCAATTGGCTTTTAGAAAAAGCCCAATACAATAGGCCTCCGGCTAATAAACTAGATATAAGGTATTTTAAGATTGATTTTAGCATCTGGTTCTTTAATCAGAAGGCAAATTAAAGACCTTTCATTGTATAATGATGGTGATAATCCGATTATTTTTTTGTATTTTTGTAATGTTTTTTGGGGTAATTTGCCCCTAGTAATCAATTTAGAATGGCCAAATTACGTATTCTTTACGTTTCAAGTGAGGTAGATCCTTTTCAAAACACGTCAAAAATTGCTGATTTCGTACGCGCTCTTCCTACTGCTATGCAGGAGAGGGGAATGGAAATTAGAATTTTAGTGCCCCGATTCGGTTCGATCAATGAGCGTAAAAACCGATTGCACGAAGTAGTTCGTCTTTCAGGTATTACCATTCCAATGGGTGAGGAAGAAAAACCTTTGACCATTAAAGTAGCGAGTATTCCAGCTGCGAAATTACAAGTATACTTCATCGATAATGAAGATTATTACCAACGTAAATATGTGCTTACTGATAAAGAAGGCGCATTTTATGCGGACAATCACGAGCGTGCTATCTTCTTCTGTAAAGGAGCTTTAGAAACAGTTGTGAAGTTAGGTTGGGCTCCTGATATCATTCACTGCAATGACTGGATGTCTAGTTTAGTTCCTTTGTATGTATCGACGCATTACCAAAATCACCCGATTTACAAAGATTCGAAAACTATTTTCTCTCCACACAATTCTGCCTTTGATTTTGCGTTTGAAGCAGACGATTTGATCGAAAAAGTGAAGATCGGAGATTTAGATGAAGCACATTTAGGTAGCTTAGCCGGTGGAAATTACGAGGCATTTATCAAGATAGGTGCGGAGTATGCAGACAAAATAGTTTCTTTAGAAAATGCGGATAACAGCCGTATCCAATCGATTATTGATGAATATCAACATAAAACCTCTCAAAACATTGCCGACAATGACCTCGATTTCTTCGAAAAAACGTACTTGGAAATGTCCGGCAATTAAATGGGTAGGAATTCTTTCCTTATTCCTTGCATCTTGTGATACACCTAAAGAAATCGGCGACGATTTATTTAGTGTGGAAGTAGGGTTGAATTATTCAGATACGGTTACGATTAAGTCGTCTACCGTATTGATTGATTCTATCTATACGGGTTCGCCTAATACCTTGTTAGTCGGAAATTACACCCATCCCGTGTTAGGTACAGCTGAGGCTGCTGCGTATACACAGCTGTCTAATATTGATACACTTCGGGCTAAAAGCACGTCTGTTTTTGATTCATTGACACTTCGTTTAGCCTATGCTAATTACCAAGGAGATACGACAAAAACACAGACCATAAGTGTGTACCGTTTGTTAGATAGCTTAAATCGGGGAACTGACTATTTTGCTAATTCGGCTGTTCGCAACGACGCTTCGCTTTTAGGAAGACATACCTTTACTCCTAGACCTATTCGTTCGAAAGCCATTAATGGGGATTCTGTTCGTCTTGACACCTTGCGTTTTAGAATGTCAGATACGTTTGGGCGGGAATTACTCAGTAAATACGCGGATGTTACCGTAGGGGCTGGAAGTAAAGGATTTAGAGATTATTTTCCGGGTATGTTGTTCAAGGCATCGGCTACTTCTACGGGGGCATTAATCGGATTTAATCCAGGTTACTCTCGGATGACTTTGTATTACCACAACCCTGGTGATACGACTAAATATAATTTGGACTATTATTTTAGTCTTTCAAATGCCCTTTATCCTGAATTATTAGCTCGATTTAACCAGATTAAGTCTACTAAATCGGGTGCTTTAGCAGCTCTGCAAAATCCAGGTAACATTGTTTCATCCACTGCCACAAGTGGTATCACCTATATCCAGGCGGGTACGGGTGTCGCCACGAAAGTAGAATTTCCTTATCTACTTAACTTAAAAGGGAATCGCAATGTGGCAGTGAATAAGGCGGAATTGGTTTTGACAGCTGCAGACAATATTGATTTACAACAAACTATCGGTCAATTATCTATTGTAGAAACAAATGCGACGAATCGTACGCTACGAAATAGTTATGGTTTGAAGTATTTGCTATCAGAGGGTGGTTCGAGTGTGTTAACTGCCGCGATTGATCCAGGTGCTAAGACGTATACCTTCAATGTTACGACGGCTGTTCAATCGCTTTTAGTAGGAAAGCAGCCTAATACGGGTTGGTTGATTACGCCGGCTTTGACAGCTAACTCTGCAGGAAACACTAGAATTATCAATGAAAGTGCGCGTTTTGTGCCATTACAGGCCATGAAAGCTCGTTTGAAAATCTATTATTCTTATATTGCCAAATAAACACCGGCAATCATGATGAATCTACGGGTAAGCTTAGTTCAAACCGATTTAGTTTGGGAGGATCCTGCCGCTAATTGTGCTCAATTAGAGGAAAGGCTCGCTGACTTAGCTGGTAAAACAGATGTGGTCGTTTTGCCGGAAATGTTTGCAACGGGTTTCTCCATGTCACCCACCGGTGCCGAAATAGGTAGGGGACCTGTACTTCAGTGGATGCAGGTACAAGCAAGTCGGTTAGGGGCATTAATGATAGGCTCTCTAAAAGTAAAACAGCAAAATTCTTTTTTAAATCGCCTCTATGCCGTCCATCCAGATGGCTCTTTTGTGTCGTATGATAAACGCCATTTGTTTCGAATGGGTGCAGAAAACGAATTTTATCAAGCAGGTGACAAGCAGGTAATTGTTTCTTACAAGGGCTGGAACTTAGCGGTATTTATCTGCTATGATCTTCGCTTTCCTGTTTGGTCTCGTAATGTAGGAATGGCTTATGATGCGGCTATTTATGTAGCGAATTGGCCGGCTCCTCGGGCGAATGCTTGGAGGACTTTATTGCAGGCTCGCGCCATTGAAAATTTAGCCTATGTAGTGGGAGTGAATCGCGTAGGGACTGATGCGAATAACTTATCCTATGCGGGAGATTCCTTGCTTGTGGATTTTAAGGGCGGACTACAATTGGATTTGCAGGCTAAGGATCAAATCTTAACGAGTGAATTGTCCGCTGTTGACTTAGCAGATTTCAGAGCGAAATTCCCCGCGCACTTAGATGCTGATTTGTTTAGCTTGTCTTCTCTTTAAAGAACTTCTCTAAATCCTTGATTTCCTTCATTGGACGGTCACAGACTAATTTACCTTGGTGAATCAGTAGGACACGGTCACAAATGGCTTCCACCTCCGATAGGATGTGACTGGAGAATAAAATGATCCGGTCTTTTTGTAGACTTTTGATTAAGTGGCGGATTTCATCCCGTTGGTTCGGGTCTAGGCCGCTAGTAGGTTCGTCCAAAATCAATACCTTAGGATCATGTAAGATCGCCAGAGCAATGCCTACACGTTGCTGGTATCCTTTAGAGAGCTCCTGAATTTTCTTGTGCGCTTCTTTTTCAAGTCCCACCCATTCGATTACTTCTTGGATTCGCTTGTCTAGATTCGAGAGCTCGTGGATGTTTCCGATAAAGGCCAAAAACTCTCGGACATACATTTCCGGGTAGAGCGGATTTTTCTCGGCTAAATAGCCAATTCGCTTTTTGAGGCTAATCTCCTGTTCTTGGGGGTCTTTGCCATCGACAAGTACGCTACCTGTTGAGGGAGAAATGAGTCCTAACAGCATTTTTAATGTTGTCGATTTTCCCGCGCCGTTGGGTCCTAGAAATCCCACGATTTGGCCCTGTTCTAAACGGAAGTTTAGGTCCTGAACAGCGGATTGTTTTCCGTAGTTTTTAGAAAGATTTTTAGCCTCGATGAACATATTGACAAAGGTAGTCAAAAAGGGAATTATTTCGTGTAACTTTGTGTTTCTGATTCAAATGCCTACAAAATGCTAGATAAAATTCGCTTAGATCGTATCGAAGATGCCTTGGAAGATATTCGCCAAGGGAAAATAATTATAGTCGCTGACGATGAAGATCGAGAGAACGAGGGCGACATGATTTGCGCGTCGGAAGCGATTACGCCTGAGATTGTGAACTTTATGATTAAGGAGGCGCGTGGTTTGATGTGTGTGTCCTTGACGGATGAGCGTTGCCAGGCTTTGGGTTTAGAGATGATGGTGAATCAAAATACGACCTCTCACGAGACGCCATTTACGGTGTCTGTCGATCTGTTAGGCAACGGTTGCACTACGGGTATTTCTGCGCAAGATCGAGCAAAAACGATACAAGCGCTTGTCGACCCGGCTACTCAGCCGGCAGACCTAGGAAGACCCGGTCATATTTTTCCTTTAAAATCGCGTACCGAAGGTGTTTTGCGTCGTACGGGTCACACGGAAGCATCGATGGATTTCGCACGTCTAGCAGGCTTTAAACCCTCTGGTGTATTGATCGAAATCTTGAACGAGGATGGTAGTATGGCACGTTTGCCGGACTTGCGCGTGATCGCGGATAAGTTTGATTTGAAATTAGTGACCATTAAGGACTTGATCGAATACCGTTTGGCGAAAGAATCCCTTATCAAAAGAGAGATTGGCGTGAATATGCCTACCGAGTGGGGTTCCTTCGAATTAGTCGCTTTCAAGCAGATTAATACTGGCGACACCCACTTAGCGTTGATCAAGGGAAGCTGGGAGAAAGATGAACCGGTGATGGTGCGTGTTCATAGTTCTTGTGTGACAGGGGATATTTTTGGATCTTGTCGCTGTGATTGTGGCGAACAATTGCACGCCGCGATGGAAATGGTGGAGAAAGAGGGAAAAGGAGTGATTTTATATATGTTCCAAGAGGGTCGAGGAATCGGTCTAATCAATAAATTGAAAGCCTATAAATTGCAAGAGCAGGGCCGTGACACGGTGGAAGCTAATTTAGAACTAGGCTTTGCAATGGATGAGCGCGATTACGGCGTAGGTGCTCAGATTTTACGTGATTTAGGCATTCACAAGATCCGTTTGATTTCGAATAATCCGAAGAAAAGAGCGGGATTGATGGGTTATGGATTAGAGATTGTTGATTCGATCGGAATTGAGATACCAGCTAATCCACACAACAAGAAATACTTAGAAACGAAACGAGATAAAATGGGGCACGCGATTCGCTAGAATCACGTACCCCATTTTATTATTGATTCCCTAAAATGATGGGAGCACTTTTACCTCCCATAATAATCACTTTTGCGTTAGGGGATTTAGCTAATTCTTTTTGGGCAATAATCGACTCATATTGCAATTGCTTGTCGCTCAATCCCGTCGATAAAATCTTCTGGTAATCTGCGATACCCTGCGCTTCTACGCGCTTTCTCTCCGCTTCTTGCTTCTCTTTTTGTAGGACGAATTGCATCTTTTGTGCATCTTGTTCTGCATTGATTTTTGACTCAATGGTGGTCTTAACAGAAGTAGGAAGGTTGATATTACGGATCAATAATTGCTCTAACACTAAGCCACGTTTCTTGAAGTTCTTCTCGATGTCAGAGTAAATGCGTTGCTGGAATTCGTTCCGTTTTAACGAATAAAGGCCCACAGCATCGTAATAAACGGCATTATCGCGAATCATCGTACGGGTGATGGGACGAACAACCTTGTCCTTGTAGTTTTCTCCAATCTCCGCTAAAACATGCGGAGCTTCCGAAGGAATAATTCGAAAAAGTACAGTCAAGTCTACTACCACCTCTAATCCATCTTTCGTTAAAACGCGAATGGCATCGTCTCCGGCTTTGTCGCCCTCGTCGTGTACGCTAGACATGGTGTAGTTTTGTGTTTTGGCATCGAAAACGACCACTTTAGCTAAGGGATTCACGAAATTAAGTCCACTATTTAAAGTGGAAGATTGCACTTTTCCAAAGACGCTTTGAACGCCTACTTCACCTGCGTCTACTTGCACTACGGCAGAACTAGTTAGCCCTAGGATGGCAAAAACGGCCCCTACGACTTTCAACGTTTTGCTGTATTTAGAGAATACTAAATTAGGGTTAGCGATCGCGTTACCGCCGATAAACAACAAAACCCCGAGGAAGATGAAAAACATAGATTTTTGATTTAAATGTTATCAAATTTATCATAAAGTATTCAATAATCCCTAATTTTGAATATGATTGAAATCAAGGGTTTATCTAAATCTTTTAACGGTCGTGTAGTGCTCGATGACATTAGTGCGAATTTCCAACAAGGAAAGACGAATATGGTGATCGGTGGTAGTGGTACAGGTAAATCTGTACTGTTGAAATGCATGATCGGGATTTTAGTTCCAGAGCGAGGTAAAGTGCTGTATGATGGGCGTGATTTTTTAAAGGCTCATCAAGATGTGGTGAAAGAAATTAGACGCGAAATGGGCGTTTTGTTTCAAGGAGGAGCCCTTTTTGATTCTAAATCCGTTTTGGAAAATGTACGTTTCCCCTTGGATACCCTTACCTCCCAAACCCTCGAAGAAAAGAACGCACAAGCGATGCTTTGCTTGCAACGCGTCGGTCTAGAGAGTGCTGCTTTATTGATGCCATCCGAGATTTCAGGAGGTATGAAAAAGCGGGTAGGTATTGCGCGTGCCATTGTTATGAATCCGAAATATTTGTTCTGTGATGAGCCTAATTCAGGATTAGATCCATTAACGGCAGTGAAAATTGATTATTTAATCCAGGAAATCACGCAGGAATACAATATGACCACCGTAGTCATATCGCATGATATGAATTCGGTGATGCGGATGGGTGAATCGATCATTTTCTTGAAGGATGGGAAAAAGATTTGGGAAGGAAATTCAGACACCTTTCACCATTCTGGCGTTCCTGAATTAGAGGAGTTTTTGTCTACTAAATTAGTTTAATATGTTTTCTCTACGTGCATTTAATACGTTTGGGATTGAGGCGGAAGCTCGTCAATTCGTAGAGATTAGTTCCATTGATCAATATGTTGCCCTTCGTACATCAGGGGAATATGCCCATTTACCCCATCTTTTTTTAGGGGGGGGGAGTAATGTTTTGCTTACGCAAGCCCAAGAGGCTCTTATAGTTAAAATTTCGATTCCAGGTATTTCTGTCGTAAAGGAGGATGCTGATTTTGTGTGGTTGAAAGGCGGAGCTGGAGTGGTTTGGGATGAATTTGTACAATATGCAGTGAACCATGGCTGGTCCGGATTAGAGAATTTATCCTTGATTCCGGGAACGGTAGGTGCGGCTCCCATGCAAAATATAGGAGCTTATGGTGCAGAAATTAAAGATACGTTTGACTCCTTGGAGGCATTGAATCTACAGACATTGGCGATAGAGGTGTTTGATGCCAAAGCTTGTGCTTTTGGCTACCGTGAAAGCTTTTTCAAACGTGCCGGGAAAGGTTTATACCTAATCGGTTCTGTTACGTTCAAGTTATCCAAGAAACCTTCTGTTAAAACGTCATACGGCGCCATTCAGGAAGTCTTAGCGACTAAAGGTATTACCCAGCCCTCCATCCGAGACGTGGCAGATGCTGTGATTGAAATCCGCAAAAGTAAATTGCCTGATCCCAAAGAAATCGGTAACTCCGGTAGCTTCTTTAAGAATCCAACCGTTTCTGCCTCAGAAGCATCGCGACTGATGGCAGAATTCCCTGGTATCCCGAATTATCCTGTAGAGGGTAGCACGGAGGTTAAATTTCCGGCAGGTTGGTTTATTGAAAAAGCGGGTTGGAAAGGATTTAGAAGAGGGGATGCGGGGGTTCATGCAAAGCAGGCACTCGTTTTAGTGAATTATGGAGAGGCAACGGGCGCTGAGATTTTGGCCCTATCTGAAGAAATAAAGCAATCAATTAAAGACACATTCGGCGTTTCATTAGAGACCGAAGTAAATATTTTATAACATGACATTACCGACTTTAGATAATTTAGGCAAAGGCCCCTTTTTTTTGATGGCTGGATCTTGTGCGATTGAGAGCAACGATTTAGCTTTTGAGATTGCAGAAAAAATAGATGGTATCACGAAGGCGATGGGTATTCCTTATATTTTCAAAGGTTCCTACCGCAAAGCGAATCGGACTAAAATTGATTCCTTTACCGGTATTGGTGATATCAAAGCCTTGGAAATTTTGCAAGCGGTGGGTAAACATTATTCCTTGCCTACGGTGACAGATATTCACGAAAGTGCAGAAGCAGCCATGGCAGCGGCTTATGTCGATGTTTTGCAAATTCCCGCTTTCCTTTGCCGTCAAACCGATTTATTAGCAGCTGCTGCCCAAACAGGTAAAGCCGTGAATATCAAAAAAGGTCAGTTCATGTCAGGGGCTTCCATGCGTTTTGCCGTAGAAAAAGTATTACACGAGAATCCTGAGGCGGTTGTTTACTTAACAGATCGAGGTAATTCTTTTGGTTATGGTGATCTAGTAGTGGATTACCGTAATCTTCCGGAGATGTCTGCGATGAACGTTCCTGTTATCATGGATTGCACGCACTCCTTACAACGTCCGAATCAAACGACGGGTGTAACCGGTGGGCAACCTGCTTTGATTGAAACCATCGCTAAAGCAGCCATCGCTGTAGGTGCTAATGGAATCTTTATCGAAACTCATCCGAATCCTTCGGTAGCAAAATCGGATGGTGCTAATATGTTGCCATTAGATCAATTAGAGGGTCTACTTGAGAAATTATTGCGCGTTCGCGAAGCGATCGTTTAATGCATTTTATAGCTGATTTGAAGGGTAATATCGGTTTTGGTATTCCCTTCAATCGTATCTAAGCCAGAACCCACCTCCGTTCGATCGTGGTATTGAATACGTGCCCACTTAGCCGCTACAGAGATTTCTCTATTCCATTGATAGGCCATTACTAAGGTCGTTTTGATGGCCTTGCCCGCATACGCAGGCAAGAGGAAAGAATAGGGAACACCTGGTTCATAGGCATAATTTCGGGTATCATAGGTAGGCGTATTCATATAGGCAAAACGTCCCTGTACATTCCATTTGCCCTGATCCCATTTGATGTCTTGCAATAGTAAGTACCCGATCTCTGCACCTAGTTTAGAGGCCATTGCGCGCACGTGAAAATCCCAGGACTTAAGGGCTATGTAGTGTCCGTCCAGGCTGATTTGAATCATCAGATGTTTATCTTCTTTTTGAGTCCATTTGCCTTGAATGAATCCGCGGGCGCTATGCCTTTTATCCCACTGCAATCGACTCAAGAATTCCCAACCAGAGGTATTAGTGGCTACAATTTGGTATTTAGGGCCAGGGAAGCGAAAATAATCGACATAGGAGCTAAGCCTCATTCGCTTGTTGATTTGGTAACCTAGGCCAAGGAATAGGCCTATTTCGTTGAGATTTTCCGAGTTTTCAGATAGGCCATTGGATTTAGGACTAAAATAGCCTGCCCCATAGTGCCGGAATAAATAAGATACGTCCACTTTTTTAGAAAGTGAAGTGGCGGCGGATTGTATCAGAGAATAGTGATGATTATTTGAGTAGGCAAATTCACCCACCATTCGGATGTTTCGAAGGGGATATTGAAAGCTGATGGAATAATTTTCTAGTTCATTTCCAGCCCATTCGGGTTGTTTATAACCTAAACCACTAGGCTTAGATAAGGACCAATGAGTGAAAACACCAGTGAACTGAATGACGAGTGGCCTACTTAGAGGAGAATAAACTAGATTCGCCCCCGCCGTTTTTTCTTGCATCGCGTCTTTGTGGCTGATTTCCGAGTTAGTTCGATGGAAGCCATCTTCTACTCTTGTGCGTAAGTAGTTGCTTCCGGTAGAGTCAATTCCCGTTGTGGCATCTAAGTTTCTGTAGGATGCGAAAGTTTGGATTCGTAGGAATTCGCTGAGTTTTAGGGTGGTGTTGATTCCGCGATAAAAACCATATTCCATGCTGGAACTGTAGGCTAATCCTCCTAGGTTGAATTTTTGGGTAGCTTTAATGCTTTCAAAACTCTTACCTAAAGAAAATCCACCCGATTGAACAAGCCCTTGACCCCATTGGTTGATGAAATCGCCTAGGATGATTTTCTCTAAAATTCCTTTCGATTTAAACTCCACAAACCCACTACTAAAGTCGCTTAGGTTTTTTTCTCCCGCATCCTTTTGCAATAGAAATCCGATCCGAAGGTTCGCATTTAACTGCCCGCGGTATCGAAGCGTTTGATTCGTTCGGTCCCCCACATAACGTGTTTTGCTGCGCAAATCGGGTGCTGTAAACCCTTTCTTTGTCTCCGCTGTCCAATCCGTTTTAAATAAGATCTGATGGGTAGAGGAATGGGGTTTCCACCAGCGGGGATTAGGCGGATGGCATACTAAAAAATCCTGAATCCTGCGTAGGAAGTCAAGGTCCCAATTCGGAATGCTTTGTAACTCTAAAATGGATTGGAAGGTCCCTATTTGTTTGCGAAAGGCGATAAATAAAGCGATTTGTTCCGCGCTAAATAGGAGGGAGGATTGTAGTTCCGTTTCAGATACTAGATTGATATTTAGCGGATTGGTGATATAATAATCAAAACTGGATTGCTTTTCCTCTTCCTCCTGTGTGGGGATTTGGGCAAAACAGGCGAAAGAGGTTAGAAAGAACAAGATTGTTTTCAAGGGATTATTTTTCCTTGAAATTACCGGGTGTTCTAGGTTAAATGCGGGTTAAAACTGATAATGAAAATCAGTTAGTTGAACTTCCGTTCGATGAGTTGGTGTAGTTCTTGCCAAATAGCTTCATTCTCTGCTACTCGATACGCCTCATAGCGTTCCAAAAGGGCTTGAGACCAGGTTTCAGCTTCCGCCTCTTCATCGATGAATTGAATCAACGATTCTAGTTGCGCCACATCCCCTAGGAATATTTTTTGGATGAATTGAATTCGTTGGTGAAGGCTGATCGTGTCAGCGATGCGTTGCGTCATTTGCGATTCGACTTTGGACTTCAAAGAATCCGATGAACCACTTAATAAATCCTTTAGTCGCGTAAATTCCTCTTCTGAAGAATCTTCTAGGCTTTCTGGAGCCTCAAAATAAACCTCTGTATTCAATAAGTCGAAGGGCTCTGCTGGCGTTTCCGCTGGAGCATAGGGCGCATCTGGTGCTTCATAGGCATTCAATAAATCGGCAAAACTAGGCTGCGGTACGTCTTCTGCAACGGGAACAGCCAAGCTTTCTATCCACGAGCCCCAAATGAATGCTGGTAATGCTACTTGGTACAATAAGGTTTGGGCAATGCCTTCCCATTTCTCTAAAAAGCGTGGATTAGACCAGGGAAAATTAGGGAAGTTTTCTTGGGCTCGCGCTGAATTCAGCTGAGCTAACAAATCCACTTGAATGGATTCTATGATAGGAGTGGGAACCTCCCAGGCTAATACCTCTTGAAATGTGATTGATTCAGGTGAATCATTCCAGTATTGCAAGAATATATTAGGTGCCATAGGTGTTGATTATTTAATGTCTAATTGTTCACAAGCCATTCTAGCGGCTGTTTGTTCTGCTTTCTTCTTCGAGTAACCTTTCCCTTCAGAGATCTTTTCGCCGTCTAAGATGACCAAAGCCGTAAATTCGCGGTTGTGGTGCTCTCCCTCTTGATCTAGCTCAAAAGAGACCTTTTTGCCTTCTTTTTGAGCCCATTCGATCAACATTGACTTGAAGTTTGGGTTGTTTTGTACAACGGCTTCTAGGTCAAAGTATTGCGTCAGAATCTTTTTAATGATGAAGTTTTGGGTGAATGCGAAACCTTTGTCTAAATATATAGCTCCCACAAAAGCCTCCAATGCATCTCCGTACATCGAGGTGCGGGACATCGCGTTTTTGCGCTGTGTTTCGTACTCGATTACTTCTTCTAGGCCAAGTTTACGGCCAATTACATTCAAAGACTCCCGGCTGACCATTCGAGAACGAATTTCAGTTAAGAAACCCTCGTCTTTGAAGGGGAATTTTTGGAACAAATACGTCGCTGTGATCATCCCTAGGACAGAATCGCCTAAGAATTCCAGGCGTTCATTCGACTCTTTGTAGTTTTCTGCCACACTCTCTTTCGAAGCAGAGGAGTGTAAAAAGGCTAGTCTATATAAGGTTAAATTACTTGGACTAGCCCCAATAAGATGAGTAACCGATTTCTTTAAGAATTTCTCTCGTTCGTCTAGTCGAATCGGATCTAACCAGTTTAGGAGAGATTTTACGGCCATATTTGTCTTAGATTTTTCTGAAAATAACCGTTGCGTTATGACCACCGAAACCAAATCCGTTGCTCAATGCCACATCGATTTTGCGTGCTTTACCTACGTTTTCCGTTAAGTCGATGCGTTGATCGATTTCTGGATCGCGGTTAAATACGTTAATCGTAGGCGGGACAAATTGGTGTTGAATCGCTAATACAGACGCTACCGCCTCTACTGCTCCTGCACCACCTAATAAGTGACCCGTCATCGACTTCGTAGACGAGATGGCCATTTTGTAAGCGTGTTCTCCAAAACAATCCACGATCGCTTTAATCTCTTGTGGATCACCAATCGGAGTGGATGTTCCGTGTGTATTCACGTAATCTACTTCTTCTGGTTTGATGTTTGCGTCTTCTAAGGCATCTATCATCGACAATAAAGCGCCATAACCTTCTGGGTGTGGTGCTGTAATGTGGTGAGCATCAGAAGAGAAACCTCCACCGATTAATTCCGCGTATATTTTTGCTCCACGCGCTTTAGCGTGCTCGTATTCTTCTAAAATCAAGGCACCCGCTCCTTCTCCTACCACGAAACCATCGCGATCTACGTCATAAGGACGTGAAGCTGTAGCTGGATCGTCATTACGAGTGGACATGGCGTGCATTGCGGTGAAACCACCTACCGATGCAATCGTCACTGGAGCCTCAGAACCGCCCGTTACACACACGTTAATACGGCCTGTGCGGATATAGTTGAACGCATCAATGATCGCGTTGTTCGCAGAAGAACAAGCTGAAACGGTAACGTAGTTAGGGCCACGGAATCCATTGCGGATCGAAATTTGGCCTGATGATGAATCTGCAATCATCTTAGGGATAAAGAATGGATTGATTTTCGGGGTTCCGTCTCCTTGTCCGAAATAAATCATTTCGTCTTCAAATGTCTTCAAACCACCGATACCTGATCCCCAGATAACACCTACTTTGTTTTTATTTAAGGAATCCATGTCAAAATTCGCATCAGCGATGGCTTCATCAGCCGCCACCACAGCGTATTGAGTGAATGGATCCATTTTACGCGCTTCTTTGGCATTGATAAAATCTTCTACCTTGAAGTTCTTTAATTCACAAGCAAAACGAGTTCTGAATTTTTCCGCATCGAATTTCGTGATGGGTCCACAACCGCTTACGCCGTTCTTTAATCCATCCCAATATTCACTGACTGTGTTCCCGATGGGGGTTAGGGCGCCTAAGCCCGTGACAACTACTCGTTTTAACTCCATATTCTTGTTATTTATGAATCTGCTTAAAATAAAAAATGTCAATCAGTCCGAGAAATCCCATGGAAAAATCCACCTGATTACTGTTAACTAATTGACATAATTTTTATGGTTGCTTCGATTACTTTGCGTTCTCTTCCAAATAAGTAATAGCTTGGCCTACTGTTTGGATGTTCTCCGCTTGATCATCTGGAATAGAAACAGAGAATTCTTTTTCGAATTCCATGATTAACTCAACTGTATCTAGAGAGTCAGCTCCCAAATCGTTTGTGAAAGATGCCTCAGGAGTAACTTCTGATGCTTCTACACCTAATTTTTCAACGATGATGCTTTTTACTTTTTCTGCAATATCTGACATTTTAATATTATTTTGGGGTTCAAAAACGTTGCAAAGATTAGAATTAAAGTTGAATTTATCAAACAAATTTCATTCTAATTAGCCTGTTCTAGGCTGTTTACCTTAAAAACAAAGCGATGCAGCCCCTAAAAGACCTGCGTCATTGCCTAATAAGGCTTTCTTAATAGTTAATTTTTCCAAATAAGCTGGCGTTAACCAGTAATTTAACTGCTTCTCTATACTTGGTAAAATGAAGTCGTAAGAGGCTGATAATCCGCCACCTATGAAGATGTTTTTGATATCTAGGATACGAATCAATGAAACGAGCATATCACCTAGCATCGTTCCTACTTCGTGCCAAATCGCTAAGGCTAATTCATCTCCTTCTTCTGCACCTACCACTAAAGCCGTCGTTGAAATAGTTCCATCTGCAGGAAGCGAGGTTTTGCCCGTGTAGGCCGCACGCATGGCGGTAGCCATTTGTAATAATTCTTTCTTTCCTACGTTTCGCTCTAATACTTTTCCATCGCGAGAAGGCACGTGACCTGGCTCCATCGCATTACCATCACCACCTAAGAAGATTTTGCGGTCAATGACTGCCGCTCCACCTACACCTGTTCCCAAGGTAATGAAAATGAAGTCCTCTGGCATATTTGTTTTCTCAGGAGAGAAGTAAAATTCGCCTAAAGCCGCTGCGTTCGCATCGTTTTCCATAAAGAAAGCATGCTCAGGAAAACGTTTTTCTAGCATATCAATCATAGGAGATCCATCAATTTCAGGGATAGCCGTGATCTCGATTAAGGTACGGCGGTCTTTTGTTAGGATACCTGGAAGACCAATTCCCACTTTCTTGACATTCTTGTGTTGGTATAATTGCAAGGCAATCGCATCCGCCAAACGCTCTAAAAAATGGTGTGATTCTCTCCAGGTAGCAGTATCATAACTTTGAAAATTGTTGATTTGACCTGTGTCTGCGTGGACGATTCCCATTTTAACGCCGGTTCCACCTACATCGATTCCTAAGTATTCTGCTGCTGCCATAGTTTTGATTTATTGAATTACGAAATTGCCGATTTTTGACGTGAATTTCAAATCAAAAGTGGTTCAAGGGTAAATTTGCTCGATTTTTTCTAGAATTTGTGTCACTGCGGGGCAAATGAGCGCATTTTTTGAGGTTAATCCTAAAATCCCCATGATGTTCTTTCTATCGGTATGGGGGTATTCCCGGCAGGCTTTGGGGCGGTGATCGTAGATGCCGCATTTATTATCTTCCAAGTCTAAAAAGGGGCAAGGAGCTTTCGGATACACCCAATCGCCGTCAGAATCTTGGACTAAATAGGCATCCAAGAAAGCGGAGGTTTTCATTTTGAATAAATGAGAAACACGCTGGATATCCGTATCATTCCACATCGGACTAGTCGTGCGACAGCAATTGCCACAGGTCAGGCAATCGGTTTTCTTGAAAACTTCGGTGTGAGCTTGAAAAAATTGCTGGTCCAGGTTCTTAGGCTTACGAGCCACTAAACGTTGGATGAGTTTTCGGAAAGAGGGGTCTTTAGTTTTGGCCATGGAAGCAAGAACGGCAGCGTGCCTCGTAAGACTCTGTTTCGCCTAATAAGACGGTTTGTTGTTGCTCCACCTTGCGGTAAGAGTAATGCGCAGCTGCGCCACAATTTACACAAACGGCGTGTACCTTCGTGACGAACTCAGCGATGGCCATTAAGCCGGGCATAGGTCCAAAAGGTTGCCCTTTAAAGTCCATATCCAATCCAGCGACGATGATTCGTTTGCCTTGGTTGGCCAGTGAATTGCATACCTCTACGATGTGATCATCAAAGAATTGTACTTCATCTAAACCGATCACATCGCAATCGCCCGCTAACAAAAGGATTTCTCCCGAGTTGTTAACCGGTGTAGAGCGGATGGAATTTTGGTTATGCGAAACGATATCCTCATCGTGATAGCGGGTATCCGCCATTGGTTTGAAGATTTCGACGCGCATTTGTGCGATTTTCGCGCGCTTTAGGCGGCGAATCAGTTCCTCTGTTTTACCAGAGAACATGGAACCGCATATCACTTCAATCCAACCAGCAGGTGGATTGCGTTCAGCAGATTTGGAATGGGTAGGTTCTAAAAACAAGGGCGTAAAAAGCCCCTGAAATTGCATCCAGGGGCTATAAAATGAAAATTATTTAGACGAGAATGTCGCTGAGAAATATTCGCGGTTCATACGCGCGATGTTCTCAATCGAGATGCCTTTAGGGCATTCAGCCTCGCAAGCACCAGTGTTTGAACAAGCACCGAAACCTTCTTCGTCCATCTGAGCAACCATCGCTTGTGCGCGTGACGCTGCTTCTACCTGTCCTTGAGGAAGTAAAGCTAACTGAGAAACTTTAGCAGACGTAAACAACATCGCTGAGGCATTCTTACAGGCCGCTACGCAAGCACCGCAACCGATACAAGCCGCTGCTGCAAAAGCTTCGTCTGCATTTTCTTTCGGAATGGGTAGGTTGTTTGCATCTTGTGCATTTCCTGTATTTACGGAAACGAATCCGCCTGCCGCGATAATGCGGTCAAAAGCAGAACGATTCACCACTAAGTCTTTAATCACTGGGAACGCACTCGCTCTCCAAGGCTCAACCGTGATCGTTTCGCCATCTTGGAAAGAACGCATGTGTAATTGGCAAGTCGTAACACCTCGGTTTGGCCCGTGAGGACGACCGTTAATGTACATCGAGCACATACCGCAAATACCTTCGCGGCAATCGTGGTCAAACGCTACCGGATCATCTCCTTCTTCGATCAAACGGTTGTTTAACACGTCAATCATTTCCAAAAATGACATATCTGTGGAGATGCCGCTCACCTGATAAGTTTCGAACTTACCAGCTACGCTTGCATTTTTTTGTCTCCAAATTTTGAGTGTCAGGTTTAAATGTCCTTCCATTGTATCGAATTATTTATAAGATCTTTGAGCAATTTTGATGTTTTCGTATTTCAATTCTTCTTTGTGAAGTTTGAAGCTCGATTGTTTTTCGTATTCCCAAGCCGCTACGTAGGCGTAGTTCTCGTCATCACGAAGGGCTTCCCCGTCTTCTGTTTGGTATTCCGTACGGAAGTGACCACCACAACTTTCGTTGCGATCCAAGGCATCAATACACATTAACTCGCCTAATTCTAAGAAGTCAGCCACACGGCCCGCTTTCTCTAATTCAGGGTTTAGGTTATCGATTTCACCTGGAATCTTCACATCTGACCAGAATTCTTTCTGCAGAGCTTGAATCTCCTTGATAGAAGCTTTCAAACCTTCTGCGCTACGAGCCATACCGCACTCGTCCCACATGATCTTACCTAAACGCTTGTGGAAGTAATCGACTGGCTTAGATCCTTTAATGTTCATCAAGGTCTCTAAACGATCACGTACCGCTTTCTCTGCCGCGACGAAATCTTCTGAATCCGTTGACATCGCTGGCGTACGAATCTCTGATGCTAAATAAGCACCGATCGTGTAAGGAATCACGAAATAACCATCTGCTAAACCTTGCATCAAGGCTGAAGCTCCTAAACGGTTAGCGCCGTGATCAGAGAAGTTAGCTTCTCCTAAAGCGTATAAACCAGGAACAGTAGTCATTAAGTTATAATCTACCCAAAGTCCACCCATCGTATAGTGAACCGCTGGATAAATACGCATAGGCACCTCGTATGGATCTTCACCCGTAATTTGCTTGTACATGTCAAACAAGTTACCGTATTTCTCTTTTACGACTGCCTTACCCATCGCTTGAATCTCTTCATCTGATGGATTGTGCATATTGTTTTTATTCGCTTCTCCTTTTCCGTAACGGATGATCGCCGCAGCATAGTCTAAGTAAACCGCCATTTTAGACGTTCCTACACCATAACCAGCATCACAACGCTCCTTAGCTGCACGTGAGGCAATATCACGAGGTACTAAGTTACCGAACGCAGGATAACGACGCTCTAAGTAGTAATCTCTTTCGTCTTCTGGAATCTCGTTCGCCTTACGGTTATCGTTTTGTTTCTTAGGAACCCAAATACGACCGTCATTACGAAGGGATTCAGACATCAAGGTTAATTTCGACTGGTGATCGCCAGAAACCGGGATACACGTCGGGTGAATCTGTGTGTAACAAGGGTTAGCGAAGTAGGCACCTTTTTTGTGTGCTTTCCAAGCCGCTGTTACGTTCGATCCCATCGCGTTAGTAGACAAGTAGAATACGTTTCCGTAACCACCTGTACACAATAACACAGCGTGTCCGAAGTGACGCTCTAAAGCTCCTGTCACTGAATCACGAGCGATAATACCACGAGCCTTTCCGTCGATTGTTACGACATCTAGCATTTCGTGGCGAGTATACATTTTTACGTTACCCATTCCCACTTGGCGTTGCAAAGCAGAATAAGCACCTAATAATAATTGCTGTCCAGTTTGACCTGCCGCGTAGAACGTACGTTGTACTTGCGTTCCACCGAATGAACGGTTAGAAAGCAATCCGCCGTATTCACGAGCGAAAGGAACCCCTTGCGCTACGCATTGGTCGATAATGCTTCCAGATACTTCCGCTAGACGATGGACGTTCGCCTCACGCGCACGGTAGTCACCACCTTTGATGGTATCGTAGAATAAACGGTAAACGGAGTCACCGTCGTTTTGGTAGTTCTTCGCTGCGTTGATACCTCCTTGTGCGGCAATCGAATGCGCACGACGTGGAGAATCTTGGAAACAGAATACTTTTACTTTATATCCTAATTCAGCTAACGAGGCAGCGGCAGATGCACCTGCTAGGCCTGAACCTACCACGATGATCTCTAAGCTACGTTTGTTCGCAGGGTTTACTAGGGAAACGCTGGAACGATATTTGGTCCATTTGTCGGCTAACGCGCCTTCTGGAATTTTGGCATCTAATTTTGTCATATCAATCGAATCGCTGAAATATTATTGAATCAAATGGAAATAAAAGGCAATCGGCATCGCAGCAAAAACCGCAGGAATAACGATCGAGACGAACGCACCGATTGTTTTAATCGTCGGAGTGTACTTAGGGTGGTTCCAACCGATGGATTGGAAAGCACTAGAGAAACCGTGTAACAAGTGGTAACCTAGCGAAATACATCCTAATACATAAACGATTACGACAACTGGGTTCACAAATACCGCTTGCATCTCTGCATATAACGTATGGTCCTCTAAGCCCTCGGTTAAACGAGAGAAGTACCAAAAGTGCTTCAAGTGAAGGATTAAGAACAATAATAATAGCGTTCCTAAAAGGCCCATCGAGCGAGAGTACCACTTGCTATTCGCAGCGCCATCTACCTTCGCATAAGCGACAGGACGCTTCGATTTGTTTTCTAACCAAAGGCGTAAACCATCATAAATGTGTAATAACAATCCTGCGAACAACACAATCTCCATGGTACGGATGATTGGGTTAGTGCCCATGAACTCGGCGCCCTCATTAAAAGCGACACCTCCATCATTTAGGAAGATTAGAGCGTTCAAGCTGCAGTGAACTAACAGGAAGCTAATTAAAAAGAGGCCCGTAATGGCCATCAGGAGCTTTTTCCCGAGAGATGAATTAAGTGATTTTGCTAACCAAGCCATAAATAAATGTATTTGTTAAGAGGAAATAAAAATAAACGAACAGGTTCGATTTTTTTTAGCTACCAAAACTACAATCGAAACGCCGCTCTATCAAATTTAAAACGTAAAAAATCCATTTTTTTTGAAAAAAACGAATTGCCTTCTTAACTTACAGCTAATCAAAAATGTTTTATGTACCTGAAAAGAATAAGCCTTTATTTTCTGTTTTTGTGCGGGCTAAGTTTTGCAGCACAAGCGACCCACTTAAAGGGGGGGGAGATCACAGTAAAGCGTGTGTCAGATAAAACATTGACTTTCGAATTCACCTTAACGACGTACACGGAAAATAACAGAGCGAACGTGGAGCAGAATGTGGTGAATTTTTGCTTTGGTGACGGTTCTTCCATTTTACCGGCGCGTCGTTCTGCAGGTTATCCCATTAATCTGGGAAATGGGACAATGAAAAATGTCTATAAAATTCAATATACCTATCCAGCCGCTTCCTTATTCTACAAGGTGTCTGTGGCAGTTCCTAACCGAAATGATGGCGTGTTGAACATCACTCGCTCGGTCGATGTTGCTTTTTATGTGGAAACCATTTTTTCCATTAATGCGGGTCTAGGCTTAAATTCAACGCCTATATTATTAAATCCCGCAGTCGATTTGACTGCTGTAGTCGGTCAGCCCTTTATACATAATTCGAATGCGGTAGACGCGGAGGGAGATTCTTTGGCCTACCGCTTATCTGTTTCCAGAACGGGAGCAGAACTCAGCTGTGATCCGGCAGGAAGAGGTTTATTAGCCCCTAATTTCAAACAACCGAATGAAGTCTCGGCTACCCCATCCTCTTTTACGATGAATGCTAAAAACGGGGATTTAATCTGGAAATCACCCCAAGAAGTAGGCTTATATAACTGCGCTTTTATCATCGAGGAATGGAGGAATGGAGTTAAAATATCTGAAACTGTTCGGGATATGCAGATTGAAGTGAAGGATTTAGACAATCGAGGACCTCTTCTAAACATCCCTGCAGACGTGTGCGTTCAGGCAGGAACCCGGATTAATCAAACGATCACAGCCATTGATCAGGTTTCCAAAACGGGCCGGGTGGATCCGATATCCATTACAAGTAGCGGAAATGTCTATTCGATTGATTCCTCCTATGCGGTAAAACCTCCTAACGCAACTTTCGTGTCGGCGGCTCGCCAAACGGCTCTTACGGCTATAGGTACCTTCAACTGGCAAACAGATTGTGTTCACATTCGAAAAGAGGGTTATGATGTCTTTTTCAAGGCAGAGGACTTTCCGCCTGTGACGAATGCAGGGGTGAGTAATTTAGTGGATAGTAAGATTTGGAACATCCGCGTCTTAGCTCCAGCGGTGAAAAATGTGACGGCTACAGCAGGCCTTGGAACCTCCATCGCGCTTAAATGGACTTCTTATACTTGCGCCTTATCTAACGCCACGTTGATTTTGTACCGCAAACAAGGTGCCTGTGATGCCACGGTGAATGCGAATTGTGCGACCGGAATGACGGCTTCTGGCTATACAGAACTGACTCGATTGCCTATCAGCACATCGAGCTATACGGATAATGCGATCGTGAAAAACACAAACTACTCCTATGTGTTAGTGGTGGCCTTTACGAATTCGAAAGGAGTAGATGATTTCAGTCCGATGTCTAATTCGGCTTGTTATTTGATCGCGAGCGCTTCGCCTATCATGACGAATGTTTCGGTACTTAAGACGAGTACGACGGCAGGGGAGAACCTTGTGCGCTGGACACGTCCAATAAAATTAGATACCTTGCAATATCCAGGTCCTTATGCCTATCAATTGATGCGCGCGGCTGGAACGGGTGCTTTTAGTGCAATTGGTTCGCCTATTTCAGCTTCGATACGCACCGCGGTAAATGATACGTCTTACACAGATACCGGGATTAATACTTCCGCTGTTACTTACCGCTACCGGACGGATTTCTATTATACGCTGAATGGAGTGCGTACTTTACTCGAGTCGCCTACTCCTGCTTCGAACGTACCGTTAAGTACGCAAGTAGCCATCGCCTCGGTGAAATTAGCTTGGGCGGCGACCGTTCCTTGGACGAATGAAAACAAGGTGCACCGTGTCTATCGTGAAACGCAACGAGGTTCTGGGATTTTTAACCGTATAGCAGATGTGCCGGTGACCACGGCTGCGACCTTTAAATATGTGGATTCAGGTGCAGATACTTATGCAGCGGATGGGACGTTTTCTATTTCCATGAAGACGGATTCATCGTATTGCTATTACGTGGAGACATTGGGTTCGTATGGGCCTGGATTGCCCGCGATGGAATTAATTAATAAATCGCAAATCATTTGTGGTATTCCGCAGACAGATATTTTCCCTTGTCCACCCTCTTTGCAGCTCTATTCCGTGGATTGTGCATCGTTAAATGCAAAGGCGGATTGTTCGTTTAGCAGTTTTACGAATCAACTTACTTGGACGCCTACGGTTTCCGGTGTTTGCGATCCAGATATTGTGAGTTATAAGATCTATTATGCTAAAGACCCTTCGTCTGCCTATACCTTATTAGCCTCTTCTTCCACGTTGAACTTCTCGCACATTCTTCAAAACTCCTACCGAGGATGTTATTATGTAACGGCGGTCAGCGCGCTAGGGAAGGAGAGTACGCCTAGTAACAAGATTTGCGTAGAGAACTGTGCTTCGTTTGACTTGCCTAATTTATTTAGTCCTAATGGTGATGGACTAAATGATTCCTTTAAGCCGATGCGCTGCCCTCGTTTTGTTTCGTTTGTCAGTGCCAAAATTGTGGATCGCAACGGCCAATTGATTTACCAATATGCGGGGCCTTTGGATGGCTTTGGTTGGAATGGAACGGATTCAAACGGAGTTCAGATGGCTGCCTCGTCTTATTTCTATACGTGCGATGTGGTTTTCGATCTTTTTGACAAATCTGCACAAAACAAGAGTCTGAAAGGCTGGGTAGAACTAGTTCGCTAAAATGGACGGAATCGTATTAATCGATGGTAATTGCCGCTTTTGCTGCTTCGCTTCTAAGCTACTGAAGCGGATGGTAACGGGTGATCTGCCTGTTATCCCGGAGACCTCTTTTACAGATTTCATTCTTCCTGACATCGATAGTATTAAATGGGTAGTCGGTCATGATGTCTATGTGAAATCGGATGCCCTATCGCGCATTTTAGTGAATGCCCATTGGTATTTTCAACCTCTTCGTTTGGTTTTTTTATTGCCTGCTGGCCTATTGGATAAAGGCTATGATTGGGTGGCGAAGAATCGATTATTTTGGGGTAAATCGGTGGACGATTGTGCCATTTAGGGCTTTTGGCCTATCTTTGTGAAACAATTAATCAAAAATCATTCAAATGAAAGCATATATTTTCCCAGGTCAAGGTTCTCAGTTTCCAGGTATGGCAAAGGATCTGTACACGAATTTTCCTTTGGCAAAGCAGATTATCGATGAGGCGGATGCCATCTTAGGTTTCTCGTTATCGGCTGTGATGTTCGAGGGAACAGAGGAGGAATTGAAGCAAACGAAAGTGACGCAGCCTGCGATTTATTTACATTCTATTTTGATCGCCAAATTAGGCAAAGATTTCGCTCCCTCGATGGTAGCAGGTCACTCCTTAGGCGAGTTCTCTGCCCTTGTTTCTGCAGGTGGTTTAAGCTGGCAAGATGGATTACGATTAGTGTACCAACGAGCTCTTGCGATGCAAAAGGCCTGCGAAATCGAGCCAAGCACGATGGCTGCCGTTTTGGGCTTGCCAGATGCAACGATTGAAGAAATTTGTAAGGCTTACGGTCCATCCGTAGTAGCTGCGAACTTTAACTGCCCAGGCCAAGTCGTGATCTCCGGATCAGTAGAAGGAATCGAAGCAGTGGGTATTCAATTGAAAGAAGCAGGAGCGAAGCGCGTATTACCTTTACCAGTAGGTGGAGCCTTCCACTCGCCTTATATGGAACCAGCTCGAGTGGAGTTAGCCGCAGCGATCGAGGCAACCGAAATCGTAAAGCCGATTTGCCCTATCTTCCAAAACGTGAACGCTAAGCCATCTCAAGACCCAACTGAAATCAAAGCGAACTTAATCTCACAGTTAACAGGTGCAGTTCGTTGGACACAGTCAGTTGAAGCGATGGTAGCCGCAGGTGCAACCGAATTCATCGAATGTGGACCAGGTAAAGTATTGCAAGGCCTTGTTCGTAAGATTCACGCGGAGGCTGTCGTTTCTTCTATAGAATTAGCATAAGAATAATCGAATTTGATGCGCTGATTGTGAGCGCTGTAGCAAAAAATGACCGAAATAATTCAATTATTTTTTCGGTAACATTTGATAATTTGGGTGCAAGCCCTTACTTTTGCATCACATTATGGTATTGACCTATGGTGTAATGGTAACACACCAGTTTTTGGTTCTGGTTTTCTAGGTTCGAATCCTGGTAGGTCAACATAAATTAAAAGAGCTCATCGCAAGACGAGCTCTTTTTTTTATCCCTAAATCATCTTCTTCATCTTCTCCAGTCCAGTCTTAGCCACTTTCAGAGGATCTTGTGCCCAAAGTTCCTTATTAAATAATTCCAACGATAGAATAACCGGTTTTTCGGATGGCTTTAAGCGCTTAATGATTTCTTTAATGGGTGCTTCTCCATCCCCCGCATAAATACGATCGCCGTCCGTAATGGAGGTGGGTTTGATGGAAGTGACGTAGTCGTTTACGTGAAAGACTTCGATCGAGTTTTCTCCTACTAGGTGGAGGCAGTCGATGGAGGATTCGCCTTTGTAGATATGGAATACGTCTAATAGAAGTTTGGCGTTAGGTTGACCTGCCTCTGCGGCTACAAAAAGGACATCAGCAACGCGGTTCAGATTTTTCGAGTGTCCCCACATTTCCAGTTGGGGTATCACGCCGGTGCTGACTCCTAAGTCGAGGATGGCGCGGTAGCGTTCTGCGGCGCGGCGTAGGTCGAGGCCAGCTTCTTTGGTGGCGCCCATCGGTGGTGCGGCGGTGCGGAAACAGCCTAATTGCGCGAGCATATCCATCTCACGTTTCATTTGTTCCAAACCTTGTTTGCGAGTCGCCTCATCATCTACAATCCACTGAGCAAAGCCGATGGCGTTTTGGATCTTAATTCCTAAATCATCGATGCGTTTCTTCGCTTCTGATAGCGTTCCGCCCGATTTCAAATAAGCCTCTAGCGTAGGTACCCAAATCTCGCAATGCTGAAAGCCAGCCGCGGAGGCGACTTCGAGTTCTTTGATGAGTCCTAACTTTTGGCCCATAATTGTACTCATGTTCAATGAGAATTCGAATTTATGAGCCTTTGCAACCGGTGCGGCGGAGGCAGCGGAAGGTAAAAAGGCCGCTCCCGCGGCAGTTCCAGACGCAATTAATAAATCGCGGCGACTAATGTTTGTCATAGGTTTAGGTTTATTTCGCCTAGCTTCTCATAGGAGAGAATCATCGAGCGAACATTATGGTAATTTATCTTCCAGTTATGGGCCATGTGTCGCCAAATCGGTTCCCCCTCACGGGTCATCAACGGCCACCATTCACCCGTATTTCGGTTAATCATTTTGTCAAAAACGAAGCGATGCACTTGTTCGTAGGCTTTCAAGAATTGCGGATCCCTCGTTAATAAATAAGCATCCAGCATTCCGATGAGCATTTCAGCTTGTTGCCAAAATTCTTTCTCTACATCCGTAGGCCCACCACTGTGCGATCCTTCCACAAAGACTCCGCCATACTCCCAGTCAAGGCCATTTTCCATCGAATGGTAGAAAGCTTTTTTGATGTTGTCCAAATAGGGTGCGACATCAATCTTGCCTACCTTCAACGCGTGCAATAAGAGCCAGCCAAATTCCGAGTTGTGGCCGTAGGAGGTATTGTCGACGGCTGAGGCTTTTTGGCCTCCCTCCTGAAAACGATCCCATCCCCACACGATATCGAATTTAATCTGTGGCGCTACGCTCCAGTCCGCCCAAAACTGAGGAATACCTGTCCCCGTCTTCGGGTCCATTATTTTATAAATCAAAATATCAATTGACTCCTTTAGCTTTCTGCGGTGTATCTCTTTTCCACTTGCCTCATATAAAGTCGTAAACGCTTCCATCAAATGCATGTGTACATCTAAGGTCTTGCGGTCCCCGCCCGGCGCGCCTGGTCCCATCAGCGACCAATCTGCTGCAAAGAATTCCCAGTAACCGCCGTGATGGGTATCAACGGCATATTTTTGGAGTAAATCAAACACCTTCTCCGCATATTCTAATCCTACCGGATCCCCCGTCGCCAGGGTATATTCGCTTAAAGAATAAATCGCAAAACTGTGGCCATAGCCGATCTTTTGCTTGTTTGTCGCCTCACCAGCGCGGTTGACCATCCAATAGAAACCGCCGTGTTCTGTATCCCACATTTTGTCCAATAAAAACCGAACTCCATGTGTAGCCATCTCTTTCATAACCTCTCCTCCAAAACCGTGGCGATAGGCCTGCGAGTACGTAAATACGGATCGCGTCATCGCAATCAACGACTTCTCATCATCCCCCGCATCCTCCCCAAATTCATTGAAGTGGGTTATGTACCCACCCAGTTTCATATCGACCGTGCGTTGAATCCAAAAGGGCAACAAAGCGCCCTCGGTATAGTCCTTGATTTCTGCTCTAAGCGATTGTATGTCCATCGTGTAATTGTCTAATGGCGTCCGGACTCGCGGAGCCCGTTTCACCTAGTTGATGAATACTGATATGTACGGCCAAAGAGGCGAATTCACAAGCTTCCTCCACCGAGGCCCCCGCCGCTCTCGCCGCAGAAAAACCTGCTACTACCATATCTCCCGCACCCACCGTATCGATGGGGCCTTTCACTGGGAAAGCAGGTTGGTGATGAAATTCACTTGTACTGGCATATACCATTCCTTTTTCGCCTAAGGTGACTAATACTGGTTTGTTTCTCGTGTTAGCCCACGCTCTTATGTTTTCTGGAGTGGCTGGCTTTTGGTGTATTTTGATAAACTCAGCCTCATTTACTTTTAGAGGGAGGTTTCTAGCAAAGCTACCTAAGCTGCGAAGATCTGCTATGGCTTGTGGATTAGTTAGCGACTCGATGTGTTGCGCTTGCAATAGGGGAATACTAAATTGTTCATTGAAGATGATCCAGTCGAACGTTTCAGCAGCTAAGGCTTGTAGGAGCTCTCCTGTCTGTGCTTGAAAATTCGAAGACCTTGTTCCAAAATCGATTCGATTCAATTCTTCCTCTTTTTGCAGCGGTTTCGAATAGGTAGGGGTATCGATATTCGTTTCTTTAATGTTCGTCGCATCGATACCTAGTGCCGCCATCTGATGTGCCATCTCTCTTCCGAAAAGGTCATTTCCGCGTACCCCAAAGGCCGATACGCGTGCACCTAAAACAGCTAGATTCTTCGCCACATTACCCGCGCCTCCTAAATAAGCCCGCGGCTCGGAAGCCAAATGCACTTCTTTCGTGGTTTCAAGAGAAAATTCTCCTGTAGAGGTTTGAAGGTCAAAATAGAAGTCCAAAGCAAAATCCCCCATCACTGCCATACGCAGTTGTTGGATTCGAGCCAAAATGGTCTCTAATCTTTCGGAATTCATGTAGGATAGGTTTAGCTAAATTTTCATCGAAAAATAGGGATATTTTCTTTAATTTTGATCATCTATTCATTCTAATTCATTTTTGTTTTGGCACTAATCAAATCAATCTCAGGCATACGTGGTACCATCGGTGGAAAACCGGGCGAAGGTTTAAGTCCACTCGACGTCGTTACTTTCGCAGCGGCTTATGGTACCTGGTTAAAGAAAAAAGGACATCCATCGAACTCGATCGTGTTAGGTCGTGATGCGCGTATCTCCGGAGAAATGGTCAGTTCCTTAGTAGCGAATACCTTAATCGGTTTAGGCTGGGATGTTTTAGATATCGGTCTTTCTACGACCCCAACTGTTGAATTAGCGGTGCCGTGGACGAAAGCGGCGGGTGGAATCATCATCACCGCTAGCCACAATCCAGCGCAATGGAATGCCTTGAAATTATTGAATAATCGTGGAGAGTTTATCTCGGATCAGGATGGAAAAGACTTATTAACTATCGCAGAAAATCAAGATTTTGATTTTGCGGACGTGATGAAGTTAGGTCAATTAACCCAAGACGATAGCTTTTTACAGCAGCATGTGGATCACGTGTTAGGTTTGAGTTGGGTAAATAAATCAGTGATTGAAAAAGCGAACTTCCGCGTTTTAGTCGATGCAGTGAATTCGACGGGAGGAATCGTGGTGCCTATGTTGTTGAAAGCTTTGGGTGTTCAGCACGTGGATGTGATTTTTGGCGAGGCTACTGGTCATTTTGGTCATAACCCAGAACCACTTCCGGAGAATTTAACGGAGATGATCTCGAAAATGAAAGGCGGAAATTACGATTTAGGAATCGTGGTGGATCCAGATGTGGATCGCCTTTGCTTTATTTCGGAGGATGGGACACCTTTTGGTGAAGAATATACACTTGTGGCAGTAGCTGAATATGTGCTTTCTGTGAAGCTTGGCAATACCGTATCCAATCTTTCTTCTACCCGCGCTTTAGCGGATGTAACCCGCAAAGCAGGTGGCGAATACCACGCGGCAGCGGTAGGAGAGGTGAATGTGGTGACTCAGATGAAAGCGGTGAACGCGATCATCGGAGGCGAAGGAAACGGAGGCGTGATCTTCCCTGAGTCGCATTACGGACGTGATTCCCTGGTGGGGATCGGATTGTTCTTGACGCATTTGGCAAACAAAGGCATCAAAGCATCCGAACTGCGCGCGAGCTATCCGGCGTATGTGATTTCCAAAAACAAAATCGAATTATCCGCTGACCTGAACGTCGATTTAATTCTCGCAACGGTGGCAGAAAAATACAAGAATGAAAATGTAAACACGATCGATGGCGTGAAAATTGACTTTCCAGATCGCTGGGTTCATTTACGCAAGTCGAACACGGAACCGATCATTCGGATTTACGCGGAGGCATCTTCGGAGGCTGAAGCGGATACACTCGCTCAACAAATTATACACGTGATTGAAGAAATCGCAAAAGTTTAAATGTCAGATAAAACACCTATTTACCTAGATAACGCGGCGACTACTTCGGTGGATCCAGCTGTTTGGGCTGAGATGCAGCCTTATTTCGAGAATTTTACTGCGAATCCCTCGTCGATTCACTCCCACGGTCGCCAAGCTAAAGTGGCCGTAGAAAAGGCGCGTAAAACGATCGCCACTTTATTAGGGGCGTCGCCATCGGAGATTTTCTTTACCTCTGGTGGAACGGAAGCGGATAATACGGTCTTGCAATCAGCTGTTTTGCACGGAGGATGCAAGGTGATCATCACGTCGCCTTTAGAGCACCATGCGGTATTGCATACGGCGGAGGCTTGGGCGAAACTCGGTTTAGCGGAATTGAAATTAGTTCGCGTGAATCCGGATGGAGCGATTGATTTAGCGCATTTGGAAGAATTATTAGCTTCTTCAGATAAGGCGATTGTGAGTTTGATGCACGGGAACAATGAGATTGGTAATTTATTGGATTTAAACGCGGTGGGCGACCTGTGCGAGCAATATGGAGCCTTATTTCATTCCGATACGGTCCAAACCATGGGCCATTACAAGCACGACGCCTCAGCCTTGAAAGTGCATTTCATGGTGGGTGCCGCGCATAAATTCCACGGTCCAAAGGGTATTGGTTTCTTGTACGCAAAAGCCGGAACGAAGTTCAGTCCGCTGATGCACGGTGGAGCGCAAGAGCGTAACCAGCGTGGAGGCACGGAAAACGTGTATGGAATGATTGGTATTGCCAAAGCCCTAGAAATGGCCTACTCCGCCATGGACGAGCACGCAACCTACATCAAAGGCTTGAAAGCGTATTTCATCGAAGGTTTACAAAAGCAATTCCCGGGCATTTCCTTCAACGGAGCTTCTGGGGATGTAGAAAATAGTTTGTATACGGTGTTGAACGTGCGTTTTCCATCGGTGGCGGACGGCGACATGTTGTTGTTTCAATTAGATATCGAAAAGATTTCAGCTTCAGGCGGTAGCGCTTGTTCGAGCGGTACTTCGGTGGGTTCACACGTATTGTCGGCCTTGAACCCGACAGCGACGGGTGCGGCCGTTCGTTTCTCCTTTAGTAAAAATAATACCCGAACGGAGATCGATCGGGTATTAGAAGTATTGAAAAATATCGTGTCCTAGTAGGCGCGCGCGAAGATAACTCTGCGGCTGGAAGGTGCTCCTGTTAGGATGCATTTTCCAGCTTCTTCTTTTGCATCTAAAGGAATACATCTGATCGTCGCTTTTGTTAATTCTTTGATTTTCTCTTCCGTCTCAGATGAACCATCCCAGTGCGCAGAAAGGAATCCACCATCTTCGATTTTAGCTGTAAACTCTTCCCAGCTGTTCACCTCGAAGGTATTCGCTGCTCTGAAGTCAAAGGCTTTTTGGTAAATGCTTTTTTGGATGTCTTCCAAGGTATCCACGATCACGTCTTCGATTCCCTCGAATGGCATACTCGTCTTCTCTCTCGTGTCGCGACGTGCTAATTCGATCGTTCCATTTTCCATATCACGGTTACCGATCGCAAGACGTACCGGAACCCCTTTTAATTCGTATTCAGCGAATTTAAAGCCTGGGCTCTGGTTCTCAGCGAAGTCAAACTTCACGGATACTCCGCGAGATTTTAGCGCTTTCACTAATGGATTGATGCGCGCTTTGATATTTTCTAATTGCTCTTCACCCTTATAGATCGGAACGATCACGACCTGAATGGGAGCTAATTTAGGAGGCAAGACTAAACCTTGGTCATCGGAGTGCGCCATAATCAAGGCACCCATTAAACGCGTCGAAACACCCCAAGAGGTTCCCCATACATAATCCAATTGGTTTTCCTTGTTAACGAATTTTACATCGAAGGCTTTAGCGAAGTTTTGGCCCAAAAAGTGCGACGTTCCCGCCTGCAACGCCTTCCCATCTTGCATCATCGCTTCGATGCAATACGTTTCATCCGCACCTGCGAAACGCTCATTCGCCGTCTTAATTCCTTTCAATACTGGCATCGCCATAAAAGTCTCTGCGAATTCCGCATATACCTCTAACATCTGCTCGGTCTCTTCAATCGCCTCTTGCTTTGTCGCATGAGCCGTGTGGCCTTCTTGCCACAAGAACTCCGCCGTACGCAAGAATAAACGCGTACGCATTTCCCAACGTACTACGTTCGCCCATTGATTAATCAATAAAGGCAAATCACGGTAGGATTGAATCCAGTTTTTATAAGAGGACCAAATCACCGTTTCCGAGGTAGGTCTCACAATTAATTCTTCTTCTAATTTCGCGTCTGGATCGACGATCACTCCGCCGCCATTCGGGTCATTCTTTAGACGGTAGTGTGTTACGACGGCACATTCTTTGGCAAAACCCTCCACGTGTGAAGCCTCTTTCGAAAGAAAAGATTTAGGGATGAAAAGGGGGAAATAGGCATTTGTGTGGCCCGTTTCTTTAAACATATCATCCAATGCGCGCTGCATTTTCTCCCAAATGGAATAGCCATAAGGTTTAATGATCATACAGCCTCTCACCGCTGAATTTTCAGCTAGATCTGCTCTCTTCACTAATTCGTTGTACCACTCAGAATAATTGTCCGCGCGGCTTGGTAGGGATTTACTCATAAATTATGTTAAAATCGTCATGTATTGTTCGTTTTTTCGTTTACTTTACGTTTGAAAAATGGAACGTTACAAAGATACGTTTTGTTAGGCTTTTAATTGACATCATCCGCTAAAAACCATGAAAAATCAATCCTTTGCTTATCTAGTGCTAGTGGGATTTGGAATCCTCTCCAGCTGCGTGAATGTGACTAACAATTCTTACGCCACAGATGATTTATACGATGAAGCGAATCGTTCCGTTCAGGTAGCGAAAGCGCAGGCTACGAAAGCCGCTAAAGATAAGAAATACCTCGATTTTCAAGATTTAGCCGAAGATGATGTGGAGGTGATAGAGGAGGAAGAAGGTCTAGCTCAGCGCAATACGGTTAATCCTAATTTGTATCAATCTGCTTATCAGCAAGGACTTTCAGATGGTTTGTACAATAGTCCGTACCTTGGTTATGGCTACCGTTATACACCATTCTCGTATTGGAGCCCATCGTATTCCTATTTCGTGAATCCGTATACCACGTTTAGTTTAGGTATGGGCTATTCATATTTTAGTCCTTATTCAGTTTATAGTCCTTACAATAGTCTTTTTTACGATCCATATTTTTATAGTCCCTACTACAGTCCATTTGGATTTAATTCCTTTTACCGGAATTATAATTATTATGGTCCTGGTGGAAATTATACGGGATACAGTGGTCAATACATGACCAATGATACCCGTGAACGGAAAAATTTTGGGCCGCGGGACGATCGTTCGAATAACCGAAATTCAGGCGGTAATTACACGAATTCTCCTCGTGGGGGTAATAATTCCTATAATACGCAAGGAAATAATTTGCCACGTGTGAATACACAACAGAACAACAGTACGGGTTCTGGTTCTCAACAATATGTGGCACCGCGTCGTAATTCAAATTATGAATACCGTGCAGCTCCGGTAGATGGAGGCCAGAGATCAAATTCCACTTCAACTCCCTCTTATAGTAACCCAAGCTCTGGCGGAGGTTCTAGTTCCGGCGGTGGCGGAGGTGGTTCAAGTCGCGGTCCTCGTTAATTTACGATCATGAAAAAAGCTCTTTTCTTATTTTTCAGCGTTTGTACGCTGAACGTGGCTGTGGCCCAAATCTATACCTATCCTAGTTTAGCGAAGCAATTCTCCACTTCGTATTCAACAGGAACAGCACGTATGCAGGCATTAGGCGGCGCGTCTAGTGCTTTAGGCGCTGATTTAAGCTCACTTACAGGTAATCCCGCTGGTCTTGGTTTTTATACGCGTTCTGAGGTGAACATGAGTCTTGCCTATACCGCTGTTCAAACGAAATCGGTGTATTTGTCTTCGACTGGTGAGGCGTCTGATAATCAATTTCAAATGCCCACACTGGGCATGGTGATTTCCGGAAATTACCTCGGTGGAGGAGATTGGCATGGGGCTTTCGGATTTGGCTATTCGCGTCAAGCAATTTTTATTCAGCCGCTACAGATTTCAGGTACGAATAATCGCAGTTCTTTGCTTGATAATTTCATTGAAAAGGCAAATGATAAAGGAGCCACAGGCGCTTCCTTAGATGAGGAGTATGATAGTTATTCTGGGACGGCATCTTCTGCCGAAGCTTTGGCCTACCAAACGTATTTGATTAATCCTAATTCAGTCACAGGTGGCGCTCCTTTTGAGCGTTTTCAGTCTTTATTGCCTACGAAGCAATATGGATCTGCTTCTAATTCAGGAGCATTAACTTCGTGGGATTTTGCTTATGGTGCGTCCTATCGCGATAAGTTGTATGTAGGTGCAACCCTCCATTTTTCTAAAATTAATGCGAGTTCTTCGACTACCTGGGAGGATGAATTTGTGGGCGCAAAATACGTTTCAGGCTTTCAGTACGCTGAGACCTTACTGACTTCAGGGTCTGGGATTGGGCTAAGTCTGGGAGGAATCTATAAAGTGAATCCATCTTTGCGATTGTCCTTTGCCTTCCGAAGTCCTACGTATTATGATCAGATGAATGAGACGTATGATGCGCGTTTATTCCCTAATGTCATCGGCATTCCGGCCATAGGTTCCACCGGAAATCCCATCACAATTACGAAAGTAAATCCGATGAGACTAACAACAAATGAGTTTACCTACCAGTTTTTAAGTCCGATGAAAGTTTCGGGTGGTTTTGCCTTTTTCTTTTCAAAGAGAGGTTTCTTGACGGCGGACTTGGAATATGTGGGTTTTGGAGGAATGAAAGTTTATTCTGCTGAATTAGGTGGTTCTGCAAATCAAGCATTCCAGACGAAGTACAATGGTCAAATTTCCCGCAATTTCGAAGGTGCTTTAAATGTGAAAGTGGGATCTGAAATACGGGTCTCACCGTCCATTAGTTTACGTGGTGGGGTGGCGATGTTTGGAAGTGGATATGCGCAAAGCTATGACACGATCGATCGTAACGCATTTCAATTTTCGGGCGGGATTGGCTATCGAAAATCAACATTCTATCTAGATTTGACAGCTATTCAACGGACCCAGAAAGATGCCTATACACCGTATACCCTAAAGAATACAGCGGATTTTAGTTCAGCTACATTAGATTTGACGTCCACTCAGCTGATGCTAGGAGGCGGAATCTACTTCTAAACGGGTAAGTATTGATCTAAAAGCCAAAGTAATTGGCTCACAGTAATTTCTCCGTCTACTTGAATATCAGCTTGCTGGTAAAATGGTAAGCGCTCCTCAAAGGTCTTTTTGATGGAGGCGATGACTACTTCCTCGCTTTGGGTCTTATCTAACAAAGGACGATTATTGCCTTGCGCTTTGTACAAACGTTTGGCTAAATCATTTACGTCCACATTTAAAAATACGCTGACCCCATTGGCTTTAATGAAATCCATATTGTCATGAAAGCAAGGTACCCCGCCACCCGTAGCGATCACCATGGATTGATCTGGCTGAAAGCCTCTCAGCGTCTTTTTTTCTATTTCGCGGAAATGTGCCTCGCCAAAATTGGAGAATATCTCCGATACGGTCTTTTGTTCACGGGTTTCAATTAACTTGTCCATGTCCATAAAGGAGTATCCGATATTCTTTGCTAATTCTTTTCCTAAGGTACTTTTACCCGAGGAGGGCATTCCTACTAAATAGATATTCTTCATTCTTTTTTATTCTAGGCTTTGTTGAATTTCATCCGCGGTAGGTAAGGAATAGGAAGACCATTTGCCCTTTACCGTTCCATCCTTTACTAGCCATAATCCTGGGCTAGAGCGAATGATGGTTTTTAATATTTTCGTGTCTGCAGATAAAGCAAGAAACGCTAATTGGTATTTGTGTCGCAAGGCATTAACCTCCGCGTCAGGGGAAGCAGAGACAAGCCAAACAGTGATATTTTTTAAACCCTTTGTCAGTTGCTCAATTTGCGGTATCGCTCCTTCATTCATGTGGTGAATGTTAGGGATGATAATCATCAGTTTAGCGCCTTTAAAGCTCTCTTGTGTATAATTTGTTGTGTCTCCTTCCGCCCAAAATTGGTAGTCGGTGATCAAAGGTTTGGCCTCTTTTTCGTTCGTTGCCTGCATCGAAATGAATTCCGCCGTCGTGTCCGTCGGCATCTCTGTTAGAGTTGTCTCAACACCTTTAATTTTATAGACATAGGTGAATTTTAAGGGCTCCCTTTCCTTCATATTACTAGGAATATGATCACCTACCGCATAGGGTAATCCGTCGCTGATAGGTAAGTGGAAATAGCAGAATGTTCCTAATGCGATGCTAAGGACTGATGTGAGTAAAACCCATTTCCCTGATTTTCTATCTGCCGGTTTTTTAGCGATTAATAAAATGGCCGTTAGAACGAGTAAGAAAACATCCTTTAAGAAGGACGTCCAGGGAGTTAATTTGATTGTTTCGCCAAAGCATCCACAGTCCGTTACCTTGTTGAAATAGGCTGAATAGAAAGTTAGGAATCCAAAGAAAGCAAGGATGCCCACAAAAGCATATAATGTCTGTTTGATGCGGTAATTTAGCGCTAAGGCAACGGCTAAAACGATTTCCAAGCTACTTAATAGGATGGAAAGAACCAGCGCATAAGGAATCCAAAACTGCCAAAAACCGGCCATAAAGGCGAAGTCCACCGAGAATACCTCAAAGTATTCCTCTAGTTTTAGTTGGGTTCCTATTGGGTCGTTTAATTTAATAAGACCTGAGAAGAGGAAAATTCCCACCAATAAAATCTTCGCGATTTTGGTCATTATTGCTGTTGTTGTTGCTGTTGTTGTTCGCCTTTCAATGTAATTAGGCAGAACACGGCGTAATTAAGCATATCTTGGTAATTAGCTTCTACGCCTTCCGAAACCAATGTTTTGCCGTCATTGTTTTCAATTTGCTTTGTGCGGAAGATTTTCATCAAAATCAAGTCCGTCATGCTGCTGATACGCATGTCCCGCCAAGCCTCACCATAATCGTGGTTTTTGTTGCGCAATAATTCTAAGGTAATTTCTACTTGCTCATCGTAAATGCGGCCTAATTCCTCTGGGGCAAATTCCATTTGATCAGAACCTTCCAGTGATTTTTGAATTAAAGCGATGATGCAGTAATTGATAATGCCAATGAATTCTCCCTCGATGCCATCCTCAATTTTTTGCGCTCCTTTTTCTTGGATGCTGCGAATGCGTTGGGCTTTAATGAAGATTTGGTCAGTTAAGCTAGGTAGTCTTAAAATTCTCCATGAAGTGCCGTAATCTTTGTTTTTTTTATCAAACAAGGCTTTGCAGTATGAAATTACTTGGCGATATTCGATTTCGGTTTGGGAAGGCGTTGAGTCCCTATTCATAGATACAGTTTTTAGACGATGCTCACGTTTTTATAGCCTACAAAATTATTTAAATTATCCTAAAATTCACTCGATTTGGACGCTCTTTTTTCCACAGGTCAAACAATCCGTTTAAATGGGCAATTGCTTGATTTTTCGAAGCCCCAAATCATGGGAATTTTGAACATTACCCCTGATTCTTTTTATGAGGGAAGCCGCGTTTCATCGGTTGATTTAGCCTTGAAACAGGCTTCTGATATGATCGCTGCCGGTGCCCTGATTTTGGATATTGGCGGACATTCGACTCGACCCGGAGCAGCATCGGTGAGTCCACAGGAAGAAATAGATCGGGTTTGTCCCATAATTTCTGCGATTTCGTCGGCCTTTCCTACTGTCATTATTTCTATCGACACCTACCGAGTGGCGGTTGCAAAGGCTGCTATAGCGGCTGGCGCACATCTGTTTAATGACATCGGTGCAGGTCAAATGGACGAAGGTGTGTTCGATTACATCGTTGAAAATCAAGTTCCTTATATTCTGAGCCATAGCGTAGGACGATTCGACCAGGTACACGAAGTACCAAACTACCAAAACGTAGTAGCAGAGGTATTGCACAATTTATTGCCAAAAGTCCAAGAGTTGCGCTCACGCGGCTTCAAGGATTTGATTGTGGATCCAGGCTTTGGCTTTTCTAAATCAATAGATCATAATTATCAATTATTAGCTCATTTACGCTCTTTTAAATTATTAGGGGCTCCCATCTTAGCAGGGTTGTCGCGCAAGACCATGATTTGGAAAGAATTAGGTGTTACGGCAGATGAGGCATTAAATGGATCCTCCGTTTTACACACCGTTGCTTTATTGCAAGGAGCCTCTATCTTGCGCGTCCATGACGTGAAGGAGGCCCAAGAAACCATACATTTAGTCCAAAAACTACAACAAAATGGCATATCCCATTTATTATAAAGGCCAATGGCAAGATCCTGAAAAAGTGACTGTGTCCGTTAAGGATGTCGGTTTTTTACGCGGTTTTGGCATCTTCGATTTCTTCCGAATCATGGATGGAAAGCCCATTTTTATGTCGGATCATTTGGATCGTTTTTTGAGTTCGGCTTCGAAAATGGGTTTGTCGCATAGCTATTCTAAAGAGTCGCTGGCTGCGTTAATTCATGAGATTGCGTCGCTTTCCGTCGATCCTTGCCTGGGAGTTAAGTTGGTTTTAACGGCTGGATTTAGTTTAAATGGATTCGATCCGGTAGGGGAGTCTGAATTGTATATTTTTCCGAGTGTCTTCGCGTTTGCCGAGCCTACCGCTGGAATGCGTCTAATGAGTCGCGAGTACAAGCGTGAAATGGCGGATATTAAATCGTTGAATTATGCCTTCGCTTTACGGGAAATGCCTGCGGTTCGAGCTGCAGGTGGCGATGATTTGATCTATCACACACCTGAGTTCGGCGTTTCAGAGTCCTCACGCTCTAATTTGTTTTATGTCAAAGACGGGGTTATTCACACACCCGAAGACCATATTTTAGAAGGAATCACCCGTAAAAAGGTGATTGCTTTAGCTTCCACTGAGTTCAAAGTTCGAGTAGGCGCCTGCACATTAGCCGATTTTATGAATGCGGACGAAGTATTTACTTCGGGTAGCACGAAACGTGTCTTGCCTATTTTCTCCATTGATGGGAAACAGATAGGAGATGGGAAGAGGGGGAAAGTGACGGAGAGGCTTTATGGGATGTTGTTAGCTAATGAAGAATAAGAGTAGAGATTATAGAGTAGAGAGTATAGATTTTTATCTCTTATCTCTTATCTCTACTCTATAATCTATACTCTACTTTGGCCTAAAAGCCTTCATATTCTCCTCCCTACACTCTAAAAATGGTCCACCAATTAGATCGATGCAATAAGGGATGGCTGGGAAAACAGCCTCCAAGCATTGTCTGATGGCTTTCGGTTTTCCTGGTAAATTTAGAATTAACGTTTGATTGCGAATGCCCGCTGTTTGGCGACTTAGGATAGCGGTAGGAACGTATTGCAAGCTGACTGAGCGCATTAGTTCGCCGAAACCTGGCATCATCTTTTGGCAAACTGACTCTGTCGCTTCTGGGGTGACATCGCGCAGGGCTGGACCTGTTCCTCCAGTGGTGACAAGCAGGCAAACCTCTTCTGACATTGCGATCATCTTCGCCTCGAGCTGGTCTTGTTCGTCGGGAACGACGGCGTACACCACCTCGAAATCGGATTCGAGGTATTCTTTTAATAATTCGACTACGGCCTTGCCAGGAATATCTTCGTAGATACCCGCGCTAGCCCGGTCAGACACATTAATGACGCCTATTTTGATCATTTTTTTTGGGTAATTTAAGTTTCTTCTCCATCGGTATGGGTTCGTCTAATAGATCGCGAATGACGATGGATGCGACTACGCCTCCGAAGGCGGCTGGTAAATAAGAAATCGTTCCATAAGCGGACTTCTTAAAATTACTTCCGTCAGTCAGAATAAGTGATTCGTCTTTGACTTTTTCCAAAGAGAACACCGCTTTAATCCCTTTGCCTACTCCCATCTTGCGAATACGCTTGCGCACTAAAGAGGCTAAATAGCATTCGCGGGTATTCAGGAGATCAGCTGTTCTAATTTGGGTGGGATCCATTTTTCCGCCTGCTCCCATGGAGCTTGCGATTTTAAATCCCAAGTCATAAGCTGTTTTTAGCAAGGTGACTTTAGGGGTTACGGAATCGATACAGTCCATGACGTAATCGAATTTCGTCGTTTCTAACAAGTTCTTCGCCTCTTCAGGACTTAAGAATTGTTCGATTGCCGTTAATTCAAGAGCTGGGTTGATGGCTAGTAGGCGTTCGGCCATGATTTGGGCTTTAGAAACCCCATGGTTTGTCGCTAAAGCGGGTAATTGTCGGTTACGGTTCGTAGGATCGACTACGTCTCCATCCACGATGGTCATTCGGCCTACACCAGAACGCGCGATGAATTCAGCGGCAAAGGAGCCTACGCCCCCTAATCCGACAACTAAAACGTGTGATTTTTGTAATTTATCGATCCCATCCGGTCCGATCAAGAGTTCAGAGCGGCTTAGCCAGCTTAGATCATTGTTTGGCATAATTAGGATATTTCTTCCTTGATTTGATAATTCGTCGTCTTATCTGAGTTCGTAATCAATAACTCTCCGATAAAACCGGCTAAAAAGAGCTGTACACCCAGTATGATGGCCACTAGCGCTAAAAAGAACAGCGGATTGTCTGTGACATTGCGGTACTTTAAATTATAAGCAATGTTATAAATTTTAACACCCATTAAATAGATGGTCAAACCAGAACCCGTTAAAAAGGACAAGATTCCTAGGCTTCCAAATAAGTGCATCGGACGTTTGCCAAAAATCTGCACAAATGAAATCGATAACAGATCCAAGAAACCATATAGGAAGCGCTCTAAACCAAATTTAGTCACTCCATACTTGCGCGCCTGGTGTTGAACTACTTTCTCGCCAATCTTCGTAAATCCGTTCCATTTCGCTTGAACCGGAATGTAGCGGTGCATTTCACCGTACAAACGTAACGTTTTCACTACTTCAATTTTATAGGCTTTCAAGCCGCAATTGAAATCATGTAAATGAACGCCTGACAATTTGCGGGTTGCTGCATTGTATAATTTGGTTGGAATCGTCTTCGAAATAGGATCAAAGCGCTTCTGTTTCCAGCCTGAAATCAGGTCGTAATTTTCTTCGGTAATTAAGCGATATAATTCTGGGATTTCATCTGGGGAATCCTGTAAATCGGCGTCCATCGTGATCACCACTTGGCCAGAAGCCTTGCTGAATCCTTCGTGAAGAGCTGCCGATTTGCCATAATTACGCGCGAAAGAGATGGCTATAATCGTGCTGTACTGCGTGGATAATTGCTTTAAAACCTCCCAGGAATTGTCGTTACTGCCATCGTTTACGAAGATCATTTCGTAAGAAAATGCATTTTCTTTCATCACTCGATCGATCCAAGAACATAGTTCTGGAAGCGATTCGGCTTCGTTATAAAGAGGGACTACGATGGATAGCTGTAACATACGAGCAAAAATACAAAATTATTGCGAAGGAAAGATGATATAATAGGGTCTTAATAATTCGATGAACTCCGGGCTGTATTCCCCTAGTTCTGTTTTGATATTTATTCGGTCCTGTTTGATTGGATTATTTTTCCTAGATCCGTTCGCCATTACGCGTAATACGGGGCTAGAGGGGGTGGAATGGATGGTTACCTTTTCATGTAAGAATAGCCCATTTACCTGTAGAGATTGTTCGAATTGGGCCAAAACATCTTCCGGATACAGCACCGCAAATTCTCCCTCTTTTGTTAGTAGTCGATCAATGGAGGCTGCTAAATCTACCGGACTTAAATGATCCGCATGAATCGCCATGTGTTTTGCTTCATCCGAAGCCGCGAGGTGATTTGTAAAAAAAGGTGGATTAGAGCAGATGAAATCGAATTTTTCTTCTGACTTAAATGTTAAAACGTTCGCTTCGATGGCTTGCAGGCGTTCTTTAAAAGGACTGCTATTGAAATTTTCGGAAGCAATTTTGGCCACTTCGGGGTGAATTTCAAGTGCTTTCGTCGAACAAGTGGGATTGGCCTGTGCGAGCATGGAAGCTAACAAACCACATCCCGTTCCAATATCTAGACAATTACCCCGTGCCTTCATAGAAGCCCAAGCGCCAAAAAGACAGGCCTCCGTACTAATCTTCAATCCCGGATTACCGTGATGTAGCGAAAATTGTTTGAACTCAAAAGTAGATCTATTTTCGGCCATAATCCGCCGGATTTTCACCCCAGTCCTCCGTTTCCCATTTCAGAACTTTAGTCGTGTAATGGTTACTTTTTAACCACGCGATGGCATTATCGACCATCTGGAATAGTTCTTCCGTTCGTGCATTGCGCTCAAGATTCGTTTTGATCGCTCTGTTTCTTACCCAAGCAATAGCCGTTCTCGAATCTGAATACAAAGGATAGGGACAATCTAATTTCTTTAAATAGGCCAGACCGTGAACAATGGCCAAAAACTCACCTAAGTTAACGGTGCCTTCTGGAAAGGGACCGCGCGCAAATAACACTTCTTTCGTTTCTGTATTTACGCCTTGGTATTCCAATTTACCTGGATTGCCTGCGCAGGCAGCATCCACCGAAATACTTGGAACAACAATTTTAGCCGCGTTTAAGCGAGGCGTTTTCGTCTTAGAAGCAGGAGATACGCTGGCCCAATAATTCTTTTTAGCCGCGCTTTCAGCTTCGGCTTTCGATTCAAAAGACTTGTATTGCGCACCCGCATAGCCTTTGATGTTCTTTTCGGTCTCCGCCCAAGAATCAAAGATTCCTTTCTGATGACCCGCCCAAATCACGTAATATTTTTGTTTTTTGGCCATCTACATCAAACGTGATTTAAAGATTTTAATCGCGATCGCAATCAAAATTACCCCGAAAATCTTGCGCAAAATCTGCGTCCCTGCATTTCCTAGTTTCTTCTCAATCCAGACACTAGAACGCAAGACAATGTAAATGAATACGAGGTTAATGAAGATACTGATAATGATGTTTTCCTCTTCGAACTGTGACTTCAAGGAAATTAAAGTCGTCATCGTTCCCGCTCCAGCGATGATAGGGAAGGCTAATGGTACAATGGAATGCGTATTAGTCTCGATTTCTTCACTTTTGAAAATGTTTCGACCAAGCGTCATCTCCATACCGATGAGGAAGATGATCAAGGCCCCCGCCATGGCGAAGGAATTAGTATCGACCCCTAATAAATGGAGGATGAATTTTCCGGCAAAAAAGAACCCGATCATGATGATTCCCGAGGCTAAAGTCGCCTGTCCAGGATGTATATCTCCATTTTTTTTACGCAATTCGATGATAATGGGAATGGACCCTAAGATATCAATCACGGAAAAAAGGATCAGCGAGGAGGATAAAATCTCTTTTGAGTTAAAGTTCATATTGTATGGTTTGGATGAGTGTTTCAATATCTTCAAACGTATGGCTGGGGAAGTTTGCAATACGGAAACTGGTTTCCTTCCAAGCGCCATAGCCTTTTCCTAGTTCTATCCCTTTTTTTAAGCAGAGTTGATGCAACTGCTTAATCTTACCTGGGTCCCCTGTTAAGGCCAAAACCGTAGGCAAACGCAACGCTGGGTTCTCTATTAAATAGCTAAAATCAGGTTGATTGTCCCAGAAATTCGTCCACAATTTCATTTTAGCTAAAGTGGCAAGATGTACTTCTGATAACGAAGGCAGCTGCTGCGTTAATCGGTAAACTAGGTAAATACTCAACACATTCGGTGTCATTTGCGTCTGAAACATTTTTCTGTTTTCTTCCAAAAACAAAACATCGTTATAATGCGTCGATCGATTTAGTTCTTTTGCCCTAGCTAATGCCTTGGGAGAACAAATGAGTAGGCCCATTCCCGCTTGAATTCCGATGCATTTCTGTACGGATGCTAACCAAACATCGGCTTCATCCCACGGCAATTCAATTCCGCCCATTGAGGAGGTGGCATCCACGGCGATTAGGGCGTCTTCGGTTAATTGAAAATCAGCTCTTCGTATTTGCTGGCCGGTCCCATTCGAAGTTTCACTTTGAACTAGACATAGCGTATCTCCCTTGATAGGACCTAGTTGAAGGCCGATTTCTGCTAAGCTTTGGTCTAAAGAGAACTCAATAGATTCTGCGGTGGATGCCGCATAATGCGCCCATTTTTTTCCAAAGGCTCCATTATATACGTGAGTTGATTTTTCTCTAACAAGGGATTGAATGACAATCTCCCAAGCCTCAGTAGCGGAAGAAACGAAATAGATGGTATAATTCGATGGGATATTCCATTTCTGATGAAGCACCTCAAATGTAGCCTCGAGCAGTTTTTCGAATCGCTCACTTCGATGGTTGATGCTGACAATACCCTGCTCAAAAGCCTCTTGAATGTATCCAAGGGCCTCTGGATGAACCTTAGAGGGGCCAGGGTAGAAGGATAACATGGTTTAAAGGAAAGAATAAAGGCCTAATTCATAACCGCGCAAGCCTAAACCGACGATGATTCCCTTTGCTTTAGGACTTAAATAACTGTGGTGGCGGAACTCTTCTCGTGCGTGAACATTTGAAATGTGAATTTCAATCACGGGTGTTTTGATGGCTGCTACTGCGTCGCCTAAGGCCACCGAAGTGTGTGTATACCCTCCCGCATTGAATAAAATGCCATCATAGGTAAATCCCACTTCGTGCAATTTATTAATTAAAGCTCCCTCTTCGTTGGATTGGAAGTAAGAGATATCTAGTTGCTGGCCGAATTTATCTTGTAAGATTTCCAAAAACTGCTCGAACGTCTGTGCCCCATAGATTTCTGGTTCTCGTGTGCCTAATAAATTCAAATTAGGACCATTCAGGATTAATATTTTCTTTCTTACCATATTTAAAAAGGGACATGCGGTGTAAAAATACGTAATTACTTTAAATTTACGGGATTCATAGCACAAAATGTATATGTGGGAGACAGAAATCCAGTCTTTTGGTGATTACTTGAAAATAGAGCGTGGCTTATCTAAGCACTCCCACGAAGCCTATTTACGGGATATCCAAAAGCTGTCCACCTATCTATCTATTGCTCCTATTGCGATTAGCGAGGTAGAGGAATCTCATATTTTGGCCTTCTTAAAAGACCTACATTCCTTAGGTATCGAAGCAAGCACCCAATCGCGTACTCTATCGGGCATCCGTGCTTTCTTTCAATTTCTCGTGTTCGACGGCACGCTAAAAGCAGACCCCACCGTTCACGTAAAAAATCCCCAGATGGGGCGCAAATTACCCGACACCCTCTCTTTCGACGAGATTACGGCTATACTTGAACAGGCAGATCTCTCTAGTCCGGAAGGGGTACGAAATCGAGCAATGCTGGAATTTTTATATGGGGCCGGTTTACGCGTTTCTGAATTAATTGGCCTAAAAAGAGAAGATATCTACGAAGATCAAGGCTTCATCAAAGTCCGTGGAAAGGGCGACAAAGAGCGTTTGGTTCCCGCTGGCCGCGATGCATTCAAGTATTTGAATTTGTATTTGGAATCAGTTAGGCCATCTGTGCCCGTCAAAAAAGACGCCACCCATTTCGTTTTTCTAAACCGCCGAGGTTCAGGATTAAGCCGGGTGATGGTTTTCTTGATTTGCAAAGACCTCGCCGCGAAAGCAGGCATCACGAAAGTAATCAGCCCCCATACCTTTCGCCATTCATTCGCAACGCATTTAATTGAAGGCGGAGCTGACTTGCGCGCCGTTCAGGAGATGTTAGGCCATGAATCGATCTTAACGACGGAGATTTATACCCACTTGGATCGGGCGTATTTAACGCAGATGGTGCAGGATTTTCATCCGTTTTCCAAAATAGATAAGAGATTATAGAGTGTAGAGTAGAGATAAATAACCGTATCTATACTCTCTACTCTATTATCTATAATCTTTACTCTCTAATTTCCGACCCCTCCTCTGGAAAAGGAATAAACACAAAATTCGTAAACTGTCCATCCACCACAAAAAGACAAGCGAATTCTTCGATATCTTTGAAGTTTTGGACGAAGAGCTCCATGTTCTCTTCTGCGATGAGTTTACGCTGCACAAATTCTTCCATCATCGAAGCATGGTAATTCCACTTATTTTCGTGCAATTCACCTACGCCGATCAGTTTTTGGCCGATTTCGATGGGACGTTGGGAGGTCACGAAGATGGGGAAATCGGAGAATCCTCGTTTTTTGATTTGGTAAGACGCCTCTTTCAGGGCATCGGCTACTTTGATGAAATCAGAGGAAATGAGACCTAAGTATTTTCCGTTTAAGTCCGGGGAATTAGGCGCGTTTGAAAGGGCTGTGTAATCTTCGATCATGATTTAACTCTTACTTAGTAATAATAATTGAATGTCTTTGACAGGTTTGTGGAACAATTTTCCGGTGCTTGGTTGTGTTACGAAGCCGCGGTAGCAGAATACGCCTTTCATGAAGGATTTTCCTTGCCAAAGCATTTCTTCCACCCCCCCGGTCTTCCCCGCCTTCAAGATGAAAGACGTCATGAGGTTGCTCATCGCTAAACTAGCGGTGTGAGCCACAAGGGATGGGATGTTAGGAACACAGAAATGAGTGATGCCGTATTTTTCGAAGGTGGGTTTTTGAATCGTACAAGGCTCTGAAGTCTCAAAACAGCCGCCTTGGTCAATACAAACATCCAGAATCAACGTTCCAGGTTTCAGCTTGCTCACCATTTCTTCCGTCACGATGCAAGGAGTAATTCCGCTGTCTGAACGCAAGGCACCTACGATGATTTGGGCTTCTTGTAAAGCTTTAGCTAGATTTTCCGAATCAATCACCTGCGTGACGATGGGGAATCCCAGCGCCGCTTTTAGGCGTTGTAACTTATAAATGTCTTTATCGAAAACTTGGAACTGAATTCCTGCGCTCGCTGCCGCTCGCGCCACTTGCTCCACCACCTGACCCGCACCTAACAGCACTAGATTACATGGAGGAACACCTGTGACATGCCCTAACAGCAATCCATTTTTCTTTTGAATTAAATCGGTGGCTATCGGCAAGATCAATTGTCCGGCTATTTCTGCCATTATTTTAATGAAAGGAAAGCCGCCGCCATTGTCTTCGACGAATTCTAGGCCGATGGCCATCAGCTTTTTGGCATTCATCGCATCGATTAATTCGGATGACAAATGCTGGTACGAGGCACTCGAAATAAAGGCTTGACCTTCTTTCATGCGCGCGATTTCTGCGATGGTAGGAGGGGTAATTTTTAAAGTCAACGCACTTTGCCAAATCATCGCCACATCCTCACTCACACTCGCGCCGGCTAATAAATAGTCAGAATCGCTGAAGCCTGCACGTTCACCAGCCCCTTTTTCGATCACAATTTCGTGGCCATTATTGGTTAATAAGGCAACGGCTTGTGGGCTTAAAGAAATGCGGTTTTCGTTGGGATCGGATTCCTTAGGTAGACTGATTCGGATGCTTTGGGCATTCTGCTTTGTCCAAGCCATCGCCTCTAAAGGGGCGATGCCCTGTTTTGAAAGTAAATCCTGAAAGGGATTGTGCTCTAGTATCTTCGCCATACGACTTCTAATTTACGGTGCGCGTCATCGACGTGGGAGACGTTTAGTTCTAGATGTTCAAAGGTCCAAAACTCCTCCGCCTGCTCTGGCCATTCCACTAAACACAAGTGCCCAGAGTCTAAATATTCTTCTAATCCGATGTCAAAAGCCTCTTGTGCGTTCTTCAATCGGTATAAATCAAAATGATAAACGGGATTACCTTTGCCATCCACATATTCATTTACGAGTGAAAAGGTGGGGCTTTGAACAGATTGCGCCACTCCTAATTGGTGGCAAATCTCCTTAATTAAGGTTGTTTTACCAGCACCCATTTCACCGCGAAATAACCACACATTGGGGTAGTCTTTCGTCTCACGAATGAGGCTAGCGGCTATTTCAGGCAGTTCCGTGATGCTGTATTTATCCCAGGGTCTCATAGCTCGATGTCCCCTAATTGTGGTCTGATGAGTATTTCTTCTAAAACCGTGGACGGATTCATCGTATAAGCCGAATAAATCGTCGATGCGACATCGTCTGCGGGTATAAAGCGCGACTCAGGCAATTCTACGCCATCCCAAGCGGGTGTTAAAGTAGCCCCAGGTAAGATGGCTGTCACTTTGATGCCTTGCAGTTTCGTTTCTTCGCGTAAGACTTTAGTAAAACCTAATAAGGCAAACTTACTGATGCAATACGATCCACCGGCTGTGTAAGCCGTGATAGATGCCGTAGAGCAGATGGTGAAAATGTGGCCTGATTTTTGGGCTTGCAAGGTAGGTAATACGGCGCGCGTTAAATGATAGGCGCTATATAAATTAGCTTCGATTTGACGTTCTAAGACGCCATCCTCTTCGTTTTGGATTTGACCCGGCATAAAAAATCCAGCGTTGTTGATCAGGACATCAATGGTTTTGGTTTGGCCTAAAACCCATCCTGCAAAGTCCTGGCACTGTTTTTTGTCACTTAAGTCTGCGACAAACGTATGCAGTGAAGTTGAATTGAATTCAGCCGAAAGGGCTTTCAATTTCTCGCTTGTTCGCGAACACGTAAATACGGTAAATCCTTCTGAAAGGAATTTTTTTACCAACGCTTTGCCAATTCCCTGGCTACCCCCACTAATTATAACCGTTTTGTTCATTATCTTTGATAAATATCGATGTGTAATATACCAATCAGATGTCAAAATTAGGCAAATATTTAATCTTCCTGGGTAAGCTTTTTACAAATCCAGAAAAATTTCGGGTTTATCTCGCCTTGACATTTCAAGAATGTGTGGATATCGGTATTAATTCGGTCTTGATTGTGGCGATTGTGTCCACCTTCTTAGGGGCTGTGACTTGCGTTCAAACCGCAGCGAATATGGATAACCCTTTTGTTCCGCAATACATTATCAGCTTAATTGTTCGAGATTCAACCATTTTAGAAATGGGGCCTACCATTACCTGTGTCGTTTTAGCAGGTAAAATTGGTTCCAATATCGCAGGTCAATTAGGAACAATGCGCATCACGGAACAAATTGATGCGCTTGAAGTGATGGGAATTAATTCTCGCTCCTATTTAGTCTTACCTAAAATCATCGCTGCGATGATTACTTTCCCTATGCTTGTGACGCTTGCATGCTTTTTAGCGATCTACGGAGGCTATTTAGCGGGATGGTTAACGGGAGCCATCTCTCCGCAAGAATACATTCACGGATTGCAATTCCAATTCAAAGGCAACTATATGATTTTTGCATTGACGAAATCAGTGGTATTTTCCTTTTTGATTGTCACGATTTCTGCCTTCAAAGGATTCTATACAAAAGGTGGTGCCTACGAAGTAGGAACGGCGAGTACTGCCGCAGTAACCAATTCGTGTATTGCGATTTTGATTGCGGATTATCTTTTGGCCCAATTATTAGTCGGCTAAATTCTTTCAATAAATACGTTGGTAGTTAATAAGGAGCTTGCGGCACCTCGATACGATCCGTAAACAGGCGTAATCTCCTCCGGTAAACAAGAGGCGGCTAGTGGAATGTGATTCCCAGAAACGACCTCGTGCTGCGTAGGATCGTAGCCTCTCCAGCCACCACCAGGCAAATAAACCTCCACCCAAGCATGTAAATGATGCGTTTGGTTAGGGACATCAACAGGCGCAACACCGATGTAATAGCCGGAAACAAATCGCGTAGCCAAGCCCATGGCTCGACACAGGGCAGAAAATAAGACCGCATAATCTCTGCAAGATCCCTTGCGATTAATCAGCGTAAATTCCGGGGTATTGGGATTTCCTTCTTCGCGAATTTCGTAAGCAAAATTGGTAAAGATGAACTCATTCAATGCAGAAAGATAGGCGGATGTGCTGTAACGAACCCCGGATGCGATCTGCCTAGCCATTTGTTCCACATGAGGGGTAACGCCTTCTAAGCCTAAATAAGGGCTGAGGGTTTTTTGGTAAGAACGGGAATAGGAGATGGGTAGGGATTTGCTTTCAAAAGGAAAGTAAACAAAATCAAAAGGATTAAATTCTGTCGTTTCCACCGTGGCCTTCATTTCGATTTCTAAGAAATTCGTTGACTCTTTGAAGAACAAGATATTTTGAATATTTCCCTCTGGATCCAGGTTTTTAGATACCTGTACAGGGTTGGGTTGGATGTCTAATAGGAAATCTTGAACCGTTAAAAGCGCGCTTTTTCGTGGGTGTAAATAGAGGACATGAGGATCCAAAGTGACCGACTCACTGTAATCATACCGTAGTTTATGCTGGATGCGAGCGATCATTTCGAAGGTGAAATTAACTCTTTCATCCATCCCTCATCAATTCCTGCGAGCGATTTTCGCAAGGCTTCATTCCAATCATCAGAAATTGCTTGCATGTCTTTCTTGTATAAACGGACTTCTTTCGCCTTGAAACTTCCTTTTTCGTAAACGACCACATCGATTGGATAATCGACATCGTTCGCACTGACTTGGGTGGCGTCAAAAGATAAGAAACCCATCTTCAAAGCCTCTTTGAGCGAGGTTTCATGGGTTAAATTGCGATTCAATAAAGGTTTGCCGTAATTAGAATTACCAATAATCTGGTATTTTAATCCATCATTTATCTCAATCCAATTGCCTTCCGGGAAGATTAAAAATAGCTTGTGTTCGCTGTCCTTAGGCATTTGCCCGCCCACTATGGCATGTAGATTGAAAGCATAACCTTCTTTTTCTAAAGTTTCGCGATCTTCTGCAGCCACTTGTTTTAGTTTCTGGCCAAAGGACGTAGCCGCCTGAAACATATAATCATAACTTTCTTCCTCATCCTCTATGGCTTGATTAAAGTAGGTTACCGCCTTGTCGCGCACTGAACGCAATCCTGCGGTCATGATGAAGAGTGAATGATTTTTGATCTCATGAATGGAGATTTTCTTATTTGAATACACTTCATTACCTGCGGTAATACGCGTATCGGCAATCGCAATCAATCCTTCTTTAACAGTAATTCCTAAACAATATGTCATATGATGAGGGTGGCAAATGGGAGCGCAATATTACACTAATTTTATCAAATAGCCGGCTTAATTGACCGGCTTTAAGTCAAAATAAGTATCGTGTATGGTCTGCCCGATATCATTGTTTGAGCTTTGAAAAGCATCCAAAAACTGGTGCAGTCCCGTATTCAATATGTCCTCGATTTCTGTGAATTGTACTTCAGAAAGAATCTTAGAGAGTTTTTTCTCGGCTAAATTCGAATACCCGTGGTCAAACGAGGTGCCTGAAATGGCATATAGCGATTGTTCTGCCTCCGTTAGACAATGAACGACTGAACGCGGAAATCCTTTGTCTAAGATCAAAAACTCCACAATATTCGTGGGATTCACCACCTTGTATTGCTGGCGAAACATATTGTAGGCCGAAACGGATTTTAAAACAGACGACCATAACAAAAGATCTAAGGGAGATCCCACTGCATCTACATTAGGTAAAAGCGTAAAATACTTTACGTCTAAAAAACGCGTCGTTTTATCTGCTCGTTCTAAAAGTTTTCCTAATTGACCAAAATGCCAGCCTTCCCCACGGGTAATCGTCGAATCGACAATGCCGTAAAATAACTGACTTCCGGATTTGATTTCCTCTAAAAAACCTTGGTATCGGGCTAACTCCCAGCTTTTACTTCCTTCTACACGGTCCTTTACTTTCCAATAGATTTGGTTCACATACTCCCACATCTCTTTTGAAATACTCTCGCGAATCGTGCGGGCATTTTCACGCGCGGAATATAAACAAGAGAGAATCGAGTTCGGATTGTTAACATCGAATGTCATAAAATACAAAACGTTCTCACGATTTGCCTCTGGATAATGCTCGAAGAAATTGTAATGATCTGCCGTGGCCACGATTAATGGCTCCCATTGTTCCGGGACATTCGGGGGTAAATCTAGGGCAAGGTTGAAATTCACCGAGATGAAGCGGGCATAATTGTCAGCTCTCTCGATGTACCGGTTCATCCAATAGATGGAATTGGCTACACGACTTAACATAGGCTATAAATTTTTCTAAAATGCTTGATATCTTAAAATTAGGATTTTTTTTCAGAGTGCGGCATGAGCCCGTCCTTTTTTGTATTTTTGTCTCTTAATTCGTCCAAAAAATCCACATGTTTTATCAAATTTTCATAAAACCCCTTTTCTTTTTGTTTAATCCAGAGCGTGCTCATTACTTGGCCGCAGATTTAATTCGGCTAACATTGCGAATTCCGGGTATGTCGTCTCTCTTTAAAGCCTTGTTTCAGGTGGAGGATAAACGATTAGAACGCACGGTTTTTGGCCTACATTTTCCGAATCCCGTGGGTTTAGCTGCCGGATTTGATAAAAACGCGATGCTCATTGATGAATTCGCTGAATTGGGATTTGGATTTATTGAGGTGGGTACGGTTACGCCCAAGCCGCAGGATGGCAATCCGAAGCCTCGTTTATTTCGTTTACTCGAAGATGAAGCGATTATTAACCGAATGGGTTTTAATAATGAAGGCTTAGCCGCGATGAAAACTCGCTTGGAAAAGCGTCGTTCGAAGGTAATTGTGGGTGGAAATTTGGGCAAAAACAAACTAACTCCGAATGAACTAGCGGATGACGATTACCGCCAGGGATTTGAAGCCTTATATGATGTCGTAGATTATTTCGTGGTCAATGTAAGCTCTCCTAATACGCCTAATTTACGTGCTTTGCAGGAAAAGGAGCCACTGAAGCAATTATTGCAGACCCTGCAAGAGTTGAATGCCTTGAAGCCGGTGCAGAAACCGATTTTATTAAAAATCGCTCCAGATTTAAGTAATGATCAATTAGACGATGTGATTGAAATTGTGTTAGAAACAAAGTTAGCAGGTGTCATTGCTACGAACACTACTTTATCTCGCGAAGGCTTACAATCGGCTCATAAGGCGGAGATGGGTGGTTTAAGTGGAAAGCCTTTGACCAAAAGATCCACCGAAGTGGTGGCTTATTTACATGAAAAATCCAAGGGCCAATTTCCCATCATTGGGGTAGGGGGTATTCATTCTGGAGCAGATGCTATTGAGAAATTGAAAGCAGGAGCCTCGTTAGTTCAGATCTATTCCGGCTTCATCTATGAGGGTCCAGGTTTGATTAAAGAAATTAACCAAGAAATACTCGCGGCAGGACTGTAATTTGATTTTGTAAATCGAATCAAAAAAGCGAAATTTATAAGATTAACTCCTTGTACCCCTCCATGGCAAAAAAGATTAGTAACACTGCAAGTACCTTACAACTTAACTTTGAGCAAGATAAGCCTAAAAGAAAAATGGACGGCGCTGTGCTATACCGCATTCAGTTAATTATTGCTGCTTTTTTGTTTCTGATTGGTACTCTTTTGTTGGTCTCTTTTGGTTCGAGTTTTTTCGTAGGTGTTTCTGACCAAAGTGAGGTAGAGCGCGGCGTGGTGGATACCATCAAGGGTTCTGATATTCCGATTAAAAACTTCGCAGGTCTTTTAGGCGCTAAAATCGCGCATTTCTTTTTATTCAAGACTTTTGGGTGGTCTACTTTATTGTTAATCCCTTTATTCTATTTGTCTGCCTTAAAAGTAGGTTTCAAGAAGGAGATTTACTCCTTGGAGCGACTATCTTGGCAGGTATTGTTTTATATTCTTTGGTTTAGTTTATTAGCTGGATTTTTTGTTTTCTCCCTTGATTTGCCGCATTCTATCGGAGGTGGAGTGGGGTATTTTGTGAATGAGAAGCTTTATCAGTTATTAGGTTACTTGTCCATCTTTGTGATTGGTTTTGGTGGATTTGTCTTTTTGGTATTATTCTATCAACTGAATCCGAAAAAGGCAGTTGTTGCGGCTCCTTTGGCTGCTGAAGAAGAAGAGGAAGAAGAAGAGGAAAGTCTATTTATTGACGAAGATGGCCCAGCGGTTCATGTTGATAATGATGATTTAGAAACATTTAGACCGATTGTTCCGCCGGTGGTGGAGGAAATTGTTCCGGTAGTTGTGGCACCTGTGGAGATTGTTACAGAGCCAGTGGTGGCAGAAGAAAAGAAAGAGGATGATTTAGACTTTACCTATAAAGTAGCAGATGTGGCCGATGAGGTAATCGAGGAAGAGCCTACTCCGGTATCTAGAGAAATTAAAGCGAATGATTTGGTGGAGCAATTTGGCCTATATGATCCAACGGCTGATTTGCCTAAATACCAATTCCCTACCATTGATTTACTGAAAGAATACGATCAAAAGAACCAGACATCGCAAGTGACGATGGATGAGTTGAAGGCGAATAAGGAGAAGATTGTCGAGACTTTATTGAATTACGGAATCGGGATTCAGAAGATTGAAGCGACGATCGGACCCACCGTTACCTTGTATGAGATTGTTCCTAAGGCTGGAGTTCGTGTCAGTAAAATTACTTCGTTAGAAGATGATTTGTCACTTTCCTTAGCGGCGATGGGTGTTCGTATCATTGGTCAAATGCCAGGTAAGGACACTATCGGTATCGAGGTAGCTAATAAGAACCGCGAGATGGTTCCAGTTCGTGCCGTAATCGGTTCTGAGAAGTTCCAAAAATCCACTTACGATCTTCCTATCACGTTAGGTAAGACGATTTCGAATGAGATTTTTGTTGCGGATTTGGCCAAAATGCCTCACCTCTTAATGGCCGGAGCAACAGGTCAAGGGAAGTCCGTAGGTTTAAACATGCTCTTGACCTCTTTGATTTACAAGAAGCACCCGGCGACTTTGAAGTTTGTTTTGGTCGATCCGAAGAAAGTTGAATTGTCGCTTTTCAACAAATTAGAGCGCCACTTCTTAGCTTGTCTTCCTGATTCTGCAGAGGCGATTATCACCGACACGAAAAAGGTGGTAAGCACGTTGAACTCACTTTGTAAGGAGATGGACTTGCGTTATGATAAGTTAAAAGACGCTGGTTGCCGTAACATTAAGGAATACAATCAGAAGTTTATTAATCGTCGCTTGAATCCAAATGAGCACGACTTTATGCCGTATATCGTTTTAGTGATTGATGAGTTAGCGGATTTGATGTTAACGGCTGGTAAAGAAGTAGAGCACCCGATTGCTCGTCTTGCTCAATTAGCGCGGGCTATTGGTATTCACTTGGTTGTTGCGACGCAAAGGCCTTCGGTTAACGTCATCACCGGTACGATTAAGGCGAACTTTCCAGCGCGTCTTTCGTTTAAGGTAATGTCCAAAATTGACTCCCGCACCATTCTAGACGCCGGTGGCGCAGATCAGTTAGTGGGTATGGGAGATATGTTATTATCGATGGGATCAGAAGTGATTCGTTTGCAATGTGCCTTCGTAGATACTCCAGAAGTAGAAGACATCTGTGATTTCATCGGAAACCAACAAGGTTATACTTCAGCCTATTTGTTGCCTGAACCTGATTCAGAAGAAATGGGCGGACAAGATCGCGGGGATTTCGATCCAAGTGATCGAGATTCGTTCTTCGATGAAGCAGCTCGTTTAGTTGTGATGCACCAGCAAGGAAGTACCTCGCTCATCCAACGCAAGTTGAAATTAGGGTATAACCGCGCAGGCCGTTTAATTGATCAATTAGAGGCAGCTGGAATTGTAGGCTCATTTGGTGGTTCCAAAGCCAGAGAAGTGCTTGTGAAATCAGAAACGGAATTAGAAGAGATTTTGAAAAACTTATAAGATGAAAAAAGGACTATTAGTACTATGCTTGAGTTTTAGCGTATTCGCGCAGTCGAATAAGGCAGTAAGCTTGATTGATGGAATGCAGAAAAAGTACAAAGCGATGGGTTCATTCTCCGCGAACTTCACTTACCAAACCGAAGGTGCAGCGACCATGTCTGGATCTATCACGGTAAAGGGAACGAAGTTTCGCTTAAAAACGGCTGGCCAAGAGATCTTTAATAATGGGAAAGAAGTAGCCACCTACATCAAAGAAATCAATGAGGTGAACATCTCGAGCTTTGATCCTTCGGAAGGAGATTTGAATCCAGCTAAGATTTATTCCTTTGATAAGAAGGCCTATAAGATCTCTTTAAAAGGTGTATCGGCTGGCGTTTCCACTGTTGAGTTAGCTCCTGTAGCAAAAGGTACTCAAGTGAAGAGTATCGCCCTTAAAATCTCAAATGCAGATCTTACTGTGAGTGAGTGGACAATTATTAACAAAGCAGGAAAGAAGCAGCACTTCAAAGTCGCTAAATTGAACCCAAAAGCAAACGCTGATGATAAATTCTTCAGCTTTGACAAGAAAGCCTTTCCGGGTGTAGAAGTGAACGATTTACGTTAATCTATTAACTTGACTGAACAAAAAAAGGCCTCTCGAAAAGAAAGGCCTTTTTTATGTTGTGCTGTGGAAGATTAAACAGTCTGTAATATCAATTGCTTCATAATCTCTAATCCATCCGTATTATTCAAATCTGGATCTGCCGCTCTTTCAGGGTGAGGCATCATCCCAAATACATTTCTACCTTCGTTACAGATACCTGCGATGTTTAAAAGACTTCCATTCGGATTAGATTCCTCTGTCACCTCGCCATTCTCGTCACAGTAGTAGAACAAGATTTGGTCATTTGCTTTCAAAGAAGCCAACGTCTTCTCATCTGTAAAGTAACGTCCTTCTGCGTGAGCGATAGGTATTTTGTAGGCTTTATTCGTGTCTAATTCTTGTGTTAACAAAGAATTGTTCGTAGCTGCTTTCAAGTAGATATTCTTCGAAATGAATTTCTGGGAACTGTTTCTTAATAAAACACCCGGCAATAAATGCGCCTCTACTAAAACTTGGAACCCATTGCAAATACCCATTAAATAGCCACCGTTTTTAGCGTGCTCAATAACGTGCTCCATAATAGGAGAGAAACGTGCAATAGCACCAGAACGCAAGTAATCTCCGTAAGAGAAACCACCTGGAACGATGATGAAATCACAGTTTTGTAGATCAGTCTCTTTGTGCCAAAGTTTAACAGCCTCATAGCCTAAACTTTGAATGACTCCGACGGTATCGTCGTCACAATTGGATCCTGGGAATACTACTACGCCAAATTTCATATCTTCTTTGCTATTATTTTGTGCAAAAATACGGTTTTTGAATGAAAAATGCAGACCCTTCGGGGCATTTATTTTAACCAAAAGCCGAGTCTCAATCCTGCTTTGGTTTCAAATCCATTTTGCCCAATTCCTGCATTTACCGATAGGTCAAGATGGAAATGGCTGTTGTAGTTTCGTTGAATACCCCAAACACCTCCAGCGTACATATGGGTTGCCTCTTCCCCTTTCTTAAAAACAAAAGAAGGCTCCGCAAATAATCCGATGTAGTTTCCAGAATAATTTGTGGAGAGACGCCCTTCGTCTCTCCGTTTTTCTAGGTTATAATAGTGTCGGTATTCGCCTCTCAGCAGGAATAATTTAGACTGTAAACCATTTGTGCTGCCATATCCGATGGAGTTTTCTATAGATAATTTAAGCGAGTTATTTTCTTGTATGCTCTTCTCCAAGCCGATGGAAGGCGATAAAATAGAGATGGAATACAAAGGCTTGGTTTCTTGTGCACTCAGTTGAAGTACGACAAAAAGCAGAAATAAGGTGATAGGGTATTTCATAAGAATGAGTTTAAAAATGTAAGGAATAAGTAAGTCCATTTCTTCCACGACAGACAGCTGTTCCCACATTCGTTGTCCAATTTAAAGGAACGTAATTGAAGGTTTCGTCGATGACCGTTTCGATTTTATAATCATCATTCGTGGAAACAGAATAATGTTTTGTGAATGGGGTATAGTACTCTAGGAAATTGATATCTCCTTCCATTGACATCGCCGCGCTACTATTTCCCCAATAGTAGGTGAACCAAAAACGTTGACGCCATTCGTGTTTCACCCGCACAGCTAATTTGCGGTAAAAGCCTAAGTCTAAAAGATATACTTCTGCGGTAAAGCGACAGGTCCCTTGTCCTGGGTTTTCGTAGGTGACGGAATTGCTTTCGACTTTATTTAGCATTTTACTAGTTGTATTTTTGATGGCAGATGCTGGCTGACTTTGATAAACGGTTGCTTGAGCCACTTTCTCTGGTGAAGCAAGGAAAGTAGCCTTAGTCTGTTCGAAGTCGGCAATTCTGATTTGAAAGACTTTCGATGGATTAATTTGGTATACCAGTTCGCCTATTTGAATCAGCCCATCCTTGTTAATCAACCGGCTTAAAGTGGGGTCATCTACAATGGGCTGTAGTGATTTATCATCGCCATCTCCTACGAGTTTTAGCATGTGTTCAAATCCAGTTAGGTCGCCTGTTTCTGCCATTTGACTCAGGGAGACCGAATCTAATTTGCGCAATTCAGTGCTTTGAGATTCTAAGAATTGAATATCGCGTAAAATACCGGGATCGGAGGGATTCTTTTGGAATTTTTCGACATAAGCTTGAAAAGCGACTTGATCTTCGAAAGCTAGAAAGCCATTCGAGTTAAGTAAGGTGTACGTCGTGTTTGCGGGAACGAAAGTAGCTGCAGGATCTTTCGAGCAAGAAGTGGAAAATAAAGTGCAGGCAAATAGGATTGCCACGACATACGTCGGGTAGCGATTTTTCATTGTATTAGTGGTTAAATGTGAGTACTGGGATAAAGGTAGTTTATTCTTTGAGAGTTCGGTACCCGCACATGGAGATTACCAAGAAACTGATAATGGACAAAAGAAAAAGGCCGCGACTCGTAGAGTCGCGGCCTTTCAAAACCGAACTAGAATAAATCCTAGTATCTGTAGTGCTCTGGCTTGTATGGCCCTGCTTGAGGAACACCAATGTAATCCGCCTGCTCTTTCTCTAGCTTCTCTAATTTAGCACCGATGTGCGCTAAGTGTAAGAACGCTACTTTCTCATCTAAGTGCTTAGGAAGAATGTATACTTTGTTCTCGTAGCTCGCTGAGTTCGCCCAAAGCTCTAATTGAGCCAATGTTTGGTTACAGAACGAGTTCGACATCACGAATGATGGGTGACCCATCGCACAACCTAAGTTCACTAAACGACCTTCCGCTAAAACGATTACGTTTTTGCCGTCGATTGTATACATATCTACTTGTGGCTTGATTTGATCTTTCGATGCACCGTAGTTGTTGTTTAACCACTCCATATCGATTTCGTTATCGAAGTGACCGATGTTACAAACGATTGCTTTGTCCTTCATCGCTTTGAAGTGACGATCACGGATGATCTTCACGTTACCAGTCGCTGTTACAAAGATGTTAGCGCGTGTCGCTGCTTCGTCCATTGGAACTACTTCGTAGCCATCCATGGCTGCTTGTAAAGCACAAATTGGATCGATTTCAGTCACTAACACACGGCAACCTGCACCACGTAATGAATCAGCAGAACCTTTACCTACGTCACCGTAACCAGCTACTACCGCTACTTTACCAGCTAACATTAAGTCAGTCGCACGACGAATCGCATCTACTAATGACTCTTTGCAACCGTATTTGTTATCAAATTTAGACTTCGTTACCGAGTCATTTACGTTGATTGCTGGCAAGAATAACGTGCCGTTTTTCATACGCTCATATAAACGGTGAACACCTGTCGTAGTTTCTTCTGATAAGCCTTTGATGCCTTCGATTAACTCCGGATATTCATCGAAAACCATATTAGTTAAATCACCACCATCATCTAAGATCATGTTTAATGGTTGACGATCTTCTCCAAAGAATAAAGTTTGCTCAATACACCAGTTGAATTCTTCTTCGTTCATGCCTTTCCAAGCATAAACCGGAATACCCGCTGCTGCGATAGCCGCTGCTGCGTGATCTTGTGTAGAGAAAATGTTACAAGATGACCAAGTAACGTCAGCTCCTAAAGCGGTTAATGTTTCGATTAAAACCGCTGTTTGAATTGTCATGTGAAGACAACCTGCGATACGTGCACCTTTTAAAGGTTGTGCAGCACCGAATTCTTCACGTAATGCCATCAAACCTGGCATTTCTGCTTCTGCTAATTGAATTTCTTTGCGACCCCAGTCCGCTAATGCAATGTCTTTAACTTTGAATGGTACATACGTACCCGATTGTGATGCCATTGTGTGTATTTTTTGAAAGGTATTTTCTTACTAAAGTGCAAATTTAATGCAATTATTTGGAATTTTCTAAAAATGCCAAAACACTTTCGAGTTGAATTCCTCTGGAACCTTTAACTAAAAGAAAACTGTCCTGAATCGGGTGATCTTGTAGCCAAGTATGTAAGCCAAATTTGTCCGGAAAATAATAAGCTGAAGGTAAATGAATTAAGGCATGTTGCATATGCTGTCCCACTAAAAGCACTTTTTCAAAGGATAATCCCGCAAGGAGCTTACCCAGTGCCGCGTGTTCTTCAGCCGAGGATTCTCCTAATTCAAACATATCTCCTAAAATGACAAGCTTGGGATTCCCTTCCGTTTCCGCGAAATGCGAAATGGCGGCTGACATCGACGAAGGATTAGCGTTATAGGCATCCATCAAAACTTGGTTTGATCCTATTTTGATGAATTGAGAACGGTGATTATTCGGGATGTAGGTGCTGATCCCTGTATTGCATTGCTCATCGCTTAGGGAAAAGAATTTGCCCACCGCAATCGCTAGTTGAATATTTTCAAAATTATAAATCCCTGGTAAGTGCGAATCGATTATTTCTCCAGAAGCTAAAGCATAGCGTACCATCGGTTTTGCCTCTACGAGGGTAGTGGGCATCGCTTCGTTTGAGTACACAGCATTTTGCATTCCTCGTTCGCTAAACATTTCCTGTATAACTCCGGATTGCTGAGGTAAAAAGGTGACCCCTTTTGAAGCTTGTAAAAAGTCGAAAAGTTCTCCTTTTCCTTTGCGCACACCTTCTATTCCTCCAAAACCTTCTAAATGTGCTTTGCCTATATTAGTAATCAAACCATGAGTAGGCTGCGCGATATCAACGAGTTCTTTGATATCACCTTGTTTGTTCGCTCCCATTTCGATCACCGCGATTTCATGCTCTTTTTTAATAGATAAGATAGAAAGAGGGACACCGATGTGGTTGTTCAAGTTACCAGTGGTGGCAAAGCAGTGGTATTTTTGGGATAAAACAGAAAAGATTAATTCTTTCGTGGTAGTCTTTCCGTTCGAACCGGTTAAGCCCACAATGGGTATTGTTAAGGTTTGGCGATAGGCGGTTGCCAAAGCTTGCAAGGCTAACAAGCCATCTTCTACTAGTAAGGTGCGTTCTCCTGCTAAGTAATCCGCATCATCGATAATTGCATACTGAGCCCCTTTCTCTATGGCTTCGGCGGCCATCGCATTGGCATTGAAATTAGGGCCTTTTAAGGCAAAGAATAGATTACCAGCTTGAATCTTTCGGGTATCTGTGGATACTCCGGTAGAGGATAAGAACCTTTCTAAAAGGGTTTGTGTGTTAACAATCATTAGCCTGTTGTGACAATTGACTGCAAATATCTACAAAAATTTTGGAACCCCTAAGATAATCTGACGCAGACTGACGATGATAATGACGATTCCCACGAGAATCATCATGGATTTTACTGGCAACTTATTCGCTAAACGTGCCGCGATAGGAGCTGCGATGACACCGCCTAGAATTAATCCGATGATGACATGTAGATATCCTAGACCGATAACAGCAAAAAAGGTTAGCGATGAAGCAAGTGAAACGAAGAACTCCGTCAAGTTCACACTGCCAATCGTATACTTCGGATGACGCCCCGAGGCAATCAGGGTAGAGGAAACAATTGGTCCCCAGCCGCCACCGCCAATGGAATCTAAGTAACCACCAAAGAGCGCTAACCAGCCTACTCGTTTCAATTGACGTTTTTCTTGGCGTTTGATGAGGGCCTTGCGAATGATAATGGCACCTAGGAATAACGTATATACAGAAACGATAGGTTTGATGTACCCAGCATAATCCTCTAAACTCGATAAGACATAGGCTCCTAAAATAGCTCCAATCACACCTGGAATCACGAGTGTCTTAAATAATTTGGAATTCACATTGCCAAACTTCAAGTGCATGTAGCCTGAAACTCCGGATGTAAATACTTCAGAGGCATGAACGCTTGCCGAGGCTGCGGCAGGGGTGATGCCCACGGACAATAAAAAAGTTGTTGCTGTTACGCCATAGGCCATTCCTAAAGCACCGTCAATCATTTGGGCAATAAATCCTCCTAAAACGTAATATAAAATGGATGAATCGACCGTGTTGAACACGGCGATGACTTTTTCTGCCGTAAGGTAGGTGAATAAAAGATGCCCTACGATCATCAATGCCAGCGCATTACTAATGTGAATAATCACTTCAGTGATGCTACGATCACGCATCCAGATGGTTTGGATGGCATTAAAAATACTCGGAAAATTTCTTTTAGGAGGCATAGATTATTTAATTCCCTACAAAGCTAATAGACTTTACTTAATCTACCAACAAAGTAGAGTAAATATTTTTTCATAAAAAAGCCGTAATTTGCATCTCCTTTTACAATAAAAACATTTTATGCGTACAGAGTATCAGTTTAGAGAGATCGAGAAAGCTTGGCAATCGTTTTGGGAAGCCAATCAAACATTCCAGGCTAAGGTAAATCCAGCAAAGCCCAAATATTATGTCTTAGACATGTTCCCATATCCATCGGGAGCCGGATTACACGTGGGTCATCCGCTGGGCTATATTGCCTCTGATATTATGGCGCGCTACAAGCGTTTGAAGGGATATGAGGTGTTGCACCCGATGGGTTTCGACTCTTTTGGTCTACCTGCTGAGCAATATGCGATCCAAACAGGTCAGCATCCCGCCATTACGACGGAACAAAATATCGCTCGTTATATCGAGCAATTGAAGAATATGGGCTTCTCTTTCGATTGGTCGAGAGAGGTCAGAACCTCTGATGCGTCTTATTACAAGTGGACGCAGTGGATTTTTATGCAATTATTCAATTCTTGGTATAACCAGGATTCGGACAAAGCGGAGTCGATTGAAACCTTGAAGACTATTTTAGGGGCCAAAGGTTCGATCGGATTAAAAGCCGTATGCGATGAAGAAGTTACTCGAATCACAGCGGAACAATGGAATACGATGTCTGCGGACGAGCAGTATGCCTATTTATTGAGCTTCCGTTTAGCCTATTTGGATGATTCAGTGGTGAACTGGTGTCCGCAATTAGGGACGGTTTTAGCGAATGACGAGGTCAAAGATGGCGTTTCGGAGCGTGGCGGTTACCCAGTGGAGCAGAAGAAAATGCGCCAATGGTCGATGCGCATCACGGCCTATGCCGATCGCTTATTGCGTGGTTTGGACGAAGTGGATTGGGCTGATTCGTTGAAAGAGCAGCAACGTAATTGGATTGGAAAATCGATCGGTACGGATGTGGAATTTGCCATTGAAAACGTTTCGGATAAGAAGATAAAAGTATTCACTACGCGCGTGGACACCATTTATGGGGTTTCCTTCATGGTGTTAGCGCCAGAGCACGAGTGGGTTTCAGAATTAACGACACCAGCTCAGAAAGTGGCGGTGGAGGAATATGTGAATTGGGCCAAAACCCGTTCGGAACTGGACCGCGTCTCCGAAGTAAAAACCGTTTCAGGAGTTTTCACAGGAACCTATGTGATCAACCCAGTGAACCAAGAACGCGTCCCTTTATTCCTAGCTGACTATGTGTTAGCCGGATATGGTACAGGAGCCGTGATGGGCGTTCCATCAGGCGATCAGCGTGACTGGAATTTTGCGAAACATTTTGACTTGCCTATTCCGGCTATTTTAGATGGCCAAAAAGACATCGAAAAACAAGCAGATCCTACGAAAGAGGGGAAATACATTCATTCCGGAATGATTAATGGAATGGGCTACAAGGAAGCGACGGATACCTTGATTACTTGGTTAGAGGCGAACGGAATCGGAAAAGGGAAGGTTCAATATAGAATGCGTAATGCGGTATTTAGCCGTCAACGTTATTGGGGAGAACCTGTTCCGGTGTATTTCAAACCAACAGCCTCAGGCGATTTATTGCCTTATTTGATCGAAGAGTCTGAATTACCTTTGGAACTACCTAAAATTGATAAATACCTTCCAACTGAGACGGGTGAACCTCCATTAGGCCGCGCCGCAGCAGATTGGAAGTACAAAGGACAATACGATTACGAATGGTCAACGATGCCAGGATGGGCAGGCTCTTCTTGGTATTGGTACCGCTATATGGATGCCACGAATTCAGGTGAATTCGCTTCGAAAGAGGCGATTAACTACTGGAAAGCGGTGGATTTGTACATCGGAGGATCGGAGCATGCGACGGGTCACTTGTTGTATTCTCGTTTTTGGAACAAATTCTTGAAAGATTTAGGCTATGTGCCGGAGGAGGAATTTGCGAAGAAATTGATCAACCAAGGGATGATTCAAGGGCGTTCGAACTTCGTTTATCGCTTAAAGGATTCAGCCAAAGTCACTTTTGTCTCTCACGGCTTAAAAGATCAATATGACGTAGCGGCACTTCATGTGGACGTGAATATCGTAGAAAACGATGTATTAGACCTAGAGGCATTCAAAAAATCACGTAACGACGTGCCTGCAGATGCAGAATTTATTTTAGAGGACGGCAAGTATGTGTGCGGTTGGGAAGTGGAGAAGATGTCTAAATCGAAGTTTAACGTCGTAAATCCGGATGATTTAATTGCTAAATACGGTGCAGACACCCTTCGTGTCTATGAAATGTTCTTAGGGCCATTAGAGCAATTTAAGCCTTGGAACACGAACAGTATTTCGGGGTCGCATAATTTCTTGCGCAAGGTTTGGCGTTTATTCTTTGATGACAACACGAACACCGTGAAAGTGGTGGACGCACCTGCGACTCCAGAAGAATTGAAAGTATTGCACACCGCGATTCGCAAGGTGCAAGATGATTTAGATCGCTTCTCGTTCAATACGGTCGTTTCGACCTTGATGATTTGCGTAAATGATTTGGGAGGCTTAAAATGCCACAAGAAATCAGTATTACGCGAATTAGTGATCTTGTTGTCTCCTTACGCACCGCACATCGCAGAAGAACTGTGGGCCGCTTTAGGCGAGCAGGAGGGAAGTATATCGTATGCTTCATTCCCTACATTCAACGCTGCTTTCTTAGAGGAGAATGATTTCAATTACCCGATTTCATTCAATGGCAAAGTGAAGTTGACGCTTGCTTTCCCTGTGACGGCAACGCCAGCAGAAATTGAGGCCGCTGTTTTAGCGAATGAACAAGTAACGAAACATCTAGAGGGCAAGACGCCGTCGAAGGTGATTGTCGTTCCGAAACGGATTGTGAATATCGTATTAGGTAAATAAAAAAAGCTCCTCAATTTGAGGAGCTTTTTTTTATTATTCTCTTGGAGGTCCGCCTTGACGCATTTGGCTTTGCATCGTTTTGTATTTCTCTAGTTGTTCTGGCGTTAAGATGGCTTTGAACTGCTCTGCTTGCGCATCGTTTGCTTTCTTCATTTCGGCCATCATTTCTTCTCTTTCCATTCCTTGCTCGCGTAATTCCATCATCTTTTTCATTCGAGCTTCGATGAGCGGTTCTACTTTCGCAACTTGCTCTTTCGATAAACTTAATTCTGTTGTCATGCGATCTACTTGACGTTGAATCATCGCTTGCGGATCCATTCCTTGTGCATGGATGCTTGTACTGAATGCCATCATGGCTACCACAAAGGCAAAAATGGTGCTGATCTTTTTCATATTAATTAGGGAAAATTGTTTCCCAAATATATTGATATACTTGGGTTGGTGGTATCTGTTTGTCGATATTTTGCGACGAAATAAAAACAGGGTAATAGGCCTCATCGCAGAAAGGACTACCGTGAGAGCCTTTTACTAAGCTCGCATCGAGCGGAATCACGTCCATTCGGTAGCGGAATCCCAAGAGTTTACGCGCTAATTTATAGGCCGCTCTGAGCTTTATGAAGGGGTTTTTAGGATCCATAAACATTTCCACTGGATCGTAACCTGGTTTTTTGAAGATGTCCACACAGCGCGCGAAGTCAGGCGCCTTCGCGTCATCTAACCAATAATAATAGGTAAACCACTTGTCAGAATCTGCGACCAAAACCAGATCTCCACAACGCTCGTGTGCGATGTGGTAGTCTTCGAGTTCTTTTCCACTGAGGATTTTGGCGATGCCTGGAACCTTTTCGAAGATGGCTCTGATTTCAGATGGATTCTTACAATAGATATGGGCGATCTGATGGTCAGAAACTGCGAAAGCTTCACTAGCCCCCGGATCTAATAATTCCAGTCCTTGCTCTTCTCGAATGGCGATTTTACCTGCCTCGCGCAACACACGATTTAAATGTATCGGTGTATGGACATTGTTGATGCCGTATTCGGAGAGTAAAATGATCTCTGCGTTTTTGGCCTCAAAATATGTGATTAGTTGCGCTAAAACCTGATCTATTTCTTTTAATTCTTTTGCAATAGCTGGTAAATCCACCCCGAACTTCTGCAGACAATAGTCTAAATGCGGCAGGTAGATCAGGTTGAGCGTAGGATCGTATTTTTCATCCACATAGATGGACGCATCTGCAATCCATTGAGTGGACTTGATATTTGCATTAGGCCCCCAGAAATTAAACAAGGGGAATGTACCCAGTTTGGCCTGTAATTCATCTCGTAGAGTGGAAGGGTACGAATAGCAATCAGGCGCCTTCACCCCATCCGAATGGTATTGGGGACGGGGAGTTACCGAATAATCCGCAGAGGAATACATATTATACCACCAGAACATTTTCGCGCAGGTGAAATTCGAATCCTTTTTCTTCGCTGCCTCCCAGATCTTTTCAGCCCCGACTAAAGGATTCGACTGTTTCCAAAACTTCACTTCCGAATCCGTCTTATCATACCAGCCATTCCCTACGATGCCGTGTTCTGATGGACTTTTACCTGTCAAATACACCGATTGAGAGGTGGTCGTTACCGCCGGAAAGGGAGGTTGTATTTTTTGGATCTGCTTCCTCTGGATATAGGCATATAAAAAGGGGGTGTACTCCGCGGAAATAACACTTTCGCTGAGCCCCACCACATCGATAACGGCAGTCTTTTTCATCATCCTAATAGGTCTGTGATGGTTTTTATTTCGCGGCTAATGGATTCAGCCATAGGTACTTGGAAGGCAGGAGGTAATACGCCCCAGGTATAGGTTTCGATTTCCAAATGATTCGTAAACGGGCTAGCCTTTTGAATAGCGAGCGTTTCACGGATTTCTTTTTGAGTGGATCCTAATAAACCATAGGTTTCTAAAAAGAGCGGTACATGGAAATGCACTCGCCATTCGTCGTATGTATTAGGGGTATAGGCCGCAAAGGCCTCGTCTAAATCTTTGAATTCTTGATTGGAACCGTCTTTGCACAAGGCTTTGACCTGATGCAAATAAACAGGTTCCTGGTATTTCTGTAATTCTGCGATCTTTTCTACTTCCTGTTCTCTTAAATCGACGCGTAGGGCAGAACTAATTTGAATCTTTCCAATAGGTATGTTTTTAGCTTTCAATTCCTGAATACTTGCCTCAGGTGCATCAAAACTCACTCCATAATGGCAGATGTCAAAGCACAATTGGATGTGTCTGCGAATCAAATCAGGATTTCCTGCAGGCAATAGCACCTGTTCATACCAAGCCACAAAATCACCGTGATTACTTAATAAGCCATCCGGCTCCGGTTCGATATCAAGGTGGATAGTTTTGCCCGTTTTTTCTTCGATTTCAGCTAATACATCAACTACTTCCAATAGATGTTGCGTCGATGCCCGCATCGCTTGCTGGCGCTCTTCTGCTGTATTCCACCAGAATTTATAAGACAGGGGAGAGGTAGAAATGCCTCCCTCGTTCTCTGTTAAAAGTGCAGCTAAAATATGCGCTAAACGAATCGTATAATCCCTTCTATCTGCCGTAGTCCAATCGGGTGCGTGCACCTGATCTTTAACGATGGTGTTGTGAAAACCTCCGTAAGGGAATCCATTGAGCGTAAAAACATATAGATTTTGCTCAGAAAGCCATGTTTGTAAATCCTTTAAAGCCGCAGGATCTTGTAAATCGATACTCGCTTGATTCGCAAATCGCAGACCCAAACCCATCGGATGTTCCGGAGAAACCTGTGCCTTCACCTCAGGAACATGCTGTTTTAATTGCGCAAAGTGTTCTGACCAAATCTCTCCGGTATGAATATTACTGCAATAACTCAGGTGTCCGTAAGGCGTTTTCATATTAGGCGATTTGTTCCAGGTAATCGACTGATTTTTTGATGAGATCGAAATCCATCTCGTGCACTTCCACTCCTTTGCCTACTTGTTCTAACAAGGTGATGGTTAATTGCCCGCCTAAATGTTCTCTGAACTCATTTAAGCCGTTGGTTAAGTTGATCTTGTCGTTTTCTGCCAAAGCAGGATGAAAAATAGCAAAACCTAGTTTTTTCAACAAGTGGATGATTCGGTCTACGTCTTCTTTCGTCAAATGACCAATCAAGTGCGAATAGACGCTATCTAAGGCAATTCCAATCGCCACCGCTTCACCGTGTCGGATCTTGAAATCGCTTAAGTATTCTAATTTATGTGCCGCCCAATGGCCAAAATCCAAGGGTCTAGCCGAACCAAGCTCAAAAGGATCTCCACTCGCGATATGTTGCATATGTAGCGAAGCGCAACGGTAAATCTGCTCAATCATCACAGACTTGTCGCGCTGGTTCATCGCATCCGCAGTTGATTCTAACCACGTAAAAAAGCTAATATCTTTAATCAGGGAAACTTTTACAGCTTCCGCAATTCCTGAACGCCAATCTCTTTCACCTAAACTCTCTAGGAACGAATAATCGTTAAATACGGCTACAGGAGGTGCGAACGTCCCGAGGAAATTCTTCTTGCCTAGGTAATTGACGCTGTTTTTGACTCCTACACCGGAATCGTTTTGGGATAAAACGGTCGTAGGAATGCGGATGAATTTCACGCCTCTATGGGAAATGGCTGCAGCATAGCCGGCCATATCCAAAAATGCCCCACCACCGATGCAAGCCACAAACGAATGGCGATCGATTCCATGCTCATCTAACGCGCGAATCACCTCCTCGTAAAAGCGAGGGTCATTTTTACATACTTCTCCGCCAGGAAGTACCAGAATTTCTGGGGCTAAATCGGCGGGAGAATGTTGTTGGAAATAGTTGACAATTTCTGCCGTTAAATCGGTTTGAATATCCGTTATCCCTTTATCGAGTACAAAAAGAATCTTTTTGCGAAAGCTAGGGTTGCCAAAGTTTTGGACAAAATCAGCAAAAACGCGATTTTCTGGCGCAAATAAACGCTCCGTGAAGAATACCTCGTAAGAATAGGGTACCTGAAAATGTTGTTTTAAAGATTGCATAGGTTTACGTAACGGCGAATTTTTTAGCTAAACCCAAAGATACGGGTAATAAGGCTAAAACAAAGAGGGCGACCATCCATTGTCCACTCGAGGCTACCCATGCGGCATTCATCAATATAAGCGTCAATACCCCTGTTTTTACTGTGAATCCAATGTTTTTACCTATTGGATTCTTAATCGCAACGCTTAGTTTTCTGAAAATCAGGATAAAGTGGGCCAAGACAAATACCAAGGCAAATTCCACTTTCTCCGCAAAAAATAGCTGCGAAGCATGTACTATCAGAAACAAAAATCCAGCAAAGTACAGCGTAATCGCCTTGCCTCCATGAACTTCGCCTCTACTTACTAACGTAATCGCTGCTATATAAATCAATGGGATACTGATCACTGGGAAGTGTTCTAAAACCCCTAATTCATATACGCTCATCCCTAATAGTAGATTATATGCTCGGCATAAACCCATGTTGATAGGCCCAAAAATCCGCATATGCTTCCCTTTCCAATCATAAAAAAGTGCTAGGGCGGTGATGAAAACGGCGACAATACCACTTAATCGACTTTGCCAAAATGCCAGAAAAATACCAAATGATAATAAGACAATGCCCCCGAAAATGGCTTCTGATCTTTTGATTCGACCACTCGGCAAGGCTCTTTCGGGTCTTTCGATGCGATCTAGTTCGTGGTCAAAAACATCATTAAACACCACGCCTCCCGCATACAAACACATGCTGGAAAGGCCTAGGAATAAGGCAGGGTAGAACTGGTAGTCTAATCGACCAAAAACAAAGCCCACAATGGCTAAACCTGCCATGATATCAGACAGTGCCGTGACTACATTCGCAGGCCGAGTAAGCTCAGCAAAAGCTCTAATTTTAGACATTAGCGAATGAAGATTGAGTTTTTATCTACGCGAGGAGCTTGTCCGCCACGCAATACCGTATTGCCATTAAACTTCAAAGATTGATCAATTTCTAATCCGTCAATAAAGTCTTTCTCATTGATTTGTCCGCTTTGCGCGAAAGAATCGAGGGCATTTTGGTAAGTCACTTTTTGGATATCCGCATCAGAAATCCCTTTGATTTTCATCAAGGCCGCTGTTTTAGGAATCGCCAAAGGATCAGAAATCCCCCAATCCGCCGCCGAATTCACCATAATGCGTTCCGACCCATACTGCTTCACAATCTCCACCATTCGCTCATTTCCCATTTTAGTAAACGGATAAATAGTAAAGGCCGCATAGAATCCTTGGTCTAAAACCGATTTAACCGTCTCTTCATTATTGTGGTCAATTACCACCATATGAGGCGCTAAACCGTGCTCTAAGGCGATTGCCATACTGCGTTCGGTTCCCTTTTTCTTGTCCCGATGAGGTGTATGCACTTGCACAGGCAATCTCATTTCTTTCGCTAGCTCTAATTGAGCTCTGTAGTATTTTTCCTCTGCGGCCGTTTGGTCATCAAAACCAATTTCACCCACCCCCACAACGCCTTCTTTTTGCAGAAATAAAGGCAAAATCTCCATCACCTCTTCCGCAAGTGCTTCATTGTTTGCCTCTCTGGAGTTTAACCCAATCGTGCAATAATGCTTTATGCCAAACTGAGATGATCTAAAACGCTCCCAACCCACTAAACTCGCGAAATAATCCTTGAAAGAAGCTAATCCCGTGCGCGGTTGTCCTAACCAAAATGCCGGCTCAATAATGGCTACCACACCTGCATCAGCTAGTGCCTGGTAATCATCTGTGGTACGGGAAGTCATGTGCACATGAGGATCGAAAAACTTCATCCCTTGAGTATACGCAGCAAAGCCCCCGTCTACTTCTTGGGCAGTTTGTTTTTCCTCGGTGGATCCTTCGAAATGGGAGGGATTTAATTTAGGTTCGTTGGGGTTTTGGCACATATTAATAGGCTGTTTCTTCTTTTTCTAAGACCTTCCAGGCTTCTAGAGGGCTATTTTTTAGGACTAATTCAGCCGCTTTTTGATCGTTCGGATCAGCGCTTTCTGCTAGTCTTTTTAAATCTTGTTCTTTTGTATCTGTCTGGAAGTTTCGGATTAATCGCCAAACTTGTGATGGCACCCGTCTTCCAGCCGCCCACCTTTCATGTGCAAAATCAGCTAAAGTATTCGCTAACGCTTGATTAGCACGCTCATCTAATCCTTCAATTAAATGGATAGGCTTATCGTTGAAAATGCATTTTAAGACTAATTGGTTCCAGGCTAATTCGCTGAAATATTGGAAAGGATATGGATTGCCAAAGGCAATGGCATCAAAAACCGGCCCCATATTGGATCTAACCGCATCGGTAGCCCGATGTAACCAAATTTCTGGCGTAGGTAAAACGGGCAATGCTCGATAAAGAGCGACTAATTCGTTCATTTCCGCCGTATCAAATAAGGTCTCGATTCTGGATTTACCATCTTCTTTTTCAGCTAGCTGAATTAATAAGTAAACGCGAACGAGCTGATCAAGTGTGCTATTTTGCCAATTCCAACTAGGTATATTGCCTACTCGTGTTTTAGAAACTTGACGAGGAGTCATGACAAAGGCTAAAGACAAACCTTTCGAATCTGTTTTTATTTTATCTACTATCCAGGCTAGTTCAGTTGGACTGGCCAATGACTGAATAGATTGATATAGAAGTTCGGCGGTATTCAATTTTGAAATAGGTTTAATTCATTACTATGAACGAATTTACTAAAAAAAAGTCAATTCGCTCCTGATTTTTGGCAGGATATTCAATAGGTTAAGCCCCTAAATTCCGCTAATTTTGTTTTATGGAAGAAAGACCGATAACTGACTGGCTGCCCCTCACGAAAAAAGAGGTGGAAAAACGTGGCTGGGATGAATTAGACGTGATTTTAATCTCTGGTGATGCCTATGTGGATCACCCGGCATTTGGTACGGCTGTCATCGGTCGAATCATGGAAAGTGAAGGCTTGAAAGTGGGTATCGTCGCACAGCCAAACTGGAAAGACGATTTACGTGATTTTAAGAAATTAGGTAAGCCCAAATACTTTTTTGGCGTAACCGCAGGATGTATGGATTCCATGGTGAATCACTACACGGCTAATAAGCGCTTACGTTCGAACGATTCCTATACACCTGGAGGCGAAGCTGGTTTTAGACCTGATTATGCGACCACGGTTTACACCAAGATTTTAAAAGAAATTTACCCAGATGTTCCCGTATTAATCGGTGGCATCGAGGCCTCTTTGCGTCGAGTAACGCATTATGATTACTGGGCTGATAAATTATTCCCTTCTATTTTAGTGGATTCTGGAGCCGATATGTTGGTTTACGGAATGGGAGAGCAGCCTTTGCGCGAGATTATGCGTGGGGTGAAAGAAGGGAAGAAATTGGGCGATTTGACTCATATTAATCAAGTGGCATTCTTGCAAAAAACGGCTCCTGCCTGTGATTGGGAAACCGTTGAGTTAGCGAGTCACGAAGTCTGTTTAGAAGATAAAATCAAGTACGCATCCAACTTCAAAATTGTTGAAGTTGAATCCAATAAGTGGCAGGCAAACCGCATCATCCAAAAAGTAGGAGAGGACGTATTAGTCATTAATCCTCCTTTTAAAACGATGGAGGAGGTCGAAATGGATAAATCATTTGATTTGCCTTATACGCGTTTGCCTCACCCTAAATACCGAAAGCGTGGGCCTATTCCCGCTTTTGAGATGATTAAATTCTCGGTCAATATGCACCGCGGATGTTTTGGAGGATGTAGTTTCTGTACGATTTCAGCCCACCAAGGCAAGTTTATTGCTTCTCGTAGTGAAAAGTCGATCATGAAAGAGGTCGAGCAAATCACGAAAGCACCTGATTTTAAAGGCTATATTTCTGACTTAGGAGGACCTTCTGCGAATATGTACCGAATGAAAGGGAAAGATGAGGAGATTTGTGCGCGTTGTGTCAGTCCTTCTTGTATCCACCCCGTTATTTGTAATAACTTAGATACTTCACATAAACCTTTGACGGATATTTACCGCAAGGTGGATAAGCATCCTGCCATTAAAAAGGCTTTTGTAGGGTCAGGAGTTCGCTATGATCTTTTAGTGGATGATTTCAATAAGAATAATTCAGATGGTAATCACGACGAATACATGGAGCAATTGATTACGCGCCACGTATCTGGTCGGTTGAAAGTTGCCCCAGAGCATACTTCTGATGCAACATTACGTATTATGCGTAAGCCATCGTTCAAATATTTCCATGCCTTTAAAAAGAAATATGATGAGATTTCTGCCAAATTTGGCCTAAAACAACCTCTCATTCCCTATTTCATCTCTTCTCACCCAGGTTGTGAAGAAGAAGATATGGCAAATTTAGCGGCGGAAACGAAGGATTTAGGTTTTCACTTAGAACAAGTTCAAGATTTTACGCCTACTCCAATGACAGTGGCGGAAGTGATTTATTATTCTGGCGTGCACCCATACACCTTGCAGCCTGTTAAAACGGCCAAAACAAGGGAGGAAAAGCAGAATCAAAACAAGTATTTCTTCTGGTATAAACCAGAGTACAAAGATTGGATTCGTAATCGCTTGACGCAATTAAAACGTCCTGATCTGGCACAGCGCCTTTTAGGATTTAGAAATAATAAAAATGGTTGGAACAAATAATCCAGCTTTTCATTAATTAACCAAAAAACGATAAGACAATGGATGAGAATGAAGAATTAATCGTTCGCGATAGCAATGGAGCTGTTTTGAAAGATGGCGATTCGGTTACTGTCATTAAAGATTTAAAAGTACGAGGATCATCTAGCGTAATCAAGCGCGGAACGATGGTAAAAAACATTCGTTTAACGGACGATGCTGACGAAGTTGAAGGCAAAGTAGAGAAATCGATGATGGTTTTACGGACAGAGTTTTTGAAGAAAGCGTAAGCTTTATGGAGATAGGAGATGAGAGAGTATAGAGTATAGATGGTTGATCTCTACTCTATACTCTCTCATCTCTACTCTAAATTTATTCTTCTTCAATTTCCGGCTCTTCATCCTGAACCAATCCCTGATTCAGTTTTTTAGTTGATTTAATGCCCAATTTATGTAGGTTTTGGGCTCTATTAATTAGGTTTCCTTTTCCGGTACTTAGTTTGTTTATGGCATCGCTGTGGGCATCTTCTGCTTTCTTGATGTGCTTTCCTACATCTTCCATATCCTTCGTAAATCCGACAAATTTGTCATATAAATCACCCGCCTGGCGTGCGATTTCAATAGCATTTCTAGTTTGATACTCTGTCTTCCAAACTGAAGCAATGGTTCTTAACGTCGCTAATAGGGTAGAAGGGGAGACTAAGACAATTTTACGATCCCAGGCATAATTAAATAAGCTTGTGTCCTGACTGATGGTCGCTACGAACCCAGATTCAATAGGGATGAATAGCAAGGTGAAATCTGGACTGGTTAAATCTAATGCGGTGTGGTAATCTTTCGAAGAAAGCTCCTTAATGTGTGTTTTTAGGGATTCAATGTGTGCTTTTAAGGCCAAATCCTTTTCGATAGTACCTTCCTCAGCACTGGTGTAACGTTCATACGCTACAAGTGAAACCTTGCTATCAATGATAAGGTTTTTATTGTCAGGTAAGAAAATGACTGCATCAGGTTTAATGGTATCATGATCCTGGTTTTTAGTCACAAATTGCGTCTGGTATTCCATACCATTCTTTAATCCAGAGCTTTCTAATACACGTTCCAAAATCATCTCACCCCAGTTCCCTTGCGACTTATTGGATCCCTTCAGGGCATTCGTTAAATCTTCTGTTTTCTGAGTTACCGTTTGATTTAGGCTTGTTAGGTTTTTGATTTGCTCCATAAGAACAGTGCTTTGTTCTAAGCTATTTTTTTGACCTAGGTTAACCTTCTCCTCAAATTCACGTAATTTCTCTTTTAGAGGGTTCAACACGTCGTTTAATTTTACTTGTTGTTGGTCGCTTAGCATCTTTCCTTGTCTCAGAACGGATTCGTTACTGATATCTACTAACATTTTGCGTAGTTTCTCTTCATCTGACTTCTGATTCTCCACCGTCATCTTTAAGGTTTCATTCTGGCCTTCAATTTGTGATAATTTTCCAAATAGTGTCCGATTTTCTGCTTCCAATGAAGTCACTTTCGTTTGATCTTGGCTAGCCTGCGCTAATTGACTTTGTAACAAGGCTAATTTACCTTGAAATAGGAGATAGGTAGCTCCTGCGCCGGCTACTAGGGCTAGAATGATGTAAAGAATTGTCATGTAGCAAATGTAAATAATAAAGCACAAAGCATAAAGAATAAAGCTGATAATCAGTAGACAGTAGACAGTAGACAGTAGACAGTGGGCAGTCGATAGTCGATAGTCGATAGTCAAGAGTCGAGAGTCGCTAGTCAATAGTCGAGAGTCAAAGAGCAAAGTTCAAATTGCTGAGTGCGTGGGGCGATATTTCATGAATGAATAAAAAACGAGGCGGCAGCCTCTTTTTTATGCCGTATCTCTACTCTTTGCTCTATACTCTCTAATCTATTTTCTGATTACTGATTACTGACTACTGGCTACTGGCTACTCGTTCTTATGCATAAAAAAAGACCCACACTTTTGGTGCAGGTCTTCTATAATAACTTGGAGCTTACTTACTTTCCCGGGTTTGATCCCAGTATCATCAGCGGTGCGGGGCTTAACTTCTCTGTTCGAGATGGGAAGAGGTGAACACCCGTCCTATCGGCTCCATACTTTTTGCAAGGTTTTAGCCTTTAGCCATATTGTGAGATAAAATAAACAGCAGTGTGTAAATTAATAAAAGGTAAGCTTTCGGGTAATTAGTACTACTCGACTTTGACATTACTGTCTTTACATCTGTAGCCTATCGACCGTGTCGTCTACACGGACCCTTCATGGAATACTCATCTTCAGGTCAGTTTCGCACTTAGATGCTTTCAGCGCTTATCTGGTCCCGACGTGGCTACTCAGCTATGCCCTTGGCAGAACAACTGATATACCAGCGGTCAGTCCAACTCGGTCCTCTCGTACTAAAGTCAGAACCTGTCAATATTCCTACGCCCACAACAGATAGGGACCGAACTGTCTCACGACGTTCTGAACCCAGCTCGCGTGCCACTTTAATCGGCGAACAGCCGAACCCTTGGGACCTTCTCCAGCCCCAGGATGTGACGAGCCGACATCGAGGTGCCAAACCTCCCCGTCGATGTGAGCTCTTGGGGGAGATCAGCCTGTTATCCCCAGAGTACCTTTTATCCTTTGAGCGATGGCTGTTCCATACTAAACCACCGGATCACTATATCCTACTTTCGTACCTGATCGACTTGTCGGTCTCACAGTCAAGCTCCCTTTTGCTATTGCACTCTACGCACGGTTACCAAGCGTGCTGAGGGAACCTTTGAAAGCCTCCGTTACTCTTTTGGAGGCGACCACCCCAGTCAAACTACCCACCAAGCAATGTCTCCCCTTTGGGGATTAGAATTCCAGTACAAGAAGGGTGGTATTTCAACGTTGGCTCCCCGATGCCTAGCGACACCGGCTCACAGCCTCCCACCTATCCTACACATCCAGTACCAAAACTCAATGCTAAGCTATAGTAAAGGTTCATGGGGTCTTTCCGTCCCGTTGCGGGTAAACGGCATCTTCACCGTTACTACAATTTCACCGAGCTCACGGCTGAGACAGTGCCCAGATCGTTACACCATTCGTGCAGGTCGGAACTTACCCGACAAGGAATTTCGCTACCTTAGGACCGTTATAGTTACGGCCGCCGTTTACTGGGGCTTCAGTTCAATGCTTCGTGTTGCCACTAACATCCCCCCTTAACCTTCCAGCACCGGGCAGGTGTCAGGCCTTATACGTCATCTTTCGATTTAGCAAAGCCATGTGTTTTTGTTAAACAGTCGCCTGGGCCATTTCTCTGCGGCCACGATTGCTCGTGGCTCCCTTTATCCCGAAGTTACAGGGTTAATTTGCCGAGTTCCTTAGCCGTGATTCACTCGAGCGCCTTAGAATATTCTTCTCGACCACCTGTGTCGGTTTACGGTACGGGTTACTTATAAGTTATACACGCCTAGACTTTTCTTGGAAGTTTACTCACTACACTCGTTTTGGCATTGCTGCCGCCTCTCAAAGACACTATTCCGTCAGTATCTGGTAACCTGTAATCTCCGTCATCTATTTGCCCTATAAGTAAGTACAGGAATATTAACCTGTTGTGCATTAGGTTGTCGCCTTCGCTAGACCCTTAGCCCCCGACTAACCCTCAGTTGATTAGCATAGCTGAGGAAACCTTAGTCTTTCGGCGTGAGGGTTTCTCGCCCTCATTATCGTTACTCATGCCTACATTTGCTTTTCTGAACGCTCCAGCAAAGCTCGTCGCTTCACCTTCTCCGCAGATCAGAATGCTCCCCTACCAGTATATAAATATAATCCAAAGCTTCGGTACTTTACTTGATGCCCGTTTATTATCGATGCCCGCCTCGCTCGACCAGTGAGCTGTTACGCACTCTTTAAATGAATAGCTGCTTCCAAGCTAACATCCTGGCTGTCACTGCAATCAGACTTCCTTAGTTCAACTTAGTAAAGATTTTGGGACCTTAGCTGTTGGTCTGGGTTCTTTCCCTCTCGGATTGGGACCTTAGCACCCCAACCCTCACTCCCGGGTATATTTTAAGCCATTCAGAGTTCGTCAGGATTTGGTAGGATTTGACTCCCCCTAGTCCTATCGGTAGCTTTACCTGCTTAAAACTTAACCCCGAGGCTGTTCCTAAAAACATTTCGGGGAGTACGAGCTATTTCTCAGTTTGATTGGCCTTTCACCCCTACCCACAAGTCATCCAAATACTTTTCAACGTAAACTGGTTCGGTCCTCCACTCCGTGTTATCGGAGCTTCAACCTGCTCATGGGTAGATCACAAAGTTTCGCGTCTACTCCCACTGACTAAGCGCCCTATTCAGACTCGCTTTCGCTCCGGCTGCTCACGTCAACGTGATTAACCTCGCCAGTGAAAGTAACTCGTAGGCTCATTATGCAAAAGGCACGCCGTCACCCCACGAAAGGGCTCCGACCGC
>NZ_CP049835.1:827500-1477500 GCF_023921165.1 Aquirufa antheringensis
AGCCTTATTTTCTTTGACCCAAATCGAGTCCAAACCATACACCTCCTTCAATTGATCCACCTGGTAAAACCCACCCAACTTCTCCCTGTAGGTTATAATCCGTTTCGCAAACCCTGGCCCTATCCCATTCAAGGCCACCCATGCCGCCGAATCCGCGGTATTGATGTCGATGGCTGGCTGTTTTTTAGGAAGCTTTTTTACATCTGATTTATATTCTACCCATGTGGTTTTATTTTTTTCGAATTTCCGAGGGGCGAACACCTTCGGTTTTATCTCCTGATAATTTGCTTCCCAAACCTCTGGATTAAATTCCAATTTTTCCTGCTCTTTCTTATAGAATTCATTCCCTATATAATAGAGTACATAAATACCCATCATTCCGGAAAGCACAATCATCCCTTTGATCTCATCGTGGGTGTAGGCGAGGACGAAGCGGAGGTAGTAGTGGATCTTATTTTTCATCAAAATGGGAGATTATAGATTATAGAGAGGAGATTATAGAGTATAGAGTAGAGATAAAAGAGAAGTCATCTCTACTCTATACTCTCTTATCTCTACTCTCCTGTGGCAATCTCAAACAAAAATCCCACAACCCCCTTGTATCTCAGAAAATTATCAGTACCTTTGCAGGCTATTTTAGGGTACAAGCCTTCGGGCCTATCCAAAAAGAAATGATTTCTGAAACACAATTCCTTTATCGTAGGGGAAGCGCAAAGGGGGATCATTTTTTCATCTACGAGGCATTTCAGCTTTAAATTGTGCCCATAGGGCCATTTTTCATTTAATTTAAAACGTATAAAGCCTTGAGTAACATCACTGCCACAGGAAGACACAGCTTTGCGAAAACGCAGTCTGTGATCGATTATCCAGATTTTCTGGATATCCAAATCCAATCCTTTCAGGATTTTTTCCAGCTAGAGACAGCTGCTGAGAATCGTACTGACGAAGGTTTATTTAAAGTGTTTGCTGAGAATTTTCCCATCGCGGATTCGCGGGAAAATTTCGTTTTGTCGTTCGTTGACTACTCTGTAGATCCGCCGAAATATTCGGTAGATGAGTGTATCGACCGCGGTTTAACGTATTCAGTACCTTTAAAAGCGAAATTGCGTTTGATCTGTAATGATACAGACAATGAAGATTTCCAAACCATCGAACAGGAAGTATTCTTAGGAAACATTCCGTACATGACAGAACGTGGATCATTCGTGATCAACGGCGCTGAGCGTGTCATCGTTTCTCAGTTGCACCGTTCGCCAGGTGTATTCTTCGCGCAATCGAAGCATACGAATGGAACTAAATTGTATTCGGCTCGTATCATTCCATTCAAGGGTTCTTGGATTGAATTTGCAACGGACGTTAACAATGTGATGTATGCGTACATCGACCGTAAAAAGAAATTCCCAGTAACTGTATTGCTTCGTGCGATCGGATATGGTAATGACAAGGATATCCTTGATTTATTTGGCCTAGCTGAAGAATTAAAGGTAGACAAGAAGACTTTGAAGTCAACGGTAGGTCGTCGCTTAGCTGCGAGGGTTTTGAAAACGTGGCAAGAAGACTTCGTAGATGAAGATACAGGTGAGGTAGTTTCTATCGACCGTAATGAAATCTTGATCGAGCGTGATACGGTTATTACAGAGAACGAGATTGAGACGATTTTGGAATCAGGATCAAGCACGATCATCTTGCACAAAGACGATGTGAACGTATCTGATTACAACATCATCTACAATACGTTACAAAAAGATACGTCGAACTCGGAGAAAGAGGCGGTAGAAGTTATCTACAAGCAATTACGTAACACGGATGCACCAGATGAGCAAACAGCACGTGATATCATCCAAAACTTGTTCTTCTCAGACAAGCGTTATGATTTAGGCGAAGTAGGTCGTTACCGTATCAATAAAAAATTAGGCCATGATATCCCAATGGATATTAAGGTATTGACAAAAGAAGATATCATTTCTATCGTGAAGTATTTGATCGGTTTGATCAACTCTCGCGCGGTTGTCGATGATATTGACCACTTGTCTAACCGTCGTGTACGTACTGTAGGTGAGCAATTATATGCTCAGTTCGGTGTAGGTCTTGCACGTATGGCTCGTACGATCAAAGAACGTATGAACGTTCGTGATAACGAGGACTTTAAGCCAGTAGACTTGATTAATGCACGTACGTTATCGTCTGTGATTAACTCGTTCTTTGGAACAAATCAGCTATCTCAATTTATGGATCAAACGAATCCATTAGCCGAGATCACGCACAAGCGTCGTATGTCTGCCCTAGGGCCAGGCGGTCTTTCTCGTGAAAGAGCTGGTTTCGAGGTTCGTGACGTTCACTATACGCACTACGGTCGTCTTTGTACGATTGAAACGCCTGAAGGACCAAACATCGGTTTGATTTCTTCTCTTTGCGTTCACGCGAAAGTAAACGGAATGGGCTTCATCGAAACTCCTTACCGTCTAATCGAATCAGGAAAAGTGGATACGTCTACGACTGTTTCGTATTTAACGGCAGAAGAAGAAGATGGCATGAATATCGTGCAAGCGAATGCGCAGATTGACAAAACGGGTAAATTCTTATCTGACCGTGTGAAAGCACGTTTCGAAGGTGACTTCCCATTAGTGAATCCAGCGGATGCACAATATATGGACGTAGCGCCTAACCAAATTGTTTCGGTTGCGGCTTCAATGATTCCTTTCTTAGAACATGATGATGCGAACCGTGCCTTGATGGGATCGAACATGCAGCGCCAAGCGGTGCCATTGTTACGCCCAGAAGCACCTATCGTAGGTACAGGTTTAGAACACCGCGTTGCGATTGACTCTCGTACTTTAGTAGTTGCTGAAGGAAGTGGTGTGATCGAATACGTAGATGCGTTACGCATCGTAGTTAACTACGATCAAACGGAGGAGCAAAAATTAGTAAGCTTCCACGGATCTACGAAAGAATACAAATTAATCAAGTTCCGTAGAACGAACCAGGATACAACGATCAACTTGAAGCCGATTGTCTTTAAAGGACAAAAAGTAGAAAAGGGACAAGCACTTTGCGAGGGTTATGCAACTCAAGCGGGTGAGCTAGCTTTAGGTCGTAACATGAAAGTGGCGTTCATGCCATGGCAAGGTTACAACTTTGAGGATGCGATCGTGATGTCTGAAAAAGTGGTTCGTGACGATATCTTTACTTCGATCCACATTGAGGAATTCGAATTAGAGGTACGTGATACGAAACGTGGTGAGGAGGAATTAACTTCTGAAATCCCGAACGTTTCTGAGGAGACAGTTCGTAACCTAGACGAGAACGGTGTTGTTCGCGTAGGTTCTGAGGTGAAAGAAGGAGATATCTTAATTGGTAAGATTACACCAAAAGGAGAATCTGATCCTACTCCAGAAGAGAAATTATTACGTGCCATCTTTGGTGACAAAGCTGGCGATGTGAAAGATGCTTCGAAGAAAGCGCCACCATCATTAAAAGGGGTGGTTATCGACACGAAATTGTTTGCTCGTCCTAAAAAGGATAAGGATCAACGTGATAAGTCGAAGGCTGAATTGAAGTTGGTTATGAAGCAATACGGTAAAGACCTATTAGAGGTTCGTAAGATCATGATCGAAAAGACCGTTGCTTTATTAGCTGGAAAAACGAGTGGGGGTATCCGTCACAAGTTTGGCACAGTGATCGTAGAGAAAGGGGTTAAATTCACAGCGAAGAACATCGAAGAATTATTATTCCCAGATAAAAACTTATACCGCGATGAGTCAACGTATGCCGTTCCTGAAGAAGCGAATTTACTTTCAGATTTGATCGTAGAAGATGCGACAGCGGATGCAGCGACTAACGCGACTTTCTTAGCCTTAATCAAGAGCTACCACGTTCGTCGTAACGAAATCGCTGGTCAGTTCAAGCGTGAGCGTTTCGTGTTAGAGGTAGGTGATGAATTACCTGCTGGTATCGTGAAATTAGCGAAGGTATATGTGGCGAAGAAGCGTAAGTTAAAAGTGGGTGATAAGATGGCGGGTCGTCACGGTAATAAGGGTATTGTTGCCCGTATCGTTCGTGAAGAAGATATGCCATTCTTAGAAGATGGAACACCAGTAGATATCGTATTGAATCCACTAGGGGTACCATCTCGTATGAACTTAGGACAAATTTACGAGACCGTATTAGGTTGGGCTGGACAAAAATTAGGTAAGCGTTATGCGACGCCTATTTTCGACGGTGGAACTGAAGCAGAGGTAGCTGCTGAATTAACGTTAGCAGGTTTACCAGACTGGGGTCGTACGTATTTATACAATGGTTTAACGGGTGATAAATTTGATCAACCGGTGACTGTAGGTATCATCTATATGTTGAAACTGGGTCACTTAGTGGATGATAAGATGCACGCACGTTCGATCGGACCTTACTCATTAATTACACAACAACCATTGGGTGGTAAAGCTCAGTTTGGTGGTCAGCGTTTTGGTGAGATGGAGGTTTGGGCATTAGAGGCCTTCGGTGCAGCGAATATCTTGCAAGAGATCTTAACTGTGAAGTCTGATGATGTGATCGGTCGCGCAAAAGCTTACGAAGCTATTGTAAAAGGTGAGAACATGCCTAAGCCTAACATTCCAGAATCATTCAACGTATTGATTCACGAATTGAGAGGTTTAGCCCTTGAAATCACCCTTGAGTAAACCATTGGGCTTTGGCCCTATAAAAAGAGTTCATTTTCCAATAAAATACATAGAAAATGTCATTTAAAAAGACTAGAAAGCTGAATAGCGATTTCCAAAAAGTAACCATCTCACTAGCCTCACCTGAGTCAATCTTAGAGGGGTCTAATGGCGAGGTAACACAACCGGAAACCATCAACTACCGTACCTACAAACCCGAAATGGGCGGTTTGTTTTGCGAGCGTATCTTCGGTCCTACAAAGGACTGGGAGTGCCATTGCGGTAAATACAAGCGTATTCGTTACAAAGGCATCATTTGCGATCGCTGTGGTGTAGAAGTAACGGAGAAAAAAGTACGTCGTGAGCGTATGGGCCACATCGAATTAGTGGTTCCCGTGGCACACATCTGGTACTTCCGTAGCTTACCGAACAAAATCGGTTATATGCTAGGTTTGTCTACGAAGAAATTAGACCAAGTAATTTATTACGAGCGTTTCGTGGTAGTTCAACCAGGTATGTACGCGGAAGAAGGAAAGATTGGTAGCCAATACCTTGATTTCTTAACAGAAGACGAGTACTTAGATATCTTAGACAAATTACCGCGCGAGAACCAACATTTACCTGATGAAGATCCACAGAAATTCATCGCGAAAATGGGTGCTGACGCGTTAAATATGTTGTTAACACGCATTGACTTAGACAGCTTATCGGCTGACTTGCGTCACTCTGCGGACACTGAATCCTCTCAACAACGTAAGGCTGAAGCCTTGAAGCGTTTGAAAGTGGTAGAAGCGTTCCGTGAGTCGATCGGTCGTATCGATAACCGTCCTGAGTGGATGATCATCAAAATGGTTCCAGTCATTCCACCAGAATTGCGTCCATTGGTGCCATTAGATGGAGGTCGTTTTGCGACATCTGATCTAAATGATCTATACCGTCGTGTGATTATCCGTAACAACCGTTTGAAGCGTTTGATCGAGATTAAAGCGCCAGAGGTAATCTTACGTAACGAAAAACGTATGTTGCAAGAAGCTGTTGATAGCTTATTTGACAACTCACGTAAAGTAAATGCGGTTCGTTCTGAAGGTAACCGTGCCTTGAAGTCTCTTTCTGATATGTTGAAAGGTAAGCAAGGTCGTTTCCGTCAAAACTTATTAGGTAAGCGTGTCGATTATTCAGGTCGTTCGGTTATCGTCGTAGGTCCAGAATTGAAAATGCACGAATGTGGTCTTCCGAAGGATATGGCGGCTGAATTATTCAAGCCGTTTGTTATCCGTAAGTTGATCGAGCGTGGTATCGTGAAGACGGTTAAGTCTGCGAAGAAAATTGTTGATCGTAAGGATCCAGTGGTTTGGGATATTTTGGAAAATGTCATGAAAGGACACCCCGTTCTTTTAAACCGTGCTCCTACTCTTCACCGTTTAGGTATCCAAGCTTTCCAACCGAAATTAATCGAAGGAAAAGCGATCCAATTGCACCCATTAACGTGTACGGCCTTTAACGCCGATTTCGATGGTGACCAGATGGCGGTTCACGTTCCACTAGGACATGAAGCGATTTTGGAAGCCTCATTATTAATGCTTGCATCGCATAACATCTTGAACCCAGCGAATGGTGCGCCTATTACAGTACCATCTCAGGACATGGTGTTAGGTTTATATTATGTAACTAAAGGTCGTAAGTCAACTCCTGACCACAAGGTAGAGGGAGAAGGACACCGTTTCTACGGATTTGAGGAGGTTGTTATCGCCTTGAACGAGAAGAAATTATCTAAGCACGCGAACATTGTAGTGAAAGCTACCGTTCGTAAAGACGATGGTACATTGGTAGAGGAAATGGTGGAAACTGTTGCTGGCCGTGTATTATTCAACTTATGTGTTCCTACAGCCGTAGGTTATATCAATGAGTTATTGACGAAGAAGAAATTGCAACAAATCATCTCACACGTTCACAAGATCTGTGGTATGGCTCGTACAGCGCAATTCTTAGATGATATCAAAGAATTAGGTTTCCAACAAGCCTTCCACGGTGGTTTATCGATGGGTATTGGCGATGTTCAAATTCCGGCGGAGAAAGCTTCATTAGTGAAGAAAGCACAGGAAGATGTTCAAGCGGTTTGGGACAACTACTTAATGGGTTTAATCACAGATAACGAGCGTTACAACGCAGTTATTGACATCTGGACTAAAGTGAACTCGAAAATTACCGAGACTTTGATGAAGCAGATGGAAGAGGATAACCAAGGATTTAACGCGATCTATATGATGATGCACTCCGGAGCCCGTGGTTCTCGTGAGCAAATTCGTCAACTAGGTGGTATGCGTGGTTTGATGGCTAAGCCTCAGAAGAACTTACAAGGTTCGGTAGGTGAAATCATCGAAAACCCAATCCTTTCTAACTTTAAAGAAGGTCTTGACGTATTAGAGTACTTTATCTCGACTCACGGTGCGCGTAAAGGTTTGGCAGATACTGCCTTGAAAACAGCCGATGCGGGTTACTTGACTCGTCGTTTACACGACGTAGCGCAAGACGTGATCGTGAACGAAGAAGATTGTGGTACCTTACGAGGTATCGAGGTGTTCCCATTGAAAGACAACGAGGAGATCATCGAGCCATTATCTGAGCGTATCTTAGGTCGTGTGTCTATTCACGATGTGTACGATCCGATCACAAATGAGTTAATCGTTGCTTCAGGTGATGAAATCAACGAAGCGATCGCAACGAAAATCGATGAGACAGCGATCGAATCAGTGGAGATTCGTTCGGTATTAACGTGTGAGACTTTGAGTGGTGTGTGTGCGAAATGTTACGGACGTAACTTAGCTACAGCTGCGATGGTAAACTTAGGAGAAGCGGTAGGTGTAATTGCCTCTCAATCGATTGGTGAGCCAGGTACACAGTTAACATTACGTACGTTCCACGTGGGTGGTACGGCACAAAACGTTTCCTTAGATGCGAGCGTAAAAGCGAAATTTGACGGGGTGATTAACTTCGAAGAAGTTCGTTCTGTAAGCTCTACAGATGCAGATGGAAATCCAGTAGAAATCGTGATGGGTCGTTCTGGTGAGGTTCAAATTGTGAACCCAGCGAACAAACAAATCTTGATCTCTTCTAACATTCCTTATGGTTCATTCTTACGCGTTAAGGAAGGCCAAGCGGTGAAAAAAGGAGACGAAATCTGTGCTTGGGATCCATACAATGCGGTTATCCTTTCTGAAGCTGAAGGTAAAATTGAATTCGAAGCAATCGAAGAAAACAATACTTACAAAGAGGAAGCGGATGAGCAAACAGGTATGCGTGAGAAGGTCATTGTAGAATCGAAAGATAAGACAAAGAACCCATCCGTATTAGTAAAAGCAAAAGGTAAAGAAGATTTAGTATATAACGTTCCAGTGGGTGCGCGTTTAGCGATCGACGAAGGAGATAAAATCAAAGCGGGTCAAATTATCGCTAAGATTCCTCGTGCGGCAGGTAAAACTCGTGACATTACGGGAGGTCTTCCACGTGTAACGGAATTATTCGAAGCACGTAACCCATCGAATCCAGCTGTTGTAACTGAAATTGATGGCGTTATTTCTTACGGTGTGATTAAGCGTGGTAATCGTGAGATTATCGTGACACCGAAAGAAGGAGCTGAGCGTCGTTACTTAGTACCTTTGACACGATTCATCTTAGTACAAAATAATGACTTCGTGCGTGCAGGTTCTCCACTTTCTGATGGTGCGATTACACCTTCAGATATCTTGAAGATCAAAGGACCTACAGCGGTACAAGAATACTTAGTGAACGAGATCCAAGACGTATACCGTCTACAAGGTGTGAAGATCAATGATAAGCACATCGAGTGTATCGTTCGCCAAATGATGCAAAAAGTTCAGATTTTAGAGCCAGGTGATACGCAATTCTTACAAGGTCAAAACGTAGATCGTTTCGTATTCCGTCACGAGAACGACTTGATCTTAGATCAGAAGGTGATCACTGATGCGGGAGACTCTGAGAAATACAAAGCAGGTATGATTCTTTCTGCTCGTGCTTTACGTGATGAGAACTCTTCGTTAAAGCGTAGAGATATGAAGTTAATGAAGGTACGTGATGCGCAAGCAGCCGTTTCTTCTTCTAACTTACAAGGTATCACGCAAGCTTCGTTAGGAACTGAGTCATTCATCTCCGCTGCGTCGTTCCAGGAAACTACGAAAGTACTTTCTGAAGCGTCGATTCGCGCGAAAGTGGATACGTTAGACGGCTTGAAAGAGAACGTAATCGTAGGTCACTTGATTCCAGCAGGTACAGGTCTTCGTCGCTACAAAGACATTTTAGTTACATCGAAAGATGAGCTAAAAGCTATCGAAGCGAAGAAGGAAGCTGCTGAAATCGCTGAAGCGAAAGAAAAAGTAGAAGCTGCAAACTAATTTGTAGATTCATTTGAATAGACCCCCGGCTTTTCTTAAGTTCGGGGGTTTATTTTTTATCCCAACAGAAAAAATGGAAAACCCAACAGAAGAAAATCAACTCAATATCGAACTTCCAGAAGAGATGGCGGAGGGCCATTATGTGAACTTAGCGTTAATCGCGCATAGCCCATCGGAATTTGTGATGGACTTTATTCGCATCCTTCCTGGTCTACCTAAGGCCAAAGTAAAGTCGAGAGTCGTGATGACTCCAGACCACGCTTACCGCTTAATGCAGGCGCTACAGGAGAATATTCAGAAGTACGAAGAGGCCTTTGGCCCCATTATGAAAGAAGGGGATGCCGCAGGTTTCCAATTCCCCATGAATTATAACGGCCCCATAGGCGAAGCGTAAACGTTTTAGGTCATTAAATCCCATTTTTTTAGCTGAAATTCAGGTAAAAAGGCGGGATTTTTGCCTTTTAAAGGAAATTAGAATTATATGCGCTTATCGAAAAAATTCCTGGAGTCAGGTGAACTTCATTCTTCCATTGCTTTGCAAGTTCCACCGTCGGAAGTATTTACCTTTCCGGAGAAAGTCCTACAGTTTGGGACGGGAGTCTTGCAACGCGGACTTTGCGATTTTTATATCGACAAAGCAAACCGCGCGGGAATTTTCAAGGGTCGCGTAGTGGTCGTAAAATCGACGGCTAAAGGAGGCGCAGATGCCTTCGATGAACAAGATGGTTTGTATACGCATTGCATCAAGGGAATCGATGAAGGTGTGGCCAAAGAAGAGAACATCATCAATTCCTCCATCTCACGTACGATTACTGCTTCGAAGGACTGGGATAAAATCATCGAATGCGCGAAAAGCGAGGAGATGCAAATCATCCTTTCGAACACGACAGAAGTAGGGATCACCTATGTGGCTAATGATCCAATCGCGAATGGTTGCCCTAGTTCTTTCCCTGCTAAATTATTGGCGTTCTTGCACGCACGTTTCACGCATTTCGCTGGATCTGCTGCCTCAGGAATGGTCATTGTTCCTACGGAATTAATTATCAATAATGGGGACGTTTTAAAAGGCATTGTCTTACAATTAGCGGCAGATCACGGTCTCTCCGCTGAATTCGTGTCTTGGTTAGAAACGGCGAATCACTTCTGTAATTCCTTAGTGGATCGCATCGTGCCCGGTAGCCCGGATGCGGCGACGAATGCAGAGATTTGTGCGCAATTAGGCTATGAGGATTCTTTGATGATCATTTCGGAGGTATATAGCCTGTGGGCGATTCAAGGAGGGGCCAAAGTAAAAGAGGTGCTATCCTTTGCCCCAGCAGATAAAGGGGTGATTATTGCCGAAGATATCGAAATCTACCGCGAATTGAAATTGCGCTTATTGAATGGAACGCACACCTTGCTTTGCGGAATGTCCTTTTTATTAGGCTTCCGTCTCGTAAAGGATGTGATGGCAAACGGCTATTTAAGCAAGCTGATCATGAACTTAATGCTGAGCGAATTAGCGCTGGGCATCCCTTATAAAATGGATTTCAAGGTGGCGGATCGCTTTGGGCGTTCGGTATTAGACCGTTTCCGTAATCCGTTCATTAACCACAAATTGATCGACATTACGGTACAATACACGACCAAAATGCGAATGCGTAACGTGCCGATATTAATTAATTATGCTAAAAACTTTGGCAAAGCACCGGAGCTTTTCTGCATGGGCTTCGCAGCCTACTTGCAATTTATGCACGCGGTGAAAGTGGAAGATGGTAAATACTTTGGCGATAGCAACGGAGAGGCCTACCCTATCCAATGCGACTATGCACCGTATTTCTATGAGGCGTGGAAAGATTTTGACTTGAAGAAAGTATTATCCAATACGGATTTATGGGGCACGGATTTGACAAAGGTTCCTGGATTTGTGGAGGGGGTGACTAAATACATTTAGGAGAGTAGAGATTATAGAGTAGAGAGTATAGATAAGAGAGTATAGAGTAGAGACTGACGACTGGTTACTGACTACTGGTAAATGGTGAATGGTGAATGGTAAATGGTAAATGATTCCTTCGGACTGACAACCTTCGGACTCATTCCCTCCGGACTGGCTACTGACAACTGTCTACTGGCTACTGTCTACTGATTACTGACTACTGATTACTTCCTACTGAATAGATTAAACGACATACTATGAAAGCGTTTTTAGATAAAGATTTCTTGTTGCAGTCCGAGACGGCGCAGACTTTGTACCATCAATATGCGGCGCAAATGCCCATTATTGATTACCACAATCACTTGATCCCGGAGCAAATCGCGGAGGACAAGCAATTCGATAATGTTTCCCAAATCTGGCTTGCCGGCGACCACTATAAATGGCGTGCGATGCGCGCACATGGGGTGGATGAAAAATACATCACGGGAAATGCATCTGACGAAGAGAAATTCTTGAAATGGGCAGAAACGGTACCTTACACGATGCGTAATCCTTTATATCACTGGACTCATTTGGAGTTACAGCGTTATTTCGGGATTACGGAATTATTGAATGCGGAAAGCGGAAAGCGGATATACGATCAGTGCAATGCCCTTTTGCGTACTAAGGAGTTTTCTGTGCGCAATTTATTGCTCAAGATGAACGTAAAAGCGCTTTGTACGACGGATGATCCGATCGATAATTTGGCTTATCATAAACAAATCAAGGCGAGTGGATTTGCCATCAAAGTCTTACCTACGTTCCGTCCGGATAAAGCGATGGGCGTGGATGACGAAATCGTGTTTGTGAACTACGTAAATTCGCTGGCGGCTGCAGCTAACATGGAGATTCAAAGCTTAGCAGATTACAAGAAAGCGATAGCGGCGAGACACGATTTTTTCCATTCGGTGGGATGTCGTTTAAGTGACCACGGACTAGAGCAGATTTACGCGAACGATTATACGGAACAGGAAATCGCGCATATTTTTGAGCGATTAATGACGGGTAAAACGATTAATCAAAAAGAAAAAGTGCAGTTTAAATCAGCGATGCTGGTGTATTTTGCTCATTTAGATCATGCCAAAGGTTGGACGCAACAATTCCACCTGGGGGCGATTCGCAATAACAATGACCGTCTGTTAGGCACTTTAGGACCTGATACGGGATTTGATTCGATTGGAGATTTTGAGCAGGCGCGGCCTTTGTCGAAATTCTTAAATCACTTAGATTCGACGAATCAATTAGCGAAGACGATTTTGTATAATTTGAATCCACGCGATAATGAATTGTTAGCGACGATGACGGGTAATTTCCAAGATGGGACGATTGTAGGAAAGATGCAATTCGGGTCGGGTTGGTGGTTTATGGACCAAAAAGACGGCATGGAAAAGCAGATCAACGCCTTATCCAATATGGGGATGTTGAGCCACTTTGTGGGGATGTTAACGGACTCGAGAAGTTTCCTTTCGTTCCCAAGACATGAGTATTTTAGAAGAATCTTGTGTAATTTACTAGGCGCGGATGTGGAAAATGGCGAATTGCCGGCGGATATTGCTTGGCTAGGAAAACTAGTGCAAGACATTTCGTATAACAACGCGGCAGGATTTTTTAATTTCGAGAATTAATGAAGAAGGTTATCACTTTTGGGGAAATTATGGGTCGTTTAAGCCCTGCGGGCTACGGACGCATTACCCAAGCACAGTCATTGAACATCACCTTTGGTGGCGGCGAGGCAAACGTGGCGGGCGGATTAGCTCACATCGGAATCCCGGCGGAACACGTGACTTGTTTCCCAAACAACGAATTAGGCAAAGCTGCCACCGGATATTACCGCCAAGTAGGCGTGGATATGTCGCATACGGCGTATAAAGAAGGTCGTTTAGGTTTGTATTTCGTGGAGTTTGGCGCAGCGATGCGTCCGAGCAAAGTGACGTATGACCGCGCTGATTCTGCTTTCGCTAATCTCAATCCTGCGGATTTTAATTGGAAAGAAATTTTTAATGGTGCGGGTTGGTTTCATTGGACAGGCATTACACCAGCCATTTCGGAGGCGGCAACGGTAGCTTTATCGGCTGCATTGAAAGAGGCAAAAGCGCAAGGTTTGACGATCTCGGCGGATGTGAATTACCGGAAAAACCTTTGGCAATATGGTAAATCCGTCAAAGAAGTGATGCCTGATTTGATTGCACAATGCGACATTATCGTCTGTGGCAAAGCGGACGCAGAGGACATCCTAGATATCGTTCCCTCCGGTTCGCACAAGAGCGGCTGGCACGATATCTGCACACAGATCATGGCGCGTTTCCCTAACTTAAAGAAGATTATTAATACGAAAAGAGGCCAGATTTCTGCCTCTCAAAATACCTTATCCGCCACCTCATTCGATGGCTCAAAGGTAATCAAATCAGACACGGTAGAAATCTCCCAAATCGTCGATCGCATCGGCGGCGGGGATGCATTCATGGCCGGGTACATTTACGGAAACTTGGTTTACGGTGATGAGGCGAAGTCTTTGGCCTTTGCGGTAGCGGCTTCCGCATTAAAACACACGATCGAAGGGGATATTAATTTATCCAACCTAGACGAAATTGAAACCGTCATGGGTGGCGATATCACCGGACGTTTAAAACGATAATCATGGCTAGAAATTCAGCAGACATAGTATATTCTCGATTAGCGGAAACGCCTATCGTCCCTTTATTTTTCAATGCCGATCAAACGATCGCCCAAAACGTCTTAAAAGCCTGCTACGACGGCGGAATTCGCGTTTTTGAATTCACGAACCGCGGCGAAGCGGCTCCAGCCATCTTTGCGAAACTAATCGACTTTTGCGAGAAAGAATGTCCAGATTTAGTATTGGGAATCGGCACGATTTACGATGCAAAACAGGCGACTGAATTCATCGAAATGGGCGCTGACTTTATGTTGCAACCCTTCACCACGGCTTCCGTAGGCGAGGTTTGTGCGAAACACAACATTCCATGGATGCCAGGCACGATGACTTTGACGGAGATTCGCAATGCGGAGATTTTAGGTGCTAAATACGTAAAAATATTCCCAGGCAACGTGGTAGGTCCGGCTTTCGTGAAAGCGATTCAAGGCCCCATGCCGAAGACGAAAATCATGGTAACGGGCGGAGTGGAACCGAACCGCGAAAGTTTAAAAACCTGGTTTGGCGCGGGTGCTGCAGCCGTGGGCATGGGCTCTCAATTATTCCCGGCTGACTTAATTCAAAAACAAGACTATACCTCTATATCAAACACGATCGCTAACCTGATCAAAACCTATCACGAACTATAATATGGAAACAATTGGAAAGTACCGCTGGAAAATATGCGCATTGCTATTTTTCGCGACGACGATTAACTACCTAGACCGCCAGGTTATCGGCTTATTGAAACCGGTCTTGGAAAAAGAGTTTGACTGGTCTGAAACAGATTATTCGAATATTGTGATCACTTTCCAAGCGGCCTATGCGATTAGTTTATTGGGTTTTGGCGGGATTATTGACCGCATTGGGACGAAATTAGGCTATTCTATTTCCATCGTGGTTTGGAGTATTGCGGCAATGATGCACGCCTTAGCAACTGGCACGATGAGCTTCGCATTTATGCGTGGTTTATTAGGTTTAGGTGAGGCAGGAAATTTCCCGGCAGCGATTAAGACCGTGGCAGAGTGGTTCCCTAAAAACGAACGCGCGCTAGCGACGGGTATCTTTAATTCTGGAGCGAATATTGGAGCGGTGGCTGCACCGATTATGGTGCCTTGGATTTTAGGCGTTTATGGTTGGGAAATGGCCTTTATTGCGACCGGGGCGATCGGTTTTATTTGGTTGATTTTTTGGTGGTTTTACTATGAGGTGCCTTCAAAGCATCAGTCTTTATCGAAAGCGGAATTCGACTATATCCACGCGGATATGGAGGAGAAGGATGACAATGTGACGCCGGTTCGCTGGAGTAAATTATTTGGATTTAAGCAGACTTGGGCCTTCTTTTTTGGCAAAATGTTCACGGATCCTATCTGGTGGTTCTTCCTTTTCTGGTTGCCCTCGTACTTCTCGGAGCGCTTCCACTTAGACTTGAAGAAGCCTAGTTTAGAATTAATCATTGTCTATACGGCGACGACGATTGGAAGTATTGGCGGTGGTTGGTTGTCTGGTTATTTAATTAACAAAGGCTGGCCGTCATTCAAGGCGCGCAAGTGGTCAATGTTCAGCTTTGCGATTGCGGTGGTGCCTATAATGTTAGCGCGTTATTGTGATACTATTTGGCAAGCGGTGGGATTGATTTCCTTAGCTGCTGCGGCACACCAGGCGTGGAGCGCGAATATTTACTCGATCGCGACGGATATGTTCCCGAAGAAAGCAGTCAGTTCTGTGATCGGGATCGGGGGAATGGCTGGGTCTGTGGGCGGTATCTTCTTCCCCATGATCGTAGGTTCCCTTTTAGATAAATATAAATTATTGGGTAATATTAACGACGGTTATAACATCATCTTCCTGCTTTGCGGAAGTGCGTATGTGTTAGCTTGGGTGATTATTTATGCCCTAGTGCCCACGCTGGAAACAGCGAAGATCGACGACTAGTCCTTCTTTTTAAAGATTAGATTCTTAGTTAGTTCATTTAATTGGGTGATTTTCTCTTGAAAGTCACCCTTTAATGATTTACGGGCTTCCTCTAATTGTTCGAGGGAGGTTTGAACGTCCTCAGGAATCACATCCTCGAGGAAGGCTCTGATTCTTTTGGCCAAAGTAGGGGACTTCCCATTCGTCGAGATCGCAATCTTTAAATCGCCTTTCTGGACAATCGACCCTAAATAAAAATCACACAAAGGCGGCGTATCTGCCACATTACAAAGTAAGTGCTGGGCTGCAGCTAAAGCTTTGATTTCCGCGTGTAAAGCGGGAGAATCCGTGGCGCAGATGATTAAATCTAGACCTTCTAAATCCGATGGATGAAAACCGCGCGTTAAGATGCGCACGTGAGGAAAATCCTGCAGGTATTCGATTGTCTCTGGGCGAAAAAAAGGCGCCACTAAAGTCAAGTTTGCTGACGGTGAATTGCGCAAAATAGCGGATGCCTTTTCTAAGGCTACGTTCCCTCCTCCCACGACCAAGGTCTGGATTTGATCCATTTTCAAGAAGATGGGAAACATCGTGTTAGGCATCGACTACGGGGGCTTTTTTGCCGGCAAGCTGGCCACAAGCCGCATCAATATCGCGTCCACGAGAACGGCGGATATTCACGATCATTCGTTTACTTTCTAAGAACGCAGAGAACTTCGCGATCGCATCTGCCTCCGCATTCACGAAGGAAGATTGAGCGATGGGATTGTATTCGATGAGGTTGATTTTGCACGGGATGCCTTTGGCAAACTCATACAATTCACGTGCATCCTCGATGGTATCGTTGAACTTGTTAAAGACGATGTATTCGAGCGTGATTTCGTTGCCCGTCTTCTCGAAGAAATACAATAGCGCGGCCTTCAGGACGTCCAAGGTATTGCTCTCATTGATGGGCATAATCTGATTCCGCTTTGTATCATTCGCAGCGTGCAGAGAAAGGGCTAGATTGAACTTGACTTGATCGTCACCTAGTTTTTGGATCATCTTAGCGATACCCGCCGTAGACACCGTAATGCGGCGTGGCGACATCCCTAGACCCTCTGGCGAGGTAATCTGCTCGATGGATTTTAAGACGTTCGCATAGTTCAACAGCGGCTCGCCCATCCCCATGTAGACGATGTTCGTCAGCGCTTGACCGTATTTTTCCTGTGCCTGATCGCGGATTAACACGACCTGATCGTAGATCTCGAACGACTCTAAATTTCGCTTGCGGTCCATATAACCCGTCGCACAGAAGCTACAGGTTAGCGAGCATCCCACCTGGGAGGAAACGCAGGCAGTCACGCGTTCGCGGGTAGGAATTAACACACCCTCCACGAGGTTATTGTCGTGTAATTGAAAGCTGGATTTGATGGTGCGATCAGAACTATATTGTGCCTCCGCGGTCGTCACGATTTGCAAAGAGAATTTCTCCGAAAGCCATTCGCGCGTCGTCTTAGGGACATTTCCCATCGCGTCAAAACTGCGGGCAGCCTTCTTCCAAATCCACTCGTACACCTGCTTAGCCCGGAACGCAGGTTCTCCGGCTGCGAGCATCTCTGCCTTCAGCTGATCAAAACTTAGATTCCGTATCGCGACCTTCTTTTCCAATCTTATTTCTTTAATAATTCACTCACTTTCGCCGAGATGGCTTTACCGTCTGCTAATCCAGCTAATTGCTTCGAAGCAGCACCCATCACTTTACCCATATCGGCTGGAATCGTCGCGCCTACTGCCGCGATGATTTCGGTGATTTTAGCGGTTAATTCTGCGTCAGACAATTGCTTAGGCAAGAATTCTTCGATGATCGCTAATTCTGCTTGTTCTTTTTCCGCTAAGTCTGGGCGATTTTGAGCCACATAGACTTCTAATGAATCACGGCGCTGTTTCGCTGCTTTCATTAAGATTTTCATCTCTGCGTCTGCGCTTAAACCGTCAGCGCTAGAACCCGATGTTTCTTCCAAAAGAATCATGGATTTGATCGCACGTAATGCACGTAAACGGTCCGCGTCTTTCGCACGCATGGCATCTTTGATACCATTCTCGATAGTTATTTTTAACGACATAGCTTGTTTTGATTAAAAATGAGCCTTGACTCCTTCTAAAAATTCCCGGTGGTTACTTAACCTCGGAACTTTGTGTTGGCCGCCTAATTTCCCTCGTTCCCGCATCCAGTTATGGAAAGTTCCGGCTGGGGCGAAATGGACCAAAGGAGGGCCAAGCACTAAATCATAAGACCTTTTCGCATCGTAATCCGAGTTTTGCTCGCGAAGCGTTTGGTCTAAAATCTGTGCAAAGGTACGAAAATCTTTTGGGGCTTTTGAAAATTCGATCACCCATTCATGGTGCCCATTTTTACCCTCGTTCATAAAGGCTGGAGCCGCCGTATAATCCTTGATCTCTGCCTGGGTCGCGGCGCAAGCGCGCGCGACGGCTGTCTCGGCATTCTCGATGATCAACTCTTCCCCAAAAGCATTAATAAAATGCTTTGTCCTTCCTGAAATCTTGATCCGGTACGGACTGACAGAAGTAAACTTCACGGTATCCCCGATCTTGTAGCGCCACAAACCCGCGTTTGTCGAAATGACCATCGCATAATTCACGCCTACTTCTACCTGGCTTAAAGAAACGATGGTATTTGCCTCTTCCCCTTCATCGCTCATGGGAATGAACTCATAGAAGATGCCGTAATCGAGCATGAGGAGCATCTCATCCGGTTTGGACAAATCATCCTGAATCCCGAAGAACCCTTCAGACGCGTTGTATATCTCTAAAAATCCGACCTGCGAAGACGGAAAAATCTGGTTCTTAAACAACTCCCGGTAGGGCCCAAAAGCCACCGCTCCGTGAATCATAAACTCAAAATTCTCCCACACCTCCAAAATCGACTTCTTCCCGGTAATCTCTAAAATCTTCTCGATCAACACGAGCGTCCACGTAGGCACGCCCAAAATACTCGTCACATTCTCCTTCGACGTCTCGATCGCCATCTTCTCGATCTTCTGATCCCAATCTCCCATCAGCGCCACATCCAGCGAAGGCGTCCGTATAATTTGCGCCCAAATAGGCAGATTCTTCATCACCACCGCGGACACATCACCCATCAGCATGCTCGAATTCACTGGATTCTCCGTCAAACTTCCCCCGATGGATAGGCCTTTCCCCTCAAAAACTTTCGTATCTGGCTTATTAGCAGCGAGCAGCGTGATCATATCTTTCCCGCCCATCATGTGGCATTCTTCCAGCGACTCCTTCGAGACTGGAATGAATTTACTGCGGGCATTCGTGGTACCAGAAGACTTCGAATACCAGCTAATGGGTGTATCCCACAAGATGTTTTGCTCCCCTTGCATCATCCGATCGATGTAGGGAAAGATCTCTTCGTAGGTGGAAATGGGAACTTGTTGCTTGAATCTCTCGTAATTGCTGACGTCTTGGTAGCCGTGTTTCGCCCCCCATTCAGTGGAACGACCATGAGACAATAAGCCCTGCAACATTTGTTCTTGTAGTTCCAAAGGCCGTTCGTACATCGCCTCAATCCGCGGCATTCTCCGCTTCATAAACCACAACAAAGTCTCATTAAACAACGACATGTTAGGGTTTTAGGAATTGAGGTGCACGATTAGGGTAATCGGTAATGATGCCATCCACCTGCCAAGCACTGAATTTCTGCATCTCTGCCGTCGTATTGATGGTCCAAGGAATGACCTGCATCCCTTTCCCGTGACAAAAATCAATCTGCTCCTTCGTCAAATACTTGTGCGAGGAACTGAAAATATCCGGTACAAAACCCAGCGATGAAAGCATCTGCTCAGGGCTCTCCTGCTCTACTAAAGCGGAAATGCGTCCCTTATTGATGGCCGTTTTCCAGTAGTGCAATACCGCAAAATCGAAACTTTGCAAAATCAATGCAGACGGAGAAATTCCTGCGGAAATCACCGCCCATACCTTGTCCGCAAATTCTTTTACCGTCGCCGGTTGTGATTTACCGTATTCGGAAGGTTCGGACTTGATCTCGATATTATAATAAATAGTACGACCCGTTTTATGTGCGAAGGCCTCCCCTAAGGCTAAGACCTCTGAAAGTAAGGGTTTATAAGTAGCGACGCGGACCTGTTCTGGAAAAAGCTTGTTTCCGCGGGAGCCTACATCGAAAGATTTGATTTCGGCATAGGTCTTTTGGTATAAATTAATCGACGCATCTTTCACGGGCGAACCATCCGGAAAAGACGCATACAGCGGATTCAGGTAGGGCTCATGGGAAACGTAGACCTGGCCGTCTGCAGAAAGGCAAACATCCATTTCAAGAACGGTCACCCCCATCTCTAGCGCGTGTTGAAACGCAGGTAAAGAGTTCTCCGGATATAAGCCTCTGCAGCCACGATGTCCTTGAATTACAGGCGATTGCCCCATAGAAATCAGATTAATACACAATAATAATAGAAGAAGCGATCTCATGGTTTTTCTGCGACGGGTTTTTTAGCCGCTGCTTTTTTCTGGCGCTCCTCGATAATTTCATTCACACGGGTATATAATTTGACGAAATCGGCAGGATCTTTGACATAGGAACCGAGGCTTTTCGCTACTTGGGTAGAATCAAGACCGCGTTTCTTCAAGGTCTGTTTCGATAATTCGTGGTAAAGGACTAAGGCCGTATCGGAATTGCCCAGGTGCATATTTTGAATAATGGCCTCATCGATGTGTATATCTGCCAAAATCTGAGCCATCTCCTCCTGTTCCAATCGATTGCTCGTCGAATCATCCGTACACGCGTACAAGGCAAGCGCGCTTAGGGCCAAGAAAAGCAATAAATAGACCTTTTTCATCTTGTAAATATACCCGTAAATTAGAAAGCTTTTAGCTCATTTCATTCAGATTGGGTAAAAAATAGGTAATTTAGTCTCGTGGATATGGACATCAAAGCCTTCCTGACCCATGTTGTTCAGCTGGAAATACGCATTAGAAAAGCGATTAACACACAAATGCATGGAAATTTCTCCTCCGTCTTTAAGGGATCGGGCTTAGAGTTTAGTGACCTTCGCCAATACCATTATGGAGATGATGTGCGTCACATTGACTGGAACACCTCGTCGAAGGGTCACGGAACTTTTGTGAAGCTTTTCAAAGAAGAAAAAGAGCAAACCGTTTTCTTCTTAATTGACGTCAGCGCCTCTGGCACGGTAGGAAGACTGGGAAATAGCAAAATGAAGACCTTGAAGGAAGTGGCTGGGGTGTTAGCCTTCGCTGCCATTCAGGAGGCAAGTCACCTTGGATTTGTTTGCTTTAGCGATAAGAACGAAAAATACATGCCTCCAGCGATGGGCAAAAAACATGGCTATAAAGTTATTTCGGAGCTTTTTAGAGTGAAGCCTGAGAATACAACGACGGATCTGAAGGCCGGATTAACCTTCGCATTGCAAACCTTGAAACGCAAAAGTCTTTTGTTTGTGTTATCCGATTTCATCGACGAGGGCTATGAAGATTTATTGCGTGCTGCAGCCTTAAAGCATGATTTAGTGGTGTTGCATACGCTCGATCAACAAGAAATTCAATTACCCTCTATGGGCATCGTCCCTATTTACGATCCGGAAAGAAAGCGGACCACTTGGGTCAATACCTCTGCGCGCGGATTTAAGCAGTTGCTTCAGCAACAGGTCAAAAACCGCGGAGGGGATTTAAAGGAAATGTGCAAGCGATGGCACGCAGATTACGTGGAATTGCGTTCTGGCGAGGATTTCGTGCCGGCATTAGTTAAACTTTTTAATGCTAGACGCTAATGCAAGAGACGCCATTCATCATTAAAGGGAAGTTTCAGGAGGATTCGGTCGTCATAGGACAGCCCATTCACTATTCGCTGTATGTGCGTCATCCGAAGGACCAGGAAGTATTTTTTCCGAATGCGAACCAGCATTTTGGCGCGTTTGAGACAGTGAAACGAGAGTTTTTTGCGACGAAAACGACGGCCTCGGGGTCATTGGACTCCGCCGTTTATACCCTTCGCTTGTTTCAGTTAGCACCCGTCCAAAAACTGCAAATACCCATTTACCTCCTCCAGGAGCCCGATTGCACGATCATTTATCCGGTGGTCGATAGCATCCATTTAAAGCGATTGTTATTACATCCAGAGCAGATTGACTTAGATTCTTTGTACCAAAGCATCCCCATCCAGCCCCTCAGCCCTAAAACGGATTTGAAAAACGTGTTTGCGGCGGGAATTAGCTTGCTTATTATGGCGGGATTGATTTACTGGATTTTTGGCAAAACGATCACCAAACTCTTCAAACGCTACCTATTATGGCGACGTCACCGGGAATTTAAACGAACCTTCCAGCGCTATGCGCGTCAAGTGGCGGGAACTCCGGTGGGCTTACTGAATTTAGAACGGGCCTTTTCTGGCTGGAAGAAATACCTAGAGGAATTAACGCAATTACCTTTTACGACCTTTACTTCGAAAGAAATGCTCGATAACTTGGCAGATGAGGCGATGGAAAAGGTCTTGAATGAAATGGATTCAGCTATTTATGGCGGGAATTTTTCCCAGCATACGACGGAATCCTTACAGTATTTAGAGGGTTTAGCCACGAATTTATACGAAATAGAACAGGAAAAGATCCAGAACAATGAAGTTTAATCCGCTGTATTCATGGCACCAAATCCAAGCATTCTTCACCTTCGAGTGGGAGAATAGCTTGTTTTTGTATGGCTTGGTATGGCCCTTCCTCGTTTATTTCATCAAGTATTTACGCCAGCGCGGCAATCAGCCACGCCTGGAATTATCGCTTTCTGTGCCCTTGAAGCAAAACCGGCTTACCCTCTTGCTGAGTTATGTTCCCATGGTCATTCAGGTACTATGCCTGTCTTCCGTCATCATCGTGGCGGCAGGACCTTACCGCGTGATTAAACACCAGAAAAAGCAAGTGGAAGGAATTGATATTGCCCTGGCTTTGGACATATCCTCCTCCATGCAGACGCGTGATATTAGCCCCAGTCGCTTAGAAACAGCTAAAAAGATGGGCAAAGAGTTCATCCGCCAGCGAAATCACGATCCCATTTCGCTCATCGCTTTCGCGGGTGCCCCCTATCTAGCGAGTCCCATTACGACGGATTCGGCCTTTTTATTGCATCAGTTACAGCGATTCCAGACGAATCAAATTGTGGAGGAAGGAACCGCTTTGGGCGATGCCTTGGGGATGTGTATTAACCAAATCCGCGACTCTGAAAATCCCAAGAAAATCAGCATCCTGATATCCGATGGTAATAATACAGCCGGTAATCTCGACCCGGTTACCTCCGCGGAACTGGCTAAAAATTTCAACATCAAAGTCTATACCATAGCCGTGGGAAGCCTACAACCAAGTATAGACCCGGTGGACGAAAGTACCTTGCGCGAGATTGCGCGCTTGACGAAGGGAAAATTCTTCCGGGCCACGAATGGCCAGGCCTTGCAACAAATTTTCCAAGAAATTGATAAAATGGAGGCCTCAGTGGTCAAAACGGTTACCTGGGAAGAACACATCTCCCTTTCTTACCTATTTGCAGAAATTGCCCTGATCTTATTCTTTATCGGATTATGGGTTCGTTTCAGCTGGATAGGCAACTCTTTAGAAGATTAATATGGTTTTATTTCCGCACGCGAAGATTAATATAGGCTTGTACATCACGAAGAAACGCAAGGATGGATTTCACGATTTAGAGACTTGTTTCTTTCCGGTGCCTTGGACGGATGTGCTCGAGATCACGCCATCAGAAGGGGAATTCACCTTTAGCTCTTCAGGTTTAGACATCGCAGGCGTCATCGAGGATAATCTATGCTACAAGGCTTATGAGCTACTGAGGAAAGACCATCAAATGCCTCCTGTACACATCCATTTGCACAAAATTATCCCCATGGGCGCTGGTTTAGGCGGCGGATCCTCTGACGCAGCATTTACGTTGATGGGCTTGAGAGACCTATTTCAATTGCCTTTAACGAACGAAGATTTACAACCCTATGCGGCAAAATTAGGCAGCGACTGTGCGTTTTTCCTGTCGAATCAGGCGGCTTTTGGCAAAGGAAAAGGGGACAAACTGAGCCCTATCGAGGCAAGCCTAAAAGGGAAGTTTCTCGTGTTATTATACCCAGCAGTGGGCATTTCTACGGCGGAAGCCTATGCGGGGGTGACTCCTGCAAAAGCACCGGTAGATCTGCGCAAGGCCATTTTGAAAGCGGATTGGAAAGAGGCGATTTCGAATGATTTCGAGAAGAGTATCTTCCCGCATTATCCTGTTTTGGCTTCTTTGAAGGAAGAAATGTACACCTTGGGTGCGAGCTATGCAGCGATGAGCGGATCGGGGTCGACGATTTTCGGAATTTTTGACAAAAAAATCGACCCACCTGCAAGATGGGCCGATTATACGGTTTGGAGCGGCTGGGTCGAAAAAGACTAGTCTTTCGCGAAGATCGCTTCTAAGGCTGATGCGCCCTTTGTTACGACTTTTCCTGCCGGTAATTCTTTTAATAATTTGATTCCCGCGTATTCAGGCGTCGAGCTCAAAATCTCCACAGGCACTTGTGCCATGGCTCCATTCGTCATCTCCACGTAGATGAAACCGCCTTTACCCACGCGAGCCAGGCCCGCTTGTGGAATGCTAGGAATTTTTTGAGAGCCTACTTCGATGCGTGCACTCACGAATTGTCCTACCGTGAAGTTCTTTTCATCCGACTTGTTTGCGAAGTGGCCGTGTACAGAGGTGGTGCGATTCGTTAAATCCACTTGTGGGGCGATGAGGAAGATTTTGGCATTCGCTTTTTGACCCTCTGATTCGAATTCGATGGTTTGACCGATGTTTAATTTGGCCAAATCCTTCTCAAACACCTTCAATTCCACGTGCTTGTCTGCCATTCCCACGACCTTAATCAAGACATCAGACGGTGTTACGTATTTCCCGATCGCTAAAAACTGGTCTTGGATATAGCCGTCGATGGGCGAACGCAAAGTCAAAACAGAGCTCAGGTTTCCTTTGGCTAGCGATTTCAAGTCACAGCCTAAGACCTCTAATTTTAGTCCCAAAGCCTTCACCTGCGCATTCACATTGCCTAAATCAGCTTCCGACTGCTGTAATTTCTTTTTTGAACCCACTTCCTCGTTCGTCAACACTTGCTGACGCGATTTCTCGGAACTCATAAAAGTCTGCGAAGACAAAGCCTGCAAATACTCTTGCTGCATTTGGATGAAATCAAGAGACGTCAAGGTCGCTAAGGCCTGCCCTTTCGACACTTTTTTGCCCGGAAGCAATTCATACGTCGTTTTCACGTAACCCGCGATGGGGATTGAGATAGACGCTAAAGATATAGGCGGCACATCGACCACCCCAGTACATTTAACTTCGGTAGACATTTCGCGCTCTTCTAAAGCTCCGAATTCGATGCCCGCGTTCGTCTTCTGTTCTGCGGTCAATTTAATTTCGGTCACCGGCGTTTCCGTGGTGGCCTCTTCTTTTTTCGAGCAAGCCGCTACGCCTAATACAAGGCATAGTGCTGCTAATTTGATTAACTTATTCATTTCCAATGATGGTTTGACGGGTGATAATCGCCTGGTTGTAGGCGTTGACTTCTTGAATATAACTTTCGCGAATCTGCCAAGCTTGCTGCGTATTTTGCAACATCTCGACGTATTCGATTTCTCCCTGCTGATACGATTTCAGCGCGGTCTTCTCTAATAATGCTGCTTGAGGCAAGGCTGTGGAGGTATAATAGGCCAAACTCGCCCGGTATTTCGCCACTGCGGCCTCCGCATTCTTGTAATCCGTTTGCAAGGCGGATTCGGCTTGGATTTTTTGGCTAACAAAAGCCTCCTCCTGTAATTTCGCTGAGGCAATCTTCGCCTTTTGCCCTTTCCCGAAAATCGGAATGGCCAAACCAGCTTGTACGAAGTTTTGGCCCCCTACATTTTCAATGCTCTGCGTCGTAACCCCAATTCTCAGATCCGGCTTCAAGCGTTCTCTTTCGACCGCCGTCAGCAATTTCCCGTGCTCCACTTGCTCAGCTAAAAGTTCGATAGTCGGGTTTTTCGACAGATCTAACCCAGCTTGGCCGGATTCCATGGCCAGCGATTCCTTCCCTTCAATCTCAAATTCGCCCGGTTCATTGATCCAGTAAGCGAGGTTTTGGTAGGCCGTCTTTTGATCCGCTTCTAAGGACAAACGCTTCTGTTGAAACTCCCGCAAGCGCGTTTCCGCCGCCATCAATTCCAAGCGATTCGTCTCGCCTTGTTGGAATTTAATCGTTGCCGCACGCTTCATCAGGGTATATAAACTGTCTTGTGAAGCTAAAAACGTTAGATTTTTCTGCTGTGCCAAAATCTGATAATAATAGAATTTCACACTCGAAGCCACTAAATTCTGCGTAATCTTCAAGCGCTTTTCGCTCAACACTTTCGCCGAGGTCAAGGACTTCACCTGCGCCTTTAACAGCGTAGGCCACGGGATACTTTGGGAAGCCATCACCGTAAAATCCTGACTGTAATAGGTCTGCGTCTTTCCGTACTGCGCATCCACCGTTCCTTTAGGCAATTCTTTACCCGAATTAATCAAAGCCTCCGCGGTTTTAACGTCGGCCAAACCAGTGGCAAGGAGGGCGTTGCGAGTGGAGGCGAGGGAGAGGCAAGCTTTTAGCGACAGGCGGGGGTCGTCGCTACGCGACTTAGTCAATGGGTCGTCACTTCGTGACTTAGTCGACTGCGTCTTAGTCGCCTCCGGCTTAGTCTCTGCAAACGAACTAAACGACATCAAAATAAACAACACTATCATCCCTAAGCCTTTGGCCTTCAGCTTCTGCTCTCGGCGGCCCATCACGATCGAGTAGACGACCGGAATAACGACCAGCGTTAAGAACGTCGCGGTAATCAAACCGCCTATCACCACCGTTGCTAAGGGCCGTTGTACCTCCGCACCCGGCGAGTGACTCAGCGCCATGGGCAAGAAACCTAAAGAGGCCACCGCCGCCGTCATAATCACCGGTCTAAAACGCAATTCCAAACCTTTCTTCAATCGCTCCTCTACACCTAAACCCTCATTGGCTAATTGCTTAAAGAAGGAGAGCAACACAATTCCGTTCAAGACCGCAACACCGAATAAAGCGATAAATCCGATCCCCGCTGAAACCGAGAACGGCATCCCGCGTAACCAAAGGGCAACCACACCCCCGATAGCTGATAAAGGAATCGCCAAGTAGATGATGGCGGCTTCTAAGAAGCTTTGGAAGGTAAAAAACAAGAGTACAAAAATCAGCGCTAACGCGATCGGGACTACTAAAGCCAAACGCGATTTCGCCGCCTGTAAATTCTCAAACGTTCCGCCATAGGTCACGTAATAACCCGCCGGCAAAGTGATCTTATTTTTCATGACTTTTTGGATATCAGCCACCACGCTTTCCACGTCACGACCTCGAACATTAATCCCGATGGTAATGCGGCGGTGCGTATTATCTCTGGAAATTTCTAATGGCGCGTTTTCGTAATTTACCTCCGCCACTTCTTGTAAGGGGATTTGCGAGCCAGATGGCAAGTCGATGTAGAGTTCGCGCAAATTCTGAATGTCTTGGCGGTGAACGGAATCCATTCTAACTACTAAGTCGAATCTTTTCTCGCCTTCCATCACGATTCCGGCCGTTTCTCCGGCGAAAGTCATCTTGATGGCGGAGTTAACTTCGTTCACATTCAAGCCATATTGCGCCATCTTCACGCGGTTGTATTTCACTACTAATTGTGGAATACCGTCGATTTGCTGGACTTTGATGTCGCCTACGCCGTCGATGCTGCGGATATAACGAGACGCTTCGGTCGCGTGATCAAACAATTCTTGGAGATCTTCCCCAAAAATCTTCACCGCAATATCCGATTTTACCCCCGCGATCAGCTCGTTAAAACGCATTTGAATCGGTTGCGTGAACTCGAAATTCACTTCTGGGTAGACGTCTAATGCCTCATCCATTTTGGCCTCTAATTCCTCCATCGTCTCCGCATTTTTCCATTCCGACGGATCCTTTAATTGGATAATTAAATCGCAGGCATTCACGCCCATCGGGTCCGTTGGGATTTCAGAGGCTCCGATGCGGGAAACAATTTGCTTCACTTCCGTAGGAAATTTCTTCAATAACATCGCTTGAGCCGCGGAATTGATTTTAATACTTTGGGAAAGAGAGGCATTCGTAGGCAAAATCGTCTCTACCGCAAAATCGCCTTCGTTTAATTCCGGAATAAACTCACCGCCTAAAGTCATAAAGAGGGCAATACTGGCGCTAAATAGGCCAAAAGCTCCGATCACCACCCACTTGCGTTGCTTCAAGGCCCAATGAATGAGGGGTTGATAGCTGCGGTATAAAAAACCCATAATTCGATCCGCAATCGTGATTTCATGACTGATTTTCTTGCTTAAAAACAAAGCAGACATCATGGGCACATAAGTCAGCGAAAGAATCAATGCGCCTAGAATAGCGAAACTAACTGTTTGCGCCATCGGTCTAAACATCTTGCCCTCGATTCCACCTAAAGCCATAATGGGCAGGTAAACGATCAGAATGATGATGACGCCAAAGGCAGCGGAGCCGAAAATCGCTTTGGCAGAAATCCCCACTTCCTCATCCATCGCCTGCTGACTCAATTCCTCGCCTTTTCGATGGCTGTGGAGCCGGTGTATAATGGACTCCACAATGATGACGGCGCCATCCACAATCAGGCCAAAATCAATCGCCCCTAAACTCATCAGGTTCGCAGACACCCCGAAAATGTGCATCAGCGCAAAGGCAAACAATAAACAGAGTGGAATCACCGAGGCCACGATCAAGCCGGCGCGCAGATTTCCCAGTAGTAAAACTAAGATAAACACGACGATCAAACCTCCTTCGATCAAGTTCTTCTCCACCGTATTGATGGCGCGACCGATTAACACACTGCGGTCTAAATAGGGAACCACGTGAACTCCTTGGGGAAGGGTTTTGCCAATGATTTCCAGCTGAGCCTTCACATCTTGAACCACCTGATTTGCGTTCGCCCCTTTTAAAAGCAACATCACGGCACCTACCGCCTCCCCCTTTCCATTTCTGGTCATCGCACCGTAGCGGATCGCTTTCCCGAAGCCTACTTTGGCCACATCCTTCACTAGAACGGGCAAGCCCGCCTCCCCTCTTTGGGAAACCACCGTATTCTCAATATCCTCTAACGAAGTCAACATTCCCTCCGAACGGATGAAATAAGCATCCGTACCTTTCTCTATATAGCCACCTCCGGAATTCGAATTATTGATCTGAATCGCCTTAAATACCTCGTTTACGCTCACGTTCATGGCACGTAATCGCTCTGGATCTACAGCCACTTCATATTGCTTCAAGTGCCCTCCATAGGAACTCACTTCTACCACGCCCTTGATTCCTAAGAGCTGACGTTTAATGATCCAATCCTGGTAAGTCCGCAAATCCGCAAGGGAATATTGATCTTTAAATGCAGGATCCACCTCTAGGGTGTATTGAAAAAACTCGCCTAGACCGGTGGTGATGGGCGCTAATTCAGGAATGCCAGACCCTTGTAAAAGGTAGGGCTCAGCCGCTTTTAATTTTTCGGCCACTTGCTGCCGGGTCACTTCGGTGGCGACCTCATCCTCGAAAACGACCGTAATAATGGACATACCCATCCGAGAAATGGACCGAATATCCTTTACATTGGGGATCGTTCGTAACGATATCTCCAAAGGATAGGTGATAAACTTCTCCACCTCGGAGGCGGCCAAAGCCGGGGATTGTGTGATCACCTGCACTTGGTTCGACGTAATGTCTGGCAGGGCATCGATGGGCAGTTTGCTCAGCGAATAGCCTCCCCAAAAAATCAGCCCCAGGACAAAAAGCCCGACCACTAATTTATTGCGTATACTGAAACTGATAATGGAATTAATCATGTTTTAAAAATTAAGCTTTGATATAAACGGCTTGAAACCGTACAGAACAGGCGTAATTTTAAAACCGGGGAGGCGCGATTAAGACACGCTCCATCGAGAAATGGTAGTTGTTTTCGTAGAATTCTGAGCGGCGACGCGCTACGATGAGCGCGACAGCACTCATGAAAAAGAAGGTAACTGCGGGCAAAACGAAGCCCATCGCACCTGAGAAATCGAATGAAGGTAAACTCGGATGTTGGGTTGTTTTTGCGTGCTTCGAATCAGCCGCATAATGCATCCAAAGAAAGTCCACAAAACTGAAACCCGCCGGAGCCTGCTTCTTGTGATCTTGAAAATGCTTAACCAGTTCGTTCGCCTTGATGGACTGCTCCATCCCCACCTTGGGCAATAAGCCGCCGGCAAATAGGATCACAAAAAGAACATAAGCCATGACATTTTTCATCCCCCAAATGTAACAAAAATTCGAATTTTTCACCCATATTTATATTTTCATTTTAATTTAAGATGGAATGACGGCCTAAATCATGGATGAAATAAATCTTTTGTGGCATCAGCTCACTGATTCTGAAACCATTATCCGCTCTGGATTGATGGTCATTACCTTGATTGTTTTCGCCGAGAATGGCCTCTTCTTTGCCTTTTTCCTGCCTGGGGATTATCTGTTGTTTTTGACGGGTGTTTTTGGGGGTACCGGCGTGCTGAAAGAGCCATTGAGCTCCCTTTTGTTAAGTATTTTTCTAGCCGCCGTCATCGGTTCCTTTGTGGGTTATTTAGTGGGGCGGTTTTTTGGCAAATCGCTGATGAATAGGCCGGATGGTTGGTTTTTCAAGAAGAAACACTTGGAATCGACCCGAGAATTTTTTGACAAATACGGATTTATGGCGCTGGTGATCAGTCGCTTTTTGCCTATTGTGCGGACTTTCACTCCTATTTTAGCGGGAATTAGTCACCTTTCCTGGTACAAATTTATTTTATTGAACCTGGTGGGTGGCGCTCTCTGGGTGGGTATTTTAGTGACCGCAGGTTTTTATTTAGGCCAAAATTTCCCCGGCATCATCAACTACGTACAATATATCATTCTATTCTTCCTAGCAGTTACCACGTTTACGGTGGTGAAGGGATATTTGAAATTGAGAAAATGATCGAGCAATTTGGCTATGTGGCGGCATTTTTAGGCGCAGGAATTCTATTCCTGGGCTTGATCTTAACCCTTGCCCGCTTTATTCGCCCAAATCGCCCCAATGTCGAGAAGAATTCCACCTACGAATCCGGCGAAGCACCGGTAGGAAACGCCAATATTCGCTTCAATCCGCGCTTTTACGTGATTGCCCTGCTCTTCGTCCTGTTCGAAATCGAATTAGTATTCTTATTCCCCACGGCCACCCTATTAAAAGAAAAAGCTCTATCTGTTGCGGCACCGGAATTCCCGATGTATGCGGTATTCGAGATTTTATTATTCGTGGGAATCCTGGCTTTGGGACTCGCTTTTGCTTGGGTAAAAGGGTATTTAAATTGGGAAAAACCAGAAACGGCTGCGGAGAAATTGAACATTCCTATCCCAGACAGCGTTTACGATAACATCAGGACAAAACATTCCGCCCCAAAATAATGGACTACAAAACGCATACACTCACTTCGCTGAACGCTTTTTCCAAACTGTTACTGGATTATCTAGCAGAGAAGCCGGTGTTGAAAACGTTTTACAACAATGGTCCTCGTCTGGAAAATTTCAAAGACCAAATTGCTTCTAAAAGCACTTTCCCAGCGGCTAATCGCGCGATATTACAGACGGTTTTAAGCGAGCAATATGCCGCGATAGGTGCTGAAATGCCAGCGGTGGATCTTCGTGATGAAAATACCTTTACGGTAACCACGGGACATCAGTTAAACATCTATACGGGTCCGCTGTATGTGATTTATAAGTTAGTCTCGACCATTAATCTGGCGCGAAAACTTCAAAAAGCGTTTCCCACTCAGCGCTTTGTCCCTGTTTATTGGATGGCGACGGAGGACCATGATTTTGAGGAGATCAATCACTTCTTTGCTTTTGGGACGAAATACGAGTGGAATACTTCCCAAAAAGGTGCCGTAGGTCGCTTTTCATTGAGCGATTTCCCTCGCATTCCGTTGAGAAATGAGATCTTCGACAAGGCCTATTCAGAGGGAAAAAACCTCTCAGAAGCAGTGAAAATGTATATGCACGCGCTTTTCGGGGCTGAGGGTTTAGTCTGTCTCGATGCAGATGATGCGCGATTGAAGTCGATTTTTGCTCCTATCATGGAGGCGGATTTAAAGCAACAGGTTCACGAGCCGATTGTACGGGCGACGACTGAGAAATTAGAAGCCTTAGGCTACAAGACACAGGTTTCGGCGCGTCCAGTGAACTTGTTTGAATTAACAGATAACGATCGCGTTCGTTTGGAAACAGGGGATTCGGTGGATAGTACGAAAGCTAGCCCGAATGTCATCTTACGTCCTTTGTACCAAGAAGTCATTTTACCTAACCTAGCCTACATAGGCGGCCCGGCGGAGGTGGCGTATTGGTTGCAATTGAAAGGTATATTTGATTTACACCAGGTTCCATTCCCTATTTTATTGCCGCGCAATTTTGCGATCGTGAAGACGCAGAAACAGGCGGAGAAAGCGGAGAAATTAGGCCTGAATTTAGCCGATTTGTTTAAAAATGAATTAGCGCTACGACGTGATTTTGTGGCGGGACGCACGTCACATAAGTTGGATACCGATCAAGAGGCGCAAAATCTGATGCCTATTTTAGCGGAACTGGCCGCTAGGGCAAAAGCCATCGATCCTACTTTAGAAGCTAGTGTGCACGCAGAGCAGGCACGCTGGACGAAAGGTTTGGAGCGCTTAGCGAAGAAATTAAAGCGCGCGGAAGAGCGTAATCAGGGGGATGAAGTGAGACAGGTTTTGGCATTAAAAGAAGCCTTATTCCCTGCTGGAGAATGGCAGGAAAGACATACGAACTTCCTCGAATTCGCGAGTGATTACCCCGATTTTATACACGATTTACTACAGACATTCGATCCATTACACTTCGAATTCTACGAAATAACCCTATAATGCCCGAAAAACTCAGTCCGTCAGACTTCCTCGAAGCCGCAAAAACGTACCAGGTGCTCGATGTCCGATCGCCTGGCGAATATACGCGGGCACGGATTCCGGGAGCGATTTCCTTTCCTATTTTCGATGATGAACAGCGCGCGGCGGTGGGCACCTGCTACAAACAAAAAGGGAAGGACAAAGCGATTGAATTAGGCTTAGAATTCGTGGGTCCGCAACTAGCGACCTGGGTGAAAAAGGCCAAAAAGCTAGCCGTCGACAACACCATCCTCGTCCATTGCTGGCGCGGAGGCATGCGAAGCGGCAGTATGGCCTGGCTTTTTGAGACGGCTGGATTGCAGGTCAAAATCCTCGTGGGTGGCTACAAGGCCTACCGAAACGAGGTATTAGCCATTTTCGAACAACCCATTCCCTTCCGCGTTTTGGGTGGGAAGACGGGATCCGGGAAGACGGAAATCTTGCATGAATTAGCGAAAAGAGGACATCAGGTACTCGATTTAGAAGGAATTGCGCACCATAGAGGGTCGGCTTTTGGGCATTTAGGCCTGGCGGAGCAGCCTACGAGTGAGCATTTTGAGAATGAAGTACACCGCATTTTGTGCGGTTTTGATTACGGCCAGGAGATCTGGGTGGAGGATGAAAGCCGCCACATAGGTCAGGTATTTATGGGGGCATCGCTCTATAATCAGCTCAGAGAGGCTCCTGTCACGTTTTTAGATATTGAACCGGTCTACCGTTTGCCGCACTTAGTGAACGTGTATGCGTCTTATCCGAAGGAGGATTTGGCGACGGCTTTGGGCAAAATAAAGAAGCGTTTAGGCCTGGATCGCTACGCCATCGCGATGGAAGCGCTAGAGGCAGACGACTTTAGTTTAGTCGCGGAAATCACGCTCTATTACTACGATAAGGCCTATATGTACGGTTTAGGCCAAAGAGAAAACGACAAAATCACCCGCATCGAAGTCCGCACGCTGGACCCGATCGAACAAACCGATTTACTTTTAAGCCATGCTTCCTAACGAATTTTTAGATAAGATAGTCGCGCAACACCAGCAGACGCCCCCTTTTCCGGCGACTTCTGACATCAAAAAGTTGTTCACGAAAATCGTTTTGACGCTTTTCCCGGAACAAACGCGACTGCATTTTAAGGAGGTGTCCGAACTGAAAGCCGTGTGGGAAAGCATCGAAAATGGGCTTGAAAGTCTGTTGTATTCGATGAAAGAACAGCTTTCGGAAGATCCAGCAGTCATCGCTCACCGCTTTTTAGGCCAAATTCCAGCCATCTACGACCTCTTGCAAACGGACGTGGAAGCGATGGTGGCGGGCGACCCGGCGGCGACCACTTCCTATGAGGTGATTCGGACCTATCCCGGCTTTTACGCCTTGGCCTTTTACCGCTTAGCGCACGGATTGCACCAGGAAAAAGTGCCGTTGATACCGCGGATTTTGACAGAATATGCACATTCCAAAACCGGTATCGACATCCACCCCGGCGCCAGCATCGGTCGCTATTTCTTTATGGACCACGGCACCGGAATCGTGATTGGGGAAACCACCGTCATCGGAGAACGCGTCAAAATCTACCAAGGAGTCACTTTAGGAGCCCTTTCTGTCGATAAATCGATGGCCTCCACGAAGCGACACCCCACTATCGAAGACGGCGTGGTCATCTACTCTGGAGCCACTATTTTAGGCGGCGAAACAGTGGTAGGAAAAGACTCGATCATAGGCGGAAACGTCTGGTTAACGCGCAGCGTTGCCCCTAACACGAAGATTTACCACCAAGAAAACGTCAAAGTTATCCAAGATTAATATGAGCCAGCTGTTAGATTTAGTAGGAAACACGCCTTTAGTCGAATTATCGCGTTTGAACCCGAACCCGAACGTCAAGATTTTTGGGAAGTTAGAGGGCAACAACCCAGGCGGATCTGTGAAAGACCGTGCCGCGAAAAATATGATCGAAGGCGCCATCCAACGCGGCGAATTAAAGGCGGGAATGAAGCTCATCGAAGCTACCTCTGGTAATACCGGAATCGCGTTAGCGATGATTGCCCGTTTATATGATATCGAGATCGAATTAGCGATGCCAGCGAATTCCACGCGGGAACGCGTCTTGACGATGGAAGCCTTTGGGGCACGCGTGACCTTGACAGAAAGCATCGAATCCGCACGCGATTACGCCGTGGAAAAGGCCGCCAGCGGCGAATTCTTCATGCTGAATCAGTTCGAGAATCCGGATAATTATTTGGCCCATTACAAAACGACGGGACCCGAAATCTACCGCGACACGAAAGGTGCCGTCACTCACTTCGTAAGTTCAATGGGCACCACGGGCACCATTATGGGCACGTCGATGTACTTAAAGGAACAAAATCCAGCCATCCAAATCGTGGGTTGCCAGCCCACAGACGGCTCTAAGATCCCCGGCATTCGCCGCTGGCCTATCGAATACCGACCTAAAATCTATGACCCCTCCCGCGTAGACCGCGTGATGGACATTTCAGAAGCAGATGCGACTGCGATGACACAGGCTCTAGCTAAAGTCGAAGGCGTGTTCGGCGGCATGAGCAGTGGCGGCAGTGTTTTAGCTAGCTTACGCTTAGCGACTGAGTTAGAGGAAGGTGTGATCGTCTGCATCATTTGCGACCGCGGAGATCGCTATTTATCAAGCGGACTTTTCGGGGAATAAATCCCCGCTTTGCGAGATTTCTTTGTTTTTTTTAAGCCAAGATTGGGATTAAATAAAATTATACTTATTTTTGCACTCCCGATTAACGCGGGGAATTGAGGTGGATTAGCTCAGTTGGTAGAGCATCGGATTGAAAATCCGTGTGTCCCCGGTTCGAGTCCGGGATCTACCACTTCAATGAATAAAGACCCTAACAGCGATGTTAGGGTCTTTTGTTTTATCAGTAAACTGATAATTAATTTTTAGCATAGGATTCAATAGGCAGAAAGTCTAGATTTAGGCAGGTTTAAAGACCTACCAAACACCTAACCACCTAATACCTATGTACTACCTTCGCCTGCCATTCCTTGGGATGGCCCTTTTGCTCTTGCTAAACTCCTGCGAACGTCATTCTATCATCGAACCCCTCGATCCACATCAAGACTTAAAACAATGGTATGCATTTAGCAGAATAACCCACACTAATGAGCCCGTGTTGTGGAATTATACCACTCCTTTTACGATGCCAGACGGCTCACAGGCTTTTCAAATACCCGTGATGTCAAAAATGGGAATGAAGGATTTGATTATTTATTCAGAAAATGGAGTTCAAAAAGGGTTTTATAAATGGTATACTCCTAAGGATGAAACCCATATTAATGTATAGGTTCTCAATATGTTCGATGAGGTGATTCGGGATGGTATTTTAACCAAAACAAAGAAGGTAAGTAATCCGCGAAAAAAGATCAAAAATCTCGAGAATTCCATTCCTAAAATGGCCAACTTAGATTTAGATGAGGTATTCTGCTATGGAGAACGAACTCGACCACCTATGACCCATGATGAGCTGATTGCCATCTACCGAAACAATTTGGGTAATTATGATTCCGCAATCCCCACTTTTTTTGAAGGAGGTGGCGGCGAATCGGGAACAGAAGAGGAAATTATTATTAAAAGGTTTCCCAACACAAAAGATTACGCTGGAGGATTGATTTATACAGGATTACAGGAAACAGAGCTATTTAATAAGCTCAATGAGAATACCCAAAATTATATCAAGACAATAATTTATAACTTTAAAGACGTAAATAATGGAACGTACTGCAAATAAAAACCTCAAGAATCTTACATTTCTTACGCTGTTTTTAGTTTTACCATTGTTTATTTATGGTCAGACTAGAATAATTACTCTAAGTAACCATTTTTCATATAAAGGTAATTCAACCAGTAAACTAACAGTAGATAGTTCATGTCAGTTATTAGTACACGACTTAACTAAAGGGGCATATATTTCTTCTCAAAATGCAACCTGTCATTCTGATATTGGCCTATATCTATATAGAGTAGATTCAAAAGGGAAGATTAATGCAAAAGAGATTATTTATTGGGGCACTTTGGTAGATTCAACGCAGGAAAGTATTCTACAAAATATTAAAATGACCTCAGGAAAGTACCTGAAGCCTAGCAAAAATACGCGACAAGCGGAACACTGGTATCTATTTGAATACATTTCAAATGGATATAAAACTGGGTGCTTCGATCGAAATTGTCGTAACGAACAATCGGTTTTGGAAGACCAACTTAATAACTACAAGTTTATGATTTGGTCAACGATAGAAAAAGTGATAGGACTTACTGGTAAGCTAACTTTCATTGATGGTAATAGCAATGATGAAGCAATTAGAAAAGGGTTAATCAAGCGGGAAGAAAGGAAAGAGATGTAACTAATTCCCTGACTTATACATCCCAATCGCATACAGTGGAATGATCTGGACGTTAGGGATTTGGCCAAAATTCTCCAAAGAGGTTCGAATTCCCTTAGTAACATTCTTTTCTTCTAAGAAGCGATACAAGCTTTGCATCGCGCCTTTCGTGCCTGATTTGACTTCAATGGGAAGAATTTGCCCTTTGTGTTGGATGACATAATCGACTTCAGACTGTGCATTCTTGCTTTCTCTTTGCCAATAATGTAAGTCCCAATTTTCGTAACACGAGGTGTTTTTTATCAATTCAAGCCCTACGAACATTTCGGCTATATTCCCCTTGTTGATGACGGAAAAATCACTCTCCAAGAGCATTTCGGACATATTTAATCCTAAAATACGTTGGAAAATTCCTGTATCGAATAACAAAAACTTCCGCTTTTTCACATTGATCTCCGCCCCCAATGGCAACCCATTACAACTGGAATGCGTAACCGGATATATAATACCCGCTAGGGTTAATAAATCTAAGGCCTGTTTGACTTGTATATTTGTCAGATTAGTATTCCCATAAGTGTAGGTGAACTTATTTCCTACCTGTTGAACAACCAGGTTAAATACCTCTCTAATACGAATAGCGGGAACTCGATCTCGGAATTTGGCAAAATCCGCTTGAATGGATATAACTAAATCGTCTAAAATACGCTGCACCTCTAACATATCTCCATTTCGAACATAAGAACTAACCACTTCAGGCATTCCTCCTATGATTAAAAACTTCTTCAAATAATGGTTCAGTTTTTCGTGAATCAGATCAGGTAGTTCAGCGGCAAATCCAGCGCTCATCACATAATCAATCAGTCCCGTTTCACCATTCGCTAGTAAAAACTCCTGAAGAGATAAAGGGTATAGAAAAATAGATCGAACCCGCCCCACTCCGTAAGACGGAACCTCAGATAAAGCGAATTCCAACAGAGAACCTGCAGCGATTACATGCAATTGAGGCATTTTTTCATAGAAATACCGCAGAGCAGAAATGGCAGGAATGCATGCTTGAATTTCGTCAAAAAACACCAAGGTCTTCCCCTCCACTATAGGGACTTTCAACAAAAGTGTCAGCTGTTCGCACAGTTCAGCGGGGGATATGGATTTCTCAAATAGCGTCGAAAATTCGGGGTTTTCATCAAAATTTACTTCAACGAAATGATCAAATGATTTTGCCAAATGCCTCACAGCCGAGGACTTCCCTACTTGCCTAGCACCCCGTAGCAGCAAAGGCTTCCTATCGCGCTGATTTCGCCACTTTTCAAGCTCTTGATCAATTATTCTGGGGATGTAGTTCATTGTTTTGTTAAAAATCTAAACCAATATTACTACTTAAATGATAAAAATCCAAACCAATAATGAACTCAAAATGATAAAAATCCAAACCAATGTGAAATAAAGGCGCTGTGTTGTGACGCATTTTCAGGTATTGACAAAAAGTGTCAACACCCTAAAACTGCCCATAGTAAAATACATTTTTTTTACTATTTTTAGGAGAAATTACCCCTTATGCGCAAATTCCTACTAAACCTCATTGAACAATTCGGTTACCAAGTCACTAAATTCGATCGCAAGGCCGCTGGGCCTTACGCGGATATTCAGGACAAAACTTTTTGGAGCTTTTACGAGAAATGCCAGCCCTACACGATGACGTCGGTGGAGCGGATGTTTGCGTTGTATCAGGCGACGAATTATGTGATTGATCAACATATTCCGGGGGATTTTGTGGAATGCGGCGTGTGGCGCGGGGGTTCGTCACTAATGGTGGCGCAGGTGTTAGCGCACCGCAGGGTGAGCGATCGCCACCTCTATTTATACGATACCTTTGAGGGTATGTCTGAACCTACGGCGGAGGATGTGGATTTTAGAGGCCAAAAAGCCGACCTAATGCTCGAGCAAACTCAGGACCAGAGGGAGACTTCGGTTTGGTGTTTGGCAAACTTAGACGACGTAAAATTAACGATGTCGAACAGCGCTTTTCCATCAGAAAACATCCACTACGTGGAGGGAAAAGTGGAAGACACGATTCCGCAAATCACGCCAAAAGGCGCCATCGCCCTGTTACGTTTAGACACGGATTGGTACACTTCTACGAAGCACGAATTGATTCATTTATATCCATCTTTAAGCGAAAGCGGCGTTATGATCATCGACGATTATGGCCACTGGGAGGGCTGCCGAAAAGCGGTGGATGAGTATTTCGCAGAGCAAAAGACTTCGATTTTATTACAGAGAATTGACTATACGGGCCGTTTGGCGATAAAAAAATAAACCTATGCGCATCCTATTTTTAACCCTTTTAGCGTTCAGCACATTCGCACAGCAAAAACAACAGAAGCCGATGCGATTGTGGTACGATAAACCTGCGACGTATTTTGAAGAGGCGCTTGTGCTCGGAAATGGGAAGCAGGGGGCGACGGTTTTTGGCGGAACAAAGAGCGATAAAATCTTCTTGAATGACCTGACTTTGTGGTCTGGGGAGCCGATGGATCCCTATATGAACAAGGAGGCCTATAAAAATTTACCGGCGGTTCGCGAGGCTTTGCGTCTGGAAAATTATAGGGCGGCGGATTCTTTGGTCCGTAAAATACAAGGTAAATTCTCGGAATCGTATGCGCCGCTAGGAACCTTATATGTCGACTTTAACCACGATAATCCGACGGAATACCGCCGCGAATTGAGTTTAGACAAGGCAGTTTCGACGGTGCATTACCACGCGGGCACGAACGAAATTCGCAAGGAATATTTCTTCTCGCATCCGGACAATGTGTTCGTGATTCACTTAACGAGTAAGGAGAAAAAAGGGTTGAATTTTACGGTTCAATTTAAGTCCTTATTGCGTTATTCGACGAAATCGACCATTAATCACTTGCACGCGAAAGGGACAGCGCCGGTGCGAGCGGATCCTAACTATGTGCGCAAAAAGGGGAATCCGATCATGTTTGACGATACCAAAGGCACGCGTTTTGCTTCGGATATTTTGATTCAATCGGCGGACGGAAAAGTGCTGAGAACGGATTCGACCTTGCAGATGGTGGGCGGAACGGACGCGACGATTTTAGTGACGATGGCGACGAGTTTTAATGGCTTTGACAAGAGTCCATCGAAGGACGGTTTGAACGAAGATGACTTGTCAGAAAAGCGTTTGCAGGCGGCCAGCTTTAAGGGTGCGGAGCAATTATTGGCGCGCCACTTAGCGGATTACCAGCCGTATTTCAAGCGTGTGAACTTGAGTTTGCCGGCAGACAATGCACCGGAATTGCCTACGGATGAGCGTTTACGTCGTTATGCCAAAGGCGAGAAGGACAACTACCTCGAAACTTTGTACTTCCAGTTTGGGCGGTATTTATTGATTTCGAGCTCGCGGACGCCGGGTGTTCCAGCGAACTTGCAAGGACTTTGGAATCCACACATTCAACCACCTTGGTCGAGTAATTATACGATGAACATTAATGCCGAGGAGAATTATTGGCTGGCGGAAAATACGAATTTGAGCGAGATGCACGCGCCGTTTTTGGGCTTTTTAGAGAACCTAGAAAAGACGGGACGCATTACGGCGAAGACGTTTTACGATGCGCCGGGTTGGGTGGTTCACCACAATTCGGATATTTGGGCGATGTCGAATCCCGTGGGAGATTTCGGAAACGGAGATCCGAGCTGGGCAAACTGGCCTATGGGAGCGACCTGGGCTTCGACCCATTTGTGGGAGCATTATTTGTTCACACAGGACAAGAAATTCTTAGAGGCAAAGGCCTATCCTTTAATGCGCGGCGCGGCAGAATTCTGCCTGTATTGGCTAATTGAAGACAAAAATGGGCGCTTAATCACGTCTCCATCGACTTCGCCAGAGAACAAATTCATCACGCCTACGGGCTACCAAGGCGCAACGGCTTACGGAGCGACAGCAGATTTGGCGATGATTCGCGAGTTGTTTTTGGACTTAATCGCGGCAGAAAAAATACTCCAAAAAGACCCAGCTTTTCAGGCGTCTTTAGAAAAGGCTTTGGACCGTATACTTCCGTATCAAGTAGGCGCGAAAGGCAATCTACAAGAATGGTATTTCGACTGGGAGGACACGGATCCGAAGCACCGCCACCAATCGCATCTATACGGTTTATACCCGGGAACACACGTGACGGTGGCAGAAACACCATCGATTGCCGCAGCAGCTAAAAAGACGTTAGAGATCAAAGGCGACGAGACAACAGGCTGGTCCAAAGGCTGGCGCATCAATCTATGGGCACGTCTGCGCGACGGAGATCACGCGTACAAAATGTACCGTGAACTCTTGAAATATGTAGAACCAGACGGTGTAAAAGTGAACTACGCGCGTGGCGGTGGCACTTATCCGAACTTGTTCGACGCCCACCCTCCATTCCAGATTGATGGAAACTTTGGTGGTTCCGCGGCTGTTGCAGAAATGCTCGTTCAATCCACTCCGGAATTAATTGAAACTCTTCCTGCTTTACCGGCTGCTTGGGCTTCAGAGGGAGCAGTTTCCGGCTTGAAAACACGTGGCGGATTCGAGGTTTCGATGAGCTGGAAAGACGGCAAAGTGACGTCCCTACACCTGAAAGGGATGAAGGGAAGCACGGCAAAAGTGAAGGTGAATGGCGAGATTAAAAGTTTGTTGATAAAAACGGGAGAAGTTCACGTTTTGTGAAGTTTTAGTGGTATGTTTGTGAAGGATTAGTGCTAGGTTTGTTTTTGACGAAACCACCTAACCACCATGAAAGTCCATACACTGTAAGCAGCTACTAATCCCATGAATTCTCCTCTGAAGTACCGCGTTATTGACTCCGATACTCAATACGAAAGCTATTGCGACTTACTCGAAAAACTCGTCTTTAGCACTCACATTACCCCGGCCATTCAAGATGAGATTAATCTCTTGACCTTGCTGATCGAGACCTACGATAAACAAAACAGTACATTCCGGAACCTGGATCCTGTTCAATTATTGAAATCACTCATGACAGAACACCGGATGAAAGCAGCGGATCTCGCACGTAAACTGCAAGTCAGCGAGGGTTTGATTTCCGATATCTTGAAATACAAAAAGGGAATGTCTAAAAAGACCATTCGCGGGATTGCGGAACTATTCAAGATGCAGCAAGAGGCCTTTAATAGAAATTACGCGTTAGTATCGACCAGCGAACTCACCCAATCCTGATACAATTCCGTTTCGATCTGAACGGCCACGGCGGCGTGCTGTTCCCAGTCTGGCCAAGTAGCTTTTAATTGGGAGATCATCTCTTCTAAGTGCCCCTCTTCTTCTACGATGATGGATTTCACTTGGACTTTAGATTTTGTTTCCGTTAATATTTGCTGGTAAATCGGATACAGTTCGTCTGCACGTAATTCGATGGCGTAGGTTACTAATAAATAGGCCGCCCATTTCACGTCGTAGCCGGTTAGGCCTAGTTTTTTCTTGGCATATTGGCTGACACGCAGGTCTAACACGTCTAGGTAGAACCGGGATGAGCGCGGATTAATTAAGAAGGAATCGTCATAGGTCTCGAAGCCGGACGGGACTAATTTGCTGATCTGCTTCTTCAGGTAGTAGGCGTGGCGGTGTTCTTCTGCGGCGTGTTTTAGGATGATCAGGCTGACCTCTTTTTTATGCTCAAATTTGGAAATCTTACGAGCCCCAGAATTTTCCATAAAGGAAAGTGTGTTCAAAAAACGGGCATGGGATTCAGGATTCGCCACTAGAGCGGCGATGGTTTGAGCGGTGTTCATGATTGACTTAGGCAAAATGTGTAGACAAAGATAGGCCAAAGACAAAAATTTTCTATCTTTAATCTCCAACAAAAATCAACGAATGAAAAAATTTCAACCTTTTTGGCTGGGAGCCCTGTTCCTCTTCGTGAGCACGTCTCTCTTTTCTCAAGTCACTTTCCCGATTAATGACGTCGCAAGTCCGTCGAATGGCTATTATGCCTTCACGAACGCGACCATCGTGAAAGATGCAAAAACGACTTTAACCAAGGCGACTTTGGTGATTAAAAATGGTAAGATCGAATCGGTCGGAGCTGTGGCGGTCCCTAAAGACGCGGTGGTGATCGATTGTGGCGGTAAGTACATTTATCCGTCTTTCGTTGATCTTTACAGTGATTATGGGATGAATCCCGTGGCAGCGGGTGGTGGCGGATACCGTTCACCCTCTCAAATGATATCGAACACAAAAGGCCCTTATTCTTGGAATCAGGCCATTAAATCGGAGGTTTCGCACGCGAAATTATTCGAGGTGAATGATGCGAAGGCGAAGGAATTGCGCAAGCTGGGCTTTGGCACGGTTTTAACGCACCAAATGGACGGTATCTCTCGTGGAACCGGCGTTTTCGTGAGCTTAGCGAAGCAAAGAGAAAACTTGGTGGTCTTGAAAGAGAAGGCTTCAGCGCACTATTCCTTTAATAAGGGATCATCTACGCAGGATTATCCGGGCTCGTTGATGGGTTCGATTGCGCTTTTACGCCAAAACTTCTTAGACGCCGCTTGGTACAAATCAAAGCCGGCGAAAGAGGGAACGAATTTATCTTTGGCCTCTTTTAATGAAATTCAAGCGCTTCCACAAATCTTTGAGGTAACGGATAAATGGTCAGCTTTACGGGCAGACAAAATCGGCGACGAGTTTGGCGTTCAATACATTATCAAGGCGAGCGGTAACGAATACCAACGTATCGATGAGATGAAAGCGTCGAATGCGAAATTCATTTTGCCGTTGGACTTCCCTCAGGCGATGGATTTAGAGGATCCGACAGACGCGCGTTTCGTGAACGTGGCGGATATGAAGCACTGGGAATTAGCGCCTACGAACCCGGCGACTTTTGAGAAAGCGGGTCTATCGTTCGCGATCACGGCGAATGGATTAAAAGATGTGAGCAGTTTTATGCCAAATCTCCGCAAGGCGATTCAATATGGTTTGAGCGAGCAAAAGGCGTTAGAAGCTTTGACTTCAACCCCGGCGACTATCTTAGGCGTTTCTGACATGGTCGGAAGTCTGGATGCAGGCAAACTAGCGAACTTCGTGATCACGAATGGTCCGGTTTTCGCTGAGAAAACGACCATCATTGAAAACTGGGTGCAAGGCGATGCGTATCCGATTGCGAAGGAACAATGGAATTCGTTGGCAGGGAAATATGATTTACAATTAGGCGCGAACAAGGCGACTTTAAGTATCTCTGGCGAGCCAGGAGGGTATAAGGTTCAAATTTTGGCCAAAGACACCACGTCCGTCGACTTCTCCCAAAAAGAATCCCTTATTAACTTAAGCTTCACTTCAAAAGCCGACAAAGGCAAGCGTACGCGCTTAACGGGAACGTTCGCAGAGGCGAGCTTCACGGGAACAGGCCAATTAGCGAACGGCGACTGGATTTCATGGAAAGCAACGGCATCGGCTTCGGCAGATACGGTAGCGAAAAAAGCAGGTAAGAAAGAAGATAAATTGGAATTAGGATCCGTCATCTACCCATTTGCGGGCTACGGAACGCCTAAACCAGCGACGGCCGAAACGATCTTGATCAAAAATGCGACGGTTTGGACGAATGAAAAATCAGGCGTTTTAAAGGACAGCGATGTCTTATTAAAGAACGGCAAAATCGCGGCGATCGGCAAAGGATTGAAAGATCCAACGGCGCGCGTGATCGACGGAATGGGCAAACACGTGACGGCGGGGATCATCGACGAGCACTCGCACGTAGCGGGAACCGGCGGCATTAACGAATGTTCGCAATCAGTAACGGCAGAGGTGCGCATCCAAGACGTCATCGATCCAGATGATGTGGACATCTACCGTCAATTGAGCGGTGGTGTGACATCTAGCCACATCTTGCACGGATCATGTAACACGATCGGTGGCCAAACGCAATTATTGAAGTTCCGTTGGGGTGCGAACGCCGAGGGAATGAAGTTTGCGAATTGGGATCCATTTATCAAATTCGCTTTAGGCGAAAACGTAAAACGCTCTTATAATCCATCAAATCCGCGTTTCCCAGACACACGTATGGGGGTGGAGCAGGTGTTGATGGATGCGTTTACACGTGCGAAAGACTACGAAAAGCAAGGTCCTGGCAAGCGTATTGACTTGGAATTAGAAACCTTAGTGGAGATTTTGAACCACAAGCGTTTCATTACCTGCCACTCGTATGTGCAAAGCGAAATCAACGCGATGATGAAGGTGGCGGATCATTTTGGATTCACGGTGAACACATTCACTCACATTTTGGAAGGCTATAAAGTAGCAGATATCATGGCCAAACATGGTGCAAATGCTTCGACCTTCTCAGACTGGTGGGCCTATAAAATGGAGGTGACGGACGCGATCCCGCAAAATGCGTACTTGATGCAGAAGACGGGCGTGAACGTAGCGATTAATTCGGATGATGCGGAAATGGCACGTCGTTTGAACCAAGAAGCAGCGAAATCAGTGAAATACGCAGGTATGTCGGAGGAAGAAGCGTTGAAAATGGTGACGTTGAATCCTGCCAAAATGTTACACGTCGCTGACCGCGTCGGTTCCATCAAGGAAGGGAAGGATGCCGATATCGTGGTTTGGTCAGACAATCCATTATCGATTTATGCAAAATCAGAGCACACCATCGTAGATGGCGCAGTGGTTTTCGATCGCGCGGCAGATTTGATTCGCCAAGCGGAATTGAAAGCAGAAAAACAACGCTTAGTGCAAAAGATGATTGGCGCGAAAAAAGGCGGAGCATCGACTCGTCCAGCGACTCCATCGTACAAGGCGGAGAACGAATGCGAGGAGGATCACCACCACGGAAACAGCATTTGGGACCGTATTTCGAACCGTTGGGCTAACACTGAAAACTAAGATTTAAGATGAAAAAACAGATCATATATACTCTTTTCTTTGCGCTTAGCGGCCTTACGGCTTTCGCACAAGAAACTATGCACCCATCCCCTGCCCAAAGCAAGACCATCGTCATCACCGGCGGTACCATCCACGTGGGCAACGGAACCATCATCGAAAACGGCACGCTCGTTCTCGAAAAAGGTAAAATCAAAACCGTTTCTGCCACTCCTGTGACTATCTCAGGGGACGTTGAGCGCATCGATGCGACAGGCAAGCAAGTCTATCCAGGCTTAATCGCTCCTAACTCGAGCTTAGGTTTAGTGGAATTCGCGTCTACGAAGTCGACCATCGATATCGAGGAATTAGGCGAAATGAACCCGAACATCCGTTCGATCGTGGCGTACAATACCGATTCGAAAATCATCAACACGGTGCGTTCGAATGGCGTTTTATTAGCACAAATCACGCCGCAAGGCGGGATGATCCCTGGTTCTTCTAGCGTCGTTCAATTAGATGCCTGGAACTGGCAAGATGCCGCTTACGCGATGGACAATGGCATTCACTTTAAGATGCCAGCCTTGATTAATCGTCCAGCTGCTTTTCAAAGAAGAGGAGCGAACGCGGATCCAGTGGCGGCGGGGTTGGCGCGCCTCGAAGAGGCGCGGTCCTTTTTTAAGGAAGCAAAAGCATATCTAAACGAGAAGACACATACAAGCACGAACTTGAAGTTCGAAGCTACGAGAGGCTTATTCGACGGAAGCAAGCCCTTTTTCGTGCACTGTGATTTAGTGAAGGAGATGCTAGCGGCGATTAATTTTGCCAAAGAATTCAACTTCAAACTTGTCCTAGTAGGAGCCACAGACAGCTGGATGATTGCGGATATTTTGAAGGAAAATAAGGTGGCGGTGATTTTGGGAGAAATCCACAGCCTTCCCGCTGCAGAAGATGACGCCGTAGATCAGCCGTACAAGACACCCGGAATGTTACAAAAAGCAGGCGTCTTATTCTCTGTAGGCTTCGAAGGCGGCGATGGGAACTGGCGCCAACGCGACCTTCCATTCCACGCTGGAACCATGTCAGCTTACGGGATGACAAAGGAAGAAGCGCTTTCAGCGATCACGCTAAATGCAGCAAAAATCCTTGGTATTTCAGACCGCACCGGCAGTATCGAATCAGGCAAAGACGCGAACCTAATCATCTCAACAGGTGATGTGTTAGACATGCGCACGAGCGTTTTAACTCATGCCTTCATTCAGGGCCGCGCCTTGAATTTAGACAACAAACATTCGCAATTATTTGAGCGGTATAAGTACAAGTACAACGTGAAATAAGTTGAATTAAAGTGTAGTCTAAAAAGTCCTCAAAAGCCGATTTTGTCTTTTGAGGACTTTTTTTGTACCCTCATTGCGGGTCATTATCAGTGTTTTTATAAAGTTTAGGATAAAAGTGTTAATAGTTTTGTTTTTGCATTTATTCTCTGAATATTATCAAAAATAAAACGCTAACCACTAATAAAATATGAAAACCAAACTAGTCTTTTCGACCGTTTTGATCAAGTCCCGCTTGACATTACGGATGACACAACAAGAAGTCGCTTCTGCCGTAGGAGTTTCCCAAAGTGCCTACAATTATTGGGAATCCGGCAAACATTATCCCAACGCCACTAAAATTTACCTCCTCATCCGAGTCTTGAAGATTCCCATTGAGGATGTGTTCTCGGCCTAAAATTTTCTTACCTTTGGGGGGATGATTCGCCTCAGCCTTTTACTCTTTTTGACATTCGTTGCGTGCACCCCCTCCCCGGAGCCGGCCACTCATTTCTACGACTGGAAAAAGGAGCTGAATCGCCTATCATCTTCCCCCCTTTCGGTAAAAAAGACCGTCATCCTCGATGGCACAGCAGAAGTCATTGATTCGGCCCAGGTGGATTTGGCCAAAGAATGGGCCCTCTTCCAAGAAGCCGATCTAAACAAACCTGCCTACGCCCTCAGCTACGAGAATCACAGCGCCCCAGGCCTGATCCTTTACGTGCTGAAAAAAGGCGAAGACCTTCCCGTTCGTTCCTTCCAAATCGCTTTAGACTCAGCCGGCAGACCATCTACGGTAGATTTTGAGATCTCTTCTGAGAATTTAATTTACATTACCTCCAAAAAACTCTCCATGCACCTCATCTCCGGTCGCGTGGTTTCCTACACCATTTCAGGTTCACAAGCTTTGCGCTGGTTCTCCTCGCCTACTCGCTATTCAGTTAGTGGGGTGGTGTTGTAGCGCGGCGCGCTGGTCGTGACTGCGTCACTTAGTCATCGCCTTGCTATTTAGTCGTGGTCGCTTCGCGTAGTCATTGCTACGCAATCTGGTCGTCACTTCGTGACTTAGTCGCGACTTTGTCGCTTAGTCCGGAGTAGATGAATGGGTTAATGCAAACCTGCTAACAATTACCATAATAACCCAGAAATGCCTGAAAGGGCATAATGTTGAAATATCTTCGAGGCACTCAGAGGCCTTTTCAGGTATTGACACAATCTGTCAATACCTGAAAATCGACTTTTACGCCAGACGATTTATTTCTCCATTTGTCGATTCTACGCAATCAGAGCCCTATTGAACAGCTAGGCCAGGCTGAACAATCAAGGCGCTAAAAGGGTTTAAAGACGAGAGCGAGGGGGCAAGAAGGGAAAACATCGAAATAATTCGTATTTTTAAGGCATGATTTTACGGACAGAGAATTTAGTCAAGAAATACGGCCAACGATTAGTGAATGATCACATTTCGTACCAGGTGGCGCAAGGGGAGATTGTGGGTTTGTTGGGGCCAAATGGCGCGGGTAAAACGACTTCCTTCTACATCGCTACGGGTTTGGTGAAGCCGAATGAGGGGAAGGTGTTCTTGGATGATTTGGACGTGACGGACTTGCCTATGTATAAGAGGGCAAGGCTTGGAATCGGGTATTTAGCGCAGGAGGCGTCGGTTTTTAGGACGCTGAGTGTGGAGGAAAATATTCAGGCGGTGTTAGAGATGACGGATTTGTCGAAGGCGGCGCAGAAAGAGAAGGTGGAGAGTCTTTTGGAGGAGTTTTCTTTAACGCATGTGCGGAAGAGTTTAGGTCAGGTGCTTTCTGGGGGTGAGAGGAGAAGAACGGAGATTGCGAGGGCGCTGGCGGTGGATCCTAAGTTTATTCTGTTGGATGAGCCGTTTGCGGGGGTCGATCCGATCGCGGTAGAGGAGATTCAGACGATTGTGTCGAAGTTAAAATACCGGAATATTGGGATTTTGATTACGGATCATAATGTGGATGAGACGCTATCGATTACGGATAGGGCTTATTTGCTTTTTGAGGGAAAGATATTGAAGGCGGGGACGCCACGAGAATTAGCGGATGACGAACAAGTTCGTCGTTTGTATTTAGGTAAGAACTTTAAGTTAAGAGAAAATCAGCGATGAAAAAGGAGACGATTGCGGTACATGGGAGTCATTTGAAGGATGAGACGGCGGGGGCGATTGCGGCGCCGGTGTTTTTGACGACGACTTTTGAACGGGCTTTGGACGGAACGTATCCGAAAGGTCACATGTATTCTCGCAACTCGAATCCGAACCGCACAGCACTTGAAAAAGGCCTGGCGGCCTTAGAAGGGGCGTCGCGAGGCTTCGCCTTCGGCTCAGGCCTCGCCGCCGTCAACGCTGTCTTCCAATGCCTACAATCCGGTGACCATATTTTAATGCCAGAAGTGGGTTATTATGCCTCCTACAAACTGGCGGAAGAGATTTTGGGTCCCTGGGGACTAGAAGTGACGCAGGTGGATATGACGGATTTGGCACAGGTAGAAAAAGCGGTACAAAAAAACACAAAGCTCATCTGGGCGGAGACACCGGCGAATCCAATGCTAAGCATAACGGATATTGAAGGCTTGTCAGTCATTGCTAAAAAACACGGACTTAAATTAGGCGTGGATAATACGATGGGCACACCCGTGCTCCAAAATCCCATCGCTCATGGCGCGGACTTCGTGATGCACGCCACGACGAAGTACATTGGTGGCCATTCGGACATTATGGGTGGGGCAGTGCTGGTAAAAGAGGATGATGAGTGGGCGAAAAGGATTGAACGCGTCCAGATTTTGATGGGGGCGACGCCCAATCCATTGGACTGTTACTTATTAGCGAGGGGTTTGAAGACTTTGCCTTTGAGAATGAGAGAGCACAGTGCGAACGCGTTGGAACTGGCGAAGCGTTTGGAAAAACACCCTAAGGTAGAATTAGTGCATTATCCTGGCCTGGAATCACATCCGCAGTACGCTTTGGCAAAAAAACAGATGCCTCAAGGATTCAGCGGCATGATCGCTTTGCAGGTAAAAACCGGGGAAACAGAAACGAGGGAAATGGCGGGTAAACTGCAGATATTCCAACAAGCGACGAGCTTGGGTGGCGTAGAATCGCTGGTAGAACACCGCAAATCCATTGAAGGACCGCAAAGTACGACACCGGGAAACTTATTGCGTTTCTCGATCGGTTTAGAACATGTAGATGATTTGTGGGCTGACCTAGAACAGGCGCTGGATACTATTTAGAGTTCCTTCTCTAATTTCACCTCGACTTCTTTATTAATTCCTTTCAGTTCGACACGCTGGCGCTTGTAGCCGGATTTCGAAATTGAAAGAAAATTGTATTGCTTTTCGTCGATCTTAATTTCAATGGGGGTTTTCCCCACGAAGTAACCGTTTAATATCACTTCTGCTCCGGCTGGATCCGTTTTGACAGAAATGGTCTTAGTTGCAGGCGCAACGAAAGAACTTAAAGCACTGATTAGCAATACGATAAGAATATTTTTCATGTAGGCTTCGAATTAAGAACTCGAAATTACCTAAAAATAAATGAAATAGCGTTCTGGAACGCTAAAAAAATCTAGTTGCTGATAATTGCAATTGTGCATTCAGTACGTGCTGGTCGAGCACCCATTGGTAATTGCGCATCCAGGCGAAATTTAGTTTTGCGGTGAAGGAATAGGCCTGGATTCTCCTTTGGTAATATCCACCCCACATCAGATCTACCCATTTCGCATCATAGGTTTTAAACGCGTCGTAATAGTAATCCATGTTGTGGGCGTAGCGCTCGATAGAAAAACCGGCGATGGAAGCGGGGCGAACGAAGGCGAGGTCGAAGGTTTGGAGGTTTGATCCGGGACCTATGCCGGCACCTAGCACCTGCCCCTCGTTTGTGTAGCCGTGGCGAACAAAATCATGGCGGTACCAGGGGCCATTATTGCGCACGAGGCGATCAGCGGTCATTTCCATGGTGGTGTTTTCCAAAGCCAGGCGAATATACCGGCCCGAAGACTGTTTGAACACCTTGCGTAAACCTAGGATATAGGCCCTGGAATGCTCCATGGACGTTAACCAATCCCAAAAACTATTCTTGTAATCATTATAGCCTAATTCCCCGTAGAGCTCGACATGGGAGGCCGGAAAAACCCAGCGCACATTCAAGGATGCTAACTGGTCTCTTCGCTTCGCATCCTCCAGCGGAAGATTCTTTTTTTCAAAGGGCAGCAAGAACGGGAAAACATCCGTCAAACCCGATCCCATATCCGAGGTATACAGGTGGAAAGCGCGGGAGAAACCGAGGAATAAGCCAGGCACCCAGCGCGGCTGATAATTCAAGGTGAGGGCAGAAATGTAGCGGGCATCCGTGGATTTAGGCTCTAAATAATTGATGCCGTTGACTATATAATCGGATGCCAAAGGCTGTACCCCAGACCCCTCTAAGCGCCCGCCAATCAGCTGGAATTCGAAAGAGCCCAGGAAGGTTTTTAGCGGTTTGACGCTATTGAATGTCCCGTGCAAGAAGCCTGGGGCATTGTTTGACAGGAGAAGGGAGTTGCGGAAACCCGGACCCCACCAGAGATTCTCGGTGGAAATACCCACAGAGACGGAGCGGGAGGAGAGGCGGAGGGCACTTTGGCCTAAACGAAAACGAGAGTAGGCAGAGGTCCCAAAGCGTTCCGGAATGTCTGTACTATTCCACAAAACTAACATGGGAGCGCGCTGAGGGCCTTGAAGGGAAAAAGTTCCGAAGTCTCGGTTCTCCGCATACACGAATTCCGGCATCAGCTGGAGACTTAGCGCTTTGTATTGGGTAAAAAAACCTGCCGTTAAATAAGTTTGCAAACCTTTCGCCGGGATCATCGCGCCGTCGTTCCATCCCAAGGGGGCGTAGGTATTTAGCTGATTCAGGACAGTGGCGGGTAGCAGACCCTTCGCGGTCGAATCCGAAACCGGCCGTATAGTAAACGAATAAGTGGCCCCGGAGATCAATTGTTGATTGCGGAGACGCTCTTCAGTAAAATCTGGCCGGCCCACGGGAATGGTTTGGGCGTAGATTTGTGCTGTCAGAAAGAAAAAAAACATCTTTTTAAGCATGGACAAATTTAGGGAGGAATGGGCGCAATGTTGTAAATTTGGGCGATAAAGATTTCGATGAACAAAAAGTCCAACCGTTTTGCGCTGATTCGCTATGTGAACGATGCCCTTGTGGTCATTGCGGCCTATTCGCTTGCGCTTTGGAATACGGGGCATATAGATCAATGGAATCCGGCTTTTGGCCTGCTTTCGCTCGTATTGTGGTATTTTGTCTCCTCTTTTTCGAAATTGTATGCGGATAGACGCTCAAATAAGTTTGCGGAGGAGATCATTTTCATCGTTTACCACCTGATTTTATTTACCATTTTGCTCAGTTCCAGTCTCTTCTTTTTGAAGCCGACTGGGGCCTATGATTTCCACTTTTTCGCCTATTTTATTAGCGTTAATTTCCTTTTAGCGGCCATCACCAAATACATTTTACGGAAGAATCGCCACGCTGCTTTTTACCAAGGGCGGATGAATGACGTGGTTTTATTAGTGGGTGCGACCGCCGCGGCGAAGAATTTTTACGATACGGTACAGAAGTATTATTACTACGGTTATAAGGTCGAGGGCCTGATTGATGACGAGATGAACAATATTCCCGGTTGTGATTATTTAGGCAAAATCAGCCAGCTGGACTTGATTTTGAAGTCGCGCTACGTGGACGAAGTCGTGATTGCCTTGCCTACGGACGACTATTCGACCATTCAGCGCTGCATTAGCATTTGTGATTATTACCGGACCAAAGTCCGTATTTTGCCTGACTTCAAACAATATGCGACCTCCTCGGTCAGCATTCAGACGATCGGACAAGTGCCCGTGATGAACGTGGGACGTCTTCCGCTGGATCGTTTGGAGAACCGGATTTTGAAGCGCATTTTCGATGTGACTTTTTCAGTGTTGTTCTTCTTGACTTTTGGCCTACTGCTGCTACCGATTATCGCCTTATTGATTAAGTTGACGTCCAAAGGGCCTGTTTTCTTCAAACAAGAACGCTGGGGACTGAATAATGAGACCTTGATTTGCTATAAATTCCGCACAATGGTGCAGGAAAGTGAGGACGTAGATGCAGAGGGAAATTACCAACAGGCACAGAAAAATGACCCCCGCATTACGCGTATTGGGGCCTTCTTACGCAAGACGAATTTGGATGAAATACCGCAATTTTGGAATGTATTGATCGGCAATATGTCTGTCGTGGGACCGCGTCCGCACCCGACTCCCTTGAATATCGAGTCGATGAATACGGTAGATAATTACATGTTACGCCACATCGTTTTGCCGGGAATCAGCGGCTGGGCGCAGGTAAATGGGTGTAGAGGGGAAACGCGGACGACGGAAGATATGCAGGAACGCGTGGACTTTGATTTGAGTTATATTCACCGCTGGTCGTTTTGGTTAGATTGCCAAATCATCCTCCAGACCGTCATTAACTTCTTCAGGGGCGACCAAAACGCGTACTAATTTTCTGTTGAATGATGAGCGGAATGAACACCGGCGCCTCCACGAAATAGCGTCTAAACATCCGCTTAGGCTCCTGCAAGAAGCGGTAGAACCATTCTAAACCACTCTTTTGCATCCAAAGCGGTGCGCGTTGAATCATCCCTGCGGCCACTTCGAAAGCCCCTCCGATTCCGATGGCAAGACGTGTATCTAATTTCTCCAGATTTTCTGCGATCCAAATATCCTGCTTAGGTGCAGTTAAACTCACCAACAAAATATCGGGCTTCACCGCATTAATCGCTTTGATCATTTCCTCGTTTTCTTCATCCGAAAACACAGCTCTGAACGGCGGCACGAAGGTCCCCACGACCTTCACCCCAGGGTGCTTCGCCTCCATCACCGTTTTTAGCGTTTCGGCCACTCCGGGAGAGGCGCCGAGTAAAAAAATGGAGAAGTTTTTCGAAGCGGCAAACGGAAATATCCGTGGCAACACATCCAAGCCCGTAATGCGTTCTTTAATGGGGTCTCCAAGAAAATTGGAGGCCCATTTCACGGGAACGCCGTCGCAAAGAACGTAATCCGCGTGCTTGTAAATCTCTTGAACGCGCGCTGTCGCGCGCGCCGCCAATATCGAATTCACGGGTGTAATACACACCTGGGCCTTTTCACCCTTTTGAATCACAGCCTCCCAATCACTGAACAATTCGTCCATTGTCAGCGAGGAGACCAGGGTACCTAAAATATCAACTCTATGATGCTGCATCTTGTTCTGGTTCCGGGAAGAAATCCCCTAAAAAATACAAGCCCACCCAGGTCCAGAAGGGGAATGCTCCCATGGGACCCTCTAAAAAGACGTCGAAGCTACCGTTCAACCAAAAGGTGAACAGCACGCAAGAAATCATCAATTGCTGATCGTTCAGTTGCCGTTTAAACATCGGTTTGAACAAACAGAACAGCCAATAACACCACAATAGAAACATCGGCCAGCCGAAGCGCGCTAAAATCGTCAAATTAAAATTATGCGGCGAACGCAAATCATCAATTTCAGTCACCACCTCATCGCTTTCCGCCAAACTCATCCCCAATCCTTTCCCCTGCAACGCATATTCCGGGGTCACGCTATAATCGATAATGTTCGCCCACCAGACCAAGCGCCAAAACTTATTTTCATCCAGCGTCGCATCTTTACTTACCCCAAAAATCGACCCCACATTCTCCACTAATTGCTCCATCCCCACCTTACGCCCTTGGAAGTTTTCTTTCACTTTAATGGACGCATACAGTGGTAACACCATCAACAAAACGATAGGTAAATAGCGCATATATTGCTTGATCAAATCCCGCATCTCCTGGCGCTTCGTAAACACCACAAAAAGCCCTAATCCGATCAAATAAGCCAACATTCCCGAACGAGAATAAGCCGTTATGATCAATAAATTCATCAGAATCGCCACTGCTAACGTAATCTGAAAACGAACCGATCGCTGGTTCAAGTAGAGCATCAATACCAATGAAGAAATCAACAAATGTACCCCCATATCGCCGTATTTGTAGAGTGCGAAGGGAACAGATCCAAAGAGGATGAAGTTCTCGAAGAATTCGGAGAAGTTTTGGAAATAGAAATTCAACAAGGCAAAAAACGGGAACCAGGTATAGATCCAGATAATGTATCCCCACATTTCCTTTCGCAAATCCTTGAACAGAAACACGAAGAAGGCAAACCAAGCATATTGTATCACGAAAGAGTCGCGAATTACATCAAAAAGCGCGTAAGAACGCAATCCCCATCCAATGTAGCCCACCGTAACCGCCAGCAAAAAGGCCAAAATCTTCGTCCGCTTGTCCCAGCCAAAAGCATAGTCCTTGCGCGTTAAAAACAACACGATGAATCCCCCAGCCCACATAGCCTCCGCTAAAAAACTATAAGCAATCCCCTTGTTAAAGAACACATAAAGAGCCATCACGAAGAAATAGGCCTGCAAATAGAGTTTCTTAACGACGTCCATGCGGCAGCTCGTATTTTAGTGACACCTGCCATTGCTGGTTCGTATAATCGGACTTCGTAGACGAATCTGACCATTCTGCGATGTTATCTTCAATCCGTACCCACATGTAATTGTTCACCGAGGTATTTAGATAAGAGGCTCCTAAAAGCAGATTCTTTGTCAAACCGATTTGTGCTTCTACACCAGCCGTTAGATTCACCCAGTAACGATTTGCGTGACCACTTCCATAATATTCATACACATAGAAGTCATTATTTCGGGCAAAACGCTCGAAATTCAGTCGGATTAAACTTCTCCCGCGGTGGTAACTCAGGTAAATCGTTTGACTATTAGATCCAGGACCTATAGAAGCTCCTAGCAATTTACCATTTTGTGTATATCCTTGACGAACCTCGGTACTCGTATACCAGCTATTGTGCAGCGGACCTCCAAAACGATTATCATTATCAATCACTAATCCGGGATCCATCAGCTGTAATTGCGTAAACTCGATGGCTAATTGTAGGTAGGATTTCTTCTTTTTGCCCAAAGGAAATAACTTCCGCCCCCCTAGCACAAAACCCGTCTTCGTAGAATCACCAAAGAAGCTCGCAGGCCCTACCACCTTATCCGGCTGACCTAATTCTGCATAGAACTCAGCGTGGTCTTTAGGCAAGGCGAAACGCAACAAGAAGGCCCCTAGTTGCATTTTAGGATTCTCCACAAAAGGTTTGCCCGGTTGTGGATCCTCATTCGTAAAGTAGTTCTGTTGTGCAAACGAATACCCTAGATAGAAATTAGGCACCCACTTAGGCTGCCAATTCACAATAAATGCTTTCAGCATTCGCACAGAATTATTTTTGTTTTCAATCCCCCCTGGCCAGATCGGTCTGAAGTTTTTGTCTTCCGGAGATAGCATAGTCGGATTCTCCAACATCCCTATTAAACCTTTCCCCTCAAAAGATCCGATGGGAGTGATGACCGGCTTTCTGTTTTGGACGAAATAATGTAAAAAGCCGGAAGCCTCATTCGTCATCATCAAACTATTTCTGAAGCCTGGCCCCCACCAATTGTTCTCCGTTGAAACTCCGGTAGATACATTCCCAAACTTCAATGCGATCCGCGATTGTCCTGGGAAAAAGGTTTTCAAGGGCTCGTAACCAAAATAGCGGTATTGGTCAATGTTGTTGTTGATTAGAAAAAAGATTCTTGTCCAATAATTCCCATCTTGTGGGTTTCCCGCGAACGGAACAGAAGGAGAATTCTCTGCTAACACCCACTCAGGCTGTAAATTGACATCCAAGAATTTCCAAGAGAAATGGACTCCTAGACTCCAGCGTCGCTGAAACCCAACCGAAGGGTACATTGTACCTTGGTTAAAGCTGAGTGGCATTAAATTATTGTTTTGAAGGGTGTGACGGAAAGACAAGCCATGCACTTTAAACTTTTCGCTAGCATTCGTTTCTAGTTCTTGCAAAGCAGAGGTCGAACGAATCATAAAAGACTGATTCTCGTATTTCGATGAATCCTTCCCATTCAATAGTTGCGCATTGCGCTGCAGATCTTGCAAACTAATATCATCCAGTAAAGTCGTCTGAGCGAAGACCGAGCAAGAAAGCAATAAGAGGCCTAGAACGTACTTTACCATAAGAAAATCGTATTAATGAAGGCGTAGACATTCGATTTCGAATGATCTTTTTCCCATAAATAATGGCTGGAATTCACCCATTTCAAATCAGCCGTAAATAAGAGCTTTTTGTAACGATAACCCCCTTGTAAACCATAAGCATAATCATCCCATTTGACTAAACGAGTTCTAACGGCAGATTGACCGGTCTCTAACATCGGATTTTGGGCTACATGCTGAAAAGTAATCCCTATCTTCTTCCAGCCTTGATTCCAGCTGACACCTATCGTTTGCACATTATTACCATGACCAACCCCATTTCCTATGATTTGGTTATTATGCGTAAACCCCTCCGTCACTTGGCTATGTTCGTACCAATTTCCGGCAGAGCGCATTAAATAGGACGGACTCTGCGCCATTTTAGTCGCTTCCCCAAAAACCTCGATAAAGGTTCGGTTATTTAGAGGATGTAATTTCTTAAATCCAATCACCCATGCAGACGAATGAGCCATGTCTAACCATAGGTCACGTAGGTTTTGTTTGGCGTCGTTATAACCAAATTCAGCATACACCTCTGCGTGATTCTTCGGCATCAGCCAACGGGTAGAAAGACTTAAAATCTGGTCTTTGCTGAGCGTATCATCATTATAATCGTTTTTAAACAGATTATTCAATACCGGTAAATAGGTATTCATAAACCTTGCCTCAGGTTTAGCGACATCGTAATTCTGGAAGGCTCTAGAGACAGAGAAGAACACGTTTTTCATAAACCGAGGTTGGTAGGTTAAAACGATTCCATTGTATTGACGGTTTTTAGGTCGGTCCGAAAGGTTTCTTTGTTTCAAAGCAGCATTCTCATAGCCCTGCAAGGAATCACGCGTCATTCGACCTAATATCAATTGAAATTCAAAAGATCCGATGGGTGTTTTCAGAGGACGCGTTGTATTCAAACTGTAGTGGAGAAAACCAGCTGCATTATTCGTCATCAACAGCGAAGAATAATGTCCTGGCCCCCACCAAAGATTCTGATTTGATACTCCCAATGAAATTCCGCCGGCCTCTAATCGAATAGACGACTGCCCTAAACTATAGCGATCGATGGATGGATTTACTTGCCCCCAAGCATCGCTTGTTTCATATTCTGCCGAACCTGTATGTATAAATTCGGGTTTGAACTGAATGTGTAGAATGCTAAATCGAGCATAAATTCCGGCACTCGCTTGCATTTGGTAGCCATTCGAAACGGACATCGCCTGATCGTTCCAGCCGTATGGTCGAGAGGTGTTCAATTTTTGTGATAGGGAAGCTGGTAATAAAATAGCCTGGAAAAGGCCTTTTTTATAGCTCTTGATAGAGTCTTTAGCAGCAGGATCGATCAATCGATACAAATCTTGCATGCTTTGCTTTCCCGTAGAATAAAAGGGCCTAGCCAGCATCGACTGATTCGCATCTACTTTACCTAATAGTTGCAGATTGCGAACTTGTTCATCGATGTCAGAGAAACCGACGGGGATGGCGTTTTGGGCCCATAATGGAGTCCCAAACAAACACAAAACGCAACATAGCGATAGCAAAAACTTCATAAACAAAGTTAGGAATAATCCGGCGCTGAACAAAAAGAAAGGTGGCAGGGAGATATAGTGTGCATTACTAATATAAACTAGTTTATATTAGTAATGCACACTATCAAATCTGTTTCTTAAAAGTGTTAAAAACAACAAATTTAAGAAACAGATAATCACTAATGTAGCTTTATGTAGTGCTTGAACAATTGAACGAGATTCCGAATCTCTTGAAGCAAACTAGATTCTGCATCTCCCTTAGCCAGTGGCAATATATGTTTGTATTTTCTATGTACTTGAAGTAAGGCTGTTAACCAGCCAAGGTGTAAATTACCCAAGGAGAAATGTTCCAGTACCACGTCCTGAATGACTACTACCTTATATCCATTTTCTTGAACAGCTAAGGATATGTCCAAATCGTATCCATGAAATCCTTTTAAAGTCTGATCAAAATGAGCTCCTACCTCTTTTCGCAAAGCCATGAATACACCATCGATCACGGCTACTTCCACTAATTTACCAGCTTCAAACCCTTGATTTTGATCTTCTGTTTGGCCTCCGGGCTTATGCTGTAAAATTCGGATCACCTTTTCGTTTTCTGAGCAATCCCACCAGGCTGAAGGAATGAATGTATGTATTTTAGCACCTGCAACACCAATTAAACCAATAGTAGAATCACTGTTAAAATGACCTAACAACGTTTTACCCCAATCTTGAGTGTGAAAAATTACATCTTCGTGCAGAAATAAACATAACTCTCCGCTACTTTTTTTCAATCCAGTTTCATAGGCTTGTGTAATCGATTCCGCTCCTGAAATAATCTCAAGTTCGAATGGTATGCCAATGGTTTGATTGATATTGGCTACCAATTGATCGCACAATTCTTTATGCTTTGAACAAATAACGATGGATAGCATACTAATCCTTTTGAAGATGGTCAATCCATCGTTTGATTTGCGCACTGAACACATTTTGAGGCAGAATCACTAATTGATATACCACAAACCAAGCCAACGAGAAAACCCCTATTACCAGCAAACGCAACAATAGCGTAGGCACAAAGAGCTTAAACAAGAACACGATTCCCACGTACGGAATCAGACCTAGTAATTGTTGAAAAAAGACCGTCGTGTAATTAGATAACGAAATCTCTTTGCGAGTGAAGAAAACGAAGGCGATGCAAACCGCTAATTCCGTCAACAGAATTGTAATAGCTGCGCCTTCTTCTTTCAGCGTAGGAACTAAAAGGAACGCTAAAATAATACTGATAAACATCCCGATCAGCGCGGAGATGAGAATGGATTTGTCCTTGCCTACGGCGCTGAGGATTTGAAAGCCAAAAATCCCCGACATACTGATAATCAAGATCAGCGGCGCCGTGATTTGCAGCGGTAGGATCGCCCGATCAAAGGCCGTTCCTAGCAAGATATGAATGATCTCCGGCGCACAGGTAACAATTCCTAACACCAAGGGCATCGAAAGGCTAACCAACACATAAAAACACTGTTTCACGAGTAAAACGAAGGCCTCTTTCTCTCCTTTGTGGTATAAACTCACGAGTCCTGGGAACATCGCCACCGAAATAGCGCTCAAGACGCCGATAAACAGGCGGTTTAATTTCAAAGCAGAGGAATAATAACCCACGCTTTCATTGTCTGCTAGAAAGCCTAATAAGATCGTATCGAGCGAGAAATAAACGGAGATCGTGAAGATGGTTAAAAACAACAAAGCCATCGGTTTGATGTGTTTCTTCAGTTCTAGATTAGCGAAAGAAAAACTCGAAAAATCGAGCAAATCCCACAGTCTTTTTCCATTAAATGCGGCTAATATCACGGCTAATCCCACCTGCATCCGGAAATAGTTCACATAGTCATTCGTATTTCGGATGAACAAAAACACGGCGGCGATGAAGCAAAGCCGAATCACGAGGGAACGAATGGCGATGAATTTGAATTGGTTCATTCCGCTGAAGAACCATTCTAATTGGAAGACTTGTAGAATAAAATAGCCCAGCGCCCAAGAGAAAAGGGATTTTTCAGCTGCGAGTTGTGGAACCGCCATAATAAAGACTAGGAAAACAAGACTTAGTAATAATGTACCTAGCGCATTGATGATGAAAATCTCGCTAAAAGTCTTCGTTAATAAGCTGCGATCGCTGGCGGCTTTTGCCACTTCGCGCACCCCGTAAATAGGAATTCCTAGGGCGGCTAATAAAACAAAATACTTAGCAAAACTCTCCGCGAAATTCAAGACCCCTACGTGATCTGGACCCAGCGTACGCGCTAAATACGGGAACGTGATTAGCGGGAATAAAACCTGCGTAATCGCTAATAACACATTATAAAAGACATTTTTCCGGGTCTCCATTAGCGGTAACTCGCGTCCACGATCAGTTTATATAGGTTTCGAATCATCCGCGGGATGCGTTGGATTTTATAGGCCAAAGGCACTCCGTGCACATAGCGACGGTCTAACACGTGAAAATGAAAATCCGAGTCGAAATGTTCTGGATTTTCGGCGGCCATTTGGCGGCAAACGCCCTGCACATAACGAATCTCTTCTAGATTGGTCTTCCCGTTCGAGAACACCCGGTTATCTGTACGAATCGGACGCGCATGCTTCAATTCCACCCCGTGAACTACGGCCGTTTTCGTCTTGCCTATCAAACGTTGAATCGTAGGGATTAAATATACATCGAGTCCCGTACCAGAAATCGAATGCTTGAAATGAGGTCCAGCGGCCTGGAAAACAGCCTCGCTGTAGAAAGGCGACATAATTTCCACCCACCAGGTATCTTGAACCAAATAACCCGGCTTATGGAGGAATTGGCGTAAATTATAGTAAGAATCGTGATTCAAGCTAGGTTGAAATACGTCTAATTTCTCTAAAGTGGCAATGAAAAAGAGCTTGTTCAGATCCGAAACAGAGATGATTTGATCATCGTCTAGAAATCCAATGTATTTCAACGGAGTTGAATGAAGTTTAGCATAAATATGCTGCATCACATCGCCCTTGCATTCTGATTTTAGGGAAATATAGTGCGCCACCGGCATAGGTGCCTCCGCAACAGCACCGCTATAATCGTACAATAACCAATCGAAAGCGGGCTCCACATCGAAATGGATGTGGTCCATGGGGCTAGACTTGCCGTCCCAAGTAATCGCAACGATGGATTTAGGTGTACGCATATTTAACAAAAGTACGATTGTATCGTGTTTCGGCAATAGAAAATCATCCGAATTAATTCAGCGGTCAACAGATGTCTGCGACTCTCCTGTCGAATCAGAGAATCAGATGTGCGCCAGGTTGAAATCACTTCCGGTACAATGGCACCCAGAGAAATCTCCGAAGGATCCACAAAACGCTTGTACATGTCTACCGGATAGGCAATCCGTGCTGTTTTTTGTAACAAATACTTCGCGGCCTTCGCATTCAAGGAATAGCCGTAAGCCCCATAAACGGACTTAATCAAGGGTTCTCCTATGCCATTCTCTTTCGTGGAGCGTTTCAAACTAGCATAGCCATTCCAAGCACCCCAGAAGAAAAAATCGTATTTCTCTACCGTTTCTGATTGCAAAAGTTCCGGCTTCAAGATCCGGCTGTCGGATTCTAATACCAAGAAATGCTTATTTGAACTTTCGCGTGCAATCATACGCCACACCTTGCGGTGGCTCAATATCACCCCAATTTCTGTAGGCAATAATCCCTTACCGGTCCGCGAGTAAGATTTTTCGATCAACGCCTCTAAAAAAGGAACGTGCACTCGTGACGGAAATACTGGTTCCACCACTTCTAACGCAGGAAGCGCGGATCGTATCGCCTCCACGTGGGCCTTTCGCTCTGTCTCATGTTCCGCAAAAAGGACGAACGCGCGCTTAAACATGATCGAATTGGCTAAATGTACTGAAAGATCCAGAAGCTAAGGCGTCCGGCGTAAAGAAATCCTGCTTGCCCCCATCAGGGTATAGAATGAAATGGGGCTTGCGGCATAGATAGGCCAAATGTAAAGGCAATGAATCTGAAGTCACCACATAATCAGACGCTTGAATCAAGTCGATTAATTGCTCGAACGTAGTATAATCAGACCCGAACCGCGCTACTTGACCATCGATTCGCGCCAAAATCGGGGAAGGAATGACACGCTTAGGCAATCGTGCATCTGGCAAGATCAATACCTTGTCGCCTTTTCTTTCCAGACCCTGTGCAGGCAAAGCATAAGCCGCATACACCGGCTCCCTTGTTTCGAAAATCGCTTTAAACGAATAACCCGTAAAGAAATTCAATAGACCTAGGCGTGCGCTTTGTTCCACAAAATCAGACGTTCCTGGATTTGCGCTTATATATTTCCTGATTTTCGATAATTGACGAAATGTGTCATTACTGAAAAACGTCTTATTCGTAAATAGATTTAATTGCGATCCTGTTATCCCGAAATCCACAAAGTCTATTGAACGAGGTGAAATACAGCCTCGCGATATCAGCGCATCATATAAAGGTTTCAAATGCAATGAGGCTACGATCACATCGGTCGCAGCAAGGGCTTGCACCGCTATCGCAAAATCTCCGTAAGCGCGCAATAGAAACACCCGACGCATTATTTATCCGTATAAAGGTAGAGGCAAAGGAAGAATCCGACTAAAAGTCCAGCAAACAATCCAGCGAATCCTAAGAACAGATAAGATTTGCGATCATCCATCAGTGGGTATTTAGGCACATCCAGTAGCTGAATCACCGGAGTCTGAGAAACCAAGGCGATGCGGCTCATTTCCAAGTTTTTCGTCACTTCCGCATAGATACTGAAGACGATGGATTTATCGCGTGAGCTGACTTCCGCCGGAACAGACATGGACTTGTAGGCCACGTTCGGATCTAGTATCTGGAAAGAAGCCGCGTTATAGGACTTCGCATTCAAAACGCGTAACAAAGAGTCACCACGTGCCTGCAAACGCTTCACGTTCGCAGCTGCAGTGCTCGTTTTCACATTCACGTAATAGGTCGTCGTCTCTTTTAACAAACGCTCAGCAAAATTCTTAGAGAACACCTGGTTTTGGGAAACCGTAACGATCTTAAAGATGGAACCCTTCTTATTCAAACGATCCACAGACACGTTTTTCTTCGCGATTTGCTCGTACATCACATATAAGACTGAATCTTGATAAACGGAATGCGCCGGCACAACAGCGGCAGAAGCAGCCGGAATAGCAAACGAAACAGGAGCCGGCAAACGCTCTCCTAAACCCGAAAACTCCAAATACAAATCCGCTAATGTCTTACCTGCAGAACCCGAAATAGGCGTCAATAACACTTTCTCAATAATGACACGGGACTTGATGATATCTAAGATATTATCGCCTGTAAACAAGCTCGAACCACTTCCTAGACTCCCTAAATCCAAGCCTACTTGGGAGGCAATCCCCGCAAGGCCTCCGCCACCGGCAGATTTCTCTTCTAGGATAAACGTCGTAGACGCCGCATAAGCAGGTTTTTGCATCGCGCGGTAAACCAGTGGTAAAACAAGGCCAATGACAGCACATAAGGCAATCATTAAAACCTGTGAACGCAAGTAGCTAAAGAATCGTTTGATCGATTCGATGACATCTCCTAAAACGATGGTTTTCTTGTCTGCCATTATTTCACCGTGTTAATTAAAGCGATAATTAAGCCTCCTAAGGATGCTAGCCCCGTTCCTAAAGCGATGTATTCCGGTGTAGAAATAGGCTTTTTCTCTTTCTTAGCGGGCACATATACTTCTGCGCCTGGCTCTAGGCTAGGGTAGAAGCGGAAGAACAGGAAGCGTTTCGTTGTTTTGATCTCGCCATTAGGGCGTACCATATAGGCGTAACGGCGGGCTGCATTAGGAGCAAACCAACCAGACTCTGAGATTAAGCGACGGAAACCTAAACCGCTGTGGTAGGCGATTTGGCGAGGAACATTTACTGCCCCAAAAGTCTGCACCGTCTGCGTTAACTTAGGCACTTTGATTACATCACCCTCTTCTAAAATAATATCATAAAGCGAACCTGGCTTCTCCATTGCCTCCGCAAGGCGAATACCTACTGGCTTTTGATCCACTAACAAACCATTCACGTTCGAAGCAATCTTCGCCGTATCAGTTGCGGCAAATGAATTGCCTGAACTACGCTTCGATTGATTTGAAATCGTATTGATCTTGGAAGAGAACAGCGCCTCATCCGCAGATGTCTGATTCACCCGCGTCTTGCGCAATAAGATTGCGCCCGTTGCATAACCCGTTTGCTTCAAACCACCTGAACGAGCAATGATATCAGAAAGTCGCTCCTTATTTCCTGATAAGGTATAATTTCCTGGATACAGCACTTCTCCTTCTACAGAAACCGTGATTTGAGTACGGTATGATGGTGATTTTCGTACAGAAACAATGTCAAAAGGCTGCAATACGAAGTTCAAATTCTCCGCCTTAGCTGAACCTAAATCAATCGAATGTATAATCGAATAAGCCGTCGTATCAGTAGAAGATGTAGATAACAAACGACGCGAAACCTCGATGCGAGAACGCGATGCCCCTTCTTTAAAGCCGTCCGCTAATAGAATCAAATCTTGCACGCGCATATTGTCCGCAAAAGTGAACGTCGCTGGGCGATTTACCTCCCCATTAATCGTCACAGAATAGGCCTCACGTAAACTCGTGATGGGGTAAATATGTATTTTGTCCTCGCGTTGTAAGCGGATATCGGTCTTACCTGAAAGGACATCTTTCACATTAAAAGGCAACACCGTTGGCGTTAAATCTGGATTCAATCGACTTAAGAGCGCGCGTTCTGTAAACGCATTTTCCTTGACGCGAACTGCTGTTAATAAGTCTTTCAAATTCGCAAATTCATTCAAGCCATATTCCCCTGGATAGTACACCGCGCCATCGATAAAGGCCCTATTTGTAAAGGTGTTTGCCAAAGCATCTACCACCAACGTATCTCCAGAATGTAATTGAAATGCCGAAAGACCATCAGACTTCACCGAAAAAACCTCAAATCCAGTCGCACCCATCCGCTTCACGCGAATACGCTCTTTGAACGCGTCATCTGCAAAGCCCCCCGCATAACGCAAGATATCTGCTGCATTTTCGCCCTTCTTCACATCAAACAAAGCCTTCTTCTTCACAGCGCCGCTGATCGCCACACGAGATTCATAAGTTCCTACGCGAATAACATCGTCGTCTTGCAAGATTCTATTTTTCGATAGATCTCCCTTTAATAAAAAGTCATATAAATCTAAGGTCGTGATTACTTTTCCATTCCGCACTAATTCGATCTTGCGGAAAGAGCCTAAATCAGATGGCCCTCCAGATGCATACAGCGCATTCATCAAGGTAGAAAGAGAGGAAACAGAATAGTTACCCGGTTTCTTCACCTCGCCCACTAAGGTCACTCGAATAGAACGTAATTGACCTAATGAGACCATCACTTTCGTGCCGCCAGCAGAAATTGTAGTATATATTTTAGCTGCAGAATCACGAATACGAACTTGCGCCTCTTCGATTGTTAACCCTCCTACTTTTACAGGTCCAAGATTAGGAAAACGAATAAATCCTTCCGTATTAACTTTTAATTTTTTAGTACTCTCACTTAAGCCATAAATATCTACAATAATCTCATCACCAACACCTATTACGTAGTTACGCGGCGTAGAAATGGTCAAATTAGGCTCAAAGCTCAAGTTTTGGTTTTCAAAAATTTCGGATCCGAAAACATGTAAGCCAATTGCATTAGATGCGACAGAAGGCACAGACATTACAACACTCTTACGAGGAACCGTAATTTCTTCTGATGTTTTCGAACGATAACCATTCTCTGACTTTCCACTTAAGGGGTCTAAAGAAGCTATTCGGCGATTTAAAACTATGATCTGATCACCAGGAACACCTTTTTCTTTTAACAATTGTTCTACCTCCTGCGGGGATAAACCCTGCAATTTGTATTTCAACATGATCTGGGCTAATTGCTGATCACTAATATTATTAATGTCAACCGGAATATCCTGAGCTAAAGCAGGAAGGGCTAAAATTACAAGAATAAGTATTCTGAATGCTTTCATTTCGAACTAATTTTAGTTAAAACGTTTATTGTTCTAACCACACTATCGTAAAAATACTATTTTAAAAATAAAGGATTAAATTTTAAGGGATAAGTTTGCAATAAATAAAAAGCCAAGAAATGTTTTCTTGGCTTTTTATTTATTAATTCATCCATAAACAATTATCAATGATGAATATCTTTCTTAAATAGAATATTAAATACAGTTTTAAACAAAATTAAACAATCTACCCTAAAAGACTGCATTAGTAAATACTGCTTCTCGAATGCAACTTTTTTTTCTATAGAAATCTCATCTCTACCATTTATTTGAGCCCATCCAGTAATTCCAGGCATTAACACATGAATACCATGTAAGACTCTTAATTCCATTAAGTCATTCTGGTTAAAGAGTGCAGGACGAGGACCTATAAATGCCATTTCTCCATTAATAATATTTATCAAATTGGGCAATTCGTCCAAACTTGATTTTCGTAATATCTTCCCAATTGAAAGAATATATTGATTAGGGTTGTCAAGTAAATGAGTTGCGACATTAGGAGTTCCCTTTTTCATAGTCCTAAACTTAATTATTCTAAAGAATGAACAATTTGCTCCAACCCTTTTTTGCTCGAAAAATATAGGCGACCCATCTTCTATATAAATCAGCATCGCAACAATTATAAATACAGGACTTAAGATTATTAGTAAAAAAATAGCTGCTAATTTTCGAAAAATCATCTATGTCTTATTTTAATTATTTGCTAAATAATGCTACGTCACTTTCAACCATCTCTTTTACTAATGATTCCAGTGTGTACTTAGGCTTCCAGCCTAGAATCTTGTTGGCTTTTGAAGGATCTCCAATCAACAAGTCAACTTCAGTTGGTCTAAAATATTTAGGATCAACCTTTACAATCACATCTCCTACGTTAAGTTTATATTTTCCTAGGTTTTCAACAATGAATCCTTCCTCATTCTCATTTAAACCGCGAAAATCTAATTTAACACCGATCTCCGCGAATGACATTTTCACAAAATCTCTAATTGTTGTGGTAACTCCAGTCGCTAGTACAAAATCTTGAGGTACATCTTGCTGCAACATAAGATACATACCTTCCACATAATCTTTTGCATGACCCCAGTCTCTTTTTGAATTTAAGTTACCTAAATACAAACACTTTTCTAACCCAAGAGCTATTTGAGCAGTTGCACGAGTAATCTTTCGGGTAACAAAGGTTTCTCCTCGTTGAGGAGATTCGTGATTAAATAAAATTCCATTACAAGCAAACATATTGTATGCTTCCCTATAATTTACCGTTATCCAATAGGCATACAATTTCGCCACAGCATATGGCGATCTAGGGTAGAATGGTGTTGATTCACTTTGAGGTACGGCTTGTACTAATCCGTATAATTCAGATGTAGATGCTTGATATACTTTAGTCTTTTGAGTAAGGCCTAGTAGTCTAACCGCTTCCAAAATCCTTAAAGTTCCAATTCCATCAGCATTAGCTGTATATTCTGGTGTCTCAAAACTAACATGCACATGGCTCATAGCAGCTAGATTATAAATTTCATCTGGTTGAACTTCTTGTATTATCCTAATTAGATTTGTACTGTCAGTTAAATCTCCATAATGCAAATGTAAATTTCTATCTGGAATGTGAGGGTCTTGATATAAATGATCAATTCTTTGCGTATTAAAAAGAGAAGATCTTCTTTTAATACCGTGAACTTCATATCCTTTTTTCAATAAAAACTCTGCTAGATAAGCTCCGTCCTGGCCAGTTATACCGGTAATAATTGCTTTTTTCATTTAATAAATTATAAAATTACTTTTTCTTAAAAAAACTAAGATTTATTGAGAATTGGAACAACTAATAATTATAAAATTAGTTTAGCGGTTTTTTAAAATTAGAATGTCTACCTATACTTTCATAATAGTATCCAAGTTCTATCATTTTATTGACTTCAAACAAATTTCTGCCATCGAAAACTACTTTATTGCCGTCCAAAAGCAAATTCATTCGATCAAAATCTGGAGTTCTAAATTCACTCCACTCAGTAGCAATAATTAAAGCATTGGCTTCAATTAGTGCATCATATTGATTTTCAACAAATCTAATTTTTTCTCCTAGTATCGCCTTAACATTAGGTATCGCCTCAGGATCATACGCGGTAATAGTTGCGCCTAACTTAATCAGTGCTTCTATAATAACTAAAGCTGGAGCCTCACGAATATCATCCGTATTGGGCTTAAAGGCTAAGCCCCACAATGCGAAATGCTTACCATTCAAATCATTCTTAAAATAGGATTTTATCTTATTGACTAGGTGAAGCTTTTGATTTTTATTTACTTTTTCAACAGCCCTCAAAATTTCAAAATCATATTGTACCTCATCCGAAGACATTATTAGTGCTTGAACATCTTTTGGGAAACATGACCCTCCATAGCCTATACCAGGGAACAAAAATCTCTTACCTATTCTATCATCACTACCTATTCCTTTGCGAACAAAATCTACATCTGCTCCAAGTTTCTCACACAACTGCGCAATTTCATTCATAAATGAAATTTTTGTTGCTAAAAATGAATTAGCTGCATATTTTGTTAACTCTGAGCTTCGTTCATCCATAAAGATTATTGGATTTCCTTGTCTAACAAATGGAGCATAAAGGTCACTCATTATTTTTTTTGCTCTATCAGATTTAGTACCAATAACCACGCGATCTGGTTTCATAAAATCATCCACAGCAACACCTTCTCTTAAAAATTCAGGATTACTTACAACATCAAAATCGCCTCTAAAATTTTGAGAAATGGCCAATTGAACTTTATCGGCAGTTCCTACAGGCACAGTGCTTTTATTTACAATAACTTTATAGCTTTTCAGAATTTTTCCAAGGTGATCCGCCACTCCTAGAATGTATTTCAGATCAGCACTACCATCTGCTCCAGGAGGAGTTGGTAAGGCCAGAAAAACAATCTCGGCATGTTCAATTGCTTCTTCTAAATTTGTAGTAAATGTTAAGCGATTCTCTTTAATATTTCTTAGAAATAATTTCTCTAATCCTGGTTCATATATGGTAATTTTCCCACTATTAAGCTTTACTACTTTGTTAGCATCAATATCAACACAAGTAACATTATTTCCTGTTTCGGCAAAACACGTACCCGTTACTAAACCTACATAACCTGTTCCTACAACCGTAATTCTCATAAAATTATTTTAATTAAAATGACTTTAATGTATAAATCATGTTTTGAATAACATCATACGGCAATTCCTTTTTTAATGCTATTCTTAACTTTTCATTACTCACAATATAATTGCTAGTTACTTTTGAAAGACTCCTTTCATTAAATCCAAAATTCAACAAAGTGCCAAGCTTTGAAATAAATCTTATAATTCTTTGAGGAATGTGTAATATCAAAATACGTTTTCCCTCTGATGAAGAAATTAGTTCAATAATTTGATTTGATGACAATGGATTGTTATCAGATACATTATATATACCCGAAGAAACTTCTACGTTATTGATTAATTCATTTATCACAAATAAAAGATTATTAACTCCGCAATAGGATCTTTTGTTTGCAAAGGCCCCAAGTGGCCAAACCCTAAGTTTGGTCACAACTTTATAAAGCAAATTTAGATTCCCTTTATTGCCAGGTCCATGGATCATACATGGCCTTAATATAAATACTCTTTTCCCTTTAGGAATAGGCTTTGATAAAATATATTGTTCTGCTAACAATTTACTCTTGCCATAATGAGTCTTAGGATTTGGTTCTGTTATTTCTGTTAATTCGTCATATACTACATCAGCTACTGCTTTTACAGAACTTAAAGTAATAAATGTTCTTGCATTTGATTCTAAAAAAACATCAAAGACTTTTTTAGTTAACTCCGTATTAACTTCATAATATTCACGCGGATCTGAAACATTATTTAAATCATGCGCTTTACCTGCAAGATGAAGAACAATATCTTGATTTATAGAAATAGGAGCATTTTTTAAATACGGAAAAATAGAATACTTTGTGTTGAAGTGAGAAATTAAATTCCTCCCTACAAATCCTGTGCTACCAGTAATAAATATACTGCTCATAAAGCTTTAAATAGATCTGCATATTTGGAAAGGATTACCCTTTTGGAATATTTGTTAACTATTAATTCATAGCCGTTATTGCCAAGTTTTTCTCTCAAAGCTTTATCATTTGCCAATTTCCTTATCGCCTCGGTAAAACCGCTATTTCGATCATTAGTAATAAGCAATGAACAATTTTTATTCTCCAAAAAATTATACAATGGAGTCTTCTCTCCAGTGACTACTATGATTGGCTTAGCACACGCCATAATAGTATAAACCTTAGATGGGAATCCTTCTTGTTCCATTAAAGGATTAATGGCAATAAAATGAATATCCACATAATTATTTATGACAGGTATTAGCTCTCTGTTTTGATAAGGAAAAATTCGGACATTACTTAAATTTTGTTTCTGAATTTCTATTTCCAGATACTCTTTTTGAACACCCTCTCCAATAATCCAAAACTCTATATTTTCTTCTAATAACTCTCTAGCAGCAAACAAAATAGGTGCCCAATCTTGGAAAAAACCGATATTACCTGCATACAGAATTTTAATTTTTCCATTATCACTCCCAAAAACAGATGGTAAGTCCTGCTTGTAATTTAATGGTTTATATAAATCCGTATCAACAAAATTTGGAATGATTTTAAGTTTACTAATATCAGAAAATCTTGATGAAATTTTAGCATAAAATACTTCATCAATTGTGGTAACTGCAGCAGAATGTTTATAGATAAATTTCTCAAATTTCTTAAGCAGATTAATAATGATTGAAGATTTAACATTCCCTTGATTGATCAACAAGTCAGGATAGATTTCTTGGACATTATAAACCGATTTTGCCCCTTTAAATTTCGCAATTAACAAAGAAATAAAACCTATACTAAGGGGAGGCGAAGGGCTAAGAACGAAATTTATTTTTTTAATTGAAAAACCAATAAACAAAGACAGAATGTGCCAATAAAAAAAAGATATTAATCTCTTTCCTGTATTTTTGTATTTTTTTAGTGGTATATGATATACTTGAATACCCTTAAAGTCACTTAGGTAATACAATCCAAACAACTTTTTCTCTATTGGTTGCTTAACCAATTCCGACTCAATTAAATTGTAATGTGGAGTTGTTGTTAATACAACAACATCAAATCCATTTTCAACAAGCCCAAGAGCAATGTCATTGTATAAATATGCCGTTGATACCCCATCAGGACTAAATACCAATGAGTGTATTAATACTCTTCTTATATCCCTTCGCTCCAAACTACTCTTTTAATATAATCCACATAACTTATAATAATCCTAACCACCTTATCTGAAACATTAGGCATTGAATAATCTGCTACGTTTCTAAACAACCTTTCATCACCCAGTTTTTGTGATTCAAGTTGAACTAATCCTTGTAATATTCTCTCAGAATTTAGTCCTACCATCATGACAGAGGCTTCCTCCATCGCTTCAGGTCTTTCATGTGCTTGCCTAATATTCAAAGCTGGGAAATTCAAAATTGAGGATTCCTCAGAAATAGTTCCGCTATCAGACAAAACCGCTTTAGAATGTAGTTGTAATGCATTATAATCATTAAACCCTAAAGGCTTCAGTAACTGAATATTTTGATGCAAGGCAATTCCTCTTGAATCAATCATTTTTCTAGTTCGCGGATGAGTGCTAACTATTATTGGCAAATTATATTTCTCAGCCACTAAATTTAAACTTGAAACTAGTCCTGAAAAATTAGGCTCATTACTTATATTCTCCTCTCGATGAGCGGAGACAACAAAATATTTTTGTGGTTCTAATTTTAACCGAATTAATATATCTGAAGATTTAATTGAAGGCATATAATGATTCAACACCTCAAACATTGGTGAACCTGTTTTAATTATTCTATCTGCAGATAATCCTTCACGCAATAGGTATTCACGTGCAATATCACTGTATGTCAAATTAATATCAGAAATATGATCCACAATCTTTCTATTTGTTTCTTCGGGGACACGCTGATCAAAACATCGGTTTCCCGCCTCCATGTGGAAAATAGGAATGTGTCGTTTTTTTGCTGGAATTGCACACAAGCAACTATTAGTATCCCCTAATACTAAAAATGCATCCGGCTTAATTTCCTCTAAAAGTGGATCAATATTAATTAAAATTTTTCCAATAGTTTCTGTGGCGCTTGCTCCTGCAGCATTTAAAAAGTAATCTGGTTTACGAATAGCTAAATCATCAAAAAATATTTGATTTAGTTCATAGTCATAATTTTGACCAGTATGAACTAAAATATGCTCAATTGCATCAGATTTATCTAAAGCATTCATGACTCTTGCTAATCTAATAATTTCAGGCCTGGTGCCCACAACAGTCATTACTTTTAAACGATTATCCATATTAAATTAATTTATACTTCTTGAAAATAAGTATCTGAATCATTAGCATCATAAAATTCATTGATCCAAAACATCGTATATAAGTCTTCTTTGCCAATATTTTTAATATTATGAGCAAACCAAATAGGCATGTCAACATAAGCTGGCTCCTGTCCTGAAAGAGAATACTCATAAATTTGGTCTGTGCCTATCTTTCTTAGTTGAATTAGCGCCTCACCTTTAATAACTGAAAACCGCTCGATTTTCCTAGTATGAAAATGATTACCTCTTGTGATTGCTATTTTAGTTGTTGAAAAAGATACTTGCCCCCCCGATTCTAATCTGATCAATTCAACAAAATTTCCTCTGTCGTCTTTTGTATTTATATATTTCTTGGGAAAATAATTATTCAGGTCCAAATAGGAGCGAAATGTATTAAATAAATTTAGTTCAAACTTGGAAGAAAAGTCTGGGATTTGACCATTTTCAAAGTATTTAACTTTAAAAGAAATTAATAACTTTAATAGTTCAGAAACTTTATAAGAATCAGTGAAGTCAATATTTATATTTTCAATAGACCTAACCTCAATTAAATCAATGATAACTTTTACTAAATCATTGATATAGATTAAATTAAGTTTGGAGTCATTCTCTATTTTGGGTGTTTCATTATTAACTAACTGATGGCAAAAAGTAGAAATAACAGAATTATAAAATGGAACACCAAATGCACCAAATACATTCGGAATTATTAATCCCTGAAAACTTGCCCCTGTTTCTATTGCCCATTTACAAAACAATTCACGAGATACCTTTTTAGAATTACCAAATGGGTTGTTTCTTTCCTCTTGAATTGAAGATGAGAAAAGTATTTGCCCACTAAATCCAGTCCTTCTAAATGACTCAATTAATTTTTCCGTTAATCCAACATTTGTATCATAAATAATACGCTCATCACTGTGGCGATTTACTGCTGCTAAATGGATGATTATGTCGCAACTTGAAACAAATAAATCTAAACTAGAGATATCATCAAACCAATCTCGTTTAAATTTTACTACAGAAAATTTATTGATATCTAAAGCTAATGTCTGACTTAAGTGCCAACCAATAAAACCATTAGATCCTGTTATTCCTACTTTGACCATACTTAGTAAGGATATTGAATTGCGTCGACTTCGCCTAAAATATCTTTTTTAATAATAGGCAATTTTAATAACAATTTCTTCATTCCTTCTTTATCTAAAATTGATGTATTATGGGAATGATATTCCTCCAAATTAGACAAATCTGGTGTGCCTTCAGAAAAGTATTGATCATAATTTAAATCCCGATTGTCTGCAGGTATACGATAATATTCTCCTAAATCGTGAGCTTTAACCATGTCCTCTCTGTTGACAAGAGTTTCATATAATTTTTCACCGTGTCTAGTTCCAATTACTTTTATTTCACTCTTAGATTTATAAAGGTCAATTAACGCTTCAGCCAAAGTCCCTACTGTAGCAGAAGGTGCTTTCTGAACAAATAGATCTCCTTGTTTTGCATTTTCAAAAGCATAAAGCACTAAATCAACAGCATCTTCTAATGTCATCATAAATCGGGTCATATTAGGATCTGTTAGAGTTAAAGGCTTCCCCTCCTTAATTTGATCTATGAATAAAGGAATAACAGACCCTCGAGATGCCATTACATTACCATATCGCGTTCCACAAAAAATAGTTTTAGACGAATCTATATTTCTAGATTTTGCTACCATTACTTTTTCCATCAACGCTTTAGACATACCCATCGCATTAATAGGATAAGCTGCCTTATCAGTACTCAAAACAACCACCTTTTTAACTTGAAAATCTTGTGCAACTGTTAATACATTATCAGTACCAATAATATTAGTTTTTACTGCCTCTAGCGGGAAAAATTCACATGATGGAACTTGCTTTAATGCTGCCGCATGAAATATATAATCCACACCATTAACAGCTGGAATTAAACTTTCGCGATCTCGAACATCTCCCAAGTAAAACTTTACCTTTTTATTATTAACTCTTTTACGTAAATCATCTTGCTTTTTTTCATCTCTGCTAAAAACCCTGATTTCTGAAAAATCATCCGTTTTCAAGAAACGATTTAAAACTGCATTCCCAAAAGAGCCAGTTCCACCAGTGATCAAAAGAATATTTTGTTTAATCATTATTTAAATTATTTAATATTAACAGTAGTTCATCAATTTTATTGAATACTAATTGCTCTGAATTTGAATTATCCCCTTGGATAGCATTTATCATTGATTTAGATATATCTTCAACTGATTCAGGATTAAATGTAATACTAGGATTACAAATTGCAAACATATATGAACGATTGGCACCAATAATCTTACACCCATTTTCTAACGCTTCAACAATTCCCATTCCGAAACTTTCTGCTAAGGAAGGAAATATCATGTATTGAGACCTCGAGTATAAATAAGATAACTCTGAATGAGTTAGAAATCCATGGTTAACGATAGGATACCCTATATCTTGTAGTGAAGATATTATATCGCTAAGTGTTGTATAAGATCTATCAATTGTCAGATGCAGCTCTGACATTTTCATCATATCAAAGAATAAAACAAATGCCTCTAGTAACCTTTTGTGGTTTTTATGAGGTTCCCCATTACTTACATATAAAAATATTAATTCCCGTTTAATTAAACAATCCAATTTAGGGAGTGATGGATAAAAAGGAATAATTAATATTTGATTCTTTAAGATTCCATATTTTTCAGATAATTTATCTTTAATTAGCTGCGATTGCACAATCCACTTATTAGTATTATCGATACTGAATGAGATAATCAGTGTTTTCAACCATAATAATAATTTTTGTTTAAATGGAAGTCCATTTTCAATTTCCAAAAAAAGAGGTTGATGGAAATAAGTATAAACTGGTATATCTAATTTAAATAATGGAGGAATATTTGCAAAACTAAAAACAAGATCAAACTCACTAACTCTTCTAATGTAAAATAATAGTCTCGTAAATAGCCCTGATTTTAAATATTCATATGTACCATTAGTAATTTTGGTATGATTATCTTTTATTCTATAGTCTAACAAATAATGCATACTAGATTTAGATTTAATATTATTTTCAGAGATTAAATAATCCAATAAAATCTTGCCGCCACCATTATTAATATGCAAAGCATCTATCAATACCATTAGCTACACAATTTTATTAATAAACCTATAATTTGAAAATATCATATTCCCAATTACAAATAAAATAGCCGAATTATTTAATGACATAGCAGTAAATAAAAGTAGATTAAATAAAATAATTGAGAACAAAATATTTATTTTACTGATTTGCCTTCTTATTGTAAGGAATATAAACCCTGGAATCAATAATCCGAAAACCCCCAATTCATAAAACCCCATACCATAGCCACTTAGAATTCTTGAATAATTCTCAAACCGATAATTAATAAAATAAATGTTATATTCAGGTAGCAAACTCTTTTCGTAAATATAATTTTGATATGAATTAAACCCTTTAGGCATTCCAAAATTTTCAATCAAACTTGAAATTGTAAAATATACAGCATTAAATCTTTCACTAATACTTTGATCAAAAAATATTAATTGCGGGTTTGAAATAACCAGGTTCATTATATTATAGATTCTTGTATTACTAAATAGAGGGGCTAGAAAAATTAATGAAAGAACAATAAAAGATGCTCCTATTAAAGTGTAAACTACCGTTAAGAATTTTGATTTAAACAATAAATAAGAAAATAGAAATAAAATACTTACAAATAATACAACAATAGAGGTACTTGAAATTGAAAGAAAGAATAATTGGAAAATTAAAATCATCAATAATTTATAGTCCTTTTTCTCATAAAAGTTTAATAGATACACTATCAAAAACAATAATATGGTAGATCCATGATATGTAGGTTCAGGTGCAAGCCCCACAACCCCCCTAGTATTTAAAGAACTATCTAAAGCAACTCCAGAAGATCGAGATAATAAAAAGGTCAAAAAAGTACTAGATATAAACTTTTGAATTAAGCCTACAACTAGCCATGCATAAACACAACATTTGAAGAATTTATACGAAAATCCATTTAATTTTTTCAATGAAAAATAAACTGCAATTGGAACAATTAAAATTGAGGAGTAATTAGAAAAACTTAATATTGAATTTAAACTAAACCCGGAAATCAACAAAATCATTACTGCAATAAAAAATACGATAATAGTAATCAAATAATTTTTAGGAATGCTTTTATTAATATTAATCAGGAATATATAAAATGCGAAAATTAAAGCGTTAGGCTGAGTATCTGTTCCTAATCTAAGTAAATTCAAATAAGGGAAAAAACAAAAAAACAATAACGCCCAATACTTGAAATCAGAAACATTTATTTTAATCGCACTTAAAAAAATATTTTTCATATTATAAAAACCTTTTTAGCTGGCTAACTAGATAAATCTTAGGAATTAAACAGCAGTAATAGAATTTTATCAAAATATTTTTTTCATAATTAAGAGTAATATGCATAAATTCTAAATAGGTTTTAACACTATTAGATTCGGAAAAACCTCCTGGAGTTACTTTTGAAATTGCTTGATTAGCTTTATTAATCTTTAAATTTTTCTTGTAACATTTATAAAAAAGGTCAAAATCTGCAGCAAATCGATAATTCTCATTAAATTTTTCTGTTTCAAATACTTTGGAATTCACAAAAATGCTTTGATGTTGTATAGTCATTCCCATCCATAACAAATTAAGAGATCTCGGGATTCTCAAAACCTCAGCATCTTTATACATTAATATATGATTACCGTAAATAATTGAGAACCCACTATTTGTAACTTGACTCTGACCAAAAATTGTGTTAATCGTTTCAAAATTATAGAACAAATCACCTGCATTCATAAAGTTTACCCATTCCCCTGTAACGTATGATAATGCTTTATTCATTGCATTATAAATTCCTAAATCAGGTTCAGAAATAAAAACATCAATTCTGTCAAGATACTTTGAAATTATTTCAACAGTTTTATCAGTTGAAGCACCATCCACTACAATGTATTCTAAGTTACTGTACTTTTGATTTAGTACACTCAAAATTGTGTCTTCGATTAAATCTTCAGAATTATATACAACAGTAATTATAGAAATCTTCTCTGTTCCAAATTGTTTCATAGAAGGCTGTTATAATATTGTATATATTTAGGTATAACAACTTCTTCTGAAAAATTGTCTATTACATTTTTTTTAGAAAAATTTGAAATTACTTCGTATTCCGAATTATAAAGTATTTCAACAATTCCTTTCGAAAAATCCTCAATTTCAAATTTATTTGCCAAATAACCATTTTTTCTATGAATGATTAAATCGGAGTTTCCCCCGGTGTTAAAGGCAACTACTGGAGTTCCACAAGCTAAACTCTCCATAATAGAATTAGATAAATTCTCCTGAAGGGATGGAGAGATAAAAAGATCAGCTGCACTTAAAGCAATAGTTAAAGATAAATCATCCGAAAACTTACCCAAGTTTATAATGTCTATATTTCCTCCCAAATCAACAGTTTCGGTTCCTCCACCAATAACTAAAAATGTGATATCATAATCAGATAAAAGTCGGACTACCTGTTGTAATAAATGAAACCCCTTATTATAATCACTGAAAGGATTTAAAGCGCCAAATAATACAAACTTTTTACCTGAGGAATTTAAATTCAACAATTTTCTGGAAAATAATTTATCTCGTTTTGTAAAAAGAGAAGTATTAATGGGATTGGGAAGGTTATTAATAGTGAATTTTGACATTAATTTAGAGGTTGCCGCTTGTTCACCAATCCATTTGCTTAAAGCGACAAAATGTAATTTATTAGAAGGAATTTTGTTCATGACACTAAGCTTTCTATTATAAATTAGCCTACTAAGATCATAATCAAAAGTTGAATCTAATTTAGGGCAATTGCCACACTTATTTTGAAAATTAAAACAAGAATGGGACACATGACAACCACCTGTATATATCCAATTGTCATGCATTGACCATACAATTGTAGACTTAATTTTGGCTATATCTTTTATAGAAAGAAAACCCGAGTTAACCCAATGTAAATGAACAATATCAGGACTTTCAGAATTAATTTTATTGACTACACTTTTAGAAGATAACCATCCTGAGGAAAAAATCTCTTTAAGTTTCCGGTTATATAATCTAGCAGGAAGTAGGTCCAGTAAAATTTTAACAATAGAAAAATATTTGATGAATAGTGAATTAACCGTTATGACATTAGCATCAAGGCTCTTTTTTTGCATAACTAGCATTTTTGAATTTATGCCGTATTTAATCAAGCCATCATGTAACCTTTTGGTTGCTCTCGCAGCACCACCGTCAGAATCAAACGTGTTAACTATTAATACTTTCATCTAAAGATTTCACTTATATTTTTTATCAGAATTGATAATTTAATCTTTAACCGATTAACAAATGACAAAACAAATATTTTTCTCATTACATAGTTATCAGCCTTTGTATTGATTATGATTTCTGATGGATGCACTATTTGACTCAGTGAAAAGGATGTCGTTGAAAAATTAGGCGCCAATAAAGTATGTGTTGCATTTTCGCCAAAACCAATATTTTCAATTAAATTGATTTTAGGAACAATACTTATCCCATTGTTATACCACATGGCAAATGTCCATTGATAATCCCATGTGTCAATTTCAGAATTTTTCATTTTGAAAAATAAATTTTCCCAAAATTCAATATCTTTAACTAATGAAAAACGCTCCTTAATAAAATTAGTCTCATTAATATTAGAAAGTTTAAAATCATAATACTTCCATCTATTAGCCCAAGTTGCCCACCCCCAAACATGATTAAAATTTGAATAATAGTATGATGAAATATCCCTCCTTTTGAAAACATTTTGGTTAACAATAGAATTACCAGATATATGCCAAATGTTTAAATCGTTTTCATACTTTATCAGTAATTCTTTAGCATAATTAAAAAAATCAATCTGAGGAGAACAATCATCTTCCAAAATAATGCCAAAAGGAACATTTTCAAAAAACCACGAAATCCCATTACTTACGGATCTCCCACAACCTAAATTTTGTTCACTGAAATTAGTAAGACATTCACAATCCCAATCAATATTATTTAAAACTAAATTTCTTGTTTCAACAATTTTAGCTTCATCATTACTATTTCCTAAACGGGGACCATCACCAGAGATAAAAAGCTTAGTTGGTTGAATTTTTCTTATAGTTTCAAATACTATACTCGTTTCCTCTGGTCTATTAAAAATTATTAATAATAAAGGGACGTCAAATTTTGAATTCATAAAATAAATTAAAGAAAATCGCCAACTAATTCTTTTAAGGAGTGGGAGAACTTGCTCAAAGAGTATTCTTCTAAATAATTTGATATCCCCATTTCGTTTGTAGGCTTAACTGAAAGAATCTCGATAGCATTAATCAAATCACTAATATCATTATCAACCGCTATACCTAGATCATATTCTTCAACAAGTTCTTGCATTAAATACCCTTTAGAAACTATTATATGTTTTTTAAAAAATGCAGCTTTCCCTATCATATTACTGCTATATGGAAAATCTAAATACGAAGCAAAAAGAATATCACAAAGAGTAATTAAAGCATTAAAATTAGCTTCTGAAGGAATATTTTGAGAAAAAAAATACAAATTATTTACGCCCTGCTGAAGCTCCTCTAAATAATTTTGTTCAAGAGAGGAAAAGGTATTTTTATAAATTTTCCCAGCAACAACAAAAAAATACTTAGAGGGATCCATCATTTTTGATGCCTCAATAAAATTAATAAGTCCTTTCCTCCGATCTATGGCACCTATTAACAAGACAATTTTTCTGCCGCTGGAAAGATTAATAATTTGTTGATATTCTTTAATTGAATTATCGGGCGTATCCTCAGAAATCACATCGGGTAAAAAAACTATATTCTTGCTCGGAAGTATTTTCTTTAAATTTTCGGTAACTCCTGGATCAAGTACTGCTATATTTTTGCAAGTCTTTAATTTTAGTAAATAATTAATATTTAAAATCCCTTTTCGTAGTTGGGAATACTTTTGTTTTACTCTTAAATATCTTGGTTTTATATATAAACCCACCCACCTATATTTAAATATCTTTTCAACAATATATAATGGAATGTAGGCAGTAATATATTCGTCAATTGAAGGAAAAAAAATTAAATCTTTTTCATGATTTAATTTTAATGCATCTAGTTCCTTCGCCGTAGACCTCCAAAGATTAATAACATAATTTCTAGTTGAAAAAAAATTAAATTTATCTGGTTTTATTGGGTAATTAGTTATTGGAATGATTTTTACGCGCGAATTTTCCTGAAGAGTGTATTTATTCAAATCAGTACATGGAGACAATATTGTCACATCATATCCATGATTATAAAGTGCTAAAGAAATCAAATTTATGTAAGTAAAATGATGCCCTTCAACATTATAATCAAATAATACTATTCGCATTTTAATTAATGGTCGTTACAAATTTATTCATTATTTCAACAACTTTATAAACATCTTCTTCAGTATGAAAAAATGATATGGGCAAACTTAATGTAGTGGCATGAATTTCTTCTGCGATAGGAGTCTTTTCATTTAGAAATAACCCTTTTGTTGCTTTCTGATGAATTGGAGCTACTGGATAATGTATTTCAGTTCTAATATCATTTTCATTAAGGTATTCTTTTAATTTATCACGATGACTATATCTAATATTAAATATATGATATACATCATAATAGTCTTTATTTACCACGGGCTTAATATAAGCATCATTCAAATTTTCTAAATAAATCGAGGCAAGCTTTCTTTTGTGTAAATTAATTTCATCTAAAGACTTTAATTTAATATTTAGAAATAAAGCCTGAATTTCATCAAGTCGTGAATTGTACCCAATGTAATCATTGAAATACTTTTTAGAAGACCCATAATTCCTAAGAGACCGAACTTTAGTTGCTAAATCGTCAATGTTTGTATTAACAGATCCCGCATCTCCTAATGCCCCCAAATTTTTTGTTGGATAAAAACTAAAAGCAGATATATCACCAAAAGTACCCGATTTTTGGCCTTTGTAAGTTGCACCATGAGATTGAGCACAATCCTCAATTATATGCAAATTATATCTTTTTGCAATCTCTAATATCGGAGCCATATCACACACCTTCCCATAAAGATGCACAACCATAATTGCTTTAGTCTTAGGAGTAATCTTTCCTTCAATCAAAATAGGGTCAATATTGTAGGTAGCTATATCAGGTTCAACCAAAATGGGTTTTAATCCAGCTTGAAAAATGGCTAAAATGCTTGCTATATAGGTATTAGAGGGGACAATCACTTGACTTTCTTCAGGAAGATTAAGTGACCTGAGTGCTAGAACCAATCCATCTAGTCCATTAGCAACTCCCACACAATGTTTGCTGCCGCAATACTTAGCAAATTGGTTTTCAAATGTCTTGACTTCATCACCTAAAACGAACCATCCTTTTTCTAAAAATTGCTCTAATTTCAACTTATATTCCTGAAAAAAAGGATTATTAAGTTTAGAAAGATTTTCGTATTCAATCAAGTTATTCATACTTATCAAAGATATAGTCGTTTTTATCAAATTCTTTAGAAGCCAAAACCATCAAAATCGCTCCTTCTGAAAAATCGTACATCGTATGCCAATCTTCTGGATCAATTAATAAACATTCATCTGGATTAGTAAGTTTATATGTCCGCTCTGATTTACCATTATTCATATATATTGTACAAGAGCCGCTTATGCAAATTGCAGCTTGTTTTGTTTCTATATGTCTATGACCTCCTCTTATTGAATTGTCTACATCATAAATGTAATAAACTCGCTTTATATCAAAAGAAAGAACTTTTTCTATTACTGTAAGGTTACCTCTAGTATCTGAAAAGGTTTGTAATTTTAATAATTTTGACATTCGTTTCTTATTTAAATCTCGAGAAAGAAAAATAATTTCCTTTAGAAAATAGTCTATAGAATTGCCTCATCTTGATAGCATCGACAATATATTGAAGCCTCAATTTTATGAGAAGTGTTAAAAATAATACTCTATTAAAATAGTTAGGTGGGACATTACTAAAAAAGTTAAATTTACTCTCTTGATTTAAAATAGTAAAAGCAACCTTAAGGTACTTATTGTAAATGAAAGATATAACTGATTTAGGCAAAACATAAACTTCGTTAGTAAGTCTAACGACATTGTTTTGAAAAAATTTCAAATCGTGAAAATGGTAAAAAATTAATTCAACTTTTGAATGATTTTCAATAACAAAAACCTTGTCCCCATCTTGTTCAAATTTATAATTTTGAACATTCCAAGGAGCCACCCCTCCACCTATATGCTGCAACGAATGAACTGTATCAAATCTTTCTAACCAATCATCTAGGTATTTTTGATCTCCAAATTTCCCGTCTTCAAATCTATTGAAGCACCATTCAATACAAGCATTTCTCCACCAATCAAGAACCTTCATCCCTTCCACTGTATTCTTGAAAACCATGAATTGTACACAGTAAATACCACTTTCAGCTGATTGATCGTATCTAGATGAGTAGCGATGTTCAGTAATCAATACAGATTTACTGCCTAATTCATCAAATAATGGCTGAGGAGAAGAGAAAAAAAACAAATCAGCATCTACATAGGTACATTTATCTAAATTAAATGAAGATATAGCATGCCTTATTACGGATGGTGTACAAGTCCAACAGTATTCACCAAACGATCTACTGTTTTTAATATTTAATAAATCCTCATCTTCAAAGTCATCAAGCCTAATTATAGTAATATTAGGCAGGCTTTTTTCTGAAAAATAATCATAACATTCATCGTCGAATGCGTAAATATATAAATGAAAAGAAGGACAATGTTTTGTTAATGACTCATATAATGATATTCCATAAATGAGATAAGTCGAATTAAAAAGAGTACAGAAATTTAACATTAATTTACCCTCTAAATAATGATTTTATTCTATCCCAAATTTTTTTACTACTATTTTTTGAAACTTCCCTCAAAATATCAGTTCTAATTTCGGCTAGAATATCATTATCAAATTTTGACTTATCTATAAGCTCCAATGCATAACCCCATTGATCTTCAATTAAACTAAATATAATAAGCAGTAAAAGAGATCGAATATCACCATTTGCACCATTTTTCAAAACGGTTAATTCTGCCCAACAAGGTGAATTCCTAAGTTGAGAATTAATACCAGCATATTTTTCATTAATTCTTTTAGTCCCTTTTACAACAAAAGAAGAAAACCACATACCCCCGTCCTCAATTGCTTTTTGGACTTGATAAAGCTTATCCTCCCCTAAATAGGCATCAATTATTCCTGGCTCAAAATCAGCTGCTAATATATTTTCCCTTATTTCTGTGGGTAAACTTAAATAGATATCTAGATCTGTACCTTGAGAGTCTACTTTAAACCAATCGATATAATCAAATCCAATTGCTTCTAAAGCCTTATTTAGTTGAATGGCTGGTAATGCAACAGTATCTTCAACTTCAAACAATGACTTAAAATACCAATCTTGCAAATGATAGATATCTGGATTTAAAGTACTAGAACAATAAGGGCTTTTTGTCAAATAGAATGTTTTAGTTTCTAAGTCATCAGCAGTTACTATACGATTTATTTTATATAACTTTTTGTACCCCTGATTTTCTTCGACAGTAGCATTAAATTCTCGCGTATCAGCATCAAAAGCTACACAAATGCAATGATGCGCTATTTTTTGCCATTTACTATATATCTCACCAGAGGCTCCAATATCTATTAATAAAGGTGGTTTATTAATAAAATACTCCGTGCATAATAATTGATTTATTATTTTATTAAACATCTTTTATTTTGTTAGTTTGGTAAAAAAATATCCTTTGTGCTTCCCTATATTTATATGGTATGGCAAGCTCCAATCATTTATTAATTTATAGCCGTTTTTTTCAAAAAAATTAATAAGTTTTTTTTCACTAAAAAACCAAGCTGGATAAGAAGCTTCATAAATAGAAGGTGGTACCCGCTGAATTGTAATTCGATCTAGATCTAGATCGTGAACAGTTGTAATATCTATAATGATGTGTTTAAAATCATACTTTAATATATCATTCAATAATTCATAAGGCGCAGACAAATATTGTAATACACTTGAAAAAATTATAGTATCAATTTTAGTTTTAGAAAAGTGCAAACATTCATCTATATTATAAAAAAAATGTAATCTTTCATCCTCGAAAAATTCTTTCCCTATTTTTACAAATTTTTCTTGTTCAATAATATTCCAACTAATTTCATCATATCTATCTAGGAAAAACTTATTTTGATAAAAAGTGCTACCCAAAGAGCCCCCAAAATCAATTACACTTAACTTGCTTAATTTAATATTAGACCACATTAAAAATGCAGCTAGAGGATATGAATACTCTATTTTGTCAAAAATCACAGAATCTCTCTCATAAATAGCTTCGCCTGTTTTAACTTTCCAAGTTGCTTCTTTTACTTTTTCAAGAATATTACTCTGATCATAACCACTACATAAAGAAGTAGCTTCTTCCCATGACTCAAAATCTCCACTCCAACCATAAATTGGATTGGATTTAATTAAAGATGCAACTTTATTTATGATTCGTTTTATCACAATTATTTATATTTCTTGATAAATTTTAATATGAATTTCTCAATTCTCTGAAAATATCCAATTGGCTGCATTGTGAAATTTTTTCTAAAATAGTTAACCAAAATCAATTTTGATGCCCTATCCTCCTCTAAAAGCATTGAACTGTTGATAGTAACATCATGATCTTCAAGTAACACAGCATTCATAAAGTCTAAACCTGATCCACTGTGAGTTCCACTCCCATCTAGCCCTATATTTTTAATTAATGACACACCTGGATAAAGGCAAAGTTTATCCTTCAAAAAAGCAGAAGCATACCATCTAATAGCCCAAGAATTATTTTTTTTTGAAATCTGATCTAATAACATTTGGAAATAGGGAAAGGAATTATCAAAATCAAACTCACTCTCTCGTTTCAATATTTTAATTTTGTCAGCTAATTTTTGGCCATTAGGTTCAAAATCATTCCAAGATCGCTTCCACGTTGCCCAACCCCAACAATCCGCTCCTTTTAGAAAAAAAGTTTCTGGCAGTTTGTTTTCAACCGGATAATTATATCCTGAAATACATGCAACCTTTCCCTCAAGCTCAAAAGTATTTAAAGCTTTATTCATAAAGCTGAGAAAATATTTACTGGTAACTAGATCATCTTCTAAAACAATAATAGACCCAAATTGATTAACTAAATTAGTAACACCTTGAATAATGGATTCAGCAAGACCTAAATTGGTCTCCCGTTCTATTAAAATCTGTTCTTTACACCATTGGCGAGAGTTTATGACGTTTTTAGTTTCCCGAATTAATGCAATAGTGTTCGGATCTGCACCATCTTTAGGTCCATCTAAAAAAACAAATAAATTTGTTTGATCAGCAAGTAAGTTAATTGATAGAGCTTCTAGTGTCTGAAGAGTATGATCGGGACGATTGTAAACAAATAATGCAACAGGAGCTAATTTTTCCATTAATAAAGTACTTCTACTTTAATATAAATTTGTAAATAGTAAGAAAAATATTAGAACACTAGATCATTACAAGGAATACCTACAGGTAAATTAATTATTCCTTTATTCAAATCAAGTTGTTTACTAAAATTAGATGTATCGTACTTAGAAGAATAATATAAATAATGCATGTAAAAAAACTCATATATCTCCTCTTGTAAATATTTTTCAGGCAACCCAAAATCTCCAATTGAATTTAGAAACAAATCGAATTCAGCTATTGATTTTGGTTTATGGATGAATCCATACATACTTTGTGGGTTATCACCAGCAACGACAACAGGAATTTTTAAAGCTGCGAATTCATGCGCCACAGTACCGTAAACGGTAAATACCGCACTAGGTTTTTTAGAAGCAATTAACTTATTACTGATTTTTCCTGGCAAAAATATAATATTAGAATATTGGCTATATCTGTTTTTAAATGTCTGTATAACTGCCTCATTTTCTTTTAGTGCATTAGGGTGCTCCTTAATATAAAATGTAGTGCCACTGTTTAATACAGCATTATTTAAAATGTGAACAAGCCATTCATGGAAATCGGTGAATAAAGACTTCCCATAAATGTGGGGAGAGTCAAAAAAACAATGTAAGAAAACTACACACCAATTAGTATTTTCAGATGGACTAAATTCGTCATCGCTACTATCAGAAAATGCAGATCGCTTCATATAAGAAGTTCCCGCATCTATAGCTCCACCGAGTCTTTTTTGTAAAACATCTTTCGCCAAATTAATTTTCTCCTCCTTGTTTTGAACTAATTCAAATTTTGAAGGATAAGAATGAAAGTTTTTTGAATGATATGGGTGAGATAAACTAGGCTTTGAAAAAACATAATTAAATGACCCAAAAGTTACAACTTCAATATTATTTGCTAAACAAGTATACGCTGGAATTCCCCAATGGTGGTATGCCGTATAAGGCACCAGTAATCGATTGATTTGAGTTGAGCCTATCTCAATTTGCCAATAATCAATTAATTTTTTGAAATAACCAATAATATCATAAAGACTAGAATCTGAAAGATCAACATCCGGCATGGACCTAAAACGCAGATACGTATCAAAAATCAATTCACCAATTGGGATATTTTTATAATTGATTTCCAACAATTCTTTTTTGGAAGTTAGTTTAGGTTCGTTGGGTTTTTCAAAACCGGGGCTTAAATAGTTAGAAAAAATTACATCTTTTCTATTGATATGATAAACCTTGCATAACTTATTAACCAAAAAGTGATTATAATTAAGGAATTGAGATAAAATATAAGCTAATTTTCCAGTCTTGGTAATTGTAGTATCAATTGCTGCATGAACATAAAAATATTTTATAGAATACCCATCCTCAAAAGACATCCTTGCAGCAATATCTGTTATTATTTTCATTGTCCCTAAATCATTTATCAAAGGAACTATTAAAACCGGACTATCGCATAAATGACTTTTTAAAGGATATTTATTATAAATTTCTTTATGGTAAATTGAAAATTCTTTTTCTTCAGAAGTTATGTATATGCTATTTGCATAAAAACTTTTTAAGAACTTTATTAATCCTGTGAATTTCTTTAATGGCATACTTTCAAAATACAACTCATTACTTTCGGATTTATTAACTATACAATATTTCTAACTACCACAAACGCTTCTGCCAGCTCGGCCCCAATTGCAACCCCCCAACGTTGAGCTTGTATACGCAATGCTTCAGGTGATCTAGGATGGGGGAATCTTCTTTTTTCAAATTCATAACTTTCCATTCCGTTAATTTTCGCCTGTATATTTTTTTCAGATACAACTACAAAAAGATTCGGTACAAAATGTCGAGGATCTGTTGAAGCCCTCCATTCTGTACCTGAAGGTGTTTCAAATGTAATAATAGTTTTCACTGTCTCATTTTGCATGGGTCTACAAGCCGTTATCACTGCCTCAAAGACACGTTGATGATCTATATTTAAATCCCCTCCATGGTGAGTAAAAATTACATTAGGCCTAAACTCTTGTTTCTCCTTTTCAATAACTTTTATTATATCCAATAAAGCTATACTATCAAAACGATTATCTGGGAAATCATATATACTTACACTTTGATAGCCAATTGCTTCTTGTGATTGTTTGATATTTTCGCGATGAATCTTTAACTCTTGTTCCCATTGCTCGGTATCTCTAATTTCGGCGCGCGAAGTAATCCCCTCTCCTAGAATCACGACCCTAATGTTTGAATTAAACTCAGTAACTAATCTATTAAATGTTGCTCCACAACCTAAAAGCTCATCATCTGGATGAGCTACTATGAGCATGATATTTTTATTTCTTAATGATTCTAACATATTTAATTTATTAAATCAAATGACATTGGAGTGCCCCTTTCGATATTTTCTTTGGCCGTTTTTCCAATTATATCAGGCAAATATTTAGGTAATAGCCCATTTCCCGGCCTTATTGATTTCACATTAGTGTATGTGAATAACTCACCTTTTAAAATATCTTCTACAACAAATAGAGATCTCGCGAAAGATCTACTACTTATAACTTTTTCATCAACCAAAATTTCGGGCTGACCAAGAGCACACTCCAAATCTCTTATGCCATCAACCATTATTCTAAATTCACTAGGTTCCATGGAGAATGCAGCATCAGGCCCACCGAGATTCCGATCTAAAATAAAATGCTTTTCAACGATGCACGCACCTAATGCAACCGCTCCAATTGCCACTAAAGATCCTTCCGTATGATCAGATAAACCAATATTGACCCCGTATTTTTCTCTTAATGTATTTATTACATTAAGATTTACTCGATCAATAGGAGTAGGATAACTGGAAGTACATTTTAACAAAACAATCTTATCATTGCCTTCATCCTTACACGCTTTAATCGCATCTTCAATATATTGTTCATCAGCTATCCCTGTAGATATTATTACTGGCCTACCCTTTGATGCAACATAATTAATTAATGGTATATCTGTAATTTCGAATGAAGCAATTTTGTAAGCTGGCACATTCAAGGTCTCCAAAAAATCTACAGCTTCGAGATCAAATGGAGATGAGAAAAAAATCATCCCCAATCTTTCAACTTCATTTTTAATAGCCAAATGCCATTCCCATGGAGTGTAAGTCTCTGAGTATAAATCATATAAGGTTCTTCCGTCCCATAACGTACCACCTTTAACCTTAAATACATCCTTATCGCAATCGATTGTAATAGAACCAGGCTTAGATGTTTGTAATTTGACACAATCGGCACCGGCCTCTTTCATTGCATGAATAGTATTCATCGCAATATCCAAACTGTTGTTGTGATTACAGGATAATTCAGCAATTATGAAACATGGCTTATTTTTCCCAATTTCTCTATTCGCTATTTTTATCGTATTCATATATAAATAATATTAAAATGCATCTGAATCACCCATAGTAAGGTGCCAGTTCCTATAGTTAAGGATTAATGAATCATCAATAGATTTATCTAAAATCTTTATACCAAAATAAGTATCAAAGCCTTCCTCAACATATCCATAATCTCTTAAGGATTTGGCAACTTCAATATTAAAAGGCCAAAAAACCATTTCTGTTACTGAACTAAATTTACATTCAATATCCGGCACGAAATCAATCAATTTTAAATCACCCCTCAACTGAAAATCAATAACATGTAATCGGATAAATCCATCTACTTTAAAAAGCTTGGTCACTAAAAATCCTACAATTAAATTGTTATGATCTAATTTCCACATCTCATATAATTTCTGTGGATGATATAAATAACGTTTATGCCAATAATCAAGTCCTGATAAAAATCCATTATACTTTAATTCACTCTTTTCGAACAACTCATTCAATTTAAGTAAATCCAAGTAATCATGTTCTTCGACTTTTTTCCAATTAAACTTCAATGAAGATGGAATTTGAGCTGGCTTTTTGACCAAAGCATTAAATATTGCAACCTTATTCCATCGCTCAATTTTTTCTTGAATTAAGCGATAACTTTTATTAGGAAATCCATAAATGAACTGAATACCTCTTTCTTTGGCCAATTTGTACGCAATTGAAGAAATTGAGAATATAGAAACCTTATCTCTATGTTGTGGTTCGACAAAAGCATGAATCCCCAAACCTGAATGCAATAGAGTGCCGTTTTGTAATCTACATGTCCTCGGCAAAATCGCATAATGGCCAACAATCTCACCCTTTAATTCAGCAACTGAAATTATTGAGTAAGTTAACAATCTGTTAATCCAAACCCAGAAAGCCTCATCCCTTTGATAATCTGTATATCGCTGAAAAAGACTAAATATCTTTTCCGCGTCTCCACTCTTATAAGGTCTGATAATAATTTCTTGTTGAAGCATTAGATAGTACCAGAGTCTACAAATATATTCTGGCCCGTAATTGATTCTGACTGGTCTCCTAGTAAAAATAACACGGTACTGGCAACACTAGCAATGGTGGTCGGTTTTTTCAAGGAAGTTCTATTGTAAATCCGGTTTTTCTGATCATTGGTTAGCGTACTGCTCATATTTGTTTCCATAAAACCTGCAACCAAAACATTTGATCTGATGCCTGTTTCACCCCATTCCCTGCCAGTGTTTTTAGAAAATGCCTCCAATGCTCCCTTAGTAGATGCGTACATCGCTAAACCTTTATATCCAGTATGTACACTTATTGACGAGATATGAACAATACTTCCCTTTACTTTATTAAAAATCATGTTTCTGATGGCATACTTTGTCATCATCATAGGTGTAAAAACATTAGCCCTAAACATCAATTCTAATTTTTCCTGATTAAGATTAGTAATGATATCATCATATGCAAGGGCCGCATTATTAACAAACCCATTTAAATGCGTTTTATTCGTTAAAAAATCTTTAAATATTTCTTTTCTAACATCTAAACCTTGATCAGAAAGATCAACAGATTTCCAAAATAATCTTTCAGGATATTTATTTAATAGCAGCTGAAGCTCTTCGCTTTTACTTCTACTTATTCCATAAACTGAAAAACCGCTCTCCAATACCTTCTCTGCAATTTTTAGCCCCAAGCCTTTAGAAACTCCTGTGATCAAATAATTTTTCATATTCTACTTAATTTACCAGTTCTGGTTTTCTGAATTTCAAAAACCTGTTTTATTATTCTTGGAATATTATAATCTTGGAATTGAAGGCTAAGTCTTTTCTTTATTTCCGTTGCATCAACAATTGCCCCCTCCGACAGAACAAAATCCATGCATAAGATGTTACCAAGTACAGAATTAGGTTTCCCATAAACTCTTACATCCGATAGCTCTGAATATAACCTTACAGCATCCTCAATTTCATTTGGATTTACTTTATAGCCACCAACGTTTATCATTTCCGTCTTACGGTTTTTAAATTTAAATTGAAGAGGATCCACATTGACCACTTCAACAATATCCCCTGTCTGATACCATTCATTATCCCTGTCTGAATTAATTAATGATGTTCGAATTTGTAATTCACCATCACTCACTCTAACACTTTCTCTAATACTATTAGGGACAGAAAACAAATCACCATTAGCTACAAATAATGACCCCAATTCGGTTGAAGCATAAATATTATTAATTTTTGCGTTTGGAAAAGATGTATTGATATCAGCATATAGTTTGGGGTCTGATTTTTCACCTCCTAAGGTTATTCTTTGAACATATGGAAATACCTCTTTCGTAGAAACCAATAACCTATAAAAAGTTGGGGTTGCTGATAAATGAGTGATTTTATTATGCTTAATACTCCATGCAACTCTGTTACTCGGGAGACCAAAAACATGCACTATTGAGTTTAAATTGAGCAGTGCTTGCAATAAAACCTGAATTCCTGCTATGTGAGTAGGATTAAATGCTAAGCCCCAAACATCGTTAATATATTTATCTCCACTTCTTACCATTCTCGTTAAAGTAGGAATATTATGTTCAACTAGTTTTGGTAAACCAGTGGTTCCAGAAGTAAATAAGGTGAGTTTTGAATGGGAGTTCTTTAACCTTTCAATCAAATCGAATCCATCTCTGATTGAATTATTATCACCGACAGATTCTGCCTTATTTAATTCCTGAAAAAAACCTAAATTGATAATTTCCTGATCTGTAAATCCTGAATCTATTAATACAATATTTTTATTATTTATAAGAGCTTTAATCAAGTTTACAAAAAAATCATAAAACCTAGTGTATCTATAAACCTTGCAATAATCGCTGGTCGCACTAAGGTCTTTTAGAAAATCTGCAAAAGATTTTTGAGTATTTAAATGCTCATCTCTAATAAAATACTTGATCATTCCCAATGACTATTTGCTAAGTTTTGCATAGATTTCTGAAACTGTGTTTACTATCCCGTCTTCAAAAATATCTATATCAAACTCTTCCTCAACATAAACAGTTAACTCTGCCAAATTAAAGGAATCCATTCCTAGGTCATCTCTTAAATGAGATGATGGTTCAAATTTAATGTCCTCTTTGTAATTACCCGACTCTTTAAGAATAGCTACAATAATTTCCTTTATTCTATTTTCCATTTAACTAATTTAAATTATTTAAATCTTTTTTTTACAAGAAGAATGTCGCTTTACCTTTTAACCAAAGTGTTAACAAAATTCAAAATTAGGGTAAGCCATCATTTGTTGTAAATTTTAATTTTAAATTTTTTTCCTTGCCATTCAAACCATGCAGGGTAGCGCTCATTATCGCAAACACGAAGAAGATTAAACTGTTCTAAAATTGATTTGTTTATATCTAATTCGCTATCCTTTTCTCCTCTTCGAGGGTAGAAAGTGCTATCTCCAATCTGCTCTTTACCTTCCACAGTATCTATATTCTCTATGAAATCCATTAAGAGCTCTATTGTAACTTCACCCTGAAGATGTTTAATTTGATCTATTAATTCAGTACCATTTAGATGAATTTTTTTTTGAAGATAAACTGGCCCAGCATCTATATTTTCAGCAGCCTCAAATAACGAGACTATAATCTCATTTTTTCCCTCCAAAATTTGCCAAGTTAAAGGAGACCAACCTTTTCCAATTGGCAAATCACTCTCATGAACCACTAGATTATGTTTATTTAAATATAGTGCATTGAATTTGTGCTCACATGATAAAAGAACAAGAATGTCTCCACTTTGTATATGACTATGGATATGGTGTAAAAACACTTCATGTCCACTAGACTCTAGTCTCATTTTTAACAATTCCGCATAAGGCATTATCCAAGAATTTGGATTATCTACTAATAATTGAATTAACATAGTGTACTAAATAATTCCTTTATTCTAAATCCAGATTTTCCATCAATTGGATTTTCTTTACTCAAGTATTTGAAATCGGCATTGTTTATCTTTGATAGAATAGATGCAAAACTTAAATTCAAATTTCCTAAATCCACCATACAGTTCAATTGTTTAAAACCTTTGTAAATCATTTTTTGATTTTCAACATAGTACCCTCCCAGCCAAGTACACCCAGCAGAAAGTAGTTCATAAGCAATACTGCTAGCTGGTGCAAGTACAAACTGACAGTTTTTCAAATGAGTTGCCATTTCGTGAGCGTTCAGATTTTCATACCACTTAATTTTCTTACTTCGGTTGATCAATTTTCTAAGTTGATCTCTATGGGGATAAGACGGACCTGTAATCACCGAAATTTCATCAAAGAATAAATCACTTTCAAATAATTCGATTGAACTACAAGTCAAATTATTAAAATCAGAACCTCCAAAACAAATTATTAATTTTCTGTTTTGACACCTTTGTGAATTTGATAAAGCTAAATTAAGAAATTCCGGTCTCAATAAGGCAAATTGAGGTCCAAGTGCAAATTTAGTATGTGGCATTGCATTATAATGCTTTGATTCTACACCTGGAGCATGATTAATTATCAAATCTGCTACAAATAACTTTTCATGTAAATCATCAATGCATACTAATTTACATCCCAAATTCTTAATTTTTTTTTGATAATTAATATCTAAATCGTAATGATCAATAACTACAATGTCTCTTTCATTCAAAAAAGTAAAGACAGAATTTTCATACTTTATTTTAGTAAATCCAAAACCCATTTTTTTAATATCATGAATTATACATTCGGGGGCAAATTTTGACAAAAAATGGATGGAATAATCATCCTTAAGCATTTGTGCCAACGCAATACATCGTATTAGGTGTCCTAATCCAATTTGAGAATCACCATCAACTCTTACAATAATTCTTTTTATATTCAATTATTTAATTAAATCAGTTGAAATCTTTATTAATATTTCTAATAACCAAATATGGATTAACTATGAAAAAACTTTAAAATCTCATATTTCAAAACTAATTATTATTTTAAATAATTAATGGTATTAATTTAAATGAAAAGTCACCATTATTTATTAATAAATCTATATTTCAATTCTGCTAATATCCAATCTGTCAAATTATCAACGTCCTGAACAAGCAATTCCGAAATTATAACCGCTTTACTGCTTTCAGTGTATAAACTACTTTTAACCTTGTGTGGTTTGAACCAATACCATTGGCCAGCATCATGATATGCAAGAGATAAGTCTTGTGATCTGGTATTCATATTTTCAGGCCAATTCATCGTAACAAAATTGCTGCCATCTACTTTCAAACTTCTCCAAATCGGAAAACTATATGATACTATAGGAAACACTGAATTTACCTCTTCTTCCTGTAATAATTTATACCCCTCTTGCAAATGCTCTATTCTGATTAATGGAGCAGTTGGATAAATACAACATACATGAGTAAACGTTTGATTTAATTCTAAGTATTTTAATAATACTTCATTCAATACATCTATTGTCGATGCAAAATCACTTGAATTTTCTTTCGACCTATAAAATGGAACAGTAGCACCATACTTGATTGCAACATTAGCAATCTCTTGATCATCAGTTGAAACCATTACTTCATCAAACAAACCACAACTAAGAGCTTTTTCTATAGAATAAGCAATTATGGGTTTACCAATAAAATCCTTAATGTTTTTTCTTGGAATACGTTTGCTCCCTCCTCGAGCAGGTATGATTGCTAAAGTTTTCATTTAAAAAAATTACTAATTTCTTCAATTACTAGCTTCTGCTCATCATCTGTCATACTAGGGTACATTGGCAAACTAAGACAATTACAGTAATAACTCTCTGCATTTGGTAAATCACCTTCCTTCCATCCAAGTTCTCTATAGTACGGCATTAAATGACTAGGTATATAATGAACTTGAGCAAATATTCCCCTTGTTCGTAAATACTCATACAACCCAAGTCTATTTTTCACCTCTATTACAAACAAATGATAAGCATGCCCGTTAATAAATCCTGATTGGCTCAATATAAATGGCATCAACTTAAATGCACTTTCATAAACGGACGCTAAATATCTTCTTCTAATAATACCATTATTTGCTCTTGAAAGCTGACTTATTCCCAACGCCGCTTGAAAATCGGTTAGCCTATAATTAAACCCTAATTGTTGCATTTCCATATACCATCCTGGATAAGAATCGTGTCCTGCTTCTGAATTAGCAAAATCGAATGAATTGGTGTAAGAATCATCCCCTTTTGTTATACCATGAGATCGCAACCTTAATAGTTGTTTATATAGACCCAAGTCGTTAGTCGTTACCATTCCTCCTTCCCCACAAGCTATGTGTTTTACTGGATGAAAAGAAAATATTGCCAAATCTGCATAAACACCATTTCCACAATTCTGTTTTATACCTTTACTATCAGTAAAATATCCTCCAGGTGCGTGACAAGCATCTTCAATAATCCAAAGTCCAAATTCATCCGCCAAATGACGAAAAGCTTCCATATCTACTGATAAACCCGCAAAATCAACAGGTATAATGCCTGAATATGTCCCTTTTGGAGATGCCTCTAATAACTTTCTAACCTCTCTAATATCGAGCAGATATGTTTCTGGATCAATATCAGCGAAAACTACTTCTCCTCCGCAATATCTTACACAGTTGGCTGTGGCTACGAAAGTTATAGGTGTAGTAATTACTTTTTGACCTGGTTTTACATCAAGTGATAGAGCACATATGTGCAAAGCAGCAGTTCCATTTGAAACAGCAACAGCATATTTGGCTCCGACATATTTTGCAAATGAATTTTCAAATTCTAATATGGTTGGGCCTTGCGTTAGAAAATCCGCTTTAAGTGCTTTTGATACAGCATCTATATCTTCTTCCGTAATATTTTGTCTTCCGTAAGGTATTTTTTTCATAAAAATTTATGATAGAAATCTAATTCCTGATGAACATTTTATTCGCTATTAAGAAATAGTAATTTTAATATATCAAAATTAGGCAACTGCTTGATAATCAAAATATACAAATTTAATAACCTTGTAATAGTGTAATTAACAAATTTCAAGGATAGATGATATTTCAATGTGCTTAGCAAAGCCCTCGATTTTTTTTTGCACCTCAATAATTGGTACATTTATAATTAGCCTATCAATCAGATCATAAGGAACTAAATCGAGGTTACAGGTTGCCATATAAGGAAGGTAGTCACCTGTCTGAAAAGGGATATCATTAAACCTAACTAAGCATTTACCCACTTTGCCTTTTTGAAGTACCCTTTTTGAAATTATAAAAAAATTAGAAGTTACCACTTCAAATGTATCTGCTGATTCAAACCGAATCACAATTCCCAGATTTTCGACATCCTCAAAAACTTCATATTTAATCTCCATTAAAATTTCTGCATCCTTTGTGAAGACAACATTTTCTTCAAAATCAGAATCCATGAATTTAATTGATGTAAATCTAACGTGGCCAGCAACTGTACCCTCTGAAGCACATCTATTTATACGTTTTGCAAGCTCTGTAAATCCATCTAACTCAAATATTCCTTGAGAACTTCTTTTGTAATGGCTTAACACTTCATTGACATTACCCACAGATTCTATCATCCCATTTTTCATATAAATACCCTGTGAACAAAGAGTTTTTATACTAGCAAGATTATGGCTAACAAAGAGTACAGTTCTTCCTCCTGTTTTACTTACCTCGCCCATTTTCCCCAAACATTTTTTCTGGAATTCTGCGTCTCCAACTGCCAATACCTCATCAACAATTAATATTTCACTTTCTAAATGCGCTGCAACAGCAAAGGCCAAACGAACGTACATGCCTGATGAATATCTCTTTACGGGTGTGTCTATGTATCGCTCAACGCCACTAAAATCAACAATTTCATCAAATTTTTGATCAATTTCTCTTTTGCGCATACCTAGAATAGCGCCATTTAAATAGATATTTTCTCTACCCGTTAACTCAGGATGAAATCCTGTACCGACTTCAAGTAAACTCGCAACGCGACCCTTTATGTTAATTCTACCAGTAGTCGGAGAGGTAACCCTTGAGAGTATTTTTAATAAGGTACTTTTACCTGCACCATTTCTCCCAATAATACCCACAGCACTACCTTGTTCTATATCAAAATTGATATCCTTTAAACTATATACGATATCACTACTTCCTTTTTCTGTCCTATTGTTTGTTTCGCCAATTTTCAGGAAAGGATCTTCTTGTTTTAAAATCTTGGTCTTAACAAAACGCTCAATATCTCTACTAATAGTTCCAGTACCTATCTCTCCTAAGCGGTATATTTTAGATAAATTTTCAACTTTAATCGCTGTTGCCATATTTTATACCGTATCTACAAAGGTTTTCTCAGTCTTGTTAAACACAAGTACTCCCAGTACCAATGATATGAATGTAAACATTGTAGAATAACCGATTGAGTTAAATGTAAGATTTCCTTGGCCGAATAAGGCAAACCTGAAACATTCAATTATCCCAGTCATTGGATTTAAACTAATAAGTGACTTATACTTTTCTGGAGCACTACTCAAAGGATAGATAACAGTCGTAGTATACATCAATAATTGAATTCCGAAAGTTATTAAAAACGAAAGATCTCTATATTTTGTAGTAAGAGCAGTAATAATTAAACCCAATCCTAGGCCTAGTAATGCCATTAAAATAACCAAAATAGGGAAAAGTGTAATTGCCCAAGTGATATGGAAATTAGCCCCATTAACAGAATAATAGCCCATCATCAAAACCATTAAAAGCATTTGTACAGCAAAGCGAACTAAGTTACTTGCGACAATACTTAGCGGCAGAATAAGCCTCGGAAAATAAACTTTCCCAAAAATATTAGCATTGTCCTTAAAGACAGTCGACGTTTTAGTAATACAATCTGAAAAATAATTCCATGCTGTAATTCCCGCCATATAAAATAGAGGTTGAGGCAAATCATCAGTACTTAGATTAGCTAATCCTCCGAAAATAAATGTGTAAGTGATTGTAGTAAATAGAGGTTGAATAAAAAACCACAAAGGACCTAGAATGGTTTGTTTATAAAAACTAACAAAATCGCGTTTAACAAACATCCAGAGAAGATCTCTGTAACGCCAAACATCCTTTAAATTTAAGTCTAATAAAGAGGTTTGAGGCTCTATTATTAAATCCCAATTATCAACTTTATCTGACATTAATTTTTAAATAATTTAAAGACTATAAAAAGAAAATTTAAAGCTAAAAGCAAAGCCAAGGATTTCAAAATAAAGCTGGTTTTACTTGGTTCGATTGGTTCTGATGGAATAGCAATTGGTTCTAATATAGAGAAATAAGGAGTCTCCTTCTTCTGATCTATTTTGGCCTGTTCAAGTTGTACAGCAAATTGATTTAATAAATTAAAAGCAACTGTCATGTCATTGCTTAATATTTGATTATTGGTTTGTGCAGACTCAAATATTACACCTAGGCTATTATCCTTATAACCAGCGAACCTTCTCTGTGCATTTTTATATTTTAATTCCGCCTCTGACAAACGTCGCTCTAAATAGTCAATATTTACATTGTGCTTGTACATTTGCATAGAAGAAGTATACAGAAGTAATCTTTCCAATACTAGCTTCCCCACCACCGCACTTAGATAAGGTGTAGGCATCTTAACAAAAACAGTTAAGGTCTTGTCCTTAATTTCAATTCTAATTCTCTTCGTGATTTTTGAAAAAGCAGCTAATCTATCGTCAGAAAATTGAACAATTGGAGGAATTTGATTTGAAAATACAATATTTCTATTTATAGTTTTTAGTATTGTTTCATTTTCAAGCTTTTTATTCAATAATTTTTCTCCTACTATTTTTTTGTCGGAAGTAGAATTGAAAAAAGATGAAATAGATTGGAAGAACTCTTTATCAGGGTTTGTTTTAAAAAAGTTTAACAAATTGATCGAATCTTTGGAATTATAATCCTTGGAGAATTTAATTTCGATAAGGTCATTTAAAAATACTTGAGAGCTAACAATTGATTTATAGTTATCTGGAGAAATAGAATTGTCACTTGATTCAGTCTTACTTCCTGTCAATAAATCCTTCACCATATTTGCCGACGCATTTGTTGACTTGGATTCTATATAAACAACAGATTTACTTTCAAACTCTATAGGACTGAGGTAGTATTTTACAGTTGTACCAATTAATACAAGAGATGAAATAATTAATATCCATTTAATATTATTAGTAATTACATTCTTAATTACTTTAAAAATATCAATTAAATAAATCTCTTCTCGAGATAGTAGCACTTTCAATGAAATTTGGTTATTTTCCTCCATTTATACTTATTTAATCAAATTAGTAACTAACAAATAAGTAGTAACCAAACTCGAAGTTAACCCTAGCACTCGGTCAATACTAAAATTACTTTTAGGCTTAGTGTTTTTGGGAACAAAAACATGAGATCCAGGACTTACACGAGGGTAAAACCTAAATCCCATAAAGCTTTTAGTCCTTAATACGGAACCATTTGCTGTTACCACATAAGAGCGTTTTCTAAGAGCTGTATTATTAAATCCTCCTGCTTGATCCACGAAATGTTTTAAAGAGGCCGATTGATCAAATTTAACCGAAACAGGATATAACACATCGCCGGAAATAGAAACAGTCTCGTCAAAGGTAGGGATATACAAAATATCGCCTTCACGCAATTGCAAATCACCACTTTCCCCAGGTGCTTTAATAATTTCCTCTAAATCAATTGAAACGAATTGATATTCGCTTTCACTAATATTCACGTCCTTTAAATTCTTTAAAACGGATTTTTGAATGGACGTTTTAATATTTTCGATATCGCCAAAATCAATCTCAACATCTGTTGCGGCTTTAGCAATGGAATCTATTTTATTCTGCTTCTCAATATCGAATATTTGTGTTCTAATCTGAGAGGCCAAAATACGATTTGCCTCAGATAAACCACTAACAGTGGAATCTTGATTGCGCTGGTTTAGTTCTTTCAATCGATTCAGGTATTCATCCACATTACGCTTTGGCTTAAAGAATAAAGAGCGTCTGATTAATAAAGCTCCCTTTACATTTGCTGAGGGCAAAACTCCGCCCGCACGATATAATAAATCGCCTACTTTTAAATCAAACTTATCTAACACAAATTTTCCAGTATAACTGGCCTCTCCCTGAACATAGATATACTTAAAGTCTTTATACCCTATGGATGGACGAACAAATACTTGATCAAAAGGCTCTAGGGCGATTTTCTTTTCATCTTCATGAATGCTAAGGTCAGGGTTAATCTCTGCCTTAATCACTTTTGCTAATTCTGTAGGACTATCCTTTACGCGTCTAACCACTTCGATATAAGAACCCGAAGCAGATTGTTTCAAACCCTTTGCCTTTAAAATAAGATCCCCTATAGTCATTCCAGCTGCATAAGGAAATGCCCCCTTTTGATTTACCTCTCCATCAATAGAAACAGAGTAAATTTCCTTCATATCGAAATGACTAGCAACAACTAATACATCCTCTTTTTGGACAAAAATATTATGCTCTAAATCTCCTGCCAATACCTTTTTAAGATCTATATCTAAAGCTAGTTGACTCAAATCTGCGCCAGAGCGATAAAGTATCGCGCGCCCTAAGAATGCATCAGGTTTCAGTCCACCAGCCTTCTTTAGCACATCGGCAATACGCTCAATTTTACTTGCCTCATAATCCCCTGGACGAACAACAGCACCAATTAACTGAACTCTATTTTGGAAAGTAGATAATGATTTTGCCACTGAAATAATATCTCCATCTTCTAAACTAGTTTTAGAGAAATTAGCAGACTCAATATGTAAAATAGTCTTGTCTATCCCTGTATAACGCTGAATGGTAACATTTTCTTTAAAGGCTGTTTCTTTAAAGCCATTAGCCATCTGAATCAAATCATTTACACTTTCTTTTGCCTTCGTCTCAAAATACAATGACCGTCTGACCTCTCCTATAATTTCAACTCGATTCACATACTTAGGCACTAAAAGCACATCACCATCCTCTAATCGAACATTATGATCGGTTTTCCCTTTTAATAAAAAATCATACAAATCAACTTCCGTCACTAAACGGCCTGCTCTGAATAATTGAATATTTCTGAAACTACCCTTAGTGGTAGGTCCTCCTGCAGAATATAAAGCATTAAACGCCGTGGTATAAGAAGGCAATTGAAAAGTCCCTGGAGTTTTAACATCTCCTACAATATTGACTTTAATAGTTCTAACATTCGCCAGTGTAACTTGTAAATAACTACTAGGATTAGCTCCACCTAAACCTGCATAGCGTGTTCCTATCTTCTGCGTTAAAAGTGATTTAACAGCCTCTATGGTTAATCCCCCTACATGTGACAATCCCACATTGGGAATAACCACTTTACCCTCATTGCTCACTTTTAAATTAATAGTTGCTTGAGCAATACCATAAATTTGGACTATTAAATCGTCACCAGGACCTACCACGTAATTTCGTGGAGTAGCCATAGTTAAATTAGGAGAAAAACTCATTGCTTTGTTCGCAAACACTTCGAAACCAAAGATTTTTTTCTCTTCATCTGTCAAACCAGTACTGTCTTTTTTAATAGTTTGATTCGTATTATTTTGCGCCTGAGCTAAATTTCCAGCCTGTGTGCTATTCGTTGATGTGTTTGCATTTGCCTTCTTACCACCCAAACCATTCGCTTTCATCATTAAGGCGCTTATCTGTGCATCAGAATATCCTTTTGACTTAGCCAAGGCTTGCAATTCAGCTGGACTCATTCCACGTTGCTCTGCCTGCATAATGATCTGATTTAACTGATCATCTGAAGGCATGGTAGTAGCCTGAGAATTAGCTTTATAACTCAATAAACCAATAAACAGAACAAGCGATAATTTAAAACAATTCTTCATAAAGTAAATATAAGAATATTCGAAGAGATTCTCCACGGCTTCGCCATCCTGAGTCACACAATAACGGTGCTCAGAAAATAGAATTCAAGAAACAAATATACCCCCATTTTGGTTTAGCGCCAAAGACAATTTATTTAAAGGGAATATTTGGCATTATATCCATCGAATTATTCGAATAGTCCTATTTTAGTCGCTGAGGGCTTTGCCTTTGGTTTCAGGTAAATAAATCACGCCCACGATGACCGTTAAGGCCGCTAGGGCGATGGGATAGAACAATCCGGCAAAATTCGAATGAGTGACTGCTCCCAGCCAAGTGGCCACAAAAGGGGCACATCCACCAAACACCCCATTAGCAAAGTGATACGGGATGGAGAGGGAGGTATAGCGGATTTTGGTAGGGAAAAGTTCGACTAGGAACGCGGCGATCGGGCCGTAGGCCATCGCCGCGAAAGTCACCAATAAGCTGCAAATGAAAGCCAGTTCGAGCTTTCCAGTCCAGTTCAGGAAGATCGCGCCATTGACCATCGTCCCCTCTTGGGCTACAATGGTGGACATCCACGAGAAAAGGGGGTAGTACCCGAGCGCAGCGAGGGCCATACCGCCCAGCATAATTTTCTTGCGTCCCACCCGGTCAGACAGGCTCCCGAAATACACGAAGAGGGGCGTGCCCACCACCAGACTCGCGGCGATAATGAGGTTCGTCGTAATGAAATCGACCTGGAGGATTTTGTTGATGAAGATTTGGGCATAAAATTGTCCTGTATGCCAAACAACCCCCTGCCCCACAATCGCCCCAAACATCGCAATTAACATTAAACGGCGATTCGCCTTACTGGCGAAAGCTTCCTTTAAAGGATTTTCGGAGAGTCTGCCTTCCACCTTGAGTTTAGAGAAGAGAGGAGATTCATCCATATCTCGTCTGATGAAATAAGACACAACCACTAGAATACCAGATAGCGCAAAAGGCACCCGCCAGCCCCAGTCCTTAAAGGCTGCATCGCCTAAAAGCTGCTGCGTCGCTAAGATGACCAGGATGGAGACGAAGAAACCGAGCGTGGCGGTCGTTTGGATGTAGGACGTGTACTTCCCGCGTTCGGCGTCTGGTGCATATTCCGCGACGTAAGTCGCGGCGCCCCCATACTCGCCCCCTAAGGCTAATCCTTGGATGATTCTTAATGCCAAAAGCACAGCCGGAGCCACCAACCCAATCTTCTCATAACTCGGTATAAACGCAATCGCAAACGTCGACCCACCCATTAGCATCAACGTCAACAAAAACGTATACTTCCTCCCGATCAGATCCCCCAGCCTCCCAAAAAGCACCCCACCAAAAGGTCTCGCCACAAACCCCGCCCCAAAAGCCGCCAACGTCGAAATGAACGCCGCCGTCGGATCCTCTTTGGGAAAGAAACTCAACGAAATAATCGCACTCAAACTCCCAAAAATATAGAAGTCATACCACTCAATCACCGTCCCCACACTCGACGCCACAATCACCTGCCACAACTTCTTAATGGGTACTTTATTATTATCGAACTCTTGCATAGTACATTCTCGATTTCTTCCTAAAAATACACAAAATATCACTATCTCATCCTTGCTCCACGACAATTTCTATCCCTTATTTCACTACCTTTCACTATGACAGCGGAAAATCTCGATAAAATCGCCTCCTACTTCCTTAAAAAAGCGCAAATCAAACGCGCCTGGCTCTTTGGCTCCCACGCCCGTGGCACCCATTCGCCCACCAGCGACATCGACATTCAGATCCAAGTTTTCAAAAACACCCCCTTCACCCTCTTTGACCTAGCCGAAATCCAACAAGACCTCTCCCAGCTTCTCACTTCAGAGGTCGACCTAGTCATGCTAGGCGCCCCATTAAAGAGCATTGCTAAACAACTTAACCACGACAAAATTTTAATTTATGAAAACCTCCACCCCAAGCTCGAAAGAGCGAATACCATGCGATTAAAATGGATGTGATCTGGGATACTACTGTTGTGGTGATTCCGGAACTAAAACTGGTAATATTAGCTCTGAAGAGCCTATAGGCGGTTTTTGCTAATATAACTTACAATTGTATAAACGGCTTTTTCAGGTATTGACAGATTGTGTCAATATCTGAAAATGGCTCTCAGTATTGCGAGCTTATTTTATCAAAAAGTCCTTTGGACCACCTAAAGGCATTTTATCGCTAAAAAGTCAATAAGAAATAATTATCACGCTCAATATTCACATTATCAATAAGCTGTTAGGTTAGAGGGATGGGTGGGAATACATTTGGAACACCAAACCACTAATCAATATGTTTAACCACTTCTCTAGATACCTGAAGCTCATCCGTGCCGTTCCGCTGCACGTGATGGCGCAGGATCTCGGGATCGACGCCGGGCTTTTGAGCAAATACGAAAACGGCAATCGCATCCCAGACCTCGACCTCGTCATTATTTTTGCCCATTACCACCAGGTAAACGCACGCGAACTGTGCATCTATTGGATGCGGGAACGCATCAAACGATCCTTTGTAGGCTACGAAAATTTAGTAGAGGAAGCTCTACCCCACGCTGAAAAAGACGTCAAGTACTTCCTCCGGCTCCGCAAAGTCAAATTAGAACGGAAATTCAGCTTCAAGCTCATCCCTAAAAACGCCATTACCTACGACATCAAGCAGGTTAAAAACCTACGCTATTTTCAATACCGCCACCACGGCGTCAATAACCACTAAACCCTACAGACATGTTCAATTTCTTTGGCAATAAAGAGCCTCTGCTCTTCTACAACGGCCACATGGGCCCCTATAAATTCACAAAAGTCACCGTCACCATTTTTGAAAAAGACCAAGAAGTCTACACAGAATCGGTCATTGTAGCCCCGGCAGCCAGATCTCAGCTGATATTTGACTCGAAGAAGTTCTTGACGGAGCTGAGGAATAGATAGACACATTCACATTAAAATCGATAACTTACACCTATGGATAAGAGCAAAGTCAAAAGAAAAAGGATACAAGATCCCCTAACTGGGAACTCCTTGCGCTCAATCGCCTACAAAGGCTTTCGAAAAGCAGAAAAAAGAACGCTAGAAGTATTAGGATATAATGTAGTCGTTCAAGACGGCTGGATTGTGAAAAAATACATCGATTCTCGAATCGAAAAAATTGAAAAAATGCCAGAAAACAGAGGAAGACTAGTTTTAGACTAGTTTGATAAGGTTAAACCTTAAGCATATTGACAAAATCTGTCAATACCTGAAAAGTCGCCTGCGTACCTCGAGACTTTTAATAGCAAAAATGCCCTATCTAGTAAACAGGCCGACAAAAGAGGTAGACAGCGACACCAGAAAGCTAAAAATCAAAGGAGCGATAAACCCTGTCACCGCAAAACCGGGCACATAGGCAGCGACTAGATAGACCAGACCTACCGAGATCACAAGAGAAAACAACCCTAAAGTCATAAACGTAATAGGGAAGCTGATGATCTTCAACACGGGTTTGACGAAGGAATTCACAAAGCCCATCGCTAGAGCGACTAAAAGTGCGGTCGTGAAACCGTCTACCGTAATGCCTTTTAAATAGCGAGGAATGACCATAACTACGCAGGCAATGATGATGTAACGAATGATGAATCCGATCATAAGAAAGATTATTTAGCAGCGTGACGAGACTGAAGAACGGCGATGATTTCGCTTAAATCAATTCCGCGATCCTCTAATAAGACTAATAAGTGGAAAATTAGATCCGCCGCTTCGCCTTTAAAGAGGTCATCGTTTTGCATTAAGGCTTCGATGACGAGCTCGACGGCTTCTTCGCCTACTTTTTGGGCCACTTTGTGGGTACCTAATTGGAATAGGGAAGCAGTATAAGAAGTCGAAGCAGGGGCCGTTTTGCGGCTACGGATGACGTGTTTTAATTGATCTAACCAGGCTGCGTTGTCCCCATTTGACTCATCGAAACAAGTATCTGCTCCGGTGTGGCAAGTGGGCCCGGCTGGTTTGGCCTGAATCAATATAGTGTCAGCATCGCAATCAATTGAAAGGCTGACTACGTCTAGGAAGTTGCCTGATTCCTCGCCTTTAGTCCAAAGTCGGTTCTTCGAGCGGCTGAAAAAGGTCACGCGCTGGTCGGAAACGGTCTTTGCGTAGGCTTCCTCGTTCATGTAGCCTAACATCAAAACGGTACGGGTACTGGCATCTTGGATGATGGCGGGCACGAGGCCTTTGGAAAAATCGGGTTGCTTGGACATATTTCTATTAAATGCGCATCGGGATGCCTTGGGTTGCAAGGTAATTCTTCAATGCCAAAATTTCAATTTCTTTAAAGTGAAATATACTCGCGGCGAGGCCTGCGTCTGCTTTGCCGGTCGTGAATACTTCCGTAAAATGTTCCATGGTTCCCGCTCCGCCAGAGGCAATAATGGGAATGGAGGCTGCTGAGGATATGCGTGCTGTCAAATCACAGGCGAAGCCTGCTTTCGTTCCGTCCGCGTCCATCGAGGTTAATAATAGTTCGCCGGCGCCGCGGTTTTCTACTTCGCGGGCCCATTCGAGGGTTTTTAGTTCGGTGATTCGACGGCCGCCGTGGGTGTGGACGAAGTCCAGGCCCGCGGCGGGTTCAAAGCGTGTGTCGATCGCGACAATGATGCATTGGGAGCCAAAAGCCAAAGCCAATTCATCCACCAGCTCTGGCCGGCGCACCGCAGACGAGTTGATGGACACTTTATCCGCGCCGGCGTTCAACAACGCCGATACGTCAGCAATGGACGAAATTCCGCCGCCCACGGTAAAGGGAATATTCACGTGCCGCGCGACTTCACGCACTAAATTCACCAAAGTCTTCCGGTCATCAACCGTCGCCGTAATATCTAAAAAAACCAGCTCATCCGCCCCCTGCTGCGCATAAAGTGCCCCCAGCTCCACCGGATCGCCGGCATCGCGCAGGTCCACAAAGTTCGTCCCTTTCACGGTCCGCCCCTCTTTAATATCGAGACAAGGTATGATGCGCTTTGTTAACATGCTGCTGCTGAAAATTTGGCCAAATCCGCTAAACTAATCCGACCCTCATAAAACGCTTTCCCCACAATCACCCCAAACAAATTCATCTCCCGCAAGCGCACTAAATCCTCCATACAAGCCACCCCACCGCTCGCAATCACGCTCAACGACGGGCTCGAAGCCTGAATCTTTTCATATAAATCGAAGCTGGGGCCTTGCAACAAACCATCTTTGGCGACATCCGTCGAAATCACATATTTCGCGCCTTTCACAGTATAATCCTGTAAAAAATCAAAAATCGAAATATTCGAATTCTCCTGCCAGCCCGAAACCGCAATCATCTCATCCTGCGCATCCGCCCCCAAAATAATCTTCTCCGACCCATACTTCTGCAACCATTCGCAGACCAGCGCAGGATTACGCACGGCAATACTGCCGGCGGTAATCTGCGCGGCACCCGCAGAAAAAGCCGTATCAATCATCTCGTCGGACTGAACCCCGCCGCCAAAATCAATGTGCAGCGACGTGTTCGACGCAATGCGTTCCAAAACCGCCGCATTCACAATCTTCTTCGCCTTCGCCCCATCCAAATCCACTAAGTGCAAACGCTGAATTCCGGCCCCTTCAAAGGCTTTGGCGATCTCCAAAGGGTCTTCGGAATAAACCGTTTTTTGACCATAATCCCCCTGGGTCAAGCGCACGCATTGCCCATTTATCAGATCGATCGCCGGAATTAGTTGAAACATATTAGAGTGCTAAGAAATTTTTTAAAATCTGTTCGCCAGCCTTTCCGCTGATCTCCGCGTGAAACTGCGCGGCATAAAAATTATCCTTGTGTAACATCGCCGAAAACGGCTGCACATACTCACAAACCGCTGTCGTATACTGATTTACAGGCGCGTAAAAAGAGTGCACGAAATAGACGAACTCTTCTTCTTTCAGTCCTTTCATTAAAGGATTCTCGCCTTTCTGCACGATCGAATTCCAGCCTACATGCGGAATTTTCAAGTCTTTACTAATGAATTTCTTCACCTCCACGTCAAACACCCCGATGCAATCTGTATTCCCCTCTTCCGAGTGCTTGCACAACAATTGCATTCCGATGCAGGTCGCCAAAACCGGCTGCTTCAACCCCTTTATCACCTCATCCAGGCCTTTTTCTTTCAAATAAGCCATCGCCGTACTCGCCTCACCCACCCCCGGAAAAATCACTTTGTCGGCCTTTTTAATCTCCTCTTGGTCATCTGTCAATTGGTATTTTTGCCCAATACGATCCAACGCGTACATCACCGACGCCACATTCCCCGCATTGTATTTTATGATCGCAATTTCCATAAGCGTACAAAGGTATTAACTTTGGGGGATAATTGCCCCCTTTGCGGGGCCCTTTTATGAACAAAAAACTCGTTTACGAAACGCTCTACCTCGTTTGGATGGGCCTATTGCCCTTGCTGGCGTCTGGCTTTTTGGGCTACTACGCGCTAGCTAATCCTTCGTTTTTCACGACGTTTTCTCTGCTGGGGTCGGTGGTTTTTTGGATTTGCGCCGCTTTGATTATGGGCCTAGCCCTCTGTCCCACGACATTTTTTGCCCTGTTTACGGGCTATGTTTATGGCTTTTCGGGGCTATTGCCGTTGATTTTGGCTTACTCGGCGGCTTCGGCTTTGGGTTATTTTCTTGCCAAAAAGTTCGGCGCGACAGCTTTGCTGTCGCGCGTTCCTTCAACTTTCCTAGCGAACGTGCGTTCATCCTCCTTTTCCTGGGTGTTCCTCGCGCGGCTTTCTCCAATTTTCCCTTTCGCCATCACAAACGCCATCATGGCCTTTGTAGGCGTTCCCTTCCGCGCCTTTATAACGGCTGGAACTTTGGGAATGTTACCGCGAACGTTCTTAGCGGTCTTTACGGGGATCTCTGCTTCATCTTGGGCTTTATTATTTGCCCGTCCCGAATTAGTGCGTTGGCAAGATGTGGTTTCCGTGTTGCTTTTGGTCGTTTCCGCTGTAGGGATGTATCTTTTAGGACGTCGTTCTTTGCGATAAACGAGCCTTCGGCTCAAAGCATAGAGCAAAAAGCACAAAGTATAAAGGTTTCGCTTCCGGCGAATCGGTGTTGGATTTTATGTGATCTGCCTCTATGAGTCCTAAACCCAATAAAGTGCGAAATAAAGTTCGAGCCACTCAGGCAGCTTTTCAGGTATTGACAGATTGTGTCAATACGCGAAAATCACTAAACTAAAATTAGCGAAATTTTACCTCCGGACTCATTTCCTTCGGACTAAGCCACTGCCCACTGACAACTGTCAACTAGCTACTGTGCAATTATCAGTTTATTAAAGGGTTATATCCAAAAAATGGGTTACATTTATCCATGCAACCACTAAACATCAAACTATACGATTTAGCCCGTGCTAAATTGCACCTAAACGACACCGACGCAATGGACTTTGTATCGAGTATTCACGAACTGCAAGATCAACGATTCGAAAATCTGGTGACGAAAGAATACTTGGATCAAAAACTTTCTGAGATACCCGTAAAATTGAATCATTTGGAATTGAGAAGCATAGAACGTATGAACACCTTAGAAATAAGGCTCCTTGAAAAATTCAATAAACTAGAAATTCAGTTAATAGAAGCTAAATTGGAAATATTCCAATGGATGTGCTTCTTTTGGATTACTCAGATGGCGGTCAACGTTGTAGCCATTATGATATTACTCAAAAAATAATCCGCTGACTAAGTCCGCAGGACGACTAAACGACAAAGTCGTGACTAAATCGCGAAGCAATGACTAAGCCGAAGGCGACTAAGACACGAAGTGACGACTGAACGACGCAGTCGTGACTAAGCCCGAAGGGCGACTAAGCCGCAGGCTCCTGCGAATCTATCACCTGAACTTTTCCCCAAAGGTGCATGTTCTCCTCAATGAACTTCTTGTGGAGTGGGTGGTAGAGGTATTCTTTTTCTTTTTCGGCGCTGTCGAAAACAAGGACTACCGAAAAGGTGTAACTTGCTTCTGTAACGGATTTGTCAAAATCGGTGACGATGGGCTTGCCTACGTGGGCTGAGGCGATCATCGGGAGGGTGCCTAACGTTTTTAGGGCGCGGTAGAGTTGATCGGTTTCGGTGGTGGAGGTTGGGTTTTTGGCCCAAAACAACACATGATGTATAAAGGTCATTTTCGTTGAAGGTTCAGCTGATGCCACAAAGGGCAAGGTCGAGGCTAGGGCGATAAAATCGCGGCGGGAGGTTGACATAGGTTTAATATTTTTTCAATTCTACGATGGAAAATCCACAAATCAAAGTGATTGTGACCGGGGTAACCGGGATGGTGGGCGAGGGCGTGATGCTGGAGGCGTTGCGTTCGCCGTTTGTGAAAGAGGTTTTGGCGATTAGTCGCAAGCCGTCTGGACATTCGCACCCGAAATTAAAAGAGTATTTTTTGGCCGATTTTTATCAGCCGGAGGAGATTAAAGAGGTCGTCAAAGATTACGATGCTTGCCTATTTTGCCTCGGAGTTTCGTCCGTGGGGATGAAAGAGGAGGAGTTTAGGCGCAAGACCTATGATTTGACTTTGGGTTTTGCGGCTCAAATGCCCAAACACATAAGCTTCAGCTATATTTCAGGGATGTCCACGGACAGCAGCGAAAAGGGTTCGATTATGTGGGCGCGGGTGAAGGGGAAGACGGAAAATGATTTGAAAAAAATGGGTTTTCGGGATTCGTATTCGTTTAGACCGGGGTATTTGCAGCCAATGAGGGGGAATAAATTCACCTTGAAATACTATAAATACATCGACTGGATGTATCCGCTGCTGCTTTTGGTGGCGGGGAAGACGGCGTCTACTTTGGAAGAATTAGCCAAAGCGATGATCGAGGTGGCTGCCTTTCCGACCGAGAAGAAGACGATTGAGGTGGTGGATATCAAGGCTTTGGCAGAACAAATGAGCCATAGAATCTAGGCAAATTGCCTAGAAATGGGTAATTTTGTGGTGAAATGTAATACAATAAAAGATGGATAAGAAAGTAGTTTTAATGATCTTAGATGGCTGGGGCATCGCAACAAACCCCAAAGTTTCCGCAATCGACGCGGCCAAAACGCCATTTATTTCTTCGCTTTACAGCAAATATGCGCACTCGAAATTAGAGGCGTCCGGCTTAGCAGTAGGCTTACCAGAGGGCCAAATGGGCAACTCGGAAGTGGGACACATGAACTTAGGGGCAGGCCGCGTGGTCTACCAAAACCTCGTTCGCATCAACAAAGCAGTCACTGAAAATACTTTGGGCCAGGAGCCTGAATTAGCGAAAGCATTTGACTATGCCAAAGCAAATAACAAGTCTGTTCACTTCATGGGCCTCGTGTCCGACGGTGGCGTTCACGCACACATCGAGCACTTGAAATCCTTGCTTTCGACGGCGTCAGAGGCAGGTTTGGGCAACGTTTTCGTCCACGCTTTCACAGATGGCCGTGATACGGATCCCAAATCAGGTCTAAAATTCATGACCGATTTATACCAACATACACTTAAAACCAACACGCAAATCGCCTCTGTAACGGGTCGTTACTACGCGATGGACCGCGATAATCGCTGGGAGCGTGTGGCTTTGGCCTACAAAGCAATGGTCCACGGCGAAGGAACCCCTTCTACTGATGTACTAAAATCCATCGAAGCTAGTTACGCGGCTGGTGTAACGGACGAATTCATCCACCCAATCATCATGACCGATGCGTCAGGTGCTCCTATTGGCAACATCCAAGAGGGCGACGTGGTCATCTGCTTCAACTTCCGCACCGACCGTGGTCGCGAAATCACTCAGGCTTTGACGCAGCGTGATTTTTCTGAAGAGGGTATGCACAAATTGAATTTGTACTACTTAACGATGACGGAATACGATAAAGAATTCCAAAACGTCCACGTAATCTTCAACGACTCCAACCTACCAATGACAATGGGTGAGGTCCTAGAGGGCGCGGGTAAAAAACAAATTCGTATCGCCGAAACCGAAAAATACCCACACGTTACGTTCTTCTTCTCTGGCGGCCGCGAGGCCCTTTTCACAGGACAACAAAACATCCTACGCAACTCCCCAAAAGTCGCAACCTACGATCTTCAACCCGAAATGTCTGCCGCCGATCTTCGCGATGCGTTGATCCCAGAATTAGAAAAAGAGGAGGTAGACTTTGTCTGCTTAAACTTCGCTAATCCAGACATGGTAGGCCACACAGGCGTTTTCTCTGCCGTAGTAAAAGCAGTAGAAACCGTCGACGCTTGCGCTGAGGCAGTTGTAACAGCGGGTCTAGCTCACGGTTATTCCTTCATCATCATCGCAGACCACGGAAACGCGGACGTTATGATGAACGAAGATGGTTCACCAAATACAGCTCACTCAACAAACTTGGTTCCGTGTATTTTGGTAGACAACGACTTCAAACCTACGCTTCGCGACGGTAAACTGGGTGATGTGTCTCCTACGATCTTGAAAATGATGGGCGTGGCTCAACCGAAAGAGATGACGGGGGTGGCGTTGTTTTAATTTTCGCAGCGCGAAAATTAAAACAAGTCAAAGAGTCGTTTGCGCTTCGCGGCAAACTTAGTCGCGACTGCGTCGCTTAGTCCGGAGGGAATGAGTCCGATATGGCCCTGAGGTGCTCCTAGGGCACAAATGGGTTAAAATACTTTCAAGGTACTAAATGGCATTTTCGCGTTTTGACACATTCTGTCAATACCTGAAAAGTCGCCTGAGTGCCTCGAAGTTTATTTCACACTTTATTGGGTTTAGAGGCCGGAAAGGCAGATTGCATAAAATCCTCTATACGATTCGCCGCAGGCGAAACCAAATTTATGCTTTGTGCTTTATGCTCTATGCTTTGATTCGAAGAATCTAAAATGCTTTCAATTAAAATAAAAAAAGCCCAGCAAAAATGCCGGGCTTCTTTTATTTTTCAATCGGTTGATTATCCTGATCTACTATCACGAAGACATCCTCTTTGGGACGCTTCATATAATACTTTTCTCGCGCGTATTTCTCTAACAACGCTGGATTGCCCATCACGGCAGCACGCTCCTGTTTCAGCTCTTTTAATTTGTGCCGATAGTATTCGTGTTCTGCCTTCAGGTCTGCCAATTCGGTGTAAAGTCTATATTGGACCGAAAGATCGTTTGTATCTAATACGAACATCCAAACCAACAAAACGGAGGTGGAGACATAATAGAAACGATTTGGCCCTAAAAATAAACTACGTACGCGATCGAGCATAGAATTAGAAATTCAAACCTGGGAAATATGCGTTAGCACCTAATTCCTCCTCAATGCGAAGCAATTGGTTGTATTTAGCCATACGGTCAGAACGAGACGCAGAACCAGTTTTGATTTGGCCTGTGTTCAATGCTACTGCTAAGTCAGCAATCGTAGCATCTTCAGTCTCTCCCGAACGGTGTGACATGATGTTTTTGTAAGAGTTGCGTTTCGCTAAGTTAACTGTGTCGATCGTTTCAGTTAATGAACCGATTTGGTTTACTTTTACTAATACTGCGTTTGCCACGCCTTTGTCGATACCTTGTTGTAAACGCTTCACGTTCGTTACGAATAAATCGTCACCTACTAACTGGCACTTAGAACCGATCAATTTCGTTTGCTCAGCCCAACCTGCCCAATCGTCTTCCGCCATACCGTCTTCGATCGAGATGATTGGGTATTTGTCAGCCCAAGTCTTCCAGTAAGCAGCCATCTCCATAGAGTTCAATTGCTTTCCGTCAGATTTTTTGAACGTGTAAAGACCTGTTTTCTCATCATAGAATTCAGATGCAGCCGCATCCATAGCGATGAAGATTTCTTCGCCTGGCTTGTAACCTGCTTTTTCGATCGATTGCAATACGATTTCGATGGCCTCTTCGTTCGACTTGATGTTCGGTGCAAAACCACCTTCATCACCTACGTTAGTAGAATATCCTTTGGACTTCAACACACCTTTCAATGCGTGGAAAACCTCCGTACCCATACGTAAAGCGTGAGAGAATGACTCCGCTTTCGCTGGCATTACCATGAATTCTTGGAAGTCAATCGAGTTATCCGCGTGAGAACCACCGTTTAAGATGTTCATCATTGGAACTGGTAACGTGTTTGCGTTAACGCCACCGATGTAACGGTATAAAGATAAACCTGCCTCTTGTGCTGCTGCTTTCGCAACCGCCATAGAAACACCTAGGATCGCGTTAGCGCCTAATTTGCTCTTGTTAGGAGTTCCGTCTAATTCAATCATGATGTTATCGATCATGTTTTGCTCAGACACTTCTAAACCCCAAAGTTCTTCAGCAATCGCTGTATTCACGTTCTCAACTGCTTTTAAAACACCTTTTCCTACGTAAACTGATTTGTCTTCATCACGAAGTTCAACTGCCTCGTGGATACCTGTAGAAGCTCCAGATGGAACTGCTGCACGTCCAAAAGCACCGTCTTCCGTCTTGATATCCACCTCAATCGTTGGATTTCCACGTGAATCTAAAATTTGTCTTGCGTGTACATACTGTATTGCACTCATCGTATAATATTTATTTTGATTAAAGAATTACTTATTATTGGCTAAATTGCCTTGCAAAATAACGTAAATTTTGCCTAAAATCCGTATTAAAGTCATGAAAATTCGCATCGCCTATCTGTCATTGATTTTTGTTTCACTACTGAAGCTCAACGCGTTTGGCCAAAATGTAGACGTGGATACCTTCGAAAAGAAGATCAAAGAGACGCCGAACGCTTATTTATTGGATGTCCGTACTTCGGGGGAATTTGGTGGAGGTCATTTGCCAAAGGCGATGAACATCGATTTTCGCTCCCCCGACTTCAGCGCCAAGGTCGCGCAGCTTTCAAAAGATAAACCGGTCTTAATCTATTGTCTTTCGGGCGGACGTTCGGCACAAGCTGCAGAGCAAATGCGCGCGGCTGGTTTTCAAGTAACGGAAATGAAAGGGGGCTATTTGAAATGGACGACTCGTCTGAAGCCTTTGGAGGGAGTCCCCGATGTGAAGCATGACGCGGCTTGGAATTTGGGAGACTTCAAAAAAGAAATCGCCTCATCTGATGTGGTCGTAGTGGATTTTTATGCCAAATGGTGTGCGCCATGCCTTAAAATGATGCCCATCGTCGATAAATTAGCCGAAGAATTCAAAGGTCGCGTGACGGTTTTAAAGGTCGAAGCGGACGGCAACCAGGCCATCATGCAGGCCTACGGAATAGACGAAATCCCGAGTTTCATGGTCTTCTCTAAAGGGGAGTTGATCACCAAAACATCGGGATTCCGGGAAGAGGCCGCGTTAAAAGAACTCTTTACTGCGACCAAGAAGTAGGCTGACGCTCCCAACGGTGCGCACGCAACTCCTCTACTAATGCTGGTGCTAATCCGCGGCCATCTGAGGTCGTAGTATTACTTTCTACGTGCTTAATCTTCCGCATACCTGGAATGATCGTGCCCACATCCGGGTTCGACAGGATGAAACGCAAGGCCATTTCAGGCAAATCCATTCCTTCTGGAACCAATGGTTTCAACGCATTCGCGTGATCCACACTCGAAATCAAATTCTCTGGAACGAAATAAGTCGAACGCCAATCATTCGCCGGGAAAGTCGTTTCATACGTCATCAAACCTGTCAAACTTCCCTCATCAAAAGGAACACGCGCGATGACACCCACATCTAATTTCTTGCATAGCGGGAATAATTGGTCTTCTGGATTTTGGTCAAAAATATTGTAAATCACCTGCACCGAAGAGATCAATCCGGTTTCCAGGGTCTGCAAGCAGTTGTTTGGCTCCCAACGGTTCACCGAAACTCCCCAGTGAGCCACCTTTCCCTCCTTCGTTAATTTCTCCACCGCCATTTTCCACTCATCGCGATCTGCCCACGCATCTTCCCACACATGGAACTGCTGCAAATCTATTTGCTCCACTTTCAGATTGCGCAAACTTTTCTCCGTGTATTCTACGATGTGATCAGCCGGAAAACAGTCTTCGATTTTAAAATGAGACTTGGATGGCCAGGTAAAGTTTTTGGGCGGAATCTTCGTCGCAGCATATAAAGTAGTTTCTTTATGGCGTCTCAATAGACCTCCCAAAATCTCCTCACTCTTACCCTCCGCATAGCCCCAAGCCGTGTCAAAAAAATTACAACCCAGCTCAACCGAACGGTCTAAAGATTTATTGACTTCCTCAATATCTGATCCGGTCCAACCGGCCAAGCCCCACATGCCATATCCCACTTCACTCACATGCCAGTTCGTCCGGCCAAATCGTCTTGTTTTCATAGTGTTTATATATTTCCAAAAATAAGCAAAATTCTCGTTACCCTTGTCCCGTATACTACGTGAAAGACTTGTTTGCAACACCTTTCATGCTGCTTTTTATATGTATTTCATATAAATAATATATGTAAGCTATCGTTTATCAACCGGTAAATAAACGAAATAAGCCCAATAATAGTCAATAACGCAAATAACCTAATTATTATTACAAAAGGGGATCCAAGGACGTAGTTTTGTCTCATCAACTGTTCCAAATTATGACCGTTAATATTAAGAGAGAGCAATGCTATGAACTTCTGATCGGCGATCAAAAAGTTTGTATTGATACTATTTTACGCATCGAAGGCGAAGGAAATTATTCCAAATTCTATTTATCGGACGGACGAAAGATCATCTCCTGCCGAACATTAAAATACTTCGAGCCCAGCCTATTAGATCGCGGATTCATTCGCCCATCTAAATCAGCTATCGTAAACATGAATGCCATTCAGGCGATCGATTTCAATATCCACAAAAGCATTCGATTAGTCAACCAACATCAGGTGACCATCTCGCGTCGCCAAATTAAACCGTTGAAGGATTTGTTTAAAGCTGCTGCGCAGCAGTCGTAGAGCGACTTAGATAAGAGAGTAGAGATTATAGCGTATAGATAGGCCCTCCTGATCCGTAAATACACTTTTAGTAAAATAACGTCGAGGCACTCAGAGGCGTTTTCAGGTATTGACACATTCTGTCAAGATTCAAATATCAAAGTTCAAAGAGCAAAGACCAAAGTTCAAAGCATTGACTAAGACGGAGTCGACTAAATCGCGTAGCGATGACCAAGCCCGCAGGGCGACTAGGGCGCAACGCGCCGACTAAATCGCGTAGCGATGACTAAGCCCGCAGGGCGACTAAAGAGCAACATGCACCAACTTCTTCGTCTCGAAGAAATCCTCTTTAAAGCTTTTGGAAAGATGATAAACCTTGTGCTTTCTACCGAATTCTTGCAATTCCTCCTGCAAGTCTCCGCCTTTAAGGCAAAGCAGACCATTCTTCACATCATGGTAGCTGTTTAGGCTAATCTTATTCTTCACCCAACCGAAGAAAGGCAGCAGACGCGTCACCGCGCGAGATACGACGAATTCGAACTCGCCGTCCACATCTTCGGCACGACCGTGGGTGGCTTGAACATTTTTCAATCCTAGGGCTTCTGCGACGCCTTGAACGACTTTGATCTTCTTCCCGATGCTATCCACAAGGTGGAAGTTTACTTCCGGGAATAGGATGGCCAAAGGGATGCCGGGGAAGCCGCCGCCGGTGCCTACGTCTAAGATTTCGGTGCCGGGTTTGAAATCGACGAATTTGGCGATGGCTAGGGAGTGTAATACGTGGTGCAGCATCAAATTATCAATGTCTTTGCGGGAGATGACGTTGATCTTCTCATTCCACTCCGCGTACAAAGGGAACAATTGCTCGAATTGGGCTAATTGCTGTTCGGTGATGGAGGGGAAATACTGTTTGATGATGGCTGCTTTCATGTTATCGTTTTTTGCGTCTGGCTTTCTTGGATTCTGAAAGCAATTTCTTTGCCTCCGTGTGTTGGGGGGACTTCTTTTCGGCACGCTCTAGTACTTCCTTGCAGAAGTCGACGGCTTCGTCGTAGTGTTGTTGTTGGTAGGAAATGCGGGCTAAACCTAAAACGGAGGCCCAGTAATAACCTGAATCGGTGGCATCCGTCTCCTTAGTGTAGGCCATGCACTGCTTGAAATAGCGCATCGCTTCCGAATGATCACGGTAGACATAGAGGGCGTAATAGCCCAAAATATAGCTGGCGTAGCGACCTGAGGTGCCTTCGTAGCCTATTTGGTGTTGTTCGATGCGGCGTAAGATTTCTTTACATAGGGCCGAAGCTTCCTGTATATTTCCATTCATGTAGGCCGAACGGGCATAGGCACGATGGAAATAGGGATTGTCAGGGAAGGTTTCGGAGGTGTATTTGGCCATTCCGTAAGCCTTCTCATTCATATTCTCGATGCCGTAAATCTGCAAGAGGAAGTAGCGGGCTTCGGTCCGGGTGTAGAATGCTTGGTAAGAAACCTTCTCTAATTGAGCAATTCCTTGCGATTTATCTGCCTTAGGGAAAAGCCACAAGACGGGGCGCAAAAGGGGAAAGTTCTGCTTAATGAAGAAGTAATAGTAGTTATACAAGCCATCGCCGAACATCAATTCCGGGCTGAAATCAGCAAAGTTGCGGGAATATTCGAGGTATTTGAGAGCGTTTTTGGCGGCCAAAGTCGCGCGCGTCCAGTGCTTGCGTTCTGCGTGCAGGCGGCCTTTGAAGCCGTAAGCGGCGGCCATAAAGAAGGCGGCTTCTGGGTTTTCGGTTTCGTCGTAGATCTTTTCGGCCTTTTCGATACTTTGGTCCATATATTCAATCAAGCGATCGTCATAGACTTCATTCTTCGTGTTAGGCACAATTTTCCACCATTGCATCAGGCCCAATAGAAAATCTGGCAGCGGGTGCTGGGGGTATTTGATCTTTAAATAATTGAATTCACGTTCAGCTTCCGGGAAATGGAAGTTATACATCTGGTTAATGGCCACGGTGGCCTCCGTCTGAACTTCGGTGGTGAGCAACAGCATTCCTTTAGAACGCTCCTTTTCAGCCTCATCCGCCTTCTTCCACCATTGTGCATTCGAGTTGAAAGCGGGTAGAAGAAGGCCGAAAAAGAAGGCTAGAATACTAAGATGATATCTCAATTTGATCTCCATTTTGGTTTAAGAATTTAAATTCTGTAATGCCAAATGAGGAATCTTCCATAATCGTAATCCAGGTCTTGTACTTCAAGAACCACTTCATGCGAATAGAAGGGAAACCTTTCGTGAAATAGGCGCTCAAGAAGGGGTGTGCCAAAATGGTCAATTTCTTCTCGTTTTGCTTCGTCACTAAATGTTCCAAATGCTGTTCAACAATGTCAGATACCGCGATACTCGCCGTGATACTTCCTGTTCCTCCGCAGCTAGGGCACGTTTCGTGCGTCGCTACGTTCATCTCAGGACGAACACGCTGGCGGGTGATTTGCATCAAGCCAAACTTCGTTAGCGGCAAAATGGTGTACTTCGAACGATCTCCGCGCATTTCATCGCGCATGATGTCCTGAATTAACTTACGGTTATCCGCCTTCTTCATATCAATGAAGTCGATCACGATAATACCTCCCATATCGCGTAAACGCAATTGGCGAGCTACTTCTTTCGCAGCTTCTCGGTTCACACTTAATGCTGTCGCTTCTTGATCTTCTTCTGAATTCGACTTATTTCCCGAATTCACGTCAATCACGTGCAATGCTTCCGTGTGTTCCACGATTAAATAACCTCCACCAGGCAAAGAAACCGAACGGCCAAAAAGCATTTTCAATTGCTTCTCAATGCCTAATTGCTCAAATAACTTGGTTTTGCTTTGGTGTAACTTAACAATCTTCTCCTTTTCAGGAGCCACATTGTGTACATAGCCTTTTGCCTCATTGTACAATTCTGGTGTATCAACGATGACGTTATCAAAATCATTGTTCAACAAGTCACGTAACATCGAAGTTGCGCGGCTCATTTCTCCAATAATACGGTCTCCAGCTTTGGCATCCACTAATTTCACTAAACCTTCCTCCCATTTCGCAATGGAATCTTTTAGGTCGCGCTCCATTTCTTCCACCGCTTTGCCTTCCGCCACCGTACGCACGATTACACCGTAATTCTTCGGCTTAATCGAGGTCATCAGCTTTTGCAAGCGATTGCGTTCTGCTTTCGACGTGATCTTCTTCGAGATGTTCACACCGTTCGCAAAAGGAACTAAAACAAGGAAACGACCTGCGATGGAAATATCGCAAGATAAACGAGGGCCTTTAGTGGAAATAGGCTCCTTAACGACTTGAACTAAAGCTAAATGTCCTTTTTGAACGGCTTTCTCGATCTTCCCTAATTTATCAATTTCGGGCTCAAGTTTGAAGTTCTCTAAACGGACAACTTTGTTTTTCTTCGTCATCACCTCCCGCGTAAACTTCTGCAGGGTAGGCAAATTAGGACCTAGGTCATGGTAATGCAAGAATGCATCCTTTTCATAACCGATGTCAATAAAAGCGGCGTTCAGTCCTGAAACCAATTTCTTTACTGTGCCAAGATAAATATCTCCTACAGAAAATTGAGGTTCCGACTGTTCTATATGGTACTCTACTATCCTTTTGTCATGCAAAAGGGCGATCCGATCCCCCTTGGGAGTCGAATTAATGATTAATTCATTGCTCACAATTTATGTCGAGAAGAAGGGTACAAGGCCTTTTGGCCTATATAGTCTAAATATACAGGAAATTAAACACCAAAAACAGGCCATTTCGAAAAATGCCTGTTCCTGGGTTACCTAAATGCAAATTCCATGAAGGAAAATGGATTTATGAAGACTATTTCTTCTTGTGACGATTCTTGCGAAGACGCTTCTTTCTTTTGTGAGTAGAGATCTTGTGACGTTTTCTTTTTTTACCGCAAGGCATAATGTTAAGAATTAATGTGTTAAATACTATACGAGATTGACTTTCAACCTCAATGCTCCTGCATTTCTGCAAGCAACTCTTTCGCGGCCTTCTGCTCTTCTGCGTCTTTAGATTGCTCTAAAACACGCTTCAGAACCTTCTGAGCCTCTTCTTTTTTATCTAACTGGGCTAAACAAAAACCGAGATTTAACGCGGCTTTGTGGTTATTCGGCTCCAGCTTCAATATCTGGGTGAATCGTTCTTGGCCTTTGCCAAACTGATTCGATTTAATCGATAATATCCCTAAATTAAACAGCGCTGGCACAAACGTGGGCTCTTGTTCAATCACTTCGCGAAGTAGCGTAATGCCCTTCATCGGAGTAGGTGTATCTACGTAAGTCATCGCCATGTTCGATTTTACCAGCAAGTTGTTCGGGTCGATGGCCAAAGCCTTCGAGAAGTACATTCTTGCTTTTTCTCCCATTTTACCGCCTTTCTGTGCATTCAAAGCATACGTTTGTGCTTCAAAATACAGCTGTCCAGCACGTAAAACGTTCGTCAAACTGGGATGCTGATCCGCATAATTCGCTGCAAAAACCGCAGCAGAATCATAATGACTCGCATTCATAAAAGCGCGCATCAGATTCTCTAAGGCTTTCACCTGTGAGGCATCTGTCTTCGCAGCAGCAAAGGCGGATTTCAATGCAGAAATCTCTTTTAGCTGCGCTGGAGTCAAAGGAGCAGCGTGCTCTTCTTTCTCTGCGACTTTTTCCGTCTTTTCGCTTCCCGCGTCTCGGTTAGCGCCCCCCGAAGGAGTATTTTGTGTCTTTCCCGCCACATTACCTTTCGGTAAAGAGTACAATAGGGCGGTTATCCCTAGGCCTACCAGAAGAATGATCAAAAGGTTTTTTTTCATTATTCTAGACCCTTTTTTAGCTCGAAAGCCTATTTAGTGGGGTCAGTACTCGTTTTTACTTGCTCTACAAATACTTTCGCTGGCTTAAAGCTAGGCACATAATGTGCGTCGATTGTGATCGCCGTATTCTTAGAAATGTTGCGAGCGATCTTCTGCGCGCGTTTTTTGTTGATGAAGCTACCAAAACCACGAACATAAATATTCTCTTGGTTTGCTAGGTTGTTTTTAACTACTTCGAAAAATGACTCTAACGTTTCCGATACATCTTTCTTATCAATCCCTGTTTTGCTGGCAATCTCAGCAATTACATCTGCCTTAGTCACGTTTTATAAATTTATTAAATGATGATTCTTAGGTAATTACAATTTCCCCTCCGTAAAAGGGACACAAAAGTAACGTTTTTCTCTCAATTCTCTAAAAATTCTTTCGAAATCGGGGTGATTTTTTTCGTAAATTTGATTTTATCCATGCAAAAAAGCCCTTTACATCCTTTTTCGGCCACTATTATGGCCTGGTACGCGGAACACCAGCGCGAGCTGCCGTGGCGACAAACGAAGGATCCGTATGCGATTTGGCTATCAGAAATCATCTTGCAGCAGACACGAGTGGCGCAGGGTCTGCCCTATTTTGAGCGATTAATCACCGCATTTCCTACGGTACGCGATTTAGCCGAGGCTCCCGAGGCCTCTCTTTTACGTTTATGGCAAGGCTTAGGCTACTATTCCCGGGCTCGGAATCTCCAAAAAGCAGCCCAAATGGTCATGCGCGACTTCGCAGGCATGTTTCCGCAAAGCTATGACGAGATTATTCGCTTACCCGGCGTGGGTCCGTATACCGCAGCAGCGATTGCCTCTTTTGCTTTTGATGAGGCCAAAGCCGTAGTAGACGGCAATGTATACCGGGTTTTATCTCGTGTCTTTGCCATTGAAACGGATATTGCGTCTTCTGCGGCGCGTGGTGTTTTCACCTCTTTAGCGCAGTCTTTGATCCCAATGCAGGATCCGGCGACCTTTAATCAGGCGATCATGGAGTTTGGCGCTTTGCAATGCACGCCAGCACCGGATTGTTCGGATTGTCCTTTGCGTGTCTCGTGTGCGGCTTTAAGTTTAGGTCGCGTAGCCGAATTACCTCTAAAGTCGAAAAAGACGAAGGTCAAAGAGATAGAAATGAATTACCTCGTCATCGAGCAAAATGGCCAGCTTCTAGTGCGAGAACGTACGGAAAAGGGTATTTGGAAGGGATTGTGGGAGTTTTATCTCATCGAAGATTCATGCGATTGGTTGCCTTTTCAGCGCCAAGCCTTGAAATCCCCACCCGTTCATCTTTTGAGTCACCGCAAAATCCATTGCGACGCTTGGTATGTTCAAGTTCCTGATAATTTTGCCATCGCGATTCCTGAGGGATATGGCTGGATGAGCCCCTCAGACTTCGAGAGCAAAGGAAAACCAGTTTTGCTTTTGAACCTAATAACTGATAATTTAGATTGTCCTATTTTACAAGACATTTCGCCCACGTACCTTTAGGCAATGCAAGGAGCCTTGCTGAGCTAACCCTTTAAACGACAAATCATTATGGCTGGAGTAAACAAAGTTATTTTACTAGGAAATTTAGGTGCTGACCCAGAGGTGCGCGCCCTACCTAGCGGTGTAAAAGTGGCAAATATTAACATTGCGACCTCTGAGTCGTATACGGGAAAGGACGGACAGCGAGTAGACCAAACCGAATGGCACCGCGTAGAGCTTTGGGATAACTTAGCGAACATCGCAGAACAATATTTGAAGAAAGGAAATCAAGTCTATATCGAAGGAAAAATTCGTTCCGAAGAATGGCAAGATAAAAATGGCGCGACCGTTCGCGGTTACAAAGTGCGGGCGACGTCGATCAATTTAATCGGAGGGCGTAACGAAGGGTCGCCAGCGTCTGCTCCGGCGGCAGAAAGACCAAAGCCTGAAGCCGTTTTAGCCGGTGCTTCGAAGACCGATCCATTTCCACCCATGATGGAAGAAGGGGACGATCTACCGTTTTAAATTTTTGTTACAAAAAAGGGGATATCGCGTTTCGTATTCCCTTTTTTGTAAATTTGTGTCGATCAGTTCACCCAAATTATGGACCCAGACCCCTTACCCAATCTGTTTTTACTCGCCTTGGAGCCTTCCATTAGTGTGAGTTCGATTGCGCTTATTTCCTTCATTTTAGTGGCTCTATTGTTCCTATCCGCTGTTTTAGCTGGATCAGAAGTAGCGTTCTTTTCATTGAACGCAGACCAGCGTATTAGCCTGCGCGAGAGTGAATTAGGCAGTGAGAAAAAGGTGAGTCAATTGCTCGATAAACCCCAGCAATTACTAGCTACTTTGTTGATTGCCATCAACTTTATCAATATTATTTTCATTACCCTAGCAAATTATTTAACCTCGATGGTCCTAGGTCAGCAGTCCATGGAGACCTTGCTCGTGACCTTGTTTTTATTGTTTGGGGTGACGTTTATTATCACGTTTTTTGGAGAATTGATTCCCAAAGTATGGGCCCAGCAAAATAACCTGAACTTCGCCCGCTACTCTGCTCCTCTCATCAGCTTCTTGAATTTTGTGTTTGCTCCCCTTTCCAAAGCGCTTCTGGGCATTTCGGGCTTAATCGAGAAACGCGTGAAGAAGAAATCCTATACACTGACTTCCCAAGAATTGAACCAGGCACTAGAGATTACGACGGATGAAAACACGAGTGATCGGGAGAAAGATATTTTACGTGGAATTCTGAATTTTGGGAATATCTCCGTGAAATCGGTCATGCAGGCAAGACGCGACATTGTGGCCTTCGATACGAGTATGAATTTCCACGAGTTAATGGACCTCATCAATAAGAATGGCTATTCGCGGGTGCCCGTTTACAACGAAACGATCGACAAGATCGAAGGAATTTTATACATCAAAGATTTGCTGAAGCACATCGATCAGGACGAGAAATTCGACTGGTTACCGCTTTTGCATAGTCCGTTTTTTGTACCGGAAAACAAGAAAATCGATGATTTACTCTACGATTTCCAAGAAAAACGCGTACACATGGCGGTCATCGTGAACGAATACGGCGAGACTGAAGGGCTCGTAACAATGGAGGACATCATCGAGGAGATCGTAGGTGAAATCAATGACGAGTTCGATGAGGTAGAAGCGGATTACAAGAAAATAGGCGATAACATTTATGTGTTCGAGGCAAAGACCTCTTTAAATGATTTCTGCCGCGTTTTTGAGATCGAGGCTTCCTATTTCGAGAAGGCCAAAGGCGAAAGTGAAACGCTGGCAGGATTGATTATCGAACTTTTTGGTCGTATTCCGAGTGCAGGAGAAGAAATCGAATTCGAAGACTTTACCTTCAAGGTTCAATCAGTCGATACCCGCCGCATTAAGAAGGTGCGCGTAACACAACGTGTTTCAGCAGACCAAGACGATTCCCAGAATTAAGTTACGATCATTAATTTCGCGAAGCTCAATAAGAGCGTCTTCTCGCCTACTCCGTTTTCAAAATCAATCACCGCTTTGCGTTCCGCGCCATTGACTTCAATGCGTTTGATGAGGCCGAAACCGAATTTAGCGTGTTCGACTTTTTGGCCGGCTGCTAACGCTAAGGCATCTGTGGCCTGGAAGTTCGCCGAAACTACGTGCTGGTAATTCGTATTCGTCGTAGGCTTTTGAATCAATTGGGCTGCTGATGGAGCCGGTTTCGCGGTAAAGCCGGTCTTTTGAACCGGGCGGAAACTAGATACTTCTTTGCGCGCGCCAGCGGGTTTTGCCATCTTCACAAAGTTCGGATCTAATTCATTCAAGAAGCGACTCGGCTCACAAGCCTTCAATCGACCAAACTGGTAACGGGATTCCGCATACGAGATTTGCAATTTCTTCTCTGCCCGAGTCACGGCCACGTAGAACAAGCGGCGTTCCTCTTCCAGGTCCTGCTGGGACTGCAACATCATTTGGGAAGGAAATAAATCTTCCTCTAATCCCACTAAAAAGACTCGGTTGAATTCTAGACCCTTCGCCGAGTGAATCGTCATCAACGTCACCTTATCGCGATCCGCCGGATCTTCGTCCGCATCTGCATTCGTTAGTAAGGAAACCGATTGCAAGAAAGTCGCTAGTGATTTGTCCTCGTTTTCTGGATTATCCACAAAGGACTTGATGGCATTCAGTAATTCTTGTAAGTTTTGGTAGCGCGCAAGACCTTCTACCGTCTTGTCTTCGTATAATTCGCGCAACAAACCCGAAGCTTTCGCCACGTGATTCGCCACTTCGTACGCATCTTTTTGTTCGACCTCCACCATCAATTTGAAGGACTTGATCAAATCAGAGAAAGCCTCGATTCCGGCACTCCCGCGAGCCGCCTGGAATTGGGAGATATTCGAAACCACGTCCCAAATAGGTACATTATTTTCCGCCGCCGTCACCACAATTTTCGCGATGGTCGTGTCTCCAATACCGCGTTTAGGCAAGTTGATGATGCGCTTAAAGGCCTCCTCATCGTTCTGGTTCACTGTAAAACGCAAATACCCGAGCACGTCTTTGATCTCCTTGCGTTGGTAGAAAGAGACACCACCGATGATGCGGTATTTGATGTTCAATCGACGTAAGGCCTCCTCAAAAGAACGGGATTGGGCGTTCGTGCGGTATAAAATGGCAAAATCAGACCAAGTCAAATTTTCTTTTTGGGCAGCTTCGAAAATCGCCGAAGCAATCATGCGGCCTTCCTCGTTATCGCTGGAAGCGCGGATGATTTCGATGTCATCGCCATCCTCGTTCGAAGTGAAGACATCTTTCTTTAATTGGTTTTTATTACGGGAGATGATCGAATTCGCAACGGCCACGATGGCCTTCGTGGAACGGTAATTCTCCTCTAATTTAATGGTCACTAAATCCGAATAATCGCGCTCGAAGTTCAAGATATTCTGGATATCCGCGCCGCGGAAGGCATAAATGGACTGAGCATCATCCCCTACCACGCAAATGTTGCGGTTCACGGCGGACAATTTCTTCGTGATTAAATATTGGGAAACGTTCGTATCCTGAAACTCATCCACCATCACGTGCTTGAACTTGTGTTGGTATTTATTCAATACGTCCAAATGGTCGCGGAAGAGGATGTTGGTTTGGAACAATAAATCATCAAAATCCATTGCGTTTGCTGCGAAGCAACGCGCACAGTACAATTGGTATAATTCGCCCATCGCCGGGATGCGCGCGAGGCGATCTTCTTCAGCTAAAATGGAAGAACCGGTGTATTGTGCCGGACCGATCAAGCGGTTTTTCGCATTAGAGATTCGGTTCAAGACCAAATTCACTTTGTACACTTTATCGTCTAAATTCTTCTCCTTAATCAGCGCGCGGATCAGGGATTTAGAATCGTCTGTATCGTAAATAGAAAAGTTCGAGGTGTAGCCGAGACGGGTGCCTTCGAAACGAAGAATTTTGGCAAAAATCGAGTGAAACGTCCCCATCCAAATGTTCTTCGCCGCATTCCCGATCACCGTTTCAATCCGGTGACGCATCTCGCCCGCCGCCTTGTTCGTAAAGGTCAACAGCAAGATCGCAAATGGATCCACGCCTTTCTCAATCAAATGCGCCGTACGGTAGGTCAGCACGCGGGTCTTTCCAGATCCGGCACCGGCGATGATCATCAAAGGACCATCAATATGTTCGACTGCTTTTCGTTGAGGCTCGTTCAGGCCAGCTAGGTAATCCATCTGTTTTGGGCTAATCAATTAGGGCTTCAAAAATACGTAATTTAGGCCGGATTTTAGTGATGCCCTGCGTATTTCTCCCCTGCTGGAATGGCTATTATCAATTTGTTCTCTTTCGTAGGCAACGGACACGTCGCGAAAGGCGTAAAAGCACATGGCGGATTGTAGGCCTGATTGAAATCCAAAGTCACCGTTCCATCCGGATTAAACCCTTTCGTATCCAGGAAACGGCCTCCGCCATAGGTCGACGTTTTATTGGTAGCATCGCCAAAAACGACAAAGAAATCCTCCTTCGTCTCCCCCGGCCCCGCCTCTAGGCGATAGGTCTTCCCATCCACCTGGAACTCCAATAAACCCGGAGAATCCTCTTGGTAGGAACGCCCCGTGATGTCGATGATGGTGACTTTTTTACCGACGGTAGGAATGAATTTGGCGTTGATTTTCCATTTAGCATCTGCCGGGAAATGATCAATTCCGTGAAAAGCCTTCAAGTATTCACCCTCTAAATCGCGCAGACGAATCGCGTATTTATCTCCGCGTTTGATGATAAACCAACGCAGGGATTGATGGCTAACTACTGTGGCTTTACCCTCTGTGGTGAAGATGACCTGATTATTATACAATACTTGATTGTTTTGTAGTATGACCTTTCCTAAGGAAGCCTCCGCGTGCGGGAAGACAAAATCATTCGATTCCGCTCCGCCAATAGTGTTCGCGCCCTCTTTCAGCCAAAACAAACCCGCTAGGTTTAACCAGCCGGATTCGGACTTGAGGCTGGCTTCTCTTTTGGCATAAAAACCAGTGTAATCCTCCTGAGAACGCGCTGTGAACGCTAACATCATAAGGCACAAAAATAGGATCTTTTTCATAGCGGGATATTTGCCTAAAAATACTAAATTACCTTAGAAATATACCCCATGACCCCGCAAATCTACGAACTTGGCGACAGCGCACTGACGATTGAATTCGGCAACGAAATCAGCGAAAGCGTACACCAAGAGGTCATGAAGCGGTTTTATCAGTTTCAATCCTTTCCCTTACCCGGAACCTTGGATTTGATTCCGGCTTATACGAGCCTCACGATCGTGTTTGACTTAAGAGTGGTGGCGAGCCGCTTTGAAGGTTTGGCGGGAATGAAAACCCTCATACAAGAAAAACTAGCTGAAGCTTTTTCTGTCTTCATTCCAGAGGGACGCCTCCACGAAATCCCCTGTGTTTATGAGGGCCCAGATTTAGCTTCCGTGGCCTCCGACTGCGGACTTAGTGAACAAGAAATCATCCGCATTCACAGTGAAAAAGAATACACCATTTACTTCCTAGGCTTTCTACCGGGCTTCGCCTATATGGGCACCACGGACGAGCGAATTACCGTGGCTAGAAAATTGACGCCGGCTCCCATACAGAAGGGAGACATCGGCCTAGCCGGCAACCAAACCGGCATCTACCCCAGTGCTTCTCCCGGCGGCTGGCAAATCATCGGTCGTACGACGGATATGCCTCATTTCAGAGCGGGTGACCGCGTTCGTTTTATCCCCGTCACCGTATGAAACTGATCAAAAAAGGTTTATTGGATACGTGGCAGGGCCTTCCAAGCTTCGGTTTACAGCACGAGGGAATCCCTCCCGGTGGAGCGATGGACACCTTTTCCTTGCAGATTGCAAACGCGTTAGTGGGAAACGATGTATATGATAAGGTGCTGGAGATGCACTTCCCGGCTGGGGTTTACCAATTCGAGACGAGCACTTTGCTGGCGATTTGTGGTGCGGACTTTAGAGCCTGCGTGGATAATGTGGAGGTTCCCCTGAACCAACCGATTAAAGTTCCGCCTGGAGCCATTTTTAGTTGTAAAAAGCCAGTTTCAGGCCAAAGAGTCTACGTCGCCACCCGAACCTTACATGACGAGCAGGTTTCCCGCGTGAAGATTTTGCCTTGGTCGATGAACCCGGAGAATGTGTTCACGGATGAACCGATCCGAATTTTGTGTGGACGGGAATGGGAACAGATTAAGGCTTGTTCGCAACAGCTGGTTTTGAGTAAATCCTTTGCCATTTCGCCTACTTCGAACCGGATGGGTTACCAATTAATACAGGACCCCCTGAAGACACTGGCTTCGCAAAATTTATTGTCCTCCGCCGTAACAGCCGGCACCATTCAGTTATTGCCTTCAGGTCAACTCGTGGTGTTAATGGCAGGACATCAGACGACGGGGGGGTACCCGCGTTTAGCGCATGTGATTTCGGCGGATTTGCCCCGTTTAGCCCAAAAAGGCCCCGGCGACAGCCTCCGCTTCACCCTAACCGATTCGATGACGGCAGAATACGAATGGATTCTTGTCCAAAACTATCTACAACAAGTACGGAATGTGTGTGCGCTGAAATTAAGTCAGCATCGATTCGATCACCACTAATTCGTCGCGTAAACGCGCGGCTAATGGGAAGTCGAGGTCGCGCGCCGCTTTCTCCATCTCTTTGCGAATGGTTTCAGATTGCTTTTTGAGCTCCGCCGGCTTCATATAGGCTAATAAAGGATCCGCCGCGACTGGTGCTTGATCCGGATGAATCGTGTAATTCTTCGTGGGTTTCGCCATGCGATCCGCGATGGAGGTTTGCTCCATGATCTCGTCGTGCGAACGCCAAATCGTTTTCGGCGTAATGCCGTGCTTCTGGTTATAGGCCATTTGGATGGCGCGACGGCGATTGGTTTCCGAAATCGCGAGCTCCATCGAACCCGTGATCTTATCACCGTACATCAACACCTTACCGTTTTCGTTACGTGCGGCACGACCGATCGTCTGAATGAGCGATCGAATATCACGCAAGAAACCTTCCTTATCCGCATCCATAATCGCGACCAACGAAACTTCCGGTAAGTCCAAACCTTCCCTGAGCAAGTTCACCCCCACTAAGACGTCGATGACGCCCAGACGTAAATTGCGCAGAATCTCAACGCGCTCCAGGGTTTTCACCTCGGAGTGAATATATTGGCACTTGATGCCTACGCGGTCGAGGTATTTCGATAGCTCTTCGGCCATTCGCTTTGTGAGTGTCGTAATTAAAACACGTTCGTTTTTCTTGATGCGGTCGTAGACCTCTTCGAGTAAATTATCGATTTGGTTTTTCGTAGGACGCACCTCGATTAAGGGGTCCAAAAGTCCGGTAGGGCGAATAATCTGCTCGACCACGACGCCTTCCGAGCGGCGTAATTCGTAGTCGGATGGGGTGGCGGAGACGAAGATGGTTTGACCGATTAAGTCTTCAAATTCATCGAATTTCAAAGGGCGGTTGTCCATCGCCGAGGGCAAACGGAAACCGTATTCCACCAGGGATTCTTTGCGGGAGCGGTCGCCGCCGTACATCGCACGGATTTGGGGCATGGTGGCGTGGCTTTCGTCCACCACCATGAGGAAGTCGTCTGGGAAGAAGTCTAATAGGCAGAAGGGGCGCTGGCCGGATTTTCTTTGGTCAAAATACCGAGAATAATTCTCAATCCCCGAGCAATACCCTAGCTCGCGCATCATTTCTAAGTCAAACTCTGTCCGCTGCTTAATACGTTCCGCTTCCGTCAGGCGACCCTCGCGGCCGAAATAGGAGATTTGGTTCACTAAATCTTCCTGAATATGGGAGATCGCGTTGTTCAATGTTTCGCGACCCGTCACAAACAAGTTCGCGGGGAAAACGGCCACCATCGTCTCCGAAGAGATCTTCTTGCCCGTCCAGGGATCGATGCGGTGGATCTCCTCGATCTCATCGCCAAAAAACACGAAGCGATACCCGAAGTCCGCGTAAGCCAAGAAAATATCCACCGTATCGCCTTTCACGCGGAACGTTCCGCGCAAGAATTCGCCTTCGGTCCGCGCGTAGAGAATCTCCACCAAACGGAACAAAAACTGGTTACGCGAGATGATGTCTCCCACGGCGACGCGCATGATGGAATTCCGGTATTCATCCGGATTTCCCATACCGTAAATACAGGAAACGGAGGCGATCACAATAATGTCGCGGCGGCCAGACATCAACGATGAGGTCGTCGCCAAACGCAACTTTTCAATCTCCTGGTTGATCGAGAGATCTTTTTCTATGTAAGTACCCGTGGAGGCAATAAAGGCCTCGGGCTGGTAATAATCGTAATAAGAGATGAAATACTCGACCGCGTTCTCTGGGAAAAAGGACTTGAATTCCCCGTATAATTGGGCGGCGAGGGTTTTGTTATGGCTCAAAATCAGGGTCGGCCGGTTCACCTGCTGGATCACATTCGCGATCGTAAAGGTCTTTCCAGAGCCGGTTACGCCTAGCAGCGTTTGCGCGGCTTCTTCCTTGTTCACCCCCTCGACTAATTGCCGAATCGCCTCCGGCTGATCCCCGGTGGGCTTGTAAGAAGAAGTGAGTTTGAAATCCATCCCGAAATATACGAATAATGGAGAGGATAAATCGGGAGGAAATACTATTTTTGGCAAAAATCAAACCTCTCTATGTTAAGACTTGCCCTCATCGCCTTTAGCTTAAGTACTTTCTCTTGTAAATCAGAGGAACCTGTTAAGCCTGCCATCGACATGACCGACTTTGTAGTTCCGCCACCCAAAGAATATACGTTTGCGGCGACGCCTTTTTGGGCAGATGAATTCGAAAAAGACGGCTTGCCAGATCCGGCGAAATGGGGATATGATGTAGGAAATAGCGGTTGGGGAAATAATGAACTCCAAAACTACACCAACGCGAACATCAAAAATGCGCATATCGAGAACGGTATTTTGACCATCGAGGCCATTAAAGAGAAGCTTGGAACGAGTAATTACACCTCCGCTCGTTTAGTAACAAAAGGCAAAAATGACTTTTTATATGGTCGTATTGAGGCCAAAGCAAAGATTCCAGCTGGCCGCGGAAACTGGCCTGCGATCTGGATGCTAGCGAGTCAATCTGATTATGGTACCCAATACTGGCCAGACAATGGCGAGATCGATATCTTAGAACATGTGGGTTACGACCCAGGAGTGATGCATGCCAGTGTGCATACGAAAGCCTATAACCACGTCATCGGAACGCAAAAAACAGCAACGACAACCCTAGCGAATTGGGATACCGAATTCCATACGTTCCGCGTGGATTGGACGCCTGACTACGTGCGTGCCTTTATCGATGACAAGCAATACTTCGAATTCAAAAATCCAAAGGGCGGCTGGGAACAATGGCCTTTTGACAAGAAGCAACATATCTTAATGAACCTAGCGATCGGTGGAAACTGGGGCGGGCAAAAAGGCGTGGATGACACGATCTTCCCAAACAAATTCCAAATCGACTACATTCGCGTTTACGCACTTAATCCTTAGTATGAAATACCCCAAAGCCGCGGAGGCATTCGATCGTTTATTGGTCATCATGGACGACCTGCGGGAGAAATGCCCTTGGGACAAGAAGCAGACGCTTGAATCATTGCGCCATTTAACCATCGAGGAGACCTACGAGCTTTCCGATGCGATTATGGAAAATGATTTGACCGAAATCCGCAAAGAGCTAGGCGATATTTTCTTACACCTTGTTTTCTACAGCAAAATCGGATCGGAGAAAGGGGCTTTCGATGTGAGCGACGTGTTGCACGGGGTGTGTGAAAAACTGATCAGTCGCCATCCGCATATCTATGGCGATGTGGTCGCTGAGACGGAGGAGCAGGTAAAGCAGAATTGGGAAGCCTTGAAATTAAAAGAGGGGAACACGTCCGTTCTGGGCGGCGTTCCAGGTTCTCTCCCAGCACTCGTGAAAGCGATGCGGATACAGGAAAAGGCGCGCGGTGCGGGTTTTGACTGGGAAGAAAAAGAGCAGGTTTGGGAGAAAGTAGAGGAAGAACTGGGCGAATTCAAAGAAACTTTTGTGGGTAAAGAACTCGATGCTGCTGGAAAAGCGGAGGCAGAGGGCGAACTGGGGGACTTGATCTTCAGTCTCGTGAACTTTGCCCGATTCATCGATATTAATCCCGAAACAGCCGTGGAGCGAACGAACAAGAAGTTCATCAAGCGCTTCCAGCACCTCGAAAAACGCGCGGCAGAGAATGGCCAGGCGCTTTCCGAGATGACTTTGGCAGAAATGGATATCTACTGGAACGAAGCGAAAACGCTTTAGTTCACGCTAAACTGATACGCTGTTTTCGTTTTATACACCTCGCCTGGGCGCAAAACCGTGCTCGGGAAATTAGGGTGATTAGGCGAATCTGGGAAATGCTCGGTCTCTAAACAAAGTCCGTAACGCTTGGTGATTTGCACACCATATTTCCCCGTCAAATGTCCATCTAGGAAATTTCCCGTATAAAACTGTACCCCAGGTTGATCCGTAGACACCGTCATTTTACGACCCGAAACCGGTTCGTAGACTGTCGCCATTTTCGCATAAGATCCGGCTGGCTTATCCAAAGCCCAGCAATGGTCATAGCCTCCGCCTAACACAATCTGCTCTGACGAAGTGTCGTTTATGCGATCACCTACGACATGTGGCTTCGTAAAATCAAACGGCGTACCATTTACCGGAGTCAATTCGCCCGTCGGAATTAACACCTTATTCACCGCGACTAATCGCGACGCATCAATCTGCACTTCTTGGTTCAAAATATCGCGTTTCGTGTTTCCGCTCAAGTTGAAATAGGAGTGATTGCTCAAGTTCAATACCGTCGCTTTATCTGTCGTCGCCTCATAGGCGATGCTAATTTCGTTGTCTTCGGATAAGCTATAAGTCATCTTAACGCTTAGGTTCCCGGGGAATCCCTCTTCCATATCTTTCGAAACATAGGATAAGCTTAGGCTCTGTGCGGAGGCCGCTTCTACTTTCCATACTTTCTTATCAAAACCGATGAGGCCACCGTGAAGGTGTTGGCCGTTGTTTTGGGCAGCGAGGGTGTATACTTTCCCGTCCAGCGTAAATTTCCCGTTCGCGATGCGGTTTCCGAACCGGCCTACGATGGCTCCGAAGTAAGGGGTGTCTTTGATGTATTCTTGTAAAGTCTCGAATCCGAGCACCACATCTTCCACTTTTCCGTTGCGATCCGGCGTTAGGATTTTTTGGATGATGCCGCCGTAGTTCATGATGTGAACTTCCATGCCGTGAGCATTCTTCAAGGTATACAAGGTAACAGACTCGCCCGCAGGCGTTTGACCGAAAGGTTTTCCGGGATTAGACATAGCAAATAGGTTTTGGGACAAGAAAAAAAGGGCTAAAAAGCAATATTTCATAGGTTAACGAGGTTTGTGACAACAATTTAGCACAAAAGATGGAAAATAAACTAATTCTTCGTAGCTTTGCACCCCAATTTAAAAATTGTTTCAAACTTAATTTCAGCAGGTTAGCCCAGCTTGTTGATGTAGGCAAACAGCCAAACGGGCACCAAATATGTCAAAACAACCAAAAGATTTCGACTGGGATTTAGTTGAAGGAAAAGGGTTCGGTGGTAACTATACTACAGAACAAAAAGAAAAAATGGAGGCTGCTATCGAAGCAACCTTGAACTCGGTCACTGAGAAGGAAGTAGTGAAAGGTATTGTTGTAAGCAAGACTGACCGTGAAGTAATCATTAACATTGGATTCAAATCTGATGGTTTAGTATCTGCTTCAGAATTCCGCGATATGCCGGATTTGAAAGCTGGTGACGAGGTTGAAGTATACATCGAGAACCAAGAAGACGCAAACGGACAATTAACCTTGTCACGTAAGTTAGCTAAGGTGATGGGTGCATGGACGAACATCGAGAAAGCATTAGAAGAAGATACGATCATCAATGGTTTCGTTAAGCGCCGTACAAAAGGTGGTTTAATCGTAGATATCTTTGGAATCGAGGCATTCTTACCTGGTTCTCAAATTGATGTGAAGCCTATCCGTGACTTCGATATTTTCGTAGGTAAAAACATGGAGGTTAAGGTGGTTAAGATCAACCACACAAATGACAACGTAGTTGTATCTCACAAAGTATTAATCGAGAAAGATCTAGAGGCTCAACGTCAAACGATCTTAACGAACTTAGATAAAGGTCAAGTACTAGAAGGTGTGATCAAAAACATGACTAATTTCGGTGTGTTCATCGATTTAGGTGGTGTAGATGGTTTACTTCACATCACAGATATCTCATGGGGTCGTATCAACCACCCACAAGAGGTATTGAAATTGGATCAAAAAATCCAAGTGGTGGTATTAGACTTCGACGAAAACAAAAAACGTATCTCTTTAGGTATGAAGCAATTACAAGCGCACCCTTGGGAAGCTTTAGCTGCTGGAACTGAAGTAGGTTCGAAAGTAAAAGGTAAAATCGTTAACGTAGCTGATTACGGTGCTTTCTTAGAAGTATTGCCAGGCGTTGAAGGTTTAATCCACGTGTCTGAGATGTCATGGTCTCAACACTTACGTAACCCACAAGATTTCTTGAAAGTAGGCGACGAAATGGAAGCAGTAGTGTTAACATTAGATCGTTCTGAGCGCAAGATGTCTCTAGGTATCAAGCAATTAACAGAAGATCCTTGGACTAAGACTGATTTATTAGCGAAATACGCAATCGGTACGAAGCACAAAGGAACCGTTCGTAACTTAACTAACTTCGGTTTATTCTTAGAATTAGAAGAAGGAATCGACGGTTTAGTTCACGTTTCTGACTTGTCTTGGACAAAGAAAATCAAACACCCATCTGAATTCGTTAAAGTAGGTGATTCTTTAGATGTTGTAGTGATCGAATTAGACGCGGACAACCGTCGTTTAGCTTTAGGCCACAAACAATTAGAGGAAAACCCTTGGGATACATTTGAAAGTGTGTTCACTTTAGGCTCAACTCACAAATCAACGATCATCTCGAAGAACGAGAAGTTCGGTGTATTAGAATTGCCATACGGTATCGAAGGATTAGCTCCTTTGAAGCAGTTAACGAAGGCAGACGAAACAGTGGCTGAGGTAGGTGAAGCGTTAGACTTCGTGGTAACAGAATTCCACAAAGAAGAGCGTAAGATCATCTTATCACACACACGTACTTTCACGGCGGCAACGGCGGAAGAAGTAGCGGCTGATGCTGCTGCTGCGAAGCCAGAGAAAAAGAAAGCAGCGAAATCTGCTGACAAGCCTGCTAGTGTAACAGCTGAGAAATCGACTATGGGAGATATCGGTGCTTTATCTGCTTTAAAAGAGCAAATGGAAGGTGCTGAAAGAGAACAAGCGATTAAAAAATTAGAGAAAAAATCTAAAAAGGCTGAATAGTAACATTCAACTGTTCTATACTGAGAGGGGTTAGCGAAAGCTGACCCCTTTTTTTTGTTTTCTCCTATTTTTTTCCAAACTTACATCCAATCATTTAAACCTATCAACCATGAGTAACGAATCAAGACGGGACTTCCTGCGTAAGGCAGGATTAGCCGCAGCCAGTTTCTACATTGTACCTCGCCACGTGCTAGGCAAGGGCTACATTGCTCCTTCAGACAAATTAAACATCATGGGTGTCGGTGGTGGCGGAAAAGGCTACAGCGATATCATGAGTTCCTACAATAAAGGGGCAGAAAACATCGTCGCTATCGTCGATGTCGATGATCGCCAAATCGCTCGAATCAAAGGCGACCTACCCAAAGCAAACTATTACCGTGATTTCCGTGCTGCTTTAGATAAAGAAGGCAGCAATGTAGATGCAGTCATCGTTTCTACTCCTGACCACACCCACGCTACCATTGCGATGGAGGCCATGCGTCGTAAGAAACACGTATATGTACAAAAACCTTTGACACACGACATCTACGAGGCTCGTATCCTAGGGGAGAAAGCACGTGAGATGCAAGTAGTCACCCAAATGGGTAACCAAGGTTCATCTGGCGACGGTGTTCGTAAAATGATGGAATGGTTCGATGGCGGGGCGATCGGAAAAGTAAAAGAAGTGTTAGTGTGGACAAACCGTCCAGTGTGGCCACAAGGAATTGCTTACCCAGCGGCTGGTTCCCCAGCACCGGCTGAGGTAGATTGGGATCTTTGGTTAGGACCTTCGAAATACAGAGAATATAACCCTGCTTTTCTTCCCTTCAAATGGAGAGGCTGGTGGGATTATGGTACAGGTGCCCTAGGAGATATGGGATGTCACTTATTAGACCCTCCCTTCAAAGTGCTAGGCATCCGCGATGCGATCGACGTAGAATGTTCCGTAGGTTCTGTTTTCTTACAGGATTGGACACCGGAGCACATTCCACAAGGATGTCCTCCTAGCTCGATGGTAACCTTACACTATGGTCCTTCGAAGAAAAATAATTCTCCTGTGAAGTTAACCTGGTTTGACGGTGGCCTTCGCGCACCACATCCAGACGGAATTCCTTCGACCGATGTGATCGGAGATGCGGATGGAACGAATGGCGTTATCCTGATCGGTTCGAAAGGAATCATGACCTGCGGAACGTATGGTATGAATCCAAAAGTTTACCGTAATGGTGTACGGGTAGATGAATCAGAACTTCCTAAAGCAAGCATAGCACGGGTAAAAGGCGGCGATGGCGGTCACAATACCCAGTGGGTGGAGGCTTGTAAAGCGGGTTTTGGCAATATGGAAGTCAGTTCTCCATTTGATTATGCGGCTCCATTTACGGAATCCGTGTTAATGGGTAATCTGGCTATTCGTTCGTATTTATTACGTGATGGAGAAGGCCGTAATGCGAAATACATTGGTCGCCAAAAGCTAGAATGGGATGCGAAAAACATGCGCATCACGAACTTCGAGGCAGCGAACCAATTTGTAAAACGCGAATACCGCAAAGGCTGGACACTGTAAGTGACCATTCGATAAATAGAAATGAAAAGACGGGATGCTCTCCCGTCTTTTTTTTATTTTTGTACTATGAATTTTAGCGCAACTACTCCTGCCTCCGAAGTCTTCGCACAAGTCGAGGCCTACATCCTTTCCCACGGTTATACCATTATCGACAAAGACCACAGCCGCCCTTGGGGAGGTTTCTTTGTGTTAGATGAAAGCCAGGCAGCGAAATTTGCGGCTCAATTCTTCCCACAACTTTCACTAGATGCGATCCAAATCACGCAGAAGCTAAGTCCTAAGTTTTTAGTGGTGGCACCAGAGAAGCGTTTGTCGTGGCAATACCACTTCCGCAGAGCGGAGGTTTGGACAGTGAATGCGGGTCCGGTAGGGGTGGTGATCTCGGAGACGGATGAGCAATCGGTTCCGGGGGTTTATCAGGAGGGTGAATTGATCACCTTACCCACTGGTATGCGCCATCGATTAGTCGGTTTAGACAACTGGGGAGTGGTGACGGAGATTTGGCAACATACCGATGTAGCGCATCCATCAGATGAATCGGATATCGTCCGTTTGCAGGATGATTTTGGCCGTTAATCAAATTTAACCAGCCGGTAATCTTAAAATAATACAAGAAAACTTTGTAGTCTCTAAAAGTTTCCATAGTTTTGCCATCCCGATAACTTATGGGGTTAGCAAATGAAATCGCGCATTCTAGAAAAAGGAACTGAATTATTCTTCCGCTACGGTGTTAAGACCGTAACGATGGATGCGATTGCCAGCGAATTAGGGATTTCTAAAAAAACGATTTATCAACATTTCCCGGATAAGGACTCCATGGTCTTTGAAGTCGTGCAAGCGTTCGTAGAGCAGGATATGAAGAAATGGGAGGAGCTGGATAAGTTGTATTCGAATGTCATCGAAAAGATGTTCAAATCTTTCGAGATGGTGAAGGATATGCTAGTGCAGATGAACCCTCGTTTACTGTTTGAAATCCAGAAATACTTCCCTACCGCCTTTCAATTATTCAAGAACCACGGTGAAAATTATATTCACGGAAATTTAATCGCTGACTTTAAAAAGGGGGCACAATTCGGGTATTTCAGAAATGATATCGATTTCGAATTGCTAGCGCGTTTGCGGATGGCCGAAGTAGATTTAGCCTTCAACCCTGATTTTTACCCCAACAATAAATTATCCTTGTATGAAACCCAGCTCACGCTGATGGATATTTTCATGCGAGGCATTTTGACCGAAAAAGGTTTAACACTTTACACATCTTACCAAAACAATTTAAAATGATGATCCGCCTAAGAAAAATCTATGCCGGTCTATTTTTGTTGACCTCCCTTGCAGCGAATGCACAGACTTATAGCCTAAAGCAGGCCGTAGACTATGCCATCGCCCACCAGGTCCAGGTGAAAAATAGCCAAATCGACTTGCAGAACGCAAGTGCAAAAATCAGTGAGATCAAAGCCATGGGCTTACCTCAAGTCAATGGTTCTCTTGCATTAACGAACAATATCGTCTTACAACGTGCGTTCATTCCTGCTAAAATATTTAACCCGGCTGCAGCGGATGGTGAATTAATTGCCGCGAAATTCGGTGTGGATAATTCCGGATTTGCTAGTGTGGGTTTGAGCCAACTGGTTTTTGACGGAACTTATTTACTAGGTTTGAAGGCTTCTAGCGTTTACAAAGACTTAGCCGTTAAATCGGTTACCCAATCGAAGCAGCAAGTAGCAGAGAATGTGACGAAGGCTTATTATGGGATTTTGGTGAACGAAAAACGCCAAGGACTTTTAGCCTTAAATGTAGCTCGCTTAGATACCTTACTGAAGGAGACGCGCGAGTTAAACAAGCAAGGTTTCGTAGAAAAGATCGACGTGCAGCGTTTAGATGTGCAAGCCAATAACCTGCGCACGGAATTAGAGAATATTGAGCGCCTTCAGGCATTGAGCTATTCCTTACTCAAATTCCAAATGGGTTTCCCCATGGAAGAACCGATTCGCCTAAGCGAGAGCTTAGAGAAGGTGGAATTAGCGACCTTCAACACGAATGCGGCGGGGGATTTCAATTATGCGAACCGCATCGAGTATTCCATCTTGCAAACACAAGAGAACTTAGCCGAACTAGATCTGAAGAGCATCAAAGCAGGTTATTTACCTCGTTTAGTGTTGAACGCGAACTACGGTTATAACGCAGGGGCCAATGCATTCAGCGATTTGATCACTAAACAATGGTTCGATAACGCAGCTGTTACGGTGGCTTTGCAGATCCCGATTTTTGACGGATTCTCTAAGAAATACAAAGCGGTTCAATCAGCGAATAACTTACAAAAGGTGCGTCAGTCTTACAGCTTGTTAAAGTCGTCTATCGACTTGCAGCGTTCACAGGCGAGCATTACGATGAAAAACGCTTTGGAATCCATGAAAGAGCAAAAAGCGAACCTGGACTTAGCGAACGAGATTTCGCGCGTTACCCGGGTGAAATACCAACAAGGGGTAGGTTCAAACTTAGAGGTTTTGAACGCAGAATCATCCATTAAAGAATCACAAGCAAACTACTTTACGGCCCTTTACAATGCCCTAGTGGCGAAAGTAGAATTAGAAAAAGCAAACGGTACACTATACATAGACTAACAGAAACATGAAAAAAATAGCCATCCTCCTAAGTGGAATTCTTTTCTTCGCGGCATGCGGATCAAAAGACAAAAAGCAAGAATTAGCGGATTTGAAGTCTCAGGAAAAAGAAATCCAGGCAAAAATCGCGCAATTAGAAAAAGAAGTAGGTAAGCCTACCGAGCAAGCCGCAGCGAAAGTAATCGCCGTAACGGTGAGCCCATTAGTAGCACAAACGTTCCAACACTTCGTAGAAGCACAAGGAAATGTAGTCGCTGAAAACACGGTTTTAGTAAGCCCACAAACGGGTGGCGTGATTTTATCCTTGCCAGTCGTAGCGGGACAATCGGTGTCTAAGGGCCAATTGATTGCGACTTTGGACAACAACATCTTAAAAGAGTCCTTAGAAGAGGTTCGTCAACAATTGTCGTTAGCGAAGACGATCTATACGAAGCAAAAAGCGCTTTGGGATCAACAAATCGGGACAGAAGTACAATACTTGAGCGCGAAGTCTAACATGGAGTCTTTAGAGAAAAGAATCGTCACCTTGAAAGCGCAATTAGGCTTATCTCGTGTAACGGCTCCGATCGCTGGAACCATCGAATTAGTTCGCCAAAAAGCAGGTGAAATGGGCGCTCCTGGTGTCCCTATCGTTCAAATCGTGAACTTAGGTAACCTAAAGATCGCGGCTAAAATTGCGGATTCGTATGTAGGAACGGTGAAACAAGGCGACGAGATCAGCATCAAATTCCCTGATTTAAACAAGGAATTAAAAGCGCGTATCTCCTTAGTATCTAAAATCGTAAACCCCTTAACCCGTACGTTTGACATCGAAGCCCGCATCCCGAATGCAGGTGGCGAATTAAAGCCAAACTTATTAGCGGTGATCAACATCAACGATACATCGAAGAAAAATGCGATCGTGATCAGCGAAAACATCATCCAAAAGACGGAGAAAGGTAATTTAGTGTACGTAGCGGTAGAGGAAAATGGCAAGAAAGTAGCGCGTGCACGTCAAGTCACGATCGGTTTAACCTATAACGGCCAAGCAGAGATTTCTGAAGGTTTAAAAGCGGGTGACGCGATCATTACACAAGGATTTCAAGATTTAGTAGATGGTACAGCCATCTCTTTCTAAGTAGAAAATGGAAAAAAATAGCAAAAACGAGCAATTGCCAGAAGGCAAAGGCTTGATCTATAACATGGTGGGCTGGTTAGCCCAAAACCGCACGACGGTTTACATCTTCACGTTCATCATATTTGTGGCGGGGATGGGAATCTATTCGAGCTTACCTAAGGAGCAATTCCCAGACATCGTGGTGCCTCAAATGGTCATCCAAACAGTCTACGCCGGAACCACTCCCTCGGACATCGAAAACACGATCAATAAACCGATCGAAAAGCAAATCAAATCGATCACGGGCGTCAAGCGTGTGAAGTCAAATGCTTTGCAAGATATTTCGGTCATCATCGTGGAATTCAATACGGACGTCACCGTCCCCATTGCGAAGCAACGCACGCAAGATGCGGTGGATAAAGCGATCGCAGATTTGCCTAAAGACTTAACGCGTGAGCCTTCTGTCGCTGAGGTAAACTTCTCCGAATTCCCGATTATGAACATCAACATCGCGGGGGACTATCCCTTAGATAAGTTGAAAAAGTATGCGGAGGATTTACAAGACGAGATCGAGGGGATGCCGGAAATTAACCGCGTAGACATCATCGGTGCCTTGAAAAGAGAGATCCAAATCAACCTAGACTTGTACAAGATGCAAAGTTATGGTTTGACTTTCTACGATATCCAATCTGCCGTTCAAGGCGAAAACGTGAACATCTCAGGCGGTGATTTGGCCGTGGATGGCGTTCGTCGTTCCCTTCGAGTGACAGGTGAATTCAAAGCAGTAGATCAGTTAGCTAATCTAATGATCGGTTCTTCTACGGGTGCACGCGTTCGTTTAAAGGATGTGGCAGAGGTGAAGGATAGCTACGAAGAGAAGCAAGATTTTGCGCGTTTGAATAACAAGTCCGTCATCACTCTAAACGTCATCAAGCGTGGGGGTGCGAACTTAATCGAGGCGGCAGATCGCATCGAGAAGACGATCGAAGAATACAAAGAAAACCGTTTCCCAGCGGGCCTAACGGTCACAACGACGGCGGATCAATCCGAGCGTACGCGTGGTGATTTAGCGGATTTGATTAATACCGTAATCCTAGGTTTCATCTTTGTCGTTATCGTATTGATGTTCTTCATGGGTGTTAGAGATGCGGTATTCGTGGGCCTATCGGTGCCTTTATCGGCTTTGATGACCTTCTTGTTCATGCCTTCTTTAGACTTTAGCTTAAATACCATCGTCTTATTTGGTTTCCTTTTAGGCCTCGGTATTGTGGTGGATGACGCGATTGTGGTCATCGAGAATGCCCACCGTTTATTCAATAACTTCAAGAAATTGACGATTACCGAGTCGGTGAAATTAGCCGCTTCAGAGGTATTCGTGCCGGTATTATCAGGTACATTGACGACGATTTCGCCATTCTTGCCTTTGTTATTCTGGCCAGGTATCGTGGGTGAGTTCATGAAATACTTACCTATTACGTTGATCATTACGCTTTTCGCGTCCCTATTTGTGGCTTACGTAATGAACCCGGTGTTCGCGATTACGTTTATGAAGCGTCACGATGAAGAGGTGAACGACGTGAAAAATCCGCAGTTCTCGGATATCCGTCGCACGGTATTCATCTTGTTGAGCTTGGCGGTTTTCGGTTATGTGATGGGCTTTGGCTTGGGTCACTTTGGCTTTGGAAACTTCTTCATGCTTTGCATCATTCTGTACATATTCAATCACTTTGTTATTACTCCGAAGTGGATTGTGCCGTTCCAGGAGGTTACTTTGCCTAATTTCAAAACGAATTACCGCAAGTTAATTTCATGGGTATTGATGGGTAAGCGCCCTATTTATGCCACGATTTCTTCCTTCGTTTTATTGGTCGTGACAATCATGCTTTTAGGCGTGGTGAAGCCGAAGGTGGTTTTCTTCCCTTCAGGCGATCCGGATTACATTTATATTTATTCCAAAAACCCAATCGGTACCGATGCGGTCGTTACGGATTCCGTGACGAAAGTGATCGAGAAGCGTGTTTCTGCTTTCTTAAACAAAGAGGGTTACAATAAAATTGTCAATTCGGTCATTTCGAACGTGGGTAAAAACGCGGGAGATCCGATGCAACCAGACCGTGGGGCAACGCCACACAAGAGTAAGGTGACGATTGCATTCGAGAAATTGCAATTGCGCGAGGGCATTAAAACGGGTGAGGTTTTGAGTAAAATTCAAGCGGATTTTGCCAAAAATCCCCTAGCCGGAGTCGAAATTGCCATCGAACGCGAGAACAATGGACCGCCTACGGGTAAGCCTATTTCAATCGAAATCGCTGGAGAAGACTTCGCGGTTTTACAATCTTTAGAGAAAAAAGTACGTGCAGCGATCTCGAGCGCTGGCATCCAAGGTATCCAAGAGTTGAAATCCGATTTAGTGACAAACAAGCCGGAAATCATCATCGACGTAGACCGCGAGAAAGCGTCTCGCGAGGGCATATCATCAGCTCAAGTGGCGATGGCGGTGCGTACGGGATTATTTGGCGCAGAAATCTCGAAATTCCGCGATACAAAGGATGAATATCCTATTCAATTGCGCTTAAAAGGAGATTCTCGCAACCAAATCGAGAAATTATTGCAAATGAATATCACCTACCGCGATATGAACATGGGCGGCGCCTTGCGCCAGGTTCCATTGAATTCTATCGCTGATATTCGCTATGCCACTTCTTTCAGCCAAATCAACCGCAAAAACCAAGAGCGTGTCGTAACCCTAGGTTCAGACGTCGTTCAAGGCTATAACGCGAATGAGATCGTGGGCGAATTAACCACGCTTTTCGAAGGAATCGAAGTGCCGCAGGGCTATACACTTCGCATGGGTGGTGAGCAAGAGGACCAAAAAGAATCCGGCGCCTTCCTAGGCGTAGCCTTCTTAGTCGCGTTAATCTTAATCTACCTGATCCTGGCAACGCAGTTTAACTCTGCGGTAAAACCAATGATCATCTTCGCAACCATCTTATTATCGTTAATCGGCGTTTTATTAGGATTCATGGCTTTCGGAATGACCTTCTCCGTGATTATGTCCGGCGTGGGTATCATCGCCCTGGCTGGTATCGTAGTAAAGAATGGTATCCTATTAATCGAATTCATCGAGGAGCTTCGCTTTAAGCGTGGTTACGATTTGAAAGAGGCGATCATCGAGGGTGGTGGGATTCGTTTAACTCCAGTGTTGTTGACGGCTTCGGCGGCGGTATTAGGCTTAATTCCTTTGGCATTAGGCTTAAGCATCGACTTCGTGGGCATGTTCACAGAATTAAATCCACACATCTTCATCGGTTCTGAATCCGCCGTTTTCTGGGGAATCTTAGCCTGGACGATCATCTTCGGATTAACGTTCTCCACCATTTTAACCTTAATCATCGTTCCGTGTATGTACTACATCTCAGAGCGTATCAAGCAAAAGTGGTTCACGAAAACCGTTTAATTTATTGAGGTTCAAGAATTGCAAAAACCCCTGGACGATAAGTCTAGGGGTTTTTTGTTTTTTTCCCCACCATTCCCTAATTTACTGTTTCAAAATCAACAACATGAAGAAATTACTCCTACTCCTTTGTTTGCCCCTGTTTGCTCAGGCGCAAGATCGTCCGTATGGTAAAGTTTGGGCGACTCGCTCACAGGCCATTGCCCAAAATGGGATGGCTGCTACCTCACATCCATTGTCTACTCAGGCTGCACTTGATGTGCTGAAAGCCGGTGGAAATGCGATCGACGCAGCTATTGCGGCGAATGCGATGGAAGGTGTCGTGGAGCCACATGTGAATGGGATAGGCGGGGATCTGTTTGCGATTGTTTGGGATGCGAAAACGAAGAAATTATATGGCTTGAATGCGTCGGGGAGATCACCCAAATCTTTGACTTTAGCGGAGTTCAAAAAGCGCGGATTGACACACATTCCGTCGCTGGGTCCATTGCCGGTGAGCGTGCCGGGTTGTGTGGATGGCTGGTTTGAATTGCACAAGAAATTCGGGTCGATGCCGATGAACAAGGTGTTAGAAAAGGCCGTTTCCTATGCGCGCAATGGCTTCCCTGTGCACGGTGAATTTGCTTCCGCATTAGGTCGGGTTCCGGCGAATTATGGTAAGTTTCCGAATGTGGCAAACCACTACTATCCAACTGGAAAAACGCCGGTGGAGGGTGATATTTTCAAGAACCCGAACTTAGCGAATACCTTAGAGAAACTAGGAAAAGAGGGACGTGATGCCTTTTATAAGGGCGATATGGCGCGGACAATGGACGCGTTTATGAAGAAGAATGGTGGGTTTTTGAGCTATGAGGATTTAGCGTCGCACACGTCTACTTGGGTGGAGCCGGTTTCCGTGAATTACCGTGGGTATGATGTGTGGGAATTGCCGCCGAATAGCCAGGGGATCGCGGCTTTACAGATGTTAACCATTTTAGAGGGCTATGATTTTTCCAAAATTAAACTGGGTTCTGCGGAGCACGTGCATTTGTTTACGGAGGCCAAAAAACTAGCGTTCGAAGACCGCGCAAAATACTATGCAGACCCTGAGTTTGCCAAAATTCCGGTAGCGGAACTCATCTCAGAAGAGTACGGCGCGAAGCGCCGGGCGTTGATCAACCCGAATCGCGCGGGTCGCCATTACGAGGCGGGAAATCCTGCCTTGAAAGAGGGGGACACGATCTACTTGACCGTGGCTGATAAGGACGGCAATATGGTGTCATTAATCCAGAGTAATTACCGAGGTTTTGGGTCAGGCATGATGCCGGATGGTTTAGGCTTTATGTTCCAAGATAGGGGAGAATTATTCAACCTAAAAGAAGGTGAAAACAATAGCTATGCGCCAGGAAAAAGACCATTCCAAACGATCATTCCAGCCTTTATGACGAAGGATGGTCAGCCGGTGATGAGCTTTGGCGTGATGGGTGGCGCGTTCCAACCGATGGGTCATGTGCAGATTGTGATGAACGTGGTGGACTTTGGCCTAAACGTACAAGAAGCAGGCGATTATCCCCGCATGAACCACGAAGGTTCCTCTGAACCTACGGGCGAGACAATGGAAACGACTGGCGGTATGATTACCCTGGAGCACGGTTATCCGTATGAAGTCATTCGCGATTTATTGCAAAAAGGGCATCAGGTGGGCTATATGAGCGGTATTTATGGAGGCTACCAATGCATTAAATACGATCCGGTTCGCAAAGTATATTATGGAGCGACAGAATCGAGAAAAGACGGACAAGCCACAGGATATTAAGGATGTTTGCAAGTCGCATTTTCACGGGCCACGAATGGCTAGAGAACAAAGAAATCATTGTAGAAAATGGTCTCATTTCGGCTATTTCGGACGGAGTAGGCGCGGCGTCTGAAAACATCCTTGTTCCCGGATTTATTGACCTCCAAATTTACGGTGGTGGTGGGATTCTCTTTTCCAATCACCAGACAACGGAGGCCATCCAAGCGACCTTCGACGAGCACTATAAAACAGGTACGGTTGCCTTTCAAATTACGCTGAACTGTTCGCCAGCTTCTTCCATGTGGAAGGCTATCGAAGCTTATTCAACTTACACCGGGCCTGGGCTAGTGGGATTGCATTTAGAAGGGCCCTTTTTTAATCCGGTTAGACGCGGGGCGCACCAGGAGGCCTTCGTCCAAAAGCCATCTTTGGCTTTCCTAGAAGAGCTTATCGAGCGAACGAAAGGTATTCCCACCTACTTGACAATTGCGCCTGAAATGTTCAGCGCTGAGGAGCTTTCATTAGTAGTAAAAAGCCACATCATGTGCTCTCTGGGACATAGCGACGCCACTTTTGAGCAAGCGATGAACGCCATAGATAAGGGTGTATCTCGCATCACACACCTGTTTAATGCGATGTCGCAGTGGCAGTCACGGGCTTTAGGTCTAGTGGGAGCTAGCTTCCAATCTCAGGCGTGGACGAGCATTATTGCGGACGGTTTGCATTGCGATTTCAAATCACTAGAACTGGCCTATCGCTTGAAAAAAGGTCGCCTGTTTTTGATTACGGATGCGGTGACGAATGATGTGTCTGGACCCTATTCCTTTTTAGCCAAAGACGGTCGCTTCACGAACGAAGCGGGTATTTTATCAGGTTCTTCCTTGACGATGATGGAGGCGATTCAAAACTGTGTTGAACAGGCTTCGATCCCGTTAGAAGAGGCGATACGGATGGCGACAGTTTACCCGGCAGAAGTGGCGAATTTACCTGATTTAGGCAGTATTGAAGTAGGGAAACGTGCTTGCTTTGTGGAGCTGAATCCGGCGCTGGAAGTGGCACAAGTTTGGTACGATGGAAAAGCCTTGTTAAATTAGGCTATGATTACATTTCCATCGAAGCAGCCACAAGTTCAGACCACTATTTTTACCAAAATGTCTGCCCTCGCCATCGAGCACGGGGCATTAAACCTTTCCCAAGGTTTTCCGGGTTTCGATTGTGCCCCCGCTTTGCAGGAATTATTACAGCAGTATGCCAAAGGCCATAACCAATATGCCCCCATGGCCGGTGTTCCCGCTTTACGTCAATCGCTAGCGGCAAAAACGTCGTCTTTTTATAACATACCTGTCGATGCAGATTCAGAAATGACAATTGTTTCTGGCGCGACGGAAGCCATTTTTGCTGCCATTCATTGTTGCGTTTCGCCCGGAGATGAGGTCATACTATTCGACCCAAGTTACGATGCTTATGATCCCATCATTCGATTAGCAGGGGGAATTCCTATCCATATTCCACTTAAGGCTTCGAACAATTTTGCGATTGATTGGTCTTCCGTTACTGCGAAAATTACGCCCCGAACGAGAGCGATTATGGTGAATAGCCCGCACAATCCGACCGGAGCGGTATGGTCAATGGCGGATTTAGATGCCTTTGCACAGGTGGTTAAAGGAACGAATATATTGATCGTTTCTGACGAAGTATATGAACATATCGTTTTCGATGGCGCACAACACGCCAGTGTTTTATTACATCCAGAATTGCGTAAACGCAGTTTTGTGTGTGGATCTTTTGGCAAAACTTACCACATCACGGGCTGGAAAATAGGCTATTGTATCGCTCCGGCGTTCTTGACTGCTGAGTTTAGAAAACTCCACCAATGGGTCACCTTTTCGAGTGCGACACCTTTGCAATATGCTTTGGCAGATTACTTGAAAGAGCCCGCTCATTACCTCGGTTTGTCTGATTTTTACCAAAAAAAGCGCGACCTTTTCGCCTCCCAATTCGTGGGAAGTCGTTGGAAAATACTCCCTAGCGCCGGAAGTTTCTTCCAATGCCTCGATTATTCAGCTATATCTAACGAGAAGGATGTGGATTTAGCCGATCGCCTTACGCGTGAAATCAAAGTGGCCTCCATTCCCGTTTCCGTTTTCTACGAAACCGATCCTGGGGATAAAATCTTGCGCTTCTGTTTTGCGAAAGAGGATGAAGTGCTGGTGGAAGCGGCGAAACGTTTAGTAAACGCATTTTAGCTTCATTAAATTATCAGTTTCTTGATAATTTATGTCCTCATTTTCTATTTTATATTGTTTCTCCAAAAACAATCCTACATTTACCTCGGCCTAAGCGATCGATTAGGTACATCTGTTCCCCCTTCATACTTCATAGTACACTTAATTTTTGCGATTTTTTCGCACCGAGTAAATGGTGAACCCCTAAAAACCAGATAAGAGTAGGGAACAAAATATCAAACCACCTAATATTCCACAAAATGAAATTAACACAAATGACCCGCGCTTTTTACTTTTTCATTTTTACATTAGTTGTCATTTTAGGATGTACAAAAATGGAAATTGCCTTACCTCAAAACGACCTTTCCTTTGAAGCTAAAAAATTAATGCTTTCTTCTACGGTTCATAGAAATCAAGAATATATCTCAAGCTTTGGAATTATAAACTTTAGTGAATCTAAAGTCATTACATTAATGATTTCATCTGGCGATACAGCAACGCTAATCATAACACCAATTATAAAAAATGGAGTTGTTGTAGCTACAATAGAGTCAATCAAAATCCCCAATAATAGACTTCCCCACAATGATGACTATGCTATAAACCTAGTAGATTATCGAAAGTATGATTTTAAAACAAAAACAGGTAACATAGAAATGGTTGACATCAACTATGATTTATTCAATCACTCGTCTGTTTACGTAGTCAATAACCTAATTAAAAAATGGGATTCAAAAGGACTTTCGAAAAATCTTGAAGAAAAATACGATAATCCTAATTTGAAACAGTCCTCTAAACAAGTAGAAAATTCCTCGCAATTACTTGGTTCTACTGGAGGAATTTATTCACTTTGCGATAGTAACAGTGATCAAAATATATCCTTTTCAGAATGTTACAAATGTGCAACGGATGCAATATCAGCAGATGGATTTTCAACATTTGTTTGCGATATTCCTATATTAGGATGGGCTTCATGTTGGGTATCAAAAAGTGCAACATGCGTTTATTTAAGTTCCGCTTACTAGCTATTCAATTATGAAAAATACAATTATAGGCCTCTTATTAATATCAACAATTTTAACAAGTATTGTTGCAATCCTAGATATATATAAATCAAAAACGATTTCAAAAAAGGCAAAATTGAATCTTTCCTTTATGATATTTTATATGCCATTACTAGGGCCAATATTATATTATTCTGTCTTAAGAAAAAATCACTCTTAATAAGGTAATTAAATCCCTAATTCAAATACTTTAACGCAATCTCTTCCCCGATCTGCTCTAAAATCTCAGCGGCACGTTCGATTGAATCAGTTGCATCTGTAGAACGGGACGCAATCGTAAACACGTCATTTTCATCCAAAAACAGGGGGAAATTAGCAGAACTTTCAAAGGCACCTGAGACCAAAATAGTTTGCTTAAAGACTTTATCGCAACGTTTCACGACTTCGGACACTACTTTGCCTCCCCAGGTAGAGGAATCGATCTTGCCTTCGCCAGTGATAATGAAATCCGCTTTTAAAAGGGCCCGGTTAAAATGAATCTTGTCCATTACCCAGCTAGATCCCGAGACAATTTTAGCGTTTAGGAAATAACGGGCGCCTGCTCCAAGCCCACCGGCGGCACCCGCTCCGGGTTCTGATGCGATGGATCCGAAGAAGGACGCTATATTATTTAGACCTTTGTCTAATTGTTTAATTGCCGTGGCGGTCGCACCTTTTTGAGCGGCGAAAACGTGGGCTGCTCCATCGCTCCCAGCCAGGGGATTGGTTACGTCTGTAACGACCGTGAAAGAACAAGAGACTGGTCCAGCAGCTGATATGGAAGCAATGCGAATCATGTTTTTGCCTACTGGATTCAGAGTAGCCCCTTCTTCATCCAAAAAGGTCCAACCCATAGCAGCAGCCATTCCAATTCCCGCATCATTTGTGGCTGAACCACCGATGGTGAGAATGATTTGGGTGGCGCCGCGTTGTAACGCATCCGCGATGAGAACTCCAGTTCCGAAAGTCGAGGTTTTAAATGGGTTACGCTCTTTTACAGACAATAAGGCGAGCCCAGAGGCGCGGGCCATTTCGATGTATGCGGTTTTTTGATCCGCTAACCATAAATAATCTGCCTGAATGGGGCGCATTAGCGGATCGAACGTGTCTGCTGTAATCCACGTTCCGCCATGCAATTGTTGAATTACTTCCAAGGTACCTTCCCCGCCATCGGCGAGGGGGAGGGTGGTGAAAACGGTTTTGGGACGACGTTTCTTAATCCCTTTTTCAAGCGCTACGCACACTTGCGAGGCGGAAAGAGAGCCTTTAAACTTATCAGGAGAGATTAAAATATGCACAGCGATGGATTTATGCCGCAATTTAGCCACAATTCCTTAAATTTAAGGTATGAGAATACTGACAGCCTTTGCCCTCTTATTTTTGATATCCGTTTCGTGTACGAATCAACCTGATTTGACCGGCCTTGATGTAGAAAGCTTTAAAAAGGACCGCGGGAGTTGTGGCGGGACGAGAGAAAAGCAGATCGACTGGCTGAAAACGCATAAAATGACGTGGAAGGGGGTTAGCTCTAATGATTTGGAAGACATCCTGGGGAAACCCGATATTCAACAATTAGCGGACCGAAATCAGGAATATTACGTGTATTTTTTGGAAAAAGGCCCTCATTGTGATAAAATTACGAATTCGTCTCAGGCACGTACGATGGCTTTTCGTTTCAGTGCAATGGGATTAACGACTGAAATTACCTTTCAGCAAGGATTGCCCTGATTAAAACTAAACCTATGAAAAAAATTCTATTCCTATTCTTTATGAGCATTACTATGTCCCAGGCCCAAAAAGCGCCAGCGCTCGATTTCTTCTGTGAACTAAAAGTAAAACTGGATCCTGCTTTAATCGTGGGCGAAACCCCTCACGGAACGCGCCGCATTATTCCCATTATCGGTGGAACGGTGGAAGGTCCTAAAATCAAGGGAGAAATCTTGAATGGTGGAGCAGATTGGCAAATATTGCGAGCGGATGGAGTAACCGAATTAGAGGCACATTACCAATTTAGAACGGATGATGGCACCTTGATTTATGTCAAAAATACAGGCATACGCGCAGCAACTCCCGAAATCGCGGCACGATTAGCCAAAGGGGAAAAGGTAGATGCGAATGAATACTATTTCCGGGCGATGCCTAAATTCGATGCGCCTAAAGGCAAATACGATTGGGTAAACAACAGCCTTTTTGTTTGTACGGGTGAACGCTTGCCTGATTACGTGTTGATTCGTGTTTGGAAAGTAATGTAATGCCGATGAGAGCGATACAAGTACTGATTATTTTGATCTGTTTTCTGTGCAACATGCTCGATGGCATGGATGTGTTGATCATTTCTTATACGGCTCCGGCGATCGCGAAGGCCTGGAGTATTTCCCCAGCGAATTTAGGAATTGTGTTTAGTTCTGGCCTGGTCGGGATGACGGTGGGTGCGATATTTTTAGCTCCGTTGGCGGATCGTTTTGGGCGGAAACCGTTAATGATTCTGGCGGCGGTGATTATGGGAACCTGCATATATTTGACCTCCTACGCGACGGATGTGAACATTTTGATGATCTATCGATTTATCAGTGGACTCGGCATCGGGACGATGATGGCGAGTACGGCGGCGATTACGGCGGAATATGCGCCTGCATCTACGCGCGATTTTTGGGTGAGCACGGTGGTGGCGGGCTATCCGGTGGGGGCCGTGTTAACCGGCATTTCTTCCGCGAAAATTATCGCAGAAAGCGGCTGGGAGCACCTATTTGAATTAGCGGGTTTAGCGACTTTTCTGGTGATCCCCATCCTGTTTTTCTTCCTGAAAGAATCAGATGAATTTAAGGCCAAAGCCAAGCCAGAAGACGCCAAGATCAGCGCCTTGTTTACGTCTGATTTTAAGTGGAGCACTTGGCAGTTATGGAGTGCTTTATTTTTATCTTTCACTACCCTGTATTTCTTGATGAATTGGATTCCAAAATTAGCCTCTAATGCTGGCCTATCGATGGAATTAGCGATTTATTCCGGAACGATCTTTAATCTGGGAGCCATCGTGGGCATTCCAGTGCAAGGTTATTTTTCGACCCGTTTTGGCTTGAAAAAATCGATCGGAGTGTTGTTATTAATTACGGCAGTTCTATTAGGAATTTTTGGACAATTTTCTGGATCTAATTTGATCCTAGTGGTGTTGTTTTTCCTAGGCTTCGGGGTGCAAGGTAGCTTCGTAGGATTATATGCCGTAGCGGCGAGAATGTATCCGACCGCGATTCGTTCGACGGGTATTGGCTGGGCAATCGGCATGGGGCGTTTAGGTGGTATTTTAGGTCCGATCTCAGGGGGCATTTTAGTGGGCCTAGGTTTAGGTATGGCTGAAAGCTTCCTATTCTTCGCCTTGCCTTCCTTACTTGCCGGAATTATTACGCTAAAAATTAGTTCCCAAACCATTTCCTAATGCGCAAACACAATTTCTTTCCTGGACCGGCGACTCTTCCCATTGAGGTTATTCAAGAGGCAGCGGCGGGTTTAGTTGACTACAACGGAATGGGCGTTTCTATCGCTGAAATCAGCCACCGTTCTCCCATTTTCACGGATTTATTAGACGAAGCGAATGCGCTCGTGAAAAAATTATATGGCCTTTCGGATGATTGGGCTGTGCTTTGGTTACCCGGAGGGGCATCTAGTCAGCTGACCGTGGCACCGATGAATCTGACAGAACCCCAGGATAAGATTGCATTTGTGGACACGGGATTTTGGGCGGGACGTGCAATCGAAGCGGCGGCAAATGAGGCGAATGCCTTCTTTTTAGCTTCTTCCAAAGACACGAACTACGACCGAATCCCTAAAATCACAGACGTTCAAGGTGCACGTTATTTACACGTCGTTTCGAATGAGACGATCGACGGAACGCAATACCATGAGTTTCCTGAAGTTGATGTTCCTTTAGTCGCAGATATGACATCTGATTTCTTGTCGAGACCCTTACCGATGGAGAAATTTGGGGTGATTTTCGCGTCCGCACAGAAGAATTTTGGGATCGCTGGGATTACCTGCGTGCTGGTGAATAAGGCGGTTTTGCCGGAGAAAAATAGCCGTAAGGTTCCTAAGATATTTGATTATCATACGCATATCGCCGAAAATTCACTTTACCATACCATCCCGACTTATCCGGTTTATGTGGCGCTATTGATGCTTCGGTATATTGATAAACAAGGTGGACTAGCGGAAATGCAACGTTTGAGTGAACAAAAATCCGCTTTGATTTACAACGAAATCGACCGAAATCCTCTGCTGAAAGGCATTGTGGCTACGGAAGATCGCTCCTTGATGAACGCCTGCTTTACGAGTCAATCGCCAGAGATGGATCAGAAGATTAACTTGTTTTTAGAGCAAAATGACATCGTAGGGATTAAAGGTTTTCCGACCAAAGGAGGGTTCAGAGCCTCCATCTATAACGGCCAACCGCTAGCCAGCGTGGCTCATTTAGTAGATTTATTGCAAAACTTGTCCCTATGAAAATAATCATCGCTGGTGGTGGAATTGGAGGTTTGGTGACTGCTTTGCGCTTACATCAGGCCGGATTTGAAGTAAAGGTTTTCGAATCCGTGGAAGAAGTAAAACCGCTCGGGGTGGGAATTAATATTCTACCTCATGCCGTGCGCGTATTGACGAATATTGGATTATTACCGAAAGTCTCAGCCATTGCGGTGGAGACAAAGGAGTTAATCTATGCAAACCGTTTTGGGCAGTTTTTCTGGTCAGAACCGCGGGGGAAATTCGCTGGATATCGCTGGCCACAGTTTTCGATTCACCGCGGGAAATTCCAGGTGATGCTTTGGGAAGAAACCCTGAAAACCATCGGTGCGGAGAACTTAAAAACGAATTGCCATTTACATTCTTTTGAAGAAAAGGGGGACAAAATCACGGCCACATTTATCAACAAGGAAACGGGGCAGATCGTAGCGGAAGAAGAGGGAGATATCTTGATAGGTGCCGACGGAATCAATTCCGTTTTGCGTCAAAAACTCTATCCCAACGAAGGTGGAGTCGTGTTTTCTGGCAATATCTTATACCGAGGAACGGCCAAAATCAAACCCTATCAAACAGGTTCTTCGATGGCCATGATCGGGTCAAACAAGCAGAAAATGGTCATCTATCCCATAGGCGAACCGGACGCAGATGGGAACCAAGTCATCAACTGGGTGGCAAACGTTCGCGAGCCAGAAGGGGCAAAAATTACGGTGCGTGATTGGAATCGCAAAGTGGAAAAAGGTCCGTTACTGGAACTTTACAAAGACTGGAAATTTGACTGGATCGATGTGCCGGAAATGATCGAAAAAACAGCTGGCGGCATCTTCGAATTCCCGATGTCAGACCGCAATCCTTTGGACAAATGGTCATTCTCCCGTGTCACTCTTTTAGGGGATGCGGCGCATCCGATGTACCCCATCGGATCGAACGGAGCTTCGCAAGCGATATTGGATGCGGACGCTTTGGCCTTAGCTCTATTAGCGGAAAAAGATGTCATTCAAGCGCTCGTTCATTACGACCAAGAGCGCGTACCTGCCACGGCAAAAGTAGTCTTACAAAACCGCCAAAAAGGACCCGATTTCATTATGGATCTCATGGAAGAGCGTTTCCCTGCGGGTTTTAGTGAAGACGAAATTCCGCACGAAGAACTAGCACAAATTATGAATCAGTATAAACAAGTAGCAGGTTTTGACATCCAAAGCCTGAACGCTAAAACGTAGAACTATGAAAAGACGTCACTTTATTGCCTCAGCTGGCTTATTAGCGAGCACAGGAACAACAGCGAAAACTGCTGCGAAAAAGCCCTTATTACACCACGTGTTTTTCTGGCTGAATAATCCGAATTCGAAAGAGGATAAACAACAATTAATCAAAGGCTTAAAAGCGCTGAAAGGCATTCCTTCCATCAAGGAAATCCATATTGGAACCTTAGCCTCTACCGAAAAACGCGAGGTAGTAGATACGAGCTGGGATGTTTCAGAATTGATGTTTTTCGATGACGAAGCGGGACAAAAAGTCTACCAGGATCACCCCATTCACGTCGATTTCGTGAAGAATTATGCACACTTGTGGAAAAAAGTACTGGTCTATGATTCGGTGGATGCGTAGCTAAATTTGTTCCCAAATCCGTAAACGGAACAAAAGTGCCCCCACGTACTGACTTTGTATGATAAAATATCCCCTTTCTTTGGCAAAATTATTCACCCATTAAAAACCAAAGAAATGAAAAAAATCATTCTATTATTTGTACTAGCGGGAAGCATTTTCGCTTGTTCTAAAAAAGAGGACGGTGCAGCAGCATCTGCAAGCACTTCAACTGATCCTTCCGCAGTTTTAGCTGGAGTTGTTATCGATACTTCCGCTAACGTAGGTTTAGTGATGAAGGCAATTCGTGCGATTGAATCAGGTGATTCTGCGGCTTACCGTGCAACATATGCGCCAGATGTCGTATTTCACGACAATTTAGATTCCATGGGTCTTAATGAAAATATGACCATGTTTAAAACGATGGCAGAAAAAGGCATTAAGTTAAAAGTCGAGATGGGACCAGTTTGGGAAAATCAATTCGATAAGCCTTCTAAGAAAAAAGGCTATACAAACTATGTCATGAGTAAGAGTGCCTTTATCTTCACAAGAGGTGAAAAGCAAACGAAAATGGTCATTTTCGCAGTAGATGCGATCAAAGATGGCAAGCAAGTCGAAGAATGGTTACACTATGACAGAAGTGCTTTTGTTGAAATTTCAAAATAATTGATTTGTTGCAGCGTCCTACGGACGCTGCAACATTTTTTTACTTCATTTCGCCGTACGGGATGGTGTTTACATACAGCGATAATTCCTTCGCTGCTTCTTTAAAAAGAATCCAACGTTCCTGATTCGCTAACAGCATAATAGAAATGTTATCCGTTTTCAAGTCTTTCGAGATATAATAATCTTTACGCGTCTCGCTCAAATACGCTGACTTGTCTTCATTCGTTGTCTCCCGTGTTCTATTCAATAAATCATTGTTAAAACGACGGAATTTTTCCGGTGTATCCAGGGTTAAGGTAAACCAAAGATCTCGAGTGCTCATAAAGGCCAGAGTCACCTCAAAGTGCTCTTTACCGTCGTCTGAGGTCACTTTAGAATAATTGACCTTGCAGTTTCCGTTGATGATACGGGCTTGAATAAGTTCTGTTTTCGGTTGTGCAAACGCGCTAAGCGCGAACACTACTAACAGGGTGAAACTAAGTGTTAATTTGTTCATAGGGGTTTTATTTTACGGCAAGGTAATAAAAATATTCCGCCGTCCTACTCACCCCTAGGACACCGGCTTCCATTTCTTTTCGTACATTCGAATGAAACCTATTGAATATGAAAAAGTCGATCCTTGCCTGTTTGCTATTTGTGCTTTCTTTTGTGGCTCAAGCGCAGTTTTCCCTTCAAAACTTACAAGTAGAATACCAAAAGGCTCCACTCGGACTTGATGAAGCTCATCCCCGCTTTTCTTGGCAGATGAATTCTACTGCTCGCAATGCAAAACAATCAGCCTATCGAATTGTGGTGCAAGACGAAAGTGGACGCGCAGTTTGGGATTCTAAAAAGCAAAGCACGGACATCTCCTTAGGCATTCCATATGCTGGAGAAGCCCTAGAAGCGAAAACGGCGTATCGCTGGACGCTGGAGGTTTGGGATTCCGCCAAAAAGAAATCGACACAGAACTCCCACTTCGAAACAGGCCTGATGAATCCGGGTTTTGATGCCTGGAAAGGAGCGGAATGGATCGGATCCAATGACCTGACATTCTATTCGCACTATTTATCCGTCTATAAGTTTCAATATGGGGTCCAAATCGATCAAGGAACGAAGGCGAGCTTTGTTTTTGGGGCAAATGACCCGCGATTACAAAACCGCAATCTGAATATTCAAGACGTGGCTAGCGGTCCTAATCAATCCTATATTAAGCTGGAATTAGATATTTCCGGGCTAACAAAAACCGATTCTGGCCAAGCTTCTTTCCACATTTACCGGGTAGGTTACGATAAAAAAGACCAGGAAGATCAACCGTTCAAAAGCTTTACCATTCCTTTGGCCATCATCAATGAAGCGAATCAATCTCAAAAACATACGGTGTTTGCGGAATGCAATTTTGGGGTGTTTGATTTTTACATCGATCAAGTAGACAAGGAACACAAGATTAATCCGACGGACAAAAATGCGAATATTTTTGCGCCCTCCGGCGTGAACCTTAACCCCATCGGTTTAGGCAATAATTTTATCAGTTATCCCATGCTTTCGGAGATTGGATTTGCCACTGGAACTGGACATTCTGCCCGTTTCTCGGATGTCATAATTCGAAATTTTAGACTCCCTTCGAATCCGCTATTTGAGGCTTCTCAAAATCCAGAATTATGGAAAGAGCTCCCTTTTGATGGTAAGGCATTTAGCGTTTCCGGGAAATTCAGTGTGGCTAATCCAAGTCGCAATGCCGCACCGATGTTGCGCACGGAATTTGCTTCAGCTGAGGGAAAAACAATCAAAAGTGCCCGCATTTATGCTACAGCACGCGGCATTTATGAACTATACTTAAACGGCAAACGCGTGGGTGACGAGTTCTTTAATCCCGGTTTAACGCAATACAATAAGACGCATACCTACCAGGTTTTCGACGTGACGGCGCTGCTAAATAAGGGCCAAAATGCCTGGGGAGCCTGGTTAAGTGAGGGCTGGTGGAGCGGAAATATAACCTATAGTGGTGATAATTGGAATTATTTTGGTGATCGCCAATCCCTTGTAGCCACACTCGAAATTCGCTATACGGACGGGACGCAGCAGGTCATTCGGACGAATCCTTCGACCTGGAAATCATTCAGCGATGGACCCATCCGCGTAGGAAGTTTCTTCCAAGGTGAAGTATATGATGCTCAGAAAAACGCAGCGATCGCAGGCTGGTCATCTACTCATTTCAATGATAAAAACTGGGCCCCTGCCGCAAAAATCAACTTAGAGGGAACCAGTTTCGCCCTTGATTACCAAGGAATGAAGTTAGTAAATCATTTAGATGACCGCGTTACGGTGCAACAAGTACTGCAGGCGAAGTCCATTGCAGAACCTAGAAAAGGGGTTTATGTGTATGATATGGGCCAAAACATGGTCGGCTTCCCTAAGATCTTCATCAAAAACGGAAAGCCTGGACAAGTCATCACCATGCGTTTTGCCGAAGTTTTATACCCCGATTTAGCTGAATACGCAGGCCAAAAAGGGATGATCATGCTCGAAAATATCCGGGCAGCCCTAGCGCAAGATATCCACATTCTACAAGGCGGAGACGAATATATTCAACCGCGTTTTACGTTCCACGGCTACCGCTATGTAGAGATTACGGGAGTAGAAACAGCTCCTGAACTACCTCAGGTAGCCGGAATCGTGCTTTCCTCCGTGAAAAACATCAGCTCTTCCTATGAGACCTCTGACCCGATGGTTAACAAACTATGGTCTAACATCACCTGGTCAATGCGCTCGAATTTCTTATCAATTCCGACGGACACCCCGGCGAGAAACGAGCGGATGGGCTGGAGCGGGGACATCAATGTCTTCTCCAAAACAGCTACGATGATGGCACCCGTAAATAACTTCATGCGCCGTCACTTGCTGGGCATGCGCGATGTGCAGCGTGCCGATGGCCGATTCACGGATGTGGCGCCGATGGGTGGGGGTTTTGGCGGGACCTTGTGGGGTAGCGCGGGTATCGTGATTCCCTGGGAAACCTATTTGCAATATGGTGATAAGGCAATGCTGGCGGAGCATTATCCGGCAATGAAACGCTACATGACTTTCCTTGATTCGAAAGTCAAAGATGGCATTTTGAACGAGGGTCCCTTAGGTGATTGGCTCAGTCCGGAGGGCAATAAAAACGACAATACGCTATTCTGGATGGCCTACCAAGCGGCAGATTTAGCGATTGTTTCGAAAGCTGCCCGCGTATTAGGTTTAACGGCAGAGGCAGATCAGTATTTGGCCCAAAGCGAAGCCAAAAAAGTCGATTTCAACGCGATTTACGTTGATAAAGCGACACATAAAACCATCAAATCAGGCGTAAAAACCGGCTTTATGGGCGCTCCAAACGACCGTGTCAGCACAGAGTCCACTGACAAAGGCCAGCTGATGGATACGCAGGCGTCTTATGCGATTCCTTTGGCATTAAACGTATTCAATGCTCAGAATACACCACGAGCGATCGAACATTTAGTTACAACCGTCACTAGATCGAACAAAGACGACCAAGGCGAAGTTCGTTCGCCCTTCTCCTTGATGACCGGATTCATCGGAACGGCCTCTATCTCAGAAGCACTTTCCGCGAATGGCAAACACGACATCGCCTACGGCCTATTGACTACGAAAACCTACCCCTCTTGGTTGTATTCGGTGGCGAATGGGGCGACGAGTATTTGGGAAAGACTGAACTCGTATACCATCGAAAACGGCTTCGGGGGGAACAATAGTATGAACTCCTTTAACCACTATTCGTTCGGGGCGGTGGCAGCTTGGATGTACACGCATTCGCTTGGAATTCAGCGCAACGAAACATCTCCAGGTTACAAGCATTTCATTTTGCAGCCTACGCCAGATCCTACAGGCAAGATTACGTATGCTAAAGGCAATGTCGAAACCATGTACGGTAATATCAAAAGCGAGTGGTCGAAACAGGGAAATAAAACGACCTACCGTTTCACGATTCCGGCGAATACGTCCGCACAGGTGAAACTGCCTCAGGGCAAAATCGTGAAAGGTAGCTTTCAGACAAAAACCAGCGCGGATCGAATGAACTTCGAGCTAGGCGCAGGGGTATACGAATACGTCGTGGAAGAGAATTAACCGAGGAGGGCCTTCATTTTTTTGGCAATAAAATTCGTCGCATATTCTGGGGCTAAACGACTCAGGTAGTACAGGAATGTAGAATCAGATCCCACCAAAATATGGAAACGATCCGCTTCCATTCCGGCTAAAATGATGGCCGCCGCTTCTTTTGCGGGTAGGGACGTCATTCCACTCGATTTTCCCTCCATTGCGCGCATATCAACACCAGAATTAGCCGTAATATTGGTGGCGATAGCGCCAGGAAAGACCGTTGAAACCTTGACTTTCGTATCTTTTAACTCGGCATAGAGGCCTTCCGTGAAAAGTTTGACTGCGGCTTTTGAGGCGCCATAAATGCTTTGACCAGGTACAGGTAAAAAACCTCCCATGCTGGAAATGTTCACAATATGCGCTTCAGGACGTTCAAGAAAATGAGAAAGAAAGGCCTTAGTCAAATAAACGAGTCCGAAAAAGTTCACGTCCATCACCCTCTTCACGAGATCCAGGGTCAGCTCATTCACTTTCACAAAGGGCTGAATAATTCCCGCATTATTAATCAGTCCGTCCACCTGCCCAAAATGCTGCAGCACTTTTTCTGGCACCGCATTGACCTGTGTAAGATCTGAAATATCGGCTTCGATAGACAAAAAATTCTCCGCTCGAGCGCCGGATAACTGTGCCGTTTCTTCCAAAGCCGCTAAGTGAATATCTAGTCCTGCCACCTTGCCTCCGCGGGCAATAATCTGCAGAGCCATCTCGCGGCCCATGCCACTTCCGGCACCCGTAATGACGAAAACTTTTCCTGGAATTTTCATTTGATTAGCGTTTGGTTACTTTCAAATTTACACAGAAAGAACTCCGTTAACAACCTTTCTTTTTCGCTAACGCAAACCAAAAATCTTCATCGAACGCATCGACCATGGAGTGACGTCATCCACTGCTGCCGTAACTCCCTCCGCTACTTTCAAGCGCATAAACTTCGCACGCGTAGCTGGCAAAGTGATGATGTTGTCGCCCTGCGTTCCTTTCACGTTCGCTTGCACCACCTTCCAATCTGAGCCATTCGTCGAGGCCTCCACGGTTATATTCCGCGGATAGGTATGCGTGAATTCGGGAGTTTCTCCGGCCTTCGGTCTTTGGCCTTTCTTAAATCCAGAATTGGACGTAAAGTGGAATTCTGAGAAGGTGAATTCCGCGGGAAATTCCACTTGGAAAACCATGTCTTTTTCCTGCGTTTTTCCTGTCGACCAACCCTCGTAATTGAAGGCACTTTTAGGCGATGCATTTCCTCCTACGCGAGTCGATGCGGTGTGGGAGGCATAGAATTTCCAGCTTTGGTCCGGAATAAATTCAACCGGCACTTGCTTCAGTAGTGACTCAAACTTATACATCCCTGCCTGCTTGTTTGTGTTCGCCCGAATAGCCGCCACCTGCGCAGGACTGACAAACGACGCATCGTTCGACAAGCCATTGCGGATATACGAAACCACATCCGCAATCCATTCATCAGACTGCTCTTTCATGGATTGCATCAAACCGCCCGCATAGGTTTTTCCTTCGATTGAACCCTCTAAGCCGTGCAATAAAACGCGAACAGCATATTCTGGATGCTGTTGAATGCGGAAAGATCCTGCTAAAGCTGGCGCTAACAATTTCCCATTACCCATCGACTTACCCATCCCATCATTTCCATGGCATTGCGAACAAAGTTCCGCAAAAACCAATTCGCCACGCTCTAGAATTCCTTTTTGCTCTTTGCTGAGTTCCGGTGCATTAAAATTACGTGATTTAGGAGGTGAGATAATTTGCTCGCCTATCAATTTTACACCAGATGATTTATTCGAAACTAAGGTCGATTTGATGGAAGATTCGTGATTAGGAATCATCAGAAATTTCTGCGTAAATATCGCCTGCATCACCACCTCATTATCCGTGTCTTTCAAGGCTTTAGTGTATAAATCCACTAGCCCTTTTTCGCCCGCTTTGTACAAGGTTTCAGATGCTTTCAAAGCTTGGATTCGAATGCGCGGATTTGCATCACTTGCTAAATGAGCGACCGTTGAAACTTTCAAAGCGCCTAAGCCTTCTAAAGTCCAGATGGCGTGAATACGGCCATTTACATTCGTCCCCTTTAAGGCCATCGCCATCAAAGCTGGCACCACTGATTTATCTTGGCGCTGCACCAAAACTTGTTGCGCCATATCTTGCCACCAGCCATTCGGGTGATTTAAATAGGTCACCAAAGTAGCTGATTTATCATCGTACATCCGCGGTTGTTTCGTGTCGCGCTTGAAGCCCTCATGACTCACGCGCCAAATACGTCCCAAGCCCACCACTTTATCTAATTTGTATTGCTCGATTTTCATCCTCAAATAAGAGCCTTTGGGCGTCCATTGCCCCTCCTGAATAATCCCGTGGTACATATCTACGATGTACATCGTACCATCCGGAGCAGTGGCCATATCGATGGGACGGAACAAAGGATCGGTGGAACGAATGAATTCGGATTTTTGATCCTGAAACACATTGTGTAATGTTGTCAAACCCTCTTTTTTCACAGGGTTAATTTGGCGGACGATGCGAGCTACCGGTTCACCATAAAAAAGCTGACCGCGCAAAGAAGCAGGTAATCGATCGCCACGGAAAATATCATTTCCGGCAGATCCGGTTACGCGATTTAGCGATCCATCTGGCTGACGAATTTCGTCCATTCCGCCTTGCATATCAGACACTTTCACCGCAGCGCCGTAAGGGACTACGAAACCAGGGGCAAGTTCATTCGGTACTTCGAAGTTCCCATATTGAATGGGGAATTGAAAGTGGGACGGCACACCAGAAGCGCCCCCTTGGAAGTATAATTTCCCGTCATCGTCTTGAGTGATTCCCCACTGGGCACGGTTTGCACCCGTTTTTTCACGGATGATGCCGCTAGGCGTTTCTCGGATACGGAAAGCATTATAAGTGGAATAAAGCCAATTGTCCATCCCATAAAATAAGAAAGCTTGCTGGTGTTCGACGTTACCAGAGCGGCCGTATTTATTCGTGAAAAACTCTTTTTTATCGGCCTTGCCGTCGCCGTTTGTGTCCGTGTATTTGTAGATATTATCCTGATCAGACTCCATCGTCAAGATGCTGTTTTTGCCATAGGGTAAGACGAAACGCGGGAAGATTAATCCATCCACGAAGGCTGTTCCCGTCTCATAAATCCCGTCATTATTCTTGTCTTCCCAGCGAGAAATTCGGCTGGTGGGTTCTAATTCGTTTTTGGAATCCGCATCAAGCATATACGATCTTAACTCCAAAACGTACATCCGCCCGTTCCCGTCAAACACAATTTCCGCAGGTTGCTGAATTTGTGGCTCCGCTAAAACGGGTTGCATTTGATAGCCAGCAGGAAGTAGGAATTTTTTCAGTTGTTCGTCGATGGTCAAAGGTTGCACCGGAGCTTTGGGCGCTAAATCAATCCCTTTCCAGTTCTCATCATTCGGATCTACCCCATCCGGAATTTTCAACGTATCTACTGAACTGGTACGAGAAGAGGTGGAGTGAAAGGAGGCCAAAACAGCAAGCGTCAGCATCCCCGCCAAAGATAAAAGGGCTAATTTTTTCATAGGTTTAGATTTGTACACAAGGAATACAGAATTTCGCTGAATTACAATAGGTTAGCGGGAATTATCAGGTCAGGCCATCCTAAATTGCAGAATTCCTTATCTTAGTGCTACGATCTAAACTTCTATGAAAAAAATCTTCTTCCTCCTCCTCAGCTTTGCGGCGTTTTCAGAGGTTAAACTCCCGTCTTTAGTCAGCAACGGAATGGTGCTGCAACGCGATATGCCGGTGAAAATTTGGGGCTGGGCGAATCCGGGCGAGAAAGTAAATGTAACCTTTAAAGGAAAAAAGATCCGGGCTATTGGAGATTCCAAAGGAAACTGGGCTTGCACCTTACCAGCAACGCCTGCTGGGGGTCCGTATGAGATTACGATCAACGAAAAGTCCGTGAAAGATGTCCTTTTCGGGGATGTGTGGCTATGCGCTGGACAATCCAATATGGTCATCAACATGGAGCGCGTGAAGGAGAAATATCCGGCTGATATTGCCTCCGCGAACAACCCACAGATTCGAAACTTCTTCATTCCTACTGCCATCTCCAAGTTAGAAGTTCGCAGCGATTTGCCAGCGAGTTCCTGGCTTCCGGTTACCCCAGAAAACGTACTACAAATGGGTGCCGTTTCGTATTTCTTTGCCCGTGATTTGTATGCCCAATACCAGGTGCCCATCGGGATTATTAATTCCAGTGTGGGTGGAACTCCCATCGAATCCTGGATTAGCGAGGCGGGGTTAAAAGAGTTTCCGGCCTATGTGAAAGACACATCACGCCTTTCGCCCCCGTCAGTCATTGCAAAAAAGTCCACAGACCGCGGCCTTACCGAAAAATGGGCGAATCCTGCGTATGTTCCCAAAGGTTGGAAACGCTTTTCGATCCCTGGTTTTTGGGAAGATCAGGGTTTAAGAGATCTGAACGGCGTGGTTTGGTTCAGAAGAGAAATCGAGATTCCTTTGTCATTAGCGGGTTTGCCTGCCAAACTTTTTATGGGCCGCATCGTCGATGCTGACCAGGTATTTGTGAACGGGGAACAAGTGGGAAATATCACCTACCAATATCCGCCACGCAGATATAACGTCAAAAATGGCCTGTTAAAAGCAGGCAAAAACCTGATTGTCATTCGCGTCACCAACACGGCCGGGAAAGGTGGTTTTGTGCCAGATAAGCCATACGAACTGATTGTGGGCGATCAAACAGTCGATTTGCAAGGGGATTGGAATTACAAGGTAGGCGAAGTTTTCCCTCCAGTAGTGGAGAAGCCGGCTCCATCTAATTTCACCCCTACCGCCTTGTACAATGCCATGATTGCCCCTTTTACCTCGTATTCCTTAAAGGGATTTGTGTGGTACCAAGGCGAAACCAATGTGTGGAAACCAGAGATTTATGAACAGCTGTTGCCCGCTTTAGCCAAAGACTGGAGAACACAATTCAAGCAACCCAATATTCCCTTTTTATACGTGCAATTACCCGGTTTCCAAGACCGGACTATGCTGCCGGCAGAAAGTAATATGGCCGTTCTGCGCGATGGACAACTCAAGAGTTTATCCATTCCGCGAAGTGGCATGGCGGTAACGCTAGATTTAGGCGAGTGGAATGACATTCATCCATTGACGAAAAAACCGATCGGCGAACGACTCGCTTTAGCCGCCCGCAAATTAGCCTACGGAGAGGACATCGTTTCGTCTGGACCTATTTATGAGTCCAACCAAATCGAGGGAAACCGCATCCGCATTCGCTTCCGTGAAACGGGCAGCGGACTCTCAATAAATAAAACGGATGAAGACGAATTGATGCAATTTGCGATCGCCGGGAAAGACAAGAAATTCGTGTGGGCAAAGGCGATTATCGAACGGAATACGGTCGTGGTTTGGAGCGATGAAATAACAGAGCCAATGTACGTTCGCTATGCCTGGGCAGATAATCCGGAGGGAGCTAATTTAATCAATGTAGAGGGCTTGCCGGCTTCGCCATTTAGGACGGATAATTAATTGTATCATTCTGCTACAATAACTATCTTTGGCAAAATTACCCTAACACTCAATGAAAAAGATCCTCGGATTACTCGCGATTTCGACTGTAGCTTTCAGTCAACAGCATTTTATTCAGCAGAAAAATGGCCCTACTCTAGGCTATGATCAGGCCAAAATCATTCAAAAGGATGGCCTATCATTCAAAGACCTGAATAAAAACGGAAAATTGGATGTGTACGAGGATTGGAGAAAACCGGTAGACGAGCGGGCCAAAGATCTAGCGAAGCAGTTAAGCGTAGAAGAAATCGCTGGTTTGATGTTATACTCCGGACACCAAGCGGTTCCAGCAAGACCCGATGGTTATTTCGCAGGGACGTATGGCGGCAAGCCATTTGACCCAAAAACCATGGATGCCTCGGATTTAACAGATCAACAGAAGAAATTTTTACAAGCAGACAATTTACGTCACGTCTTATTGACGACGGTTTCGAGCCCAGAGGATGCGGCGAAATGGAACAATAAAATGCAAGCCTTTTGTGAATCAGTAGGCAAAGGTATTCCGGCTAATAACAGCACGGATCCGCGTCACGGAACCTCCGCTCGTGCGGAATTTAATGCAGCAGCCGGTGGCTTGATTTCGATGTGGCCCTCGTCTTTAGGAATGGCGGCGACGTTCAAGCCTGCCTTGATTCAACAATTCGGACGCATCGCTGCGGCAGAATACCGCGCTTTAGGAATTGCAACTGCTTTATCGCCCCAAGTAGACATCGCGACTGAACCGAGATGGGGTCGTTTTGACGGAACTTTTGGGGAAAGTCCAACGCTTTCTGCGGCAATGGGGGAAGCGTATTGCAACGGATTCCAAGGAGACAACTGGGGTGGATTAAGCGTGAACGCGATGGTCAAACACTGGCCAGGTGGTGGCGCAGGCGAAGCGGGTCGCGACGCGCACTATGCGAACGGGAAATTTGCGGTTTACCCAGGAAATAACTTTAACGAACACTTGATTCCATTTACGGAAGGCGCGTTTAAACTAACAGGTAACACGAAGAAAGCAGCGGCCGTAATGCCCTACTATACGATCTCGTGGAACCAGACAAACGAAAACGTCGCAAACAATTACAACAAATACTTAGTAACGGACCTTTTACGTAACAAATACGGCTACGATGGCGTCGTTTGCACAGACTGGTTAGTGACTGGCGATCACCAGGCGATGGACGTATTCATCGACGGCAAAGTATGGGGCGTAGAGAACTTGAATATGGCGGAACGTCATTATAAAGTATTGATGGCGGGAGCCGATCAGTTTGGGGGAAATAACGATATGAAACCGATCATCGATGCGTATGCGATGGGCGTGAAAGAGCATGGCGAGGCGAAGATGCGTGCGCGTATGGAACAATCTGCGGTGCGTTTATTACGCAATATTTTCCAAGTGGGTTTATTCGAAAATCCGTACGTGAATCCAGCAGAAACAAAAGCGACGGTGGGTAAACCGGAGTTTATGCAAGCGGGTTTCCAAGCGCAATTGCAATCGATTGTGCTCTTGAAAAACAAGGCGAATTTGTTGCCTATTAAAGAGAAAAAAACGCTCTACATTCCAAAACGTTTCGTGGCAGCGTCCCGTCACTTTTTGGGCTTCCCGATTCCAGCTTCGAATGACTTCCCTATCAACATCGAATTGGTACAGAAATACTTTAACGTGACAGACGACGCGTCGAAAGCGGACATCGCTTTAGTGTGTATCGAAAATCCGAAAAGTGGTATCGGTTACGATAAAGAAGATGTGGCCAAAGGCGGTAACGGTTACTTGCCTATCTCACTTCAATACAACGATTACACAGCAAACGATGCACGTGAGGTAAGTATTGCGGGTGGAGATCCTTTGGAAAACTTCACAAACAGAAGCTATAAAGGCAAAACGGTGAAGTCGCGCAACGTGACGGACATCCAATTAATCGAAGAGACTAAAGCGAAAATGAATGGCAAACCAGTCATCGTTTCCGTCAACGTATCGAACCCGATGGTGTTCGCAGAATTTGAAGGAAAAGCAGATGCGATCCTAGCGAGTTTTGGCGTGCAAGACCAAGCGATCTTAGAAATTATAGCAGGAAAAGCGGAGCCACAAGCCTTATTGCCGATGCAAATGCCAGCGAATATGAGCATCGTGGAAAAGCAAAAAGAAGACGTGCCATTTGATATGGAATGCCACTTGGACTCGGAAGGACATCGCTATGACTTCGGTTTTGGGATGAACTGGAAAGGGGTGATTCAGGATGGGAGAGCGAAACAGTATTCAGTAGCCAGTGGGCAGTAGACAGTGGGTAGTTAGCTAAGTGATTTGAATAACAAATCTGTTAAATAGCGCGCGACAAATTCCGTCTTGTGCTTCTTCCCGGCGTCTGTCAATTTAGGCAGGTGTTGACTGAAAAAGAGCTGTGAATGCGCTGTTTCAATCAAGGTGCTACTGAGGGAATGCGGAAATGCGTACGTAGGATTATGCGATTGAATCAAAGCGGAAATACGGCCACAAAGGTCCTTGTAGGGCTTAAAAACGGCGTCTTCATTGATCTCCTTCACCTCTTTAACAAGGTAAACTTTGCTGCTTTCGGTGATGACGATTTGGTGTAAATAATTCTTATTATAATCTGACTGGCCTTCACTCTCCGGTAAGGGATGCGTTAATAACTCGACTAGGCGTTCTAATTTTTCTTTCGAATTTGCCAAAGGTTGTAATTGAAACACCACCAAGTATTCCATAAAAGACCAATACCAATTCAAAATGTACAACAACATCCGGTGTTTATTCTCGAAATAACGGTAGATGGACGCTTCGGTTGTATTCATCTCCTTCGCTAATTTCTTAAAGGTGAAATGTTCAAAACCTAAGGTATGAATGAGGTCAATAGCATTTTTAACAATCTGCTTGCCTAATTCAGTGCTTTCTGGATCCCGTAAATAGATCTTTTCGTTTACCTTAAAACTTAATGAATAATCCATTGTTAAACCTTTTGAATAGCACAAAGTTAATAATAGAAACACTAACACAAAAGATATTTTAACAATTATTAATAATAGCATTACTATTATTTAAAAAAGTATTTATAGTTTTGCAATAGAAATCCAATTGTTATGCAACAGATAAGTCCATTGAAGCGAGTGCAGGCCTTGATACAGGATCACAAAAAGGAGATTACATCGATCTATTTGTTTTCTATTTTAGGTGGTATCGTGAATCTTTCTTTACCACTAGGGGTACAGACCATCATCGGATTAGTGATGGGAGCCACCATGGTGACGTCGATTTACGTACTCATCTTTCTCGTGGTATTAGGCGTATTTCTAATGGGCTTATTCCAAATCAACCAGATGAAAATCATCGAGTCTATTCAGCAGAAAATCTTCGCCCATTATGCCTACGATTTTGCCCAAAAGCTTCCAAGTCTGGATCTTAAGCAGATGGATAAATACCATATCCCAGAGAAAGTGAATCGTTTTTTTGACACATTGAATATCCAAAAAGGCTTCGCTAAATTACTCCTAGATATTCCAGTGGCGACAGTGCAAATTGTTTTTGGCATTATTTTACTTTCCTTATACCACCCCTTATTTATCATTTTAGGATTGATCTTATTGCTCCTTTTAGGTTTGATTTTATTTTACACGTCGAAGAAAGGAATTGAAACAAGTATCGAGGAGTCGACCTATAAATATGAGGTGGCTGGGTTTTTTGGAGAGATCGCACGGACCATTAAGACCTTCAAATTTAGCCAAGGTTCTGACCTGAATTTGATCCGAACAGATGAAAATGTGATGGGCTATTTAGCGGCAAGAACCACCCATTTTCACGTGCTATTATTTCAATACAAGTCACTCATCTTTTTCAAAATAGCCCTAACTACCTTGATGTTAACGCTAGGTTCGTATTTGTTAATTAACCAACAGTTAAATGTAGGAGAATTTGTGGCTGCAGAAATCGTGATCATGCTAGTGATAGGAGCTGTGGAAAAATTGATCACCAGCTTAGATAGCGCTTATGATGTCTTCACTGGATTAGAGAAATTAGCCAGTGTAACGGATAGTCCACTAGAAACGAGTGGAGAATTAACCGTCGATACACAAGAAGGTTTAGAAATCGAAATGAAGAATTTCAGCTTTGAATTCGAACCAGGGAAACCCGTCCTACATTCGGTTAATTTACACATTAATCCAGGGGAAAAAATTCAAATTGCCGGACCTGCCGGTGCAGGTAAATCGATTTTAATGCGGGTGCTCACCGGAAATTATATTGACTTTAAGGGCACCTTGTTAATTAATAAAGTACCCATCAAAAATTACAGCTTAGCTAGTTTACGCAAGCACACCGGTATTTTGCTTCAGAACCAAGAGATTTTTAAGGGGACTGTTTGGGAAAACATTAGTCTAGGAAATAAGGACATAAGCCCCTCTATGATTTTAGCCACAGCAAACGAATTAGGCTTCGCTGATTTCTTGAATCATTTCACAAAAGGTTTTGACACTGATATAGAACCACTAGGGAAAAAGACGCCGCAAAGTATTGTCAAGAAAATCTTGTTGTTGCGCGCCTTATGTGGAGACAAAAGGTTAGTACTTTTAGAGAATCCGTGGAGTGGATTAGAGTCGGAATTGGCTAAACGAATTCAAGCCTATTTAGTACAATTAAAGGCGACAGTTCTGGTTTCAACAAATGAAAATGGAACTTTTGGCAAAAAAATAGAGATCAACAATGGAAAAGTTTAAGTCATTTAATCAGATTTATCTACGGGATAAAGGGCCCGCAACGAAGCCTTGGTTAATCGGTTTAGGCCTTATTTTACTGGGGGTACTTTTCCTGCCATGGACCCAAAACATTCGTTCAAAAGGACAGATTACCAGTCTGTACCAAGAACAAAAACCACAAAAGATTTATAGCCCTATCGCAGGTAAAATCAGCCGCTGGTGGGTAAAAGAAGGGGACTTCGTGGAGCAGGGAGATACGTTAGCAAAAATCTCTGAGATTAAAGCCGAATACCTCGATCCTAAATTGATTTCGAGAACGCAAGAGCAACTGGATGCAAAAAAAGGGACAGTCTCTTATTACGAACAAAAGGTAAAGTCAACGGAGGATCAAATCGCTAATTTGCGTTCCTCCAAAGCTTTAAAGCAGGATCAATTAACGAATAAGATCACGGCTTTGCAGCAGAAGTTGACGGGAGAAAAAGCGGAGTTTGAGGCTGCGTCGAATGAGTATAACTTAGTGAAAGACCAGTTCGAACGTAACCAAAAAATGTACAAAGAGGGATTGATTTCTCAGACACAATTCCAGCAGCGAAATGCGTCCATGCAGAATTCCTTAGCGAAAAAAACAACCGCTGAAAATAAGATAAACCAAACGCTACAAGAGATTCAAAATACAAGAATTGAATTACGCGGAGTGGACCAAGAATACAGCGAGAAAATGAACAAGGCGGAGGGAGAAAAATTCCAAAGCTTAGGCATGATCGAGACGGGTAAAGGGGACGTCGCTAAACTAGAGAACCAAGTCGCTAGTTATACCATTCGAGACGGGATGTATTACATTTTAGCGCCACAAAGTGGGCAGGTGATCAATGCAAAAAAGGCAGGTATCGGGGAAATTTTGAAGGATGGCGAAGAGTTATTGACGATCGTTCCACAAAATACCCATTACGCGGTGGAGATGTATGTTCGACCGGTGGATTTGCCTTTAGTGTCTCCTGGTCAGGATGTGCGATTTATTTTTGATGGTTTCCCTGCGATCATTTTTGCGGGAGGATGGCCAGACCAAAGTTTTGGAACTTTCCCTGGAAAGATTCGGGCTATCGAAAATAACATCGATGAAAAAGGGATGTTCCGGGTGATCGTGGTGGAAAATCCGAAAGATAAAAAGTGGCCTAAACAAATTAAGATGGGTGCTGGAGCACAAGGTATTACCTTGTTAAATGACGTACCACTTTGGTACGAATTATGGCGAAATATCAATGGCTTCCCAGCCGATTTTTATACGGTAACAAAGGATGAAAAATAGTCTACTCGTTTTCTGGTTTCTCAGCTTTACCAGCTTTGCCCAAACGCCTGTTTTATACCCCGAGGCGTTTCTGAAAATCGTGCAAACCTACCACCCGCTAGCGAAGCAGGCGAGTATCGGTGTACAAAAATCAGAGGCTCAAATTCTGCAAGCCAGAGGGGGTTTCGATCCCATCTTAAGTCACTACAGCACGCAAAAAACGTTCGACGGAAAAAACTATTACGAATACCACGCACCAGAATTAAGCATTCCCACCTGGTACGGGATCGAACTAAGTTCCGGTATAGAAAACTTGGGTGGTTCTCGTCTAAACCCCAGCCAAACGTTGGGTGAAACCAGCTACCTGGGCATCAGCGTTCCACTCGCGAAAAACCTGTTCATGGATCAGCGAAGAGCGAGTTTACAACAGGCGAAGCTGATGAATCAGATGGCGTTGCAACAGCAAAGAAGCATCTTGAATGACCTATTTTCCGATGCGATGGCGTCGTATTGGAACTGGGTAAAAAGTGTGCGCGTTTTAAAGATTGTAGATCAAAACCTACAGATCGCAGAGGCGCGCGTTTCATTCGTTAAGCGCAGTGTGGAATTAGGTGAAAGACCCGCTATAGATACGCTCGAGGCAACGACACAGTTGCAATATTTCGACAATCTCTACCAGGCAAAATGGGTCGAAAGAGAGAACGCTCGCTTATCGCTTTCGGTTTATTTGTGGCAGGAAAATAACAGCCCCCAGGAATTGCCTGCGGAAGTGCAGCCGGCGGAAGTCACAAATGAATTTGCTTGGATCGCAGACTTTGATTTGAATCTCTCCTCCTTGCTCGAAAAGGCCTATGCAAACCATCCAGATTTAAGCGCCTATCAGTTTAAAATACAGGGATTGCAAGTGGAGAAGAAATTGAAGTTCCAAAGCCTCTTACCAAAACTCGACGTAAGCTATAATGCCTTGTCTAAAGGCCTTAGCCTTAGCCTAGAGGCTCGTCCTTTATTCGAGAATAATTACCAGTATGGGATTAAATTTGAAATGCCCTTACGCCTATCGAAGGGGAGAGCGGATTATGCCTTAGCGAAATTAAAAATAGAAGAAGAGTCACTGAATCTCGCACAGAAAAAGCAACAGATTCAAGTAAAAGTGAACGCCTATGTTAATCAGGTGGAGAGCTTAAAAAAGCAGATTCAGACACAGGAAAAAGCGTTAAAAAACTACCAAGCCCTTGTAAAAGCAGAGGAGTCCCGTTTCGCGCAAGGGGAATCTTCTTTGTTCTTAATTAACAGTAGGGAAACAAAAGCGATGGAAGCGGCAGAGAAATTAACGGAGCTAAAAGCCTACTTGTTTAAAACGATCTATGCGTTGCAGGCGAGTGCGGGGGTATTAATTTAGGATAATTAGGCGTACCTTTGCGTCTTCAAAATACCCCCTCTCTAATGCCTACTTCTGCTAACCGCACGAAAATCATCTTAATACTCGGAATCTTGTCAGCCATTGGACCCCTGTCCATCGACATGTATTTGCCGGCCTTTAAAAACATCGCCTCAGCCCTGCATTGTTCTCAAGAAGAAATGGGCTACACGCTATCCAGTTTCTTTTTTGGTATCTGTATGGGTCAGCTCATTAGCGGCCCCTTATTAGACCATTTTGGTCGTAAAAACGTCCTCTATATTGGATTATCTGTCTATGTACTGAGTTCGATCGCTTGCGCCTTTGCGACATCTGTGGAAATGTTAGTCGTATTTCGTTTGTTCCAAGCGCTGGGTGGAAGTGTGGGAATGGTAGCTCCCAATGCCGTTATTCGGGAAACGTTTGAAGAAAAAGATCGGCCTAAGGTCATGTCATTGATGATCTTGATTTTAGGGGTTTCCCCCATTTTAGCGCCTTCTTTAGGTAGTTTATTGTTAACGATTGCGAACTGGGAAGCGATCTTTTTGGTTTTGGCCTTCATCCTTTTAGTAATCATTTTCTTGATCAAATCCTGGTTACCGGAAAAGACCAATCGCGAGCACGGTGGACCATTCCGCATCTCCACTATACTGAAAGCTTACAAGGCTTTATTTAAGGAGAAAGAATACTTGGTTTTCGCTTTTACAGGTGCCATTGGTGCAGGTAGTATTTTTACCTACGTAGGAGGAGCGCCTTTGACATTTTTAACCTATTATGGCGTGGATGAGTCTAAATTTGGCTTCATTTTTGCGATTGTTGCCTCCGGAATTATCTCCGCGAGTCAGTTGAATCGCGTCGTTTTGAAAAAGTATTCGAGCTTACAAATTTTAAAAGTGACGCTCCCTACGCAATTGGTTTTAGGGATATTATTATCGGTATTAGCGAAACTAAATCTACTTTCAATGGAATTAAATATTGGCCTTTTGTTCCTGATTATGGGTTGCCAAGGGTTCAATTTTCCTAACGTAGCGACCCTTGCGCTAAAGCCTTTCCATCGGGGTGCCGGAACAGCTTCAGCGATGCTAGGCTCTATTCAAATGGCTTGGGGCGCAGTTTGTGCTACTTTAGTGGGTTTGCTTTTTGATGGCACACCATTCACGATGGCGATTATCATCGTGGGCTGTGCGGTGATAGCAAACAGCATTTTATTCGGAATCGGGCGTAGATTTATCTAGTTATTCGAGAATAAATTATCCAATAAAGATTCCTTGAATATGTTCGCAAAAGAATAAGCGAACGTGACAAATACCGCGCGTGTATCTACTTTCATCTTTCTGTTCAATGCAAAATTAGCCGACCAAAGGTCCCATCCGCTGCTTTGCATATTAAAGACGTCGCTAATTACAATTCCTAAGCCACCCTTGCCTTTTAGAATCTTAGTCTGGAAGCCTAAATCCACATTATAAACGGCCATTCTCGTCCCTTGAGCCATTGCCGTGGGCGCGTTATAAGCACCAATGATTTGCAATTTAGATTGCTTCGAAAGCGTAAAGTTGTGAATCATTTTACCATACCAACTCACCACTTCATTTGCCACATCCGTGCTCACGACATTGCCATCAATCTTTTGGTCAAAAAGCGAGAGGCTCGTATTCACACTCCAAAATTTGGTCGGAAACCAGTCCAAAATTTCTTCTACACCGTAAGTCGTCGCATTGCCAAAGTTTTGCGGAGTCGTTATGGCTACTCCATTCGGCTTCAAATCAATATAGGTGCGAATGATATTATTCGATAAACGATAAAAGGCGCTGCTAGATAAACTCCAGCCCTCTCCCTCTTTGTTGTATCCTACCTCGAACGCATTCACTAATTCCGGTTTCAAATATGGATTTCCGCCGTGTTGGTTCAAGGAATCGGTGATGTCAATCATGGGATTTAACTCCCCTAAACCGGGGCGGTTAATGCGGCGGCTATAACTGAATTTCAAGAAATCGACTTTATTCACAAAATACGCAAAATTCGCTGTGGGGAATAGGTTGAAATAGACGCGTTGAAACGAAATAGACGAATTCGAAATCGAGGTACCTTCGTTCATCACTTTCTCCGCGCGCAAACCTATATCGTATTTAAATGAAGCTGACGGCTCCGATTTGATCTGCACATAGGCCGCATAAATTTGCTCTTTGAAGTCAAAAATATTACTCACAGCAGGATTTTTTACATAGCTAGAACCGATAAACGTTTGGTTTTGGAAGTCGATATTGTTCGCTCTGTAAATTCCTTTATACCCTGTTTCAAGAGTGGTAGAAGAAGAAATTGGTTTAGCATAATCCACTTTAACATTAGTCATTTGCGGCTTTGCATAGCTGTAGGTGCGCTGTAAAAATGTGGAGCCGTAGCTCGTTCCACTTTCCGTCAATGACTTTGTATTGATGTCCGTATCTTGATTATCACGACCAATAGAGGTACTCGCGTTAATGATTAATTTCTCCTTTTTATCGGCAAACAAATGCTTGTAAGTCCCCGCAAATTCCACGGCCAATCCTTTCTCTAATTCGATGGATTCCCGGATATTCCGCGAGTTAAATGCGCCTAATTGGGTGGAGAATTGGGATCCCAAAACTTCATCGTTATCCTGTCCTTCGATATTCGATAAAATCTCAAAATTGAATTGGTCGTGCGACGATGCCGCATAGTCTACATTGAACTTTATATTCTGCGTACTTTCCGTGCGGTTATCATTCCGGTTTTGAAGCAATAAATAATTCAAAGACTGATCAAAACTCGTCCGCGTCGTGTTCGCCTTACGAGTCCTTTCAGAAAAACGCATGTCATAGGATAGTCCTACATTCCACTTTCCGACTGATCGATTGAGGCTAAATGCAGCACTCCCGCGGCCTTTCGCGCCAAAACCGCCACCCACAGAAGCCGACACATTCGTACCACTCTTCGCCGCCTTTTTCAAGGTAATGTTAATAATTCCGCCCTCTGAATCCGCATCGTATTGTGCCGATGGATTATTGATAATCTCCACACTTTCCACGCTACTTGCCGGAATCAAATCCGTAGAGGAAATCCCAGAGGTTCTGCCATTAATCAAAATAAGCGGCCCTTTTCCGCGCACCGTAATCGAACCTTCTGCATCTACCACTACGGTCGGAATACTCTTTAATAAATCCGTCGCAGAACCACCCGCTTGGGTCAAATTATCTTTCGCCTTGACGATGAATCCTTGGGTTGTTTTTTGGACTAATTCTTTCTGTGAAAGTACTTCGACAGCAGCTAACATCTTGCTATCTGTTTGCAGCGAAATATCGTCCAAATGCAAAGCCTGTGATTCCAACAATGACACTGGAATTTTGGTCGACACAAAGCCCATCATCTGGGTTTTCAAGACATATTTCCCTGCTGCTAAACCGGATAATTTAAATACCCCAGCACTATCGGTGGTCGCGTATTTCAGAATCTTAACAGAATCCGATGCGCTGTACAAGAGCACATTCACGAATTCAACCGGCGCCTTTTTATCGACGATGCGCAATTGAATGGAGCTTTGCGAGAAAGCGTGAAATCCGAAAAGCAGTAAAAAAAGTAGTGATTTCTTCATAAGGTTAAAGTTCAATCAAAATCGCCATTAGCCCATCTTCCATGAGACCAATGGCGATTCTTGTGCGACATTAAAGCGGGATATACGTGATTTCAAACACCACCGCATCTTGCGATTTGCTGCCCATTGTGGGTATTTGATAGCCGGCAGAAAGCACCACATTTTTAGAAATAAAATAGGCCCCGCCTAAAACGACTTCGCCCAATGAGTGCCTTCCACTAATAAAATCAGCTTGAAATAAGAGTTTTTCTTTCCAAAGATTCCGCTCTATTCCCGCTTGAAAACCAAATTTATCCAGCGTTCCTGAGGCATTGAACCCCCGACTTTCTGGGCCGAAATAGGCATCAGAGGAATAATAAATCCCGCCTACTAATTTAGTATGCTCTAGTTTATACACCCCGTTCGAATAGGCATATGCACCCCCATCAGCCAATGAGCTTAGCCCTATTTGGCCGCCAAGTGCGGTAGAAAATACAGGCGAAACATCCCATTTCTTTTGCCCGTTCAGTACAATAAACGTTCCCGGGTTATCGGCTAATGAGGCTGCGTAATCAACTGTCACACCGATCACATTCAACCCAATTTCATAGTTCTTTCCCAAGCCATAACAGAAAGTCGTGGACGACTGAAATCCGGCGTTAATGAAATTCAATTGTTGCTGGAAAAACACATGTTTTGCCTTCGTAATATCCGAACTCGGCACATTAAAGAAGTTCTGTTGACTGAAACCTGCAAAGGAAATCAGTAAAAAAATAAGGACCTTCTTCATTAAATAAACAATTGAAATTGCAGCGTCACCGAATTCAAGCGTTGGCCTTTCACTAGCTCGCCTTGGTTTACTTGGAAGCTCGGGCGGTTTTGAAGGTCTAGACTTAACTTCGATTTATTGCCTTGAATATAGTAATTGATCCCCGCGTTAAAGGTGTTATTCGAGAAGCCATTCAGTCTATCGTAGTATGCCAAAGTCGCAGACGCATAGGGCATCCAGCGATTCGACATACTCGCATTTTTCGATGGCAATAAATACCCAATTTGCGTATAGACCACCGAACCCGTTCCAAACATCGGGTAACTATTGCCATACACCGGACCATGTCCGCTGATCGAGTTAGCCGCCGTCGCAGTGGTTCCATTCGCCGGATTCATCACTCCATTATAGCGCAAATAATTCGTGCCGTAATTCGTATTGAAATAACCGATGTAGGCATTCAGCGCGCTGTGTTTTTCCTTGTTTAACGGAATGTCCACAAAGCTTTCAATCGCCCAATGGGCCATATTTTGATAAGTTGTATCTGGCGAGGCGGCGGCTTTATTCCACATGGCATCCTTTTGGTAAATGAATCCTCCAGCGATATTGACAATCTTTTTAGTTCCTAAATACGACCCTGTCATGTAAGGAGTCGTGTGAGCTTCTTGGTCAAAAAACTGATAGATCAAGTACGCTTGGTGTTGTAAGTTGTGACCCTTCAACGCAAAGTTCGAAACCGGTGCGAGCGCCGGTGGCGTTTGGCCGTTCGACGTGATAGGGAAAGGATCACTAAGAATGTAACGGTAGTCCCAGTGCCCGATTTGGCCCCTAGCATAGACACTTAATTTGCGCGAAAACTGATCGATTTGATCCACGGTGGTTTGTGCAAATACGGGCACATCCATCGTCGTTATCGTCCCGATGCTGGGTTGTGAAAAACGAGATAAGCCTGAAATAATGCTCAAGCCTCCACCCACTTTCAATTGATTTTTATCGGAAAGCCGGTATTCACCTAGGGCATCGTGGAAGAAAGGCGCGATTTTGCGGTTCGAAGTGGAGTTGTATTGGGCGTTGAAATTATTTTGGCCAAACTGAAAATAAATAAACGTTCGGTCCGTAATCTGACCAAACAACTGCATCCGCGTTCTACGTAAACCGATATCTGTCGACTGCGATTCCAGATTTCCTTCCACGGTTGTCCCCGGATTATTTTCTGTAGAACGCAACCAAGCCTGGTTCAATAAAGTGGCCTGAAAATAATGGGTCCCACTTTCGTTCAATTTAAATCTTAACGCTTCATTATCTGCTTGCGCCATCGCAGGCAAAATAGGGCTGATCGCAAGGATCAACAAAAGGAATTTTTTCATAAGATAGACTGGTATAAATTAGACGAATTGAATAAAGGAAAAGGTCTATTTGTACTACAGTCTTAAATTATGGAAACGTAAATATGGGGGGATTTTTGTCCGTACTTGCTGCGCTTGTAAAATAAGTGCAAAAAACGGGATAAAGAGGACGAGTTTTGATTTCCAATCGAAAGATTTGGACAAGAAAAACACCGTTAAAGCATCTTCTACTTCGTCTTCTAATTCAATTGCAATGATTGCATCAGAATCATCAGACGTTGCATGCACAAAAGATTTAGTAGAAGCCTTAAAGTCTGGATTTAAAGATACGCGTTCGCCTAGCAGTACAAAACTGCAAATCACGATAAGCTGTAAAATCCACGCTTTTTTCATAGGGTAAAGGTAGTTTATTCTGCCTTTAAAAGTTCAAAATAGCTCACAACAAATTTATTTCCTTTCACACTACCTTGCACCTTAGCCTTGCGCACCGCCATACAAAACCCTTTCTCATCGTGCGCATCTCCGTGATCATCGATAGAAGTTCCCTGCACAGCGTAGGCCTTCCCTTCGAATTTTACAGCGAGAAAACATTCCTTACCAGGCATCTCAAAATTGCAAGAGCCACACGAGGTTTCTAGGACCAAAACAGGTTTAGACGCGTCTAGTTTACCAGCAGGTTTGGTTTGTGCGGCTGCTACGAAGGAAGACAAAAAAAAGAGTAAAAGGAGCTTTTTCATCCTGTAAAGAAAAACCTTTTCTCGCACAATATCCATCATTCATCTCTACAATCGACCGTCAGGCAGAAAAAATGGCCTATTCATAGAATTGAATGTACCTTTGTGGTACAATTTAATTGAAATCAATCCACCTAATGAAAAAAATACTTGCTACTGCGCTCATCGCGCTATTATCCATTTCCACCTTTGCCCAAGTTCCAGGAGGTCCTCCTGCAGGAGCTGGTGCCCGCGGCCCGGGGGCTAATTTAAACCAAGGTCACGTCTTCGGAAAAGTCGTAGACGAAATGGGGAAACCGGTAGAATTCGCCTCTGTTGTTTTACTGAAGACGACTGTTGATCCGGCGACAAAACAAAGCAAAGACATCTTAGTGAAAGCTCAAACAGCCGAACTAAACGGTGACTTTAACTTCAAAGAAATTCCCGTAAACGCACGTTTAAAAATCAAAATCTCCTTTGTAGGTTACAAAAACTACGAAGCAGCGGTTGCTTTTGAAATGCCTAAAATGGAACCAGGAGTTCAGCCCGATATGGCGAAAATGATGGCAGCCTTTGAGAAAGATTTAGGGAATATTAAACTAGCACAGGATTCGAAAGAATTAGAGAATGTCGTGGTGACGGGGACGAAGTCTTTGGTCGAAATGGACATCGATAAAAAATCCTTTAATGTGGCACAAAACTTAGTGACAACGGGTGGAACGGCGATTGATGTCATGCGTAATATCCCTTCCGTGCAAGTCGACATCGACGGTAATGTGAAAGTGCGTAATGCGAATCCGACCTTGTTTATTGATGGTCGTCCTACCAGCCTTTCGATGGATCAAATTCCAGCCGACATTATTGAAAAAGTAGAGGTAATCACGAATCCATCCGCGAAATACGATGCATCCGGAAGTATGGCGGGTATCATTAACATCGTGTTAAAGAAAAACAAAAAGAATGGCTATAATGGAATGGTGAACGTGGGGGCGGATCGTTTTGGCGGTTCGAATATCATGGGGAATTTCACCTACCAACAGAACAAATGGAACTTGACAGCCACTCTGATGAACATGCGTGTACGCAATAATTCCATTGGAAATAGTGAGCGTACGAGTGATTTAGGTGGCATTTTGTCTTCTGTCAGTCAAGAATCAGATAATAAGACACAAGGGGTGATGTTTTTCCCGCGTGTTTCAGCAGATTATGCAGCGAGCAATCGGACGACCTTGTCTTTAGGTGCTTTCTTTGGTGGGGGCGGTCAATTTAAGCCTACGGAGGACACCTATATTTCAAGTACCGTGAATGGTCTGACTACCTTAAGTCACCGCGTTTCTGAGAGCTCCCGCGAATTTAAGCCGTCTGGATTCCAAGCCGGATTCAAACATACTTACCCGAAAGCAGGGAGAGAGTTAACGGGAGATTTGAACTACTTTGGCGGAACAAACAAAGGAGAAGGTACTTTCACTACGGATTACCTAAACAACAATACCATCACTGGGACACAAATTCAGAAAAACATCGGCTCTGGAAAAAATGCCTTCATGACCGTTCAGTTAGATTACGTGACACCCATTAAAAACGAGGGCACCATCGAAACGGGTGTAAGAGCGCAAATCAATGAGTTAGCGAATGAGAATACGAACACATTGAAACCGGTGGGCTCAGACGTTTATAGAACGATCACCTCTGCCTCGACGAACTACGAGAGTACGAATAAGGTGTATGCGGCCTATTTTTCTATCTCAGGCAAGGCGAGCAAAACGCTCTCTTACAAAATCGGATTACGTGGCGAAAGCTCAGAATACGAAGGAAAATTGTTGAATACAAACCAGGCATTTAACAATAAATACCCGCTTAGCTTGTTCCCATCTATCTTCTTGAAAAAAGATTTATCAAAGACGGATCAAATGCAATTAAGCGTCACGCGCCGCGTAAATCGTCCTAATTTCTTCCAAATTATTCCATTCGTAGACTACAGCGATAGCTTGAACATCCAGCGCGGAAACGCGGATTTAGTACCGGAATTCACCACATCTGGGGAGCTTTCCTATAGCAAGTCTCAAGGGTCTGCGACTTTCTTAGTGTCTGGGTATTACAAATACACAGACAATTTAATCACGCGTTATTTGAAACAAGAGACGAATCCGATCAGTGGTAAACTGGATTTGATTAACACGTTTGTGAACGCGAATTCGAGCATTAACTATGGTTTAGAATTCACGTATACGAACAAGTTGCAGACGTGGTGGGATTTAACGGCGAACGTGAATATGTATAATTCGAAAATCAATATCTCGAATATCGATGCGACGCAGGTAAATGAGGCCTTATGGACGGTATTTGGGAAGTTAAATAACACGTTTATTTTGCCCAAAAAATGGAGCATCCAGCTGTCTGGTGATTACCAAGGCAAGACGAATGTGCCAGTCACACAGAACCAAGGAATGCAAGGCCCTCCAGGCATGCAGACGCAAAGTTCATCGCAGGGATATATTGAGCCCTTCTTTGGCATCGATTTAGCGATCAAAAAGACGTTCTTGAAAAATGATATGGCTTCTTTGACCTTAGCGTTTAATGACCTAACCCGTTCCCGTGGAAACACCCGTGTTTCATTCGGGGAGGGATTCTCACAGACATCTTACCGCCTATCCAATCCGCAAATGATTCGTCTGACGTTCTCGCTTCGTTTCGGTAAATTCGACATGAGCCAAATGAAAAAGAACAATTCTGGTGGCGGAATGGATGCTATGCAGATGCAATAAAAATAACAATAAAAAGGCCCGAAAATATCGGGCCTTTTTTATTAACTAAACTGGAAAATCAGCGGAAATAAGAAGCTGACTATCGCCGCCCAAATGGCATAAATGGGCAAGTAGGCGGTGAGACCGAGCTCGACTTCTTCGATCGTTTTTTGGCCCTTCAAAAACTCCCAAAGCTTCTTCGTAGCCAGCATCAAATGCAGCATCACAATGGCATTACTTCCCAGCACCGCTAGGCGATTAGGCGTTATCCCAAACTCAAAAAGTCGATAACCGATGGCCGACAAAGCAATCCCATTATCGATGATCGCTAACACCGCTAAGGCGAACAAGAAATACTGATGCACGCGAGAAGCATTCGCCTTCGTAGCTTCGCCTAAAGAGAACAAAATCAAAGCCATCACCCCTATCAATATCCCATTAAATACAACCAAAAATTCTCTATCGTTATACGGATCTTTCCCGGTATAAATAATCGCCCCTAAAAACAAGGCTAGGGTAATCGTCACTAGAGGCGTAAAAATACGCGCGATCACAGGGGAGATTTTGCTCACGAGACTCCCATTTTGACGGACTAAAAAAGTGGCGAAAAGCGGTACTGAAGGCATAATAGAGAGTGCTACATACTGGAAATAGAAATCCTCTATGGTAATTCCTATTAGTTGGAACAGATTCAGTGTCAAGCCTGTAAACAAGCCCCCTGCTAATCCGATTACTGCCGTCATCACCACTAAATCGCCATGGTAACGCAAAAATTCCATCCGCTTTGCTGGGTCGTTTCCGGCAAAAAGATAGCCTACCGCAAGCCAAATCAAAAGCGGAATATGCAGACAAGTCAAAATTAAAGTAGTACTTCCTTCTGGTAAAACATTAATAAAAACGATAGATACTAACAGCGCTAAAAGTGGCGCTGTTACTTGTCTTACTGTTAAACCTTGCTTGTACGCAAAATAAGCTCCGATACCTGGCATCACAATAAATGACATGTTTCGGGGGAAATAAAGATCGTGTGATATCGAAAACAGATCTGGCATCTGCATTAAAAAAGCAACGATAGACGCGAGAGAGGCGAGTAAAATCCAATCTCCCTTCGACCCCCAAGAGGTAGACGATTTAGCTAATCGCTCGTGCCAAACCTGCGCCGCCAATGAAGTAGAAATTTCCGGGTAAACGACTTGAAAGGCACGGGAAAAAGCTGTCGGATTAGACCGGTATAATTGCTCTAAAGCAGCCGGATTTGCAATCTGTTGTATGATTTGATTTTCCATATCAAGGATGTATTTGTTGAATTAATTTTTCAAGCGATGCTAAATGCTCAACAAAAGCTTGACGACCTAGGGCTGTGATCGCATAGGTGGTGTTAGGTTTCTTACCGATAAATTGTTTCCGAACTTCCACATAGCCCATTTTTTCTAGAGCCGCCATATGACTGGCCAAGTTACCATCGCTGAGTTGAAGATTTTCTTTTATTTGGCCAAAATCCACCTGTTCCTGAACGACGAGCAACGACATCATGCCCAGCCGCACGCGACTCTCAAAGACCTTATTGAAATCAGCTAAATAACTAGACACGTTCGTATTTTAGATAAAGGTACAGGCCAAAAACCACATGCAACAGACCAAATCCAACGACCCAGATCACGAGGCCATACGCTACCCAAAAGGCAGCTAAGAGACCTAGCATCATTTCACATAGCCCTAAAATGCGGACAGCATCTAGCGTATAATGACTCCCATTAAATAGGGCTAATCCGTAAAAAAGTAAGGTTATTGCGGGCACTAATCCCCACAAGCCAAGATGGCCCATCAGAAAAGAAAAAATACCCCCAACTACGAGGGGAATGGACACATGATAGGCAAGTCTTTTCGCGGCTGAATCCCAGGCTGATTGCCCTTTCGAACGGGCATTTCTCGCTGCCAGCGTTATCCCAAAACCAACAGAAACCACCAATAATAACAGGAAACAAGTAAAAACGGGTGTAGCAAACGCACCGCGGGCCATTTGGTCAAAGGCCTCCGCATCTACAAAAAGGATGTCAGTGAATAGACTCACCACCGCCACACAGAGTAGAGCGAGCAAACCTGCCACAGCAGCAGAGAGTCCGCTAATGGAACGAAAGCGCGAGGCTCGGTCCATTAAATTCCGCATTTCTTGAATCGCGGCTAATTGTTCTTCGTGTTTTTCCATAATAAAAAGTACTTTGCGATACAAAGTTAAAATGGAAATCCATAAAAACAAGCGATTACCCTAAATGGCCTTGCACAATTTCCGCAATTTCAGCCTTTAAGCGATTCAATATATTCCATTTCGCATAGGGCCGGTAATACGCCAAACTCACTTCGCGTGTTAAAGAACCCTCTTTTAATTCAATCAAATGGGATTTTCTAACTTCACTCATTTGGCCTACATACAAGGCAGGTAACACCGTTAAGCCGCTGAATTCATCCACGAGATTTAACAAGGTATCAAATGTGTTCGATTCCACCGATAAATTAGACGGCAAGGACTTATTCTTCTTCAAATCACACAGCTGAATAATTTGATCGCGCAGGCAGTGACCCTCTTGTAAGAGAAACATGCGTTGCCTCGCTAATTCCGCTTTATCAATGGAATGTTTCCCTGCAGGCAAATGACCATAAACACACAAATCTTCCACATACAAAAGCTCCGTTTCCACCTCAGTAGAGGCGATGGGCGTACTTAAAATACCTACATCTAATTTACCATCTCGTAAATCCTTGATCAGTTGATTCGTCGTCACCTCGTACACTTCTAACTGCAGCATAGGGTATTTTTCCACCAAATACTTCAAGATAAGGGGCAACATGGAACTCGCAATCGTGGGAATCACCCCCATTTTTACCCGGCCTTCCACCTTTTGATTGATCGCCTTAGAGGAAGATAAGAGCGCGTTCGCGTGGGCGACTACCTGTCTAGCTTGTACTAAAATCTCCCGGCCATTTTCCGTGGTCGCGATGGGATTTGCCTTGCGGTCGAAAATGACGATATCCAGCTGCTCCTCTAGCTTTTTCACCATCGCACTCAAAGTCGCCTGCGTAACATGACAATAATCAGCTGCTTTCGAGAAGCTTTTAAATTGATCAACGGCCAGTATGTATTCTAATTGCTGTATATTCATGACTATAGATTTTATCTATGCCAAATATAGAAAATTTCAGTTTTCTCTATTCATTTTTTGCCCGTAATTTCACTCCACTAAAAATCAAGAATCATGAAAAAACTACTTATCCTTTGCGGTTTGGTTGCAAGTTCAGCCACTTTCGCGCAAGAGTATGCTAATCCACACGGTGGAGCAGCCGCTAATCCACACGGTAGCGGTGCGAATCCACATGCAGCAGCCGGTGTTAATCCACATGCTGGAATCAATCCTCACACGGGAATGAAAGCGTCTGGAACAACAAACAAAGACTGGTGGCCTAACCAATTGAATGTGGGCATGCTTCGCCAAAATTCCGAGAAGTCAAACCCAATGGGCCCAGACTTCAATTACATCAAAGCATTTAAGAGCCTAGACTACTTTGCCTTGAAAAAAGACATCGCGGCTGTCTTGACTAAATCACAAGATTGGTGGCCGGCCGATTTCGGTAATTATGGTCCACTATTTATCCGTATGGCTTGGCATAGTGCTGGTACCTACCGAACAGGCGATGGCCGTGGCGGTTCTCGCGCGGGTCAACAACGTTTCTCGCCATTGAACTCTTGGCCAGATAATACGAACCTAGATAAGGCACGTCGTTTGTTATGGCCGATCAAGCAAAAATATGGCGATAAAATCTCTTGGGCAGACTTAATGGTCTTGACAGGAAACGTATCGCTAGAGCAAATGGGCTTTAAAACGTTTGGTTTTGCCGGTGGGCGTACAGACGTTTGGGAGCCAGAAGCGAACGTATATTGGGGATCTGAGAAGAAATGGTTAGATGATAAAAACCGCTATTCAGAAGGTCGCAAGTTAGAGAATCCATTAGCGGCGGTTCAAATGGGCTTAATTTATGTAAACCCAGAAGGTCCTAATGGCGTGCCAGATCCGGCAGCCTCTGCGAAAGATATTCGCGAGACTTTCGGTCGTATGGGGATGAATGATGAGGAGACCGTTGCGTTGATCGCGGGTGGTCACACATTCGGTAAAACACACGGTGCAGGTCCGGCTACAAACGTTGGAGAAAATCCTGAAGCAGCTGGCATCGAGGAGCAAGGCTTAGGCTGGAAGAGCACCTATAAATCTGGTAAAGGAAAAGATGCGATCACGTCTGGTTTAGAGGTGACGTGGACTTCGACGCCTACACAATGGGGTATTGGGTACTTGCATTTATTGTTTAACAATGAGTGGTCATTAGAGAAAAGCCCGGCAGGTGCGAACCAATGGATTGCGAAAAATAGCGCAAACATTATCCCGGATGCATTTGACAAAAATACCTTCCACAAGCCTACGATGTTAACGACGGATATCGCCTTGCGCGTAGATCCGGCCTACGAGAAAATCTCTCGTAATTTCTTAGAGAATCCAGAAGTATATGCGAAGGCTTTTGCCAAAGCTTGGTTCAAATTAACGCACCGCGACATGGGACCTAGTTCGACGTATTTAGGACCAGAAATTCCGAAGGAGGAATTGATTTGGCAAGATCCAATCCCTGCATTGAATCATGAAGTGATTAACGCCGCAGATATTGCAGCCTTGAAAGTGAAGCTGTTGAACTCGGGTTTATCGATCAGCGAATTAGTTTCGACGGCCTGGGCTTCGGCTTCTACCTACCGTCACTCAGATCGCCGTGGTGGGGCTAATGGAGCGCGTATTCGCTTATTACCACAACGCAACTGGGAGGTAAATAATCCAAAGCAATTAGAGAAAGTCTTAGCTGTGTTAGAGAAAATTCAACAAGAATTCAACGCGAAAGCAGGTAAGAAAAAAGTATCGATCGCGGACTTAATCGTCTTAGGAGGTTCTGCTGCGGTAGAAAAAGCAGCTGCAAATGCGGGTGTGAAGACCACTGTGCCATTTATCCCAGGTCGTATGGATGCCACACAAGCACAAACGGACATCGCTTCCATCGGATTATTAGAGCCAATGGCAGATGGTTTCCGCAACTACTTGAAAACGCAATACACGTTATCGACGGAAGAATTATTCGTGGACAAGGCCCAATTATTGACTTTGACAGCCCCAGAAATGACGGTGTTAACAGGTGGTATGCGCGCGTTGAACGCGAATTACAATGGTTCGAAGCACGGTATCTTCACTACGAAGAAAGATGCGCTAACGAATGATTTCTTCGTGAACTTATTAGAGATGGGAACGACGTGGAAGCCAGCGAACGCAACGAAAGAAGAGTTCGTAGGAACAGACGAGAAGACAGGTGCGGTGAAAGCGACGGCGACTCGTGCGGACTTGATTTTTGGATCGAATTCAGAGCTTCGTGCCTTAGCTGAGGTATATGCAACCAAGGATGTGCAAAACAAATTTGTAAACGACTTCGTGAAAGCATGGACAAAGGTGATGAACCTTGATCGTTTTGACGTGACGTTTAAATAAGTTGAGTTTAAGGAATGAAAAAAGCCGGCCCTCATCAGAGCCGGCTTTTTTGTTTACTTCAATTTCATATTCACTGGATCCCACTGAATGATTTTCTTTTGGAAATAACTTTCGTTACAAGCTAAAGCTGGCGCTGCCGCTCTAAATCCAAAGGCCGCATCTTCCACTACCGACGTCCCGTTGCGAATCGCATCAAAGAAGTGGGTGAAGTGATCCACGTGCTCATCATATCCTGCAGGTGCTCTGAAAATCACGTCCTCTTTCGTAGGGCGTTTGCGTTGTGCGTCTGTCCATTTCGCGTTGTAATCACGGGTCATTTCTTCCTGCATACTTTTAGGAAGCGTAAATACGGAATCGTACCCGCCAAAACCCGGAGCTTCTGGCATAATGCTATGCTTCACAGAAATCGTGTTTCCTTTCACATCCATCACTCCCTCTGAACCGATCAAACGAATCACCTCTTGTCCGCCCGTGCCACTGACAAAGTTGACTTGCAAGGTTAATTGGAAGGCTGGATGCTCCGCCGTGTTGCCATATTGCATCACACCCGACATCACATCTGGTAAGTTACGACCGTCATTCCAATGGCTAAATTGCCCGGTAGAGAAGATCGTTTCTGGGCCATTCGAGTTCGTCATAAAGTGGGTTCCTGACAATAAGTGGATGAATAAATCACCCGCCACGCCGGTTCCTACTTCTTTAAAGGCACGCCACCAGAAGAATTTCTTCGCGTCGAATTCCATCTTTGCCGTTGCCTCGATGAAGCGATTCCAATCGCAAGTCGAAGCGTCTGCGTCCTTCGGAATGGTATATTGCCAAGCGCCGATGGAGCTTTGGCGATCGTAGACCGCGTTCACCATATTTAATTTTCCGATCTCGCCAGCCGCTAACATCTCTTTCGCTTTTGCTAAGCCGATGCTGCTCACGCGCTGAGACCCTACTTGTAGGACTTTGCCGTATTTCTTTTGGGCGGCAATCACTTTAGGGCCCTCGTCTATTTTATACACCATCGGTTTTTCGATGTAGACGTGTTTGCCTTTGGCCAAAGCATCGATCGTAATCCGCGCGTGCCACACATCGTGTGTCGCGATGATCACCGCGTCGATGTCCGAACGGTCTAATAATTCTTTGTAATTACGGGTTGTGTATAAATCCTTCCCGTATAATTCCTTCGCGTTTTCGATGCGACCCGTGTATAGATCACAGATTCCGGCTAATTCCACCCCTGGCACTTTCAGCGCTGAGGCTAAGTCAAAGTGACCCTGAACCCCAAAACCAATCACTCCCAAGCGAATCTTTTCGCCCACCGAGATGCGTTTTTCATAGGTCAGAATACGTTCTTCCGCTTTTTGTTGTGCGCCTAGAGAAGCAAAAGGAGAAGAGGCTGCCACAAGGCTCGTGGCGCCGATTTGTTGTAAAAACTTCCGTCTGGAAGCTTGGCTATCTTTGTTCATAGTAACTAGGTTTTTGCTAAATATACGAATTTATAAATCTTCTAACGCATAGCGCACATAGGCAAATTTCTTGCCATCTGGGCTCCAAGAAGGCACATTGATGGTCCCTTGTCCGCCATAAAATGCGTCTGTTAAATCTTTCACCGCTTTCGTTTTTAAATCCAACAAGCGTAGTTTTACCTGATGTCCAAAGGGGTGGGCCTGCTTTTGGTCCTCCATATAGGTAATAATCGTCGCTACTTTATTGTTAGGCGAGATGTGCGCAAACCAGTTCGAGTGCGCATCAAACGTCATCTGTTCCGGCTCTGATCCGTCCGCTTTCATTCGCCAAATCTGCATCATCCCAGACCGATACGAATTGATATAAATGTGCTTGCCATCCGGTGAATATTCCGGTCCATCATCTAAGCCTTCTGTAGAGGTCAACCGAATCTCTTCGCCGCCATCCGAAGACATCGCATAAACGTCATAATTGCCATTTCTCGCCGCACAATAGACCATTATCTTGCCATCTGGAGAAATGCCATGCCAGTAAGAGGGGGTTAATGGAGTAAGCTGAACCGGATTTCCACCTTCGGAAGAAACTTTGTAGATGAAGGAGGTATGCTCTTTGATCTCGGCTTTAGCACTCGAAATATACAGGGATTTCCCATCGAACGAATAACCATGATCGTTATTCGCTTTGTCCACCGATCCGGTGTTTAACTCGCCTAATTTTATGCCTTTCGGGCTGATTTTCTCTAGCTTTCCGTACGCATTAATCAACAAATACTGGCCATCGCGCGACCAATTAGGGGCTTCGAAATGCCGCTTTTCGGTGAGGATTAATTCCGATTTGCCAGAGGCCAAATCATACACATAGAGAGAAGAAATCACTTTCTTTCCGGCAGGGATCTGCGCAGAAAGAGACAGGCTGAATCCCAGCAAGAGGATCGCGATTTTTTTCATGTTTCATAGGTTTAGCCTACAAGATAGAAAAAAGATTAGCTTTTGATGTCCTGACCGAAATGAATGATGTTTCCGCTGTTATCTAAGATGCTGAATTGGCGCATGCCCCAAGCCATCGTTTGAAGCTTTCCATTCGGATGCACAATTCCGAGCACCTCGCATTCTTTGTATAAAACTTCAATCTCATCTACATACACGTAACATCCCGTGTTTTTCGGGATGCTCTCGTCATCGCAACACCACAAATGAATGTTGATTTCGTCGCGCGAAAACATCAAGTAGCCATCCCATTTGGCATTACTTGTAAAGCCCAAACTCTCATAGAAAGCGACCGTTGCTTCGCGATCTAAATAGGCTAGAATGGGGGTCGCTTTTAATAGGGGCATAGGGTATATTTTTGACTAATTTACGGTAGATTTGTTCCTCATCAAAAATCAACATGGAAATCATCCTCTTAGGTTTTGGCTGGATAGTGTATTTTTTTATCCATAGTTTCCTGGCTTCTAACGAGGTAAAATCAAGCGTTGAAAAACGCATTCCTGGCCTATTCGCCTATTACAGAATTAGCTATAATTTAATCGCCATCGCGGGTTTAATCCCCCTTTTATACGGGAGCATCTTCCTCCCAGATCCTCTATTATTTGCGTCTGCTTGGCTAGTTCCGCTGGGAATTTTTCTACTAATCACAGGGCTCGTGCTCTTGTATCTAGCGTTTAAAGCTTTTGACGGGGCTGAATTTTTAGGCCTTAAGAAAGAGACGAAACCGGAATTAGTGTTTACTGGGATGTATCAATACGTGAGACATCCGCTGTATTTTGCCACTATAGTCTTAATCCTGGGCCTATTTCTACTCGTTCCCACCCAAAAAATGTTACTCGTCCTACTGATTTCTTACAGCTATATCCTAATAGGATACCGCTTAGAGGAGAGAAAGCTGGTGGAAGTTTTTGGCGATAAATACCTGGACTACCAAAAAAGGGTAAAAGCGATTATCCCCCTTCTGTATTAAAGTAGCAACAACACAATCGTTAAAATTGCCCCAGCCAGTGTAAATAACATCGCTTTTTTAAAGATGCTCGTCTTAGGCAAGAACATCCAGAAGGATGAAATCACGAAGAAAAGCAGGGATAGTCCGAAGAAGATGTTTAGGTAGAACAAAGGATCATTCGTGGTGGCTTTATGCAATTTCGTCATCTTATTCACGATGGCCGGTTGCTCAGAAACCGTATAATCAGCCACGCCCGATTTCAGGTTATACGTACCTTGTTTAAAGGAAACCACGTCGCCTATCGTCGTGTCCGGCTTAAAGCCGCGTAAGTGTAATTCTTTGCCTAATTCCTCGTTTTTTAGCCCGGGTTTCAAGGTTTGAACTTTGTGCACCTCACTCTTTAAAAAGCTGGTTTCTCTAAAGATCAAGATGATTCCGCTGATGGAATAAACCGCCATAATGCCGGCTAAGAAGAAGCCTAAATAACGGTGGTAGGTGCGCATTTTAGTGGATAATTGACTCATATTATTTTATATTAAACAAACTCTATTTCTAGCGGCAACTTGCGCAAACGTTTCTTCGTCAAAGCAAAGATCGCGTTCCCTAAAGCCGGGGCAAACGGCGGCAAACCAGGTTCGCCTACCCCTTTGATTTTAGCCCCCTCCGTGATGATTTCAACGATCACTTCTGGGGATTCGCTCATGCGCGTCACCGGCGTGGTATCGAAATTCTTTTGCTCCACTACCCCGTTTTTCAAGGTAATGGCTGGATGAATTGCCGCACTTAGGGCCATTAAAACGGCACCTTCCACTTGTGCTTTCACGTTATCTGGGTTTACGACTGTTCCTAAATCAATCACCACATACACCTTATCTACCGATACTGCTCCGTTTTTGGCTAAACTCACTTCCACCGCTTGAGCGGAAAGTCCTGCAAAAAAGTCCCATTGAGCCACACCGCGAGCTTTACCAGCCGGAAGCGGTTTGTCCCAATTCGTGATTTCGCGTAATTTTTTCAACACGCGCTTGGTATCGGTATTGGTCGATTGTAAATCGATGCGGAAGTCTAGTGGATCTTTTTCAGCCTTATGTGCTAGCTCATCGATGAAACATTCATGTGCAAAAGCTAACGTTGAACTCGTTACAGAACGCCAAGCCGCCATAGGGACGTGGTAATCCGCAAACACGAAGCTATTCTTCATGTTCGGGATGTCGTATTCCTGGGCACTAATGCCCTCGGTCATCATACTATCCAGCTTCGTTTTGTCCCAATTAGGCATCGCGCTGTCCATAAAACCGGGGCTGATAACCTTGTGTTGGAAAGAAACTACTTGATTCTTTTCAGACAGACCGCCGATCATTTTTGAGAAAGTCATCGGACGGAAAGGTCCCTGCGTCGTCGTGTCTTCGCGCGACCAAACCACCTTAACAGGGCTATCCACTTGCTTCGCCACATTAATCGCCTCCACGATATAATCGAAGTACAGTCTTCTACCAAAGCCTCCGCCTATAAATCCTGCGTGCAGTGTAATATCTTCTGGATTAATGCCTACTAGAGCAGGCATACTTCCCATCATTCCCGGGCCTGTCACTGAAACAGGCACCTGAGTCGAAGTCCAAATCTCCACTTTCTTTCCGTTCACGTGCACCGTGCAGTTCATCGGTTCCAACGGGTGGTGCGCCACCATAGGCGTCTCATAAAAGGATTCGACCACCTGGGCTACCGGAAGATCAACCGAGCCTTTTTGCTTATCTAAAATGCCTTCTTCTTTCGATAGAGAGCGTAATTTATGCTCGTAATCGCTGGAATTGAATGTCTCAAAACCTTTCGTATCCCAGTCTATTTTCAAAGCTTTTCTCCCTTGAATCGCAGCCCAATAGGTCTTCGCAATAACAGCAACTCCAGTGGAGCTATATTTCCCAATCACGCGTTCAGCCGAAACTACTTTCACCACACCAGGGACTTTCATCGCCGCAGTGGCGTCGAACGTTTTCAGCGTTCCACCTATCACAGGGCATCTTTCCACACTGGAATAGAGCATGCCTGGGACATCGGCGTCGATTCCGAATTCTGCTTTCCCAGTCACTTTTAAAGGGATATCTGGGCGCTTGACAGATTTGCCGAGCATTTTGAAATCTTTCGGATCCTTTAATTTAGGCTCTTTAGGGATCTCTAAAAGAGACGCGGCCTCCGCTAGTTCCTCGTATTTTAACGTGCGATTGGTCGCAGCGTGTAAGACTTTCCCTTCTTTTGCTGTGCAAGATTCTGGGCTAACTCCCCAGGTCTGGCTTGCCGCTTTTACAAGCATTTCTTTAGCGGATGCACCTATCTTGCGGTAGGTCAAATAGCCTTCGCGTACGGTCGAACTTCCGCCGGCCCATTGGCCTGCCCCGAATTCTTTCTCTCCGCTGGTATTTTTGATCGTGATTTGGTCCAAAGACACTTCCAACTCTTCCGCAATCATCGAGGCAACCGCCTGATAAGAACCCTGTCCCATTTCGGGGTTAGGGTTGAAGATCGTGATGCCGGCGGCGTCAATTTTAATGAAGGGTGTTAGGGATTTTGCCGTAGAAATGACCGCTGTGCTTTCTCCTTTAACGTAGGACAATCCTAACCAAAATGTTAGTCCCGTTGCCCCTGCTTTTTTGATGAAACTTCTTCTAGATTCGAGTGACATAAGGCTTAGGATTTAGTGGATTTAGACGTGTTTTTGGCAGCATTTTTGGCAGCGGTTTGAATAGCTGACTTAATGCGAGAATACGTACCGCAACGGCAAATATTTCCGGACATATAATTCTCAATATCGGATTCTGATGGCTTTGGATTTGATTTCAACAAAGCGGTGGCTGACATGATTTGGCCCGACTGGCAATAGCCACATTGCGGCACTTGATGCTCTATCCAAGCCGCTTGGATGATCTTTTCTAAACGCGTTGAGGCGCCTTCAATCGTCGTGATTTTCTGTTTCGCAGTGATGCTACCTACCGGGGTTTGGCAAGAACGAATCGCTTGTCCATCTAACTGTACCGTGCAAGCACCACACAGGCCCTGACCACAGCCAAATTTCGTACCTTTCAATCCCACGATATCGCGGATGGCCCACAATAAGGGCATTTCTGGATCCACCTCGATGCGGTGAACTTGCTGATTAATCGACAGTTCGATTGTTTTCATAGATATAGAGAATTCGTCTGCTACTAAATTAGCTCCAAATTCTCTAAAATCGATACACTTTATTCGCCTTTCTTCAACTTATCGTATTCCCGTTGTTCTAAAGATCCGACTTCAATTACATACGCTTTCAGGTATTGAATGGCTAGACCTATACCCCAGCCTAACATAGGCCAGATAGGCCATGGTATGCGATTAATATCTTTATCTTGTGAGGTTAAAAACCAAATAACCCACAGAAAAGGGATGACGATAGAATAAGAACCAAGGCTCCTTTTGAATTTGGCACGGCTTCTCGCAATCGCCCACAATTGTTGGTCTGTACTTTCCATAATATTTCGTGTTTCAGTTTCCAAATCCGGAGCATACAACAAGGTCAAATTCGTCCTCAAGACCTCGCCGATCGCATTCATCGAATACAAACTAGGTTTGCCCTCGTTGCGTTCCATGCGTTGAACGGTACGCAAAGCGACGCCACTCTTTTCCGATAATTCGATTTGAGTGAGTCCTTTCGTGGTACGGATTTCCTTTAATTGTTCTCCAAAATTCATAGGGCAAATTTGAGATTAAAATCTGGTGCAAAAAACGTCATGCATATGACTTGTAAACGTCATCTTTTAAAATTTTCGATGGCTCTATGTGAGCCATCGCAACTCGGCTTTCGTTTCGTTAGGCCACAAATGCAGTCTGTTATTCCAATTCCTTTCAGGATGTATTTCTCGTTTTTTTCGATGCGCGAGGTGCGCGTTTCGGATTGTTTTCCATCCGTGAAAAATCGAAGATAGGCGCGCTGGCGGCCCGGGGTAAGTTTATCGAAGGCCGTTTTTAAGGCAGGTTTTTTATCAAAAATTGCCGTTAATTCTTCCGGATGAGGGATTTCGGTGGACTTCTCCATTTTCAAACCCATTTTCTCTACCTCGATGGCTTCTAGGATGTAGGCTTTGATGAGCTCTTCTTTGGCCAAAATCTGTTCCACTGAATTGAACTTCATCCAGCGACCTAATTGCGTATGTTCGCCGGGTTTAATCAACATGTTTTCCTCATCCTGCAATAACGCACCGTTGAAAAAATTCAAAGCACAATGGTCTTTCAGACTAGAGATCGCAATGATATTTTTCGTGCCCACCATGTAGACGGGTGTCCGCCACTTATAGGTTTCTACCATCAAACAATCGAGTAAAATGCGGCGCAAAAAGGCCATTTCCGCTGACCACTTGTCGGCACTTTGTATGAATTCGTCTACATTCGGATCTTTCATGTGATTAGAAATGGCTACAGTTTTGCTTTCCTATACAAAGAAAGAAAAATCCTATGAAATCTCGTGTGCTTATTGCCTTGCTTTTTGCTTCTAGTTCTTTACTAGCCCAAACGCAACCTGTCATTGTCGCTATGAAAAAACCGACCCTACGCATAGGGAAATTGTCCTTTAAAGATTTAAACCAAAATAATAAACTGGATAAATACGAAGACTGGCGCTTGCCGGCTTCAGAGCGGGCAAAAGACTTAGTATCCCAAATGACCGTCGAAGAAAAACTCGGTTTCATGCTCATCAGTACGACGCGTATGGGCGGAGATCAAGTGTTTGCGAATGGCGTGCAGGGAGGTGGTCCTAAAACGCCGATCACGGAAGGATTTAACGAAGAGGATTTAGTCCAAACGACAAATATGTTCACCCGCAAGCCTTTAGGCGCTCCCAATATGTCTGCGGCGGGTACCACAAAAGGCGTGACGCAATACCACCTGCGCCATTTCATTTTGCGCGCGAATGCGTCGCCAGAGATTATGGCCAAATGGTCGAATAACTTACAAGCCCTTTGCGAATCAACGCGTCTAGGTATTCCAGCAATCGTCGCTTCAAATCCTCGGAATCACGTGACGACGGATGCGTCTGTTGGTTTAAGTGTGGGCGTTACGGCATTCTCTAAATGGCCAGGCGAACTAGGTCTAGCAGCGATGCGCGACTTTGATTTGACGCGTAAGTTTGCGGAAACTGCTTCAGCCGAATGGCGCTCTGTGGGTCTTCGCAAAGGCTATATGTATATGGCGGATTTAGCGACTGAACCGCGTTGGGGTCGGGTGGAAGGAACATTTGGGGAAGATGCAGATCTAGCGTCGAAGATGATTACTGAGATCGTCTTAGGTTTCCAAGGAAATAAACTTTCCAACACCTCTGTCGCGATGACCACGAAACACTTCCCAGGCGGTGGCCCGCAAGTGGACGGACAAGATTCTCACTTTGATTGGGGTAAGTTTGCCCATTATCCTGGGGGAATGTTCGATTACCACATGAAGCCATTTAAGGCGGCTATTGCGGCCGGGACTTCCGCTATTATGCCCTATTATTCTGCTCCTAAAGGAAAGGGATTTGAGGAGGTGGGTTTCTCTTATAATAAGGCCATGATCGGTGATTTATTGCAAGACAAATTAGGCTTCCACGGGATCATCAACTCGGACACAGGCCCAATCGAAATGATGCCTTGGGGCGTAGAAAACATGTCGATTCCGGAGCGTTATAAAAAGGCGTTGAACGCTGGAGTAGATATCTTCTCTGGTGCGGCGGATCCTACGACTTTGATCGAAGTGGTGAAGAGTGGCTTAGTTTCAGAGGAGCGCATTAACCAATCGGTGTCGAAATTATTACAAGAGAAATTCGACTTAGGTCTTTTTGAGAATCCGTATGTGAATGTGGAGGACGCGGTGAAGACGGTGGGGAATAAGGAGGCGGTGGCAGCAGCCGATTTAGCTTTGCGCAAATCGATTGTCTTATTACGCAACGACGACAAGCGTTTGCCTTTAGCGAAGAAGACCAAAGTGTACTTTGAGACGTATTTCCAATCAGGTCGTAATCCTGGTGAAGCGATCAAGGTTTCGAAACCCACTTATCCTGGTTTAGAATTCGTGTCCACGAAAGAAGAGGCGGATGTGGTTTTATTGTGGTTAGTTCCTACTTCAGGAGGATTATTCAGCTCGCAGGGTTCGAAAATCGACTTGAATCTATCCAAGAATCGCATCGACGTGAATCACGTGAATGAGGTATTGAATGCCAAACCGACGATCATAGCCATCAATTACACAAACCCTTGGGTGATTGAAGAGATTGATAAGGGAAAGGCAACCTCTATCATCGCGACTTTCGGGACAACGCAAGAAGCGCTACTTGATATTGTGACGGGAGCTTATAAGCCGACTGGTAAAATGCCATTTACGACTCCTGTGAATCAGGCGGCAGTAGAGGCGAATAAATCAGACGTTCCGGGGTATATGGAAGGTCCTGGATATGGCTTGTTTGCGTTTGGGCATGGATTGAGTTATTAGAAGAAGGGGGCAGAAATGCCCCTTTTTTTATATCTTTGGTTCAGAACATTGCTAGCTATGAACCCCCATTTCTCCGCTTTCAAACGGATCATTACGAATCCGGTATTATTCAAGTTTTTTATTTTACAAAAGCTATCAGCGGCCTTTTGGGCAGGTTTATCCATTGCCCATTTCGATGAAGAATCGTGTGGCGTGCGCGTAAAATATTCCTGGTTTAGTCAAAATCCCTTTCGATCGATCTATTTTGCTGTGGAATCGATGGCGGCGGAAATGAGTTGTGGGATGTTGGCTTTTGGACAAGTCTACAAGCGACAGCCAGCGGTGAGCATGTTAGTGGAAAAGGTAGAGGCCGTATTTGTGAAGAAGGCGACGGGGGTCATTATTTTTACCTGCGAAGATGGCGCCGCTTTCGAACAAGCCGTCAAGGATGCACTCGAAAATAAAGAGGGCTCGAAGCTCCTCTCTACTTCCGTTGGGAAAAATGAAGCCGGCCAGGTGGTGGCCGAATTTCATTTTACTTGGACCTTTAAGGCAAAGAACTTATAAGTTGTATTTCAATCCAACGGTTCCGATTACCTGGCCGTCTGTGATCGTGTAATTGCCAAAGGCTTTGGCCTGAAAATGGGAATTAATGTCATACGAAATCGTCTCAGCAACTCCGGTTAAATCCCCCACAGTTAAGTAATATCCCTGCGTTAAAAAACCCCAGTTCTTGTGGCGGTAATTCGTATTTCCTGAGATTAACGTCACTTTAAAGTCTGAATTACGCGCATTTCCATTTAATATGAAGGACCCAAGGGTCAATTTTTCGTTGATAGGATAAGACATCGTCAACTCGCGTCCGAAGAAACTCGTCACTTTATATTCCTCCGTCATTTGGAAGGCGGGAATGTGGATACCCACAATGGCTTTAAATTTTTTATCAATAAATCGATAACGTGTAAATAAGGCCACCGTAGTAGGCGTCATGCTCTGCATGCGCATCATGTACATCAAGGACCCTGTCAAACGTTTCTTCGGATTGGTTCCTGCATTGATGATGATATTGGGCTCTCTCGAGGTAAAGGCTGGGATGAAAGAAAAGCCTCCTGTGCTCACTTCGATGCTTCCTGTTTGGGCATTCAGGGTGCTGGTCGCGAAGATAATAAAGCAAAGTGTTATTAATTGTTTCATTTTGATACATTAAGATTTTTAACGGGGCAAAGGTACGCTTTTTCTTTCTGAAAACATCCTATGGGTTTTTCAGTTAGTATTTTATGTCCAAAAAACCCATCAACATCGTCTGGTTCAAACGTGATCTCCGCTTTACGGATCACGAGCCGTTGTACCGGGCTTTGGCATCCGATCTACCGGTGTTATTGGTTTATTTCTTCGAACCATCCCTCATCGCTTTTACAGACAGTGATGTCCGCCATTGGCGATTTGTCCATGAATCTTTAACAGAGATGCAGGGCCGTTTAGAAGACAGAAACGGCGTTCTTTACCTCTTTCATTCCGAAGTACTGCCGGTGTTTCAGGCGCTATCGGAGCAATATGACATTCGCCAGATTTTCTCCCATCAGGAGATTGGAAATGATTTGAGTTTTCAACGGGACAAAGCGGTGACGGCTTTTTGCTCGAGTACTGGAATTATTTGGAACGAGACGCCCACGGGTGGTATAATTCGCCGCTTGAAATCGCGGAAAACGTGGCAACAACGCTGGGAAGAAACCATGCGGCACGAACCCTATTTAGTTCGGGAGGACAATTGGAATTTACTGCGTTTATCGCCTGAATTTTATGATGCTTTTAAAGGTCCAGAACTGCCACTTGCGTTTAAAACACGGAATCCTGTCTTCCAAGAAGGTGGGGAATACTGGGGTTGGAAATACCTGAAAAGTTTCATCGAATCACGGCATAAAGACTATAGTTTTTCTATCAGTAAACCAGAGGCGAGTAGACGCGGTTGCAGCCGTATTTCTCCTTATTTAGCCTACGGAAATATCAGCATGCGGATGGCCCACACGTTCACGATGCAGCATTATAAGACCGCTGCAAACAAACGGGCACTTTCTAATTTTACTTCTCGCCTGCACTGGCAAGGGCATTTTATGCAGAAGTTTGAGGATGAATCGCGGATGGAATTTGAGCCGGTAAACAAAGCCTACCAAGGCCTAGAGAAAGACCGTGATGAGCACTTAATTAAAGCGTGGCAAGAGGGGAAAACAGGCGTTCCACTTGTCGATGCCTGCATGCGCTGTGTGGTGGCAACGGGCTATTTGAATTTTCGGATGCGCGCCATGGTGGTATCGTTTTTTGTGTTTAATCTCTGGCAAGATTGGCGTGATTTAGCGCATTTTCTAGCGCGGCAATTTCTCGACTATGAACCAGGCATTCATTACCCGCAAATCCAAATGCAAGCGGGTGTGACAGGTATTAATACGATCCGCATTTATAACCCGATTAAGAATTCTTATGCCCATGATCCAGACGGAATTTTCATCAAAAAATGGGTGCCAGAATTAGCGTCCATTCCGTCTACCTTAGTTCATGAGCCTTGGAAATTAAGTGAGATGGAACAAACTTTGTACGGGGTCAAAATCGGGGTAGATTATCCCGTTCCGGTGGTGGATTTGAGTGCGACGAGGAAGTCAGCGTCGGACCAAGTTTGGGCGATGCGGAAAACGAAAAAGGCCCGGCAAGAGGGGGCACGAATCCTCCAAAAACACGTTAATAAATGAGCGCATTTCTAATTTTCCCGCATCAATTGTTTGAAGAGACACTCGCTCAAGAAGCGGCTATTTTCTATGTCGTAGAATCTGAATTATTCTTCAAACAATACGCCTTCCACAAACAGAAAATACTGTTCCACCGGGCGAGTATGCGCGCCTTTGCGGACCGGCTTCGCGCTGCTAGAAAAACGGTGGAATACATCGAAGCGCATGATCCGCGCGCTTCGGAAGTCGCGCTGGTTTCATCGATATCTGGGCCCATTGCGCTATTTGATCCCAATGATTATCTACTCGAGCGCAGACTTCGCCGTGTTGGGGAAATTCAATTTTTAGCGAGCCCAAATTTCCTCAACACAGACACCTCACTGCTGGGTACGCGTAAGCCTTATTTCCAAACTGCTTTCTACACACAGCAACGAAAAGACCGCGGACTTCTACTCGAAGAAGACGGAAAACCGATGGGCGGCCAATGGACTTTCGATGCGGACAACCGAAAGAAAATACCGAAAAATACCTTCATCCCGGCACCGTTTCCGGAAACCGCTCCGAATGAGTATATACTGGAGGCGATAGACTATGTTACTGCAAATTTCTCGGATAATCCAGGTTCTTTAGAGCGACCCTTTTCGGGAGCCTACTACCCCGTGACACATGACGAGGCTCAGGCTGCTTTAGATCAATTTATTCGGGAACGGATTCCGCTTTTTGGGGATTACGAAGACGCCATTAAGGCGCAAGAAAAGACCTTGTTTCACAGTATATTGAGTCCGTTGATTAATGTAGGATTATTGAATCCGGCACAGGTGATTGAACGAGTTGCAGCCTCCGCTGCACCCTTAAATAGCGTGGAGGGATTCATTCGCCAGGTCGTAGGTTGGCGGGAATTTGTGCAGTTATTGTATCGAAAAATTGGGGTTCAACAGCGTACGACGAATTATTGGGGATTTACCAAAGAGATGCCCGCGGCCTTTTACACGGGAACAACGGGTGTGGAACCGATCGACCAAACGATTCGCAAACTGTTAAAAACGGGCTATAATCACCACATCGAACGCCTGATGGTACTGGGGAATTTTATGTTATTGTGCGAAATCAAACCGGATGCGGTTTATCGGTGGTTCATGGAACTGTACATCGACGCCTATGATTGGGTAATGGTCCCTAATATCTATGGTATGTCTCAATTCAGTGATGGAGGATTAATGACCACGAAACCCTATATCTGTGGCTCTAATTACATCCTGAAAATGAGTGATTATCCGAAGGGCGAATGGCAAGAGATTTGGGATGGGTTGTTTTGGCGATTCCTAGATAAACAACGCGAAACGTTCCGCAAAAATCCGCGCTGGGCGATGCTGATCAGTACTTGGGATAAGATGACTTTGGAAAAAAGAGAAGCCCACCTTGCGCGCGCAGAAACTTTTTTAGCTCAGTTGTCGGCTTAGTTTATTCCAAAACGAGAAAAAACTGTTGAACTCCCCTTGCAGGCCTGGAGCTAGAGAGGGATGCACTTCGCGAATACCCTGAAAATGGGCATTGATAGGATGATCACGGAAAATGCCTTTCACGTTTAAATCCGCATATTCCCCATAATAGACTTGAATTCCAGGTATATTTTCGGCGAGCGAAAGGATAAACTCGATCGTTTTCGGCGCCATCGGATGCTTCGCAAAATGGCTCGGCTCTAAGACCAAAATCCGGTTGCCCTCTTTCCCTTCGTGGAAGGTAGGATCTAGCGTATAATGGGTATAAACATACGTGGGAATGTCGGACTGAATCACCAGTGGCTGCGTTGTAGGCGGGGTGAACGGAAGTGCAGCTTCGACCGATCTACACAGATGATCGGGAGCCGGTTGCGAAGGCAAATCCTCGTAATCAAAATCAAGGAAAGTGCCTCTCTGTTGACTGCCGGTATAGCGATTGATATTCTCTTGATTCGCGTAATACAACTTGCTACTGAACGTCCCGGCGCACCACTGCCAACTCAGCGCATTACTTGCTAAATCACCATCGAGCAAATGATAATAGAGCCATTGGGCAGGTTCTAACCAGTGGTATTTGGCCACGTTACAAATCGTTCCAGCAAGGTACATGCGCAAGTGATTGTGAAGATATCCAGTTTCTGGGAAGTTCTTTAATGCCCCATCTAAAGCTTTAATTCTTGTGGTAGATTCTAGTACTGCTTTCGGGATGCCAAAGCGCTCAATGCCCTCCTGCGGATGGCGGATATCTTCAAAAATAGCATCGCCTTTTTGAAACCAGGTACGGGTATAAAACTCGCGCCACGCTAATTCTTGGATAAATTTTTCAGCCTGTTCTAACCCAATTCCACGATTCTTTAATCGTTTGACGACTTGGGGAACCGTGATAAAACCGCGGGATAAATAGGGGGATAAATAAGAGACTCCGCCAGTAATGAAGTTCCGGCTTCGTGCATACTTTTCTGGATCAAATTGATCGATTTGCGCTAATACCTCTTCGCGTTTTGTCGAAAACTTCATTAGCGCTTGCTGATTTTATTCATACTGATGCTACGTTGCAACGTGCATTTAAAACGCGGATCTACCGCAACACGCTTTTGTAGGTGTTTCGTACCGCGGCCCGTCATTCGTTTTCGCCACATGCGGAAACTCGACTCCTTACTATTCAGTCGCATGAATTCGATGACCTCTTTTTCCTTTAGGCCAAACTGAAATTCGATCGCCTCAAAAGGCGTGCGATCTTCCCAGGCCATTTGGATAATGCGGTCAATATCTTCGTCCGAAAACTTATTTGCTACGTCTGCACTTTTCACCACAATAGATGATTTGGTCCCAATTCTTCTCCCACTTCTTACGCCAGGCGAAAGGGCGATTACAGACGGGACAGGTTTTGGAGGGTAAATGTTGTTTTTTAACGCCTTGCATAAAAAAAGGGCTTGCCTATGAATGACAAACCCTTTTCACTGCAAATTGTTTAGACTAGAACAATTTCTCTTGCGGAGGTGTAGCACCCGCTAAACGGATGTAGACCGTCGCTTGACCACGGTGGTGCGTTTGATGTTCAAACGCTTTATCCATTGCTTGACCTTTTGTCAATTCAAATCGACCAAATAATTTAACCGATTCTGCTAATTTTGCATCCGGTACATTTTTGATGGCATTAATGGCAAAATCATACGCTGCTAACACTTTGTCCGTCACACTTACTTTCGCTACGTCATTTGATTTTTCCAAATCCTTTACCGTAGGCGCTACATCCGTGGCTGTTCCCACAATCATGTAAATCGCGTCGCTTAAGTGAAGCATTTGACCCGCAAATGAACGCATTTCTTTCGTAGGTTTTAACGCATAACCCGTTTCTGGCATCGCCTCTAAATACTCTTTCGTGTAAGCACGCGCGCGCTCCCATTCTTTAATCAAATTCGCTTTAGGTGTTTGAGCTGTTAAGCTGGTGGCCATCGCTAAAATGGCAAAAAAGGTGATTAATTTTTTCATGTTCATTATCATTTATAAGGGTTGTTAATTCGTTTATTGACTGTTTTTCATCTTTATGGGTTATTTCCTCCGAGCAAAAAGGTAATTAAATGAGCTACTTAGCGAGAAATTAACACAGGAATTAGGTTTTTTAAGTACATATAACATTCCAAAGTTGAAAAGACCACTTTTCCTTTTTCAACAGTTGCCAAGTGCTCAGGGATTTTTGCATGAGCAGAACCTTCAAATATATCTATAAAATCAAACCGAGCATAATACTTATTCAAGTTTTTAAATCCTGCAAAATACCTTCGCTCCACCTCAAATGTAGGAAGGAAATGTCCCCCATTTTCTACCCTTATTGAAACTCGATTATTCGCTAACTCGAGGGAATCCAAACAAAGAAATATCAGAAAAAGGTCATACCCTTTGGCTTTAAATTTATCAGGCCAGTATATGGGTTCACTATCAAAATTTGTTTCATAAGCGAAATCTTTCCTACTTTTCCATGCTTCTTCAATCTCAACGTTTAAATCCGATGACGCTAAATTATGTGCCATTTGTTCCTTAATATCAATATCCATTAAGGCCCTATAATGGCTTAAGAAATGAGAATCATAATCAAAAGGAATCGTATTTGGCGAGGGAACTAAGTACTTTGAAAACGATGATTTACCAGAGCCATTGCATCCCGCAATCACCAGCAATCGCGGTTTATGCATTATTGAATTGAGGTGCTACTTTAGGTGATTTATTCGTATTACCTGATTTAACATGAGACTCATAGACCTTAATTTGTTGTCTAACCGCAGGCATCGCTTTCTCCAATTGCTTTTGAAAAAAAACAACTCGTTTTTCAGTATTAGAAAAGTTTTCCATAATTGGAGAATTATTGAAATACAAAATTACAATTTAATTTCTGTATTAAAATCCAATATGCTTATAATTAACATATTACACCTCTATCTCTCCTTTTAAATATAAGACAGCTTCGCCAGCTATCTCCACGCGATCGCCCATTAAGTTACAGGTTAAGTCACCTGTTCTTTGTGATAATTGACGAGCCGTTAATTCCGTCTTACCTAAAATCGAAGCCCAATAAGGTGTCAAAGTCGTGTGCGCTGAACCCGTCACCGGATCTTCATTCACGCCACAAGCTGGCCCAAAAAAGCGCGACACAAAATCCGTCGTTTCACCGGGAGCCGTTACGATAATCCCGCGAACAGGGTGCGCTTTTAAGGCTACGAAATCTGGTTGCAAAGCCAAGATTTCCGCTTCCGAATCGTAGACAAATAAATAATCCGTTTTGCCTTTAAAAACGGCGCGAGGCGCCTGTGATAATCCAATGGCAAACGCTGGTTTTAAGGGTAATTCCGATAGTGTATCCACCGGAAAATTCAAGGCTAAAATGGAGCCATTTTTTGTCACGGATAAAGGACCACTTCGCTGAGAAATGAAGTTGATTTGGTCTCCAGCAAAACCCAATTCGTTAAATAATACATACGCACTCGCTAAGGTCGCATGTCCGCATAAATCCACTTCAACCGTGGGCGTAAACCAACGGATTTCGAAGTTTTCGCCGGCGGCTACAACGAAGGCCGTTTCTGCTAAATTATTCTCCGCTGCGATGTTTTGCATCACGGCAGCTGGAAGCCAATTGTCTAAGGGACAAACGGCAGCTGGATTGCCTTTAAAGCGTTCGTTCGTAAAGGCATCGACTTGGTAAATAGGGATTTTCATTATCCTAAAATTACGGCATTTTCTTTAAATCCTTTAAACGTCAAATAAATCCCCAAGGAAAATTCCCACAGCGCAATCGGGACCGCTGATAAGCCGGCGATAGGTGCGCGCTGATCATACACGCCATACAAAACGGCTACATCGCCAGCTACCAAAGTAAAGGCTCCGATGATTCCGATGATGGGTAAAATGCGAGGGACTAAACGTGTTTGGTACAAGAGTGATCCGAGCAGAAGAGCATTGACGGCGGGGATGAAGCTTTGGCTAATCAAAAACAATCGATCATACAACATCACTAATCCACGAGAAACCACCTGTGCTTCTGTTCCCAGAGAGCGCAAATTCAACACCGTTAACAAGCTCGCCACACCCGCAAAAATCAGGGTCGCTTCTAAAATCCGCGCCGCCACAAAACCCAAGGCAAGCATTTCATTTTGCTTCTTCAAAACTGGATAAAATGCCAGCGCAGTACCTATGCAGGCCAAAGCCATCACCAGTTCTAACATCCCTCCGAGCACCACATCAGTTGATGGCGCTGAGCTGATACCAAAATTCGGCTGGTGAATTTCGTGGTAAAGCAATAAAGTGGGGATGGAAATAAAGGTGAGCAGGTAAAGAATACCGGCGGTCAGGGATGTTTTGCGCGATGTTGTCATGGAAGCAAGTACGACAATTTAAACATCTTTAGACCCGTCTATTATATAAACGGCGATTGAGCGCAGCAGATATATACCAAAATGTTGATTATTTGGGTTATAGTTAATCGAAACAACCCAAATAATTAAATTTTTGGGTTATATTTCGAAATGGAAACGACAAAAATCCCTTTACTGCCTTTGCATCAGGATATTGAAACCAAAGCAGTTTTGCGTAAATCGGCGTTAGCACACCAGGCTTTGGCAGAATTTAAAGGGGTCATCAGTAGCCTTCCAAATGAACGTATTCTTTTGGAAACGTTAGCCCTTAGAGAGGCGAGGGAAAGTTCCGCGATAGAAAACATCATTAGCACATTTGATGAAATCTATCGAAGTAGTTTTCAAAACCAGCAGTTTGCTAGCCCTGCAGCTAAAGAAGTTCACCAGTATGCAAAAGCATTAATTGAGGGCTTTGACCTTGTTAAAACAAATGGATTACTTACGAATAATACAATCCTGCAAATTCAAGAGGGCGTTGAACAAAACAAGGCCGGTTTTAGAAGGCTTCCCGGCACAAAATTATTAAATGATCAAACAGGAGAAGTTATTTATACACCCCCACAAGACTACGATACCATCCTTAACTTGATGCAAAACCTGGAATCCTTTATCAATGATGATTCGATGATGGACCTTGACCCATTAATAAAGATGGCTATCATTCATTATCAATTCGAAAGTATTCACCCCTTTTATGATGGTAACGGCAGAACTGGACGAATTATTAATGTATTGTATTTGGTCCAAAAAGGACTCTTAACTTTGCCTATTCTTTATCTAAGCAGCTACATCATCACCCATAAAAACGACTATTATCGATTACTTCAAGAAATCCGTGTAAAAGAGTCGTGGGAGGCGTGGATGTTATTTATCCTAGATGGAGTAGAAAAAACGGCTAAAGAAGGGATTATATTAATTCAAGCGCTCCGATTATTGATGCAAGAACAAAAAAGCCAGATTAGAGCATTGGCACCTAAACTATATAGCCCAGACCTACTAAATAGTCTTTTCAAATACCCTTATACCAAAATAGAATACCTACAGAAAGATTTAAGGGTTAGCAGAAATACCGCGATTCGCTATTTGGATGATTTGGTTAGCGCCAATATCTTGGTAAAACATAAAATAGGTAGGGAGAATTATTATGAACACGTGAAATTATTTAAACTATTAAGTGGTCAAAAAAATGCTACCTGATCTTTTCGAAGAATAAGCGGGAACCTTTGGCATCCGACATAAACGCATCCTCCTGAAATACGAGATTTCCATTTACAAACGTACGTTTTACTTTAGCAGAAAGTCGCTCCCCCACTACCGGTGCCCATCCACACCTATAGAAAAGAGATGTTGTGGTAACATGCCACGGGGAATTGGGCTGCATTTCCACTAGATCTGCATAGTAGCCTTCGCGTAGATACCCTCTATCCTTCAAACGGTAAATATCAGCCACTCGATGACTCGTTTTTTCGACAATTTGTTCGACGGAAATTTCCCCGCGCGAAGCTAATTCAAACAGAAGCGGCAAGGTATGCTGTACGATAGGTGCCCCCGATTTTACTTGTTCGTAGGTCCCTTGTTTTTCTTCCTTACTGTGAGGCGCGTGGTCTGAGGCGATAATATCGATCCGTCCTTCTTTCAATGCCTGTATTAACGTTACCCGATCAAATTCCGTCTTGATGGAGGGATTCCATTTAATATCGCCCCCTCTTTTTTCATAGTCTTTTTCCGTAAACCATAAGTGATGAATACAGGCTTCTGCTGTTACTCGTTTGTTTCTATAATCAGTAGAGGCGGGGAAAAGCATCGCTTCTTCGCCAGTGGAAATATGGAAAAAATGGAGCCTGTTGTGGTAGTTAGATTGTATGTCCAAAACCCGTTTGGTAGCTTTCAAGCAGGCCTCTGTACTTCGAATTTTAGCATGTAAAGCAAAGGAAATTTGGCCTTTCGTTTCCGTAAAATACCGTTCGTAATTTTGATCAATAATGGATTCGTCCTCGCTATGTAAGGCAACCAAGGTCTCTGCACGCGAGAATAATTTTTCCAAATATTCCGGATTATTCGCTAGAATTTGTTGCTCATTAAAATACAACCCATCATCCGTAATTCCACAGACGCTCTCGTTATCTACCCGCAAGGCCTCCTCTAAATTGCCAGCGGTTACCCCCATAAAAAAGGAATAATTCGCGAGCGATTGTTGCGCCGCTGCTTGGTATTTTTGCTCTAATAAATCGCGGTTCAACGTATTAGGAACGGTGTTAGGCATATCCATAAAGGAGGTCACGCCACCTGCAACTGCCGCTCTAGATTCTGACGTTAAATTGCCTTTATACGTTAATCCCGGATCTCTAAAATGCACCTGATCATCAATCATTCCGGGGATCAAATAATTCCCATTGATGTCGAAAACATCCGCATTAGGATCAGAAATATGGGGGGCTATTTTTTCAATTCGACCGTGATGAATCAACACGTCCGAAAAAAAGGAGGTGCCTTCATTGACGATTTTAGCGTTTACAAGTACTTGTTTTTTCATTTCGCGGCGGCTCTTTCAAATCGGTCATTAATGGTACGTCCCAAGTTATAATTAGGCAGGCGCTCAACGATGATTAATTCAACCCCTGATTTTTCTAATTGATGCAAAGCGTCATACATGTTTGCGGCCGCCTCTTTAAAATTTCCACTAGGAGAGAGGATATGGTTGATGGCGACTTTGGGACTATCAATTTTCACTTCTTTAAACCATAAAATAGCCACTTTCTTCTGCTGAACGGCGCTCAACATAAACAACGGTTCATAGCTGATAATTAATTCACATAAGGGCGAATAATGCTTCTTGCTTCTGCCGGGTGCGAGGTGCAAGGACTCAGAGGATGTTCTGTCCAAAATACGTCCGACTACCTCCTCAATTTGCTCTATGGAAATAGCGCCATGCCGCAGTAAAACGACCTCATCTCCATCAAAAGAGAGAATGGTCGACTCTACTCCTGCCTCGCAATTACCGCCTTCTAAGATGGAAATTTGGGGGAAATAATCCTCCACATGCGTAGCGCAGGTAGGACTAATTCGATTGTAGGGATTTGCGCTGGGAGCAGCTAAAGGGAAGTCCAACGATTCCAGTAAATGTAAAGTCGCGGAGTGGTTAGGCATTCGTATCGCTACCGTCGATTGCTGAGCAGTTATCGCGTCAGAAATCAAATCGCTTTTAAGCAAAATCAACGTTAAAGGACCTGGCCAAAAACGCTCCGCCAATAGGGTTGCTTTGAGAGGAAAATACGAGACCAAAGTGCGCGCTTGATCCATCGATTTGACGTGGACAATCAAAGGGTTCGTGTTAGGCCTTCCTTTGGTACTAAAAATCTTCGCAATCGCTTGCTCATCGTAAATGTTAGCCGCTAAACCATAGACGGTTTCCGTAGGAATTCCGACCACTTCACCTTTTTCTAACTGGTCTTTAACAAAAGATAAATCTGACGTAATCATAGTATACTAGGGGTTACAAAAATCACAAAACATAGGGTCCTCCGTCGTTTTGGAATCAGGGAAATCAACGCAAGTCGTGTATTGGCATCCTTCACAACTATAAATAAGCGATTTAACTGATTTCGTAGGTAAGGAGCAACAAAAACAAACCAGGCCACGAATGACATCGGTGGGACTAAATCCAGGTCTTTGGCAGGCAGGACAACAGCTCTTCATCTTCTCCACTAATTTTCCCGCTAGCTTCTGAATAACAACCATTCGAGTCGGATTATTCATCGCCCGCATATCGGTTTCTAGGGTATAGGTTCCAAAGCGATTAACAGCCTCCTGAATCGCTTGATTTAATCGATCTTCAGATCTAATTCCTTTCGCCACGTAACCCGCTGGGGATTTCACATGTAAGCCGTGACTGGGAAATTTAACCTGTTGTAAAAAATCGGATAAATTCTGCTCTGAACCCTGCTCAAATGAGGCATAATTTGTTTGCAGGCTGGTGTGCTTTACCACAATCTCCAGCTCCCTTTTTCGGTCCAACAGTAGCAGAATTTCTTCATCCGCAGGTAGAAAATACAGCGTAGGATGTGGGCCAAAAGATCCTTCAGAACCAATGGCAAAATCGGCATCACATTCCGCTAAAGCTAAAATGCATTTTTGCCTAGCCGCCTCGACTGGTGTTAATACACGCTCCACTTCTCCTGTGAATGTGCCCAATAAATCCGTATCTACTTTCTCTGTAACGACATATTCCATCCCAAATGCCTCTTGTAATGCCGGGCCTATTACTTGTTCCTTTTGGTGTTTTGTCGCAATGACAACCTGACGTCCGCTGAAATAGTGTTCGCTAGCCATGGATAATTTGCATATATAAAGGCAAACCAATCGTGACATTGAGTGGGAATGTGACGCCCAAAGCCATCGGAATATAGATCCCCGGGTCTGCTTTAGGTGCCACCAAGCGCATCGCTGCAGGGACTGCAATGTAGGAAGCGCTGGCTGCCAAAATGGAGAATATCAGTCTATTCCCCACATTATCGGTGATAAATTGTGATAAAATGGAGACGGAGACCCCATTAAAAAGTGGCACTAGTAAGGCAAAAAGCAATAAAAAAGAACCCTGTTTTTTAAACGCCTTAAACCTGCTAGCAGCCACCATCCCCATATCTAACAAAAAGATGGCTAAAAAACCTTTGAATATATCTGAAGTAAAATGCTTAATTCCGATGGATTGAGACGAATCAGAGACGAATCCAATGAGTAAACTTCCAAAAATCATGAGCACACTTCCATTCGTCAGGGAATGTTTCATAGCCTCCTTCCACTGCACGGGGGCATTCTCTTTTTTGTCCGGAAATAAATTCAGTAGAATAACTCCCATAATAATGGCCGGAAACTCCATGGATGCCATGACGGCGACCATTTCTCCTCCTACCTTTAGGTTATTCATCTCTAAAAAAGCGACCGCAGAAACAAAGGTAACCGCGCTGACAGAGCCATAGGATGCTGCGATAGCACCAGCGTCAGAGGAATTTAATTTTACCCGTAAAATGAAGTAGGAGTAAATGGGTATAATCAACGCTAATAACATGCCAAACAAGAGACTAACAATTACTTCATTCGTAATTCCAGTCACTGCTAATTCGCTTCCGCCATTAAATCCGATAGAGAATAACAGATACAGAGAAATGAAGTTTTTGGATGCCGCCGGAACCTCTAAATCACTCTTGACATATTTTGCAAAAACCCCCAGAATGAAAAACAGTAAGGTGGGGTTTGTCAGATTAAAAGAAAGTAGTTCAAAGTTGATCATATTTAATTGCCTTGTGTAAAAGGCGGAGGGCATGCTGCTTGATTCTACCACAAAGTAAATCACTAAATATTGATAATTTTTATTTAAGTTTATAATGCAATACATAATGACGCGTTATGAACTATACCCTAAATCAACTGCAGATTTTCTTGAAGGTGGTACAAACCAACAGTATCACAAAGGCTGCTGAAGAACTAAACCTTACACAGCCCGCTGTTTCCATTCAGATCAAAAACCTACAAGCGCAGTTCGACATTCCTCTGATCGAGATCATCGGGAAGAAAATTTACATCACGGATTTTGGAAAAGAAATTGCGGAATCTGCTAAAAGCATCTTAGACCAAGTCTATGCCATTAATTACAAAACGATGGCGTTCAAAGACCAGCTGGTGGGTCGTCTAAAAATTTCCATTGTATCCACTGGCAAATATGTTTTACCCTATTTTCTGAGCGATTTCCTGTGTACGAATCCCGGCGTGGAAATAAGTATTGACGTAACTAACCGAGAAAAAGTACTCGAAAGTCAACTCGAAAACGAAGTGGATTTTAGCCTCGTTTCAGACGCCTTAGATAACCCCACCTTTGATTCCATCGATATACTTACAAACGATTTATACCTTATTGGAAACAAGGAAACGGCTGAGATGAAACCTACTTTTAACTACCATGAGTTTAAAAATGAACTACCCCTCATCTTCCGTGAATATGGGTCAGGCACGCGAAAAATAATGGAAAGTTATTTTAAAAAACAGGGGGTAGATGGCTTGAAAAAAATTGAATTAATGTCAAATGAGGCCGTTAAACAGGCTGTCATTGCCGGTTTAGGCTATTCCATCATGCCCATTATAGGCATTAAAAATGAAGTCAAAGCAGGGACTTTAAAAATTATCGAGCGAGAAGGTTTGCCCATCTCCACGAAATGGAAATTAATTTGGCACAAGGACAAAAGTTTGTCCCCCGTTTCCAAAGCGTTCTTAACTTACTTAGGCGAAAAAAAAGACCAGATCAAGCAGAAATACTTTCAATAAAAAAGCCAAACAAAGGATGCCTGGCTTTTATAAATTATTTTTTCATTAATTAAACTAACACAAATGAATTGAGTCAGAGTCGTTTGCGAACAAATCTAGGCAAGAGTAATGAATAATAAAATTTAAACTATTTTATAAAAATCATAAACAGAACTTATAACCACTTCTTCCGCCTAAACCACACATAAATCAAACCGCTGAGCAGCATCATAAACCCGAGTAATGCCGGATAACCCCAGCGTTCTCTTAGCTCTGGCATGTAATCAAAATTCATCCCATAAATCCCCGCAATAAAGGTTAATGGCATAAAAAACACGGAGAAAATCGTCAAGACCTTAATCACTTCATTGGTCTTCTGCGCAGAAATCGACAAATAAAAATTCACCAAATTGGACACATCTTCATGAATCTGGTCGTAGATGTTCATCAACTTTAAATGCAAATCGCGTGTGTCTTGCAAGACATCTGACTCAGAATCTGACAACTTAATGGAACTCACCGCCTCTTGACTAAACAGTAATAGCTTTTTACTCATCAGCGATTTGCGTTTGATTTGGTATAATTCCGATAGCATTTGAGGTGTCAAATTCTGCGAAAACACCTTGCTTTCAAAATCATCTAGCTCGTTCGATAAGCGCACCGCCGGTGTTTCATAGGAATGCAAAATATGCCAAAGCATTTTGGCCACAATAGACTCCACCACTGGCAATTGCCCCGTATCAAAAAACCGCGTCCGTACATCTTCAATAAAATCATGCGGAATGCGATGTATCGAAATCAACAATCCCGGTCGGTAAAAAAAGGCAATTTTCGTGGAGATAGACTGAATAGAAACTGATTGTCCAGCACTAATTGGAATGAGCACCCGCGTAATGATAAAGTGCGTTCCTTCTATATCCTCGTGTTTAGGAAGATGGTCTGGTTGCAGACAGGCGGATAAGGCATACGCATTTAAACCATATTCCTGACTGAGGTCGGATAGTTCTGTCGCAGTAGGACCGGTCACATCGATCCAGGTCAGTTGTAATTCTTTATTCTCAAAAATTGCTATGGCCATCCGTAAATCATATTATAAAGGGGAACTCGAATTTAGTTAATTAAACCAAATTCTAGGCAATTACCCCTTTAACTGTGACTGAAAAGGTTGTTGGTAAAAACGTTTCCCCGTCGCCTTATAAAGTGCATTCGCCATCGCACCAAAAATCGGTGGGAACGGCGGCTCGCCTAATCCCGTCGGGTCAATCTCATTCTTCACAAAATGCACATCAATTTTCTTCGGCGCCTCATTGTGACGAATCATGCGATACGTATCGAAATTGCGTTGATCAGTGCGACCATCCGTTAAAGTTAACTGGCCAAACAAAGCATTTCCAATCCCGTCGATCGCCGCACCTTCTGCCATGTTTTTCGCTCCTTCCGGATTCACAACCACGCCGCAATCCAAAGCTGTTGTTACTTGGTCAACCGTCACTTGGTCGCCTTTCACCTGTAAATCGATGACCTGTGCCGCATAGGAATTATGGCAGAAATACGCCGAAACCCCACGCTTTTTACCTGCGTTTTCCGGTTTTCCCCAGCCCGATTTTTCGCGCACTAATTCCAACACACCCATGTAGCGGCTCGCGTCGTAATCGTTGGTTTTTCCTACTGGGTTATCTTTGGCCCGCTGCAATAATTCCAAACGGAACGCAATCGGATCCTTACCCATGTACTCTGAAATCTCATCCAAGAACGACTGTTCCGCCGCGGCGTTAAAATTCGAACGAGGGGCACGGAAAGCGCCAATCGTAATGTTCGATGGAATCACAAAACTCTCCGCTAGGTAATTGTCAATCGCTCCTGCCGGAAAACGATTGGCATGTAAAGGGGATTCAGGAACGCCCCCACCTTTGGCATGAAAAGCAATCAGCTTCTTATTTTCATCGAAAGCTGCGCGGTAGGTCAACTGGTAAGACGGACGATAAATACCCGCACTCACATCATCCTCCCGCGAGTAAATTAATTTAACGGGTGCGTTCGCTTGCTTAGAAATCAAGGCCGCCTCGATCATGTAATGGCCATACGCACGACGACCAAAACCGCCGCCCATACGCACTAATTCAATCGATATATTTTCCTTAGGAATGCCTAAACGAGCCACGATAGAGGGCATAATCCAATCGGGGATTTGGATAGGTGCAACAAACCGAACTTTATCGCCCACATAATGTGCAAACGTGTTCGTCGGTTCCATGATATTATGTGCCAAAAACGGTGCGGTATAGGTTCGCTCAATCACGTGTTTCGCCTCCGCAAACGCCTTTTCTGGATCACCATCTTTTCGCTCGATGACACCTGGCTTTTTGCTCATTTCAAGCATTTGGGCATAATGTTTCGTCGTACTTTCTAAGCCTGAAGGAACCGTTGTTTCACGGTTATTCACGCCCATCTCTTTTCTTTCTGGCGCTACTTCCCAAACGGCTTTGATTTTCTTGCGTGCGTTCATCACATCCCAAGTAGACTTGCCCACGACGGCAATTACTTCGTTGAACGAACGCGTATCAAAACCTGCAAATTTATGGTCGTCTTTAAACACTTGGATCGGGAAAATATCCACGATTCCCGGCATCTTCTTCGCTGCGGTTGCATCGAACGATTTCAATCGCATACCAAAAGCCGGTGGACGTTCAGTCATCGCAATTAACATCCCCGCCTCGCGGTAATCCATCCCGAACAAGGGTTTTCCTTGTGCAATCTTGGGTGCAACCACATTTTTTTGAGGTGTTCCAATTAAGCGAAAAGATTGATTTCCTTTCAAGACGATGTCCTTCGGCACCGGTAATTTTGCAGCCGCAGCGGCAAAAGTTCCGTAGGTTTCTGACTTGCCACTGAACGCATGCGTAATCATTCCATTCGCCGTGGTCAATTCCGAAACAGGTAAATTCCAAGCCTGGCTGGCCGCCGTCAAAATCATCTGACGCGCTGCTGAACCTACCGTCCGCAATTGCTTCCAAGCCATGCGAATACCTTGGCTACCTCCGGTAAACTGACGCGGGAAAGCTTTAGGGTCGTAATTCCCTTGTTCCACTTCCACTTGCTTCCAATCGACGTCTAATTCCTCTGCGATTAACATCGGTAAAGAGGTCATTACGTTTTGGCCAAACTCTGGATTAGGAGAGAATATTTTAATCGAATTATCTGACGCAATTTTGATGAAACTGGTCACCTCTTGCCAGACCGGTTCGATATTTAATTCTGCTAGACTGTCTTCCGGCTTCGCGCTTGCGAACCAAGAAATACCTAACATCATGCCTCCGCCGGAAAGCGATGATACTTTCAAGAACGAGCGTCTGCTGTAATTTGAGTCTGTCTTTTTCATCTTATTTCGAAGCGGCTAGTTGAATGGCTTTTTTGATACGCGTATAGGTTCCACAACGGCAAATGTTGCCGGTCATGAAGTTTTCAATATCTTCTTCGGTGGGATTCGGGTTGTTTTTCAAGAGAGCCGCGGCGCTCATGATTTGGCCAGACTGACAATAACCGCATTGCGCGACGTCCACATCCACCCACGCTTTCTGTACCGGATGATCACCCTTCGCTGATAAGCCTTCGATGGTGGTGATTTCTGTTCCTGCCAAAGCCGAAATAGGCAACTGGCACGACCGAACCGCCTCCCCATTTAAATGCACCGTGCAAGCGCCGCAAGAGCCGACACCGCAACCGTATTTCGTGCCCTCCATTCCTAGGATGTCACGGAGCACCCACAAAAGGGGCATATTTTCGTCCGCCTCTACTTGGTGGACTTTCTTGTTAATCTTAACGGAATATTTCTTGATCATAGTCGAAGTGATTTAGGAGAATCGAAGCAAATATATTAAAATTTAATGTTTTATCTGATGCGTATCACGCACGCTACTAAATGTCAATGCGAGCATCTTCCAATCGTTCCCTTGTTTTTGGTAGACTTCCGTCACCGTAAACTCCGTAACCGCCACTTGTTCCCGCACGATAGCATCTAATGTAATGCGATTCCAAACGATCGCTGTATTCCCTACGATCTCCACCGCGGTATCTTTCACTGTCGCTTTTTTATACCAAATGCGCCCCGTTTTAATGATGTCCAATTCTTCATCTTTCTTCCACGTTCCGCTCATGTGAACGAATTTGGCTTTAGCATCGAATAATTTGTCTAGTTTGTCCACGTCTTTATCCGACATCCATTGCCACTTGTCCATCGACAATTGGATCAATTCTTTTTCTGCAGCGGTCTGTGCAAAGGAAGATGAAATAGAAATGAGCAAGATGCTCAATAAAAATACTAGCTTTTTCATGTGTTTTATTGTTTTAATTTAACTGGTCGAGATAAATGAGAAAATGTTAATTGGGCCATTTTCCATGCATTATTTTCCAATACATATACTTCCGTTACCATAAATGGATTCGTAACCAAGTTGCCACCTACCTGCGCGACTAAATCGATATCGCTTAATAAAATGGCGGTATTCCCGTAGAATTTCACATACGTAGAATAGACCTCTGCTTGTTTATACCAAATAAAACCGGCTTTAATGATCTCCACTTCACGCGCTTTCCCCCAGGTTCCTCCCATGTGAACAAACTCGCACTTTTCATCAAACAAAGCGGCTAATTTATCGGCATCTTTGTTAGCCATCCATTGCCACTTGTCTTTCGATAATTGCTTAATCGTTTCGTCTGAATTGGTTTGCGCGGAAGCGCTGTTGAGTGTCAAGAGCATAAAGCTCAAGAATAATACGATTGATTTCATAGGTTATTTTTTTACGAAACAAATTTCAAACTTAATGCATTGAAAGTAAGTAGATAAATTCCGGGATTTTCTACCATTTTTACGGATTAGGAATGTTCGAAGTTTGCATCTATTCGATAATTGGTAAATTCGTTTTTAAAATTCGTGGCCCATGGAACTGAATTACCCTATCAACAATATCGCAAAGTACAATACAGATAATAATCATAAGACATTACACCCATTGGCGTCTGTTATTGATTACTCCCTAGCGAACATACGGGAATGGGGCGATGCGGATACCATACGATTTCAATATGGACTATATAGCGTTATTTTAAAGGATGTCCAATGTGGCGACATTCGGTACGGTCGGCATACTTATGATTACCAAGCTGGAACTTTAATCTTTTTCGCTCCGGGTCAAGTGGCGGAAATTCAAAATACAAAGATTCCCTACCAACCGATGGGACATGGATTAATCTTCCATCCTGACTTGTTGATAGGCACAAGTTTGGGTCGAAATATGTCCCAGTATAAATTCTTCCATTACGAATCTCACGAAGCATTACACTTATCCGATGATGAGCGCCAAATGATATTGGACTGTTTTGCCAAAATCGAATTCGAGCTCAAGCAACCCATCGACAAGCATTCGAAGAAGTTGATTGTCTCAAACATCGAATTGTTTTTGGGTTATTGCCAAAGGTTCTACGACCGCCAATTCATCACACGGGAACATGTGAACAAAGGCATTTTAGAACGCTTTGAAACCTTATTGAACAACTATTTTGAATCCGATCAGGCGCAAGTTTACGGCATTCCATCCGTTAGTTATTTCGCGAATGAGCTGCATTTATCGGCCAATTATTTTGGGGATTTAATCAAAAAAGAAACCGGTTTAACCGCGAAGGATTACATCCAAAACAAGACCATCGACGTGGCGAAAAACCGCGTATTCGAATCGGATAAAACGATCAATGAAATTGCATTTGAAATGGGCTTCAAATACCCACAACATTTCACGCGCTTATTCAAGCAACGTGTGGGACAGACGCCTAATGAGTTTAGGTTGTTGAATTAATTCTTGTTTTACTTTGTGGGCACTAAAGTAAAATAACGGATTTTTTATTTTACTTTGCATAAAAGTTAATAATGATCGATTTAGCTCAATATACTTCCGGGAAACTCATAAAACACCCAACGGGCTACACGTATTTTGTACCCAGTAAAATCAATGAGCAGTGGATTTGGGATAATGCTCAAATCAATGCCCTATTAGAAAAAGCAGCCGCTAAACTGGGGGAGTTAAATTCGTTCTCTAAGCTTGTGCCGAATATCGACTTATTTCTTCAGCTCCATATCACAAAAGAAGCTGTTATTTCCAGCAGAATTGAAGGAACAAAAACACAAATAGATGAAGCTCTTTTAGAGGAAGAAGATATCTCCCCTGAGCGCAGAAATGATTGGCAAGAAGTAACCAATTATGTAAAGGCACTTAACAATGCCATTGTGGATTTAGAGACCTTACCCATTTCCGCACGTTTGATTCGAAAAACGCATGGTATTTTGCTGAATAGCGTGCGTGGAGAACACAAACAACCTGGAGAATTTAGAAAAAGCCAAAATTGGATAGGGGGAAATTCTCTACTAGATGCGATCTTTATTCCTCCCAATCAAGAATTAATATCCGAATTAATGAGTGATCTTGAGTCGTTTTTACACAACCAAGCTATTCTGATTCCTGCCTTAATTAAAATTGCGATAGCGCATTATCAGTTTGAAACGATTCACCCTTTTTTAGACGGAAATGGACGCATAGGACGTTTACTTATTCCGTTGTTTTTAGTAGAGCAAAAAATCCTCGAAAAGCCGCTACTTTATATTTCAGCCTTTTTTGAAAATGATAAAAGTCTGTATTATGATAATTTAACACGCGTAAGAACCAAAAGTGATATGACACAATGGCTAAAATATTTCCTCGTGGGAATATTGGATACGTCTGAAAATGCGATTGAAACCTTGAATCGTGTTTTGTCACTAAAAAGCCGACTAGAAGAAGAAATGACTACCACTTTTGGGAAAAGAAGCCAAAAAGCGAACCTGCTCCTCCAATACTTATTTGAAAAACCGATCGTTCACGTTAATCAAGTAAAAGACCTTACCAAGTCCTCCTTCAAGGCGGCAAACGACTTAGTTAACACTTTTGTAGAAGCTGGTATTTTGAAAGAAATGACCGGAAAAAACAGAAATAGACTATTTATTTTTGAAAAGTATATTCAGCTATTTTAATTAGATATTTTTGATGTGCTTCGCCGGCACCCCACCCACAATCGTATTAGCAGGCACATCTTTCGTCACCACAGCACCCGCAGCTACAATCGAGTTTTCGCCTACCGTAACGCCAGGTAAAATAATGGCGCCTGCTCCCAGCCACACATTTTTTCCAATATGAATCGATTTCAAATCTAGGCTCTTGCGATTGCCCGGATCCACCGGATGATTTTCGGTCACTAATTTCACTTGCGGCCCGACTAACACATCGTCTTCAATCGTGATGCCACCTAAGTCTAAAAACGAACAGCCGTGGTTAATGAAGACGTTCTTACCTATCGTCGTATGTTTTCCAAAATTAGTTGAAAAGGGCGCTAATACAGTCGTCGATGGATCGATGCTTTGACCTAAAATTTCAGATAAAATGGCGCGAATCTCCTCCACCTTTCCTGAAGCATTCAGCTTAGCAGAAAGTGCAATCGTTTGATTCACAATCTCCCAAACCTCCGTCCACGCTGGATCCGTGTGCGGAATAATTCCGCCGGCACGCATACGTTCGAAAATGTTCATATACTTTTATATAAAATTGGGCCAAAGCTTTTCATGACTTTGACCCAATTATCTATGCTTTTTTAAGAGCCCTTTTATTTCACTACCGTAATCAATCCCGGAATCTCCACCATTTCGTTCGCCTCCGCAACGTAATCTACGCCATCAAAACCGAAACCAAATAGGTTTAAGAAGTCTGATTTATACCCAGCTAAATCGCCAATGGCAGTCAAGTTTTCTGTCGTAGCACCTTTCCATAATTCAGCCACTTCTTTTTGAACTTCTGGGTTCATTTCCCAATCGTCGATGCGGATACGACCTTTCTCATCTACTGGAATCGTTCCATTCGTATACAGACGCGCACTGAATAGGCGTTGGATTTGCTCGATGCAACCTTCGTGCGTGCCTTCTGCCTTCATTATTTTGTACAACAACGAGATGTATAAAGGAATCACAGGGATCGCTGAACTTGCCTGAGTTACGAGTGCTTTGTTCACTGAAACGAAAGCTTTGCCTCCTATTTTGGCCAAATCATCTGTAATCTTAAACGCCGTCGCCTCTAAATGGTCTTTCGCCATTCCGATCGTTCCTTTGCGGTAAACAGGCTCCGTTACTTTAGGTCCAATGTAGGAATACGCAACGGTCATCGCGCCATCTGCTAAAACGTCCGCGTTCAGCAAAGCATCCATCCACATCTGCCAATCTTCGCCACCCATCACTTCCACCGTGTTCGCGATATCTTCATCGCTGCAAGGAGTAATCGTCACATCTGAAACAATCCCCGTGTGGAAATCAACCGTTTTGTCTGTAAATGTATCACCGATAGGCTTCAAAACCGAACGGTGCAAAACGCCTGTAACCGGGTGTTGACGTACCGGAGAAGCTAAACTGTAGATTACTAAATCAATTTGGCCTAAATCTGCCTTGATTAAATCGATCGTCTGCTCTTTTACTTCGTTAGAGAACGCGTCGCCATTAATGCTTTTCGCATAAAGGCCCGCTTTTCCTGCCGCTGCTTCAAAAGCAAGGCTATTATAATATCCTGGAGAGGCTGTTTTGCCTTCTGCAGGTGCTTTTTCAAAGAAAACGCCAATCGTCGCGGCATCCGATCCGAATGCACTCGTGATGCGAGAGGCTAAACCAAAACCCGTCGAGGCTCCGATGACAAGCACTTTTTTAGGGCCATCGATGGCTCCCTTTGACTTCACATAGTCAATTTGATTTAAGACGTTTTTTTCACAACCTTTCGGGTGTGATGTCAAACAGATAAACCCTCTCATTCTAGGTTCAATAATCATAGTGCTTGTATTTTGTTTGTGCAAATATAGTTAAAGCCCTATATTTTACATAATAATGCGAAAAAGGTCTAAGCTTTTGATAGATTTGCAAAAAAATCAACGAATCACTTATGGCTTTCATTACGATTGAATCAACGATAAACGCACCCATCGCCAGCGTTTGGGAAAAGTGGACTTCTCCAGAACACGTTCAACACTGGAACTTTGCCTCTCCAGATTGGCATTGCCCCTCAGCGAAAACAGACCTACAAGTGGGCGGTGAATTTCATTATGAAATGGCAGCCAGAGATGGGTCGATGAGCTTTGATTTTTGGGGAACTTTTAAGGAAATAGAGGAGCAAAAATCACTCGATATTCTGATTGGAGATGGCCGTAAAATGAAAGTTACTTTCGCATCCACCGAAATGGGCACGAAAGTAACTGAACAATTTGAGCCGGAAAATCAAAACCCGGAGGACATGCAACAAGCCGGCTGGCAGATGATTTTGGATAACTTTAAAAGCTACGCAGAAAGCACTATTTAGCAGGTTTCAAAATCAAACTTACTCGCTCCAAACAATCATCCAAATGGTAGCGCACTTCTTTATCAGCAAACTTTGCCTTCGAAGCCGCTAAACTAGCTTGAAGCGCCTTCAACTCGCCACGCACAATCGAGCGCACATCGGATTGGGCTACGGGATAGCTTTCACGCGACATTAAAACAACAGGCGCCTGATCCGTCATCAAAGCTTTCAAGCGTTCGATATAAGCCTTCTGCAAATTACGACGGTAACGATCGATGTATTTTCCTGAAGCTAATTCGCTCCAAATGCCTCCGCGTACATCTTGAAAAAGATCAATGGTCTTGTAATGATTCGGGTTAGTCAAGCCACTGTTATCCAAGCGCGCAAAAGTTTCTACACTTAACATACGGTTCAACGGACTAACTTGAAGGCTACGAATACGATCCGTATAACCCGCCATATGATGCGTCACCACCTCTTTGTTGATTAACCAATCTACGTTTGTAAATACATTTGAAATGATCCAGTTGACTGCAGCTTGTTGGCTCGCTTTCGGTACCGGATTATAGGTAGAAATATGTTGATTTGGTTTGGCATATTGCTCATATACTCCACCCACCATCGTAGTCACGTGGCCCACATAACGTGACCAAGAACCCAAAAGCTCATCATTTAATTCAATTAAGTCCTCGTAATCATTCGTCTTTTTGCTGGTCCATTCCGCTAAATGCTGTGCCACATATTTCAAGTTCTTCACCCCATAGGTACTCGCACGAATGGGATCATTTCCGATATCTTCCGTTTGAGAACTTGGATCAAAAGTCGTTCCCTGATTGCCAAAACGGAATCTTGCATCCCCTGCTTTGGCCTCAATCCACTTGTCTAACGTAGGCACTTCGTCTTCAGGACGAGCTGCGTCTGGGATCAAACGATAGCCCCAATTCACAGCATAGCTGTCATAAGGCCCCATTTGACGAATGTAGCGAACCCCCTGGTCACCCGGCTGCGCGATGTAATTAAAACGCGCATAGTCCATGATGCTGGCAGAGATTCCCTCCTTATTCGTGAAGTCTGCCTTGCGGTAATTCTCCACCTCATACGAGCTGCTAGCTCCCATATTGTGCGGAAAACCTAAAGCATGACCCACCTCGTGCGAAATCACCATTTCCATCATCTCGCCAATATCCTCCTCGCGGGTATCGAGCGTACGAGCGTTCGGATTTGAGGCCCCCGTTTCTAACAGAAAACGATTCCGGTACGAACGTAAATGGTTATGGTACCAAATAATGTCACTCTCAATAATCTCCCCCGAACGCGGATCGCTCACGCTAGGACCCATCGCATTACGCGTCGTGCTCGCCACATAGCGAATCACTGAATAGCGAATGTCTTCTGGTGAAAAATCAGGATCTTCTTCCTTAGTAGGTGCTTCCTTGCAAATAATCGCATTTTTAAAACCTGCCGCTTCAAAAGCCTTCTGCCAATTCTCTACGCCCTTCTTCATGTGCTTCCGCAATTTCACCGGCGTAGCAGGATCTAAATAATAGACGATTGGTTTGATCGGTTCTACTAACTCCCCACGCTTGTATGCGGCCATGTCTTTTGGCTCTAAGCGCCAGCGCTGGATATACGTTTTCTGATCGGATTTCAATTCTTCACTCGAGTAATCATACTGTCTTTGCGTGAAATAACCCACACGCTGATCGAATAAACGCGGTTTCATCGGTTTCTCTGGCAATAAAATCATGGATTGATTCATCTGCATGCTGATCGTTTCCGTATAGGCTGTGGCCGATGGCTTAGTGGCATTGTAGGTAAAATCTTGCAACACCTCGATGTTCAACGGAAATGATTTGATGGAACGAATGAAACTCCGAGAAGCATCTAAATTTCTGACTTTATGCGTCTCCCGCAAAGATGCATCTAAGCCGCTCATGGCTGGAATGTCACTGCTATAAAACTTCGTTACATCGATCACGACATTAGAAGAGTCTTTGCTATATGTTTCAATATCGAACATATACAAAGTGGGCTCGTAATTATTGGCCTTTACCGATAAGCTGATAGGTAAAGAATCTGCCGCTACAGCTGCGTAAGATTTGATTTTAATTAAGATCTTTTCTTGGAATTTTTCCCAAACAATCAATTGCTCGTGAGAAGACGTACCCGCATTCACGTAGCCTCCGCCTAAACCGTTGGGGATTTTGGCGATTTGGCTGACTAATAACATGTCTTTGCCTAAGTGTTTCTTGGGGATTTCGAAATAGAATTTATCGCCTATTTGGTGGGTCGTGAATAAACCTTTTTTGGATTTCGCCTCCTTGGTAATAACCTGATCGTAGGATTTCGCCTTAGAAACAGGCTTTTTCGAAGCAGAGGAATCAGCCGGCTTGGGCTGTACGGCTGCTGGTGATTTAGTAGTTTGCCCAAGGCTTAAAAAAGTAGCGGCTAAAAGGCCGCAGCTGAGTAGAAGTGCTTTTTTCATTCGTTATTTGAATTTGGTCCAAATTAATGAAATAATTTTTTAATCTACGAACACCTTGTAGGCTACCTATAAAAAAAGCCCTCAATAGAGGGCTTTACTTAGTTAATTTCCACATCAAATAACAGATCGATATCGGTACTTCCCCCCGCTTCTTGACCCGTCTTCACCTTTACCCCGTTTAATTCTGGCTGGTGCTTTAATAATAGATTTAATTTACCCGTTCCGGCACTCGCAGAAGTTACAACAGAAGAGGATAATCCCACCGGAAGCCCATTGTTATCCTTGTCCAAAATGGTCGTTGTAAACAAAGAGGCTGGCGTTGTTTTAAATACAAAAAGATGCACATCTGATTCCTCTTCGATCTCCTCTGAAATATCCTCCGCAGGGGACTTCGTATCGTCATAAACCCCCACTGACAACGTATAAGTCGCCCCTTTTTTCAACACGATTTTATCGAACTTTTCTGGCGCTGTATTGGGATCGCCATCTTTGTCCTGAAAAGTATAGGTGAGGGATGCTTTTGAAGTGACATCCGTAAAGGTTAGCTGAACGCGAGTAACTAATTCATTATCATCTGTAGGCTCTAATTCGTCTTTTTTACAAGAGGTAAAAAGTAGCACTGCGCATAAAATAGGTAGGTATTTTTTCATGTGCCAAAGTTCCGCACAGAATCATTAACCTCCATCCATTTTTGTCGATACAATCCACCCATTTTGTCTACGAAATTATCGAGGTCTGTAAATCGCTCCGGTAGCAAAGTCAATAATCGCACCTGGCCAAAACAAGATAACATCCGCAATCAAGGCCGCACCTCTAATTTCTCTGGCAGGTTTCCCGGGAGCAGGTTTAGTTCGTTGGTATTCTGTCACTCTTCCTCCAAGTACAGTAGCACAAGAACTCATGGATGCTAAAAGAGCTAGAGCAACAAACGATTTAAATAGGGACTTTTTCATAAGGCTATTCTTTTTTATCTAGACCAAAGATAAAAATAATTACGCCTTGACAGTCAAAGTAGATCCAGTAATTTCAATGGTTAATTTCGTCAATCCTTTCGTAGCCGGACCTTGCACTAATGCCCCATTTCCACTGAAGGAAGAACCGTGAGCGGCGCAGAAAAAGGAGGAGGTAGAATTATTATATTCCACCGTTGCCCCAGCATGAGGACATACTGAAGAGAATGCTAAAAAACTAGTTATAGCGTTTCCGGACGCGGTGCGGATGACGATGGTAGAGCTTTTGGCAACAAAATCATTGATATTTTTTAACTCTGAATCTAAATTAACCGTGGTTCCCGCTGTATTTCCCGTGGGATTAGAACCCGTTGCGGGAGTCACCGACTCCTCTTTAGAACAGGCGGCGGCCATACAAGCAACACAAGTTGCGGCTAAACCTCCCGATAATTTGTGTAAGAACTCTTCGCGATTCATGTTCATCTAAGTAGCTATTTATCAAGCTATAAACCAGATAAACTTAGTTTTGTTTCGTGAATAATTTCTGAGTGTAATCAAGCAAACTGGAGTCTCCCGCTTCCCCATGACCGGGAACCACTCGTTTCACACGCGGAAATTCCTTTTTAACTTTTTTCACGGTGGCGGACCATTCGTCCACATTTGCATCTCCTAGATAACCTTTAGACGCGTCTAATTCTTTTATTAAACAGCCCCCAAACAGTACATCTTCACTTGGAAAATAGCCCACCACATTATCCCGCGTATGGCCTTGGCCTAGAAATTTAATTACTACTTTTTCGCGTCCTATTTCTTGTGTTAAAGAATCGCGAAAGCCGTTTTTAGGTATTTCTACACCACTATTTTTCGCTAAACCCAGGGTTAATTCGTTCGCAATGGAAGGTATCCCTGCCTCATGAAAAGCCCTTAGACCGCCTAAACAATCACTGTGAAAGTGAGTGGGAACTACGGTCATGATTTTACAGTGTAAAGAATCTTGAACCAAACGAATCAATTCTTTTGCACTTTGATCATCCGTAGGCGTATCAAAAATAAGTGCCTGCTGACCATTTCGAACCACTAAACCATTGCAAGGAACATGTCCATAATCGTCCGTTTGCAAATAGGAGGTATGAACAAAGGTGTTTTCAGATAGCTCTTTTAATAACACCTGTTGAGCGTTAACAAACGGCATGTAGGCAAACAATAGAAATAGTATTCGTTTCATCCGGCTTTTTTATAAGAATCCCAAAATTACCTCTTTCAAGATAATACAATCGAATCAGCCCCTTAAAAATCTTATTTAAAATAATTCTAAATAGTGTTGCGTGAGTCGCGATCGCTTCCTACATTTGTACTCTATTTAAAATTAGTCTAAATAAAGTTTAAATGAAAAAAGTACTATTCGCCTTCGTATTACTAGTTAATTTCTCATCACTTGCGCAATTAGGCTCAATCTCAGGCCTAATTACGACTGAATTAAACGAGCCTCTTCCAGGTGCATCAATTACCCTTGCCGGAACTGTTCGTGGGGTACAAACGAATGCGAAGGGTACTTATATCCTCAAAGGCTTAAAACCTGGGCAATACACCATTCAAGTGAGTTTTGTGGGCTATAGAACCAGCAAACGAGAAGTCAACATCAAAGAAGGAAAGCAACAGGAAGTAAACTTTACCCTAAGCGATGTAACAGAGCTACAAGGCGTTTCTGTCACGGCTCAATCGGGAGTAAAAGGCAATTCCTTTTTACCTCAAGTCAACGAATACACGATTACAGCAGGTAAAAAAAATGAGATGATCTTGCTAGATAACCTACAAGCGAATTTAGCCATGAATAATTCCCGCCAAATCTTCTCTAGAACACCCGGAATTTCGGTCTGGGAAAGTGATGGTTCCGGAATTCAATTAGGCGTGGCCTCGCGCGGACTTTCCCCTAATCGTTCTTGGGAATTCAATGTACGGATGGATGGATACGATATCACTCCAGACCCGATGGGTTATCCAGAAGCTTATTATACGCCGCCCATGGAGGTAGTCGATCGCATTGAAATTATTCGAGGGGCGAGTTCACTACAGTATGGCCCACAGTTTGGAGGGTTAATGAACTTTGTGCTTCGCAAGCCTGATCTATCTACAAAGCTGGTTGTGGAAAGCCAAAACACCACCGGAAACAATGGCCTCTTCAGCTCCTTTAATTACGTGGGGGGAACCGCAGGTCGCTTAAGCTACACGACTTACTATCAAAAGCGTCTAGGAAATGGATGGCGACAAAACTCCTATTTTAACACGGACCATTCTCATGGGGAAGTGTCTTATGCGCTTTCTAACAAACTTAAAGTAGGTGCTCAACTAACTTATATGTATACGCAAAGTCAACAAGCAGGGGGGTTAACCGATACAGAATTTGCCCAAAATGCCCAGCAAAGCAAGCGCGCCAGAAATTGGTTTAGCAACCCTTGGTTCATTTACGCGTTGACCGCGGACTATGTCATTTCTGCGGATTCGAAACTGAGTTTAAAGTATTTTGGGACTACAGCAGAGCGTAATTCCATCGGTTTCACCAAGGCGATTACAGAAGTAGATCCCATGGGAAACAGGCAAGTAGACCGTGACTTTTACCAAACCAATGGGCTAGAATTACGTTATTTAGTAGATTACAAGCTAGGGTCATGGAAGAATACGGTAGCTTCTGGTCTTCGGTATTTCTCTGGAGAAATCAAACGCAAGCAACTAGGCGTGGGAAGCAATGGTAACGGTATGGACTTTGACATTCAGGGCTTGTATACCCGCGATTTAATTTTCCATAACACAAATTACGCGGCTTTTGCGGAAACTATTCTAAGACCATCAGAACGTTTACTAATGACAATAGGCGCCCGTTTAGAACAAATCGAAACGCACATGATGGGTCAATCTGGACTTAGTTCATCTGGCACTCCACTCGCAGCCACACCAAGCACCCGTGAACGATCATTCGTGTTACTAGGTGCAGGAGCGGAATACCAGGTAAGCTCGGGAACAAAACTCTACACGAACATTGCGCAAGCTTATCGCCCAGTTTTGGCTTCTGACCTGTTACCTCCTGCTACAACGGACGTCATTGACCCGAATTTATCGGATGCCAAAGGCTTCAACTTTGACCTGGGATACCGAGGCGAACTGGGTAATTATTTGACATTCGATGTAGACTATTTCCACCTCGATTACGATAACCGCGTGGGTACTATCTCGCGCACAAATAGCGATGGTAAAATCTACCAGTTCCGTACTAATCTAGGTCATTCTGTTTCCAAAGGCGCTGAGGCCTACATTGAATTTAGCCCTACCACCGCTTGGTTGAAAGCCTCAAAAATGGGTAATATCTCGGTTTTTGCCTCCATCGCTGCCATTCAAGCACACTACCTCGATTTCAAAACAACATCTGTGGTAAGCGGCAAAATCATGGAAAGCAATTTAGCCGGCAAAAGCGTCGAAAATGCTCCTGAAAAAATCAACCGTTACGGAATTACGTATTCGAAAAAAGGCCTTTCATTAAGTTGGCAGATCAGTGACATTGGTCAAGCTTTTGCAGATGCCAGCAATACCATGGCAGCTAATGCGGCAGCAACGACAGGTTTAATTCCTGCTTATCAGGTACAAGATGTTTCTGGCTCTTACAAGTTTAAAAAATACGCCACTTTGAAGTTTGGAGTGAACAATCTAGGTGATTCGCGCTATTTTACTCGAAGATCTGGTGGTTATCCGGGCCCAGGCATTTTACCTGCGGATGGCCGGACTTGGTATGTGGGATTGAATGTGAAGTTTGTGAATTAACTTAAGATTCGGCGGTGGTAATTAATTTGGCCTAAATGATAGGCTAGATGTGTTTCCAAATGGATGAAAATATACGAGACCGTTTTCTCCTCATCGAATATTTTAATGGGGTAGATTTCCCCTAGTTTTTCAGCCGGGAAATCACGAAGGACTTGTAAAACAATCGGATGAATTTCATCCAACATGGCAAGTAATTTTGCTCGGGAAATTCCGCTCGCAGAAAACTCAAGCGGGCGATCACGAACATATCCCGTATTCGCATAAACTGCCCCGAAAAAAGTGTTCAAATTACCCATCAAATGTAGAAATACATTTCCTCCAGGGTTATTAATCCCCTCCGCTTTTTTCCAAACCGAAGCATCATCGGGGTAAGATTCGATTTCATTGCGAAGCGACTTCAGGTCGCGATCGTAAAGGGCAATTAGTTCTTTTAATAAGCTCATTTTTTTAATAATTTAACAGAACAAAAAAGCTTCTTGTAAAACGGATTAGAAAAAATTAGTGTGCAATAACGAATTCTATAATCTCCTTTGCCACCTCTACTTTAGATTGTAACTCTACTTTTTTCTTTTCTCCTGAAGCAGAAAAAATCGTCACTTGATTCGTGTCTAAACCAAAACCTGCTCCCGCTTCTTTCAGCGAATTTAACACGATAAAATCGGTGTTTTTTTGTTGCATTTTTTTCAATGCATTCGCTTCTTCATTTTCGGTTTCCAGCGCAAATCCTACTAGGGTTTGATGTGCTTTTTTCACCGCACCTAATGCCGATAAAATATCTGTCGTTTTCTCTAAAACAAGCGTAGACATTGCTTCTGACTTCTTTATCTTTTCTTTAGCAGGTGAGGCAGGACGGTAGTCGGCAACTGCAGCTGCCATGAAAATAATATCAGAGGAAGCCGCTTGAACTAAACAGGCTAATTCCATTTCAGCGGCAGACCTAACATTCACTACGTTAATTCCCTGAATGTGGGTAGAGACTTGTAAAGGCCCGGCTATTAAGGTTACTTCTGCCCCTTGTAAGTAGCATTCTTCTGCGAGACAAATCCCCATTTTCCCGGTTGAAAAATTAGAAATATAGCGTACTGGATCTAGTAATTCTTGGGTAGGACCCGCCGTAATCAGGACGTGTTTGCCAGACAGAATCGTATCCCGAAACGTGGTCTGAATTAAATACTGAACGATTTCCTCCGGCTCCATCATACGACCTTGACCTACTAATCCACTCGCTAATTCACCTGAATTAACTGCTAAAACCGTATTTCCATAGGAGCGAAGTAGCTCTAATGATCGCTGCGTCGCGGGATGTAAAAACATATCTTCATCCATGGCTGGGGCCACTATTACAGGACATCTAGCAGATAAGTAAGTAGCCAAAACGATATTATCACACAGCCCATTCGCCATCTTACTTAAGGTATTACAAGTAGCCGGCGCAACAATAAAAACATCTCCCCATAACCCTAGCTCCACGTGATTATTCCACACATTTCCTTCGTGAAACTCAATCCACACTGGGTGATGGGAAAAAGTAGAAAGCACTAAAGGGGAAACAAACTCTTTAGCGTCCTTCGTCATCACAATCCGTACCTCAGCCCCCGCTTTCGTTAATAAGCGGACTAATTGTATCGATTTATAGGCGGCAATACTGGCCGTAATTCCCAGTATTATTTTTTTCCCTTGGAGAGTCATTTTAGAAAAGTTTGGCCAAAAATATGGTAATTTCGCCCATTAACATAATGAATTGAAACAATTTCAAAAAACGAGCGAGCTTCAAAGTTACCTACATTCCACCGGGAAATCGATTGGATTTGTACCCACGATGGGAGCACTGCATGAAGGACATTTGGCCTTAATGGAGGCATCGAAAAAAGCTTGTGAACTAAGCGTTTGCAGCATTTTCGTCAATCCTACCCAGTTTAACGATCCCAGTGATTTCGATAAATACCCGGTAACGCTCGAAGCAGATCTAGAAAAATTACGAAATGCAGGCTGCGATGCGGTTTTTTATCCCAGCGTTTCCGAAATGTATCCAAACGGAACTGCGGATTTAAAATCATATAATTTAGGCTTTCTAGAGACTATATTAGAGGGGAAATATAGACCTGGGCATTTTCAAGGGGTATGTGTCGTCGTGGATTTATTACTGCAAGCGGTGCAGCCTACAAAGCTCTTTATGGGTGAAAAGGATTACCAGCAAATTGCCGTAGTACAAAAGATGTTAGAACTAACGAATTCATCCGTTGAATTAGTGAAATGTCCTACCGTTCGATCAGCAGAAGGTTTAGCACTAAGCAGCCGAAATGCCCGATTATCTGAGGAACAAAAAATACAGGCTTTGGCCATTTACAAAGGATTCAACCTTTCCTCCGAGTTTGCATTCAAACAATCCCTTCTGGAAAACGGTTTTGAATCCATCGATTACGTGGCTTGCGTGGACCCTACTACCTTACTAGAAAAGCCTTACGGCGAAAAACCCTGTCTTATTTTAGTCGCTGCCTTCATTGGCGGCGTCCGCCTAATAGATAATAAAACATTTTCATGAGCTACTTAAAAGAAGTAAAAAGAATCACCACGACTGGCCTTCAATCCATGAAAGTTCGGGGGAAAAAAATTGCGATGTTAACTTGCTATGATTATACCATGGCGACGCTTTTAGACGCTGCAGGAACAGACGTGCTTTTAGTGGGAGACAGCGCCAGTAATGTAATGGCGGGTCACGAAACAACCTTGCCTATTACGCTAGACCAAATGATTTACCACGCCCAATGCGTCAGCAGAGGAGCAAAAAGAGCGATGGTTTTAGTGGATATGCCTTTTGGTTCTTATCAATCTGACAGTGCTATCGCACTTGCGTCTGCTGTTCGAATTATGAAAGAAACGGGAGCGCACGCGGTGAAATTAGAGGGAGGAGAAGAGGTGTTAGAATCAATTCTGAAAATCACAAAAGCTGGTATTCCCGTTATGGGTCACTTGGGCTTAACTCCCCAAAGTATCCACCAATTTGGATCGTATGGTCTTCAAGGGAAAGGCGAAGAAGCCGCGGAAAAATTGATAAAAGAAGCGCTTATGTTACAAGAAGCTGGTTGCTTTGGGTTAGTAGTAGAAAAAATTCCTGCTGCTTTAGCAGCAAAGGTGAGCGCTGCCTTACAAATTCCCACCATCGGAATTGGAGCAGGGGTGAATTGCGATGGACAGGTTTTAGTGATGCAAGATATGCTAGGAATGAATAACGAATTCAAGCCTAAATTTTTACGTAAATATGCGGATTTAGCCGGAGAAATTACGCGTGCAACAAGCGCCTATGTGCAAGACGTGAAGCAAGCGCAATTTCCTTCAGCAGAAGAATCGTATTAAGCAAGATGGTTTTTCTCGTTTGGAAAAATGACCGTAGGATGCCAAGTTTTAGCCTCCTCAAAGTCCATTAACGCATACGAAATAATGATAACTATGTCGCCTACGACGCCTTTTCTAGCCGCGGGACCATTTAAGCAAATAACGCCAGAGCCTCTTTTGCCTTTGATTAAATAGGTTTCGATGCGTTCGCCATTATTGACATTGACTACTTGGATTTTTTCGTGCTCGATCATATTCGCCGCATCCATTAAATCTTCGTCCATGGTTAAACTGCCTACATAATCTACGTTTGCTTCGGTAATCGTAGCGCGGTGAACTTTGGATTTTAAAATTTGAATCTGGTACATGGTTTTGCGGATTGATTTATTTTCCCCAAAATTACCAAATTATTAACAACCTCGTATGATACTCTGCTTTGACTTTGGAAATACACGCCTAAAATATGCGTTTTTTGATGGCTCTCAGCTGCGCGAAACGGGGTTTGTCGCGGATGTGTCACTGGCAAGTATCGCTGAACTTACGTCTACTCATACCATCAGCTTCATCGCGATTTGTAGTGTGATTGAAATCCCTGATGCGATAATTGATTTTTTGAAGGCAAATTTTCAAGTTCGTTTGATTGCCAAAGAAGACGCGACAGTCCGTTTCTCAGCATATGACGCTTCTACTCTAGGCCTTGATCGCCTCATTTTAGCCGAAGCTTGTCTCGCTGAATTTCCAAGTCAAAATTCTCTTTGTATTTGTTTAGGAACCTGCATCACCTACAATTTAATTTCTTCTGAAGGCGAATTTATAGGGGGCGCGATCAGTCCTGGCTTACAGATGCGCGCTAAAGCAATGGCTGAATTCACAGACAAATTACCGCATGTATCGCTTAAGCCTGATTTTACACCTTGGGGAACAGACACTGATTCTAATCTAAATGCAGGGGTAATGGCGGGTACATTTTTCGAGATTGATGGATTTATAAAAGAGGCTGAATCCCGTTTCACTACTCTTAACGTGATCTTAACGGGGGGAGACGCTGGGTATTTTGCGGAACACTATGTAGTGGATTCGGAATTAGCTTGGAGGGGTTTTTTGTCAATAATCCCTAAGAGTTAATCGTAATGAAAACGATTTTCATTATTCAGCGAGGTCCTTATATACTTTCTTGCCTGCTCTTAATGATTCGATAGATTCATCCAATCGCTGTTGATTCTTGCGAGAGGAAAGTTCATGCTGTGTGCTTTTAAGGGAATTATATTCCTCTAAAGACATTATTACGACCCCAGAATCCTTTCCTCGGTTTATAATTAAGGTATCAAAACTTTCGGTCACACGATCAAAATAGCTCTTAATATCTTTCCTGAAGTCTGATAAAGTAGTCGTTAACATAATGTACAATTTTATGTACAAATATATGTACATATTTTGAAAATAACAAATAAAAAAAGCCCCGCAATTGCGAGGCTCTTTCTATGCTATAAATCAAAGATTACTTGAATCCAATTTTCTCTAAACCCTTGTGGCTGATTACGATCGCCTCTAAAGCCGTTTCGTTAAAACAAGCATCTTGCTCTACGAAATAGTATTGCATACCCGCTAATTTCTTGTTGTCTAAAATACGCTTGAAATCAATCTTTCCATTACCCACTGGAGCGAAGCGACCTTGATCGTCCATATCCTTTACGTGCCAAATTTTGAAACGACCTGGATAGCGTTTGAAATAATCCACCGGATCTGCCCCCGCTTTCGTTACCCAGTATAAATCCATTTGGAAGTTAACATTCTTTGGATTGCAATGCTCTAATAAATACTCGATCGGAACAATACCGTCCGCATCTTTTTGGAATTCAAAATCATGGTTGTGGTATAACAATTGCAAACCGCCTGCCGTACATTTCTCGCCTAATTTGTCTAAGATTTCTGCCAAATTCTTAGCGCCACCTTTCATCGCTAGTTTCTTGTTTACTGCGTCATACATAAACAAGCCCATTGGGGGAACTGGTACAACAAAGTACTTGAAACCTGCCGCTTTTAAATCAGCGATTTGTTGATCAATATTTTCAAACGTTACTGTTCCTTGGTGTGCCGAAATCGGCGTTAATTTCATCTCATCTAACAATGATTTGAAATCCGCTGGAGACAAATTATAGAATTTACCATTGTTGTAACCCGCAGATTCTACGTTTACATAACCTGCTTGTGCTACTTTTTCTAAGGTTGCGCGTGCATCTTTCATAGCATCACGAACCGTGTACAAGGCTAAACCGCCAAAACGCTTGTCAGATTGCACCTCCTTATCAGATGCTTTGAACGAGAATAGGGTCATCGCCGTTAAGGCTAATACCGCTACAATTGATTTCATTTTCATAGTTAACGTAGGATTAAATCATTAAAGGCACAATTTAATGTATTTTTTTGATAAAATAGAACCCGGATTCGATTTAACTGAAATTCGCTAAAATCCGACCTCGGTCTTCATTCTCTTTTGTGTTCTTGTGGTAAAGCTCCACAAAGACAATTTTGTCCTCCTCGGGGAAATGAGCATAAATCAACCGAAGTCCTGAATTAACCTCTCTACCTTTTAACGATTTACAGGCTATTTTTTTGACCTTAATAATACAAGTTGTAAGACCTAAATCTGAAATTTCGAAACTAAAAGGTGGGCGCTGATTAGGCAATACTCCTAAAACAAGCTTAAGTACTTCCAAATCCCCTAAAAGGGATCGGTATTTCTTTTGTAAGAATTTTAGCTCCTTCTGGAATTCATCTAATTCTAAAAAAATCATGGTGCTTCTGCCTCCTCCCCATAATTTCTAACAGAAAAGGGAGCTTCCCGATAAAAAGCTAATTCATAATTAATTATATCTCCATCTTTCGACGCTAACCAAGGCATATCCTTGTGAGAGTACTCGCTTATAGCGGAAGCAGACCAGTCACTCATTTGCTCGATTACGCGATCCATAACTTCAGCTTCACTTGCTTTCAATACTTTTAAGTCAGCTTTTACTAAGGGCAAATAACGGGTTTGCGGAAAGCCTCGATAAACTGATTTAACGCGCTGTAGCTGTTTTTTTTCAATCATCTGCTGAATAAGGTTATCCAGTTTTTGAGGGACAGGGCCAAAAGGTAATTTGCGGTATTGTGCTCCTGTTAAGTGCTCCTCATACAATTCGTAATAATTGAAATCCGAAAAATAAAGTAGTTTATACAGGACTGTTTCTCCTACATTGGGCTTTCCAGCGCAACGCTCTAATAAATAGAGTAACACATTTATAAATTTTTCTACGTGAAGTTTGGGTACGGAAATGCGTTCTTTTTTTTCCAAAAGCGCATTTTCTTCTTCCACAAAATCAGGATTCAAATCAAAATCAGGGGATAAAAATTCATCCAATGAAAAGCCAAGTTGAAGCGAAAGTTTATGCAATTCTAATACATCGACGCCCCTATTCCCTAATTCAATTTGAGTCAATGAGGATCTAGAAATATGTACTTTCTTGGCTAAATCATCCTGAGACAAGCCTTTCCGCTTCCGAAGCTCTGTTACTCTATAACCGATATCTTTTTTAGTGAGTTTGTCAGACATTTCGCTATTGTTTAGCACTATGATGAATCAAAGATAAACAATTGTTTGATAATAAAACTATCAACTGTTTGATAATCAAACTTTCTCGATAAAATAAGAAACTAAGTTCGCCCAGTCTCCTTTGGCATCGTACCAAAGACTTTTTAAGACTATAGATAGCTGCGGATCAGGTGCTGGTTGCGACAAAGATTCTTTGAATGATTTCATCAGAAATTTTCTTTCTTAGCTAGGCAAACGACGTCCGTATCGATCAGTTCTAGTGACAAAACCATGTCCTTTACCGCGTCTTTGTATTTCTTAAAATGGGGCGTTAAAATATGAGACTGATACGCTTCCACACTCGCGTAAACTTCGAAAATAATGATGCTCGTCGCGTCTTTTTTATCCGCCACTGCAGTGTACGATAAAACACCTGGTTCCACTTTTATCGCGGTATTCATCTGCTCATTTAAAAGCGATTTATAGACGTCAAGTTGCTTCGCATCGACTTTGATTTTCGCAATGCGGTGCATGCGATTGGAGTCTTGGGCATAGATTTGGCTAGCCATTAGCAGAAATAGAACGAAGAAAATTTGTTTCATTTTAGGTGGGGATTTGTTCGGTTACTACTTCATTTCCTGCGATATCGAAATAGGTACAGGTTAATTTTTCGAGGTTAACTTCCCACTTTTCGATGCCCGTTTCAGCGCACATCTGAATGAAAGCGGGGTAGTCTGTTTTGCCTTGTTGGTGGGCTATTAGCTCTGATTTAAATAAGGGGATGTTGACAGTTTTCGCTTTGGACAAAGCCTCATATTTTCCGGTAGCCTGCACTAGATACTCTTCCGCGCCAAAATAATCGATGTGCCCATCCGCCACAAAAGCTATGTAATTCATGACACCTAATGCTTTCAAGTCGCGAATATATGGAGGGAAATCGGCCCCTGATTTGACGAGGCTGTGGGCGGAGGTTATTTGGTCAAGGGTAAACATCAGGTCATTTTATAATTCTCAAAGCTAAAACTTTTCCTCCTAAATGCCGTTAAGCTACTAAACAAACTAAAATGATCAAATCCATTTTTAGCATCCTGATAACCGGAATCTTCCTTTCTGCTTGCAATATGCTTCATTCCACTACTACTATTCAGGCGAACGATGCGTTTATTCTAGGAAATAATAAGCATGGCCGTTTTACTGCGAGTGTGACTAATACTTCGACTTCTCCATTAACGGTTTGGCAATATCCAATCGATGGGGGACGTCACTCTCCTTTGACGTTACAACCCGCAGCAAATGTGAAACTTAAAGTAGGGAAAAATACCGCTCTTCGAATTGAAAATTCATCTGATAAATCGGTGGACGTTAAGCTAGATGTGAAGGGTGATGTAGGGCTTTCGATGGGATATAAAAACTAGTCCAAAGAAATAGCATATTCACAAACTAATCGACATCTATCGTCCAACGTAATAAAATATTTTCATTTATTTCGTTTAATTCAGTTATTTCATTTAATTTCGTAAATCAACTTAAACAAATGGAAGCCGAAGCAAGAATAAGTAGACCCACTAAAGAGGAGCAAAGGGTTGCGAAAGAATCCTATGAAGCGCTATCTGCGACTTTGGAATCCCTTCATGCAACAAACCCAGAAATTGAAATTGAAGAAACCTCTGAAAAAATCAGGGTTCCGCTAAAGGCCTTAAAGCTATTGGCAAAAATCCTAAAAGCGACAAGTCAAGGTAAACCCATTTCCATCGTTCCCATAGCAACAGAAATGACTACACAGGCTGCATCCGAATTATTGGGATGCTCAAGACCCCATTTGATTTCATTGCTAGAAAGTGGAGAAATTCCTTTTATCAAAGTAGGAAAGCATCGTCGAATTAAATTCGAAGATATTATGCAATACAAAGCCCACATGTATTCCAAACAACGCGCGCGAATTATCGACATGATGAAAATGGATGAAGACCTCGGGCTTTATGATTCATAGCGTTAAGTTTACCTGCTTTCTGGACACTAATGTCATTTATCCGATCTTAACCCGGGATATCCTCCTATGGTTTGCCCACTATGAATTATATACTCCAAAATGGAGTCCTGATATTTTTACGGAATGGGCTGATGTTATGAGGCGAAAAAATGTTTCAGAAGCAGAAATACTAAAGCGCATTGAAAATGTAAATTTGGCATTTCCGGAGCTATGGTTCAAGACTATGAATCTATAACGAAAACATTAAAACTCCCTGATTTAGACGAATATCAGGTATTAAATATTTGTCGAAAAAATGGATTAAAAGATACTGCAGATTACCTGCATGCATTATTATAAAACACTATTTCCCATACTCCTCCAACTCAATCGTATCGTCCGTCGAGGACTTATTCTTATCGGAAAATAGCTGCCCAATTTTTTTCACGAACTTACTCGAAATCAAGTTGAGAATCGTGTTCAAGAAGAATATTCCGAGCTTCGTTTTAGGGTGAGCTAGCCTAGGAACACCCGGAGGAAGCTTTTGGATTTCCGTCACATAAGGCCTGAACGCTTTGTCGTAAGCGGCAAAGGCATCGCTATGATCGTCATGGCGAGATAATTCCCCCGCTAATATATACGCACCCACCACCGACAAACTAACGCCCATTCCAGTTAATGGGGAGGGACAAAAGGCAGCGTCGCCAGTCATGGCACAACGGCCTTCGGACCAACGGGGTGCGAAAACCTGGCTGATGGCGTCAAAATAAACGTCCGCATTGTTATCTAATTCCGCTAATACCCGTTTAGCTTCCCAACCAGCATCCGCAAATTTTTCCTGCAACAAGGCTTTTTGGTCCTCTTGTGACAGTTTTTCGTAACCCTTGGGTTCCGACATAAACGAAAAAGACGCACGTGTGGTGCCTTCGTTGTCAGGGCGCATGAAGATCACGCGGGCGTCAGTCGCATTATACCAGCGAGCCCATCGACTATCAGTAGCTGTTCTGGGAATCGTAAAATAGGAAACATAAAGACCCACCGGTTTTACGACAGGCTCATCGCCAAAAATCAAACTCCGCGTCCGCGAACGAATCCCATCCGCACAAATAACTAAATCAAAATCACGGATTTCACCGTTTTGAAAAGTGACTTTTACCCCATCTTGATGTTCATCGAGCGCGATAATTTGATTGCCAAAAAGATACTCGACATTTTCCTTCGTATGCTCGTATAAAATCTTCACTAAGTCCCCACGAAGAATTTCTAATTCACTCGTTCCCAAATTGGATTCGCCTTTCGGTAAAGCGGCCTTGGTGACATTATTTTTATCAACAAATAAAACCCCTAATTCCCCCGTATCCGCTGCTCGAATCTCCTCTTCGATGCCCATCCATTGGGCAATTTTTTGGGCGGCTCCCTTGATGTCGACGTTTTGCCCCCCTAAACGTAATGATTCCGCGCGCTCTACAATCGTGACTTCAAAACCATATCGGTATAACCAAAAAGCGAGGGTTGGGCCAGCGATGCTTGCGCCTGAGATGAGTATTTTTTTTGCCTTCATATTAATTCTTACACTGCGATGAAAAACAATAGCTCGTTGCGTAGGTATATCGCTCAGCACTTATCAAGAGCTTTCGGGAAAAGTGCCGGTATATTTTAGTTAGCTATTGCTTGGCCAAATGTAAGCAAATTATGATCCGGACCTAAGAGAGCTTAACTTAATAAGGACTTCGGAATCCGAATCTTTCAGCACAAGAAAAGGTTTCACACCTGTTGCTTTTATATCATTTCCTTTCATCGCAAAAGCTTCTTGTTTATAATCTGCGATGAATATCTCTGTACGAGCAGGTAAGGAATAAGTCTTGGTTTCAGCCGGATTTAGATTACTAACGCGGGTTTGTATTTTACCATCTGGAGTATAAATAATTAACGAGAGATGATACACATCTTTGTAATCATTGGAGAAATTGATGTTAATATTGTCCTGGGCTTTTACAGAAAATACCATCAAGAAAAGACTAAGGATAAAGGCTACTTTTTTCATAATTGATTGACTAAAAAACAGACTTGATTACATCTCTAAAAATCAAGAAGAGATAGACTATAACGCCCACAATCACTTGGTTTCGATACTTAGTAAAGAATTGTTTCATTCAAGTGAAATTAATAAGTCAAATTAAATGATAAACCATTACATATCCATAACTCATATTATTTATCTTGTCATTCTAAACCTCGTAAACCTATGAAAAAGCTATTTATTGCCATTCTCACCTGTTTGGCATTCAATACCATCGCGCAAGATGGAACGATTTATCCGCTAGAAGCACCTAAAGAGCCTAATGCGATTCCTTTAAATACTGGTTCTGTAAAGGACCAGCCGGCGCCGGAAACGTGGTTTCGCCAGTGGGGCGATCCGATGGCGCGGAATATTTCCCAAGCTACTTTAACGCCTTTCTTCCCTGAAAAGGGCAAGGCAAATGGGGCTGCTGTTATTGTGGCGCCAGGTGGGGGATACCGTTGGCTTTCGATGGGAAATGAGGGCTGGGAAGTGGCTGAGGCTTTGGCCAAAAAAGGAATAACCGCTTTCGTCCTAAAATACCGCTTGTTCCCAACCCCTGAAAAATTAGACGACTTTACGGCTTGGATGAACCGTCCACGTCCGGCACCACAAAAGACAGACAGCACGGCAAAGAATACGAATCCAATGGCTCAAATGGATCTATCGAACCAGTTGACTGACGCAGAGGCTGCCTATGCCATGATCATCAAAAACGCGGCAGCCTGGGGAGTGGATACACAACGTATTGGCATGATTGGATTTTCTGCTGGCGCTGGTTTAACGATGCACGCAACCCTTAATTCGAAAACGATGAAACTTGCCTTTATTGGACCCATTTACGGCGGAATGGGCCCAGTAAAAGTGCCTGCGAACGCACCTCCTATGTTTAATGCGATTGCCTCAGATGACTTCTTATTTAACTCCCAGTTTGGGGTGATTGAATCGTGGTTCAAAGCGGGCAGACCGGTGGAGTTTCACTTATACCAAAACGGGGGTCATGGTTTTGGTTTAGGCAATCCAAACAGAACGAGTAATAAATGGTTTGATGCGTTTATGCACTGGTTAGATGTGAATAAATTCTTAGCGGCGAAATAGGTTCAGAGAATGATGAACAAACAAGATATTATCACCTACTTTTTCGAGAATGACGGAGATATTCCGAACAACATTCTCCCCGTGGTAATTTATAAAAATGCCCTTCAGCACGCTGATCAGAAGGATCGGGAAGTATTATTTTGCCAAAACGGATGGGGGAATAACTGGCACGATATCATATTAACCGAAGACCATTTTCATAGCAATACGCATGAAGTTTTGGGACTTAAAAGTGGCCAAGCACGCTTGAAGCTAGGTGGTGAAAAGGGAGAAATTGTTACCGTGGAAAAGGGAGACGTAATCATCTTGCCCGCAGGTGTTGGGCACTATTCGGTCGACAATTCGATAGAATATCAATTTGTTGGAGGCTATCCGAATGGCGCAGAATGGAACCTGAAGTTTAGTTTGAAAAAGGAAGATAGTTCATCTATTTTGGCAGAAATCGCTAGTATTCCACTTCCAGAAAAAGATCCTGTGTTTGGAGATGATGGGCCAGTATTTGAGTATTGGAAATAAATGATTTGATACGAAAGATGAGTAGAATGAGCACACCAGCATGGAAGTGAAAATAGAAGTAAAAATCAGCTGTGCCGTTAAAAAATTTGGCAAAATACGAAGACCAAAAACCCAGTAAACCAGAAGGACTAGTCCAAAAAAGTAATATCCCGATAAGTCAAAACGTAATTTAGCTGCCTTGATTTTCATGCCCAAACGCCTCCTTCGCAATCATAATAGCCGTCATTGCCTTTGGCCAACCTACATAGAAAGCTAAGTGGGTGATAACTTCCACGAGCTCCGCTTCCGTTAAGCCGTGCTCTTTGGCATAATTCAAATGAAATTTGAGTTGGTTGGAATGTTCTCCAGCTACCAAAGCCGCCACGGTAATCAGGCTCCTTTCGCGTCTTGATAGTTCCTTGCCCTCCCACACATCGCCAAACAATACATTGTCTGTGTAGCCCAATAATCTTGGGGCAAAATCACCTAACATTTTCTCTGCTGCGGATACGTTCTTTTCTTCGCTCATTTTATAATTCGTTTTAACAAATATAAGGTAATCACTTCGTTTAATAAATCTTGATTGTATCTTCTAAAAAAAACCACTACTACACTTATATGAATTTGCTGTATATGAACACCCAATAGGTTAAGATCTGGATTCGAACCAAAACAAAAAGTCATTATTTCATGTTTAGTAGATATAATTTTGAAAAAATAAATATGAACAATAAAGAACTTTTACAACAAGAAAATAGCAAAGTACATCAGGAAGTAATAGACGCAAATGCTACTTATGCAGAGTCTTTTGGTGAAAAAAGCAATCTAGCTTTACCTCCGAGCCGGAAATTTGCCATATTAACTTGTATGGATGCTCGTTTAGACCCGGCTAAATACGCGGGTTTATCGGAAGGTGATGCACACGTAATCAGAAATGCTGGCGGAAGAGCAAGTGATGATGCCATTCGGTCTTTAGTGATTTCTCACAAATTATTGGGAACCGCTGAATGGTTTGTTATTCACCACACCGATTGCGGAATGGAATATTTTACGGACGAAATTATCCGTGATTTATTAGCTAAAAGTCTTTCAACAGCTTCGGTTGACGAAAATGGTTGGAAAAATGTGACAGAAGAAGGTGGCTCAAATGAAGCCAAGCATATATCTTTCTTGACTATCAGTAATCAAACAGAAAGTATTATTGACGATGTGAAAAGAATTAAATCGCACCCTTTAGTGCCTTCGTACATTCCTGTTTACGGTTATATTTATGATGTTAAATCCGGAAAATTAATAGAAATTCCGGAGGCAACGAAAGTGGGTAGAGCCAATTAACACATAGAATTAATTTAACAAAAAGGAGGTCACTTATGACCTCTTTTTTGTTTTAAACTACCAGCTAACTAATCGTGTGAAATGGTAGAAACTAGAAAAATAGATTGAAGATTTCAATAAATATCAATCCAAATACAATGGAAAGATTTACAATGAGGACCATTTTTTGCCAAGTAGGCCTGTCACTCCATTTTTGTTCTGGATTGAATGGGTCAAATGCTAAACCTATGCCCAGCGATGCCGCTGCTTGCATATAATCTTTAGAGAAAAGTGCTTGAAATAATCCTAATAGTAAAAAACCGATGTAGAGGAACTTGTTAAATGATGTTTTCATGGAGCTATCGTTTAATTTATCCCAAAATTAAGCGCCAGAATTCTATCAAAATTGTACTTTTAGGACACTATTTAATTTCCCAAATAATCTTATCGCCGTCCACTTTACTCGTTGATTTGAAAAAGTCTTTCGGATTATGATGAGTGATTTTTCTAAACTCTTTAATGAAATAGGACTGGTCATAATACCCTCCTTCATAAGTAATATCTGTTAAATTCTTCCATTCAGCACTATTCAACTTGTTCGTTAAAGAGCTTCTAAATCGAAAAATTCTACGGTATTCAACGGGACTACAACCCATGTGTTTTTGGAAATACCTTTGAAAGGTCTTAGCGTTCAGTCCTACTTTACTTGCGATGGTGGATATCGCCATTTTTTCATCGCTATTTTCTAACAATTCTAACGCCATTTCAACGGTAGAAAACTCAGGATGATCAACCAATTGTGAAAGCAAAAATGATTCTATTTTGCTAATATCATCATCCCCAGAAAATAAAGTTTCACCCAATTTTCTCCACACATCATTCACCAATTCCTGTGAAAAATGAGGCGCCAAAGAAAGATAATTGTCCTTAAAAAATCGGTTTATTCCTAGAGGCTTGAAGATGACCGAAATCTCTCCTAAATATCCTTTATATTCTAAGAAAACGGGAGTCGTATACTTACCGAGTATTTCAATATGAACGCTATCCGTCCTATTTTCGGATACTTGAAGAGTCCAATCATGCCTTTGAACCGAGGCCCCCTTCATAAAAGAAAGGCCCGTGTTAAAATGCGGGAACGCTAAGTAACTAAAAGAGGAGTTCGGTTTGCCTTCGTAAAAATAGAAGCATTCTACGTACTTTCTCAGAATGGGAGAAGAGGGTTCAATGGTCTTTATCACAAAAAAGAGAGATTTTTTAAATCATTAGTTCGGCGACTAATTCTTGCGCATTGAAAAGACCGCTTTGTCCATTTTAGGGGGGGTGCCAAAAGGATAATTAAAAGAAACACTGTTTAAATAGGCAAAAACCTTACCTATTTCTTCCTTGCTCATTCCTACATAATGTGTAGCCTCTTCTTTTTGATCAAAAAGGTTTCCAGAGGTGCTATATGTCCGATCTAATTTTAGCATGATCAAATATACTATGAATTTTTTTAATCCTTCAAACAACCCTAAATACAACAAAAAAGCCGATCATTTCTGATCGGCTTGCTCCCTTAATAGGTGAAATGTTGCAGCCTTTTTCATTGCTTGAGCTTCCGTCCATCAAGAAATTAAAGCGTTAAATTCCTTTTTTGGCGGCTGCCATATCATTAAAATTTATTACTATATCCGAGTCGTATTACTTGGGTTTCATAATAGTCGTCACTCGTATAATAAAATCCTTGACCTTGGATATCTTTTTTAATTACCATTGTGTTTAGCAAGTCTGTTGCGTTAAAAAACAATTCCCCCTTTCCTTTTTGAATTGCTTTTTTTAATCCGAAGTCTAACGAAAACCTTGATTTTATTTTGCCTTGTGGAATAATATCTGGCGCTAAATATATGGCTGTTATTTGTGCGTCAATATTGTTAGGAAAATGAAACGAGTTATTCATTTTTATGTTTCCTGAATATATTTCTTGTTGGTCCGCTGAAAATGTATTTGTTAAAGGGTATTTGTTAACAACCGTAAATGCATCAATCTGATTTCTGTATCCATTTAAATTGATATTGAATGAATATAATTTAGAAATTTCTTGTTCTAAAACCATCTCAACCCCGGTATTGTAGCTTTTATTTGCGTTTTGAAATACGGCATAAATTAAATTGCTTGGTGGAACGGTGCTTGAAATTCTTGTGATAGTTCCATCAGCAAATCGATGATAAATAGCATTGTATAAACTGCCTTTTCCCCAACTTTTTTTATAGCCCAATTCTATCGAATTTGTAAATTGTGGGCGCAATGCAGGATTACCAACTTTAATTATTTCTGCGTCATCATATTTTGGGAATATTCGAATATCTACTTCATTAGGTCGGTCAACTCTTCGGTTGTAGAAAAAAGAAATTTTATTGTTTTCATCTAATTTGTATCCCAAACGCAAATTTGGGAAAGGCTGGGTGTAATTATACCCATCGCTTTTATAAACGATATGGTCAGGATTTACATCATACTGTATTTTTACATATTCCACTCGTAATCCTATTTCGGCTTCCCATTGTTTGTTTTCAAAAATGTAGTTGCCATAAACCGCAGGTATTAATTCTTTATAAGTTGCCCAACCACCAGCATTGATGTCTAAAATAGAATTTACCCCTGGAATAAACTGCATATTGGTTGGAATATTTCTATTACGAAATTTTATGCCTGTTTCTATTCGTCCGTATTTAAGCGGTTTTATATAGTCAAAATTTAAATCATACACCTGCTCATCTGACAATAACTTAAACGCATCCGTTCCAGTGGAGGTTGGCAAATAATTGTCATAAAAGTATTTTTCATCTTCTCGATGAAATGTATAATTGAAACCAATGTTTAGTAAATGTCCCGCTTCTATAAATTTATGCTGATAATTTGCAGTTGCCATTAGGGTCGTTTTTAATTCATCTTCTAAAAACTGCCAAAGTCTTTTTCGTTCTGAAAAATCGCCGTTAAAAAAGGGTTGGTCCCCTCGGTCTATAATTTTTTCACTGCCAAACAGACCTGAAATAGTCAATGAGTTTTGGTCATTGATTGCATAATCAACTCCAGATTTGAGTGTTGTAAAATGTGTATTTCTATTCCGTTTTAGTTGTGAATTTCTGACTTCCCCATTATCATATTTTCGTGTTACATATTCATTTTTATTAAGCGTTTCAGTGTAAAGATAATCGCCTTGAAAAAATACATTTATATTATTTTTCTTGTAATTCAGCGATACGCTTGGATTTATTTTTGGTGTAAAAGTGTACTGCGGTCTTATCGTTGGTAAATTTTCCTTTCGCTCCCATAGCGACCCTAAACCTGTTGTAAAACCTACTTTACCATTAAACCCTTCTTTCTTATTTTTTTTGTAAATGATGTTAATTATTCCGGCGTTCCCGTTGGCGTCATATTTGGCAGACGGATTGTTGATAATTTCAATTTTTTCAATGGCAGAAGCCGGAATATTATCTAATCCAGTTTGGTTGCCAAAACCTGTCAATGCTGTTTGTTTACCATCAATAAGAACGGTTACTTTATCATTCCCACGCAACTGAACTTTTCCGTCTTGTACAGTTACACCTGGCAAATTTTGCATTGCTTGAAGTACTGAACCTCCATTTTGACTAATATTGCCTTTCAAAGAAAATGTTTTTTTATCCATTTCCTCGCTTATTCCGGCTGTTTTTCCTATTACAGAAACTTCTTGTAATTCGGTGGATTTTTCTTCTATCTCAATGGTTTTAATATCAAGATATTCAGATAAATTCCCTATAAAAAGTGTCTTTTTTGTTGGTTTATAGCCTACAAAGGAAACTTCTAAATAGTAGTTGCCTGATTTTATCTTTGATATTGAAAACCGTCCATCTTCGTTGGAAACAGTACCACTTATAAAACTACTGTCTTTTTCGGTTTTCAAAACTACATTTACATAAGGCAAATTAGCTTTGCTATTTTTGTCTTTTACAATTCCTGATAAGGTTACGTTAGTCTGAGCTTTTGTGATTGAGAAAATCAAACATTGAAAAATTATAATGAACAAAAATCTTAATCGTTTCATATTCCCTTGTTTTTTGACAAATTTAATCAAAAGCACACTTCTTTTACGAAAAATGAGGTATTGAAATTGAAAAAGATGCAACCACAAAAAATGTCTCTTTACAGAAAGATATGATGGTTTTTAAACAAAAAAAGAGGTCGAAATGACCTCTTTTTGATTTGTGCTCCCTCTCCTGGGCTCGAACCAGGGACCCCATGATTAACAGATTTTTTGGGGTCATAAAGTAATGTTATCATATGGGGTTTAAACCCTCATTTAGTCGAAATTAAAAATAGATTTATAACGAATGTCCGACTTTGTCCATACTTGTTCGACATTCTTGGCGTGATTCTTGGCGTATAATCAATCTATCATTTGTGTTCTTTCAACATAATCTAAATATTTGTGAATAATAATCCCATTTATTTTAGTAACCTCATCCGTTAATGTATAATTAAGCGGATACATTTCTTTCAATTCGTTAAATTTTCCAACCAATACCTCTCTATCTATAATTTTTTCAAGTCGGAGAAAATACGAATCGGATAGCTCATCATCATAATAAACAACTGGTTTATGACTTATTTTAGTTACCTTATTTAAGATAGAACGAGCCACCTTTAAGACATTTCCTTTTGCTTGAATATAATTAAGTACCCTTTCGCAGAACATTTTATCCTGCCCATATTGAAAGATTAAATTTATAATATCGTGGCATTTGTTGTCATCAGGGTTTTCAAATATTAGAGACCTTTCTAAATCAAATATATTTTCAATTTCCTCTAAAGCTACCTTTTCAACAGAATTTAAAATCTCTTGGTTTTTCGGTTCTAACTCCAATGCCTCTTTAAATTGAACAATTAAGTAAAACTTTCTTAATAGATGAGCACAATTATCAATTGTTTCTTTGACAAACGAATCAAGTTTAGATAATGACCCAAGGTTTTTAAATACATGATGAATTGGACTCATACCAAAAATAAAGTCGAATTCATTAATTCTGTTAAAATAATCAGAGATACAATAAATTTGATAGAGCTTATACTTGGTATCCTCAGAAATTGAATCTTCAGAAATTTTAAGATATTCAAATATTTGATTGAAATTTACATCGCTTAATTTTTCAACTTCTATCAAACTTTTCTCCAATATTGAAGTTTCAATTCCATGAATAATGGAATCCAAATCTTCTGTTGAAAGCTCGTTTTCAAGTAATCCAATTTTTAAATACCGGTCAAAATTAGTTTTTAATGCTACTCTATTTTGCGCCGACAAGTTCTTTATTCTTTGTTGACTCAGAAGCAATTGACGAGAACCGAAAAGTGTGTTACTTGGGAATAAATAGGAAATTATACTAATTATCTCCGTTTTCTTGTACCTGACAGTATCTATAAAAGAGAAAAAATAATCGCCGGTTTCAGTTGTACTACTTGAGGAATCCAAAAATTTAAATGGCTGTTCGAGTGTTTTATTAAATAAATAATCTTGAAACTTTATAATTTGACGAAATACCTCAGGAGCATATAATCTTAATATTTCAAGAATAATCAAATCATTAATTGATACCTCCTGTTTCAAACATTCTCTTAAAAAGGAAATGGAATTAATTACTCTTTTTACATCTCTTGGCGTTTTAAGTAACATGAATGAACAATCCCGAAGTCTTCCATTAAATTCGTAATCATCAAACAGATTTATCTTAAGTTTACTTGAAAATTCTGAAAGTCTATTGATAAGAAACATATGCCTGTGATGATTACTCAAATGAGGAATTGGCAAGGGGATATTTATGATTTTTTCTAAAAACTCCTTCCCTCCATTTAAATCCCCGCTCCCCAAATAATCGGCATTGAGTACATTAGAAACGACTTCATCATCAAATGCAACAATATAAATTAGATTATTAAAATCAGCGGTCAACTTTAAAAGTTTAAAGAGTTGCCTTATTTCAGTGTTATCCAATCTATCAATATCATCAACAAATATTATTAATGGTAAAGCCAAATCGCTTAAAATCACATTAATTCTCTCCTTAACGTCTTCTAATGTATGCTTCCTTTTACTTAATTTTTTCCCTATACCTTTGGTTATACCCTTAGCAACATTTGAAAAATCTACCCCAAATGGTCCGATTTTTATCTCCGGTACTGCTACAAACTCTCCATACTCCAACAAACATTTACCCAATTCTTTTACTGAATCCTTTAATTTCTTGTCTGATTTAGAGCCTAAATGAATCTTCTCAAACAATTTTATAAGCATTTGAGATTCTGATTTATATCGCCAAGGATTAAATTCCTCGGTATAAAAAAATTGTTTCTGTAATTCTTTTTTTAAGAGGTTTAAAATACTTGTTTTCCCCGTTCCCCAAGCTCCATTTATACCAATTATAGTACAATCCTTAGTTTTATTGTTTTTAATATGATTGGCAATGGAGTTAACATAATCAACTCTTGAAAACTGGTCATCAGCTTCTTTTATAATTGGTTTGTCTATTTCAATCATAGCTTTAGGAAATTTTTTATCTCTCTAAAGTTATTGTTTAAATCAATACAAACAACTATTAATCTCTTTTGACTGCTCCACCGTTAACTGACCGACATAGTGTTGCGTGACAACCGTAGTTGCATGACCCAAGTGTTCTGCAATATGGTTTATTGAACGTCCATTCCTATTCAAAGTGGTAGCGTACGAATCCCTCGCAATATCTAACACAAGGTTTAAAGACAAGTCCAATTTCTTTGTTACATACCTCAGCTCCTTATTAATTTCACCACACAGCTTATGAGACTTGTTTGATAAGGTAGTGTCAGTATAACCATCCTTCATCTTCCCGATAATAAATGGACTATCCTTGACTCCCACTTTATCCAACACTTCTTGAAGTTTATCCGTAATTGGAGCTACAATTGGTTTGATATTACTTCGTCTGGTAGTCTTTGTTTTCGTTCTGTAGAACCTAAAACTACCTCCCTGAATATGGTCCCATCTCATTGCTAAAAGGTCCACAAAATTGATTCCATTACAACGGTACAAGAACAACCAAATATCACGTGCCCATTCCTGTTCCTCTGTCTCAAACTCGTTAAGTTCGGCAATTGCTTGGATTTCCTCCGCTCTTAATACCACCTTGGAGGGGAAATAGGTTCTGATACCATAACCACCTGCTCCAAACGGATACTCATAATCTTGAGGAATGAATTTGGTGATGTTTCTGTGGTAGTTGATAACTGTACGAATATCAGTCATGTAACCTGAAATGGTTGCAGGTGACCCTCCTCGCTTTGACACCTCATATTCAAAATCATGTAGAAAGTTAACAGTAATGTCCTTGTAGGTTAACCCCGGCTTGAACTTCTCCAACTGATTTCTTGCGGTCTTCATTCTGTTTTTCGAAGCAGGTTTTAACCTCTTATTCTCTCTAAAATATTCCGCCATTTCGAAATAGGTCATTTCCGTTGGTGTGACATTAATGACCGGTTCAATTACCTCCTCCTTAAAAAACTCCTCTCGAAATTGTTGTCTATCAAATAGTATTACTCTTTCGAATACCTTCTCGGCCTTCTCCAAAAACTCATCGCACCGTTGGCGATATTCTTTACTCTTTTCATCTAGCGACCGCTTGACAAAAACATGATTATACTGTTGTTCCGTCAGCTTATCAACATTCAGGTACAAGACTTCGCCTTGGTGTTGAACGATAACCGAAAGGTTAAATCTCCCATGTTTATCGGGTCTATTACCTCTTTTGTCTAAGCGGATATTAATTGTTGCCATAACGTACTTTTCTATTTAATGTTGGTAATGGAGGTAGGTCCATAGTTGTTCTTACTCCTGATTTAATCCACTGGTCAAGTTCATCTCTGTCGAATCGAGGTGACCGACCAATCTTTGAAAATGGTATCTTACCATTCTTCATCCATTCCCCCAATGTGGAACGGGATATATTAAGATAATCACATGTCATCTTAACGGTTAGGTACTTAGTGTAGATATAAACGAAGTCTCTCATGATAGTTTGTTGAAAAACGGCGCCAAATGTAGAATACAAGCATGGATTACGCCGCATTTAATAATTGATTATATGATTTTGATAAATAAATTTTGCCCCTCGCTATATTAGAGGAAAATACCCCGCCCCTAATTTTTTCGAATCTGTCCTGTGAATTGATGGGTTTGAACTCAACCCATTCTTCATCGACATCTTGCTGGCGTGGGTAAATCTCCAAGCTGGGAGGTTCAATTTTCAAACCAGGTTCCACACCAACGAATTCACTACAAAGGGTTAGAATTAACCTGGTAAGGTCTTTCGTGTATTCCCAATAGGTGTACAATCCATCGTGGATTGTGAACAGTGGAATGTTAGGATGTTGATTCAAAAATTCCCTACATACTTTGTTTAGAAGTAACCAGCTTTCGCACCGTTGCATGACAAGGGAGAATTCCCTTTTTCCAATCACTTTGTGTGATAACTCCAACCACTTGTTCACACCAGGGTAAACATATTTGAACAATCGGACTTGTTGGTTAACCAACCGGTGTCCCTTATTGTCATCAAACAGGATATACATTGTTGACTTTTTGAATTCCGTTCGTTTGTCAAGTAGTTCCTGTTCCGTTAACTGGTAATTATATCCCTTGGAAATCACATACCTGTAGTAGTCGTTTAGGAACGGAATCTGTTGGTATTCTAAGATAGAATTCAATTCTTTAGGGGTGAAAAAAACACTCCACATAAAGGGATACATACCTGAATTAGGATAAGGAGGAACAGATATTAGATACCCATTATCTATAAGATGATTATATACCTCCTTATAGATAGAGAATAGATTAAATCCTTTACTAGTATCATGAAAGAATCTACTATCTATCACCTTACTTAAGATGTAAGGTTGACTGGCACTTAAGTCAACAGAATATAGTGGTTTACCCTCACATTCAATAAATCCTCTTAACCTTTTAGGTAGGTTAGTGAACACAGAATTCAACCTATGGTTAGTACCGGCTACCATTGGCTTAAGTTCGCCATTTTCAATCTTTTCAACGTAGTATAACCAACGTCCGATGAGGTTGTAAATCATGTTCTTTTGGTGCTGGTTATCATCTTCCACTCGTTCCAATAGTTGACGTCCAAAGTTGGATAGGTATGTGTAGATGGAAGAATTAACTGTTAATGGATGTTTCTGATACTGTACCAAAAGGAAGGAGTACCGTTCAGTCATTCTTACAGTTTCCGCATCTTCAGGTAGGTACTTTAACACCTTTGATGAGAATTTGTTAGGCAATTCACGATAAGCGTATTCACCTGTATTGTATTTGGCTGTTAACCTGTAACCCTTGCAGTATTGGTCATAAGTTAAAAAGTTGGAGTACGATTCATCTGACTCTACTACTGGGTCTTCTCCACCCGTAAGTAATTCCATTATACCATAATAGTCGTCCCCAATAATTAGTTTTATGGTCTTTGAACAGATATTACGGTAAAAGTTATTACTCTTGTTTAGCTTCCAATTTTCGTTGGTGGTCATCACCTGTGATAGAAAATAATTGATTCGCATTTCAAGTCCCTTCGCTTTGGTTGGCGAGACATTAAGTCCCGCCACCATAGCTTTTACATCCACAGAAGTAGGTATGATAATTGTTAATGTTTTACTTTTCATCATCCTTCGATTCACTGGAAATTCCTTCTTCTTCAAAGAAGATTTGGTTGAATTCAAAATCAACAACATTTACTTCTTCGTCAACCTCGATGATGTCACCAAATCCTTTGAACATACCTTTTCCTCCTCCGTACTGATTTACATCAATTGGATTGCACTTAATACATTCTTCTTCCAATCCAAATTGGTAAAGCAATGTATCGTATGCATCATTTGGATTAACCTCTGATACTTCGTAATCAGTTGGAACTTCGAATGTTTGAAACCCACGTACTTCATAATAAAATTCTACAATAATTTTTTTAGACTCTGCCATCGTTTATAAAATTTAATTTTTAAAAACCCTCAGTAATAATCAAGATGACATAATCCAAAATCCATTGAGACAAAGAATCCCTTACCCATAAATTATGGGGATATTAAGGCCAAGAAAATGGAGTTTTGGCTACATCACTTTGATTTTGCGATGAGGGGTGAATTGATTATGCCGCTGCCATATACTGATTTTCGAATTCTGATATTTCTGCCTCTGTTGGTAGGTTTAATTCTACAAGGTCCAATCGCTTTTTAGAAAACTCAATTGAGACAGGGTCTGTATCGTATCCAATTGCATTACGCCCTAACTGTAATGCAACTTCTGCCGTAGTTGCCGTACCCGAGAAAATATCAAGTACAGTATCTCCAATCTTTGATGTCATTAAGATGGGTAAAATTGGCAAGTAGGCTGGAAAAGGAGCCAAGTGATTAAAATTTGGGTCAATTTTGCGTAACTCAGCCCAATTGAATGCTGCGCCCTCAATTACTCCTTGAACATCTTGTTCATCAAGAAAGTCTTTGAAGCGTTTAATAGGCTTTTTCAATGACCATTTTACTTTGTCCTTTTTATCACCAGACTTTGCATCATTACATCCACGTTGAATACCAAATAATTCTCCTTGCTTCCAATGGGTGAACTCTCTAAAGTAATAGTTTTTCGGGTCCTTTACAAAGTGAAAAATACGCTCAGTAGTGGGTTGAAGACGCTTAATTTTTCCAACAGGTTTCGGGTTAGTCTTCTTCCAAGTCCAGTCTCCAACTAAATGCCAACCGGCTTCTACCATTGCAATCACCAATTTGTGTGTTACCAAGCAACTTACGCCTTTGTAGGTATCCGCAATATTAATGAAAAGACTTCCTTCGTCCTTAAGCACGCGGTAGATTTCGGCGTAATACTCAGCCACAGAGTTTTCTACATAACCATCTGATGAGGATTCTGAACCTAATTGGTCTGCAATCATAACTCCAGTTGGATAGATTCGTTGACCTAAGCCATACGGAGGGGATAACACTGCAGATTGCACCGACTTGTCAGCAATCTCTTTAAGACTTCTGCTATCCTTATTATAGATTGCATATCCCTTACCAAAATGGCTAACATGGTCGAACGCCTCAGTCAATGAATTTTGACCTTGTGTTTTCTTGGCTACTCTATAGGATTCCATTAATTTAAATCCTCTCTCAATTGTCATCTTACCATTGGAGATGGTCTTAACTAACTTGAGATTTCGAGCCTCTTCTCCACCGTCCTTTTCAAAAGAAATAATGGTTAACAACATTACTAAATCTTCCGTCGATTCTACTCTCGACTGAAGCACAGGACTTAAGTCCTCCAACACTAATCCAGAAATTGAAATTTCTGAGAAACACTTTTTTTCGACCATCTCACCTTGTGAGTTCGAAACAACTTCAAGGGGTAATTCCGCTTGTTGTTGGGCATACGATTTCGTTTGCATGACCCAAATTTTACACCTTGAAATTTCAGGAAAAATAATGTTATGAAAGTTTTTTAATTGTCAGTGCTGACTCTAAAAGTCAGCGCTGACTTTATTAAAATATTTTCAAAAACTACCTCCTAAAGCCTAAAAATGAATTTGGAAGGTGAAGTTTTTCAGGGGGTATATTGACCGAAAATTTAAATTTCTTGTTCCCATTTGATAAAGTAGAAATACCATATTGCTCTGGCACCAACTTACATATCTCAGAACGATAACTATTAAATGTAGAGCTGCCAACACCTACACTTTTAATTCTCTTTTGAATCAATTTAGGTATATTATTGAGATTCGGCGGAGTATAACCATGGCCATAAATTATATTGTATGATTTTATTAGACTTATTAGCGTGTTATTTCCATAGTCATCTAATTGAAAGATATTTTTTTCAGTAAATGAATTCCCATTGTTTACTAGAAAAAATAAATACAGATAATGGAGGTATTTCTTTTCAAATACAACTTTATGACCTCCAATTTCAATGGAGCCATCTTCATGAACATTGACGTCCTCAAAAACTGGTTCTATTCGAACCTTAATTTTCAATTCCCTTCTTACCCTTTCAAGAATATCATCAATCTGTTGGTAATAATATTTGTTCTCTATCTTTCTACTTGAAAATTTGGAAATGCAGGTTTCGCAAATTATACCTGACAACAATTTAATTTTAATTTGCTCCTCTAATAAGGCGAAATTATTAATGCACACTGAATTATTATCAAAGTGATACATATCAAAATCTGCTCTTTCTTTTATAATTAGACCCGATAATGATTGAAATATATTCTCAACTATTTGATGTGCAATTGCCAAATAACTTCTATTAAGGGTATATCCTTCCCAGCCATAAGTTTTAACCACAATATTTCTTTTGGAGAAATAACTAAACCACCTCTTTTCCCCATCATATTTTTCGTAATCAAGTTTATAATCAGAAAGAAATACTATGAAGTCTGCATCTTCAATTTCTTTAAATGTTCGATAGAAATCGGCGATGTCATCCAATTGAGGGAAATCAAAAGATTCAATTTGCGTTTCCGTTTTCAACACTCTACTCAACTGTTTTTCACTCAGCCCTTCTGATTTGATAAATATTAATTGGCCATGAGATTTATTTAAAAATCTAATTGTATCATTAATAGTTGATGCGCTAACACCTGGTGTTCCAGATATATATATATTCATCGATATAGATTTGTTGAATAAGTTAGCATTTCACAATATTATTAGCAAGACTTCCATCAGTTTTGTAATGTGTTTTTGTCGTAAAACCTATTGATATATTATTCTCGATACTTTAATCAATTAATCCCCACAAGTTCTATACAGCACTATCAAAATCAAGAATTTTAATAAAAACGGCCTGTCTGATTTGCCGTAAAATATTAAGTGTGATATTGACCCCCTCCTGAAGTAAGAGTCTTTTCCTGAATTGCCTGGAATTATAACTCCTTCGATTCGTTCCAATAAAATAAGTGTTCCATAAAATTCTTTGAAGATTGCTCCGGCAGGTCAATAATGCGCTGTATTTTAGCCCATATCAATTCAAAGAAATAATATGGAACGCAAACAAGTAAATGTGGTAATCTTTTCACGTGTCTCCTCAACAGGTGACAGGCAGAATACAGACAGACAAACTAATGAACTAAAAGAATACGCTAAAAGGCTCGGCTACAATTTGGTCGGCATCTATGAGGAGAAAATCAGTGGATTCAAGAAGAACGAGGATAGACCGGTGCTGAATCAACTCTTAAATGATATTGATAATGGGATTGATGGTCATATTCAAATTGACAAGGTTCTAACCAGTGAGCTCTCGCGAATTTCGCGTTCAGTATTGCAAGGGTTATCAGTAATACAAACATTCATAGACAGGAAAGTCTCACTTTATATCCAAAACTATAACTTGGAGACACTTAACCCTGACAAAAGTGTCAATCCAATGACAATGTTCATGGTTCAGATTTTAGCCAGTGTAGCGACCATGGAGGCAGAGACAACAAAAGTTAGGTTTCAATCTGGTTACAGAAATTACTTGGCAAATGGAGGAAAGGTAGGACGAAAAAAAGGACAGGTAGTCTCAGACGAAGACTTTTTATCTAATCACAAGGATGTGGTGAAACTTCTGAAACGAAATCTTAGTATTCGCCAAATCTCAGGACTCACGGAAAAGAAATCATTAACTACAATCATGAAGGTTAAAAAGACTGCGTTAAAATTGGGAATTCTTACAACTTAATAACAGATTCTATTTAATCAGGTTACGGGGAACAAGTATAATTAATAAACTCCCGGTAAAATGAACCAGCAATCGGACGTTGTAACTTGGCCCCCTCTTCCCTGCAGGAGGTGGTGCCGGCAGTCCCCGTATCCGAAATTGCTTAAAGGGGTATTTTACCTTTAAAACCCATTTCAATGACTTAATGGAAATAAAAATCTGCCAGAAATTTTAATCCAAAAGGGAACTTAATCCTCTAAAATCCTAAAGAAAACTTTTTAAAGTGAAATCTCATTTCAAAAATTTTGGCATTTTTTCCGGTATTTATAGTAAAGGACATTTATGAAAAATACCATCAAGACTAAGACTATTTCGAAGAAAATCATTCTATCAGAATCCCAATTTGAGCGGTTATCTCAGAACATAATAAACGAATTGAAAGTAAAGAATACACGAAAATGAGATTACAAGGATTTACTCAGATAGAAGACAATTTTGATAGAGAGAATTTGTCAAAATTAAAGGTCTTGAATATAACATTTACTAACCCTGATGCCTCACATACAATTGGAAACCTTGGACTTCTAAAGGAGGTTAAGTTCTATGAAGCGTTATTCTACAAAGTATTAGAAGACCTAAAACTGGAAGAAAATGACATGGTAGCAATTACAAGTACCTCGTTGAAAGAACTTATTTTTAATCTATCGATAATTTCATCAATCCAAAATCAACACATTGAATTTGTTAATGAAAACATGTTCTATATTGGTCCACTTAGAAGGAATATTCATTTAAGTGATGAAGACTTCGAACTCAATCTTGAGGACTACGATGTGGATGATTTAGACGATTAGTACATCTTAATGTAAGTTACAGGAAGTCATCAATACCGGTTGACTTGTTACAAGTTCCAACCCCCATAATTAACAACTCCTTCAATCTGATTCTCCACACCATCTTCCAATTGTGGGAAGAAATCGATACCTGTCCTTTTCTCTATCTCATCAACAGTTACTGCGAAACTCCTAACTGGTGAAGATGACCCCGAATTAGATAAAATGAATCCAATAATCTTTGGATGTTGTCGGGGTGTAATCTCCGGTATCAGGTGTGATTGGTTCTTCTTTAGCACATGATACCAATAATAGTAAAAGAAATAGAAAATTAACCTTAATGAATTGCACTTGTCTTAATTACTTGAATAATCTGTTGCCAACAACTTTGCCTGTTCTATCACCGTCTCGGTTGCTTTCAACTCCATATCAGGTGGATAACCGTGTTTACGAAGTATCTTCTTTACAGCAATTGGTCTCATCACATCTTTATCTCAATTAACCAGAGACCAATTTCTTGAATTGATTAGTTGCGACCATCCTGAAGCAAAAAAGTACAGGAAGTATGCTAAGAAAGAATACCAATACCGAAACATGTCATACCAAGCATTGAATGACTTCATCAATCGAGATAAAAATGTCTCAATTTAAAACTGTCTCAAAAAAACCTTGAAAAAGATGCCGCACCGGTCAAAATACTGCTCTAATTTTGGCTAAAAACATAAAATGAAACAAAAAACCAAAGTTGTCATCTTTTCAAGGGTAAGTACATTGATACAAGACACCCTTCGTCAAACAGAAGAATTAAAGGAATACGCTGAAAGAATGAACTATCAGGTCTTACAGATATTTGAGGAGAAAATATCCGGCACCAAGAAGACATCTGAAAGACCAGTTCTTCAATCCATGTTAACCTACATAGAAAACAATCCCGTTCAGAAAATCTTAATTTGGGAACTTAGTCGTATCGGCAGAAATTCTCTTGAGGTCTTACAGATATTGAATCAATGTAATGCTATGAAGGTGTCTATATTCATCAAGAACTTTAACATAGAGACCTTGGATGATAAAGGCCATATCAACCCTATGACCCAGTTCATGTTGGAAATCATAAACACGTTAAACCAACTGGAGAGAAATAATATTGTTCAACGATTACGCTCCGGTTTTGAGCAGTACCGTAAGACTAATCCTATCGGGAGAAAGGTAGGTTCGTTTCAAACAGAAGAGGAATTACTCAGCAAGTACCCACAGGTACTAAAGTATCTGAAAAAAGGGTTATCAATCCGCCAAGTATCAGGACTAACAAACAATACATCAACCAACACCATATTGAAAGTTAAAAAGACAGCAATCAAAAGAGGAATCCTGACGGTCTAAACTGTTGCTCATCTAAAAATGAAGATACCGGGACCACGTTTCCAATTTAATCATCCCGGTAACAAGTTTGATTTTTTACATGCAGTGAATTCACCAAAAAACTCACCAGTAAATCTCAAAGAGGTCATTCCATTTTATTGGCGATATGAATGCAAGCTGCTTTTTATGAAGTACCTCCAAAAATCTTTCAAAAGGCAAATAACGGTAAATGTATTTATGCTCTTGACAGAATTTATCTATGGCCGGACTATTTGTATCTAAAAGTCTAGTGTACATATTTTTAATATCAAGATTAAGTCTATTTGAGCTGTAATGTTTATTGGTATAATTCTTCATCCAACTGTCAAATTATGTTTATTTTGGCGTACTCAAACTTCTTAACCTTCAGCATAGAATTTGGAATGTGGTCAAAATCTCCATCGCAAGTCAAAAGAGTCGCATTGATAGTCTTAGCAGTTGCACCCTCAAACAGATGAAGACCCTTTAGAAGATTATTTAAAAACTACTCCTACAATCCCTGACGAAGTATTTGAGGCTTTGCCTAATATCATTAAAGAAGGTGCGAGGGCATTTACCGACAAACGTAAAAGAGATGTATTCATTACTGGTGCTATTTCTATTCTTAGCGGTTGTTTACCAAACGTAACTGGTGTGTATTTTCAGGAAAGAGTTTTTCCTCACTTGTACACTTTCATCATTGCACCGGCAGCAAGTGGCAAAGGAGTATTGAAAAATGCAAAGCGATTAGCGGACAAGTACCATCAGAAGATATTACAGCAAAGCAGGGATGCTCAAAAAGTACATGAGAATGAAATGGCAGATTTTAAACAGTTGGAACGTACCAAGAGCAAAGGAGAGCCAGCACCCGAAAAACCTGAAAAGCCACCTTTCAAAATAGTATTCATTCCAGCCGATTGCAGTAAGGCAAGAATGATAGAACACTTAAAAGCCAATGACGGCAAAGGCATTATTTGCGAAACAGAAGCCGATACAATGAGTGGAGCAAAAAAACAGGATTGGGGCGATTATTCAACCATTCTAAGAACTGCATTTCACCACGAAACAGTATCAAGTACCCGAAAAACGGATAACCAATACGATGAAATAAACGACCCATGTTTGGCGGTGGCCTTAACAGGCACACCTGCACAAGCCCCCAGGTTATTATCATCCGCAGAAGATGGTTTGTTTAGCCGTTTCTTATTCTATAACTATAAAAATAAAATTGAATGGCAAGACCCATCACCTCAGAGCAACACCATTGTTTTTAACGACCACTTTGAGGCACTTTCTGAACAGGTTTTAGGCTTGATAAGTTTAATGGAACAATCACACACTACAATTGAATTAACCCCCTCACAATGGCTCACAATCAATACAGAATTTCCTTTAATGCTTTCAGAGGTAGTTACATTCACCAGTGAAGATGCAGCAGGGGTAGTTTATCGTATGGGTTTAATTTTCTTTAGGCTTTGTATGATACTATCAGCATTAAGAAAGTTTGAAAATGGAGAAATGACCGCTACAATTATTTGTACCGATGAAGATTTTAATACAGTCTTACTAATAGTTCAAACCTACTTAGAGCATAGTTTACTAATGTTCAATAACCTACCCAAGCAAAATGAAACCATGCAGTTTCATTCAGGCGATGGCAAACGCAAATTCTTTGAGGCTTTGCCCCAAGAATTTACAAGGAAGGAAGCAACCGAAGTAGGCACTAAATTTAAGCTATCTGCCAGAACGGTTGATGATGTGCTAAAATCTGCAACCGGGTACACCCTTACCAAAATCAAAGCAGGTTCATACCAACGCATTTGAAACTGTTCCTTCGGGGGTTTTTTTTTGCCCCACCAGTTCAAACCCTTCTACACATTGCAGACTTTGAAGACTTTGCAAGTTTTGCAGGTTGGGGGTACAACCTTTCATATTTCTGCTTATATTTGCCGCAATGAAATTTTTTGCCTTCATAATGAGCATTTACCTTTTGGTGCTGTCATGCCTTCCATGCATTGACAGGCAGGAGCGTAATGTAATGGCTGAGCAAAAGATTTCTGCTACTACTCAGCAACAACAACACCAAACTGGTGACGAAGCCTGTACTCCCTTCTGTACTTGTTCCCACTGTCCTGCATCAGCTTTTTATCAGCCTTTGGCATTATACAAAATGCCTAAAATGCTATTTCAATCTGTGAAGTTTCATTACGAAATAGTGTTTAACTCCTACGACTTCCATTCTGTTTGGCAACCGCCTAAGATAGGTTAATCTACAAATCACAACATTTCGTTTCCTTAATGCTATTCATCAGGCTTTATAGTTTGATGTAATTCATTTTACGTTGTGGTATGCTTCCCGGTTTATAGCCGTGATTAATCATATAAATCAAAAACAAATTGTCCATTAAAAGCAAAAAGAAAAAGCGTAAACCGCTTACTCTTTTGCAGGTATTCAAAGCGGTAGGGATAGCGATAATATGCATCTTGATGTTGTTCGCTATTGCTGCAAGGATTAACCAATACATAAAATTCATAAACAAATAAAATTTTCAATGTTTCAAAAAATAATTCAGTTCTCAATAAAAAACAAACTTGTAGTGGGGGCTTTTACATTGGCTCTCATTATTTGGGGCGTTATATCCGCTATGCGGTTACCAATTGATGCCGTGCCCGACATCACAAACAACCAGGTACAGATAATTACACAAGCTCCAACATTAGGTGCTCAGGAGGTAGAGCAGTTTATTACCACACCTATTGAGTTGGCAATGGCAAATATTCCCAATGTAATTGAAAAGCGGAGCATTAGCCGTAGTGGTATATCCGTAATCACAATTGTTTTTAAAGACAATGCTGATGTCTATTGGGCAAGGCAGCAAATAAGTGAACGACTTAAAGAAGCCGAAGCACAAATTCCGCAAGGATTGGGTGAGCCCACTTTGGGGCCTATTACTACGGGATTGGGTGAAATATATCAATATATCATTCATGCCAAAAAAGGCTTTGAAAACAAATACACCGCTACTGATTTGCGTACCATGCAGGATTGGATTGTGCGGAGGCAATTGGCAGGTACAGAAGGTTTGGCAGAAGTAAGCGGTTGGGGTGGTTATGTAAAGCAATATGAAATTGCTTTGGATAACGACAAGCTCAATGCAATGAATATTACCATACCTGAAATTTACAAAGCATTAGAGAGTAACAATGAAAACACCGGGGGCAGCTACATAGAACAACGCAGCAATGCTTATTTCATTCGTGGTTTGGGACTGGTAAAGTCATTAAGTGATATTGAAAAAATAGTTGTAAAAAACGTAAACGGCATTCCTGTATTAATCCGGGACGTGGCAACGGTACAGTTTGGCAGTGCAACACGGTACGGTGCAGTTACAAGAAACGGTGAAGGCGAAGTAGTGGCAGGTATTACCCTGATGCTGAAAGGTGAAAACTTTGCACAGGTAATTACAAATGTTAAACAGCGAATGGCACAAATACAAAAATCATTGCCCGAAGGCGTAGTAATAGAACCATTTATTGACCGAACAGAATTAGTAAACAGGGCAATGGGTACGGTAGAAAAGAATTTGATTGAAGGAGGACTGATTGTAGTGTTTATATTGGTGTTGCTGTTAGGAAATCTAAGGGCAGGTCTTATAGTAGCTTCTGTTATTCCCTTAGCCATGCTCTTTGCCATCATTTTAATGAATTTATTTGGTGTAAGTGGCAACCTGATGAGTTTGGGAGCTATTGATTTTGGGCTTATAGTAGATGGTGCGGTAATTATTGTAGAAGCAATTGTACACCGCATTTACATGAGTAAACATCATCATGTCGATTTGCAAAAACTTACACAGCCGCAAATGGATGAAGAAGTATTTCAGGCTGCATCCAAAATCCGTAATAGTGCTGCCTTTGGCGAAATAATCATCTTGATTGTTTACCTGCCCCTTTTTGCCTTAGTTGGTATTGAGGGCAAAATGTTTAGGCCAATGGCACAAACAGTTGCCTTTGCTATTTTAGGGGCATTTATTCTTTCATTGACTTATGTGCCAATGATGAGTGCATTGTTCCTTAGTAAAAAGGCAATACATAAACGCAATATATCAGATAAAATAATTGATTTCTTGCAACAACTTTATACACCATTACTCAATTGGGCTTTGCATTGGAAAAAAACTATTGTGGCTGCTATGGTAGTATTATTTGCCGGCAGCTTAATCCTGTTCCACAGCTTAGGCGGTGAGTTTATCCCCACATTGGAAGAAGGCGACCTTTCCGTTGAAATAAGCATGGCACAAGGCACATCATTAACGCAGGTAGTAGAAACATTTGGCAAGGCGGAGAAAATTTTAAAGGATAAGTTTCCTGAAATAAAACAGGCGGTAACAAGAATAGGGAGTTCTGAAATTCCAACCGACCCGATGCCGATAGAAAGAGCCGATATGATGCTTTCCATGAAGCCTAAAGAAGAATGGACATCTGCACATACCAGGGAAGAAATGATGGAAAAAATGGAAGAAGCACTAAGCATTTTACCCGGTGTAAATTTTGAAATTACACAACCAATGCAGATGCGGTTTAATGAATTAATTACAGGTATCAAACAGGATGTGGCAATAAAAATCTATGGTGAAGATTTGGAAATACTGAATGCTCAGGCAAATAAAATAGCAGGTTTGATAAAAAATGTAAAAGGAGTAAGTGAACCTTTTGTAGAAAAAATAAGCGGCTTGCCACAAATACAAGTGGAGTATAACCGTGATAAAATTGCACAATACGGATTAAACATCAGTGATGTAAACATGGTGCTGAAAACTGCTTTTGCAGGAAATGTGGCAGGTGTTGTGTTTGAAGGAGATAAACGGTTTGACATGGTAGTACGGTTGCAAAAAGATTTGCGGAAAGACTTCAGCAATATTGAAAACCTTTATGTGCCATTGCCATCAGGCAACAAAGTGCCTATTAACCAGGTAGCAAATATTTCATTCAAAACAGCCCCTGCACAAATAAGTCATGAGGATGGGCAGCGTAGAACTTTTGTAGGTTTCAATGTTCATGGCAGAGATGTTGAAAGCACGGTAGAAGAAATACAACCCATATTAGATGAAAAACTAAAACTACCTTCAGGTTATTACTATACCTATGGTGGTCAGTTTCAAAACCTGAAAGAAGCAAAGGCAAGGTTAGGTATTGCAGTGCCGGTAGCATTATTACTCATTTTAGTATTGCTCTACTTTACTTTCAACAGTGTAAAACAATCATTCCTGATTTTTACCGCAGTTCCATTATCCGCCATTGGTGGCATCATTGCTTTGTGGCTAAGAGGTATGCCATTCAGTATTTCGGCAGGTGTTGGTTTTATAGCTTTGTTTGGTGTAGCAGTATTAAATGGCATTGTATTGATTGGTTACTTCAACCAGTTAAAAGACGAAGGCATTACCGATATATATGAAAGGGTAAGAAAAGGTACAGCCATAAGGCTGCGTCCTGTAATTATGACGGCAGCAGTTGCATCATTAGGGTTTTTACCAATGGCACTTTCCACAGGTGCAGGTGGTGAAGTGCAAAAGCCATTAGCCACCGTAGTTATTGGCGGTTTAATTACAGCTACGCTTTTCACCTTGCTTGTACTTCCTGCACTCTACATTTTATTCAACACTAAAATTAATTTCAAACTAAATAAAATGAAAAAAACAAAACTCCCCGGCAATACAGCGGCTGTGTTGTTGCTGTTTACATTCATCAGTTTGTTTGCAGAAAAATCTTATGCACAAAGCAATCAAAAAACTTTACAGGAATGTATTGATATAGCTTTAAAAAATAACCTGCAAATAAAGGGAGCCGACCTATACATTCGGCAATCTCAGGTACTGCAAAAAACAGGTTTTAATCCTGATAAAACAAACCTGCAATTAGTGCAAGACCCAACAAGTGGCGGCAATATTGATAACAGCATAGGCATTACTCAAACCATTGCTTTCCCTACTGTGTATGCTAATCAAAATAAACTACTGAAACAGGAAACATTATTAGCACAAAAATCAAAATTGCTATCACAGAATGAAATAATAAAAGAAGTAACCGAAGCCTATTACAATTTGGTTTATAGTTCACAAAAAATAAAGCTGTTGCAACAGCAGGATAGTATTTACAGCAACTTTCTCAAACGGGCTACCCTTCGCTATAATACAGGTGAAACAAACCAGTTGGAGAAAATGCAAGCCGAAAGCAGATACAAAGAAAACCAATTGCAGTTAAAGCAAGCCAATACAACATTAAGCAGTTATCAATTGGTATTGCAGAAATGGCTGAATACATCCGAACCGGTAATGCCAAAAGAAAATGAATTACCCAAGATGCCGGATGATTACAAGTTTGACACGGCTGCAATAAAATCAAATCCGCTGATAGAGTATTATAATCAACGGCTGAATGTAAGTACATCACAAATAAATTTGGAGAAAAGCAAGCTACTTCCTGATTTGAATGTGGGCTATTATCATCAGGCTATTATCAAAGGGTTTGACCCAGCAAAAATTAACCGTAATTATTTCCCTGGTACAAGGATAGCAGGATTTCAGGTAGGTATTGGAGTGCCGTTATTCTTTGGTTCACAAAAAGCAAAAATAAAAGCTGCCAAAATTAATAATACGTTGATTGAAACAGAACGGCAGCAAACCTTGCTATACATGCAAAGTAGTTATGCAGTGCAATACAACGAATACCTGAAAGCAAAAGAAGGTTTGCAGTATTACGAAACCACAGGTTTAAAACAGGCAGACGATATTATCAGGATTTCAAACACAGCATATACCAAAGGCGAAATTGGGTATATGGAGTACATCCAAAACCTGCAAACCGCTATCAATACCCGGCTGCAATACACTGATGCAGTAAACCAGTTCAATCAGTCCATCATATTGTTAAACTACTTAAAAGGAAATAAATAAAATGAAGTCAATAAATATAAAATCAATCATAGCATTTGCACTCTTTGTAGTTGCAATCGGTTTTACATCCTGCAAATCGGGCAATAAAACGGAAACAAAAGAAACAACTAAAGTTGAGGAAACCCATTCAGAAACCATAGAAGTTTCGGAGGAGCAAATGAAAGCCGTAGGCATTGAGTTAGGTACAATAGAAATGAAAAATCTAAACAGTGTGGTAAAGTCAAGCGGACAATTGGAAGTGCCCTCACAAAATAAAGCCGATGTAAATTCATTGGTGTCCGGCATCATTAAAAAAATATTAGTGTTGGAAGGCAACTATGTTCGCCAGGGGCAAACAGTAGCAATATTAGAAAACACAGACATTGTGAAGTTGCAGCAGGACTACCTCATGCTGAAAAAAGAATTTGTTTATTCTGAACAGGAGTACCAACGCCAAAAGGAACTGAATACCGAAAGTGCAGGTACAGGAAAAGTGTTTCAACAGGCAGCATCCAAATATGAAACGGATAAAGCAAGGCTGAAAGGGATAGAAACACAATTACAGCAATTAAACATCAGTCCTGCATCTGTAGCAAACAGGAATTTTGTAAATCAAATTCCCATCACTGCACCTATCAGTGGTGTAATAGGGCATATTCCCATAAAAACAGGCAGCTATATTGATATGCAAACCTCCTTAATGGATATTGTAGATAACTCACAAGTTCATTGTGATTTGCAGGTGTATGAAAAGGATTTGTTTAAAGTAAAGAATGGGCAGACAGTAGAGTTCATTCTATCCAATCAGAACAATAAGCAAATAACAGGTACTATTTACGGTATCAATCAATCTTTTGAAAATGAAAACAAATCGGTAATTGTACATGCCAAAATCAACAATACAGGCGGCATCAAATTGTTACCGGGTATGTATGTATCTGCATTGATTAATGTAGGTAATCAAACAGTGCAGGCAGTTCCTGTTGATGCAGTGGTAAGTGCAGAAGGCAAGCAATATATTTTTATGGTTGTGGATGAGGAAAGCGAAGGTAAAGAGAAGGCTGAAAAAAAGGAAGCAGGGGAAAAGTCAGAAAAGAATACAGAAGCCAAAGCTGAAAAGCATATTCAGTTTAAAAAGATAGAAGTAACCACAGGTGTAACAGAATTGGGCTACATAGAAATTACGCCATTGGAAGAAATACCGAAAGGTGCAAGGATTGCAACCAAAGGTGCATTTTATGTATTATCAAAAACCAGTGGTGGTAAAGAGGAAGAATAATAATAACTAAATCAATTTTCATAAAATGATAAATACAGCCCCAAATCATAAGCATACTTACGATGAACAAGGCAGGATGACCTGCTGCACATTAGAAGAAAAAATCTATACCGAAGCAGGTGCAGAACAACTGCTGCATAAAAAGAAAACCATTGATAGTGGACAAGATAAAGTCCAATTGCAAGCTCATAGTAGTGTATGGAAACAATACCTGCCAGCCATTATCAGTTTCGTTATGTTGCTCATTGGCATTGCGTTGGATAATTATTTCAAACCCTCATTCTTTACAAACTATGTACGCCTTGCATGGTATGCTATTGCATACCTACCTGTTGGTTTACCGGTAATAAAAGAAGGATGGGAAGCCAGTCTTAAAAAAGAGTTCTTCACCGAGTTTACATTAATGGTATTGGCCACTATGGGGGCTTTTGCCATCGGTCAATATCCCGAAGGTGTTGCGGTAATGTTATTCTATGCCGTTGGTGAATTGTTTCAGAAGGCAGCAGTTAATAAAGCAAAAAACAATATCAAAGCCTTATTAGATGTCCGTCCATCTTCTGCCAGCGTTTTAAGGAATAATAAATACGAAGAAATAAAACCCGAAGAAGTAGAAATAGGCGAAACCATACAAATTAAAGCAGGCGAAAAAATTCCGTTAGATGGTGAAATGTTAAGTGAGGGCAGCAGCTTCAATACCGCAGCACTTACAGGAGAAAGCAAACCAAAATCTATTTATAAAGGAGCACAGGTATTGGCAGGTATGCTAAACCTTGATAAAGTAATTGAACTGAAAGTAACCAAAAAATTTGCCGATAGTTCCCTTGCACGGATTTTGGAAATGGTGCAAAATGCTACTGCAAGAAAGGCAAAAACAGAATTGCTGATAAGAAAATTTGCCAAAATCTATACACCTATCGTTTTCTTTTTGGCAGTAGCATTGGTGGTGGTTCCCTACTTTGTTCTAAGCAATTATGTGTTTAATGATTGGCTGTACAGGGCTTTAATTTTCTTAGTTATCAGTTGCCCTTGTGCATTGGTTATCTCTATTCCATTGGGCTATTTTGGCGGCATAGGTGCGGCTTCAAGAAATGGTATTTTGTTTAAAGGTTCTAATTATTTAGAGTTAATGACCAAAATAAATACCGTTGTGATGGACAAAACCGGCACACTAACGGCAGGTGTTTTTAAAGTGCAGGCAATTGTAACTAATGGAATGGACAAAACAGATTTCATAAAAACATTAGCTGCATTAGAAAGCAAATCAACACATCCTATTGCCAAAGCCATTGCCGAGTATGAAAAGAACGAAACACAAACTTACCAGGCGACAGAGATAGAAGAAATTTCAGGGCATGGCTTAAAGGGAAATGTGAACGGGAAAGAAGTATTGGCAGGTAATACAAAACTGCTAAAGAAATATAATATCACATACGATGCAGCTATTGACGAAATTATAGAAAGCATTGTACTGGTAGCCATAGGCAACCAGTATACAGGTTATGTATTGATAGCCGATGAAGTAAAAGAGGATGCAAAGGAAGCCATCAGGCAAATGCACCTCAACGGCATTAAACAAACCATAATGCTTAGTGGCGATAAAAATTCCATTACCCAAAAAGTAGCAAAACAAATTGGCATTGATACCGCCTTTGGCGATTTGCTACCAGAAAACAAAGTACAGAAAGTAGAAGAACTAAAACAGGACAAGACAAAAATCATTGCATTTGTAGGCGATGGCATCAACGATGCACCCGTATTGGCTTTAAGCGATGTGGGCATTGCAATGGGTGCAATGGGCAGCGATGCAGCAATAGAAACAGCCAATGTAGTGATACAAACAGACCAGCCTTTAAAGATTGTCACCGCCATTAAAATAGGCAAAGCCACCAGGGGCATTGTAATACAGAATATCATTTTAGCATTTGCAGTAAAAGCCATTGTATTGGTATTGGGTGCAGGTGGTTTAGCCACCATGTGGGAAGCCGTTTTTGCGGATGTTGGAGTGGCTTTATTGGCAATATTAAATGCGGTGCGAATACAACGGATGAAGTTTTAAATTTGTAATATTCAAACAAAACAAAGTGAGGAACCAACCATCAATATAATTTATAAATAAACAACACAACAAGTAAGTTATGCAGCAGACACTTCAATTAAATATCATCCCATTTTCAGCCCCAGTGCAAGAGGCTGAATTTGCTTTTTATACTTCAAAGCAAGATGGGTATTGCCCAATACACAAAGACGATTTAAACGGAGCAATTGAAGGCATCATTGACGAAAGCGAACTGCATTATGGTAATTGGCTTTACACGGATTTTGCACCTGCCAAAGAAAATGCAATTCTCATTTCAATAAATCTTACCGAATGTAAATACTTTGCCCAACATTATTACAGGCATCTTAACTTTATTTATACCAGCTCAAGTAGGTCAACGGATTTTCAATCATTTTGGGTTACTTCACCTTCTGAGCATTTTAACTATATATACTGTCCCAAAGGCTTGGTTTGCAATTAAACGAGGGGATATTAAAACACACAAAAATTCAATGATTAGGTTATATATCGGAGGTATTATCATTGCAGGAAGTTTTGCCATTCTTGCACCAGGTAGATATTTACATACTCTTTTCTTTAACTAAAATATCAAAACCGCTAAAGAATTTATATATAGCATTCAGCCCTTTAATTTCCTGATAGTCACATACTCAATCATCGCATTATAGCTGCATCTTTCGTCTGTAAGGGGAGCACAAGTGCACAAGGCGACAGAAATGTCGCCTTTTTTGTTGTCTATCAGCGGGTTAAGTTTTGCATCTTTTAATCAGACACTTAAACTAAAAATATTTTAAGGTTTGAAATTTTTAGTTTTCTCCTTTATCCAGTTAATAGCATTTTCTACAGGGGATTTGTCATCAGTAAATGCAGTATTGTGTCCTAAATTTGAGAATAAAGTATATTCGAATGGTTTTCCTTCTGATTTAAGGGTATTGATTTGTTCAATACATAATTTTACGGGAATCTGAATATCTTTTTCCCCAAATAGCCAAAGTGATGGCGCCGAAATATTTCTTAAAGCAACCTTTGGGTCAGTACTGATAAATTGATAACGGTCTGAATCGTTTTTGATATGGTTTCGAGTGTCTTCTTCAGTATGGTTTACCCAAAAATCAGTATTCCCGTTGGTATAAAACTGAAACCTAAGTTGTTCAAGGGAAGTGATTGTAGGGCAACTAAATAAAACCATAAAATTCACAAGTGGATTATTATTTGCTGCAATAGGAATAATCCATCCAGCTTGACTGAAACCTAGAAGTCCTATTGGCGTACCATTACTATAATTTTTTATTTTATTCAATGCAGCAAGTGCGTCTTTGGCTAATAAATTGATATTAAGGGAATCAACATTATTTGTTCCAACCTCTGGACCAGCATAAACTCCCCCAGATTTACCAACCCCCCGTTTATCATAGGTAAGTACTGAAATTCCATTATTTGCAAGTAACTCAGCGAATTCAGTCATTCTTGTTTCTTGGCCCGAACCGTGTACAACTACAACAGAGGCATAAGCGTTTTTAGGTTTATATATAGTTCCTGCAAGATTAACCCCTTCACTATTGATTATAATATCTTGTTTTATAACAGGGTTAAATTTTTGGGCAAAACCTTGATTAACAATGACCGTCTGTATGAGTAATAAAAAGATAACTTTCATCATACCTTAAAGGTAACTAATTTCATTTTGGAAAGACAAAGCATTCACTTTCTGCAAATTGACACGAAGTTCAACCCTTTAATTTCCTAATAGTCACATACTCTATCATCACATTATAGCTGCATCTTTCGTCTGTAAGGGGAGCAGTAATCAAAAATAGATGGGTCAATTTAATTCCCTAATTTTTAATATGGTAATTGCAAAACCATCATATTTGAAACCGATTTTAATCAATTAGCGTACGATTAGATTCGAAAGTAAAATGGGTCAGATGTTATATTTTGACGGTTTTATTTACTTAGTGAATATTTCAAAATATAAGTGTCCATTCTAAGAGGATTATAACCGTGATTTTCCGTTTGTGCCAAGAATGTGCAAAGGCTTGGTTTGGACGTTGGAAATCAGTCATTTCTTTCCAAAAAAATCAGTTACTTGTTTTTAAATGGAAACTCAACATTCAAATACTCCCAGCTCAATTTTATTTTGCCTTCGTTAGCATTGGTCGGCATTACTTCATACGTAAGGGCTTCAACTAATTTATCGCTTTTGAAGGGTTTTACCTTAATTCGGATGATGTCATTTTCTTCTTTATAATCGTCCGATAAGTGCATATCCCACGTTTTACTCAAAATCAAAGTCCACGTTTCTTTATCAGGAATAGTAAAAAATCCATATTTACCTTTTGTAATAACTTTACCTTCAACCATTATATCATGACCAAAATCTATCCAAGTAGCTTTGTGAGCTCCCGATGACCATACTTGATTGAAGGCAACTAAACCATTCCAAATATTCCGCCCTCTCACACTCGGTGAACCGTATTCTATATGTACATGATTTGTGCCTACCATTGCCATTGCCGTCATTTTTGGACTTTTGGGCTTGACTGCTGTTTGACTGGTATCGACTTTGGGTTGATGGTTTTGGTGTTGGGCAAAAACGCCAATAGGTAATGTCAACAAGAGGTTTAAAACAATGTTTTTTTTCATGATTTTGTTTTTTATTGAAGTTAAATTATCTCAATAGACAATTAAAAAGTTTTTAGTAAGAAAAAGTTATTCCAGCACCCAATCCCATATCACTATCATAATGTGATGTAATGCCCATGTTTTTGTTTACGATGTAACGAAAACCTGCCATGTATTCCTTATCGGTGTTAAGCATAAAACTCACTCTAAGTCGTTTGGTAATAGGCATATCTTCTCTCATAAGTTGAAAACGAATATTTCCATCCTGATAGATTTCAGCTTGTCCAACAATGAGTAATGGCAACGTGTAATTTACGCCGACTGTAACAAGACTTCTTAGGTCCTTACTATTTGATTGCCCAAATAGATTTGTTTCCTGTTCATCTATTCCAAACTTTCTATAACGCCAATCAAAGCCAATAAATGGCATTAACCACTGCATTTTCCCAACATATCTACCAATATGTGTTTCTACCTCATATCCGTGAAAATCATGATAGCCCAATCGCCATTCTGAACCAATGCTCCACCTCGTATTTTGTAACATGGCCATTCCATCATTACCGTTGGTTGCAAAATCATTCTCAGCCATAAAATGAAACTTGCGGTCGTCTGCAAACAGTTTCCGTTGCGCTAGTTTTGGATTAGGAATCAATGGATTGGGCATCTGATTTTCATAACTTAATACCCTACCCATTCCGCTCATCATATGGTACAAAATATGACAATGGAAAAACCAATCACCTTCAACATTGGCGTTAAATTCTAATGTATCCGTCTCCATCGGCATAACATCCACAATGTTTTTTAAAGGAGCATTTTGTCCTTGACCGTTAAGTAACCTAAAATCATGCCCATGTAGGTGCATCGGATGGCGCATCATGGAACCATTGTAGAGAATAATTCTAACATTTTCTCCTTTTTTGATAAGGATTTTATCGGCTTCTGAAACGACCCTATTGTCTAAACTCCAAACATATCGATTCATATTACCGGAGAGTTTAAAGTACAATTCTTTTACTGGAGCATCCTTGGGCAATGCTGTTATGCTAGGGGACTTCAGCATGGCATAATTCAGGGTAACAATGTCTCCCAGTGCATTGGCATTATAACGATTGGGGTCATTGTCATCTTGTTTTGGCTTAGCATCGCCAGTTATTTCAGGATACATCACCACATTCATATCCATTTGATTTAAACTCATGGCCATACCCATATCATCCAATTCGCCATTCATCTTCATCATGTCATTCATCATCTTCATCCCTTCAAAATACTTTAATCGGGGTAAAGGTGATTTCAACTGTTTAATTCCATTTCCAATATAAATGGATGCTGAATTAGTCCGGTCTTCCGTCGTTGCTAAGAATTCATAGGCGGTTTTATCTGCTGGAATATTGACAATAATATCATACGTTTCCGATACCGCAATAATCAATCTGTCTACCTCAACCGGTTCCACATCATTGCCATCATTTGCGACTACTGTAATTTTACCACCGGCGTAAGTCAGCCAAAAATAGGATGATGCACCCCCATTTGAAATTCTTAATCTAACCTTGTCTCTGCCTTTCAACTCATTTCCTGAGATACTTTTAAGTTCAGAACTTGGGTGACCATTCATGAATATTTTTTCATAATAGACATCACTCACATCCATCGCCATCATTCGCTTCCACTCATTTTTCATTTTAGTTTTAAAATGACCGGCTGATATTGCTTCACCATAACTTTGAACCGAGTTCTTTTTCAATGCAGGATAATCATTAGCATTATGCAGCATCCTATGGATATTCTCAGGGTTGAGATTAGTCCACTCACTCAATACGATGGGAAGCGTTGGTAAGTCATCTATTCCCTTTCTAAAGGTTGGGTCATTGGGTCTTTTTAACATGACAAAATTGCCATACATTCCTATTTGTTCCTGTAACCCTGAGTGTGAGTGATACCAATGAGTACCATTTTGAATAATTGGGAAACGATAGATATGAGTTGTATTTGGCCGAATGGGCATTTGTGTCAGGTTGGGAACCCCATCTTCTTTATTGGGTAAAAATAGACCGTGCCAATGCAAAGAGGTTTCCTCCTTAAGCTGGTTATGAACATGTATTTCAGCCGTATCGCCTTCGGTAAAAGTCAAAGTAGGCATAGGTATTTGACCATTAACTGCAATAGCTCGTTTTTCTTTGCCAGCAAAATGCACTAAGGTGTCTTTTACGTTAAGGTCATAACGAACAACTTTTTGGGCGAAAACAGTTGGTGAAAACAGGACAAAAATGGCAATTATTGGTATCAATCTCATGTTTAAAATAAATTTAAAATCATATATCCGCTCATTACAATCATCAATGCATCTTCGATAATTGTCACAGTACTCATTGGCAAATTAAAAACTGCCCCCAAACAAGCACATTGTATTTTCTTATTATCAAATACTGACTGCAAAACACCTATTATACTTATACTCATGACCACAAACGTGCAGGCATTTGTTACTAAAGGATTGTAATTTAAAAGATAAGAAATACCCAAGCCAACCTCTACAAAAGCGTATGAATATGCCCAAAAGGGGAATTTTTTTGCTACCACATCATACATGACATAACTTTCAGCAAAACCTTTTAGATTTAACAATTTGAAAAATGAGAACACTAAGAAGAACCCAGCCATAAAATGCTGCATCGCCTCCATTAAAATAAAATGTCCGCTTTTCAGTTGTATCAATAAAGTAATGGTAGAGACATAGAGAAAAATCAGTAAAATTGGAGCATAAGTTTGAAACCACGATTTTGCTTGTTCCTCTAATTCAATGTTTTGTTTTGCAGAAATGGTATATTTTAAATCTAATACTTTCTGGAAATTTGACAAGTTGATGTGCCTATCCATTGAAATTGTAACCGAATCGTATTCCTTAGAAACCTCAACATTGGTTACATTTTCAACCCTCTCTAACAATGATTTTACTTTTGCTTCACAACTTGTGCAAGTCATTCCAGTTAATTGATATGTATGTGTCATATTTGTGTTTTTAAACAGAGTTATATAAAACGCAAATTTCCCAAATTAAAACTATCGTGACGTTACGTTATTTTTTAGAAATCTTATAAGATTTCCTGTCTTATACACTGTCAATACCGGTTCTTTTACTTGATTTAAGTTGTTTAAAATAGGACGTTGTAAAACCTGTTTCCCTTTTAAATTGATTACTTAGATACGCAACACTACTGTAATTCAATTGGTATGCAATCTGGCTCAATGTTAATTCTTCATACATGAGCAATTCTTTTACTTTTTCAATTTTTTGCTTGATAAAGAATTGTTCAATGGTTTGCTGTTCTACTACCGAAAAAAGCTTACTCAGAGATTTGTATTCTTGATTTAAGTGTTGAGATAAATAATTAGAAAGATTAACTCTTAAGTCATTGTTTTTGTGATGAACCAATTCAATAATTAGATTTTTTACCTGTTCAATTGTTCTACCTTTTTTGTCATCAATTAATTCAAACCCAACAGACTTGAAGACACTGATTACATCCAATTTTATGGAATCTATATTTTCTTCTTTTATTTCTACCTCACCTAACTCAATGTGAATTGGGTGAAGTCCAAGTTTTTCTAGCTCAGACTTCACTACCATTTTACATCGATTACAAACCATGTTTTTAATGTATAGTTTCATTAATTTATTGTTTCAACAGTTTTACCACATCCCAACATTTTAGAACCATAATAGGGGTTTTTAACGATATTCTCCTTACTCAACCAATTTGCACCTTTTCCTTTATTAGCCATTGGACAAAATTGATAATATGTTGGTGTCTCTTGTTTTGAGACTTTCATCACCGAATACATGTTTTTAGATAGAGATGTAAAGTGGTCTCTTTGATGGCTGGCATCTTTGGTCTCCGAAATATGTTCCGCATCAAAAATCAAATCTTTCATCACTTTCATCCATTCTACATGTTCTTCATTCGTTAAATTTTCCATTTTAACTACGTTTATAGAATTTAACAGCAAAACAGCTTTGGTGGCTGCCAAGCTACCATCCGTTTTTACCAAAGCATCTTTGACTGCAAAATAAGAATCGAAGACCTCTTTTAGTTGCACTCCTTGTGTTTTTGTTACTAAAATTGGCATGACAACTTTTTCTTCCACATCAAGACTTACAGCTTTTAATTCTTCAACTTTTGCAACAACTTTTCCTGTCCGTTCATATTGGCAACAAATTTCAAGTTTAGCATAAACATTGTCAGGAGCGAGAAATTTGTCGCTATCATAACCTGCCAAACCAATTCGTTTTAGAATTTCATCCTGATTTGTTTTCTTTTCATCATAGGTTATGAAGGCCATTTTTGTATCCTTATTCCATTCCACCTGAACAATATCCTTTACATTGGCCGCCGATTCGATGGTCTTTTTACAGATAGAACAATTTCCATAAATGTGAACAGTTTCTACCTTGGCATTTTTAATTTCTGCAAAACATGTCGAGATGGATAGCAATAATGTTATTGCCATCAATAATTTTATTGATTTCATTTTTTAATAATTTTACGTAAAAAACAATTGATTTTTAAAGCAATACTTTGCTTCCGATAAGACAGACCAATGGCTGTCAAGGTAATAAATTAACCTATATTGGGGGGTGTCCAAATGTAACCAAAACCTGATGAATGGTAAGTTTGGTTATAAAACGATTTTACTGAATTGCGAGCTGTGAATGTATTGATATTGAATTTTACTAAAAAATCAGGTATTACCAATGTGGAGAAAGGTGATGGGCAACTGCACGTAGAATTATCACAATTCCCTCCACAACTGTTCCCTTCGTTTTGTCCGGTCATTTTGTGTTTTCCGCAACAATTATCTTTATTAGATTTCTCAGGTTTTTCTTTCAAACAACATGATTTTTCTTCTTTAGTGTGCTTTGTTCCACACGCATAGGATTTCACGGGCACGGTTAGGCAGCCAAGAAATGTAATTATGAGAAGTATGTGAAATTTTTGCAACATGGTACTTATAACGATAAAAGTACGAATTTGTTTCAATTTTTAATGAATTAGCTCTAAATTTTAATACTTCCTTCAAATAAAGTGCTGTTATACTAATTTCACAATTAATGATAAAACGTGCAATTTCTTACAATGAATGAAAAAGTGATGAATGTCAAATACTACCTCCAATTTAAACGAAGTTAAAAGAAAAACACTTGTCGGATTTCCAATATCCAAACCAACTCTTGGCACATTCTTGGCACAAAACGAAAATATCAGATATAATCCTCTTAGAAAAAGGTCTTAAAACCACCATACCCTCTACTGGGCTCGAACCACAAAAATCGTTGAATAGAGGAAATATGGATGGATTTTAAACGAAAAAAGTCACTATTTCTAGTGACTTTCTTGTTTGCTCCCTCTCCTGGGCTCGAACCAGGGACCCCATGATTAACAGTCATGTGCTCTAACCAACTGAGCTAAGAAGGAATTTTGTTCCTATTGGGACTGCAAAAATAGGGGGCTAAATCATTAAATGCAAGATAGCCCCCTGTTTTTTTTGAATTTATTTCTTGTCAGCGGCCTTTTCTGCTGCTTTCGGATCTTTCTTCTTCACTAAGTCTCCTTCTTTCAGCTTCTTAGCAACTGTCGCATATGGCCCTGCGATAATCTCTTGTCCGTCTTTCAAGCCGTTCACGATTTCGATATTTTCAAAATCTGAGATGCCTGTTTTCACTTGGATCATTTTCGCTTTACCTTTCTCCATCACGAATACTACTTCTTTCGTGTTTTCCTTGCGTTTCTTCGCTTCTAAGGCATCGTTAGAGTTCGTCGCGTTCGTTCCGTCCTCTTCCTTCTTTTCGCCCTCTTTCACCTCAGCACCGATCTCACGAGTGGTTACTGCAGATAAAGGTACCGTAGCGATGTTTTCTTTTCTGTTGGTCAAAATCTCCACAGACGCTGTCATTCCAGGCTTCAAAGGATACGATAATTTGCCTTTAATTAAATCTGCATAAGATGAACGCAAAACCCGAATCTTCACTTCGAATTCCGTTACTGCATCATTTGAAACAGCAGACGCTCCACTTGAATTCGCTGAGCTCGCAATTTCGTATACCACCCCTTTGAACTTACGCTCGCTTGAAGAGAATGCATCTACATCAATTAATACGGTATCGCCGATGCTTACACGAGTGATGTCATTTTCGTTTACGTTTACGCGTACTTCCATTTTGTTCAAGTTCGCGATACGCAACATTTCTGTTCCCGCCATTTGTGACGTTCCTACGACACGCTCCCCTAATTCTACGTTTAACTTCGAGATGATACCGCTTTGTGGGGCATAAATCGTCGTCTTCGTTAGATTCGTTTTCGCTTCTTTTAAGGTCGCTTGTGAAGATTTAACGTTGTAATTCGCGGCGTTTACGTTTGCTTTTGCCGCTTCCAAATCTTGTTTAGCTACTGTATAGGCTGATACGAATTGGTCAAAGTCCGCATCAGAGATTACTTTATCCTTGTGCAATTTCGCGTTACGATCGTAGTCGATTTTGGCCTTAGAAAGACGTGCTTCGCTTTGGGCTAACACTGCCTTACTTTGCTCCATGTTTGCTTTCGTCGCATTCATTTGTGCTTCTGCACGTGCCAAAAGAGACACATAGTTATCAGGACGAATCTTCAACAATTCCTGGCCAGCCACTACGGAATCGCCTTCCGCTACGTTCAAGGAAACAATCTCCCCAGAAACGTCGGGCGATAATTTCACCTCTACTTCCGGCTGGATCTTTCCAGACGCACTTACTTTTTCAATGATCGTCGAACGAGAAACCTTCGCGAACTCTACTTCTGTAGGCTCTACTTTCCCGATCCATTCCATTTTTTTGGCTAGAAATAATCCACCAAAAATCAATACCACCGCGCCTCCGATGATCATCCAAGTCCGCTTACTGTTGTTGTTTGTTGCCATAATTTTTAGTCGTCACTTTGTGACTTAGTCGCGACTACGTCGCTTAGTCAATGAGTCATCGCTTCGCGATCTAGTCGCCGCGCCACGGCTTAGTCATCGCGATGCGATTTAGTCACTGCTTCGCAGTTTGGTCGACTTCGTCTTAGTCTTTGTAACTTTATTTATTGTTTATAATTCTTTTTCTAGTCATCGCTTCGCGATTTAGTCAATGGGTCACGACTTTGTTGTTTAGTCATTGCTCCGCAATCTAGTTGACTTCGTCTTAGTAAAAAAGTCAACCTATTCGACTCTTTGACTAAACCTCGTAGAGGTGACTAAGCCGCAACGCGGCGACTATGGTTTTTCAGTTGCTTTGCAACTAAAAAACCAGACTCTTCCCTTGATAAAAATCCAAAATCTTCGTTCTAAACACGAAGTCATATTTCGATTGTACCAAGCTCAAGCGCGCCTTGTCTAAATTCGTTTTTTGTAAGTTATAGCTTACGAAATCGATTGTTCCTGCTTGAAAACGGCTTTCAGCTGCGCGGAAAGACTCTTCTAAAGCGGATACTTGCGAAAGGCCTGCTTCGTATTTCATCGCCGCGTTATTTAAATTAACGTAGGCTTGTTCGATGTTTTGGCGCAGCGTTAAGCGCGCTTTTGAGGCTTCAATCGAAGCGTTCTCGCGTTGTAAACCTGCCTGTGCAATTCTCGTTTTGTTCGCAAAACGCGCGAAGATCGGGATGTTTAATCCTAGCGAAATCACCTTGTTTTGAGTATTATTTAATTGATCAAAGTAGCCCATCGTTAAGGCATTCGACTGGTTCGCAGACATACTTGCGCTTAGGGATAGGGTAGGCATGGTACCTGCTTTGGCCACCGAAATACCTTTTAAGGCACTTTGTACACGTAGATCAGCGGCTTTCACTAGAGGCTGGATCGCCAAAGCTTTGGCATATAAATCATCCATTCCCGTGTCATATCCGTTAGAACTAGGCGTAGGAACCTGAATGCGTTGTAACGAAATGGCCGAAATGCTCGAATCATTTAACAATTGAATTAAGGTCAATTTATTGAGGTCCAAAGAGCTCTGGAAACTCACCACGTTCGATTCTTCATTCGCTAACTGCGCTTTCAAATCCAAGAGGTTAGAAGGGGCAAGGGAGCCCGCATTCACCAATTTCTCCGTACGAGAAATCTGTAATTTCGTAATTTCAGTCTGTGACTTCGCAATGCTTAATTGATCTTCCGAATTCAAAATGGCTAAGTACGAAAGCACCACTTGTAGAGAGATATTTTCTTTGATGGATGCCAAATCTTCTTGCGATGCCTTCAGGTTGTAATCGTTTTGGAGAACCGTGTTACGGATTTGGCCCCCATTAAAAACAAGCATTCCTGCGTTTAAACCCAGGTTATTGTAATTAATGTTACGGGAATCGTAGCCGTTCGTGAAGGGGTTAATACTACGTCCAAAAGAAGCAGATTGGTTAATATTCGCACTTAAATTAGGCAAGGCGTTGTTCTTCGACTGCTGCAACTGAAATTGTGCGTTGCGCAAACTCACCTCGTAAGACTTCACATTTAGATTGTGTTGTAACGCGATTTCAACCGCCTTCGAAAGCGATAATTGAACTGTATTTCCGTTCGCCTGAATCGCTGAAGCGTTCTGAGCTGTCGCTGATATTCCGCTGGCCAAAAGCAAAGCAGAAAGACTGAATATTTTTAAAGACATAGGTCAACAATAAAATGTATGCAAAGGTAAACAATCCCGCGAAAGCCGCTCCTTATTTTAGGATAAACGGCAAGGCTTCAGGATGAAACCCCATTTATGGTATAACGGAGAACTTTTCTTTTGCCACTTTGCGCGAAAAAGCATTGAAGTGCCACCACTCATATTCGATGGGCATAAAGCCCGCACTTTTCATGGCTTTGCGTAGAATGAGGCGATTATCGATGGCTTTTTGGCTTAATTTTCCCGCCTTCAATAACCTCGCTTCTTCTTTCGGGTAGGCCATTTCGCCAAAGAAATCATATTTCGTCCCCATCTCCAGCGGCTTTCCTGTCTCATCCGCCACCGTCAAATCGATCGCACTTCCATAATTGTGAATCGAATGCTCCTTGGGATCCGCCACATAGGTCCGGCGTTTTTCTGGACTATATTCCGTTAAGGTATTCCAAAGTTCCCACTGCTTCGAAAGCGGTCTGGCCGCATCATAAATCAACAAATGATAGCCAGGATGCGCTTTTTCCAAATTCTCCTGCGCCTTCTTCAACATCGCCAGCGTCTCTTTTTGTAAATACGCATGCGTCAAACAACCATACACGTCCTTCTTCATAAAATTATCAGTTGTCGCATATTTTAATTCAACTAAAACGCCTGGAACATGGGACGTAACCTCTTGTAGCCCCTGTTTCTGCATGGATAATTCGGCAGCACAAGTCGTTTTTTGAGCCTTTACTGATAGACTAATTAGCAGCATGAGGACTGCTTTAGCGAATAGATTCTTCATTTTGACGGAATTTTCCCTAAATTTAATCGTTTTTTACCTCTCTTACCTATGGCTTTAAATTGGATTTGGTTTTTGTTCTTCGGTGTCGCCTTCGTCGTCGCCCTCATTCAATTCATTTTCTTCGGTAATACCGACATATTTAAAATCCTGGTAGACGGGATGTTTGACTCTGCAGAAGTCGCCGTTATGAAAGTCGCTCTTCCACTAACGGGTGTCATGGCCTTCTTTATGGGCATTTTGCAAGTAGGAGAGAAGGCGGGTGCGATTCATTTTTTGGCCCGCAAAATCCAACCTTTCTTCTCTCGACTTTTTCCTGAAGTTCCAAAAGACCACCCCGTTCATGGCCAAATGATCATGAACTTCTCCGCAAACCTGTTAGGATTAGATAACGCTGCGACTCCATTCGGTTTAAAAGCGATGCAGGGTTTACAGGATTTGAATCCGGTCAAAGAAACCGCCTCTAACGCCCAAATCATGTTCCTCGTGCTCCACAGCGCAGGCCCCGTTTTGATCCCACTTTCCATCATGGCTCAGCGGGCCATTTATGGTGCCCAAGATGCCTCAGACGTCTTTATTCCCTGCCTTATGGCCACTTACGCGGCCACCATCACAGGTCTAATTTTCGTCTCCTTCAAGCAAAAAATTCGTCTGTTTGAACCCGTTCTTTTTGGCTGGCTTTTCAGTATAACTGCCATCCTGGCGGGCATCTTATGGTACTTCAGCAGCCTCCCAAAAGAGCAAATCGACATCCAGTCCAAACTCTTCAGCAACGGTATCCTTTTCGCCCTCATTTTCTCCTTCATTGCCGCTGCCTTTTATAAGAAAGTAGACATTTTTGGAACCTTCGTGGAAGGCGCCAAAGGCGGATTCGAAACCTCTGTCCGCATCATTCCCTACCTCGTAGGCATGCTCGTAGCCATTTCTTGCCTACGTAACTCAGGCGTTTTGGACTTCATCGTAGACGGGATGAAAATGGCCGTCAACTATATTGGCATAGACAATCGCTTCACAGACGCGATGCCGACCGCCCTTTTACACCCCGTTTCTGGTAGCGGCTCGCGCGCCATGATGATTGACACGATGAAAACGTTCGGCCCCGATTCTTTCGCCGGCCGCCTTTCTTGTGTATTCCAAGGCTCCGCGGAAACGGTCCTTTTCGTCATCGCCCTTTACTACGGCTCTGTCCAGGTACGCAACATTCGCTACACGCTGTGGGCGGGGTTAACGGCGGATTTAGTGGGGATCCTTACAGCTATTTTTGTGAGTTATCTTTTTTTTGGATAAACCCACATTAAAGCATAAAGAATAAAGCACAAAGAATAAAGTTGGAATACCCTGCGGGTATACGTATTTGAAATATTTCCAAAGTCATTAAAATTGGTATAACCAATTTTAATTCCAACTCTATACTTTATTATTTGTGCTTTATGCTCTATTCTTTATAATGATAAATTATAAATAACTAGATAGCTCCTCCGCAAAACATTCCCTAATCTTGTCATCAAATAACCACTATGATGACAGAAAATCCAGCACTTACAAAATCCTTTGACTTTTCCCTAAAAATGGTATCTCTATGTAGAAAGCTGATTTATGAGGACAAAGAATTCGTTTTAGGAAAACAATTATTGCGTTGCTCAACCTCAAACGGGGCTAATTTAGAAGAGGCTATTGGAGGGTTTTCACGCAACGATTTCAAATACAAAATATCAATTGCATACAAAGAAGCACGAGAAACACACTACTGGATTCGTTTATTAATGCGATCAAAAATTCTTAGTGGTGAAGAGGGGTGTTCTGCTTTGAAGGACTTGGAAGAGTTGTTAAAAATATTGACAGCGACGCTCAAAACTCTCAATAAAGAACGATTTTAAAGCATAAAGAATAGAGCATAAAGTATAAAGGAGGAATACCCTTCGGGTATACATATATGAAATGTTTCTAAAGTCATCAAAATGGGCGAAGCCCTATTTTGAACCATCATTATTCTTTGTGCTCTATGCTTTCATATACTATACCTAGAATTTAATCTTAAAGTAATGAGCGGGTATCCGTATCTGAAATATTTCTAAAGTCATCAAAATAGGCTTCGCCCATTTTGATACAATCTTTATTCTTTATGCTCTATGCTTTAAATACATGCTTTAGTTAGCAGATAAATAAAGGCTAATGCCTTTATTTATCTGCTAATGCCGCCACCAACTCAAATCCTAAGCTTTCTATTTTGAGGCGGACCTCGTGCTTATTCTTTAGCCCTACAATCTTGGCGGTTTGGCCGGTGAGTGGGCCTGATTCGATCGTGATGTAGTCGCCGATTTTTGCGGTGGTGCCGATGGTTTCTACTTCGAGGTGGTCAGAAAGGAATTGTCTGATGGCGAGGATTTCTGCGTCTTGGATGACGGCAGGTTTGTGGAGCCAGTACACGAAGTTCACAACACCGAAGGTGCGGCGGACTAGGCCACTTTGCTTTTCGAGGTCGATATTAACGAAAACGTAGGAGCGGAAGAGGACTTCTTCGACCCATTTTTTGCGGTCAGACCATTGCTTCTTACGCTTGGTGGTAGGGCAATAGGCTTCGATACCTAGCTCTTCGAGGCGCAAGGAGACTTTCTTCTCCATTCTGGATTTCGTATAAATCGCGTACCAAGCCATGTTTATAAGCGGGCGTCAGCCAGGTCTTTGGAAAGAATAGATTTGATGTCGAAAATGACTCCGTTCTCTGCTTTCAGGGCAGCGAAGGGGAGGTCAAGGAATTCGTTGTGGGCTACGGTTAAAACGATCGCTTGGTATTTATCAGCTAGTTTTGAGACTAGTTCGATGCCGTGTTCGTGCTTCACTTCGGCTGCGTTTGCCCAGGGATCGTAGACGTCTACGTCCATGCCAAAGTCCACCAATTCCTTGTAGATATCCACCACGCGGGAATTGCGGATGTCTGGGCAGTTTTCTTTGAAGGTGATGCCGAGCATGAGGGTTTTGGCGCCGCCGATTTTTTGGCCTTTGTTAATCAATAGTTTGACTAATTTATTCGCCACGAAAATGCCCATGTTATCGTTCACGCGGCGACCCGAAAGGATAACCTGTGGGTAATAACCTAGGCTTTCTGATTTGTGCAATAAGTAATAGGGGTCCACGCCAATGCAGTGGCCGCCTACTAATCCGGGTTTGAAATTCAAGAAATTCCACTTCGTTCCAGCGGCTTCTAACACCTCGGTGGTGTCGATGCCCATGCGGTCGAAAATCAAGGCTAATTCGTTTACGAACGAGATATTGACGTCGCGTTGGGCGTTTTCAATGGCCTTGCTCGCTTCGGCAACTTTCATCGAAGGCGCTTTGTGCGTGCCTGCGGTGATGATGGAGCGGTAAAGCTGGTCGACTTTTTCGGCGATTTCGGGAGTGGAGCCGGAGGTTACTTTCTTGATTTTGGTCAAGGTATTCACCTTGTCCCCTGGGTTAATGCGCTCTGGCGAGTAGCCGCAGAAGAAGTCTACATTGAATTTTAATCCGGAGAATTTCTCCAAAACCGGAACGCAATCCTCCTCCGTGCAACCCGGGTAAACCGTGGATTCGTAAATGACTAAGTCGCCTTTTTTAAGGGCCTTCCCAATCATCTCCGATGCCTTCAAAAGGGGACTTAAATCCGGCTTTTTAAAGTGGTCAATGGGGGTAGGCACCGTAACAATAAAGGTGTTGCAGGTGCTTAAATCGGCGGCATTCGAAGAGAAAGTTAAAGAAACAGATTCCTTTAATTGCTCCGCGGTCACTTCCTGTGTGCGGTCAAAACCCGTATTTAGTTCCGCGATGCGGCTGGTATCAATATCAAATCCGAGGGTAGGGATGTTTCTTCCAAACTCCACCGCCAGCGGAAAACCCACATATCCTAAGCCAATGATGGCGATCCGTGTACTCATCTTATTTGTTCGAGAAAAGTTTTACGTCCGCCTGAATCATGTCTTTCACTAGCGCGGCTAAGTCGTATTTGAGGGTCCAGCCTAGTTTTTCTTTGGCCTTCGTAGGATCTCCGATCAACAATTCTACCTCCGTAGGGCGGAAATAACGTGGATCTATCGCGATCACTTCTTGTCCCACCGGTACTTGGTAGGCCGGGTTCGAGCAAGAAACGACGGTTCCTTTTTCGTTCACACCCTCACCTGAGAAGGCTACTTCAATGCCTAATTCCGCAAATGAAAGGCGAATAAACTCACGAACAGTCGTCGTAACGCCAGTTGCGATCACGTAGTCTTCCGGTGTATCTTGTTGCAAAATCAACCACATCGCCTCGATGTAATCTTTCGCGTGGCCCCAGTCGCGTTTCGCGTCCAGGTTGCCTAAGTGAATCTTTTTCTCTTGTCCCAAAGCGATTTGGGCCACACCGCGAGTAATCTTGCGCGTCACGAAGGTCTCGCCGCGAAGGGGGGATTCGTGGTTAAATAAAATACCGTTTACCGCAAACATCCCGTAAGCTTCGCGGTAATTCACCGTGATCCAGTAGCCGTATAATTTAGCAACAGCGTAAGGAGAACGCGGGTAGAAGGGAGTCGTCTCCGATTGCGGAACTTCCTGTACCAGGCCGTAAAGTTCCGAAGTGGACGCTTGGTACACTTTGGTCTTTTTAATCAAACCTAGCAAACGTATGGCCTCTAGAATACGCAAGGTTCCGATGCCGTCTACCTGCGCTGTATATTCGGGTTCGTCGAAAGATACTTTCACGTGAGACATCGCCCCCAGATTGTAAATTTCGTCCGGCTGAACTTCTTGAATGATGCGAATGATATTCGTAGAATCACTTAAATCTCCGTAATGCAAGATAAAAGAGGCCGAATCCACGTGCGGATCTTGGTACAAATGATCAATGCGATCGGTATTAATCAACGAGCTTCTGCGCTTGATACCGTGCACGATATAACCCTTATTTAAAAGAAATTCCGCTAAATAAGCGCCATCTTGTCCTGTTACACCCGTAATAAGGGCTACCTTTTTTCCTGTCGACATACGATTCATTAAGAAATCAAAATTACGCAAAAAAGAGGCCTAACGCAATTATTCATACAGGCCCAAAATCGCCTTCTCGTGTTTCGCGTAAATCGCCTTGCGCTTTAATTTCAAGGTAGGAGTGATTTCACCATCCGCTACCGTGAACAAACGCGGCAAGAGAACGAATTTTTTAACCTGTTCGTATTTGGCTACCGAAGCCATCGTTTCCAAAACTTCTTGCTCTATTTTAGCGAACACTTTCGGGTTTTTAATCAAGGCCTCTGGGCCTTTTATGCTTAATTCTTGTTGATCTGCCCACACTTGCAAGGCATTAAATTCTGGGATGATGAGTGCTGATGGGAATTTTTGGCCTTCGCCCACTACCATACATTGCTCAATAAAGGCTGATTCTTTTAGCTTATTCTCCACTAATTGTGGCGCTACGTATTTTCCACCAGACGTTTTGAAAATCTCTTTCTTGCGATCGGTAATCTTCAAATATTTTCCGTCTACCATCATTCCGATGTCTCCCGTGTGGAACCAACCCTCTGGATCAATCGCCTCAGCCGTTGCCTCTGGATTTTTGTAATAACCGACCATCACCGAATCCCCTTTCACACAAATCTCCCCATCTTCCGCGATTTTTAATTCAATTGAGTCCACTAAAGAACCCACACAGCCTACCTTAAAATCCGGTGGATTCACACGTGATACCGAAATAACGGGCGAAGTCTCGGTTAAACCATAGCCTTCCGAAACCGGAATGCCGGCCGCCCAGAAAACACGGGATAAACGAGGTTGCAATGCAGCAGAACCCGAAGCGATCAATCGAACGCTTCCGCCCAAGGCTTCACGCCATTTGCTGAAAATAACTTTTCTGTAAAAGGCCAGTTTTAAAGAATCTAGTAAACCTAGTTTCTCCATGGGATCGTATTGTAAACCGAATTCCAAAGCGCCAAAGAATAGCGTCCGTTTGATGCCGGTGAGCTCATTTCCTTTGGCCAAAATCTTATCGTAAACCTTCTCCAATAAACGTGGAACGGTCGCAAACATCGCCGGTTTTACCTCCTTAATATTATCTGCAATCGTCTCCATACTCTCCGCATAATAGACCGCAACACCGTAATACATGTACATGTACACATCTGTACGCTCGTAAATATGGCATAAAGGCAAGAAACTCAACGCGCGATCACTGGCATATAAATCAAAGAATTTGCCTCGAATCAAGGCCTTAATATTGCTGACAATGTTGTGATGTGTTAACATGACACCTTTCGGACGACCTGTGGTTCCAGAGGTATAAATTAACGTCAATAAATCACTAGGTTTTACCACATCCATTAAAGGCTGTAAAACGGCCGCGTCTTTTCCTTCTCCTAATTCCTTCACTGCCGTCCACATCTCCACATCCGCTACTGGATCAAAGGTATAAACGCCTTTGATTTGCTTATTCCCTTTAGAAGCTTCCTTTACTTTTAAATACAATTCCTCATTTTCACAGAAGATGTATTTTACCTCTGCATCTTTGAAAATATACGCATAATCTTCAATCGTAATGGTGGGATACATGGGTACTGTCACACCTCCAATGATTTGAACAGCAAAATCTACGAAATTCCAAGCCGGACGATTACCCGAGATGATCGCAATTTTATCCCCCGGTTTTACCTGGAGTTCTAAAAGGCCTAAGGCTAGGGTTTGTATATTTTCTAAAGTACTTGCCGATGAATAGTTTTTCCATTCGCCATCCCTCTTTTTGTTAAAGAGGTCTTCTTTTTGAAAACTTTTGTACGCGGTCAATAAGTCGAATACGCGGTTGAATTGTTGATGAACCATTTGTCTGAAGGGTTTAGAAGCGGCAATTTAGCCAAATTGTATTAAATATAGTTCTTTTTGCACCTAATTTACTTATCCACCAGTTATCCACATTCGAACAGGTGATTTACTCTTTTTTTATCTCTTTATACTATTTTATATACCTATAATATCAAAAAAGCATCAAAACCTTTTTTTCAGCTTAAAACTTATCCACACATATAAATTAAAAAAAGAAAAAGTTTTTTAAATCTCTTTTTTGTTTCTTCTTGTTGTTCTCTGTGGATAAGTGGATAACTCAAAATCGTGTTTGTAAGTGCTTGATATCAGTGAGTTTTGCAAATTCGAAACGCAATACACCTGTGTGGATAAGTAGCTAACAACTTGTGGATAAGTCTGAGTTTATCCACACTGCCCTGTGTGGGTAAAAACTTATGCACACTTATCCACGGTTTATGTGGATAGAATGTGGATAAAAAAGGCACTTATCCACACTGCTATGGTAGGGTTATCCACAAGTCACTTAATTGGAAGTTGGCCTTTAATTTGATCTTCGTATCAAAATAATGAACCTCTTCTGATTTAGTACGTGTCTTGTAATTTCCAATGTCCCATTGGCCATTTTCGTTGGTATCCACGATGGCTCTTAGGGTATAGAGGCCAGGTTCCACGTTTACAAAAGAACAAGGCCCCGTGGCTTTTTGCTCGTATGCTTTCTCTAGTTTATCCCCTTTTAACAACTGGTAGATATAATGACCAGGCTGGCGAATACCTCCCTCGATGACACCTGTTTCCTCTGGATCTAATCGTTTAATCACCTGTTTGTATTCGTTCGTTGAATCTGCTTCAGGTCCCACAAAAGCGATTTTATCTAAGGCTAACGTAAACTTGGGCGACTTAGGCAGAAAAGCACTTTTAATGGTCAACACATTCTGGAATTTGTTCCAAGAGAATGCTTCATCTGGGAAGGTTAAGTCATCCTCATTCTCCGTTAAAATGTGTACTTTTTTAGAGACCCATTGCAATACGGGTTTAGGGAAAATCAGGAGTAGGGAGTCTGTAGGAACGATTTGTGCGCCCACCTTAGGGAACACGTCGAAACCGAGTGCTGTATAGGTTACTTTCTCTTTCTTCGCCAACTCTCGGAACTTTGCCTTTAGTTTGAACTCGTATTTTCTGCCTATTGAATCCTCTAATGCGGCTTCAATTTTTAGTGTGTCCGCTTTATTTAATCCGCCGGCATAGATGCGTAAGTTGCGGTCGTTTTCAATTTGATAGAGCGGTTTCTCGCTCGATGAAAAGCGCAAATCGGCTGCTTTAATTCCGCGCGAAAACTCATAAAGAATGGTCTTTGCGGTGGAGGTCGTTTTGCTTAATTTTAGCGGATCCTGGTTCTGTAGTGCGATTTTAAAGTTGCGCGTCTCATTTTTGCGTAGATCGATGAAGGGTTCTGTGATGAAGTCTACCGATTCTTTGGCGGAATTATAAATCAGGTTATTGTTTGCGTCCTCGAAGGCTGCCATGTAGTATTTCCCGGCAGCTAAGTTTTCCAAAGCGTAAGTACCAGACGTATCCGTTCGAACGAAATAGTAAGGCTTCGCTTTGTCGATGGACAAACTATCCGTGTACGGATATAGTCCCACCGTAATATTATCGGCTTTCTTGTTAGTTAACAGGTGCTTTACGCGACCCTCAATTTTCAAGGAATCAATCGCATTTGAGGTGCTGAAAACGAGTTTTATATTCTTGCCTTTATTCCGTTCAGCGATATCTTCTACGGCATTTCTAAAGTTGAAGGTATAGGTGGTATTATCTTTTAGAGCACTGTCCAGAACGAGTGTTAAGCCAGTAGGCCGAATTCGCGTTTCGTAATTACCAATTGAGGGAGTAATTAACAGTTCCTGATTTAGGTTTTTAACCGTGACGTATTCGTTGAAGTTTAATTCGATCTTTTTGCCTTTGAAATTCTTGCTTTTGTTTAAGGGGATAGAGCTCAGAACTACCGGTGCTAAGGTGTCTTTTTTTCCCCCGGGAGGAGAGGCCATTTGGGCGCAGCTTTGTAGAAAAACTAAGCTGATTGCTAGGCCTAAAAATGCAAACAATAAGCTGAATTTCAGGTAATTACGCATGTTCAAAAAAGTATAAATTACTAGAAAAATTCGGCTTGCCTAGCATCGCTCGCAGGTTTGAAAGTAGACCAATACAGAACGAATGAAGTAAGCGCTTGTTCCCCGTTTTGTATTCGTTACTTAACAAAGAAATGTAAAAGCTATCGAAGATCAGTCCGCGACTCTTCTTTAATTTAAACCCGTATTTAGCCGCTAATGCGGTGATGGTGGCTGGGGTGAAGTGGTAAATGTGTCGTGGAACATCATAGGCTGCCCAGTATTGTTCGAAATGGTTTGCATCGAAGGAAGCGGGATTAGGCAAGGCTAAAAGCAATTTTCCGTCTGGCGCTAAACGGCTTTTGAAGAATTGAAAATATTCGTCTAGTTCGTAGACATGTTCTAATACATGCCAAAGTGTAATCACCTGAAAGCTTTTGTCTGAGCTGATTTCTTTTAAAGACGGCGCAATGGGTAGGCCCGTTAATTTCGCAGCTCTAGCGGCCGTTTCTGGGTCTAATTCAACGCCATTAATATGCCAACCCTTTTCTTTCGCGGCCGCTAAGAAGTGGCCGTTTCCACAGCCAATATCTAGCAGTTCTTTATTTCCTTTTTTCTCTGGCTCAATCCACTTCGTTTTCGACTGCAAGGTGAATTTGCGTACGGCGTGATATAACTTATTGACAATTCCCTCATTCGTATCGCTGTGCGAAATATAGGCACTCGCGTGGTAATAAGGTCCCGCTTCGTGTGCTGCTGGTCGTGGATTCGTGTAGATTAACTGACATGAATGACAGGTCACGATATGAAACAGTTCGTTCGATACGGTATAGTCTTTCGCCTTGAATTTCAAGGCGGAATCAGGCGATCCGCAAATGGGGCAGTTTTGTATGTTTTCCATTAGCGTCCCATGAATAAAAGTAGAATTGAAACATCCGAAGCCGATACACCTGAAATGCGACTAGCTTGTCCGATCGTCTGTGGCAAAATGGATTTCAATTTAATGCGTGATTCAGTCGAAAGTGTTTTGATTTTATCGTAGTCAAAATTCGCCGGAATGGATAGGTCTTCCATCGATCGCATTTTGTCTACCATTAACCGTTCTTTCTCTATATAGCTTTCGTACTTCACTAAGATCTCCACTTGTTCGCGCACTTCTTGTGAGTAGTTTCTAACGATCGGTTCTACACTCGGGTGTGTCGCAATGCGGTCGAATGATAAATCGGAACGACGTAATAAATTCACGATAGGCGCCCCCTCTTTCAAGGTAGCACTTCCCTCCTTCTCTAGCCAATCGTTTACTTCTGTTGGTTTTACTTTCGTGTTTTTTATTTCCTCTGTCAAAGCCGCAACTTGGGCTTTCTTCTCTTGAAATTTATTCCAGCGTTGCTCGGTCGCCAAACCTAATTGGTATCCTTTTGCGGTCAAGCGTTCATCCGCATTGTCTTGTCTTAGCAGCGTTCTAAACTCGGCACGGGATGTGAACATGCGGTACGGCTCGTCCGTTCCTTTGTTAATTAAATCATCGATTAACACACCGATGTACGCATCCGAACGAGACAACGTAAATGGATCTAATTCGTGTGTTTTTAAGTGGGCATTGATACCCGCCATTAGTCCTTGGCAAGCGGCTTCTTCGTAACCTGTGGTGCCATTGATTTGGCCAGCAAAGAATAAGCCTTTCACGCGCTTCGTCTCTAACGTAGGCGTCAATTGAGTAGGTGGGAAATAATCGTATTCGATCGCGTAACCCGGACGGAACATCTTCGCTTTTTCAAATCCTGGGATTAAACGAATCGCTTCGAATTGAATGTCCTCTGGCAAGGAAGTTGAGAATCCATTGACGTAAATTTCTACCGTACTCCATCCTTCTGGTTCCACGAAAATTTGGTGTGAATCTTTGTCTGCAAAGCGGTTGATTTTATCTTCCACCGATGGACAGTAGCGCGGGCCTAAACCTTTGATTCTACCAGCGAACATAGGCGAACGGTCGAAGCCTTTACGCAAGACCTCGTGTACTTTCGTGTTCGTATGCGTGATCCAACAAGAGCGTTGCTCGGTCAGCGGAGTTTCAGTTAAGTACGAAAAGGAACTTGGATTTTCGTCGCCCTTTTGTTCCTCCATGGCTGCGAAGTCTAGGCTTCTACCATCCACACGTGGTGGCGTTCCTGTCTTCATTCTCCCGGATTCGAAACCTAGGTTAACCAGTTGTTCCGTTAGTCCGATGGCCATCGGTTCTGCCATTCTTCCTCCGCCAAAATTCTTCTCTCCTATGTGGATCAAGCCATTTAAAAAGGTTCCGTTCGTTAGTACGACGGCGCGTGCGGTGAAAGTCATTCCCATGCGGGTGATGACCCCTTTTACTTCGCCTTTTTCTACGATTAATTGCTGAACAGAATCTTGCCAAAAATCAACATTCAAATTCCCCTCTAATGCATTTCTCCATTCCTCTGCAAAACGCATCCGATCGGATTGACAACGGGGTGACCACATCGCCGGACCTTTAGAGCGATTCAACATTCTAAATTGAATCATGGTCTTGTCTGAAATGATTCCAGACATTCCACCTAGGGCATCGATTTCTCTAACGATTTGACCCTTCGCTACACCCCCCATTGCTGGGTTGCAAGACATCTGGGCAATCGTCTGCATATTCATCGTGACCAACAAAACACGTGAGCCCATCTGCGCCGCCGAATAAGCTGCTTCGCATCCGGCGTGTCCCGCTCCCACCACAATTACATCGTATGAATTTAGCATAGCTATGCATGTTTCACGTGAAACATTTTAGTATTGTTTAATGTAAAAATCTTCTTTCTCGGTCATTAATGCCTTGTCCTCTTTCTTCTTGTCTTTATAACCCAGTAAGTGCAATAAACCGTGCACCATGACGCGCTCTAATTCTGTTTCAGAGGTACCGAGCTTTTCCCCATTTTCTTTCACGCGATCGATCGAGATAAAGATATCTCCCTCGATTTTCTTTGGGTCTTCTGAGTTATCAAAAGTCACGATATCCGTTAGCGTATCGTGGTTCAAATACTCCTGGTTAATCTGTAACAGATAATCATCTGAGCAAAAGACATAGCTTAGTTCTAGGATCTTTTTCCCTTCTTGTTTCGCCACCTCGTTTAACCAGGCTTTGTGTTTTAACTTCTCTTTTAGGGAGAATGTTATGTCTTCTGTGCAAAATTGAATCATGTGCGCGCTATTAAAGCGCGAATTTACGAAAAAGCATCCTCGAAATGCTCTATTTTGAACGCTTGTGGATAAAAATTCACCGAAATGCTGTCAAAACGAACTTCTTGGCGCCATTTATGCTGGTATTGATAGGCACAAGCAGCCCTGCTGATGAGCCTTATTTTGTTTTGGGTGATTTTCTGCTCCGGATGTCCGTGGGTATTTCTGCGAAGGGATTTGACTTCTATGAAGATTAAGAGATCCCCTTTTTTAGCCACGATGTCGATCTCCGCTCGTTTGTAGCGGTAGTTTCGTGCTTCGATGGTATAGGCGTTTTTTAATAGATAGTCTACGCTAATTTGTTCACCTAATTTTCCTTGTGTTATATGTTTTGCCATTATTGTATCTTTGTTTTCCTAAAGATAGCCCGGGGTTTAGTTTGGCGCTATCAGCCTCTTGATAAAGAATGAAGCAGAATAAAGAAGTCCAATTTGTTGATTTAAAACTGATAGAATACAAGGAAGCTTGGGATCTACAGGAGACTTTATTAAATCGCATAGCGACAGTGAAATTAGATAACAGAGGCCTTGAAGAGGACCAAAAAGTCATCACGAATAATTACCTTCTATTTTGCCAACACCCCCACGTATACACCCTAGGTAAGAGCGGTGACGAGTCCCATTTGTTGTTGCAAGAATCGTTCTTGTCTACTATAGGTGCTACCTTTTTTAAGACGAATCGAGGTGGTGATATTACCTACCACGGACCCGGCCAATTAGTGGGCTACCCTATTCTGGATTTAGAGAATTTCTATACAGACATTCACTTATATCTGCGTATGCTGGAAGAGGCGATTATTAAAACCTGTGAGGGTTTTGGGTTAGTAGCTGGCCGGATTGAGGGCTTGACGGGTGTGTGGATTGATCCTACAGAAGAAGGCGCTCGCAAGATTTGTGCCATGGGCGTGAAGGCGTCTCGTTGGATAAGTATGCACGGCTTTGCGTTGAATGTAAATACGGATTTGAACTATTTCTCACACATTGTGCCTTGTGGCATTGCGACCCGTGGGGTTACTTCGTTGCAGCAGGAATTAGGCAAGGAAATGGATTTTGAAGCTGTTTCGGCTATTGTCAAAGGGCATTTGAATGACCTATTTAAAATGGAATTAGTGAATGTTTCACGTGAAACATTGAAAGCATAAGATTTACGCGTTCCACGTGGAACATGAAATATGGATACCTTAAAGAACTTCAAGAATACCCTCTTCATTGATATCGAAACTTCGTCCGGAGTATCCGATTTTGCCCTACTTTCAGATAAGATGAAAGAATTTTGGCTAAGAAAGGCGAAGAATTTGATAAATCCCGCTAATATCAGCCTAGAAGAGATGTATTTCGAAAAGGCGCCATTGTATGCGGAATTTGGGAAGATTATCGTGGTGGGAATGGGCTTTTTGTTCGTTAACAAACAGGGCGAGATGGCCTTAAAAGTGAAGACGATTGCCCACGCAGACGAAAAAACGCTTCTCACAGAGTTCATCGCGTTCGTAAATAAGACCTATAAGTCGAGAGAATTAACGCTGGTGGCACATAATGGCAAAGAATTTGACTTCCCGTATTTGTGTAGACGCATGCTCGTTAACGGTTTGGAGATTCCGAAGTCGTTGCAATTACAAGGCAAAAAACCATGGGAAATTATCCACCAGGATACAATGGAGATGTGGAAGTTTGGCGATAGAAGATCCTATACTTCGCTGGAATTATTAGCGGAATTGATGGGTATTTCAGGGGCCAAAGCTGATCTTTCTGGAGACCAGGTGAACCGTGTTTTCTACAAGGAAAATGGATTAACTAGGATCAATGAGTATTGCCTAGAAGATGTCATCGTAGTGGCGCAACTCTATCTACGTTTTCACTTTTTAGATCTAGTTGCGCCAGAAAATATTGTCAAATTATAGGGTTTTAGCCGGGTTGCCGAATACGCGTTTCGAGGCAGCGACATTTTCAATTACCACACTACCCGCTCCTACCGTAGCGCTCTTTCCTACCTTCACACTTCCCACGATTGTTGAGTGAATTCCTACATAGGCATTGTTCTCAATGATTGCTTCTTTGCCTATCACAGAACCCGCTCCGATGGAAGCAAAATCAGCAATTTGTGCACCCGTTTCTATGATGGCTCCGGAGCCGATGATGACATGATCCCCTAGTTTTGTTTCAGGTAAAATCTGTGCTCCACTTCCGATGAATACTCCGTACGCAAGGCTTTTCACGTCTGCCACATTAGCGGATGGATGGATTGCATTTACGGGTTTTACTTCGCGCTCTTCTAAGATCAATTCGATCATTTTCTTACGCTCGGTTGGGTTTTCTAAGGCCACAAATACGCCGCAGTTTTTACCAATTAATTTGAAATAAGACTCATCGTCTGCTGTTCCTAAAACGGGAATTTCGCCAATGCTGGTGTCCTTTTTCTTAGGATCATCGTCTAAGAATCCGTAGATAACGACGTCGTTCTTTTGAAAGATGTGGGCTACTTCTAGGCCAAAAGGATTTACGCCAATGATAATTACAGGTAATGAAGTCATTTAGGATTGTATTTTATGCGTGTAATCTGATAGTTTAAAGCTGGTTTTTCCGTCTTTTAATAAGACTAATTCGGTGTAATTTTCACCTAAAGAAATACTTGAATCAGGGGACAAATGTAAGTCTTTCCCGTCAATTTCCGTTAATCCATAGAATGGTGACATATCTCCGATGTTCTCGACTACCCATGAATAATGAATATTTCCATCGGTCATCGGGGTTTCTACGAGGTTAAATAAGACGTCTGCGCGGACAGTTGCGCTAAGTGGCGCATCGGTGATTTTGATATCTACAATCGTTCGTTCGTTCGTAGGTAAGGCTTCGTATTCCGCAATGGATTCCTCCGCATAGCTTCCATCGGCAATCGCGCAGAAGGCATCGAGTAATAGACAGGCGTTTAATTTGCGCAGTGATTTTTTTTCTAGGTCCCATCCTGCCCCACCAGATTCTAGTAATACCAAACCGTACCCGCGAGACGAGAAGGTGTCGCCAAAGGCGCGGGACTCAAATTCGTCTGTCCATTTTGCGATTTTGCCTGGGATAATGGGCTGTATTTGGCGCAGCATTCGCTGGCAGATTTGGCCTGCGCGTAAGCGGGATGGAGTCCAAGTTCCTGCGTCGTCCCCTGTAGTGGCTAGGAAGGCGATGTGGGTTTGTTCTGGGCTATTGCCTACCGAATACAAGCGGTTTTGGTCGTGTAAATTGAAGGCGAATGCGGGCTTGATATCGTCAGCCCACGCCGATAAAAGGCGCGCTTCTACAGAGTTTTGCTTCGTTGCATCGCGGTTCATGTCGATGCCTAATGCCGTTTCTCGTTGCCATCTCTCCGCACCGTCTGCATTCAGGCGGGGAATGATGCGCAAGGTGATATTCTGATGTAATTTTTGCTTAAAATCGGCACCAAGTTGTCCAGATGTGGATAATAAACGAAAAATATCGGCCAAAGCCATCGTCGCCGTAGCCTCATCACCGTGCATTTGGGACCAGGCGATCACTTGTATGGGACCCTCGCCGTAGCGAACTTCGTGTATGGGTCTGCCCTCTTCGGTTTTACCCAGTTCGCGGACAGCAAAATGAGTGGACCATTCGGTGATTAATTCTTGCCAAAGAGCCGCAGAAAAGCGGCGTTTCGTTAGGCGATTTTCGCGGAAGGTTTCGTAGAGTTCGAAGGCTTTATTAAACATCAGTGACATTTAGTAGATAGGTTTAGGCAGATAGTCAGCCCAGGTTTGATTTGAAAAGATTCCTTTTTTACCTGAGCCGAATAGGACAATCAGGGTAATGATGAAATAGATGAACCAGGCTGATGGACCAAAAAGTTCCATGCCTAGGAAGGTGGCGGCAAGCGGAGTTTTGGCAAGACCACCATATAAACTGACGAAGCCGATGGCTGCCGACAATCCCAAAGGCAATGAAAACCAAGAGGCGAAACCGGACGCCGCATGTGAGCCGATCAAAAACAAGGGCGTCGCTTCTCCCCCTTTAAATCCGAGACCTAAACTGAGGTTTGTCGCGAGTAATTTCCAAAGAGCGAAGTCTGGTGCGACCGACGTAAATGGGCGTAATAAAAATTCCGAACCAAGTCCGATCGTTTCATGAAACACCGGGACGTTGAACACGCCGAACAAAATCAAGCCCGCGAGAATCCCTTTTAGAGGACCTTGTACGGGTGATTTGTCGAACGCAGAAATTATAATCGATTCTGAGCGCTTATAGAGAAAGGCAATTAGGGCTAAAAATAGGCCCAGGAGCGCTAATTTCGCATAAAATGCACCTGAAAACTCGGGTAAAAAAACCGAAGGGTAAGAAAGATGTTTTGTGCCGTACACGTGGAGACTTACATAATTTGCGAAAAAGGCAGCGAAAAGACAGGCGGGGATGTGGCGAAAATTAATTTTGCCTACCTCTCCTACTTCGAGTGCAAAAAAGGCTCCGGCCAGTGGCGTCCCAAAAACGGAGGCGAAGCCGGCGGCCATACCTGCCTTAGAGAATAGGTCAATGTCCGAAAATTTTTCTCCCAGCACTTTACCCATAGTCACCGCCGTTCCTTCACGTCCGACGGAGGCGCCTGCCAAATGACTGAGCCAGGTGGCGGGAATGATGAGGTAGGCTGGGACTTTGAAACTTTGGAAAATTAAACCTACTAGAGGTAAGGCATAGAGGTAGGATCCGTTGTGTTGAATCCAGTCGAGGCCGGCTAAAAATAGCGAAGAAAAGCTCCCTGTGGCGAAGGAGAGTGCGACCAATAGGCCTAGATTCGTCAGAAATGCCTTAATTAATCCCTTTATTCGAGCCAAAACAACAATAATTTTGTTTCAAAGGTAAGAATTATATTTTCCCTACCTTTGCAAATCTACTACAATGCCGAATCCAATGGATGAATTTTTAAGTTTGGGATTAAATCCACAGCTGCAACGCGCGTGTACCGCGGTGGGTTATACGAAACCAACTCCGATCCAGGAGAAGGCCATTCCGTTATTATTGCAAGGCCACGATTTGCTGGGAATTGCGCAAACGGGGACCGGAAAGACGGCTGCTTATGCGTTGCCTATTTTGATGCGCTGCAAATATGCGCAGGGAAAGAATCCGCGTGCCTTGATTTTAGCGCCTACCCGCGAGCTGGTGATGCAGATTCACACCGTGATGATCGGTTTAGCGCAGTTTACGGACTTGCGTATTTTAGCCTTATACGGTGGATTAGGGCCAAAACCTCAGATCCAAGCCCTCGAGGAAGGCATCGACATCCTCGTTTCTACGCCAGGTCGATTCTTAGAATTGTACCGTAAGGATGTGATCGTGGTGAAAGAATTGAAATTCTTGATTTTAGACGAAGCAGATAAGATGATGGATATGGGCTTTATGCCGCAGATTCGTCAGATTTTGGAAAAAATACCCTATAAAAAAAGAATGAACGGATTGTTTTCCGCGACTTTCCCAGAGAAGGTGGAGAACTTGTCCCACGAGTTTTTGGAGTTTCCGATGAAGATCGAAATCACCCCGCAGGCTACGCCTGCGAGTCAGGTGACGCAATCGGTCTACGAGGCGCCTAATTTGTTAACGAAATTACATGCCCTCGCTTACTTTATGCAAAACCCTGATTTTCATCGGGTTATGGTATTCTGTCGCTCGAAAGATGCGGCAAATGAAGTGGAGAAGTGGCTGTTGAAATCATTACCGAAAGACCAGGTTCGCGTGATCCACTCGAACAAAGGACAGAACACGCGTATCAACGCGATGGCGCAATTCCGAGAGGGAAATGTGCGCGTTTTAGTGACGACGGATGTGGCGGCTCGCGGGATTGATATCCCCAAAGTTTCCCACGTAATCAACTTCGATGTGCCCTTGATTTACGAGGATTATGTCCACCGAATCGGCCGTACAGGTCGTGCGGAGGAGATAGGGGAGTCGATTACCTTTATTACGTTAGCAGAAAGCTACCACTGGGCGAAGATCGAGGAAATCATTCAGCAGAAGATCGAAATCGAACAGCTGCCAGAAGGAATTAAGATCGAAGAAACGCCATTTTTAGAGCAACAAGATATGTTACGCGCGGTCGATGATCAGCGCAAACGCGAGGATCCGGACTTTAAGGGTGCGTTCCACGATAAGAAATGGGTGATTAAGGCCAAAGCGGCAGGCAAGAAAGTGCCCCAGAAAAAAGCCGTTACGAAAGCTGGACCCAAAGGCGGCGCCGTTCAAGGCCCCAAGCCTGTCGTCCGCAATAACCGTCCAGGAAAGAATGCAAAATTCCGTCCTGGCGCAGGGTCAAGTAAAAAGAAACGTTAGTTTTGTGATTATGAAGAGAGTTCTGTTATTGTGTTTGATTTCGTTTGCTGGGTTCACCGCGTTTTCGCAGACTAAGCCCGCAAAGAGTGAAGCGGCGCCGGCGCCGAAGGCGCCGGCTACTCCGGTTCGCGCAGCGAAATACGAAGTATTGTATGGTTCGAAACCACTTTCGAAAGCCGATCAAAAGGAATTAAATGAGTTCGTGGCGAGCTGCGATGCCTCTTTTGGCTCGAGAGCTGAAGCCGTTGCTTTTTTCGCGGAACGCGCTTGGGAATATGTGGCTACTGCACGTTTAGACACAGCCACACAACGATTTAATTTAATTAGTGCCTTGGACCCGAATAGCGTGGATGCGTTTTGGGGATTAGGGGTTATTTCGTTCCAAAGAGGGGACAACGATCTCGCTATTCGCCTATTAAACAAGGGTTTAGAGTTAGATTCTACGCAGTCGATGATGCGCGTGGATTATGCGATCGTGAAGTTAGATTGTTATCAGAAAGGCCAAGAATGTGGAACATTGGACGAAGTTGAAACAGAATTAAAGCATGCCTTGGCGCAGGATCCGAAGAACGCGAATGCGTGGATGAAGCGTTGCCAGGTGGCGTATTTCAAAGAGAATTACGAGTTAGCTTGGACCTATTTCCACGAAGCTCGCATGGCTGATATTTTGCAATTGGACTTGAATTTTGGTTCGCTGTTAGCTGCCAAAATGCCTGATCCGAAAGGCATATTTAAATAGCGTAGCGATGGGTATTCGTTCCTTTTTTGCCAAACCTCTAGCGGCCCGTGTCGTTAAAAAGTACCGCTTAAGCCAGGAGCAGGCCTTTGAGCGCCAAGACTTTTGGTTAAAGCAGATGGTGGCGAAGGCGGAGAAAACCCTTTTCGGGCGAGGTCACTCCTTCTCCAAAGTCAAGAACTACCTCGACTACCGCTCTAACGTACCCATCTTCGAATACGAAGACATCAAGCCCTATATTGACGAAGTGGTGGCGGGCAAAGAAGACATTCTTTGGCCAGGAAAACCAGCTTATTTTGCCAAAACTTCCGGCACCACCTCCGGCGTCAAATACATCCCCATCTCATCGGATTCGATGCCTTTTCACATTACTGCTGCGCGGGATGCCTTGTTGCATTACGTGTATTACAGCGGGAATTCCTCGTTTTTAGACCGGAAATTGATTTTTCTAAGCGGTTCTCCGGAGATGACCGAGACGAATGGTGTTCCCACGGGCCGCCTTTCTGGTATCGTGAACCACCATGTGCCGGGCTATTTGCGCGGAAATCAGATGCCGTCTTACAAGACGAATTGCATCGAAGACTGGGAACAAAAACTCGAGGCGATTGTGCAAGAAACGATTTCGAAGCGTATGGGATTGATTTCCGGGATTCCGCCTTGGGTGCAGATGTATTTTGATCGTTTAGAGGAGTTATCTGGCCAAAAAATAGGCGACCTCTTCCCCGATTTCCAGGTCTTCGTGACCGGCGGTGTGAACTTCGAGCCATACCGAGAGAAATTACTGGCCTCGATAGGCCGAGAAATTGACGTGGTGGAGACATATCCCGCTTCGGAAGGGTTCATTGCGTTTGACGACTCTTCGGGCGAACCTGGGCTATTATTGAACGTAGACGGCGGTATTTTCTTTGAGTTTGTTCCTACGGATACCTATTTCGGCGCTAACCCAGTCCGTTTAAGCCTCACAGAGGTGTCGCTAGACGTTAATTACGCACTATTGTTAACGACGAATGCCGGCCTTTGGTCCTATTCCATCGGCGATACGGTCAAGTTCGTTTCCTTGAACCCGTACCGCATTGTGGTGACGGGTCGGATTAAGCACTTTATTTCGGCTTTTGGCGAACACGTCATCGCGGAAGAAGTCGAGAAAGCATTAGCTGCCGCGTTGTCTGCTTGTCCAGAAGCCCGTGTAGTTGAGTTCACTGTCGCACCGCAGGTTTCCCCTTCTTCGGGTTTACCCTACCATGAGTGGCTGATCGAGTTTTCGTCGCCGCCTTCTTCTTTAGCTACTTTTCAGGATGCTCTAGACGCGTCCATGTGCGCGCAAAATATCTATTACCGCGACCTGATTACGGGGTCCATCTTGCGCCCTTTAGTGCTTACCTCGCTTCCCGCAGGTGCTTTTATCTCGTATATGAAGTCACAGGGTAAATTAGGGGGCCAAAACAAAGTTCCCCGCCTCTCGAATGACCGGGGGCTGGCAGAAGGCGTCCTGCGGACTTAGTCGACTCGCCACTTCGTGGCTTAGTCGGCGCTTTGCGCCTTAGTCACGGCGAGGCCGTTTAGTCGCCTACGGCTTAGTCGCGGCGGAGCCGCTTAGTCACGACGTTGTCGTTAAGTCATCGCTTCGCGATTTAGTCAAATATGTCGTTTACGGGTCGTATGGGCATTAATGTGTGAAATAAACGTCGAGGTACTCAGGGGACTTTTCAGGTATTGACACTTTCTGTCAATATGCATCCCATTTTTTTGGCATAAAAAAAGCCTGAAACTCAGGCTTTTTCAATTCGAATATTAATTAGGCGCTTAGCCTACAATTACATCTTTTTTCATTTTGTGTTTGTTTAAAACTGTGATAAAGGTAGGAGGAAAAATGGATTAATGATGATTGTGAATGATTTATTTTACGGTTAAATAATTGCCGGATTGGAATTTCTTAGTGGTGATGCAATCTACGCTCAAAAAATCTTTCACAAATACTTGATTAAAGCCAGATAGGGCATGTTTTCCAATAATTGTGAGTCGAATAAAAGATGATTTATCTTTCCATAAATCGGGCAAATTATCAGTTGTTCTAAGCCGCATTGCATGTAGATTAAAGGAATCATTATCGTTGCTTCTTGGGATATAGGCGATAAAATTATCCTTTAGTTTTATGTCGCTTCCTTGTAAATTGTTTCCCTTAAAATCTCCCACGGGTTTATAAAATGTTAATTCTACACGCACGTCGAAAATTACAGCAGGGGTTAAGTTTACAAATTTGAACGTGTAATTGTCTTCGCCATTGAATTTTACGAGGCTTATATTTTCTGAAATCGCAATGATTGGCTTTTTCTGGTAGAGGAAGAATACGAGAAAAAAATAGGATGATGCGAGGCCCGCGGTGATACTTACTATTAGGTCCATATTATTAGTGGTTATATTTGCAAACCTCTAATAATTTTCAGCCTAAACCTATCAGGTTATTGATAAATCGCAACGGTGGAATTGACAGCAATTGTCAATATCTGAAAAGCCCTCTGAGTACCTCGAGGATAATATTACATAATAGTGCTTTTAAAGCCAACTAGGGCACATTAGGGCGCGCAGACTTTAGCCCGGCGAAGTATTTTCGGAGGGTGGTGGGGCTGATTTTTTTAGCCACGATTTCGCCTTTGCGGTTTAAGAGATAAAAGGTGGGGTTTGAGAAGGCGTCGTAGGTGCTGCGCAAAGGGGAATTAGCGGGCAGGTCGACGTGGAGGACGTTTGTGTTTACGCGGTACTTAGAAATGAAATCGAGCCAAACCGCGCGGGATACGCCGGGTTCGTTGCAGACCGCGAAGCGGCCTATTTTCAGGTTCATGATGCGGGAGATGACGGAGGTGGTGGAGTCGATTTCGGGGACCTCTTTTTGGCAATGATCACAGGTGGGTGCGTAGAACATTAATAGGGTGTAATCGTTCTCTGATGCGAATTTATGGAGGTCCTGGGTGGCGCCGCCGGTGTCTTTTAGCACGATGTTTGCGGCGACTGCGTTCGATTTTAAGGCGCTCAATTTATCGGCTTCTTCTTTAAAGGCTTTTTTCTGCGCGGCGGTAAACGCGCCGCACGCATTCCCAACCCCGTATTTGGTTAAAAACCAGGCATAGCCCTCTGTGTTACCCACGATGTTTCGGTTCTTCATCACGCTGGAGAAATAGTCGAAAACGAAGGGATAGGATTTGGCGCCGCAGTCGATTTTGGACATCGCCTTTTCTACACCTACACGGATCGAATCAGCCTGCAAAGGATAATAGGAGAGGTATTCTACAAGCAAAGAACGGTAAATGGGGGTGAATAATAACTTGCCATCGCTGAACGGAATCTTCGTGAAAAAGCGCATACGAGCCGCGTAGTCCGTACGGCTAGGAACCGATTCGTCTAGCGTATTGAGCGATTTGAAATAGAGCGCAAGTGTAGAAGAGGGCGGAAGCGCAGCAAGTGCTTTCTTGCGGAAGGCGACTAAGGCAGCTGTTTTGGACTGGAAAAATGCGGCTTTCTCCGCGAATTTGAACTTGCGGCCTCGGGCAATTTCTACCTGGTACAGGGAGTCGATGACGGAGAAGGATTTCTCGAGTCTTTGGTAGTTTAAAAAGACTTCGTTTTTCGGGTCTGAGGAGTGTGCTGAGGCTACATAGGCAGGTCCTGAAAAGGTCAAAGCGAATTGATCGTTGTTCTCGATATTGAAGTAAATGCGCTCTTTGGATGGGGCGAATTGTAGGTAATAGATACCGCCTTTAATGGGAGTTTTCGATGTTAAAAGCGTGCCGCGCACCGTATCTTTGGCCAAATAATTCTTCTCATCAAACAGCGTTCCACGGAAATAAACGGGGTTTTTTGTTCGGGAAACAGTGATTTTAAATTGCGCCTGGGTAAAAAGGGCAAAGATTCGGTTCATGGGGGCAAATATACAGCATTTTATAAATTACTCCCACACGAAATCATAATGTTAATTTAAATTAACAAAATAGGGTATATTTGTAAATTATATTTAATGTTATGGCGAATTCAGGATTTCCACTTATGCCTAAATACCAACGAATTTTGAGTGGTATGGGCGAGAATATTAAGCTAGCGCGTTTGCGCAGAAAATTGAGCGCAGAGCAAGTGGCTATGCGGGCAGGGATCAGTCGTCCTACGCTTGTTTCGATTGAAAAAGGGGTGGATTCTGTCAGTATGGGGGCGTATTTTATGGTATTGCACGTGCTAAATTTATCGTCTGACTTTTTGCTTCTAGCGAAAGATGATGTGCTGGGAAGGAGATTACAGGATTTGGAATTAGTGACAAAGCAACGCGCGCCTAAAAAATAAGAAAGATGGCTTATCGAAGTTTTTTTGTATATGCTGATTGGGAGGGTTTGCCAGAGGAGAAAATGCTCATGGGTCAACTGCAATCGGAACTATTGCGAGGAAAAGAGGTATTTTCTTTTGTTTATTCGAAGGAATGGTTGTCGAGTAATTTTGCGCAAATACTGGATCCCGATTTAGGTTTTAGTGAGGGAATGCAGTATTTGAGTGATGATAAGGCGAATTTTGGTTTGTTTTTAGATTCATCGCCGGATCGCTGGGGAAGAGTTTTGTTGCGCAGGAGGGAGGCGGCTATGGCGCGCTTGGAAAAAAGGGCCATACAAAATTTGACCGAACTGGATTTTCTGTTGGGAGTTTTTGATGGAAATCGGATGGGGGGATTGCGCTTTAAAAGGGAAATGGATGGACCTTTTTTGGACGATAACAAACAGTACGCGGTTCCGGCCTGGACTTCCATTAGAGAATTAGAACAAATAAGTTTGCGTTTAGAAAGTGAGGAAGCGGTTCAGGATCCTGATTATTTGCGGTGGTTAAGCTTATTAGTGGCGCCTGGATCTTCCTTAGGGGGCGCTCGCCCAAAAGCATGTGTTGCAGATGTGAAAGGGCACTTATGGATCGCCAAATTCCCAAGTGGACAAGATACGTTTGATGTAGGTGGCTGGGAATTGGTAACGCATCGTTTGGCTTTAAAAGCGGGTCTTGAAATGGCTGAGGCAAAAGCCAACATCTATTCGACAAAGCACCATACTTTTTTAACGAAACGCTTTGATCGAACAAGTGCTGGCAAAAGAAAACATTTTGCTTCTGCGATGACACTTTTAGGCTATTCCGATGGACAAGATGGCGCTAGTTATCTTGAATTAGCTGATTTTATCATACAACAGGGCGCGAATGTTTCGAGTGATTTAGTCCAATTGTGGAGACGAATGGCCTTTTCTATTGCCGTTTCTAATGTGGATGACCACCTTAGAAATCACGGTTTTTTGTGGTCCAAAGAGGGATGGATTTTATCCCCGGCTTATGATATTAATCCCGTTGAAACAGGTACAGGTCTTCATTTAAATATCTCTGATGTGGATAATGCGTTGGATTGGGATCTACTCAGAGAGACCGCGCCATTCTTTAGAATAGAAGCAGAACAAGCAGAAAAGATTATTGTAGATGTGAAGACTGCTGTTCAGGGCTGGGAGAAAGAAGCAAAAGCTGTTGGAATTCCTTTATTAGAGCGTGATTTAAAAGCAAATGCGTTCCGTATGGCATCAGTGAACTAGTTTTTTTAACAACATTGCATTAAGAATCCACTATTATCAAAACTTGTAAATTTTGCAAGTTTCGATAATAGTGATGCGCTGCTTTAACTCAGGCGGTAGCGTGTACTGCGACCGCCCGCTTCGTCTTTTTGCAGAATGTTTTTAGAAAGCAGGTCGTTTAGGTCTCTGATGGCCGTGTCTTTTGAGCATTTACAGATTTTTGCCCATTTATCGGAGGTGAGATGGCCGTCGAAACCGTCGAGGATTTTGTTGAGCATTCGCTTTTGCCTGTCGTTGAGGGTGATGAGGTTGTTTTTTTGCCAAAATTCCCCTTTTAACCATACGCGTTTTAATAGTGTGTCTGTTGATTTTAGCGCTTTGATGAGGGTTTCTAAAAACCAGTGGAGCCAGAGAGTGAGGTCGAGGTTTCCTTTTTGGGTTTTCTCTAAAATAGTGTAGTAGGCATTTCTGTCCAGCTGTATTTGCGCCGAAAGGCTATAAAATCGTTGCGCGCTGGTGTCTGAGCGGGCCATTAACAAATCCGTCACTGCGCGTGTAATTCGACCATTCCCATCGTCAAAAGGGTGGATGGTCAATAGCCAGAGGTGGGCAACGCCCGCCTTTATGACGGAGTCTAGGGTTTTATTGGTGTTAAACCAGTCTAAAAAGAGGGCCATTTCGCCCTCGATTTTGGAAGAATCTGGTGCTTGAAAATGGATTTTTTCCTTGCCAAAAGCTCCCGAAACTACCTGCATCGGACCCTTTTTATCTGTCCTCCATTGGCCTACCGAAATGGGGTACATTCCGGAACGCCCGGTGGGGAAAAGGGCGGAATGCCAGTTGAAAAGCCGATCGGAGGTGAGTGGGTCGTTGAAGTTTTGGGTTGCATCTAACATCATTTCCACCACCCCATCCACGTGGCGATCAGAGGGAATCGAACCGGCAATTTCCAAACCTAACTGCCGCGCAATCGAAGAGCGAACCTGCTCCGCATTCAAGCGCTCGCCCTCGATCTCCGAAGTCTTCAGCACATCCAAGGTCAGGGTCTCTAAAAAAGCCTCCTTTTGCAAAGAAAAACCGAGAGCTTCCATCTTCCCCAAAATCCGCCCCTGCAAGAAATGCACCTCACTTAGGGGCAAGATGAGTTGATCTAATCTCCAAGTGAAGTTAGACCAAGACTCGAGTTCGTGGATGTAGGTGCTTAATCGTTGCATAATGTGCAACGAATGTAAGGATTAATCGTTGCATAAATTCTTTATGCCTTGATTTTCTTATTCTCGGCGTTGCCGCTTAGTCGCCTACGGCTTAGTCACGGCGTTGCCGCTTAGTCGTCCTGCGGCTTAGTCACGGCGTTGCCGCTTAGTCGTCCTGCGGACTTAGTCATCGCTTCGCGATTTAGTCAAATATGTTGACTGGTTGCTCTGGAGGCACTATTGCGTGAAATAAACGTCGAGGTACGCAGCGGGCTTTTCAGGTATTGACAGAAAGTGTCAATAGTCCAAAAGCGGCTTGGATGCCTCGAAGTTTTTTTAACATTAGTGGCTCTCAACGCTTCAATCGATATTTATCAGTAATCGCTTTTACCAAAGAAGATTTATAAATGAAGTTTTTGGGGAGTTTAATCGCGCCTTTTAACAACAAGGTCTTTGCTTCAAATACTTCATTATGGGGTAATTTCTTAGTTGCCATTGTTTGTAGGGGTTTGAAATATTTTAGAAACATTTATATAATAAATCTACCTATTTATCTGCTAAATTTACCTGATAATAATAAACAAGACTATGATAAAAGTACACGGATATGGCGCGGTAAATCCGCAGGCGCCGGTGGCACCGATTGAGTTTGAACGACGCGATGTGGGTCCCAAAGACGTAAAAATCGACATCCTCTATTGCGGGGTTTGTCATTCCGATATTCACATGGTGCGCTCTGAATGGGGTCCGTCTGTGTATCCCATTGTTCCGGGCCACGAAATTGTGGGTACGATCACGGAAGTGGGATCGGAAGTAACGAAGTTTAAAGTGGGCGATTTGGCCGGTGTGGGTGTTTTTGTGGACTCGTGCCGCGTTTGTCCTTCTTGCCAAAAAGGCCAGGAGCAATACTGCGACGAGGAGATGACGCCTACCTACAATGGCTATTACCGCGATGGGGTGACGCAAACTTTTGGCGGATATTCTTCTACCTATGTGATCGACGAAGCGTATACCTTGCATATTCCGTTTACCAAAGAGCTGGAGCGCGTCGCTCCCCTTCTTTGCGCCGGCATCACCACTTATTCGCCTTTGCGCTACGCTGGGGTGGGAAAGGGTCACAAAGTGGCAGTTTTAGGTTTAGGCGGTTTGGGCCACATGGCGGTGAAATTTGCCGCTTCTTTTGGCGCAGAGGTAACCATGTTGAGCACGTCACCATCGAAAGAGCAGGATGCCAAAGCCCTGGGCGCTCATCACTTTGCTTTGTCTACTGACCCTGAAACGATGGAATCTTTGAAAGGTTCATTTGACTTTATCTTGAACACGGTGGCGGCGTCACATGATTTGAACAAGTTTTTGGGCCTATTAAAGGTCGAAGGCAAGATGCTTTTAGTGGGAATTCCTCCAGAGGCGGCTCAAGTTTACGCGGCTACGTTGATTTCCAAAAGACGTTCCATCATCGGATCCATGATCGGTGGTATCGCCGAAACTCAAGAAATGCTCGACTACTGCGCGGAGCACAACATCCTTTCTGATGTCGAAATGATCAACATGAAAGACGTGAACGAGGCTTACGAGCGCGTGATCAAGTCTGATGTGAAGTACCGCTTTGTGATTGATATGAAGTCGCTGTAATCGCTGCGGAGCAGCGAAGTCATGACTATGTCGCTTAGTCGTCCTGGGGACCGAGTCATCGCTGCGCAATTTAGTCACGGCGAAGCCGTTTAGTCTTAAGTGGCGATTGGAGTGCGTATAGGCACTTTTAGTTGAAATAAATCGTAAAGTATAAAAGTCGATTTTCAGGTATTGACAAAACCTGTCAATACCTGAAAAGCCCTCTGAGTACCTCGAGGTTTATTTCACTAGATAGTGCCATTAGAGCCTGCAGACGAACATTCGCCCTCCGCCCTCCGGACTAAGCCGCGTAGCGGCGACTAAATCGCGCAGCGATGACTAAGCGGCAACGCCGCGACTGAGGCGCACAGCGCCGGGCCGACTAAATCGCGAAGCGATGACTTAACGACGCAGTCGTGACTAAATCGCGCAGCGATGACTAAGCGGCAACGCCGCGACTAAGCTGCGCAGCAGCGCTTAGCCGCGTGGTCTCGGCTTCATCTTTAAACTATCCGCCGGATAGCTAGCCTTCAACATCGCCATTTGAGACTTAGCCCAGTTGATGATTTTAGAGCGGTCTGCCTCTGATAATTTGGCATTACTATGTAGGCCAAAATACGTATAAGACGGCATGGGCATCTCGCCCTCTTCTACTTGTTCCACCACTTCCTCTAATTTGTGGTTTTGCACCGCGATAGGCATCTTTGTGAATGTCGCGAAATTCAAGTGTTTTTTACCATCATTCACGTGATGATCTAACCAAAATCCCACCGGCTGAACCGAACTGTACCAAGGATAGGTAGATTTATTCGAGTGGCAATCGTTGCAGGCATTTTCTAACAGGACCTTAACGTCTGCGGGAACCTCGTATTTTGTTTCCAAAGCGTAGGTGTTATCGTTCGAGAGATTTTTTTCTGTGGGAACGAATTGGATGGCGATTAATACGACGATTAAGCCGACGATGATTTTGTTTTTCATGATTAACAGGGTTTTATGTAGATGCAAGGTATTAATTTATTGTCTCGAATTCACCCTTTTCTAGGTTCTTGCGGACGTTATTCGTCGCAAAAATCTTGCCGTTCATCGAAATGTAGACGCCGGGGTCGAGGATTTGGAGGAATGCCAAAGCACTTCCTAGGTTAAACATCCCATCCGAGCTACCAAACTTGTAGGGAATCATGGCGCCGGTGAGGACGATGGTTTTTCCCAAATTCTGCGCAGCCAAATACTGCGCGGTTTGCACCATCGTATCGGTTCCATGCGTAATTAAAATGCGATCAGCAGCGGCAGAAGCGCAGGAAGACGAGATGAGTTGGCGATCGATATCGTTAAATTCTAAACTGTCTTTCATTAAAAGCGTATCGATATTCACCGAAAGTCTGCTGCGGCCCTTCTCCAGCATCTCTGGCAGATGCGTGTCTTTGAAAAACAGGGAGCCATTCAGCTCGTTGTATTCTTTGTCAAAAGTCCCACCGGTTACGAAGATTTGGATCATATATTAGTCGTTCAAAAATTCCTCGCTTACTTTAAAATAGTGCTTGTTCAAACGGTATACTTTTAGGCGGGAATCGGTGTCTGATTTTTTGAAAATAATGAAATTGACATCGACTTGAAGGATGGCTTTTAGCTTCAGATTTAATTGATTCAAAAGGTCATTTTTCAACCGAATATTGTGTGAAAAATGGACGCCTTTTTGCTCGACTAATTCGAGTAATTCGGAGTTAGGAACGTCGTCATTTTTCAATAAAAAGCGCAGCACTTTTAGCTCTGTTTCGTCAAAATTAATGGCCGCATTTCCTACATACAGCATTCCGTTTTTATCGGTAATGAGGGTCGGCTGTGCGGGTCTGTATTTACGCCAAATATAGGCGATTAAACCCAGCAAAATTAGACCTAAAACCAGGTTAAAATAGGAAGAGTAGGTGGACCAAAAATCAATTTTGATGAAGTCCTCTTTTGACTGTGATTTGCCTAAAAATTCCGCTAAGGATATGGAGACTAAATCGATGCCTTCAGAAGCGTGGTTATTGGCAAAAAAATAAATTCGTTCGTTCTCCACAAAGGGTTGCATTTTAGGCGATATTTTGGTCGATACAGCCTCATTAGAGAATATTTCGTAGAAATTATCATTGAAGTTTACGCGGATAATTCTACGTTCATCGGTGAAGGCAAAATAGTAGTTTTTGTACTGAAAATTTTGGGGATTATTTCCAAAAAACAGCGCCGTTTTACCTCTATTTTCCCAGGTTTTACTACGCAAATTAAAATGCCAAACGGTTTGATTTTTTTCAAACTTTAAATTATCGAAAGGATCAATTGACATGCCATTAAAATACGTAATTTCATCCCCATTTTTTTATTGATTTACATCGAATAATCCAGGCGGAATTTGATCCCCTTGGACGGGGGAATAGGCCTCCCATTCTTTGGAGTTTAAATCAAAATAAGTGAAGAAATTACGCGCTGACCAAAAGCCATATCCCCCAAACTTAAAGATGCGATTATCAAAGGTAAACGAAGCCGAATTAATCTGCATTTTATGCTCAAAGGATTGATCGATTCGAACCAGTTCATTTTGCCTTAATTCATACACCATCCCGCCTAAATTATCCGCCAAATAAATTTTGTTGTTCACCTTAAATAGGTTGTGAGACGCGGGGGTAAATTTTCTAGCAAAGGTCGTATCTGTAAACTTGAAAGGGATGGGAGCAGACGCCGTCATTTCGGGAATCTTGATCGTCCTATATTGTCCCTTTTCGATGATGTATATATAGGGTTTCTGGTAGCTTATCAGGGTTTCTCCCTCGTAGGCCAAACTGATTTCCTCGGATTTCCCCGGGAAATAAATGAATAGTATAAAAAGTATGAAAAGCGCTCTCATGTGGTTTAAAATTAAGCTAAATTTTTTAAAAACTGGCTAATTCTAAAATTTGCTCAAAATCTTGAAGGATTCGAGTTAGTCCAATTTTTTTTTGGACTAATTACTCAAATTGATCTCTAAAGATTGATTTCCCTTTGCCGTAACTTAGTGTTAATAATTGAATTTTTGAGTCATATCGTTGATATAACGTGTAGCTCAAACATACCTTCAAGGGGTTTAACTCCGTGTTCTAAATTTTATAAATATGTTTATTTTAAACAATTGGACAGGCTTTTTAAAGTCTTTTCATAAAGTTACCTTTTTTTTATTCTTGGTAGTTTTGTCTTTGACCGCTTTTAAATCTCAAGGTCAAGTAAGTTTAACTTTTTCAAACGGTTATCTTGGAGTGCAAAACTCGGCGGTTCAGAGTACAAGTAATATCAAAAACTTTGCTACTCTTGGAATTGCTAGGGTGAGTTTTGGACAGGCATATTCTGGTACCTTTGGAGGAACCCAAGGCAATGACTTGGCAGGTATAATTAAATTTTATTTGACTTCTGGCAGAGTTATCTCTCTGAGTGGAGCTTTAAACTGGAGAGAGACCGTAACTGGGAATGTGGTTGTATATGGCCTGATCATAGATGCTGGCCAAAATGCAACCATAACTTATGGTGCAAATCAAACCTACAATATTGTTGGAGGAAGCACTAGTGGTTCCAGTACGAGTATAGGTCTTAGATCTTACGCATCTACTTTAGCATTTACTGATGGAGAAAGCAGAAATGGAAATGCAGCCACTTCAGGAATTATTGTAGATTTTAATGCAGAATTAGCAAATACCCCACAGCCATCTTCAATTTCATTAACCAATGCTAATGTTATAGAAGGTCTAAATTTAGTCTTTACCGTAACATTAAGTACAGCTACAACAGCAGGACGTCCTCAAGTTTACACTTTCAATACGTCTGGAACTGCTATAAAAGGAGCGGATTATACTGCTTCTTATAGTTTTTCCAATGGCGTAGTAGATAACGGAGATGGTACCATCACGGTACCCGGTGGTGTGAGTAGTTTTACCATAACTGTAAATACTACAGATGATTTATTGGTTGAGAATATCGAAAATTTATTGGTATCAGTAGGTAGTAAAATTGGTTTAGGTTCAATTGTAGATAATGATGCCCCGACAGCACCTAATTGTGATGTGAACAACCCTTATGATAAAATCGTAAGTGGTTACCATCAGTCTATCGCTCAAAAAACGGATGCAAGTTTTTCTGTTTGGGGAGAGGATTTAGATAATTCGGGTGCTGGAAGTGTATTAAGACCATTAGATATTAATGTGACTAATTTCCCGAATTTACGAGGCACTCCTTTAAAAGCAGCGATTGGTGGACAAGGTGGTGGAGGTAAGGATCAAGCCATTTTGCTTACAACGGATGGATTATACGTTTGGGGAAGTGTTGGGTATGTTATAAATCTGGATTTAAAAGGTTCGTCAACTTTTGGCAAAATAGCAACTAACAACTTTACAGCAAATAATGTCAATACTGCGACAGGTCTGCCACTTGGTGTAAATCCGTATGATGTTAAAATGATGACCGCTACTTATGGTAATTTAATCATTTTAACCAATGCTGGGGAAGTATGGGTATTGGCTCAAAATGCTGGGTTTAATGCAACTGGAAATACTACTGTAAATCCCAAAACATGGTTGAAAGCTAAAATAAATGCTTCTACTGATTTAACTGGTGTAACAGCAGTAAGAGCTCAAGCAAGTAGTGGGACTTTGAACGCAGTCATCGCTTTAAAATCAGATGGTACAGTCTACACCTGGGGCTCTAGTACGTATTTAGGTGATGGATCAGCAGCAGCGGCAAGAAGTTATGCAACAAAAATGACATTGCCTGCAGAGTTCTCTATCACTAATATTCCCAAAATGATTGCGGTTACTGGTGGTATCAAAAATTCTACGTCCGTTAAAAATTCCTACTATATATTGAGTAACAGCGGAGCTTTATATAGTTTGGGTTATAACGCCCAGAAACAATTAGGAGATTTTACTACAACAGAAAGAACTTCATGGGTAAATGCTAAAATTAATTCAACTACGAATTTTAGTAATGTATCTTTTATTACCGCTCAAGAACATGATGCCTCATTTCCTGGTATTGCTGCAGTTACAAAATCGGGAGATTTATATACTTGGGGAGATAATGAAGGTTTGGCTTTAGGTCGTACAACAGATGGAACTACATATGATCCCGGAACGCCTTTAGGATTTACATCTGGTACGGATGTCGCTTTGTCTGCTGAATTAGGCGGGCATACTTTAGTATATTTAAAACAAGGAAGTGCGCAATTCTGCTATGTAGGGCATAAAACCTCTGGAAGTATGGGCGATGGTGTTTCTGCTAGCTCATTTATCAATACATTTAACTGTACAGGTACACCAAGTTTAGCTATTTGTGGATCTGTCCCAGTAGCAGCTTCTACAACGACATCAACCATCACAGCAAATCCAACAAGTATTGCTGCTGATGGTACGACTACTTCGGTAATTACAGTTCAATTAAAACAAGCGAACGGAACTAATTTAACTTCCACAGGCGGAACTGTTTTAATTACTACAAATAAAGGAAGCATCAGTAGTGTGACTGATAATAATGATGGGACTTATACCGCCATTTTAACTAGTTCAACATTCGTGGAAGCGGCCACATTGAATTATACATTAAATGGGACGAATGGTACCAATAATGCTTCTGTCAATTTCACAGCGGTAACTAATCCAGTATTGACTGCAACAGGGGCTTTAAAAACGTTCACATCCTGTTCAGGATGTACAGTGGCTCCACAAAGTTTTACCGTTTCGGGGGTAGATTTAGCGACTAATAATCTGGTAGTCACAGCTCCTATTGGATTCCAAGTGTCAACCAGTCCAACTAGTGGATTTGCAACAAGTATTAATATTGCTCCATCTTCAGGCACTGTAACAACTACTACCGTTTACGCAAAATTGACAAATAATGCAATATCGGTTACAAGTGATGTGATCTCAGTTGCTTCAACAGGGGCAGTAGCAAAAACAATTACGGTAACTACGAATACAGATAATGCATTGAATTTTGATGGTTCAAGCGATTATGCGAGTTTGCCTTCTGCTTTTGCATCAGCATACAACAATTCTGCTGTAACAATTGAAGCTTGGATTAAAACATCTGATTCGAAGGCTATCAATGAAATTATTGGATGGGGTAGTTCAACAGTAAATAGTAGTGTAGTTGAATTTAGAACCTCCTATGGAAAACTTCAATTTATTTTAAATGATGGCACTAAATTTTATGGATTAGAATGTACTACTCCTGTTAATACGGGAAAGTGGGTGCATGTCGCGGTGGTTAAATCTGGATCAAGTGCAGTATTGTACGTTAATGGCCAAGTTGCTAGCGTTACATCAAATGGTGATATTACTTCGAATCCTACTTTAGATAGATCAAATATTGGACTTTTAGCCTACAAGACCTCTAGCACTGCTTATGGTCCTATTGCCGGGTCATATTTCAATGGGGGCATCGATCAACTAAGGGTTTGGAATACAGCAAGAACTAGCTCTGATATAGCGGCAAATATGTTTGTCGAAATGTCAGGTAATGAAACGGGGTTAGTTGCTAATTATGATTTTAATCAAGGCGTTGCAAATGGAACAAATTCTATTACAACGGTAAATGATAATTCTTCTAATGCATACAATGGAACATTAACAAGTTTTGCACTAACAGGCACATCTTCGAATTTTGTGGCAGGTTTTATTCCTGAAATTTCTGCGGCGGGTAATGCAACCACACTTGCTACTGGAAATACTTTACAACTTTCAAATGGGCTTGTGGGAGGAGTTTGGGCTTCGTCTAATACTTCATTTGCTACGGTGAATAGTTCAACTGGTTTGGTCGCTGGTGTAGCCAATGGTTCAGTTAACATTACCTATACCATTTGTGATAAAACAGTTAGTTATGCGTTAACTATTGTTACGCCAACGATCACGACTAGCGGAACATTAAAAACGTTCACCTCTTGCTCTGGCTGCAGCATTACACCTCAAACATTCACTGTCTCAGGAACAAATTTAGGAGCGAACCTACTTGTAGCAGCACCTACAGGATTTGAAATTGCAACAGCATCTGGCGGAACTTACAGTTCAACTACATCATTAGTGCCAAGTTCCGGTTCTGTTGCATCTACTACCATTTATGCAAGATTAATTAACAACGCTTCCTCTGCAGTTGCAGGTAATTTCACGATTACATCCCCTGGTGCTACTACTAGAACTGTTGCTGCGACAGTAAATACGGATAATGCATTGATGTTAGATCATGCAGGATATGTGAACTTGGGAGATATTTTAGATAATACAAATTTAGCTAACACAACGGAAGCGTGGGTTTATTGGAAAGGTTCTACGGAAGCGTTCTCTGAAATCTTTACTAAAGATGTGGTACAAGCGATAGCTATAACAAACGGTAATAAGCTACACGCAAATTTTGGTAATGGATCAACTTGGTCTTTTGGGCTAAATTCTACCACTTCCGTTCCCTTAAATACATGGACACACGTGGCTGTTACTAGAAGTAGCACAGGGGTGGTAAAAATGTACATCAACGGTGTTTTAGACGCTTCTACTAACACCATGAATGTGACAGGAGATAATGCAGCCTTCAGAAGTATTGGTGGAAAGCGAGTAGGTACAGGTATGGAGGGTTTATTTACAGGAGCCATTGATAATTTAAAAGTTTGGAATACAGAAAGATCAGCGTCTGAAATTTCAAATGGGATGTTTACAGAGTTAAATGGAGATGAATCCAATCTTTTAGCTTACTACAATTTTAATCAAGGTATTGCTGGTGGTACAAATACAAGTATCACCACTTTAACTGATAGAGGACCTTCTGGATTCAATGGAACTTTAACGGCTATAGCTTTAACGGGGAACAATGCTAATTTCGTTACTGGACCCATACAAGAAATCACAGCTGCTGGAAATGCAACAACCGTTTTAGCTGGCGGAACTTTGGCATTATACAACGGTTTAACTGGTGGTGTGTGGTCAAGTTCAAATGACAATGTCGCAACCATTAATGCCTCTACGGGATTAATAACAGGAGTAGCTGGTGGTAATGCAACCTTCAGTTATACTATTTGTGGTAAAGTGGCTACTTATAGCGTAACTGTCTTAGTACCAACTATTACGACGGGGACTTTAAAAACATTCACGACTTGCTCTGGATGTTCGATTCCTCCTCAAACCTTTACCGTTGCAGGAACGAATCTAGGGGCAAGTGTGACGGTTACTGCACCTATTGGATTTGAAGTTTCAAATGCATCAGCTGGAACTTACAGCGCTACTTTGACCTTAGCACCTACATCTGGAACGTTAGCTACGACAAATGTGTATGCTAGATTAATTAATTCAGCGGCGTCTGCAACTAGCGGTAACTTTATTGTTGCCTCAACAGGGGCGGCTTCTAAAACAGTGACTGCTACGGTTAATACGGATAATGCTTTGAGTTTTGATGGAGTCAATGATTATGTTGATATTCCAGATAATGCTGCTTTAGACTTATTAACAGCGTTCACAATAGAGGCCTGGGTTAAACCTGCGAGTACTACTGGTGCTCAAGTAATCATTGGGAAAATACAAGATGTAAATACGGGTCAATCAGCTGATTTAGCTTATGCGTTAAGATATAATTCAGGAGTTTTAAGAGCTGAAATTGGAAATGGAATTACTGCACAAGCTATAACTACAAACAATTTAGTAATCAATAAATGGCAGCATATCGCAATGGTTTATGATGGCTCAAATAGTGGGAATTTGAGTTTGTATATTGATGGAGTGCAGCAAGGTAGTACGCTGGCAACAGGGTACAGCTCTTTAAAAAATGTATCTACCTCATTGAAATTAGGTTCTTATGGAACGTATTTCCCTCAATATTATAACGGTTTATTAGACAATGTGAAAATTTGGAACGTTACTAAAACGCAATCCGAGATTACGTCAAGTATGCATACCGAACTAAATGGTGATGAAACAGGTTTAGTCGCCTATTATAATTTCAATCAAGGAATTGCTGGGGGATCAAATACCTCGATCACAACTTTAAATGGTAGAACGGCCACACCTTATAACGGTACGTTAACTAATTTCGCAAAAACGGGTTCAACGTCTAATTTCGTTGCGGGTACAATTCCTGAAATTGCAGGTGCATCTATCCTAAACAAAGGTTTGACCACTACATATACGAATGGATTAACGGGTGGAACTTGGGCTTCTGCAGCAACGAATATTGCAACGGTTAATGCTACTACTGGTGTGGTAACGGGGGTGAATCCTGGAACAAGCACTATTACCTATACTATTTGTGAAAAGACGGTTTCCAAAGTAGTCACCGTGGTTGTACCCACCATCACAAAAACGGGAACTTTAAATACATTCACTACGTGTTTAGGAACGGCTTCTGACGCCCAGACCTTTACCGTAAGTGCGCAATATTTAACCGCTAATTTAGTATTAACTGCGCCTGTGGGCTATGAATTAGCCACAAGTTCAGCAGGTACCTACACGACTACGTTGAGCATTGCCCCTTCGTCAGGATCTGTGAGTGCAAGACTAATTTATGTGCGTTTAAGTACTTCGGCCGTCAATGGTCAATCAGGAAATATTGCGATCACATCGACTGATGCTGTGACTCAAAATATGGCTACAGGAAATGCTTCAGTGACAAGAACAGTCGTTGCTTCCGTATCCATTAGTTCAAATGCTACCAATAACAGTGTTTGTTCAGGCACGAATGTGGTATTTACCGCCACGCCTACAAATGGAGGAAGCACTCCTACGTACCAATGGAAATTAAATGGTAACAATATATCGGGGGCGAATAGCGCTACCTATTCAACGACTTCATTAGCTAATAATGACGTAATAACGGTGGTGATGACTTCTAGTCTAGCTTCTTGTGTCACGGGAACACCTGCCACGTCAAACGCTATTACAACCACAGTATCATCAATCCCTGCGACTCCGGGTTCTATTTCAGGACAGTCTGTTATCTGTATGAATTCGAATCAGGTGTATAGTATTGCCGCTGTACCGGGTGCTACATCCTATACCTGGGTGGTAGATGGTAATTTGACCGCTACGCCTTCCACAACTAATGTGATTAATATTACTGCTGCTAATAGCGCTGGATCTGGTACAATTAAAGTCTTGGCCAATAATGCTTGTGGAAGTTCTGTATTTAGTACGGTGTTAAGTGTAACAATTAGTAGTCAGCCAGCACCTACAGCTAGCTTCACTCTATCGGCGAACACCGTGTGTTTAACAAATGGTGTTGTGACTTTCACAAATGCAAGTACGCCAAATGCTACGACGAACTCTCCGATTGGAACGTATTCGTGGACCTTTGGAGATGGTGCGACCGCTTTCACCGCCAATGCAAGTAATACCTATACAACAGCGGGTACTTTTGATCCTATTTTAACCATTACGGATGGCAACCAATGTACATCTTCTTTCTCTAGTAGAATAACGATTGATCCAGTTAGCGTGGCGGGAACAGCTTCTGTAGCTAATTCAACTGTTTGTGAGGGATCGAGTACCGTTTTAACTTTGGCAGGTCATACAGGATCTATTCAATGGCAGCAATCTACAGATGGTGTCAACTTTACAAATATCAGTGGAGCTAATGCTTCATCTTTAAATACAGGTAATTTAACTATTACTACCTATTATCAAGCAGTCGTAACAAGTGGTACTTGTAGCGCTGCTACGAGTGGTGTTATAACAGTAACAGTGAGTCCAACACCTGTAATTACTTTAGGACAACTTGCGAATCTGTATACCACTGCAACAAGTTTTGATTTAACTTATAGCAACGCGGTGGGGACTCCTGATGAGTACAGCATAACAGCTGTGGGACCCAATGCGATGCCAAATTTTGTGGCTATCTCAAATTACGGATTGCCAGTAAGTCCCATCACGGTATCCATTCCTGCTTCAAGTCCAGGGATTTATAATTTTAATTTACTTGTAAAAAATGGTTCTTTAGGTTGTGTATCCTCAGTTATACCCTTTACCCAAACAATTAACAGTCAAAGTTCCACAATCACGGTAACGGGCCTTACTTCTTACACGTACAATGGCTCTACACAAGGCCCAGCTACGAATACAAAAACTGGATCTACGGGTGCGGTTACGTATAGTTATGCTGGGACAGGATCAACAACCTATGGTCCAAGTGCCACCTTACCGACAGGTGTAGGAACGTACGAGGTTATCGCCACACTTGCTGCTGATGCAAATTATAATGGTGCAACATCTGCTCCTTATGCCTTTACGATTAATACGGCAAGCTCCACTATTACCGTAACAGGTCTAACTACCTACACATATAATGGTTCTGGCCAAGGCCCTATAACGAATACAAAAACTGGATCTACGGGTGCGGTTACGTATAGTTATGCTGGGACAGGATCAACTACGTATGGTCCAAGTGCCACCTTACCGACAGGTGTAGGAACGTACGAGGTTATCGCCACACTTGCTGCTGACGCTAATTATAGTGGTGCAACATCTGCTCCTTATGCCTTTACGATTAATACGGCAAGTTCCACAATCTCGGTAACGGGCCTTACTTCCTACACGTACAATGGCTCTACACAAGGCCCAGCAACGAATACAAAAACGGGATCTACGGGTGCGGTTACGTATAGTTATGTTGGGACAGGATCTACAACCTATGGCCCAAGCGCAACTAAACCAACAGGCGCAGGAACGTATGAGGTTATCGCCACACTTGCTGCTGACGCTAATTATAGTGGTGCAACATCTGCTCCTTATGCCTTTACGATTAATACGGCAAGTTCCACAATCACGGTAACGGGCCTTACTTCTTACACGTACAATGGCTCTACACAAGGCCCTATAACGAATACAAAAACTGGATCTACGGGTGCGGTTACGTATAGTTATGTTGGGACAGGATCTACAACCTATGGCCCAAGCGCAACTAAACCAACAGGCGCAGGAACGTATGAGGTTATCGCCACACTTGCTGCTGACGCTAATTATAGTGGTGCAACATCTGTTCCTTATGCCTTTACGATTACAGGAGCGAATAATCCAGACACAGACGGTGATGGAGTCACCGATGCACAAGAGGCAATCGATGGTACAGATCCTAACGACGTTTGCTCTTACCAGGTAGCTAGCCAAACGTTGACGCCTACTTCTGCATGGTCAACGGCGGATTGCGACGGAGACGGTACGCCTAACGGAACAGACACAGATCCTAACGATCCTTGTGTTCATTTAGCAGGCGCAACTCCAGTAACCACCAATGCGATCTGGCGTGCGGCGGATTGCGATGGTGACGGTGTGACCAATGGAAAAGAAACGGATGACGGAACGGATCCGAATGAGGGATGTTCTTATGTAGTCACGAGCAGAACCTTAACGCCTAGCACGGCTTGGGGAACGCTAGACTGTGATGCGGATGGAAATTCGAATGCAACGGATCCAAATATCGATGCGCCAGTGGCCTCTAATGATTTGGTTAACTTACCAAGTTCGGGTGCTTTAACGGTTAACATTTTAACGAATGATGATTTCTTGCCAGGTGCAAATACAGAAATTTCGAGACAATTGCCTCCAAATGACGGTACGGCCAAAGGAACCGTCACCTTTAATCCGTTTACGGGCGAGATGACGTATAAGCGCGCTCCATTTGAGACCGGCCTAGTAACGATGGGTTACAAGGTAACTAATAAGGCGGTATCGCCACCGGTTTCTGCGTTAGCTTTTGTGACGATTTTGGCTTGTGACTTACAGGATCCATTATCCGATTGCGACGGTGACGGAGAGCCGAATGGAACGGATTTGGCCCCTACAGATCCTTGCGTTTACGAACCTACGCGTCAAGTGAAAGCGAACGTATCGGATGACTGGAAAGCCCTGGATTGTGACGGCGACGGCGTTTTAAATGGAACGGAATTAGCAGATGGCACTTCGCCTTCCGATGCTTGTTCATTTAAAGCGGGAAGTATTACCATGGCTCCTAGCGCGGCTTGGTTACTATTAGACTGTGACGCAGATGGCGTGACGAATCAGGTAGAAGGAACGCAGGATTTAGATGGAGATGGAATTCCAAATTGCTTGGATACGGATTCAGATGGGGACAGCATCTCGGATAAATTAGAGACGATAGTGGATACGGATAGAGATGGTAAGCCGGATTATTTAGACTTAGATTCTGATAACGATGGTATCCTCGATTCCGTTGAAAACAAGGTGTGTACGGGCACCGGAATTCTGTGTGATACGGATGCAGATGGTACCCCTAACTTCCGAGATTTGGATTCTGATTCAGACCAAATCAAAGACGTAATCGAAGCGAGTGGTTCGGATTATAACCAAGATGGTATCGCGGATGGAAACATCGACGAGAAAGGAATTCCGTCCTCTGCGAATAAAGGTTTAACGCCGCCGGATACGGATCGCGATGGAAAATTAGATCCATACGATGTGGACTCAGATGGGGATGGTATCCTAGATTTCGATGAAGAATTTAATGAGGATGCGGACTTCGCTGATTGTGATAAGGATGGGATTGTGAATCGATTAGATCCGGATGAGTGTGAGATTTTTGCACCTCAGGGGATTTCTCCAAACGGTGATGGCAAAAATGATCGCTTAGTCTTCAAAGGATTATTCTTGCGGAAGATTCCAAACCACCTTTCTATATTCAACCGTTGGGGAACGCTTGTCTTCGAGATGGAGAGTTATGATAATAGCTTTACGGGCACCGTATTGCCAGATGGAACGTATTATTATGTGCTTGATTTCTTTGGCAAAAAACCTACTATCAGTAATTATTTATCAGTAGATCGCACGATTAAATAGACATGAAAAAGATGAGATTTATACTTATGGCCGGCTTACTATTAGGCGCCTATATAACACAAGCGCAAATCGAAACGATGTATTCGATGTATCGATTAAACCCTGTTATTTCTTCTCCTGCTTTTGCTGGGGAAGTGGCTCAGCAAGGGGAAGTTACTGCCATGAATCGCCAGCAATGGATCGGTATTCAAGGGGCTCCACGTACAATGGCATTTACGGGTAATTTTAAATGGAAAGCCAAGACTGGCCTGAGTTTTTTAGCCATGTCAGATATTGCTGGACCTATGAAAATTTCTACTGTTGCAGGAGACTTTGCTTATCAGGTAAAATTAAATGATGCATGGAAAATTTCAGGAGGGGTTCGTTTAGGAGCCTCTACATTGAGTCTTGATTATGATGGAATTCAGGTAGTTGATCCTTCAGATCCTGTTTTTGCTGGAGATCGTTCTACTGGTATTAAATTTAATACAGGTTGGGGCGTTCGTTTGGGTAACGCGAAAGGCTTTTTTGTGAGTATTTCACAACCTAGAGTAATTGGATATGATTTTGGAAATGTGAATGGGGGATATAAAGATATAACCTATCATTATGTTAACGCAGGAACTACTTTCCGTTTTTCGAATACTTTCGCCTTGCAACCGTCTTTTATGGCGCGCGTGGCAAATGAGGTTCCAGTAAGCTGGGATGTGAATATGAACACTTTGATTGGTAATGCCTTTGAGGCAGGGATTTCTTACAGACACAAAGATAGTTTTGGGGCACGTTTTGGTGTTCAGGCTAGTCCTAAAATCTACCTAGGATACATTTATGAAATGCCGATTTCTGCATTGAGTAAAGTGACTGGTCAGACGCATGAAATTGCTGTTCGTTTGACGATTTTCAAGAAGGAGGCCAAAACTGAAAAAGAATAATATTATGAAGAAATATCTAGTTATAGCATTAATGTTGTGCCTGTGGAATGTCGCCGCAGCGCAAGATAGTACTCAAACAAAATCACCCAAACGCCAGAGCTTTGCCTTGCTTTTTGGTACGTCTAATATGTGGTATCAAAACTACATGACTCGACGAGATTATTTACAGAACTATACCGATTTTGGGATTCAATATGCAATAGAGGTTAAGCCGAATGTGGATTTATACGCAACGTTACTTTACGGAGTTAAAAATCCAAAAGATGTAGCATCAGCGGGCCTAGGTCTTCGCTACTATTTATTGGATCGTGAGACACACAAAAAGTTTAGACCTTTTGCGAATTTTAGTGGTGAAGTGGTAGCAGATAACTCTACTCGTTCCACTTATAGTGATGTGGATTTGACAGGTTCCATTGGAGCCGGTTTTGATTTTAAGATTGCTGGGTCTTTGTATGGTAGGGCAATGGCCAATATTGGATTCCCGTTTTTCCAGATAGGCAAAGTTGATTTTACAGATGGTCGTGGAACTTATGCACATTATACCGGTGGTTTAGTGTACGAGTGGGGCAATAAACTGGTTCCTGCACCAGCTAAAATTACCGAGCCAGTTGCTATCGATACTGACGGCGATGGTATAGTAGACAAGGAAGATAAGTGTCCTACAGTGAAAGGCGTTCAATCAAATAACGGTTGTCCGTTAGACTCAGATGGTGACGGTATAATAGATGCGGAAGATAAATGTCCTGCAGTAGCAGGTGTTCGGGCTAATGCTGGTTGCCCAGCGGATGCAGATGGTGATGGTATCATCGATGCGGAAGATCGTTGCCCTACGCTAGCAGGTGTCCGCGAAAATGCAGGTTGCCCAGCAGATGCGGATGGTGATGGAATTTATGACAGCGAAGATGCGTGTCCTTCCGTAGCCGGAATTGCCTCCTTAAAAGGCTGTCCTGCGCCTAAAGATGCGGATGGTGACGGTGTAATTGACGCAGATGATCTAATGCCAAACGTGGCCGGTTTAGCGGCTCTTCAAGGGGTTCCAGAGAACTTGGTGATCTACTTTAATACAGATCGATTTAGCCTAACAGCGGAGTCTATAAGCACCTTAGATATCGCGTTGACCTTGTTAAAAGCTCAGCCTAGTCTAAAGCTGAAAGTGACGGGTCACACGGATTCTCGCCAAACCGTACAATACAACGTCGAACTTTCGAAGAACCGTGTTCTTGAGTCACGCAACTACCTGATGAAAAATGGGGTGAAGAAGAAGCGAATGAAATTGGCTTGGTTCTCAGAGTTAGTGCCAGCTGCACCGAACACGACGGTGGATGGCATGAAGCTGAATCGAAGAGTGGAAGTACAGATCGTAAAATAGAAAGAGGAGGCTTCTGAAAAGAGGCCTCTTTTTCTAATTAAATTTAAAACAGAGTATTATGATGAAAAAAGAATTTCTTTCAAAAATGACTTCAAGACTTATATCTGTCTTTACAATCCTATTTCATTTATTATTATTAGTTAATATTCATTCCCATGCTCAGGTAATAGTGGGTACAGGGGCTTGCGCTCAGACTGTAAATACGAGCAATGGAGTAACTGTAACGCAGTCTGGAGGAAGTTGTATTGTAAAATTTACGGGAATCGGTTCTGATCATATTTGGACTATTCCATCTTCTGGATTGCAAAACGTGTCCTTTTCCATTAAAGGTGCCGGAGGAGGCTCCTATTCTACTTCTGCTAGTTCTGTTTATCTAAAAGGAGCAGTATTTACTGGAAATATTACTCAATTGGTAGCATCAGATGCTTATACGATCCAAGTAGGTCTTACTAACACATTAGGCAATCAACCATATGCACCAGGTGGTTGGCCTAATGGAGGGCAGGGTGGAAGTAATGGGGCTAGAGGGGGAGGAGGAGCAACTCGGTTCTATGATTCTTCCAATAATTTAATTTTAGTAGCCGGAGCTGGAGGCGGCAATGGCACTGATAGTGATCCTGATGGGTCTACACAGGGGTTTGATGCGAATGGTGCAACTGGTGGGGCAGGTGGAATCGGTACAGAAAAAGCTGGATATGCGGGTTCAAATGCTACAACAGGGACTGGCGGTAATGGCCCCTACAGGCAGCTTGGAGGAGGAGGAGGAGGTTATGCCGGAGGGGGTACCGGAGGTAAAGATACACCTTATGGCTCTAGTAATCTAGGTGGGAATGGAGGGCGAGGTTCTTCTTATTTTGATCAATCTCTTGTGACCCTTTCAAATCCTTCAACGTTTAATTTAGGAAATACTAACTCAACCTATGGATTTTATTCAAACAATCCGACTTTAAATGGTGAGATAACTTTTACATTTCCCGTAATAACAATAACAACCATTGGTACGTTATCTCCTTTTACAAAATGTTCTAGTGCCGTTTCAAATGCACAATCTATAGCAGTAAACGGCTCTTTATTAACATCAGATATTTCAATTGCTCCATTAACAGGTTTTGAATATTCGTTAGATGGTTCGACTTATTCATCTAGTCTAAGTTTAGCTCAATCAAGTGGTACAGTAAGTTCTACAGTTTATATTAGGATGAAAGCTGATGCAACAGGAAGTCCAGCTGGAAATATAGTTTTGAGTTCCACTAATGCGGCATCAGTAAATATTGCAGCCTCAGGAACGGTTTATGCTCCACCAGCTATCACCACTCAACCAACAAGCCCATCAAACGTTTGTTTAAATGGGACTGCTTCAATCGCAAGTCTTACTGCATCCGGACTAAATTTAGGGTATCAATGGTACAGTAATACAACGAATTCGACGGTAGGCTCTACGGCGATTTCGGGCGCGATAAGTACTACTTATACGATCCCTACCTCTACGGCTGGTACTACCTATTATTATGCGGTTGTTACGGGACAATGTGGTACTGCTGTCACAAGTTCAATTATTTCTCAGACGATAGATACATCTATTTTCACCACAGATGTCTCCTCGGCCGATCAAACGTATACTATTGGTTCCACTGCCACTGCACTAACGGTAAATTCGCCTGGAGCGACCTCGTATCAGTGGTATTCCACTCCTTCTAATCCTTCTTTACTAAATGGATTTACTAGTACTGCTGGATTTACTTCGAGTACTGGGTCTTTCCAAACATTTGCTTTGTATTCTGGAGGTAATCCTGCAATTACGGGTGGTGTTTTGACTTTTGCTTATGTGGATGGGTCGAATGTTTACAGAGATTTTGCGCTTGATCCTACAGCCACTACCGTTACATTTAGTACGCAGTATGCAGAGACAGATCCTAACAATAATAGGGCTGGAGATGTTGGAAAAATTCAATTGATTTTCTACAACGCAAGCAATGTACAAGTTGGACAAACGGTAGAATCTCCACAATTTACAGGGACACTCACTTTTCAAAATGTAAGTTTGTCTAACGTGGCTATTCCATCAGGCGCCACAAAAGTACGCGCCGTGTTCTATCAAGTAAGTGAAACAGAATATTGGGCAGGTAATTATGGTATTGCGTTCAAAAATCCTGTAGTTTCTACCAATGTTGCTTTATCTGGCACGGCAATATCGGGGGCAAATTCCGCTACTTATATGCCATCTACCAGTTCGGTTAGCTCACTATATTTTTATGCGGAAGCATCAGGCGGTTGTTCGCCAGTTACTAGTTCCATTTCTGGTCTGATTTCTGTAGTTAAGCCAAACCCTGTGATTACGGCAATGCCTGCTGTTAGTAAAGTTTTTGGTGCTCCGGCATTTACTTTAACAGATCCAGCTTCTACAAGTACGGGTGCATTTATGTACACTTCTAGTAACACAGCTGTTGCTACGATTACAGGTAATGAGGTAACTATTGTAGGTGCAGGAACGGCTGTTATTTCAGCGAATCAGACAGCTACGGCTGCTTATAGTTCGGGTTCCGTTACGTTCAATTTAACAGTGACTAAGGCGAGCAGAACCTTGACTGGTTTCAGCGCTAGTATTGATAAAGTATATGGTTCATCAGCCTTTGTGTTACCTACAGTTACTCGCTCTGCTGGTACAGGTAGTATTACTTATTCTTCTAGTAACACATCTGTAGCAACTGTAAATGGAGCAACTGTAACTATCAACGGTGTGGGAACAGCAACGATAAATGCGAATATTGCGGCCGATGCTAATTATGGTAGTGCCACTACTTCAACGCTATTAACCGTAAGCAAAGCCCCTAGGACAATTAGTGGATTAGCTACTACGATCACAAAAACAGTAGGCGATCCGAGTTTTGACTTAAGTACTACGCTTTCTGCAGGGACTGGCACAATTACGTATGCATCTAGCAATACGTCAGTGGCTACTGTTTCTGGTAACACGATTTCTATCGTGGGTGCGGGTACAGCAACGATAACAGCTAGCGTCGCTTCTAATGCAAATTACCAAGCAGCTACTGCTTATTTAGCTCTGACTGTTGAAGTAGGTGATACTGACGGAGATGGTGTGTCAGATTCGCAAGAGCTGATCGATGGCACGGATCCTAATTCATCGACAAGTTTTAAGGATACGGATGGTGATGGTGTGCCTGATGTCGTGGAAGTAATTGATGGTACGAATCCTGCTCTCAATGGAGATGCAAAAGATACCGATGGGGATGGTGTCCCAGATTATGTCGAGGTGAAACAAGCTACCTCTCCTACGAATCCAACAGATACTAAAGATACCGACGGTGATGGTGTACCGGATTATATCGAGGTACAACAAGGTACTTCGCCAACGACTGCTGCAGATACAAAAGATACGGATGGTGACGGCGTATCAGATTACATCGAGCGATTGCAAGGGACAAATCCGAATGCAACTGGCGACGTCGTGATAGACACGGATGGTGATGGTGTGCCTGATTATATTGAAGTCCAGCAAGGTACCTCGCCCATTTCCACTAATGACGCAAAGGATACAGATGGAGATGGCGTACCAGATTATATCGAGATGAAACAGGGCACAAATGTGAATGCTCCTGGAGATAATGTTAAAGACACCGATGGTGACGGGGTTCCAGATTACATTGAAGTTCAACAAGGGACCTCTCCTACCACAGCCACGGATGCGAAGGATACGGATGGTGATGGCATTCCAGATTACATTGAGGTGAAACAAGGAACTAACCCAGCGGTAGCCGGTGATGCTAAAGACACGGATGGTGATGGCATACCTGATTTCATCGAGGTGTTACAAGGAACAAATCCTGCACAAGCTGGCGATCAACTGAAAGATACCGATGGTGATGGAGTTCCCGATTACATTGAAGTTCAACAAGGCACTTCACCTACGACAGCTACGGATGCGAAGGATTCAGATGGTGATGGTGTACCTGATTACATTGAGGTGAAACAAGGAACTTCTCCTACGCTAGCCACAGATGCGAAAGACTCTGATGGTGATGGAGTACCGGATTTCATTGAACTACAACAAGGAACATCACCTACGACGGCAAACGATGCGAAGGATTCGGATGGTGATGGCGTACCAGATTACATCGAGGTAAAACAAGGAACAAATCCGACTGTTGCTTACGATGGTAAGGATACGGATGGTGATGGCATTCCTGATTATGTGGAAATTGCTGCGGGTCTAGATCCAAACGATGCGACTTCTGCAGTTGATTCAGACGGTGATGGTGTTCCAGATTATGTAGAGATCAAAGAAGGGACTAACCCGAACGATGCAAAATCGGTGAAAGATACTGACGGCGACGGCGTGCCTGATTACATCGAAGTTTACCAAGGAACGAACCCTAACAGCGCGTCAAGCTTTGCTGATGCGGATGGCGATGGAATCTCCGATGTGGAAGAGGGTTATAGTCGAATCAAAGGAGCGAACATTCCTGATCTAGATGGTGATGGTATTCCAGATTACCGCGACACGGATTGTGACGGTGATGGCATTCTAGATGTGAATGAGGACAACCTGAACTTAGGGGCATTACCGGATTGCGATAACGATGGTATTCCAAATCGTTTGGACAAAGATGTTTGCGTGACCTTTACTCCACAAGGTATTTCACCGAATGGCGATGGCGAAAATGATGTCTTGTTAGTGCCGGGTGTTATGTCAACTCAGCCCAATAAGTTAACGGTTTACAACCGAAGCGGCATGGTGGTTTATGAGCAATCGAATTACCAAAACGATTGGGCAGGAACTACTAACAGCGGAGACTTATTGCCGGATGGAGTGTACTATTATGTAGTGGACTTCTTTGGAGTAAAACCTACGGTTAACACGTTTATTTACATTAGCCGTTTAGCACAATAAATATGAAAAGGATAGCTATATTTTTAATAAGTTTTTTATTTATTCAGCAAGCGCAAGCGCAGCTGGAGTCCATGTATTCGCTGTATCGTTTTAATCCGCAAGTGATTAATCCGAGCCAGGCTGGTAGTACAAAGCACTCGGAATTCATCTTGATTAACCGCCAGCAATGGATGGGAATGGAGGGATCGCCGCAGACGGTATCTTTGACAGGAAACATTAAATACGGCGCAAATAAAGGGCTGGGTTTTGTGTTGATCAATGACCAAGCGGGCCCGGTGAAAACGGCTACCATTGCGGGGGACTTTGCTTACCACATTAAATTAAGCCAAGACTGGAATTTATCTGGTGGTGTACGTTTAGGGATGTCGAGTATGAGCGTGAATTTCTCAGCGCTTCGATTGATTAGTACGGTAGATCCAATGTTCCAAGGAGATCGCTCTACGGGAATGAAGACGAACACGGGCTGGGGTGTAAAACTTAGCAAAGCAGAAGATGGATTGTTTTTCAGCATTGCGCAACCGCGGGTGTTGAACTATGATTTTGGTTCACAAAATGGAGCTTATAAAGACGTGGCTTATTACTATGTGATGGCCGGGACTAAGGTGAAGTTGAATGAGGCGGTGAATTTGTATCCGAGTGCGATGGCTAGAATATCGCCGGACGCTCCTACGAGCTGGGATGTGAATCTAACGGCCAACATTTTAAACAAGTTCGATGTAGGGGCTAGTCTGCGCTCACAAGATAGCTATGGTGCTCGTTTAGGCGTTCAAGTTAGCCCAAAATTATACATGGGTTACGTGTACGAAGTTCCCACTTCTGCGATGAGCAAGATGGCCAGCAACACGCACGAATTAGCCTTGCGTTTTTATGTGTTTAATAAGACAGAGAAATAAAAACAGACAAGCAAGCAGAGAGTAAATAATAGCATTAAAAGAAAAAGTAAGACATGAAAAAAGTAGTTGTAGGAATTTTAGTGATGTGCGCCATGGTTTCAAACCTGACAGCACAAACGTATAAAAATAGCATTAGCGTTTTAGGTGGAAGCTCTAGTCTGTGGTTAACCAATACCGCAACCGAAGCGGGAATACGCCCGACGTATTCACACGGTGGATTGCAAGTGACCCACCAACTCAAGTCAAACATTGAAGTTGTATTAACGGGCCTTGGAGGCTATACAACTTCGCCTAGTTACAATGCAGTAAAGAGCGGAGTGGACATGAAGTATTTAAGTGCGGGCCTTGGATTGCGTTATTCGCTTTCGAAGCCTTTGGCAAAAATCTTCACTCCTTTTGCAAGCCTAGAGGCGAGTGCATTAGCGAGAAAAAACACGACACAAACCAATCACAACGTGGACGTGATCGGTTCAGTAGGCTTAGGCTTAAAGGCAGCGATCACTAAGCAAGTGAGCTTGTTGTACCAGGTGTCTATGGGATCTCCGTTCTACCAAACAAGCCACTTAGGCTCGAATGCCTTTGATGTACGAGGCTCCTACTTCTTGAACTCGTTTGGGGTATCGTTTGCTTTTGGAAAAGGATGCGAACAACCAATAGCAACAGCCGTATCAGCCCCGGTGGATGTAGATACGGATGGAGATGGCGTGGTGGATCGTTTGGATCAATGTCCGGGCGTGTTTGGAACAGCTTCAAACAATGGTTGCATAGATCCCGCCTTACAAGCGGCTGCGATGGCTAAGTTAGAAAAAGAGGCGATGGTAAAAGCCGAAGCAGTAGTAGCTGCGCGTTATGAGGCTGAAGCAAAAGCAAAAGCTGAGGCAGAAGCACAAGCCAAGCAAGCGGCAGAAACCAAAGCAGCCGAAGAACAAAAGGCGAAAGAGCAATTGCTTCAAGACCGCACCTTGATTTTCAATGATGACTCAGCCGTAATCTTGCCAGCAGCAAAAGCGCAAGCAGATGAGGTGGTAGAGGCGTTAAAGCAAAATCCATCAGCTAAGATTACTGTGAAAGGCCACACGGATAACTATGGTACGAAGAAGAACAACGTGAAAGTATCGAGAAACCGGGCAGCAAGAGTACGTAAATACTTACAAAAGAACGGTATCGAAGCGAGCAGAATCGAGTCATCGTACTACGGAGAGAGCCGACCAGCGCACAGCAACAGAACGCAAGCGGGCAAGAAATTAAATAGAAGAGTAGAGATTAAAATAGTAAAATAAACTAACGCAGAAATACAGAAAGGCTTGGAGGATTCTCTAGGCCTTTTTTGTTTTAAAGGGTATCTAAATATTGACTCGGCGTCATGCCTGTTTCCGCCTTAAACGTAGCATAGAAACCAGAGCGCGAGGAGAAGCCAGACTGGGCGCCTATTCCGTCGATGGACAGGGTGTCTGCCGTACCAGCTTTTAATAACTCTTTTGCATGTTCGATGCGTACTGTGGAGCGGTAGGCCGTGAATTTTTTCTGCAGGATCATGGTGAAGCAATAAATGATATGGTGCTTCGGGATGTCGAGTTTTTCCGAGATATCTTCGATGTCAAAATCGGGATATAAATAGGGTTTTTCGTTGTTGATGTAATCGACGATGAGTTGAGCGGTTTCTGCCAAAGGATCCTCCGAATCAGCCTCCTGAGTCGTTATTTTAGGCGCCTTTTTAGTCGAGGTTGCGATAGGCATCCCATACAATATTTGCGGAAAGAATACGATTAAAACGAGGGGAAGTAAGGCGTAGGCAATTCCAGAAATGTTATAGGTAGGCGCAGATTCCATAATGACGCTGTTAACAGGCGCATCATATAGATCTAGCGTCATTACAAGGAAATTCACCGCCACGATAAATGTGACTAAAATGAGTGTAAATAACCAGTTATAGACGAGTTTATTTTGCTTGTTCCCGTCTAAGTTTTTCCGCTCTCTTCGATGGTATTTTTGTAGAAGGAAAATGCTGGCAACAGCATAGATAATCACCAAGCTAGGGCGTGTTATAAAGGATACGCTTGGCGGGATAAGAAATCCACTTCCTAAGGTTCTCACATTATTGATGTCTTCATTAACCAGTCGCGCAATTTCTAATTTATGTTCGAAAGAGCTGAATAAATAGGGCGCAATGTTGATCGCTTGAATGAGAAATGGCAACAGATGCAGGTAGTCTTTTTTAGATGAAAATAGGCTTTTATCCGTGATGGTATTCCGCGTATACACATACAACATCGGGCCTGGTAAATACCAGAATGGAGAGAGATTACCATAGAAAATGGCTGTCCAAAAATCGTCGTGGTGGTAAACCGTGAAATAATGGGTTAAGCCATACGTGGAGAATATCCCGAAAATCCCTGTTAATAGTAACGCGTTCGGATTAATACGCCAATTGTAAATGGCGATAATCGCAGAGGTGATGATAGAGAACAGGGAGACGTATAGTATCATTAAATCAATGAATGAAACGCAATTTAGCACTTAAATCTGAGAGTATTTTTTTCTGTCCAAGAAAATGTCCTTCATGGATTAGTCCAAAAAAGCACATTTTGGACTAAATCCGTTTTATCCTATAAAGAACAATCGCATTATTAAAACGAATTTTACTTGTTAAAGATAGCCAAAGCCACATTAAACGGCCCTTTACAAGGAAAATTATGAATAGAATCACGCTTCTTTTATTGTTCGTAATGAGCTCAGCATCAGCTCAAACCTGGAATTTATCCGTAGGAGCGAACACCACGAACTTTGTGTACACGGATTCGCAGGGGATTAATCCTACTTACCTAAAACCTAGTTCCGGGTTTAACATGACGCTAGGTTACGAGAAATCCATGTCGCGTCGTTTCCAATACGACCTGGGTCTAGCCTATTCACAATACAACGCGGTGGGGGATGTGCAGAATATTCCATTTGCATACCAAACCGATTTCATGGGTCTTTCCGGGGGCATTGGTCCTAAGCTAGAATTCAGAAACGATTTTACGCTGATGTTGAAAGCGAGAGGAGCGGTCCAAAAAATGATCAACGGCAACCAGTTCTTACAAAACCATTACGAGGATTTAGCGGAAGACGAGCAGTTCAAAGGGCTTCGGTATTTCGTGGGATTCTCTTTAGAATTAGAGAAGAAAGTGAATTCAAACTTGTATGTGTATACGCAATACCAGCATTTGGACACCATTCAGTTTGGTACTTCTACACTCAACTTTGTGCCCACCACCATTTCCTTTGGCCTAAAAATTCAGTCGAAATAGCCTTTGTTTTATGAAGAAAATTATAACACTCATCGCATTCATTTTGATTTCTTTTGTCGGTTTTTCACAGACTAAAGGAATCTCCTATCAAGCCGTGATCATTGATCCGAATCCGATTCAAATTCCGGGTTCCGACGTGACAGCGCAGCCCTATGTGAGTAAGGAAGTCTGGATCCGCTTCGGAATCTATGCCGGCACGACCTTGCAATACGAGGAACTTCACAAGACTAAAACAGACGAATACGGTCTGGTAAACCTGATTATTGGCGGTGGTGTCAATACCGGTAAAGCGGGTACGTTTACGTCTTTGAGCTGGGATGGCGTCACAAAAAACATCATCACAAACGTGAGTTTTGACCAAGGGGGTCGCTATACCGAGGTAAGTAATCAGAAATTAAATTACACGCCTTACTCCTTGTTAGCAGAGACAGCGGTGAAATTAGCGGGCGTTTTACCGATCGCTTCGGGCGGTACGGGTGCGACGAATGCCATCGCTGCGCGAACGAATTTAGGCATAGGCAATGTGGACAACACGGCGGATATGGACAAGCCGGTGTCTACGGCGACTTTGGCCATCTTAGACGTTAAAGAATCTGTAGCAAACAAATCAACGAACATCATCGCGGACTCTGCTTCCTCTGTAAAATACCCGTCTGTGAAGGCGATTAAGGAATACATCGATAACAGAAACTCCGCCATGGCGCAGCAGTCGCAACAGGCAAATCGCGCTAATTTAGCGGCCAAAGCCACGGCACTAGAAACCCCGCGCACCATCAACGGAATCGCTTTTGATGGTACCACAAACATCACGATTCCCGTGGGCGTAACCCCGCCAGATGCGGATGCAACCACAAAAGGTTTAGTCAAATTAGCGGGCGATTTAACAGGAACGGCAGATGCGCCGGCCATTGCTGCTAATTCAGTAACGACCGCGAAAATCATAGACGGGGCGGTTACTGATGCAAAAATCACCTCCGTTTCCGGATCGAAAGTGACTGGAAATATCACAGGTAATGCCGCGAATATAACAGGAATGCTTGCTGTCTCAAACGGCGGAACAGGTGCAACGACGCCTTCTGGTGCCTTAACGAATCTAGGCGCGGAAGCCGTGGCGAATAAAAGTACAGATCTTAGTGCAGATGCAAATTCGACTCAGAAATACCCTTCCGTGAAATTAATTAAAGACTACGTGGATACACGCGTGGCCGCAGCTGGGGTGAGCGACGGGTCGATTACCTCTGCTAAAATCGCAGATGCAACTATCGTCAGTGCAGACATCGCATCGAATGCAGGTATCACAAACGCGCAATTAGCGAATAGCTCTCTGACCTTGGGAACGACGAACATTGCTTTGGGTGGAACGACCACTTCGTTAAGCGGGTTGAGTTCTGTTACGGCTACCGGCTTCACGGGAGCTTTGACGGGTAATGCGACGACCGCAACTTTGGCAGATGCAGCCACAAAACTAGCGGCAACAAAAAATATCAATGGTGTGGCATTCGATGGCTCTGCTGATATTACGGTGACGGCGGATGCGACGACTTTGACAGGTATTGTTCCTATCACGAAAGGGGGAACGGGTTCGTCTACTCAGAATTTTGTGGATTTAACGACGGCTCAAACTATCGCCGGCCAAAAAACCTTTTCAGAAGATAGCTACTTCAACGGCGTAAGAATCGGTAAAGGAGCAAGTAATAATATCCAAAATACCGCTGTTGGTTATACCGCGTTAGGAAGTAATACCACGGGTGAAGGAAATACTGCCATTGGATTTCAAGGCCAAATGAGTGGAACCTCAGGCTCTTCAAATACCTCTCTCGGTTTTGCTGCTTTAATAGATAACACAACAAGCAGTGGAAATACGGCTATTGGATACCAGGCTTTGCAGAAAAATACGGGCGATAATAACATTGCTATCGGTACAAATACAATGTACCTCGCTTTAAACTCAACGCGCAATATTGTGGTAGGTTCTAACGCATTAGAAACAAATGCAAACGGGGCAGCGAACAACATTATCATGGGGGTTAACTCGATGAGAGTAGCCACTTCTGCTTCAGAAAACGTAGCCATCGGAAATGAAGCTGGTTCTACCTTTACGAATGAAACGCGAAATACGCTTTTAGGAGCGAGTACAAATATCTCCGCGGGTGTTTCAAACGCTACCGCTATTGGATATGGAGCCATCGCAGATGCCAGCAACAAAATTCAGTTAGGTAACGCGAACGTGACCGCGGTGAATACGAGCGGAACGATTACGGCGGCAGGATTTAGCGGCCCATTGACAGGTAATGTGACCGGTAATGTGACAGGTAATGTGACAGGTAATGCATCCACCGCGACTTTGGCCAATAACATTTCTGCTACAACGAATACCTCTTTAACCTCCTTAGCGAATTTAACGACGGTGGGAACGATCACGTCCGGAATCTGGAGTGCCACAACGATTGATGTGGCGCACGGCGGAACGGGGGCTACTAGTTTAACCGGCTTAGTGAAAGGGAATGGAACCGGAGCGTTTAGTGCGGCCGTGGCTGGAGTGGATTTCGAAACAGCTATTGCGGCGAGTACGCAAACGCCTACTGCGCAATATTGGCGGGGAGACAAGACTTGGCAAACCTTAACGACTGATGTGGTTCCGGAGCTGACAAACAACCAGTATTTCACGAAATCTCGTGTTTTAGGCACGGAATTAGCGAATCTTTTGCCTGCCCATGGCGTCATTTCTACGACGGATAACGTGAGTGTGGGATTCAATAAATTGCTCGGAAATCAATTAATGAATTTATCCACGGGCGTTTTCACGTTTACGGGGATAACGGTGACAGGTGCCACGACCTTTAATGTGGGCTCTGCGGAAGGCTACATTGTGGATAACACAACAGACATTGAGCATCCTTCGATGAAGTACCTGGAATTTGCGGGGGCTACGGGTTTAAGCACTCCTTATTTGGCCTCCCATACGATGACCTACCTTTATTTAGATCCTACAGGGGCATTGCAAATGAGTGGAACGGAATTAACGCCCACGCAAAGAAGACAAAATATCTTATTAGGTAAATTAGGGCATCCAGATCACACGAATATTATTAGTTATTATGTTCAACCGGATGTACTCCAAAGTCCCCTATCCCAATTGCGCGACGTTTGGCAGCCTATTCGTTTAGTCAACGATGGTTTTACGGCCATTGCGAATGGAGCGAATTTGAATTTCAATACGACGGCGGGGACTCTGTTTGGCCTAGGAATCGGATATGGGGCGAATCCTAATTCCCCTTCCAGCCTGGCTATTGCCGCTAAAACGCCTGTAACTTTTCAATACCGCACGCAAATCGGCGGAGCAAACACAGATGTGACGTTGATTGATCCTACGAAATACGATAACGCGGGAACGTTGACGACGGTAGCTGGAACGGGGGCCCATGCCACGAACCAACGCATTTTCTTATTACAAAACGGGAAGATTCGAGTTCAATATGGCCAAACGGATTACACCACCTTCGCTAATGCTATCGCGGGGATTCAAAGTGAATCGTTTAGCACTTATGCCGGCATCAAGGATTACGGAATTTTGATTGGAATTTTGACGGTGCGCAAGGATGCAACCAATTTATCTGATCCGGCGAAAGCCCAGTTTTTCAATGTGACGAAGTTTGGAGAAACAATCGGTGCCACCTCCGGTACGGTGACTTCAGATCTCCAGCAATCCTACAATAACGGTGCGCAAATCATCACCAATTCCACAAACGGCGCCTTCGACATTCGCCGCGGCAGCGCAGCGGATACAGACAATGTGGTCGTTCTCCAAAACGGCGCCGGCACCCCCGTCTTAACCATTAACGGCGCTGGTACAATCACGTCTGGAACCTGGAGTGGCACGGCCATTTCAGTGGCAAACGGAGGAACGGGAACAACAACCGCTTCAGGTGCCTTAATTAACCTAGGTGCGGAGGCAATCGCTAATAAAAGTACCGACTTATCTGCTGACGCGAATTCAACTGATAAGTATCCATCTGTTAAACTAATCAAAGACTACGTGGACACCCGCGTGGCTTCGGCTGGGGTAAATGATGGTTCGATCACGTCCGCAAAAATTGCAGATGCCACTATTGTTAGTGGCGATATCGCCGCGAACGCAGGGATTACAAACGGACAATTAGCGAACAGTACGACGATTTTAGGTTCGACAACCATTACATTGGGCGGAACGGTAACTTCGGTGACCGGCTTAACCAGTTTAGAGGCGAACACGCTTACGGGTACTTTATCGGGAACGGCAAATGCAGGAAAATTATCAGGCACAACGCTTGCGAGTAATGTGGTAAACTCGAGCTTAACGAGCGTGGGAACGATTACGAGTGGTATTTGGAGTGCGTCTACAATTGATATTGCCAAAGGAGGTACCGGCGCCACCACCGCCGCAGATGCTAGAGCAAATTTAGGCTTGGTAATAGGTACAAATGTACAAGCGCCACTAACAGCGGGATCTGGAATTTCAATTGCCTCTGGAACGATTTCTGCAACAGGCTTAACTACTTCGAATTTAAGTTCAACGGCGGGAATAACTGTAGGTCAATTGGCGACAAGTACGACGACTTTAGGTTCGACTACGATGACTTTAGGAGGAACGGTGACTTCGGTGACAGGATTAGTTTCTGTTAGTTCCACAGATTTCACCGGAGCTTTAACCGGTAATGCGAGCACGGCAACGAAATTAGCAACTTCTCGCACCATTAATGGGGTGAGTTTTGATGGCAGTGCCAATATTACGATTGCGGCGGATGCGAATACATTAAGTGGCACGACGCTTGCGAGCAATGTGGTGACCTCGAGCTTGACTGGTGTGGGAACTTTGACATCAGGAGCAATTCCGTATTCTTTATTAACAGGAACGGTCCCTACTTGGAATCAAAATACAACGGGAAGCGCGGCTACATTAACCACGGGGAGAACCATCGCCTTAACGGGAGATGTAACTTATACCAGTCCAGCGTTTAATGGTTCTGGTGATGTAACTGCCGCCGCTACATTAACTAATACAACAGTTACCGCTGGATCTTTCGGCTCGACTACGGCTATCCCTACGTTTACGGTGGATAGTAAAGGCCGTCTAACCGCCGCCGGATCTGCTTCGATCATTGCGGATGCCGGAACCTTATCAGGTACTACTTTGAATTCAACTGTGACTGGTTCGAGTTTGACTGCCGTTGGAACAATCACGCAAGGAACTTGGAGTGCAACCGTGATTGGAAGCAATGTGGGTGGAGCCGGATCCATAAATGGATTATTAAAAGCGAACGGAAGTGGAGTAGTAAGTGCTGCCGTGGCGGGTACAGATTACCAAGCACCATTAACGGCAGGAACTAGTTTCATCGCGCCAAATGCAGCCATCACTGCTGCTACTAAAACGAAAATCACGTACGATGCTTTTGGTCTTGTAACGGCAGGCGCAGATGCAACAACGGCTGATATTGCGTCTAGTTCAGACAAAAGATATGTTACTGATGCTCAATCTGGAGTTTTATCAAATACTTCTGGTATAAATACGGGGGATGAAACGGCCAGTACGATTAAGACTAAGTTAGGGATTGCAACCTTGAGTGGATCAAATACGGGTGATCAAACGATTACCTTGACGGGCGATGTAACGGGAACTGGAACGGGAACATTTACTTCTACTTTAGCTGCTTCGGGTGTTACAGCTGGATCTTTCGGCTCCACTACGGCTATTCCTACCTTTACGGTGGATGCCAAAGGCCGTCTAACCGCCGCAGGATCTGCTGCAATCATAGCGGATGCAGGAACCTTATCAGGAACTACTTTGAAGTCTAGTGTGACTGGGTCTAGTTTAACTTCAGTGGGAACCATTACTGCGGGTATATGGAGTGCAACCACCATTGATGTGGCACACGGAGGAACAGGCGTAACGACATCGACAGGTAGTGGAAGCTTAGTTTTGAATACGAGTCCTACATTAGTAACTCCAAATATAGGAGCAGCGACAGGAACGTCGCTTAGCTTAACGGGTAACTTAAGTGCGGCCACAGGGACTTTTTCTTCTACTTTAATAGCGGGGGCCACTACAGTCACAAGTTTAGTTTCTCCATCTATAACTGGTGGTTCTGGAACTACGCAATCTTTAACATATAAGACAACCTCTGGTGTAGGAGCAGCAGGAGCGGATCATATATTTAAAGTGGGTAATAATGGAGCAACGGAGGCAATGAGAATTTTAAATAATGCAAATGTTGGAATAGGAACAACTACACCTGTTTCAAAATTAGAGGTGAATGGAGGTGATTTGTTAGTAGCAGGAACCTCTACCGCTTATGATAATACAAATTATGCTGATAAAAATGGTTTTGTTATACACCAAAATAACGGAAGCACTAATTTAGTTTCGACAGGATCGAATTCAGGAAATTGGACCTCCAACATATTATTTTTAACGCGAAATACAGGTGCTACCGTCCCTACGGAGAAATTGCGAATTGGAAGTGATGGTAAAATAGGTATTGGGACCACTTCTCCTGGAAGTTTATTAGATGTAGCCGCTGGAACAACCACGAATGTAACGGGGATGAACTTAACAGGAAGCATTGATGATTTCTTCCAAGTGAACGTTCAAAATACTAATAATACAGGGACAAAAGCACAAAGCGGTTATGCTGCAACAGCTGACAACGGAACAACTACAACTGGATTTGCTTGGATGGGTATTAATAATAGTGCGTTCAATTTCCCAGCTTTGTACAATATCGGGGCTGCGAATGACGTCACTTACATTGGTAGTGGCCAGGATATGCATATAGCAAATGCAAATCAAACAAAATCTATCATTTTCAGTACGGGTAAAAATTCAACCCCATTCTTCAATGAAAGAATGCGTATCACTAATGCTGGTAACGTGGGTATTGGAACGGCAACTCCATCTACCACCTTGGACGTAAACGGAACCACTCGTCTAGGTGGAGCAACTACGATTGCAGGAGCAGCAACCTTTACAAGTACGGTCGCTATTACAACGGGGGCAGCAGCTGGTAAAGTCTTGACTTCGGATGCAAGTGGAAATGCTACTTGGCAGACGGGTGTGACAACATTAGCCTCTAAAACAGCGAATTATACGCTGACTTTGAATGATAATTATATCATTATGGGAACCGCAGCCGCAACCGGCCTAACTTTCACCTTACCTACTGCGGTAGGATGTGCTGGGAAAGAGTTTACTATTAAAAATGTAAGCGCATACTCAGTTGCCATTGCTACAACAAGTTCTCAATATATCATTCAAGATAATTCCACAGCGACTACTTCAACTGCAACTATTGGAATAGAACCTTCTAATAACTGGATAAGAGTTATTTCAGATGGAGCAAACTGGATTGCATTTAGAGGATTGTTCTAACATAAAACAAACAACATAACATGAAAAACATCTTACTACTCGCCGGAACTTTGGCCTTATTCTCTTTCGCCGCTGATAAATTCATCTCGATGCGCATCGCGGAACCGACGGTGAATTACCACTGGAATAATTTGAATTCCATTAAGGCGATTGCGGACCAAAGCAACTTACCCCACTCGCAAGTGAAATTCATCATCGCTTCGATCGATAGTTTACAAAAAGACATGGCGCGCACAGCACGTTTGGACAGTATGGTAGCGGCTCCTGCAGCAGCGCCATCTAAAAAGAAATAGGGTGAAAAAAGTAGTTTTCCTTTTAATGGTATCGTTTTATTCCTTTGCCCAAACGGGGATAGGGACAACTACGCCCGTAAATAAGTTCGAAGTAGTCACAACTACGGCGGATCCAGCATCGACAGGGTTAAATGCGAATGGAAATTTAAGAATTGGCCCTAGTGTTGGGACACATGTGTTAGACTTTGGCCTTAGTTCAACATCCACTTTTTCTTGGCTACAGGCCAGATCAAAATCAGCCTATGGGACGACCTACAATTTGTCCTTAAATCCAATAGGAGGAAATGTGGGAATAGGAACGACTAACCCTACGGCTAAGCTGAACCTGATGGGTGGTGGTATTCGTATTCATGGTGGGTTTAGTAATAGTTCCACCAGGCCAGCGATTAACACTTCTACCATTGGAAACTATGAAATAAGAGGAGTTGGAAGTGAATCTGGAATAACCCAAAGAGATGGTGGAGATGATGGTTTCTTAAGGTTATCCGCAGGAGGGGGTACAAATGCAAATACTCAATCTTCCATTGACATTTCCGGGTTTTCGAATCAGGCTGATATGGATAACAATATTGTTATCAAAACCGCAGGTGTGGAAAGAGTAAGGATAGATAAAAATGGTTCTACATCGGTAACAGGAAGTTTAACAGGAGGTAATACGGCAAGCTCTAAATTGAGTGGATTTGTTTCAAACACAAGTACAGAATCTGTTAATAGGTCCATCGCGGTTTCGGATAATGGAATGATATTAAAATGTAGTGCAGGAATTACACTTACACTTCCAGCCTCCGGGATCCCAGAAGGGTTTAACTGTATGGTCTTGCAACAAAGTACCAGTCAAGTTACCTTTTCTGGTACGTTTAACAATCGAAATGGCTTTTCAAAAACAGCCGGCCAATATGCTATCGCCACAATACTTTATGTTGGGGGCGTTTATATCGTGTCTGGCGAAATGAGCAATTAATGAAAAGAGGGGTATTATTTTTAATAATTGTATTGATGAGTTGCCCAATTTTTGGGCAATTCTTGTCCCCTTATTATTCAACGTTAGAGTCCAATCGCGGAAAAGGAAATCAAAAACTATTTTATCGACTTTACAGCACGAGTACGTCTGCTGTTTTCCCTAATTCAGCCTCTGAATTTGATAGTTTCTTTTCTAATTACGCTACCTTTCAAACAGCTAGCGAAATTAAGTTAAATTCCTCCCGGGGAACATTAAATTCTAATACGCAGAAAAGTGCAAATGTGTTAAATTTCAATGGACAGGAAGAATTAAAAACAGCAATAAATAAGACCACTCCTTATGCAGGTTTTGGAGGAGATTATTTCACTATTGTGATTTCTGGTTATTTTATTCCAAAGCAAACGGGTACCTATAAGTTTAGTATTGAAGGCGATGACGCTTGCGATGTCTATATAAATGGGAATGTGGTCGCTAGTCACTACGGAGGACATGGTGCGGATGCCATTGGAACACATACAGGAACGATCAATTTGACAGCAGGTAAAAAATACCAATTCCGAGCGAGGATGATGGAGAATGCTGGAGGAGAGGTGATGTTTCTTTTTTGGCAAAAACCTTCTGAAACAGGTGGGTCCGTTTGGTATCAGGATATGGAAGAATTAAGTAGTGAGGAGGTTCTTCCTTCAGGTCTGGTGTTGAACATTGATCCAAGTAATTTTTATTCCTTTCCTAGAGGTGGATCTACTTCTTTTGATTTGAAGGGGAATGCTAATGGCACGATTTATAATAACACGTCATTTAATTCAACGAATGGAGGAATATGGTATTTTGATGGAGATCAGGATTATATTGATTTTGGTAAAGCACCCGCAAACTTTCCTGTAAATGATATCAGTATTTTTCTGTGGCTGAAGCCAACTAGCTTAAGAAATGGATGGAATATATTTTTGAGTAAATGGTTTCAAGATACGGCAGGAACGGGAGGTTATTCGGATTTGCATTATGATATTTATCCAAATGGCACAAGTTTCAATCAGCATTTATTTACAAATTTGACGGATGGTTTTAATGTATTTGGAAGTATCCCTCTTAGTGTTGATACTTGGTATCAAGTCGGTTTTACATTGAAAAATGGTAACCTGCAAATGTATCTGAATTCTAGTTTAGACGGACCGGTTAGACCAAATGCGGGAAGAACGAACAACACACAATCATCCCTTTGGCTGGGAGATGCACGATCAGGTGGATCACTTGGTTATAATGGGTACATGGGTTCAGTTCAAATTTATAATCGCGCCTTAACTAACGAAGAGGTTATCCAAAATTTCAATATTACAAAACTCAGGTATGGTTATTAGAATACTAGTTTTTACCTTATTGACATCTATCTCCTGCCTCGCCCAAACGGGCATAGGCACCACCACGCCTGATGCCTCCGCAAAACTGGATGTTTCGTCTACCACTAAAGGTCTATTAGCTCCACGTATGACGGCAGCTCAAAAAACAGCTATTTCGCTGCCAGCAAACGGTTTACTTATCTATCAAACAGATGGCGTCACAGGATTCTACGTCAATACAGGAACTTCAGCCTCACCTGCTTGGCTACGAGTAAATACGGACTGGACGAAAACAGGCAATGACATTGCCTTTACGACTGGCAATGTCTCAACAACAGGAACGTTGACGGGAGGGAATACAAGCACCTCTACGATTTCTGGATTTGCAGCTAACGTGGCTTCTATTTCAGCCAATTATCCTCTAACCGCATCTGATAATGGTAAAATTTTACAATCCACTAGCACAACGGCTATTACGATAACCATTCCCACGGGATTGCCCACTGGATTTAATTGTACAGTGGTCCAAATGGGGGCGGGCCAGCTGACCTTTTCCGGAACCTACTTTAATAGAGGAAGTTTTACCAAATCTGCCAGTCAATATTCCATTGTCAGCATCATTCATTTAGGTAGTGACAAGATCATCGTTTCAGGCGAAATGAGTAATTAAGATGAAAAAGCTAGTATTCTTTTTATTAGTATTCTCCATAAATGCTTGGTCACAAATGGCGCTACCTGTGCAGCAATCTGTGTTGCCTAAAAATAGTTTGGTCGTGAATTATGATTTTTCCAAATCGGCAAGTTATACACGTGGTAGTTCTACTGCAACAAACATTGCTGGAACGGCTACTGGAAATTCAACCCTATTGAATAACCCCATTTTTGTTAACTCTTTAGGATATATATCGCTTAATGGGACGAATCAATACGTCGTTACACCGAATCTTAAAACCTATTTTAAATCGGTCAATACGAGTGTTCAAAATAGCTTTACCATAAGTTTTTGGATTTATCCTACAAATTTGAATGGAGTTGTATTGAGTGAGTTGGATTCCCAAACGCCCAGTTCTGGCTGGCACGCATCCAATATTGAAATTGTAAATGGGTTTGTAAAGTATAGGGTTTGGCCAGGCTCAACCTATGTTACATCTAGTTTACTTACGCTAAATCAGTGGTATCATGTCGCCATGGTTTACGATGGCTCCTCTGTAAAGGGGTACTTAAACGGGGCTTTGCAAGGCACTCAAACCTATGCAAGAGAAGCCCCGTCTGCTAGCCAAAATTATGCGATTGGAGCTACAGAGGCGACTTATATGGGAACGACTGCCTATGGAAATTTTCATTTAGCCCAATTTAAATTACATCAATTGCCCTTAACCGATAACGATATTTTACAAGAATACATAACTAGAAAATCGGAGTTTGATTACACCATACATAGCCCATCAACGAATACAAGTCCGACATACTGGAGTGTTTCAAGTGCTTGGAATAATTCAACGGGAAGTACAGGAACTTCAGATGCATTTGCGGCACCTCATTTCACTCCCTGGTTGAATTCAACTCTAGGCTGGGCCGCACAAACATTGGATGCAAATCAGTATATCGCGTTGAATTATGACGAACCTGCTTATATAAAAGGGGTGGTGATTCAACCTAGAGCGTCTTCTGGTAATCAATATGTCACTAAAGTTCATGTGGAAACAAGCTTGACCGGTGCTGCTCCTTGGACACGGGTCGTAAGTGATCAGCCTATTAGTACTTCTATTACTGATGATGCGAGTGTACTTTTCCCTAGCAATCTGTTTACTAAAGCTGTTAAAGTCATACCAGTTACATGGACTAATCATATGACGATGCGTTTAGGAGCACTTGTGAGACCCAATAACCTTGTTTCAGATGGCTTAGTGCTTCGTTTGGATGCGGCTAATATTAAATCTTATCAGGGAAGTGGAACTACCTTTAAAGACATGACGACCAATGCGTCGGATTTTACTTTGGTGGGTACACCAATCTATAATCCGTATGGTTTTTTTACATTTAATGGAACGAATCAATATGCATCAAGAGTCAATACAGCTAGTTTAAAGCCTACTACAGCCATATCAATTGAGCAATGGTTAAGTGCAGACAATTGGAATGCAGGCACTTCCAATACAAACTATAAATGTTCTTTATCTTGTACTGAGGGGGGAGGGTATTCTCATAATATTTGGAGCGGGAATTTTTACAGTTATATTTATGCTGGAGGTAAATATTTAGTTCCATCCGCATCAGTGAGTAGTTTTTCAGGCTGGCATCATTTTGTAACAACATTTGATGGGAGGTATGCAAAGTTGTATATCGATGGATCTTTGGCTAATACTGAAGATTATGGAAGTGCTAATAAGACAATAACTTATGCGTCTAACAGTATACTTTTAGGAGCTGAAGCTGGAGCAAGTACCTCTCCTACTGGAAGCTATTGGCAAGGTAAAATAGCTACTACATCTATCTACAATAAAGCATTGACGGATGCTGAAATTTTTCAGAATTACAATTCAACTAAAATTAGGTTTAGTCTTGTTCAGGATGGACTTGTTTCTAACTTAATGAATCCTCCAAGTTCTGGAACCGCATGGACTGATGCATCAGGTAATGGGAACAATGCAACTTTAAATGGGTCCCCCATTTATACTTCTGCAAATGGAGGGGGCTATACGACTTCGTCTACATCATACATTTCGATTCCGTATAATTTGCCTAATTCATTTACTGTAAGTGTTGCCTGTTCCCTGAATCCATCTACCTTCTGGGCCACCCTTTGGGGGAATGAATCATGGAATGCAAGCAAGGGATTTATTGCCTATTTAGCATCAAGCACATCTTTGAATTTTGGAAGTCCATCTGGGCTTGCTAATATTGCTGTGTCTGGAATAAATACGATTCATATATGGGATTTTGTCGCTAACGGCACTAATTATACATTATATAAGGACGGAGTAAGTGTAAGTACAGGAACATTCACTGCGCCTTCTGGAGGTTTAAGCAACACGGGCCTTTATTTTGGTGCAAGGCATAGCAATGCAGGTACTTCATTTACGGATGCAAGTCCGGGCACTTATTATAGCATGCGGGTTTATAATAGGGCTTTAAATGCAGATGAAATACAAACAAATTTTACGGTTTTGAGATCTAATTATGGCTTATAAATGAAAAAACTACTCTTCCTTTTTTTAGTCATGTCATCTGGAGTTTATGCCCAAACCGGTATAGGCACCACCGCGCCCGCAGCCTCCGCGAAGTTAGAGGTATATGCTACAAACAAAGGCTTTTTGCCTCCTCGCATCGCCTTAACTGGGGCTGCTGACGCTTCCACAATCGCATCTCCTGTAGCCGGCTTATTGATATACAACACAGCTACCGCAGGAACTGCCCCAAATAATGTCGTTCCAGGCTATTATTATTGGAACGGAACAGCGTGGATACAATTAACGGGAGGATTAGTAATCGATGCGAGTAAAACGACTAGTTTTTCAGTTACTGCGGCGGACAATAATAAATTGTTTTTGATCAGCTCTTCTACGGCCGTTACGGTCACAATTCCTAATACCTTACCCGTCGGTTTTTCATGCCAATTTATCCAAACAGGGTCAGGTACAATTACATTAGCCGGTTCTGGTTTTACCCTAAATTCTGCGAATGGCTTAACGAGTCGTTCCATCAATAGTGCCATAGGTTTAGTGATGAGCACATCTACGTCTGGCTATGTTTTTGGCGATACCATGAACTAATGAAAAAGATTTTCGCGTCCTTTCTAGTACTCATTTCTTTCACTTTGCCCGCGCAATTGATGGTGAAAAACCTGGCCCTACGTAAGCCGGTGATCCCTAATACCTATATATTTCCGTACAAAGGGGAAATCCAACAATTTGTAGTACCAAATCGGGTCACCAGTATTCAAGTGAATGCAATAGGGGCCAAAGGGGGTACAGGTGCCAGAGGACAAGTAGGTGGTGCAGGAGCAAATATCACTACTACCTTAAATGTAACTCCTGGACAGATTTTATACATTGTTGTAGGTGGATTCCCTGGGCAATCAGCTACGGCTAAATATGGTTTTGGAGGCAATGGTGGAAGCGGCACTAATTATGGTGGAGCTGGAGGTGGTTTATCTGGGGTATTTACTGCTTCAAGTCCTGCAAATGCAAACGCTTTAGTAATTGCCGGAGGAGGTGGAGGCGGGGCGGGAATTTCAACTGGTAGTGATTATACTGGAGGGAATGCAGGTAATAATATAAATGGGACTTCAAGCAATGGAAATCAACCAGTTAATTCAGCTTATGTAACGAATGGGAAATATCAAAATGGCTACGCAGCAACGACTTCTGCACCTGGTTTAGGAGGGGAGCCATTTGATGTTGTGACAGGTACAAGGCCAGGGAATGGATCTGGTATAAGTGGAGGTACTGGAGGCACAGATGGTGGTGTTAGCACCTGGAATGGTGGAGGAGGAGCAGGAGGTGGATTTTATGGTGGTGGTGGCGGAGCAGGAGGTGGCTCGGCAACAGGCGGTGGAGCAGGTGGTTCTACGAAAACAACCTCTGGCCATAATTCTTTTGGAATCCCTAATACCACTGGAGATGGAAGCGTATCCATTACGTGTTTAACAAATTCAAGTCTAGTCTTACATCTGGATGCCGGAAATCCTGCTAGCTATAGTGGAACGGGAACCACGTGGAACGATTTGTCTGGAAATGAATCTCATGTAACATTGACAAATACGACATTTAATTCAGCTAATGGTGGCTCTATTGCTTTCAATGGAACTTCTAGTTATGCTGATTTTACGGCTAATATTGGTAGTACAAATGTGATTACTGTTGAAATGTGGGTAAAGACAAATTCTTTGAGAACACCTGGAGGAGGAATGTACTTTGGATTTGATTCATATGATGTTTGGACAAGAAATGGAAATATTGGATACAACACAGGTAATTCAGACTTGTACGGTATTAGTTCAAGTCAGGTGGATTATTTAGGGATTTTAGAAAATTGGAGACATTTGGTTTTTGTTATGAAAGCTGGATCTTTTGCTAGTAATAAAATTTATATAAATGGATCTTTACAATCTTTGAGTCAACAAATTTCTGGCTATAGTTTTTTAACTGCAAATGCTACTTTTAATTCAGGTGCTGGAAGAATTTCATCATGGAGAAATGACCTTAATTGGCTACTGAATTTAAATGTCGCGAGTTTTAAAATTTATAATAGAGAACTGACACCACAAGAAATAATCAATAATTTTAATTCGAGTAGTACAAGATTCTATGCAGAGAAAGATGGTTTAAGTCCTACTACAGCTTCCACAAGTGCTTATCAGATCAAACAAGATTATCCAAATTCCACTGATGGCTTTTATTGGATTAAAAATGCCAATATCAATGGTGGCAGTCCTATAAAAATATATGCCGACATGACGACCGATGGAGGAGGTTGGACGTTGATTTTGAAAAACTCGTCTTATGTTGGTTGGAACTATGCTAATTCAGTCGCATTAAATACAGAAATACCATTCACAACCAATGCAGAAGTAATTAGCACTTCCTCTGTAAATTATTCTATTGTTGGTTGGGCAGATTATATAAAAAAGTCATCGACTGGATTTCAATATATGATTGATGCTGCTAGTAGAAAAAATCATGGGGGGATATGGACTGCTAATGGGAATTATAGTTTTCTGAGTACTAGCAATGCTCAAACGAATGTTACCTTAAATACGGAATTTGGTAATTGGAGCTACGTTGCAGATAATAATGGAATGGCAGAAAGAATGCCCTGGAGAAGTACAACTGTTGGATCAGGAAATGGATTTTTAACGCTATCAAACGGAACAGGTAATTGGTGGGGGACTTTGGTTTCTAGCAGTGCCTCTTATTCACCTTCCCCCTGGATTAGCGATCCTGGAACTGGAGGAACTGCAAGTCCTAATCCCGGTATCATTTGGTATTGGGTTCGTTAAATTTATAATATGAAAAAGATTTTATTTCTCTTCTTGATCTCAGGGAGTGTTTTTGCTCAGACAGGTATTGGCACTTCCACGCCTAATGCTTCAGCAAAACTAGATATTACCTCTTCAAATAAAGGTTTTTTACCACCACGAGTGGCACTAACTTCAACGAGTGTATTTGCCCCCGTAACAGGATTATCTGGTTCTACCGCACTAGCTTCTGCTGCAGGATTATTAGTGTATAATACCATTTCAAATGTAGAGGTAAGCCCTGGTTTCTATTATTGGAGTGGAACTGCTTGGATTCGTTTGACAATACCCTCTGATAATGCGGCTAATGTGACTGGAACGGTCGCAGTTGCGAATGGAGGAACAGGAACCACGACCGGTTCTATTACGGGCTCAGGGGCTCTTACTTTCTCGGCAGGTGGAACTAATCAAAATATTATTTTAAACCCTAGTGGGACTGGTTACACTCTTTTGAACAACAGCGTTGGCTTAGGGACTAACACGCCTGTAGATCGATTAGATGTGCGAAGTGCAATGAGTGTTAATGAAATTAAATTTAGGGGGACAGATGGAGGAGACGATTCTGATCCATACCGTTTAAGAAAAATTAAAATTGGGGATTTAAATGAATTACAACTTCATTTGAACGATGATTGGAACGAACGGTTTGCCTTCTATGGAAATTCCTGTTTATATGGTGGATGTAGCGAATATAGCCCCACCTTGTATCACTACTTTCGATCAGATGGGAATGTCTACCATGCTGGTAATGTAGGAATTGGTACCACTTCACCGTCTGCCCCTTTGCATGTGGCCACCTCCGTTTCACAATATGTCAGTGTTTATGGTTATTTAAACCAAAATCAAGCGCAAGGGGCTTATACGGCCAATACAAATGTCTATTATTCTATCATGGCTGATCAAAGAATCCGTTGCCCTGAGTTCAATGCCATTTCAGATGTCAGAATCAAAAAGGATATTTTGAAATTGAATACGGGAAATTCCTTAAGCGAATTGAATAAACTTCAAGTCGTCAATTATGCCTACATCGATCAATTAGCGAATGGAAGTAAAACCAAAACAGGATTTATTGCGCAAGAGGTTGAAGCCGTAAATGATCAATTTGTGAATCAATCTACTGACTTTATTCCGTCTGTATTTGCTTTAGCAAAGTCTGTTTCTTTTCAGGAGGATGTATTGAAAATTTCGACAGAAAAGCCTCATGATTTTGCCAAAGGGGATGTAGTCAAGTTTTTTGCTCAGGGCAAAAAAGAAGTAGTTTTGACGATTGAATCCATTACCGATTCACATACTTTCACTATTAAAGGATGGACTGAAGCAACAGACAATGTGTTTATCTATGGAAAGAAAATAAACGATTTCAGGGCAATCGATTTTGACCAAATCACCGCCCTAAGTGTAGGCGCTATTCAAGAATTAAGTAAACAAATGGATAGCCTAAAACTTGAAAATGAAAAATTGAATAAGGCAATGCAGCAAAAACAAGCAGACTTAGAAAACCATCTAAAAATCATAGAATTGAAGCTAAAATGATACGAATAATTTTCCTTTTCCTATTTATTTCAACCGGTCTTTTTGCCCAAACGGGTATAGGCACCACCACGCCCAATGCCTCAGCGAAGCTGGACGTTTACTCCACGAATAAAGGATTTTTGCCTCCGCGTGTCACCTTAACGAGTACGACCGATGCTTCAACAATTGCCTCTCCGGCGGAGGGACTTTTGGTGTATAATCTAGGGTCTGTAGGATTGCAAGCGGGCTATTATTTTTGGAATGGAGCGAACTGGGCAACGATTGCGACGGCTACGTCGGCGGGGAATGGGGTAGCTGCTATGGATATGGTCAAATTGTATGCTAAAAAGTTTGTTGATTATAATACAGGAATTGTAAGCCCCAATGGACAATCCTTTAAAGTGCCTATTTCTGGAAGATATATTTTTGATTTTTCTAGTACTGGATTCGCTTCAAATGTTCCTTTCTCCGTTTATTTTCAAATAAGGAATACAAGTAACGGAATAATAGGAGCTGATACTGTTATTACGGCGAATAACTATCAGCATGTAGAGTTTAATGGAAAAGTAGAGGTGAATTTACTGGCTAACACTAATTATAATGCTTATGTTAGCTTTCCAAGTGGTTTAAGAGATGCAAATGATTACGACCGCGTCTATTACAAATTAGTAGCAGGTAATTTGCCAGTTACAGGCCAAAGCGTCGATTACGTTTCAGTAAGTACTATTTACCAAACGGCTGTGGGAGTTAACAAAGATTTAATTTTTACCTCAAATAATGGCGGCACTATTCCTTATAATACTTCAACAGGTGTTTTTTCCTTGTCGGCAAATAAAACATATTTATTTCAGGCTCAGGTAAGAGCAAATACACCATCTATTGATGCAAGTTATATCGAATACGGTTTTGTAGATGCTACTACAAATGCTTTATTAATTGAGGGAACGCAAACTATAACTGCTTCAACTACTTCTACTTCAGGATATGGATCGAATCCTGTTATAAATTTTATTTATACTCCAACAACAAATCAAACTGTTAAGTTAAGAACAATAGGTACTACTAGGGGTACACAGCTTGTTATCTCCGGAACTGCTAACATTACACAAATCGGATCATCAGCGATCATAAATCCTTGGACACTTTCTGGTACGAATACTTCCAATACAACAGGAAAAGTGGGAATAGGTACCTCTTCGCCTGATGCTTCAGCAATTTTAGATATTAGTTCGACAACAAAAGGTGTTTTAATTCCTAGAATGACTGCAGCTCAAAAAGCAGCTATATCAGGCCCAACAACTGGGTTATTAATCTATCAGACAGATGCTCCATCTGATTTTTATTACTATAATGGTAGTTCATGGATAAGTCTTAGAGAGCCTAACTGGACAAGTGCTGGTACAATCCAAAGTGTAGGATGGAATGCGACGACAACAGCTCCAACTATTGGAACTACAGCTGTAAATGATTACAGTTATAAACAGATTGGGTCAAAGACATGGAAATGTCAACTTACGTTTTCAGCCGGAAGTACTACTGGAGCTAATAATGGTTCGGGCGATTATTTATTTACTTTACCTAACGGTTTACAATTTAACACTTCTCTAGCTGGGCAAGCCGCCATTTCTGATAATGTCGGTACAAGTACTTGGGTTTGGCCAAGTGTTTGGTTGAGTTCTTCTACTGGTAGTATCACTAACCTTTCTCAAGGTGGACTATTGTATGTAGTGCCATATAGTAGTACTCAATTTAGACTTATTCATGTGGGTATTGCCGGTATCGGATATCTTATTCCTTATTCCAGTGGATACTATGGTGTAGGTTCGAACAACAGCTGGCGTGTCACATTCACATTCCAATCATTATAATTTTTATTGATTCAAGCCTAGCCACAGAATTCAGCACAAAAGATTACAAAAGCATGTCTACTTCATTAGCGTAAAATGATTATTCCCTAAATTTACCCCATGAAACCCACCCTCTCCTCCTTCATCGCCATCATAGCCAGCGTCCTCTACCTCGCCGTCTACTTCATCCCAGACATGGGTGGATCGGATGTGATGGGTGCGCAGTGGTTGTATTCGAGCAGCTTGAGTTTAGGGATTGTGGCCTTCATTGGTCTACGCTATAAAGTCTACGAAGAGGCGATCAAACAGGTGCTTTTTTACAAGTTTACATGGGTGTTTTCGCTGTTGGTTTTTTGGGCGATTGGGTCGTATGTGTATGCGATTAATCCCACGGAGACGCTGGTGACTTTGGCCCGATTGATTACGACCTATTTCGTCTTTTTGAATCTCTCGATTCTCTATTATAATCAAGATCGCGCGTTTCTTTTTACGGGGATCGCGTATGCGATTACGGCCTTTTTGTTCTTTGATGCCATCTATGTGATCAAGGGTTTCAGCGCGAATTTGCGCACGATGGATTTAGACGCGGCTATTCTAGGTTTGAATAAATACCATGGAAACAAGAACGTGACGGCGGCGACGCTGTTGATATTGATTCCGTTTGCGATGTATATCATTATGTCTGCCAAATGGCTGGGCAAAATCGCCGGCATCTTCGCCTTATTCCTTGGCACTTTCGGCCTGTTTTTGTTGAACACGCGTTCCACCTATGTGGGTTTTGCGTTGATCATAGTGTTGTTTTTCAGTGGACTTATTTGGAAGAAAAGAGCGGCTTTAAAACCGGCGCTTCTTTTCGTTTTATTGCCAGCGGTCTTAGCGATTTTCGCGTCGAATATGCGTTTGAAATTGGCGGTGGCTGGGCAAGAAAATGCGGGCGGTTATGGAACGGTAACGAAGCGTATCGGAGACATCAATATCGCCAGTGAACAAAATTCACGGATTCACCTGTGGGGAACTGCGGCGGATTATGCACTTCACAATCCCGTCTTAGGTGCGGGTTATGGCAACTGGAAATTAGCCTCGATTCCGTACGAGCGCGACAGGGCGAATGAGTTATTTGTGCCGTATCACGCGCACAATGATTTCATTGAAATGTTTGCGGATTTAGGTTTAATAGGAGGACTTTGTTTCGCCGGATTGTTCCTGCTTTTGCTCTATTACACGGTTCAGTTTTTAAACCAAAAACGGGGTGACGAACTGATGGTTATCATCGCCTTTTTAGCCGTTACCTGCTATGGCGTGGATGCGCTTTTAAACTTCCCGGCAGAGCGCACGGCGATACAAACGATGCTGTCGCTGGCGGCGGCGTTGGTGTTGATTCCTTTGGACAAAACCTCCTACAACCTACGCGCACTACCCTTCGTCTACCTCATTGCTGGAGCCGCTCTTTTAATCCCAGCGATCTACATCGCGAACGAAACGTTTGAGTCCTTGAAGATCCAAAAATTCGTGATGGGCGAAGTAAACGCAGACCCTAAAATGGCCACCATCGAGGTCGAAAAACTGCCGGATATTCCGAACTTGTCTTCGTCTACTTTACCCATGAAGGCGATGCTTTCCCGTTATTATATCCGGGACAAACGTTTTGATGACGCGTTGCGCGTATTGAAAGAGAGCGAAAACGACAACCCTTTCTTGCACTATAACGACTTCTTGCGCACCTCCATATATGCCTCATTGAACAAAATGGACTCGGCTCATTTCTATGCCAAACGTGCCTTCGATGCCTGGCCACGCGCGTCTAGTTATTACAAGAATATGATTTTTACGTCGGCTAAACTCAAGGATACGAACGAGATCAAGCGGGCGTTGCAGGTTTCTTTGGACGTAAATAACGACAACGCACTAACGTGGAATCAATATTTGTTAGGCATGTTTGAAGTGAAGCAAGGGGCAGACAAAAACTTACTGGCGCAACTAGAAACTACGCTAAAGAAATTCCCAGCGGACACCGCGATTCTGAATCCGACCAAGAACATGTTGCGCGGAGGCAACCGCGATTTACGAGGCTTAACAGCTAAAGGGAATGCGCTATTTGTGAAAGGGAAATACGTGCAAGCGGCTGCCATCTATAAGGAACTTTCACAACTGGATCCTGGCAACTTCTCCCATCTAGAAAACGTGGGAATCTGCTATTATGCGGGTCGCAAATTCGTAGAAAGTTTGTTCTATTTTGCCAAATCCGAACAACACCCCGGAAACAATACCGGAAAATCGGCGTACTTTGCGGGTATGTCTCAGCTGTCCACTGGCAAGAAAGCAGACGCCTGTGCTAGTTTTAACAGATCACAAGCAAAGGGCTACCCAGACGCAGCTGCAGCGATTGCGCAGCATTGTAAAAAATAATTATGAAGAAAATCTTACTATTTCTCTTGTTCCTGAGTGGTACCATCGAAGCACAAGAAAACGATAAATCACTGGTCATCATAGGCGGTCCCACCGATTTGTGGACAAATAACCGGGGTACGGGAAAGGATGAATTTAATGCTTTCACGAACTTAGGATTGCAATTCTCGAAGCGCAAATCGGCGAACATGGATGTGGTTTATACGTCTTTAGCCGGGTTTAAAGGGGATTTCTTCAGTCCCGGGAGCTGGAACAACAAATTCATCACCGCTGGAGCGAACATGCGTTATTTCCTAATTCCGCGTAAAAAAACCTCGGTATTCAATCCCTTTTTCCAAATAGGCGCAGAAGCCTTTGCGCGTCGCGACTACGGCTTCCCAGGAAATGCGTATGAATTAAGCGCATTGGGTGGTTTAGGTTTAGATCTGAAATTATCGAGAGATTTCTCCATCATCGTTCAATCGAATTTAGCCATCCCGATGGCGCAAGCGACAGATGCGGGAGTAAAAGTAGCTTCTGTACGTGGATCGAATAACAGTACTTCTTTCGGACTTGTCTACCATTTCGGTTGGAAGGCAGCGAAGAAGAAGGCAGAGGAAGAGGCGGCCGCAGCGGCAGCGAAAGCAGCGGAAGAAGCTGCGGCAAAAGCGGCGGCGGAGGCAGCAGAGCAAGATCGAATTGCACGCGAGACGGCAGCTAAAAAAGCAGCAGCTGACGCGAAAGAAAAGGCAGAGGCTTTGGCAAAAGCAGACGCAGAAGCGAAAGCAAAAGCGGAGGCCATCGCAAAAGCGGAAGCAGAAGTGAAAGCGGCGGCGCAGTTGAAAGCGGATCAAGAGGCGATGGCTGAAACGACTATCTTGTATATGAATAACCAGTGGGAATTGACAGCGGAATCGCAAGAAAAATTAAAAGTCGTAGCTTCAGCCTTGACGGCTCGTCCGGAAATTAATGTGCGCATTGATGGTCACTCGGATGCTTTTGGTACCTCGAAAAATAACCTAAAGGCGTCTCGCTTTAGAGCGCAAGGGGCGGCGAAATTCCTAGTGAAAAGCGGAATTGCTCCTTCACGATTAAAGGTAAATGCCTACGGAGAAGACAAGCCTATCGCATCGAATAAAACGAAGGCGGGAATGGCACAGAATCGACGCATTGAAATTAGAATTATCAAATAATAAATTTCAATTTTTAAAGGCTATATTTAGACTTTAAAATCAAAATTGAAATCTATTATATGGGATCATCTAGCACAAACTATTACTTTAGGGTATGGGGCTGGATGATCCTATTTTTTTGTTCCGTGTTCAGCGGCACTGCGCAATGCAACGTAAATGATCCCTACGATAAAATTATAAGTGGCTACCACGCCTCTGTGGCGATCAAGAGTACAGGAGAATACTCCATCTGGGGAGCGAATATGGCGCCCACGGGTTTGATAGGGCAGTTGACCCCTTTGGAAATCAACGGAACCAATTATTCTGGTATATCAGGAACCATCTACAAAGCGGGTATCGGCGGCACAAATACGGGCGCCTCTATTGACCAGGCAGCCGTGTTAACTTCCACTGGATTATTTGCCTGGGGCGCAGTGGGATCCCTATTCAGTCCATCACTCACGACTTCCGCCGGGGTTGCCCAAATCACGCCACCCACCGGCTCTTCACCCATCGGTTTGCCTATTGGTTTAGAACCGCAAGATGTCAAGATGCTTTTTGCCGTTTACAGAACCTTGGTATTATTGAGCAAGGCTGGCGATGTGTATGTATTAGGTTATCTCTCTGGAGCGTTGGATGGGAATGGTGCCGTGCAAGGTACCACCGGGATGAATAGCTGGCAACGCGTGAAGATAGACGCGACGACCTATTTAACCGGTGTGAAAAATGTGCGGGGGCAATCTGCCCGGGCGAATTACAATGCCTTCGTGGCGGAAACGAACGATGGTAAAATGTACACTTGGGGAGCCTCGACCTTTTTAGGGGATGGCACGGGATCCGCTTATCGCTCGTATGCCACAGAGATGACGCTACCGGACGATGTGAAAAGTAAGGGCATTAAGATGATCGGTGTCACCGGTGGAATCACAGGCGGGAGCTCGTATAATACGTATTACGTCTTGAGTAATTCTGGGAACCTCTATGCGATGGGGGACAATAAAAATTACCAATGCGGCGCCTTTACGCGGGATTTAGTTCACTTGAATTGGGTTCAGGCCCAAAAATCTTCCGCCCCTAACGACTTCCTCACGAACGTCATTTTTGTGACCGTTCAGGAGCACAGTAATTCCGTTCCGGCCGCTTCGGCCATTACGAAGGCGGGCGATTTATACTCCTGGGGTTTCAATGCCCGCAATATGTTAGGTAGGCCCATAGAGAACGGTTCCTATGATCCTGGTCTGGCAGGTGGATTTAATCAAGGAACTGATAAAGCACTCTTTGCGGAAATGGGGGGTCATACGCTTTTATATGTGAAGGAAGGCAGTTCGAAATTCTGCTATGTAGGCCACCGGATAAACGGATCTATGGGAGATGGAACGTCGTTTGATGCCAAAGAACCTATCTTTAACTGCGACCAAACACCCACCATCGACCTCTGCGGAGCTGTACCGAATGTCTCCGATTCGACAACCTCGACCATCAATGCAAGCCCTAAAATCATTAAGGCGAATAACAAGGATTATTCCACGATCTTCGTACAATTAAAAGATTTTAAAGGGAACAATCTGAAAGGGAATGGAGGCTTAGTAACGATCTCTTCTACCTTAGGAACGGTTTCAGCTGTGGTGAATAATAATGACGGAACCTATACCGCCATTTTAACGGGTGGCATCACGGCGGGTACGGCTATCATCAGCTTCACGATTAATGGATCGAATGCCGTCCAGAAGGACTCGGTGACCATATTGCCCTATCTTTGGCCTGGTGAAATTGCCTCTGATCAATCCCTCTGCTATCCGGCTAAACCCTCGCCTTTAACGTCTAAAACAGATGCCTACGGCGTCCCTAGGCCGATTACGTATGTTTGGCAAGCAAGTGCGGACAACATTTCATTCACGCAGATTCCCGGAGCCACCGCTAAAACGTACACGCCACCGCTTTCGAAAACGGTCTATTATTACCGCCGCGGGGCTCGTTCATCGCTGGATAGTTTGGAATTCACGAATGCTGTTGTCATTCGGACGGAGGAAATAGCGGGCGGAAAATTAACCGGAACGGGGACCTTCTGCGGGGATAAGAATAGCCAACCAATGAAGCTGAGTGGGCACATCGGGACGATTGCGAAATGGCAATCGGCAGATACGCCGGATTTCTTAGTGGGGGTGGCGGACATCGCGAATACGGATTCCAGTTATACGGCCACGAACTTGCCTAACACGAAATACTTCCGCGCCGTGATCACGCAACCCGTTTGCGGAACGGCCTATAGTTCCGGAACAGTGGTTGTGATTAACCCGATTCCAGTCATTACGTTTGTGCCTAATCCGGCGGAAGTAGTTCGCTGGTCGAGCCTTACGATTACGGCTTCAGGTGCGGATCGGTATGCCTGGTCGCCGCGCTACGGACTTTCGGCGGTGGACAAAGCGGTAGTAATCGCGAACCCGATCAAGACGACGACCTATTCCATTAAAGGAACCAATAACACGGGTTGCAATAGCACGACTTCCCTTACGGTGACGGTTTTATCAGCCGGAACCTTGGATACGGATGGTGATGGAATTTATGATGAGGACGAGGAAAATCCCTTGAAATACAAGCCGGATTGTGATGGCGATGGGATCGAAAATCGGTTGGATCCGGATCCTTGTCCGTTCTTCGAGCCCCAAGGAATTTCGCCTAATGGGGATGGAAAAAATGATGTGTTAGTCTTTGAAGGCTTGCTGACGAAGCCGATTCCGAACCATATTTCAATCTTTGATCGGGTGGGGAGTTTAGTATATGAGACGGATAATTACCAAAACAATTGGGCCGGCGAAACATCCAAGGGTACTTCTTTGTTTGAGAAAACGGGTTCAGTTCCAGACGGAACCTACTATTATATTTTGGACTTTTATGACAAAAGACCGACCGTGAAAAACTTTGTATATGTCTTACGTAACATTAAAAAATGATGATTGAATCGTATTTTGCTACCATCCCTAGTGCGCACCGCGGCTTGATTTTAGCTGGTGGAATTATGTTGTTTTGGTTGATCGAAACCGGTATTCCTTTAGTGAATTTCAAAGGGAATAAGTGGGCTCACGCGAAGCTAAACCTCTTTTTGACCTTCACCACGATTGCGATTAATTTCCCATTTGCGGTGCTGTTAGTGATGGCGAGCGACTGGACGACTGAAGCGAACTTTGGCATTTTACATTGGTTTGCGATGCCTAGCTGGGCCTTTTTGATCGTGGGATTATTGCTGATGGACTTAGTGGGAGCCTATTTGGTTCACCTGATCGAGCACAAGATCAAGGTGCTGTGGAAGTTCCACATGGTGCACCACGCGGACACTCAGGTGGACACGACTACGGCGAATCGCCACCATCCGGGCGAGAGCGTGATTCGTGCGGTCTTCGCCATTTTAGCGATTTTGGTGTGTGGAGCGCCTATGTGGATCGTGTTTTTGTACCAAAGCCTCAGCGTCGTACTTTCCCAGTTCAATCACGCGAATATCCGTCTGCCGCTTTGGCTAGACACGGCCCTTTCTTATGTGATCATCTCACCCAATATGCACAAGGTACACCACCACTTCGAGCGCCCACAAACGGACTCGAACTACGGTAACATTTTCGCGTTTTGGGATCGTCTTTTCGGCACATTTGACGCCACACCGATGGACAAAATTACGTATGGTTTAGACGTGTTAGAAAACGACAAAGATCAATCTTTTGCCTACCAATTAAATCTTCCCTTTAACCAGAATATCAAAACAGACGAATGAAAAAACTCCTAATCCTCTTCTTGCTCCCGCTTTCGTTAGCGGCGCAAGTGTTGTCGCCGGTGGTGCAACCCACGGCAGATTTTGATGCGAAAAAATTAGAATCCATTGACGCCTTAGTGAAATCCTATGTGGAGAAAAACCACTTAGTAGGAGCGGTTACCTTGATCGTGAAGAACAATCAACTCGTGCATTACAAGGGCCATGGCTACGCGGATTTGGCCAGTAAAAAACCGATGCCGGCTGACGCGATCTTCCGCATCATGTCACAGACCAAAGCCTTAACCAGCTTAGGTATCTTACAGCTTTTCGAACAAGGAAAATTACGTCTAGACCAACCGATTTCAGACTTCCTTCCGTCCTTCAAATCACCGCGCGTATTGAAGGATTTCAATGCCGCTGATACGAGCTACACCTCGGAACCAGCGAAACGCGAGATCACCTTCCGCGATCTGTTAACGCACTCTTCGGGCTTAGATTACGCAGGAATCGGATCCGATAAAATGAAGGCGATTTACGCGAAAGCCGGCGTTCCATCTGGACTAGGCGACAATGGAACCACTTTATTGCAGGCGATCACAAAATTAGGTACCCTGCCTTTAATCCACAATCCAGGTGAAAAATTCACCTACGGTTTGAACACAGACGTGTTAGGCTGTTTGATTGAGGTGATCAGTGGAGAGACTTTGGAAGTTTATTTGACGAAAAATGTCTTTATCCCTTTAGGCATGAAAGATACCTATTTCAATTTGCCAGCAGATAAGGGATCGCGCCTGCCCACCGTGTACACGGAAAACGAAAAGAACGAAATCATCACGTGGTCACCCACTTTCCGTGGCATTAACCCGAACTATCCCTTATTCAAGAAGACCTTCTTCTCAGGTGGCGCTGGCCTTTCGTCTACGGCATTTGACTATGCGATTTTCTTGCAATGCATCTTGAATGGCGGTAAATACAACGGGAAGCAGATCATTGGACGCCGTACCGCAGAATTGATGGTGAGCCCGAACTTCAATTTAGGCAATGATGATTATGGATTAGGGTTCCAAATCACCGGCGAAAAAACCGCTAACCGCAAGATGCGCAACAAAGGATCCTTCGCTTGGGGCGGCTACTACGGCACGACCTATTGGGCAGACCCGAAAGAGAAAATGATCGTGTTAATCATGTCACAACACACGCCAAACTCCCACGGCGATTACCAAGAAAAAATAGAGAATATTATTTACGGAGCATTGAAATAAAACAGGAGGGGCCGCTCTAGAAAGAAGCGGCCCCTTTTTTATTTTATAAGTTCGATCACTTGCGTCCCGAGCGGCACATCCGTCACCAGAATACGCATTCCATCCTTCTCGATTTTAGCTTTTACAGCGGCGCCATTTAAAACAGAAGCCTTCTTGTATTTGCCTGGAATGGACATGCTTTCTTCACTCGGTTTGTGGAACAAATGCACAAACACACTGCTCGCGTTCTCCGTTGTCACACCCCATTGTTGCGGTTTCAAAGGACCTCCGCGAGTGCCATATACCGAACGGCCGTTCGCCTCAAGCCATTTGCCTACCACCGCTAAACTATCTGTGAATTCTGGCTGAATTTTTCCCGTAGGCATCGGGCCCACGTTCAATAATAAGTTCGCATTGCGACCTGCCGCCCCCACTAATAACTGGTGGATTTGGGTAGGCGTTTTGTACTTGTGGTCGTTCATATTGTATCCCCAGGCGCCGTTGATGGTTTCGCAGGTTTCCAAAGGCAAAGCAGAGGCCGTCTGAAAGCTCAAACCATGCAGATTTTCGCCTGGCAAATCCCGTTCGAACATTTGGAAATCTTCTCCTGGAATCGGATCCAAATGGTGGTTATTCCCGATCATACACGCCGGCTGAATCGAGTGAATCAAGCCATAAATCTCATCGTATTTCCAATCAATCCGCGAGCTACGATCCTTATTTCCCTCCGGATTCGTTTGATCCCAATGGCCATCAAACCAGATGTTCGAAATCTCGCCATAGTTCGTCAATAACTCCGTTAACTGCGCCTTCATGAATTTCAAATAAGACGCGTAATCACTCTTACCCGTTCTGCCGGAGCTTTGTCCCGTGCGCCCCGTTTCCCGAGGATAATCATCGCGGTACCAGTCCAAAGTGGAATAGTATAAACCCAGTTTAATCCCCTGCTTCTTGCATTCCGCCGCTAATTCCTTCAGCACATCTCGCTTAAACGGCGTATTCGTGATCTTCCAATCCGATTGCTGTGTGTCCCAATTCGAGAAACCATCGTGGTGGCGCGTGATGAAAATAATGTATTTCATGCCGGAATTCTTGGCCACAGAAACCCACTCGGCTGCATTGAATTCGGACGGATAAAAGCCCTTCAACAGGCGTTGGTAATCTTTCTTTTCGATCTTCCGGTTGTTCATTACCCATTCGCCATCGGCTAGCATCGAAGAGATGCCCCAGTGTACGAAAAGACCGTATTTGTTGTTTTGGAAATCCGTTCTCGCCGCTAGATTTGCGGGAGTAGGGGAGTAAGTTTGGCTGTAAACCAGCGTGCTAGTTAGCAACAACGATAGTAAAAGTACTTTTTTCATAGGTCTAGATTTTCCTCAATTTACTAGTTGTCAGCGCTATTCAAAAATTTTACCGCAAATTCCTTAACTTGGGGTATGGAAACTACCCTTCACTTTGTCGCTCAATGGCTTGAGGCCCGCACGCGATTTTCGAATCAATTGAAAACGTTACATGCAGTAGATTTAGCTAAAAAATTAGGTGATTCCCCTAATTCGATTGGGTTTTTGATTCGCCACATCGGGGATGTGGAATTGTTATTTTCAAAGAATGTGTTTGGGAATTCTTCGGTGCAAGTATCCGCTAAAACGGTTATTTCCGGCCACGATACGGGGGAGTGGACGGACTTGGAAAGCTTGTTAGCTTACGTGGAAGAGTCGTTTTCGATATTGCATGACACCTTAGTTTCACAGCCCGATTCGGTTTGGTCGGAGGTGATTACGACGAAGGAATTTGGGACAAAAACAAAAGCGGAAGCCTTGGGTAGAATTGTCTCCCACACGGCTTATCATGCTGGACAAATAGCCATTATTCATAAATACGGTAACTCATGAGTTTACGACACGCAGGCATTTTTAATTTTAAGGCAACCGTTTCTGAGTCACAGAAGCACGAATTCTTCTTGGCGCTGAAGGCTTTGGAGGAAATTAACGGAGTAGAAAAAATGGAAGTTTCTCGCCAAACCAGCCCAAAAAATAAGTTCAAATACGGCTTCTCCATGGAATTCTCATCGCCTGAACTGTACCAAGCCTATTCCATTCACCCTCAACATGACGCCTTCGTGCAAGAATTTTTCATTCCTTTAGTGGAGGACTTTATGGAAATTGATACCGAACAATTAATGTAAGACCTGATGAAATACCTCTTCCTTTTCCTGTGTTTTTCGGCTTTAGGCCAAGCAGACTTTGAAAAAAGCCTGCAAAAGCGCCTCATTTTAGCCGAAAATGGCTCCACGATTGAGATCGAGGCGGGTCGTTTCCAGCTGACTAAAAGCCTTTCATTAGAGGGCAAAAAGAACATCACCTTGCGCGGTAAAGGCATCGATAAAACGATTTTAAGTTTTAAGGGCCAAACCCAAGGTGCTGAAGGCATCAAGGTTTCTAACTGTGAAAACATCGTGATTGAGGATATGACCACGGAGGATTCTAAGGGCGATTTGATCAAGACGATGAATGTAAAAGGAATCACCTTTCGTCGGTTAAAAGCTGCCTGGACAGGTGGTCCCAAGCCCACCAATGGCTCTTACGCGCTGTATCCCGTGTTATGCGAGAACGTTTTGATCGATTCGTGCATCGCGATCGGCGCTTCAGATGCGGGCATTTACGTGGGACAATCTAAACACATTATCGTTCGGAACTCGGAGGCCTACGAAAATGTGGCCGGCATCGAGATCGAAAATTCCCTCTATGCGGATGTCTATAATAATAAGGCGATTGGGAATACGGGCGGTATTTTGGTTTTTGATTTACCGGATTTAGTCCAAAAAAAGGGCGGCCACGTCCGTGTCCACCACAACCTGGTGAAGGACAATAATCTGAAGAACTTTGCCCCTAAAGGGAATATCGTAGGAAATGTGCCTAAAGGAACGGGGATGATGGTCTTGGCAGCGAGTAACGTCGAGTTTTTTGAGAACCAAATCATCAACCACGCCACGATCGGCGTCGCGATTATCTCGTATTATATGACGGAAAACGCCATCAAAGACAAGGATTACGATCCCTATCCTACGGCGATTTCGATTCACCACAACACCTTCGAGCGCAAGCCGAGAAGGGTACCGATGGATAGCCGTTTTGGCAAAATGTACCGCTTCGTTTTACGCTTCGGTCGCCACGTTCCCGCGGTCGTTTACGATGGTATTCTGAATCCAGCGAAGGTGGGTCCAGATGGGAAATACCCACTGGATTATTCGATTTGTGTGCGGGATAATGTAAACCAAAGTACAGCTAACCTGGATGCAGAGCACAATTTCAAGGGTTTGCAGCAAGGTAAAGATTTGTTTGATTGTGATTTAGAACACGTGAAATCGACTAAATTTTAATGCGGATACTAATCGTTTTATTGTTAGCGTTTATTGGGCTTATTTCGGCAGAAACGAATTACAGAGAAAACCTGTCTGATTACGGTTTTTTCAAAGGCACCTTAAAGGACCAAATCCCGGCTGACGGCGTCGTTCCTTACGCCCTCAATTCCCCCTTATTCTCCGACTACGCTTCAAAACTACGTTTCATAAAACTCCCAGAAGGGCAATCGGTCTCCTATAATCCGGATTCTGTTTTGCAATTCCCCGTGGGTACGGCGATCGTCAAAACCTTCTATTATCCAGTGGACGAACGCAATCCGAAGAAGGGCCGTCGCCTGATGGAAACCCGCGTTTTATTGCATGAAGCCAAAGGCTGGGTGGCATTACCCTACATTTGGAATAAAGAACAAACCGATGCGACGCTGGAAGTGGCTGGCGGAAGTGACATGGTGGCGTGGACAGACGCCTCCGGGAAAAAGCAATCTTTCGAATACCAAGTCCCAAACATGAACCAATGCAAGGGCTGCCACGAAAGATCAGGGGAAATGACGCCTATCGGCCCATCCGTTCGTCAATTAAACGATGGCCAACAATTGCAACATTGGGAGACGGCAGGCATCTTAAAAGGCTTGCCAAAAGACCACATTCCCGCTCTGGTGAATTATTCGAACACAGCGGCCTCGCTCGATGATCGCGTGAAAGCCTACCTCGATATCAACTGTGCCCATTGCCATAATCCCACCGGACCAGCCCGCTCTTCTGGCCTTTATTTAACTTGGGATTCCAAAGATCGAACCGCCTATGGTTTCCTAAAATCACCCGTGGCAGCTGGCCGCGGCTCCGGAAATCTGAATTATGACATTGTTCCTGGCAAGCCGGAACAGAGTATTTTACACTACCGCATGGCTTCCCGTGACCCTGGTGTAATGATGCCAGAATTAGGCAGGCAACTCACTCATCACGAGGGAGTTGAATTAGTTCGCTCCTGGATTCAATCGATGCAGTAATTGTACGGATTTGCTCCCTTTTTTATTTACCGCCTATTTTACGGCAGCCTCTAACTCTGCAATCACAAATTTAGACATCTGTAAAAAGGCATAAGTCGCCTTAGGAGCGGTCTCTGGATTGCTCATTAATTTTCCCAAAACCGAAGGCACAATCTGCCAAGAAACTCCATATTTATCTTTCAACCAACCGCATCTTCCGGGCGAACCTCCTGCCACTAAATTGTCCCACAAGTGATCAATTTCTTCTTGGGTATCGACCGTCACCATCATGGATACTCCCTCATTGAAGTTGTGCTGATGCTCCATCGAACTCTCCATTAAGTGGAAGGGTTTGCCGTTCAATGTAAATTGAGAATATTTCACATTCCCCTCTGTGTCATGTTCTCCTTTTTCATACAGCGCTTTGTGCCGTATTTCTGAGTTAGGGAAAAGGGACGTATAAAAATCAATCGCCTCGTTTGCCTTGCCATTATTGACACCGTTAAACATCAAATTAGGGGCCAGCTTAGCGTGTGATTCATGGTTCTTCATGATCTGCCAATTCACTCCAAACTGATCCGCAGCCCATCCATACAAAGGACTCCATGGATACGTATTTAGGTCCATTAACACGGTTCCATTTTCGGTTAATTTCGCCCAAACACGTTTGATCTCCTCCTCGTCTTCTAGATTTAAAAAGAATGAAATAGACGGATTGATCGGGTATCCCGGTCCGCCATTTAGGTGCATAAAGCGTCTATCAAATAAACGGTAATTCACCGCCATGGGGTTTTGAGAGAGGGGCTCAAAGCCTGAAAAAGTGCTTTGATAAAAGTCGGCAGCCTCTTTTGCATTCTTGTCAAACCAGAGGCAGGTAGCGATTTCGTGTATCATAGTGGGATTAAATTTCGATAGATTATTTGACTTTCCAAATGACTACACACAAAACAATAACTAAAAAAATAGTTAGAAATATTTTGTAACTAAAAATTTAGTTATACATTTGCCTCAACGAAAAGTAAAACGAATGAAAAAATTAACACAAGCAGAGGAGCAGGTCATGCAGGTCATTTGGAATTTGTCGGAGGGCGGATTCTTGAAGGACATCATCGAGCTGTTGCCAGAGCCGAAGCCACATTCGAATACGGTGGCGACGCTGTTGAAGATTTTAGTGGAGAAGGATTTTGTCCAAATCTCTAATCCGAACCGAAATAATCTCTATTCCGCGAAAGTCTCGAAACGTGATTATTCGGGCCAACGCATGGCCGGTTTAACGGATTCCTTTTTCGATGGATCTTACACGAATGTGGTATCCTATTTAGTGGACAAGAAGCAGATGTCGATCGAAGATTTAGAACTCCTATTGCAAAACCTAAAATCGAAAGGCGATGAATAAGATGGAACTATTTATTTACCTGTTGAAGTCGATGATTTTATCAGGGATTTTCTTCGGATACTACACGCTGTTTTTGAAGAACACGATTTACCACGCTTACAATCGCTTCTATCTGTTAGCGTCGATGGCCCTGAGTCTGGTCATTCCTTTCTTTAAACTGTCCTCGTTTACCGTTTCTGAGGAGCAGGCGGCAGGAGCGAAGCAGGTGCTGATCTATTTGACACAGCTACCCGCAGCGCAAGTACAGCCAGAAAGCATTTCTAGGGAAATCCTTGTCATAATGGGTATAAGCGCTCTATTTGTTGGTTATTTAGCCTATTCTATTCTGAAGGTTTTCCGTTTGAAAGCGGTTAGTGCCAAAAAGCAGATGGGCGATTTTACCTTCATCGAAACAGATTTGGACGAAGCGCCGTTCTCGTTTTTCTCGAATCTTTTTTGGAAAAAATCGATCTCGATGGAAGACGAAAGTGGCCGCAAAATACTGCAACACGAGCTCGCCCACATTCGCGAGAAACACTCTTGGGATCGCCTTTTTTCTCAACTAATTTGTTCCATTTTTTGGATGAATCCTTTCAACTGGATCATGCAAAAGGAATTGCAAAACATTCACGAATTTATCGCTGACCGCGACGCCGTGGGCACCGGAGAGGTGGATGCTTTTGCCAAAATGCTCTTACAAACCTATTACGGTAATCATTTTTTAAATCCGAGTCACTCATTCTATTACTCATCTATTAAACGAAGAATTATTATGTTAACAACCTCCAATACCCCTAAATACGCCTACCTAAGAAAGGTGGCCGTATTGCCTCTAGTGGCGATTTCTTTGGTCTTATTCTCGATTCAATTGAGCGCTCAAAAGCCTAAGCCTAAAAAGGAATTGGCAACACAATACACGGTTACGATGCGACCAGATTCCACCACTTTTTCTGACCCTAAAACAGGTAAGAAAGTGTTTTCTGTTGCCACTCGTGATATGCCACCTCCGCCGCCACCTGCTGGTTCGCCAGCACCGCCGACTCCGGCTGTTCTCACTTTACATGGCTCTGGTTCTGACGTCAAATTGATCCATCTCGATTCAACTACTGTTGAATTCAAAGGACAAAGTGGTGGGAAAGAGATCGTATTTCGTGCTGAAAAAGTGAATAATAACGACTTAGGTTCTGGAAAAAAGTCGAATGTTATCTTAAGTCCGTCAGCTTCTACTTCCCCTAAAGTCAAACCCCTCATCGTCATCGATGGCGTCATCACCTCAGAGATAAATCTAAACGATTTAAATCCGAACAACATCCAATCGATGAATGTCTTAAAAGGCGAAAAAGCCACAGCAAAATATGCGGAAAAAGGTGCAAACGGTGTAGTAGAAATTACTACTAAAAAGCCCTAGCGCTAAAGGTTTTAAAAAATGATAGAATACTATGTAATAGCCGGTGATTTTCACCAGGCTATTACCGTTTATACCCAGTTGATTTTGGATTCATTTCAGGCCATATTCTTGAGCGCAGATACGAATGCAAATAGTAAAAAAAGCTGTTCAGAATTCCCTATACCGCTAAACTACTACTAAACTACCACCATGGCGGTATTGATACGTGTATTTTAATACGCTATGTTTACACCGCACAATCAAGTGTTGGTGAAACCTGAAAAACCAATGAAGAGTAGGGGCAAATTTTTATAGGAAATATGGATACTTTTAAGTTCCCCCAAAATAAATTGACGTGTGTAGTATTCTCTATTTACACTGTCATTTTTTTGTCTCTTTTATCATTAGTCGGATGCGTTTCAACTAATTCAATAGAACCCTTTAATTCAGATATTGAAATTAAATTAGAGGAAGTTTCATTTGATTCTGTTAAAACAGATATTTCTAAAATTAGCTATTTACTAGGGGTAAATCAGTTTACCAAAACAGAACAATCAAAACTTAACGAATTGGTTTTCGAGGTTCAAGGCCAGAATATCGTAGTAAATGGGGAAAGCTTAAACCTTCACCATTCCATAATAGTATTTAAGAAAATGACAGCAAGAGCGTATTCGGTCGAGACCCATTTTAATACGTGGGGGATTAACGCGAAACTTTATATTGATAAATCTCTAAATACGTTCGTATTAGCCTATGAGGATAAAATTTTAAAATTAGATAAAGAGGCAAATTTGTCTTCTAAAGAAAGAATGATGGCATTAGTTTTATTAAACTATTATGATGAAATTCGGACGTCTAATCCATATATAGGCAGAAATTCAAATCAGCGGTCTGAATATGAAGCACCAATTGGTCGAACCTACTATGGATACACTATGGGATGGGGCTTTACAAGAGAGCAATCAATTGACGATGAGCAAGAAGCAAGAGGAGGAGCTGGTGAAGATATTAAATTTTACCAATGTAAATTATTGGGAACAAGTACATCTTGCTTCTATGAATCTATAGGTTGTGTGACTATTTCAACATTTAAATGTACGACAAACAATTAGCTATGAACCTTCTATCTCCCATTAACTCACTGATATTCAGAATTACGGTTGCAGGAATTTTCATTGCTTATTTTCTGTTTTTGATAAAAGTTCTTAGGCAAATTATTTTGGAGAAATCATTTTCCAATTACAAAAAAACAATGGCGATAATGCTAGTTTTGTTTATTCCAATTGGTGGTCTAATGCTGTATTTCGCTTTTTTAAATTCTCAGAAAGAATTTAAAGTTAGTTCAAAGTAAGTTTTGAAACTAGGACTAAAAGGCAAGACCGATTTCGCGAAATTCTTGTTTTCAAAAATGTCACATAATTGAATAAGAGCGCTAAAAAGTAGCTGGATCCGGACAATTTTCCGCATAAAACGCTACATCCCGCTTAGAACAAACGCCCGGATAATCGCCGTGAAATCCTTGCAGGTCGCGAATGAGTTGAAAATGTAGGTGTGGAGGCCAGCCGCCATTTTCGTCCGAGTTGCCTAGGTGGCAAAGTAGTTCTCCTGCGTCAAAAGTCATTCCCTCATCTATCTCCGCCATATCTTCCATCCCTAGATGTCCGTACAAACTGTAGATGTTTTCTGCGGGGTGGTAGAGGATAATGGTGGGCCCATAATTCCCGGAGCCGCGATTAACTTGATAGCTGTGAACGATACCAGCTAACGGCGCGAAAACGGGTGTTCCCGCTGGTGCCCAAAGATCAACTCCTAAGTGAATGTTCCTGAAATCGTCTGCGTTCGTCGCAAAATTCTCATGTGCCTCGTAGATGATGCGGTGTTCGAGGTAGCCGCCCACACCGTATTTGGCCCCTAATTTTTCTTCCATATACGCACAAAAAGCGTCGATTTTAGAATAAATACGGCGTTTTAGCTCCTTATTCTTCGCACTTAGATCCAGCGTGATACTGTTTTCAGGCGTTAATGGCTCGTAAAATAGGCGGTTAATCATTCTTGAATTTATTTGCTTAAATTTAGTCAAAGATAAATGATGCGCCTGCTATTCACCCTGCTTCTTGCCCCCTTTTTCCTCTTCGCACAGCAAAAATATCAGTTAACTGGTTCTGTGGTGGAGAAAGGAAACATTTCCATTCCGGGCGCGAGTGTCTTCATCGAAGGAACGACGATAGGGACACAGGCGGATGTAAATGGGCACTATGTTTTGAGAAATATTCCGACTGGTCGACATCGTTTGGTCGCTTCGATGGTGGGTTATCTACCTAAACTAGTTTCCCTGGAATTCCCCGCAAAAATCTCAGAATTGAATTTCAATTTAGAGGAAGACAACAAAACTTTGGACGAAGTGAGGGTGGTGGGTTCACAAGACAAGATTTGGGAAAAGCAATTTAGGGCGTTCGAGAAGGGGTTTTTAGGGGAAAGTTATAATCGAAAAGAGGTCTATATCACGAATAGGGAGGTAGTTGATTTTTCCGAAGACGAGGACGTTTTTACGGCTAAAGCCTCACAGCCTGTGCAAATTGTGAACAAGACGCTGGGCTATAAGATCACGTATTTTATGGACAATTTTGAGAAGACGAATAGCTTGACGGCGTATAAGGGTTTGGCGAGTTTTGAGAAAATGGTGGCAGAGGACGCGAAGCAGGAGCGGAGATGGCAACGAAATCGTGTGGAGGCGTATGAGGGATCGATGAAGCATTTTTTGAAGGCTTTAGTGGATAATCGGGTAGAAGAGGAAGGATTTAATGCGTTTTTATTGAAGCCGGAATACTTGAATAATTTGCGGAGGGGCTTGTTTTTTGATCGGAATAATGAACGGCACGTTGCTTTTAAGGCAGCCGAATTAGCCGGACCTATTACTACAGATGGCTTGCGAACCCTTGAATGGCGAATTCCCATGGAAATTGTGTTTAATAAAAAACGCGTGACAAGACCCATCTTTATGGATGCCCCATACCCTTACACTATTTTGATTCCGAAAGGCCTGATTCAAGTAACGAATACGGGTGATATTATGAACCCTTATTCGATCGAGATGCGGGGAGATATGGGGAAGATAGGGATGGCGGACTTGCTTCCTTTGGACTTTGACATTAGTCAACCTTAGTCTGTTCATCGCCAGGATATTACGAAACGTCTACTTAGCCGGCTTATAGACGTAGATTTTCCTAGCTTCACAAAAAATCACCCTATGCGTTTATACACTCTTGTTCTATCAATCTTATTATTCAGCTGCAAAGATGCACTGGATACCGTTACCTCGGATCCGTATACAGAAATCCAAAAAGCCCTCTCCATCAATCCCTCCGCGCTAGAAAACTATGCCGCGCAAGGCAAGCCGGCCTACGTGAACAAGGATAATACCGGACCTAATGCAATCACGGACAAGGCTGCCACGCTAGGTCGTGTCTTGTTTTACGACAAGAATCTGAGTACGAATAATACGATTGCCTGTGCGAGTTGCCATAAGCAGGAATTTGCGTTTGGGGATACCGCTATTTCCAGTTTAGGCGTGGAAAATGGGCGGACGGAACGGCATTCGATGCGCTTGATTAATACGCGCTATGCGAACGAGGCGAAGTTTTTCTGGAACGAGCGTGCGGCGAGTCTAGAGGCGCAGACGACGATGCCCATTGTGGATCATTTAGAGATGGGTTTTAGTGGCCAAACAGGGCGCGGCAACATCACTTCACTCCTCACAAAACTGAATGGAATCGGCTATTACAAAGAATTATTTACACTCGCTTATGGCGATGCGACGATCACGGAGGCGCGGATGCAAACGGCTTTGGCCCAATTCATTCGCAGCATACAATCCTTCGATTCTAAATACGACATAGGCCGCGCACAAGTGGGCAATGATGGCGCGCCTTTCCCTAATTTCAACGCTCAAGAAAATGCGGGCAAGAACCTCTTTCTAGCTCCGCCTATCTTTAATGCGGCGAGCGAACGCATTGGCGGGGGCTTCGGATGCCAAGGTTGCCACCAAGCTCCGGAATTTGACATTGATCCAAACTCACGTAATAATGGTTTCATAGGTGTGATCGGAAGTACCAATACTGACCTCACCAATACGCGTTCTCCTTCCTTAAGAGACATTTTAAATGCGGCCGGAGTCGCAAACACGCCCTTCATGCACACGGCCGTTCCTGTCACGATTCGCCAGGTTTTAGCACATTATAATTCCATTGCCGCACCTGCCAGAAACACGAATTTAGATGCGCGTTTGAAGCCGAATAACATCGGTCAAAACCTCCAAATGACTCCCGACGAGATCAATTCCATGGTCGCCTTTTTGCGCACCTTAACCGGAAAGGATGTCTACACGAACAAGAAATGGGGGAATCCTTTTCTGTAGATAATTGTGTAATATTGTCGGAATAAAATCTTCCGATGAAAAAAATCTTCTTACTCTTAGCGCTGCCATTATTGGCTCAAGCGCAGAAAATTGACAAAATCATTACGCGCTCAGAAACCGAGCGTATCGAAACTTATTTAGCTTCTGACGAGCTGGCGGGCAGAAAACCGTTCACGCCGGGTATTGAAAAGGCGGCGCAATTCATCTCAGCTGAATTCGAGAAAGCGGGATTGCAGAAGACGAATGGTTCTTATTTGCAGAGTTTTCCGATGTATCAATCGAAGGTGCTTTCCGTAGCAGGTGGTCTAGATGAACAAACCTTAGAGTCAAAACAAGTCGCGATTATTTCCAAAGAAGCGACCATTCAAATCGATGAAAATTCAGGTTTTGAGGTGGCGAGCATTAAGGAAGGCGAGAATTTTGGCCAAAATGCCTACCGCATCATGAGCGCAAAGAAACCAACGATCGCGTTCTTACACGAGAGCTTTGCCAAATACATCCCGCGTCTTTCTGGTAGAGGTCCACTCAGAGAAAATCAAGCTACGGTTATTTTCGTAGTTGCGAATACCATTCCTACGAAGTTTAAAGTGAGCGCGACGCAGCAAGTAGAGAAACTACAATTATCTAACGTCGTGGGCATCCTTCCCGGCAAAAGCCGCCCGAATGAATACGTGATCTTCTCTGGCCACTACGACCATTTAGGCATTGGAAAACCCGTAGCAGGCGATTCCATCTACAATGGCGCAAACGACGATGCCGCAGGAACTACGGCGGTGATGATGCTTGCTAAATACTACGCTAAAAAGCGGAATAACCAACGCACCTTGATCTTTGCAGCCTTCACGGCAGAAGAAAGTGGGGGACATGGCAGCGTCTATTTCTCGAAGCAATTTAATCCAGATCAAGTGATGGCGATGTTTAACCTCGAGATGATCGGTACAGAAAGTAAATGGGGGAAAAACAGTGCCTACATCACCGGTTACGAGAAGTCGTCGATGGGTGAAATTTTGAAGAAGAATTTAGTGGGTTCTCCCTTCACCTTTTATCCAGATCCATACCTAGACCAAAACTTATTTTACCGCTCTGACAATGCCACGCTAGCAGAATTAGGCGTTCCAGCCCATACGATTTCTACGTCTAAGATGGACAGCGAGCCTAATTACCACAAGGCGAGTGATGAGATACAGACTTTGGACCTAGACAATATGACTGAAATCATTAAGGCTATCGCGAAGAGCGCCACCAGCATTATCTCTGGACAAGATACGCCTAGCCGCGTAGATACGGCTAAACTTAAATAAACAAAAAAGCCGCTCCCTCATAAGAAGGAGCGGCTTTTCATTTTAAACCTGATTACTTGTTCAAGTTCGGGTTGTTTTGAACTTCTTCGATTGGAATCTTGAAAGTTAAACGTGTATCGTTCGAAGGAATAGGAGTTCCTACAAATTTTAAGTGGTTAGCACCACGATTCACAGTTCCCTTGTTACGCTTCAATGATAAGTACGACTTTCCTTCACCCCAAAGCTCAATACGAGTCTGTAAGTAAATCTCATCTAATAACGCTTTTCCAGTCAATGCATCGATGTAAGATGCATCAGGAACACGTAGCGCCATGATAGCTTTTAACGATTTTCTTGCGCCTGCTTCATCACCTGTTTTAGCACAAGCTTCTGCATTTAACAAGTACATCTCTTCCACACGCATGTAGATATAATCCGCGTCGATTGTTCTTTGACCACCGATCACTTTGTTCGGGTGGTAGAACTTACCAATAGGAGCTAGTTTGCTCGCTGTTGCGAATTGCGCTTTTCTGATGTCATTCGCTGGGATTAAGTCATAAAGAGCTTTGTCCATCCCTTTGATATCACCCGCCCAGGCGTATGAGTACGTGTAAAGGTCCATTTGGCCCCACCAAGAGATCAAGTTTAACTTCGAATCTACTGTGATGTCTACACCCCACATCCACTGGCTAGTAGCTAGGTTATTAAAACCACCTGTTGCTTCCGCAGCTGTCATGATTTTGAAACCACCTGTTGCGATTACATCAGCCGTTACAGACTTCATCGCTGCGTTGTTACCCATCGCACCGTGAACATACGCTAACATACCTTTCGCTACTGAAGCGTTTACTTCCGATTTATTAGCGCGATTAAAGTCTGCTAACAAAGTCTGCGCATCTGTTAAATCTTTCACCATTAACGCATATACATCCGCCGCTGTGCTCTTAGGCAAGTTAGGATCAGTTGTATTTTTGTACAAAGGTAAAATCTTCTCAGAAGGGTTGTATTCGTTTTGGAAATACTGCGCTAAGTAGAAATACGAGAAGGCACGCATTGCCTTAGCTTGACCCATGTACCAACGACCAGCTGCCGTTGCTGGAACTGCATCGCTTCCACCTAAACCATCGATGACTGTGTTAGCAGCAAAGATAAGGCGGTAGTAGAAACGCCATACTTGGTAGTTATCTTGTTGCGTATAATCTACTGTTGTTTGGAATTCTGTAATCGTTCTGAACCAGCCATAGATAACCGAAGTTAAAGCCATGTCACCAGAAAGTAAGTCACCATACATATCGTATGATTTATGACCAAAGTCATCGTGACCCGTTGTACCGCCCGTTCCCGCGCCATACATCGTTGCATAAATACCTGCTACGTTCGCAGATTGTAAACTTGGATTTAAAGCAGAGGCTTCTGCGATTTGATTCGCTGAAATAAATTCGGTCGGTTCCGTCTGCAAAAATTCTTCTTTACAACTAACTGTTCCCATTAGGACAGCCGCAAATAAAAATTTATATACTGTTTTCATCTTTCTATTTCGTTTAAAAAATTAAAACTTAACGCGTAAGCCTGCTGTCAAAGTAGACAATGGCGAGTAACGGTATTGATCAGAGCTTCCTGTTTCCGCTGAGCTTGGGTTGAAACCATTTCTAGCTGAAGCTAAGAACAAGTTATCTCCAGATACCCAAAGGTACACACCTGTAATAGGGCTATTCGTGAAGAATTTGCTAGGGACTTTATATCCGATCTGAATGTTATTTAACGTTAAGAAATCTGATTTCGTAATGAAACGAGTCGATGCAGAGTTTACGTTTGCATCTTGACCAGCTGATAAACGAGGTACATCCGTTGCTTGTCCTTTTGCCGTCCAACGAGCTAAGATATCTGTGTGGTAGTTATTTCCACCTGCAGCACCACCTGAGTTCATCAAGTTAGCATAAGCGCCATCATACGCATAACCACCTAAGCTATATAAGAATTGTGCACTGATGTCAAAGTTGCCTAAACCACCATTTAATGTGAACGCTCCTCTTACTTTAGGGAATGGGGACTTGTTAATGAACTTAGTCGTTCCATCCGCATACGTAGCCGTACGAGACACCTTCACTGTTTTCAATGTTTCTGCTGTAGCAGTAGCTTCGAAATCAGCCATTGACTTGATGTTTTCTGTTGCTTGACGCACATTGTCACCATTTGCATCTGCCCAATAGACGTTCCACTCAGAAACACCCGTCTCAGGATTAACGCCTGCAAACTCACGTGTGTAGAAATCAAAGATTGAGTGACCTACTGCTCTACCGTAGATACCATCGATATCGATGATCTTCTCTTTACCCGTTGCTGGGTCGATTGGTAAACGTAACATACGGTTCTCAATCAATTCACCATTAATCGTGAAGTCTAAGTAGTTCTTCTTCGATTGTAATAAGTGAGCTGTTACATCGAATTCGATACCAGTGTTACGTAAAGCACCATCATTCACACGAAGAGACGCATAACCTACAGAAGGTCCTACACGGCGATCGAAGATCAAGTTGTCTGTCGTCTTTGTGTAGTAATCAATCGCAACATCTACGAATTTGCCTAATTTGAATTCAGCACCTACTTGCATTTGCTTTGAAATCTCCCAAGTTAAATCTGGGTTACCCTTAGAAACGAATGATAAAGAGATGTTAGAGTTCAAGTTTTGTACTTGGAATAAGTCATATCCAGGGTATAGACCGATACCACCTTGCTCTCCAATTAGACCATAAGAAGCCTTTAATTTCAAATCTTTGATCACTGGAACATTGTCCATGAATGCCTCCTTAGATACTAACCACGCAGCACCTACTGAACCGAAATCACCCCATTTGTTTTTCAAGAAACGAGAAGATCCGTCACGTCTTACGGTAGCAGATAAGAAGTATTTGCCATCGTAATCGTAGTTTAATTGTCCAAAGTATGATTCTAATGAATAGTTATTCGTGTAAGATCCTGGAGGGTTAGAGATTACCGCGTTGTTGAATTCAACTCCGTCTGGCATTACTAACTTGTACATAGACGCCCACATGAACTTCGTTTCTGTTGCATAGCTTTCGTGTGCTACGAATGCTTCGAAGTTATGCACATCAAACGACTTCTTGTAACGTAATAAGTTTAACAAGTTGTAGTTTAAGGTTTCCGTCTTCTGCTTGTAGATATAACCACCTTGACCTGCGTTAGGACCGTAGAAAGGGTTGTTTTGGTTATCCAAAGAAGCGTTTGAATATTGTAAACCTAATTTGTTTTCTAATGACAAAGCAGGCGTAATTTGAATATTCAATGAAGTCGCTGCATTGATGTCATGTGACTTCGTGTTACGGATACCTAATTTAGCATCAGCAATCGAGTTCGTTAAGGCACCAAAACCACGACCCACACCATAATCGTATTGGTATCCATTGTAATATGGATCACGTACGTATTGAGATGTTGTGTTATCGTGTAAGAATAAAGGATAGATCGGTGGCAAGTTATCCACAAACCAGAATACAGATCCTGAGTCAGATGATTGACCTGGGTTGTTTGTCACACCGTAAGAGTAACCGATGTTTGTAGTCGAGCTTAACCAAGACTTAGGGTTATGCGTCAAGTTCAAACGAGTAGAATAACGCTTGTAATCTGTGTTTACAGAGTAACCTACATCTTCTAATGCACCATAAGAAGCGAAATAACGAGTCTTGCTATTTCCTCCTGAGATTTTCAAGTTTGCTTCGTTACGATTCGAGTTTTGGAATGCGTAATCAGCCCAGTTCTCCGGGATATAACGACGCGGTGTTCCTGGAACGACTTGTCTTGTATTAGGATCAATTAATTGAGCCGCTGGAACAGTCCACATGTTGTAGTTAGGCATGTTTGCAAACAAGTTTGTGTTTGCATAAGCCGTAGGGTTAGCGTTAGCCAAGGCCACACCTCTGTTATACCAACCTTCCCAAGTCAAACCAATGTATTGCTCTGGGTTACGGATGGTGCTGTAACGAGGTAATAAGCTCATGTTTTGGCCTGATTTTAATTCAAGTTCAATCACAGCATCCCCTGTTTTACTACCTCTTTTTGTGTTGATTACCACCACACCATTTGCTCCACGAGAACCGTAGATCGCTGTTGCAGCCGCATCTTTTAAGATAGTGGTGTTTTCGATATCACCTGGGTTAATCGAGTTAATGTTTCCTTCGAAAGGCACACCGTCTAACACGTAAAGTGGGCCACGGCTACCATTAACGGTACCGATACCACGGATACGAATAGCCGCTGAAGTACCTGGTTGTCCAGATGAGTTGATGACAGTCACACCGGCTGCTTCACCCGCTAATCCCTTAGAGATGTTAGAGAAGTTTTTACGCTCGATGTTTTTCGCATCTACGACTTTCGCCGTACCTGTAAAGGATTGTCTTGTTGTCGTAGAATAAGAGGTTACGATAACTTCATCTAACGTATTGTCAGATGTTAAGGCTACTTGAACAGATGAAGTGGCACTTGTTACAGCGACTGTAGATTTGTTGTAACCTACGAAGCTGAAAGTTAAGCTTTGGCCATCCGCGGCCGCAATAGAGAACTTACCAGACTTGTCTGTGTTTGTTCCCGTTTTTGTTCCATTTACGATGACAGATGCGCCCACTAAAGGTTGGCCGTTCTCATCTGCTACCGTACCTGTTACAGTTTTCGTTGCTTTCTGGGCGAACGATACCTGCATCATGAACACTAAGATTAGTGTCAAAAGGCTAGTAATTTTTGTTTTCATAAGCGATGAATTTTGCAAAAATTGGGTTAAAAATGATAGAATTAATTTGGGTTTTATACTGAATGCCAAACGTTTATTTGGCTTTCAAACCGAAAATTTGCACAGAATGTTTAAAAATCAAAGAAAAAGCCAAACTATTTGATTTCTTCAACGCTATCTAAAACGTAGCAATGTCCGTGATTTCTCATCCCAATTTTAGGGTAATATCCCTCCGCAGCCGGGGCTGCGAGTAAGATAATTTTAGCTCGCGGGAGGAATTTTTTCACCTCAATGATCAATTGTTTTCCTATACCTCTGTGCTGATAAGCTTCGTCAATGGCGAGATCAGATAGGTAGCTAGTGAAGACAAAATCGGTCATTACGCGGGCTAAACCTACTAATTTGTCGCCATCGTAAGCACCCACATACACATTCCCATGGTCGAACATCATCTGCATCGCCGCTAAGTCTTGTAGTGGACGTCGCAATCCCAAAGTCGATTTATCTAGGATGTCGATGAAATCTTGAGCCGTGATTTTAGGCTGAGCGATATAGGTGATAGGCATGGCAAATATTTTTTTACGTTTCTCGATTTATTCACAAAAAAAAGTCATTTTTACATAAAACCTATACATATGAAAATTAAACAACTGTTAATTGTTTGCCTTTTGGCATTGCCAGCATTCGTGCATGCGCAGAAATTATACACCTATCCCATTGGTGTTCAAGCCTATACTTTTAGAAATCAATTTCCTAAAGATGTAGCGAAGACGCTCGACCTGATTCAATCGATGGGTATTACAGAGATTGAAGGAGGTGCTCAAAAGGGCCAAACCCCACAACAATTCAAGCAAATGTGCGCGGATCGCGGCATCAGCATTCCCTCGTCCGGCGTAGGTTATGAGCAACTCGAGAATCCAGCGGAGGCGATTGCAAACGCAAAAGCATTAGGCGCAAAGTTCGTGATGTGCGCTTGGATTCCGCACAAAGTGCGCGGAGGCTTTACTTTAGAGGAAGCGGAGAAGGCCGTTGCTCTATTCAATAAAGCAGGAAAGCAATTCAAAGAAAATGGCTTGACCCTTTGCTATCACGATCACGGCTATGAGTTCCAGCCTTTTGGCAAAGACGAAACACTCTTAGATTACATCATCCAAAACACGAATCCGGAATACGTCTCTTTCGAAATGGATGTGTTGTGGACGATGCACGGCGGTGGCGCTTCGATGCCAGAGAAATTATTGAAAAAATACCCAACGCGCTTCAAGCTAATGCACGTGAAAGATTTGCGCAAAGGAGTAGCAGGTGACTTAACCGGCGGAACTCCGGCTGAAAACGATGTTCCGGTAGGAACGGGTCAAGGAAATTGGAAAGCCATCATCAAGCTAGCGAAGAAGAACGGCATCGAACATTGCTTCATCGAGGACGAAAGCAATCAAGAAGAGCAATTTGTACCTATTAGTATTGCGTACTTGAAGAGTCTTTAGAATTTGATATTATAAGCCAAATAAGGGATCGCTCCACTTTCGATGCTGGTAGGAACTAAAAAGCCCACGTCGAAGGCGGAGCGTTCTAGTAAAATTCTTACGCCTCCGGAAAGAATCCCATTGTAGGCGGTAGTTTCATTTAGGAATTGCCCATTAGTGTCATAATTCACGGTCTTGTTAGAGAAAAACCAGTTCTCTGTGAGTAGCATGACTTTATTCGAAACGCGTGTCATACCCGATAAAGTGAACATCGGATTGCTGGCAAACTTCCAGTTATAATCATCTCTACCTAAACCGGTGTTTTCATTATACGCCCCTAATCCCGTGTTTAAGGTTAGGTTGCTTTCTTTTGTCCCATAGGTGACAGATCCGTAGACCGTTCCTACCCCAAAATTCAAACCTCCAATCAAAGAAGTGGCAAATAGAATTCCTCCACCTACGTGTACTTTATCTGCTACCTGGTAGCCTATTTTAGGCGTGATAAAAAGCGCAAAAGGGACGACTAATCCGCCTCCTATGGAGAAATGATCCGTTATTCCCGCTTGGAAAGAATTGACTAGGAAAAGGGCGTTTTGGTAATATTTGTCTCCTTTTTTCAAAGGAATCGCTGAAGGAGCGAAGAAATAGCGGGTAGGGTGCGTGTTTTGGCCTTTCCCTTCCTTAGAAATCAGGTTAATTGACTTGATAGCTGACCAAGCTAGCGTGACTTTGCCTAAATCCTTTGTAGCGACGGTTACTTCTGCCTCTGATTTATGGATCAATTGACCCGATACACTTTTTCCATTTTTAAGTTCGACGGAGACATAAGTAGAATCCTGAGACTTCGCGGCAAAGGCCAATAATAATATAAAGGCAATTAAGAGCTTTTTCATTCTGCAGCTGTTTGCAATAAGGTTTTCGTAAACACTTCGATAGGTTCTGCCCCAGAAATGCCGTATTTTCTGTCAAAAACGAAGAAGGGCACGCCTCGCACGCCCAGGTTTTCGCCCTCTTGAATATCTTGTTTCACGCGATATGCGTAATTCTCGTCTTGCAAAGCATTCAGAATTCCCTCGCGTGATAATCCTACAGCTTCTCCACATTCCACGAGCGCTTCGTCGAGTGCTAGGTTTTTGCCCTCCATAAAATAGGCCTGAAACAGGCGTTCCTCGATGGCATCGCCTTTGCCTTGGTCTTTCGCGTATTGGATGAGGTGGTGGGATTTCAGGGAATTGGCGACTTTGGCCTGGTCAAAATCATAGTGCAAGCCTACCGCTTCTGCCATGTCTGACACACGGTCGTGCATTAGTTTCACTTGTTCTAACGAGATTCCTTTTCTGGCGGCTAAATAATTATAGACGCTGGTCTCCTCACCCAAATCCATCGGAATCGTAGGGTCTAATTGGAAGCTCTTCCATTCAATCTCCACTTCATCCTTTCCAGGAAACGTTTCTAATGCTTTTTCCAAATGCCTTTTGCCTATGTAGCAAAACGGACACATGATATCACTCCAAATTTCTATTTTCATTTTATTCCCGATTATATCTACAAATCTCAACGCTTTATCGCAAATATCGTTCCACAAACCTGATAAATTTTCAATATTGTGGTCTAAATACAAACCCTATGATCCATTCAATCGCCCTAAGTCTACTTAGTTTAACGCCCAGCGCGTCTACATCTACCGGTTTATTAACCGCACATTTTGAAAATGTTTTAGGTACTTCATTAGATCTTAAGATCATCGCTTCGTCTGAAGCCGCTGCTTCCACCGCAGAATCGAAGGTGTTAGCGGAGATTAATCGCTTGAACGATATCCTTTCTTCCCGTGAATCTTCGGAGTTTAATGTATGGCGCTCGTCGCACGGCGAGTCTATCGAAATTTCTGCTGAACTACGCGAGGTGTTACAGCATTTCGAAGAATGGAATGTAAAAACGGACGGAGCTTTGAATCCGGCGTCGGAACATATTGCCAACATGTGGGCATCGGAAATTCCTTCTGAAGTGGCGCGTGAAAATGCGGTGAATGAAGTAAATCAGGCGCATTGGTCACTAGATGAAAATGGAGCAACGCGATTAACAGACACTGAATTGAAATTGCACAGCTTCACGAAGTCTTACGTGATGGAGAAAGCAGCCGAAGAGGCGATGAAAGAGGACGGAGTGGCTGGAGTGGTCGTGAATATAGGCGGAGATTTTGTGGTGAAGGGAGATTGGACAGAGAAAATAGGTGTTTCTGATCCGCGAAATGCGGGAGAGAACGCGGATGTTTTAGGCTATATGCAAGTGAATAATCAAGCGGTGGCGACATCGGGCGATTATAGAAGAGGTTCAGATATCGATGGTGTTCATTATTCGCACATTATGGATCCGCGGACGGCGGAACCAGCATCGGAAGTGATTTCGGCGACGGTGGCGCACGAGGATGCGGTGACGGCGGGGGCCTTGGCAACGGCATTTAACGTGTTAGGCGTGGCGGCTTCGATCGATTTAGCGGCTCAGTATCCGGAGGCGTCGTATTTAATCGTGGACAAAGAGGGGGCAGAATATAGAAGTGAGAACTGGCCAGCGACGTCTGTAGAGAAGTCCGCGATCAGTTTAGTGAATATAAAAGAGAAGTTATGGACTGCGGGTCAAAGCTTAGATATCAATTTCGAACTTGCTCGTTTCGAAGGACGCGCGCGTCGTCCGTTTGTGGCGGTTTGGATTGAAGATGAGAAGCACAAGCCGGTGAGGCGTATCGCGGTTTGGTATAACAAGCCTCGCTGGTTGCCGGATTTGCGTTCATGGTTTGCGGCGAAAAGAGAGGTAGAATTTGATGCGGCTTCGGTGACGGGTGCGACGCGTGCGGCGGGACAATATACGGTGGTTTGGGATGGGAAGAATGATGCGGGGGAATACGTACCTTTGGGGAAATATACCGTGTTTATCGAGGCGGCTCGCGAGCACGGAACGTATCAGTTGATTAAGCAAGAAATGAAGTTTAACGGGAAGTCAGCTAGCCAAACATTACCCGGCGGCGAGGAGATGACCGCGGCTTCTTTAGTCTATAAAGCAATTAAATGAGAGATTTAGCGACGTGGTCGAGGTGGCTGCACATCTATTTGTCGATGTTCAGTTTCATCATTGTATTGTTCTTTTCGGTGACGGGTTTGACCCTGAATCACGTGGATTGGTTCCCAGAAAGTACGGTTGTTTCTGAGCTGAAAGGTTCTGTGAAAGCTGGTTGGGTTTCGGTAGCTGATACCGCCAAAATCCCCAAACTCGACATCGTCGAGCAGCTTCGCGCGAACCACAGTATCAAGGGACAATTGAACGATTTCAGAATCGATGAAGAAGAGATTTCGATCTCCTTTCAAGGACCTGGTTATACGGCCGATTTCTTCGTGAATCGCACGGATGGGAAATACGAATTGACGGAAACGAAGATGGGTATTATCGCCGTAATCAACGACCTGCACAAGGGTCGTGATACCGGTAAGTCTTGGTCTTGGGTCATTGACTTTTCTGCGATCTTTATGATTGTTATCTCCCTAACTGGGTTAATTTTGTTATTATTTTTAAAGAAGAAACGCACGAACGGGATGCTTTGGTTAGCTATCGGCGGGATCGTTGCCTGTGTATTTTATTATTTTGTATGATGTTCAAAGTTCAAATTTCAAAGCAAAAAGTTCAAATAGGTAATTTCAAAGTTCAGAGCACGAATCGGGGATATTTTTTCTTTTTGCTTTGTTCTTTGCTATTTGTAAATGTTGTGTTTGGTCAGGACCACGCTCCACTTCCGCCACTTCCGGTGGAGGCGACTTTTGGCAATAACCGTGTTCAGTTTATCGGCGTTATCAATCGCCCCGTTTCAGCGGATGGGAAGTTGAGTTATTTTAATCTCAGCACAGGGATGGTGGATTATAAGAACACCGCCTCTGAGACGGAGTTAGTGATTGTGAATAACTTGACTTATAGCCTTTTTGGGAATATTCGAGCGACGGCAGGGGCGGAATGGCATTATAAATTAGGCTTAGTGCCACAGGTGGGATTGCAGTATTTTAAGGCGAATCGGACGTGGTTATTTTTATTGAATCCTAATATGAATGTACAGCCTTCGCGTGCCATCTCCACCATTGGTATCGTCGAATTTAAGCCGGCTATTTCGAAGGATCTTTCTTTTTATTCCAAAGCCCAGATTTTACATGTCGCTAGTTTAAGCGAAGGAACGCACGCGCGCAGTGCTTTGATGTTGCGTGCGGGTATTACCAAAGGAAAATTCACTGTCGGCCTTGGAGCTAACTTTGATTACTATGGACCGATGAAGATGGAGAAAGATAACGTAGGTCTGTTCACTCGCTTAGCGCTGTAATGAAGAAATTACTCTTTTTATTTTGCCTTTCTTTCTTGGGTTGCAAAACCGTGGAGCCGCTGGATGATGCGACGGCAAATCTGAATCTTTGGAATGAAAAGAAGATTGTTAACTATTCTTTTTCCTTTAAGCGGGTGTGCTTTTGTCCCCTGGAATATGTGGGTCCGCATCAAATTGTCGTTCAAAATGGCAAAATATCGACGGTGAATGGAGCGCCTTATAATGCCGCGGAACGCTACGGTGTGATGTATACGATCCCGGAATTATTGCAAGTCATTAAGGCGAACGTCGACAAAAATCCAGCGAAGAAAGTACTGAATTTCAATGCCACTTATGGCTACCCCACGAGTGTATTCTTCGACTTTTCGGAAATGATAGCAGACGAAGAAATCGGCTATGAGGTGACGAATTTCAAAATCAATTAAGGGCAAATCGAGATAGGTAAGGCCTTTTTAGGAGTAGGGCTGTAAGCTTTGCACGTAACGCACTCAGCAGTCAGTTGAGTGGAATCTAATTTGAAAAAGAATTCGTCCCCTTCTTTCAGGCTAACGGGTAAAGCGCAGGGGTTTGAAAGTGCGAAGGCATTGGTATAGTTTTTACCTGTATCCGGATTTTTCCACTTTACTTCGAGCTTCGATGTGTCTATCGATCCTTCGACTAATTCAATCACGTAATTATTGCAAATACCCTTCAGGGATAGACGCCCTTTGTAGCAGTTTTCGGGCAGCACTTCTTGAGATTTACAGGCGCCTAAAAGTAGGCAGAATAGGAGTAGTGGTTTCATTCCGCTAAAGTAATCATCGCCTTGATTACTTGTTGAGTGGGCTCGTTAATTTTTGCAAAAATACCAGGAACTTGATTTTTTGTGAAGCGATGGCTGATGAATTTATCTGCCTGAATCTTACCCTCGCGGAATAAATTCATGACGTATTCGAAGTCTTCCAAAGTCGCGTTTCGGCTACTCATCAGCGTCGCTTCTCTTTTGTGAAATTCCGGATGTGAAAAGGAGATGGCTTGTTTTTGCAATCCGATCAAAACGTATTTTCCGGCGTGCGCCATTTTGGCGAAACCGGATTCAATAGCGTTTAGATTTCCGGTGGCATCGATGACTGTGTTAAATGCCCCCGTGATCGCTTCCGCAACCCCTAAATTGTCGAGACAAAATTGCAAACGCGAAGAGTTAGGTTCCGCCACTTCGACTAAAGCCTCTTGAATTTTAGCCAGTAAAATCGTGAATAAACCAATAGGTCCGGCGCCCATCACGAGGACTTTTTCACCTGCTTTTAGTTCCGCGCGACGGAGTCCGTGGGCTGCGATGGAAAGTGGTTCTACTAAGGCAAGTTCGTCAGCGGATAATCCTTTGCCCGGTAATATGTAGCGATCTTCCACCACGATATATTCCCGCATTCCGCCGTCTGTATGTACCCCAAAAACCTGGATATTCTCACAGCAATTCGACCGTTCCATTGAGCACGCACCACACGAAGCACAGTTAAAATAAGGAATGATCGTGGCTAATTCTCCGGTCTCGAATGTGTCAGATTCAACGATTTTTACCGCCAGTTCGTGGCCTAAAATGCGGGGATACGAAAAGAAAGGTTGGTTGCCAGCGAAGGCATGAATGTCGGTTCCGCAGATGCCGATGTTGCGTACGCGAAGGAGGGAAAATCCGGGTGTGCGCTGAGGCATTTCTGCTTCTTGAGAAACCAAAATACCAGGCTCATTACATATCCATTGTTGCATGGGGTTGAAATTAACAATTTTAATTAAATTAGGCTCGATAAAATCTAAACCTTATGAAAATCAAGTTATTAATTCTGGCACTTTGCCTTTTCGCGGGCAACGCATTCGCCCAAAAAACCTACCAAAACAACTGGGAATCCATCGACAGCCGCCCCGTACCGGGCTGGTTTGAAGATGCGAAATTTGGCATATTCATTCACTGGGGATTATATTCTGTGCCGGCTTATAGTCCGACGGCCAGAGACAAGGTGGGCGTGTACGATCGCTATGCGGAATGGTACTGGCGTCGCTGGCAAGAGCCGAATAAGACGCAGCATTTCTTTACGGATTTTCATAACAAGGCTTTTGGGCCAAATGTCAAATACCAAGACTTCACAAATCAATTTAAAGCAGAGCTTTTTCAGCCAGACGAGTGGGCGAAATTGTTCGAAAATGCCGGCGCAAAATATGTCGTGTTGACGTCGAAACACCACGAGGGTTTTACGCTTTGGCCATCAAAACAATCCTGGAATTGGAACGCAGTTGATGTGGGTCCGCACCGGGATTTATTAGGGGATTTGACAAAATCTGTCAAAAGTAAAAATATCAAAATGGGTTACTATTATTCACTACTCGAGTGGTACAATCCCTTGTATAAAAAGGAGACGCTGAATGAGTATATCGACCAGCACATGTTCCCGCAGATGAAGGACTTGGTGAATACGTATCATCCGGATTTGGTTTGGACGGATGGCGAGTGGGATTATACATCGGACAAATTGCGCAGCACGGAGTTTTTGTCCTGGTTATACAACGATTCGCCGGTTCGCACGAGTGTAGTCGTGAACGATCGCTGGGGTAAGGAAACGCGCAGTAAGCACGGTGGATTTTACACCACGGAATACGATTTAGTACACGATGGGGACGCGAATGGCTTGGATTTTGCGAGACCTTGGGAGGAATGCCGAGGCATCGCCGGATCTTTTGGCTATAACCGAAACGAAAATCTAGAGGACTATTCCAGTTCTGAGCAGCTCGTGCACATGTTGATTAACAAGGTCGCGCGCGGAGGCAATTTGTTGTTGAACATTGGGCCCACTGCGGATGGTCGGATTCCGGTGATTATGCAGCAGCGTTTGACGGACATCGGGTCTTGGTTAAAGGTGAATGGCGAGGGGATTTATGGTACGCGTAAGTGGGCCAAAGCTCCTAAGGTTACGCCCGCCACCAAACAACACTTCACTCAAAAGGGCAACGATTTATACCTGATTACGACAGAATTCCCGACGGCCGCGCTTCAAGTGGCGGGTGTGAAAAAACCGACTTCGGTTACGCTAGTAGGGTCTTCAACGCCAGTTAAGTCGACGTATAAAAACGGAGTTGTAAGCATCGCTCCTCCGGTTGTTACACCGGGGAATAGTCCGTGTCAGTATGCGTGGACGTTTAAGCTAGCTTCGGCGGTAGAGTAAAGAGTAGAGAGAATAGAGTAGAGATTATAGAGTATAGAGTAGAGAGTATAGATAGGGTATTTTCCACTGCCCACTGCCCACTGACTGCTGTCCACTGCCCACTGCCTACTACCCCCTGTTTTATCGATCATAAAAAATCAGTTTATCGATCATAAAAGAGCATAAAATGATTGATATATCGTATTTTTGTGATCGATAAAAAAGCCGATGCCTAAAAAACGCGTAAATAGAGACCCAGAGATCATTCAGTTCGTGAAGGATCATCCCCAAAGTTCCTCGCAGGAAATTTTGGACGGATTGCAATTGCCTATCAGTGTGATTACGTTACGAAGATCGCTGCATGATTTGTGTGCGAAGGGACTTTTGAGCCGAATAGGCGAGTTGAAAGGTAGCCGCTATGCAATAAGCGAAGGTTTTGCCGTACTAAGTGTGATCGATTTAGGGGATTATTTTAGTCAAGAAATTGATGAGCGCGCGATTCAGGCGTCTTTTAATTTGGACTTAATTAGTGAAACGCTGAAAAATTTGACGCTTTTTACGGAGGGGGAGACTTCTTTGTTGCAGGTTTGGCAAGAAAAATACAAAGCGAATACGGCCAAATTAACGCAAGACGTTTATCAAAAAGAGTTAGAGCGATTAGCGATAGATTTAAGCTGGAAATCGTCTCAAATCGAGGGAAATACGTATTCTTTGCTGGAAACGGAGCGCTTGTTAAAGGATAAAGAGACGGCGGCGGGGAAAACGAAGGACGAGGCGATTATGTTGCTGAATCACAAGGAGGCGATCGATTTTATCATTCAAAATCCTACTTATATTAACCCGTTGACGGTTTCGAGCATTGAGGATATCCATAGTATGTTGGCCAAAGAATTACCCATCTCCCGCAACATCCGGAACAGTCGTGTGGGGATTTCTGGCACGAATTACACGCCACTAGATAATGAATACCAAATCAGAGAGGCTTTGGAGCAGATGTGTGAGCTGGTAAATGCAAAGGAAGATGTGTTTGAAAAGGCCCTTTTAGTGCTGGTTTTGATCTCCTATATTCAACCCTTTTCTGATGGGAATAAACGCACCGCCAGGATCATCAGCAATGCGATTCTGTTGAAAAATGGCTATTGTCCCATCTCGTTTAGAACCATCGATTCACTCGAATACAAGAAAGCGATGCTGGTTTTTTATGAGCAGACGAACATTCAGCCGTTCAAGCAGATTTTTATGGGGCAGTTTGAGTTCGCGGTGAACACCTACTTTTAGATTATAGAGTATAGATGGGTTATCATTTATCTATACTCTATAATCTACCATCTATTATCTATACTCTATACTCTCTTCTCTTAGCAAAAATGACGACAGTCATTTTTGCTAAATCCTCTCCCTTTTACCTTTGCCCTCATGCAACCGGTAAGCCTAGATTTATTGAACAAGTACAACGTAGCGATTCCGCGCTACACGAGTTATCCGACGGTACCGTTTTGGGACGAGACGATTGACAGCGAACACTGGGAACGGATGTTTGTGCGTCGTTTCGAGGAGAGCAATGAACAGGAGGGGATTAGCGTGTACATTCACTTGCCTTTTTGCGAGAAACTCTGCACTTTTTGTGGCTGTAATAAGCGCATTACGACGAATCATTCCGTGGAGGAGGAGTACATCGAAGTGCTGTTACAGGAGTGGAAATTGTACCGAAAATCGATGAGCTCTAAGCCCGTTATTCGAGAATTACATATCGGAGGCGGGACGCCTACGTTCTTTTCGCCGCAGAATTTACAGCGGATGTTGCAGGGGATTTTAGGGGATTCTATTGTGCCAAAGATCCACGAATTCGGTTTCGAGGGTCATCCAAATAACACGACACGCGAACATTTGCAAACGCTTTTTGAGCTCGGATTTAACCGCGTGAGTTTTGGGATGCAGGACAGTAATCCCCAGGTTCAGGAGGTGATTAATCGGGTGCAGCCTTTGGAAAATGTGAAACAGGTGGTGCAATGGGCAAGGGAGATCGGGTATGAATCGGTGAACTTGGATTTAGTGTATGGCCTGCCTTTGCAGACCTTGCCGCGGATCGAAAAGACCATTCAAGATGCGATTTCGATGCGGCCGGATCGCATCGCGTTTTATTCGTATGCGCATGTGCCGTGGACGAGCAAGGCGCAGCGACTTTTTGACGAAAACGATTTGCCGGAGGCGTCTGAGAAGATGCAGTTGTACCAAAAAGGCAAGGAGCTTTTCCGCGCCGCCGGTTACACGGACATTGGGATGGATCACTTCGCGCTCCCATCGGATTTGATGGTTAAAGCGCACAACGAGGGCACCTTACACCGCAACTTTATGGGCTACACGGTGCAGCAGACGGGTTTGCTTTTAGGTTTAGGCGTCTCGAGCATCAGCGATATTTACTATGGTTTTGCCCAAAACAAAAAGACGATTCAGGAATATTACCAGCAAATCCATGCCGGCGAACTGGCCGTTTTCAAGGGCTATTTTTTAAGTCAGATGGACCAAAAAATGCGCCAATACATCCTCGACATCGCCTGCCAAGGCAAGACCCATTTCCACCAAGAAGACCTCGAAGTCCTGCGCCAATACACCTTTCACGAACTCGATGAACTCGCGATCGATGACCTCGTCACCTGGGGTGAACACGGAGTCATCGTCACAGATCTAGGCAAGCATTTCATTCGCAATATCTGCAAGGCTTTTGACCTGAAACTGCTGGCGACAGCGGAGGCCGCGCCTCAGTTTAGTAGGGGGGTGTAGAAATGAGGCGATTAATTTCGCTAATCGCCTCAAAAAATGCTTATATTTGAGTCGATTACACTTCCTAATCGCCTCATCATGTACAACTGGCAACGCGTTTCTTGGCCCCATTTTGAATTCGATACGAATCGTGTCGAGCCGCAAATCTTTGCATTTATGCAGAAATCAGGCGAATTGAGCGGTAAATTGGCTGCTTTGCCAGTGGAGGATCGGACGGAAATGATGATTCAATTGATGGTGGCGGAGGCCTTAAAGACTTCTGCCATCGAGGGTGAATTTTATAGTGAGATAGATATTATGTCTTCGGTTCGCCGAAATTTAGGTTTAGCGAGTCCGCATTTGCCTAAAAATAAGGATGTCATAGGTCTCAGTGAGATGTTAATGGATGTACGGAATTCGTTTGCTGAGCCATTGACGGAGGAGCGGCTGAAGCTTTGGCATACAAAATTAATGGGCAATACGCCGCAGATAAATGCGGGCGAATGGCGGACGGATGAGGCGCCCATGCAGATTGTTTCTGGGTCTGTCGCTCGGCCTACCATTCATTACGAGGCTCCACCGTCTTCGCGTGTTCCACCCGAAATGGCGCAATTTTTACAGTGGTTTAACGAGGCTGCTTGGATGGCGCCACCGGTTAAGGCGGCGGTGGCTCACTTGTATTTCGAATCGATTCACCCATTCGAGGATGGCAATGGCCGGATCGGTCGCGCGATCGTGGAGAAAGCGCTTTCGCAGGGTCTTCAATGTCCTTTGCCTTTTAGTATTTCCAAAGCCATAGAGGCAAACAAAAAGGCCTATTATCACGCCCTCCAGCAAGCAGAAAAAGGCCTTAACATCACAGATTGGATCGAATGGTTTGTGCAAACACTTTTAGAAGCCCAAACCTTTGCAGACAAACTCATCCAGTTTACCATTTCGAAATGGCACTTCTTCGCCGTCTTCGAACACCAACTGAACGAGCGCCAAAACAAAGCCATCAACCGCATGCTAGCAGCCGGCCCCGACTCTTTCCAAGGCGGAATGAATGTCCGCAAATATGTGGGAATAACGGGAGCCTCCCGAGCCACTGCCTCCCGTGATCTTCAAGAGCTAGTTTCAATGCAGGTGTTTACGCCAGTGGGGGCGGGGAGATCGGCGAGGTATGAGTTGGTTTTTTAATCAGTATTTTTTGTGCATTTTGCACTTTAATAAGCATAAGCCTCTAAACAAAATACAATGATACACACGATGCGTTGGTTCGGTCCGAACGATCCGGTTTCCTTGATGGATATTCGTCAAGCCGGATGCACAGGAGTCGTTACTGCATTGCACCAAATTCCGGTGGGGGAAGTTTGGCCTATCGAATCCATTCAAGAACGCATTGCTATTATTGAAGCGGGGAATCAGGATTGGACGCCCTTACATTGGTCAGTCGTGGAATCACTGCCCGTTCACGAGGGGATTAAGAAAGCCTTGCCGTCTCGCGCGCAATTCATTGAAAATTACAAAACGTCTTTACGAAATCTGGCAGCATGCGGCATCAAAACCGTGTGCTATAATTTCATGCCTGTGCTCGATTGGTCGCGGACAAAACTGAACTTCGAGATGCCCGATGGGGCACGCGCTTTGCGTTTTGTTTGGACGGATTTTGCGGTGTTTGATTTGCATATTTTACAGCGTCCGGGCGCCGCTGCGGATTATACGCCGGCGGTTCAGGCTGCGGCTTCACAGCGTTTCGCGAAGATGACTTCTGACGAAATAAAAGAATTAAAAAATACAGCACTTTTAGGTCTTCCCGGCTCAGAGGAGGCCTTTCATTTAGCCAATTTCCAAAGTCTGTTAGACGAATACAAGGCTATTTCAGCGGATCAATTGCGCGAGAACTTGCACTACTTTGTGCGATCCATCGCGCCTTTGGCACAGGAATTAGGAATCAATTTATGCATCCATCCGGATGATCCTCCGTTTCCTTTATTAGGCTTACCGCGGGTGGTGAGTACGGAAGCGGATTTGGCGGCGTTGATGGCTGCTTCTCCGGAACGTGCAAATGGAATTACGTTCTGCACCGGTTCGTTAGGAGTGAGAGCGGATAATGATTTGCCTGGGATGGTTCGCCGCTTCACAGATCGCATTCACTTCTTGCATTTACGCACGACTTTTAGAGAACAGAATGAACCGTTGATTTTCCACGAGGCGCCGCATTTAACGGGTGATGTGGATATGTTTGAAGTAGTGAAAGCGGTGGTAGAAGAAGAAAAAAGAAGAGGGGGGGAACAGATTCCGATGCGCCCAGATCACGGTCACCAAATGTTAGATGATTTGAAAAAGAAAACCTATCCAGGCTATTCGGCGATTGGACGATTGCGCGGTTTAGCGGAAATCCGCGGATTAGAATTAGCTATTCGTTCCTTTTTAGCGGTGTTTTTTGTGGTTTGCAGTTTCGCTGTAAAGGCGGATGATGGCTATCGCTTGTGGTTGAAATTTGACAAACTGGCTTCCGCGGCTCGTTATGCGCCGTATGCAAAATCAATCTCATCCGAGTTTGCGTCGACGCCCATTTTAGAGACGGCGAAGAAAGAATTAACGAATGGTTTGAAGGGTTTGACGGGGGTGACGCCGGTGAGCCTAGCAAAGAATGGAAGTATTCAATTCGTGAAAGACCCGAGCTTAAAAGAAGAAGCTTTCAGCATTGTTGCAGGGCCTCAAATTCAAATCAAAGCCAGCTCTGACCGCGGGATTTTGTACGGGGTTTTTGAGTTGTTAAGGATGATTCAGCAGGAGAAACCTTTGGCAAACTTCAGCTCATCGCCCAAAGTCAAATTCCGCATGTTGAACCACTGGGACAACGTGATGGGCACTATCGAACGCGGGTACGCGGGACAATCGCTGTGGAAATGGTACGAATTGCCGGAAACCGTCGACCCGCGCTACACGGATTACGCCCGGGCAAACGCGTCCATCGGGATCAACGCGGTCTCCGTGAACAACGTAAATGCCTCGGCGCGGTTTATGACGCCGGAGTATTTGGCCAAAGTAAAAGTGCTCGCCGACGTGTTCCGCCCATACGGCATCAAACTGTTTTTATCCGTGAATTTTGCCTCGCCTAAACTGGTGGGAAAATTGAAAACCTCGGATCCGCTAGACCCCCAAGTGCGCGCTTGGTGGACGGCGAAAACGAAAGAAATCTATGCGCAGATTCCGGATTTTGGTGGCTTCTTAGTGAAGGCAAATTCCGAGGGCGAACCGGGTCCACAAGAGTTCGGTCGCACCCACGCGGACGGCGCGAACATGTTAGCGGAGGCGGTGCAACCCTTTAATGGAATTGTCATTTGGCGCGCGTTTGTTTATGCCCCTAATCCGAAAGGCGATCGATTCAAAGAAGCCTATAACGACTTCAAACCTTTGGACGGAACCTTCGCGAAAAACGTGATTGTTCAGGTGAAGAATGGCCCGATCGACTTCCAGCCGCGCGAACCATTCCACCCGCTTTTCGGTGCGATGCCGAAAACGCCTTTGGCCTTAGAATTCCAAATCACCCAAGAATACACCGGTTTCAGTACGAACGTTTTCTACCAATCCATCCTCTTTAAGGAATGTTTGGATTCAGATACCTACCAAAACGGCAAAGGTTCCACCGTCGCCAAAGTCATCGACGGCAGCCTGGGCAACGACCAAATCACGATGATGGCGGGCGTGGCAAACACGGGTTCCGACAGAAACTGGACAGGACATTTACTGTCGCAAGCGAACTGGTATGCGTTCGGCCGATTGGCTTGGGATCACACCTTGAGCTCCGAAAAAATTGCGGACGAGTGGGTGAAGCAGACCTTGACCCACGACGAAAAAGCGGCGAAAACGGCTTCGGATATTCTGATGAAATCCCGCGACACTTATGTGAAATTTACGACGCCTCTAGGCTTGCACCACGTGATGGGCCAGGGAATTCACTGGGGCCCGGAGCCTTGGCTCGAGCGTAGTCAGCGCCCCGACTGGACGTCGATTTATTACCATCGCGCGGATTCTGTGGGTCTGGGTTTTGACCGAAAAGCGTCGGGAAGCAATACTTTAAGTTTATACCATCCGGCGGTCGCACAACAATGGCTTGATCCTGCGAAGACGGATTTGAATTATCTATTGTGGTTTCACCATGTGGGCTGGAAAGAGAAATTGACTTCTGGGCGGACGCTTTGGGATGAATTCTGCTACCGCATGAATTCCGGTTTGCAGGGAGTGAAGGATTTGCAAAAGGACTGGGATTCGCTGCAAGGCAAGGTGGATCCGGAGATTTTTGCGGATGTTCGCGGACGTTTAGCGTCGCAACAACGGGAGTCTGTTTTATGGCGCGATGCCCATTTATTGTACTTCCAAACCTATTCGAAATTACCGATTAGCTACGGGACGCCTGTGCGGACTTTGGCAGAAATAAAAGAAATTGTACGTATTTACCAACTGAAATAAGATGCAACAACCATTCTCATTGCAAGGGCGCGTGGCGCTCATCACGGGCGGCGGAACCGGAATCGGATTCGATATCGCGAAATGCTTTTTAGCGTCCGGCGCCACGGTCGTGATCACGGGTCGCCGCGAAGAGGTGCTGAAAGAGGCGGTCGCAACCCTAGGTGCTGGAGCACATTATGCAGTGAATGATGTTTCAGACTTGAGCTTGACTTCTCAACTTGTTGCTGAGCTAGTAGCAAAACATGGCGGCATCGACATACTCGTCAACAACGCGGGCATCAACATGAAACGCCCGGCTGTGGAAGTTTCGGATGACGATTTTGCGAACATCATTAACGTGAACTTGAATGCCGTTTTCTCGCTGACTCGGGAGGTAGGAAAACATATGTTAGCGCGCGGAAAAGGGTCCATCATCATGATCTCCTCGATGGCGGCATACTATGGAATCGATCGTGTAGCAGCATATGCGTCCTCTAAAACCGGTATCTATGGTTTAGTACGCGTGCTCGCTTCCGAGTGGTCCGGCAAAGGCGTTCGCGTGAATGCGATTGCACCAGGATTTATCGAAACGGCGATGAGCAGAACGGCGATGAATTCGGATCCGGATCGCAAACACAAGGCGATGGATCGCACGCCGATGGGCTATTTCGGGAAACCAGAAGACATCGGTTGGGCGGCAGTTTATTTAGCCTCAGATGCAGCAAATTACGTAACAGGCGTCTCAATCCCGGTTGACGGCGGGAATTCAATCGGATTCTAATGAAAGGAAATTACCGCTGGGTGGTGGTCGCCCTCTTGTTTTTTGCGACCACGATTAACTATTTGGATCGCCAGGTGATCGGCTTATTGAAGCCCACGCTGGAGAAGGAATTGAACTGGTCGGAAACGGATTACAGTTTCATCGTGATGTGTTTTACGGCGTCGTATGCGATCGGATTGTTGGCTTTTGGGAAGGTGATCGATAAGATTGGTTCTAAAATGGGTTATGCCATCTCCATCGTCATCTGGTCGTTCGCGGCGATGGCGCATGCTTTGGCCAAAACTTCGTTCGGGTTCGGCGCGGCACGCGCCGCTTTAGGAGCCGGCGAAGCGGGGAATTTTCCGGCGGCGATTAAGACGGTCGCGGAGTGGTTTCCTAAACGCGAACGCGCTTTAGCGACTGGGATATTTAATTCCGGAGCGAACATTGGTGCGATGGTCGCGCCCATCATGGTGCCCTGGATTTTAGGTGCTTATGGCTGGCAAGAAGCCTTCATTATTACGGGTGCCATCGGATTTATTTGGTTGGCTTTGTGGTGGTGGTTTTACGAAGTTCCCGCGAAGCATACTTCCGTTACGACAGAGGAATTAGCGCATATACAGTCTGAGGAAGAAACATCAGAAATCGCACCCATCGCTTGGTCTAAACTTTTCGGTTACCGCCAAACCTGGGTCTTCATCGTGGGCAAGTTCTTCACGGATCCGATCTGGTGGTTTTTCTTGTTTTGGTTGCCCTCTTATTTTTCGACGACCTTCGCGCTTGACCTGAAAAAGCCGAGTTTGCATTTAGCGATTTTGTTCACCTGCACATCCATTGGGAGTATTGGCGGAGGCTACATTTCTGGGTATTTCATCAAGAAAGGCTGGCCGGTCTACAAGGCGCGGAAGTATTCGATGTTCTTCTTTGCGCTCTGTGCGGTGCCCATTATTGGGGCGCGCTGGGCAACGGATATTTGGCAGGCGGTGTTCTTAATTTCCATCGCGGCATCGGCGCACCAGGCTTGGTCTGCGAACATTTTTACGACGGTTTCGGATATGTTTCCCAAACACGCCGTTTCTTCCGTCGTGGGTATCGGTGGCTTAGCTGGTTCACTAGGAGGCGTGATTTTCCCCTACATTATTGGAGTCATTTTAGATTCCTACAAGGCAGACCAGGCTTTGTCAGCCGGATATAATGTTATATTTGTGGCTTGTGGCTGCGCGTATTTGTTTGCGTGGTTATTAATTCATTTCATTTCGCCTCAGATGAAGGCGGTTCAATCGTAAGACTATGAAAAAATTACTCCTTGCTTTATTTGCTTTCGCGACGAGTGCTTATGCACAAGAACACCATCCTTTAGAAGGTGCTTGGGATTTAAACGTATCCATGGAAAACCGCAATGGTGGCGTTTCGACGGCGCCGTCTTGGTTAGAGGTGCGTCATTCAGGATTAAAAACATTAACGGGTCGTTTTGTGGCGGATGGCGGTTCTGCTCGTCCCATATCAGAAGTGTTTTTTAAGGATGGACACATTTCCTTTAAAATTCCCCCTCAATGGGAATTGACGGAGGTTCAGATGAGTTTTGAGGGAGAGTTGAAAGACGGAAAATTGTCTGGAACCATCACAAAACCAAACGGCAAAGCGATGGCTTTTACCGGAGTTCGTGCGCCTTCTTTATGGAGATCTGCGGAACCGGTTTGGGACAAACCGATCACTCTATTTAATGGTAAAGATTTAATAGGCTGGAAAGCCTTAGGGCCTAAAAACCAATGGATCGCAGAGAATGGCGTGCTGAAAAGTCCTGCTTCTGGTGCTAATTTATGCACGGAACAAAAGTTCAACGACTTCAAATTGCACATCGAATTCCGCTTGCCGCCAGGAAGTAATAGTGGCGTGTATTTACGCGGCCGATACGAGGTGCAGGTAGAAGATAGCTTTGGCAAAGAGCCCTACAGCATCTATTTAGGCGGTATTTACGGCTTTATCGATCCGCTTTTCCAAGCCGCAAAACCATCCGGCGAATGGCAAACCTATGACATCACCTTAGTAGGACGCAAGGTTTCAGTCACGTTAAATGGTCAAAAAGTCATCGTCGAACAAAACATCCCCGGCATCACAGGCGGCGCGATGGACAGCGACGAAGCAGCGCCAGGGCCCATCATGTTTCAGGGCGATCATGGTCCAGTGGAATATAGAAACATCGTGTTGACTCCAGCGAAATAATGAAGAAGAACCTTTTAACTGAAGATTGGACCGTTGTCCTTTTAGGATTTATCATCATCGGCGTGGCCCTTCTAGGGGTGAAAATTCCATCTCCTTCTTTTGGCTGGGAGACGACCGTTGACTTATCAGAAAAAGTGCTCACAGCCGGTAACTTAATCAAGTTGGGTCAGCTATTCGTTTTCACTTTTGTAATTGCCTTGCTCGCGGCAAGTGTTTTAGGCAAAAGTGTAGCAAGTACGGCCAAAGGTTTTCCCATTGTCTTCGTGCTTACCTCACTCGCTCTAGTGTTAGCGGGCAACGCATTCCTGAAAAATTGGAACCTAGAAGCGGTGATTTTCAGCTTAACGATCGGGTTGGTTTTGAGTAATTTCTTCACGCTTCCGGCGTGGTTAACCGAATCCCTTTCGACGGAGTTGTTCGTGAAAATTGGGTTGATCTTATTGGGAACGAGTGTGATTTTTGGAGACATTTTGAAGGCTGGTTCGCTCGGTTTGATTCAAGCCTTGGTGGTGGTGATTTCGGTTTGGTACTTTGCTTTTTGGGTTTCCAAAAAAATGGGCATCGACGAAGAATTCGCCATCATGATTTCCAGTGCGGTATCAATTTGCGGCGTTTCAGCGGCGATTGCAACGTCTGGAGCCATTAAAGGGGATTCCAAAAAGCTGTCTTATGTCATCTCTATCGTCTTGATTACGGCGATTCCGATGATTATCTTTTTACCTTTTATCGCGCAGGCTTTGGGTCTTTCGCAAGCGGTGACTGGTGCTTGGTTAGGCGGAACGATTGACACAACTGGTGCGGTAATCGCATCTGGAACGATGGTGGGCGAGGAAGCTTTGAAGATTTCGACGATCGTTAAATTCTCCCAAAACGTATTGTTAGGTTTCGCCGCTTTCGCCATCTCTATCTATTGGACGGTGACCAATAATCAATCTGCTACAGTACAAGAAGCGAAGCCGACAGGAGCGATTATTTGGGAGCGTTTCCCTAAGTTCGTTTTGGGTTTCATCGCCGCTTCTTTACTGTTCTCCTTCGTGATTTCATCGGAAACACTCGATTCAGTGAAGGGAGGTTTCAAGGCTTTACAAGGACTTTGGTTTGCCCTAGCTTTCACTAGCATCGGTTTAGAAACCAAATTCTCAGACCTATTCTCGAAAGAAGGAAAGAAGCCTTTATACGCTTTTTTAATCGCGCAGTTATTCAACGTATTTGTGACATTGGCGGTGGCGTATGTGCTGTTTAGTTAGTTTCCGATTTTAGCACTATTCTAGCTTAGTTAAAATTAATCTATAAATTTTATAGACTAATAATCTTTTTTTAAACTGTTTAATGCCCTGTTTTGTGAAAAATTTGTATTTTTTTCAAATGGGGCATTTGCATTTTATTTATTCGGTTTATACATTTGCAACACAATCTACTAAATCGGTAGAGTTTATAGTGTAAAGCAAAATATAATCCGCTGAGTATGAATAAGTTTTTTACCCTACTAGTAATCCTGACCGTTTCGACGGCTACTGCCTTTGGTCAACAAGCAAAATCCACCATCAACTCGACCTTAAGTGGTCAAGTGCTGGATGAAAAAACGAAAGAGCCCATTCCTGGTGTTTCTCTTTATATCAAGGGAACCACGCACGGTGTGATCACCGATGCGGAAGGTCACTTTTACTTTCAAACGGGTCAAAAATTCCCCTACTTATTGGTCGTCAGTTTTGTGGGTTATCAAAAACAAGATTACATCGCTCAAGGAACGCCAGTGACTATCTACCTAAAGGAAGAGACAAAGGAATTAGAAGAAATCGTCGTGACCTCTCGTCGTAGGAAAGAAGCGGTGCAAGATGTGCCTATTCCGATCACTGTCATCGGTGGTGCGAAAGTGGCTGAGACGGGATCATTTAATGTGAATCGTTTGAAGGAATTCATCCCTTCTGTTCAGTTGTATTCCTCGAACCCGCGTAATACCTCTTTGAGTATCCGTGGTTTGGGGACGACGTTTGGTTTGACGAATGATGGTATCGATCCGGGTGTAGGTTTTTATGTGGATGGCGTGTATTATGCGCGTCCGGCAGCGACGACCATGGACTTTGTGGACATCGAACAAGTGGAGGTTTTGCGTGGGCCTCAAGGTACCTTATTTGGTAAAAATACGACAGCCGGGAACTTCAATGTGACGACTAAAAAAGCGAGTTTCACACCTGGGGCGAACTTCGAATTGAGCTATGGTAATTACGGATTTATTCAGGCCAAAGCCAGTATCACTGGGCCTCTTTCAAAGACATTAGCTGCTCGTATTTCCTTTTCTGGAACGCAGCGTGACGGGTTATTGTACAATGTGGCGACCCAACAAAAAGTAAACGACTTGAATAATTTGGGTGTTCGCGGTCAACTATTATTTGCGCCATCTGAGAAAGCGAAGTTCACCTTAATCGGGGACTTCACACAACAAAATCCGAACGGTTATGCACAAGTGATTGCCGGTGTGGCTCCAACTTTGCGTGCGTCGTATCGCCAATTTGAAAACATTATTAAGGATTTAAATTATCAATTGCCTAGCCGTAATCCATTCGATCGTTTGATCGATCACGATACGCCTTGGCGTTCTGGCCAGAAATTAGGCGGTGTTTCTGTGAATGCGGATATTCAACTAGGACCAGGAACATTGACTTCGACATCTGCTTGGCGTTTTTGGGATTGGGATCCATCGAATGACCGCGATTTCACGGGCTTGCAAGCTTTAAAAACTTCTGCCGCTACTTCTTATCATGAACAATGGTCGCAAGAAATCAGATGGGCGGGAACGTTCTCGTCTAAATTGAGCGCGGTATTTGGAGCCTTTGTTTTTGGCCAAAACCTAAAATCAAATCCTGATCAAACCGAAGAAGGCGGATCTGCCACGTGGAGATTTAACCAAAGTACGACCAGTGCGCTTTGGAAAACACCGGGTCTTTTCGAAGGTTACGGAATCAAAACTCGTTCGAATTTGAACACACTTTCAGCCGCTGTTTTCGGTCAATTAGACATTGCATTATCCAACAAAATCAGCTTAATGCCGGGTATTCGCTATAACTACGACGCGAAAGATTTGACCTACAGCCGCAAGACCTACGGCGGATTGCAAACAACGGATGCGGCTCTGATTGCCTTGAAAAAATTAGTGTATTCTGACCAGGCATTCAACGCGGATGTAACAGATCGCAATTTCTCTGGTCAAGTTACTTTGGCCTACAAAAAATCGAAGAACTTCAACTCATTCGTGACTTTTTCAACCGGATATAAGCCTGTAGGGTTGAATTTAGGAGGTTTACCTTCGCTAAATGGCCAGCCTTTATTAGACTTAGCCACGATTAAACCGGAAGGAACGAAGCATTTCGAATTAGGATTTAAAGCAAAACCTAGTGTGAATACGACGTTTAATTTAACCGCTTACAATACAGATATTACGGATTACCAAACCTTAGTGCAAACTCCAGATCCAGCGGTTAACCGTGGTTATTTAGCGAATGCAGAGGGTGTGCGTGTCCGCGGTCTTGAAGTAGATGGGACCTTGAGTTTAACGAAACATTTCTCATTCTATGGTAATCTAGCCTATACAGAAGCGATTTATACTTCCTTCAAAAACGCACCAGTACCTTTAGAGGAAACAGGAGGAGCAGCATTCTACAAGGATATTTCAGGCCAAGAATTGCCAGGAGTTTCTAAATGGGCCGCATCCTTGGGGGCAGAATTTACCTCAGTAGCTAAGTTATTAGGCCAAACAGGGGAGTTCTACATCGCTGTCGATGACTACGCTCGTTCCGGTTTCTCTTCAAGCGCAACTCCATCGAAATATTTGAACATTGAAGGCTACTCTGTATTAAACGCACGCATTGGTTTCAGAGCGGCAAAAGGGGTGAGCATCTCGATTTGGGGTAGAAATGTGTTAGACCAAAACTACTTCGAACAATTATTGCCAGCCGGAGGTAACGCCGGTCAGTACGCCGCGGTTTTAGGTGACCCTAGAACGTACGGCATTACGCTTCGTCATTCTCTTTAATAAAATGGTTAATTAGTTTTTAAGTCGCCTGGGATTCCTGGGCGGCTTTTTTATTGTATTGTGATTACTACACGTCTATAACGGGTTAAGGCAGGAGAACCATTGTCCGTTCCCTCCACCACGACGTGAAAAGTGTCGCCCTTTTTTGCGGTAGCTGGTATTTGCACTTTTACCGTTGCGTTTTCTATTTGCACTTCCGCTTTCCCGGATCCTGCCTCCGGATAAGGCCAAACCTTCAGCTTAATGGCGTGCCCATCGGGGTCTCTAGTAATCACATGAAGGTCAAGGCTTGCGCCTGGTTTTGCGTACACATGCATGCCTTCACTGACCGTTATCTGCGGCGCATGATTCGCGTCTTTGAACGATTTTACACACCAATCTGCCCGGGCCGCGAAGTCTTCTTGTGCGGCGATTAACCAGCGGGTTTGGGAATAAGAAATGTCTAATTTACCGGTCTCCGGATTAAAATCCGCCGCTTTATCGTTGTCTTCGAAGCGATACGGATTTCCCTCTGCAAGAGCGAATCGACCACCCCAACCACCGTAGGACGGGTTATTCAAGTTATTTAAACCCACATCCACCAGGTGCAAAAACGCGGGAGAATCTCCCTCGGAAATAAAATCAAAAGGTTGGAAAGATCCCCATTGCGCATCCTTCAGCTTGGTCGGATCACCGTGTATGTGCTCGTCGTCGCCGGGCTGCTTTTGGCCATCCCCGTAGGCATAATACATCTGTAAAAGAGGCCCGTGATTCTGGATGATTTTAGGCCCCATATAGGTTCCCTCAAAATAGGGTTGCGTCGCCTTAGGCATCACACGCTTCCATGGATAAGCGAAACTGGCAAACTGCTGCGCATTGTAAAACACGCGAATCTGCGGCCAATGTCCAGCGATGTAATTTTTCAGCGTCGCATCCTGATCCATCACGGTGTAGATAATGGCTTTTCGAGAGATTTTATTTTTCAATGCATCCCAGCCCGGCTTTCGCGTAAACTGCTCCTCTATCGATTTCAAAGCTCTAGCAATCGTATTTGTTCCACCCCAGGCTTGCAAGTAGATGGGCTCCGGATCGTTGTCTAACAATTTTGCTTTGATCCATTCTGATCCTTCGGTCACCTGCTCCATTTCTCCTTCGAAATCGATATTCCCCACCTTGACCAGTGAGTTTAAATAGGCAGGAGATGGGTATTTTTTGTCATGTAAAATCAGGTTCGGATGAACTTGTCCATACGCTTTCAATAAATCTTGAATCCATTGAACGCCTGGCCAGCGAAGGTCTGTTTTCGCGCCGTACATCTGGCGGGTCATCTCCATTTCGGAGGTGAATTTCGTCCCTTTCCCGTCGCCCTTATAATGCCACATCGAACTCGAATACACTAAGCCCTCCAGCTGGTATTCATTCGAATACAATAGCATTCGGATGAAGGTGTCCACGTCATCGATTTCGCCGTCAGTTGTCACAATCGTACGAGGATAGCGGCCTTTCGCGAAAAGCGTGGTGCTCAGTAGGAGTAGGAATAAGATTTTTTTCATATTAGGTGATAGAGATGTCAAAGCCCTGTAATAATCCTGCCAAACCATTCTGCGAAAACTTCGCTTTCTTGATCTGATTTATGCTGGGATGAATGATAAAATTAAACGCGCTGCGGAAGTCCGCTTTGCTTAGATTCGTCTGGTCAAAAAGTGCCCCAGCCAAATCGCAATCATCGAAAATAGCTTCCGAGAAATCAGATTCCGTGAAGTCCACTTCGTGCAAAGAACAGCCCACGAACTTCGCCTTTTTCCCCTTGATTTGGTAGAAGGAAGACAAGTTTAAAACGCAGCTATCGAAGCTTACTTCGAACAAAAAAGGGTTGCAGGCTTCGAAGCGAAGGCCCTGCATTTTGCAGTCTTTGAAATGCACTTTTTGGAGCGCTGCTCCGCTGAGTTTGACTAAACTGAGATTACACGATTCAAAAACACAGTCGATGAACTGGAATTGTTGAAAATCAGCCGACTCAAACAGGCAGTTCTTGAAAACGCAATGTTCGTATTCGCCCATGGCGAGTGTGCTTTCTTTCTCGAATTTTTGGTCGACGATATAGGGCTTCTCCATGCCGCAAATTACCATTTTTTCCCTATTTTGCTTCTCCTTAATCTTCACTATGAAAAAACTATTCCTCTTCCTCGCACTTAGCACCACCCTTTTCGCCCAAGAAAAAATCGATTTAGGTACCCTGAAAGGGGGCGGCTATCAAGTTTTGATGCCTGCTAAATGGAACAAAAAACTCGTGATGTATGCCCACGGGTACCAATTTATGGGAACCCCGGCGGCGAGTGCCAATGCGGGATTAGATAAGCGTTTGCAGGTAATTTTGGATCGTGGTTTTGCCATTGCGGCGTCGGATTATCCCATTCAAGGATTTGCTTTACCCGAGGGAGTGGATGCGACCGAAGAATTGCGCCAAGCTTTCGTGAAGAAGATGGGCCAGCCGGACTCGACCTTTATGATGGGGCACTCGATGGGCGGTGGAATTACGTTCGCGACGTTGGAGAATTTTGGCCAATACTATCATGGTGGATTACCCTTATGTCCGCTTTCTTCTCGCCCGTATTTACAGTGCAGAAAAGAGTACGATATGTACGCCACGATGAACGGTTTGTTCCCGGGAATCGTGCCTTCGTTGAAAGATATTTTTGACGTCAATAGCTCTGTCGGTTTCGTATCCTTTGCAACGGCAGGCAAACGCATGGGGGAGATCAAAAAGGCTTTATTGCAGAAAGATTCCGTGTTAGCCGTGGCTTTTGCGAAGCGTTTTGACTTGAAATTTGATGACCTTCCTGGCGCCTTATTTTTTAACCAAAACGTGTTACGCGACATCGCCCTCAAGCTAAAAGGCAATCCTTTTGACAATACAGAAACACTCTATACAGGCTTCCCAGATAACTTGAAAGTAAACGCAGTAGCAGAACGCTTACCTGCCACGAAGGATCAGGCAGAGCTTTTTGCACGCTACGACCGCACCGGAAAAATTGATAAGCCAGTCGTGTTAATGCACACGATTTACGACCAATTAATTCCGGTTTCCTATGCCGTGACGAACATCGAAAATATGATTCACGCGCAAGGACGCGATCAATATTTTGCCGTTAAATACACGAACGGTCAGGCGCATTGTCAATTCACAGACGCACAGACCGCTAAAGCATTTGATGCGATGCGCGCTTTTGTGAAGACGGGAAAGAAGCCAGCGATCGAGTTTTTGCCCTAGGCAATTTTGCCTATCATTTACCGTTTAATCTATTATTTTAGTAATTTTGCGGTATGAACAAAACCCTTCTTCTCCTACTTTTGAGCGTCTCTTTATTCGCCCAAAAATCGTTTAAGATAGCTTCGCCTACAGATCAAATTTCAATTCAAGTATCGCAAGGTGCTGACAGAGTCCTTAAATACCAGGTTTTTTATAAAGCCAAAGAGGTTATCGCCCCTTCTGATTTAGGTTTGACTCTGAAGAAACCCGCTTTGGAATTACGTAAATTTCAAATCTTAGGCGTGGATTCTACCATCGTAGATGGCACCTGGAAACCGGTGTGGGGCGAGGTAAAGGAGATCAGAAATAACTACAAGGAATTGACCCTGCATTTGAAGGAATCGGGGGTATTGATGGACGTGATTTTTCGCGTTTTTGATGACGGAATCGGATTCCGCTATTTCTTCCCTTCGCAAGACAATTTCAAACATTTTATCGTCGATAACGAGTGGTCTTCTTTCACGATGACGGGCGACCACAATGCCTTCTGGATTCCGGGAGATTACGATACAAACGAGTATACCTACCAAAGAACCAAAATCTCCGAAATCGATGCCCTAGCCGCTGCAGCCAAGGAAAAAGACATTGCGGTGACGTCTTTAATGGGCAAAAACTTCGTCCAAACTCCCTTAATGTTAAAGTCGGCGGACGGCATATACGTGAATGTGCACGAGGCGGCGTTAGTGAATTATCCGGCGATGCATTTGAAACTGGAGGGACTCGAATTTACATCGGCTTTAGTGCCAGATGCGGTAGGAAATAAGGCCTATGTGCAGACGCCATTTAATACTCCTTGGAGAACGATCGTGATGTCGAATAAGGCGGAACAGATTTTGGCCTCTAAATTAATCTTGAACCTAAACGAGCCTTCGAAAATCAAGGATTCCACCTGGATCAAACCCCAAAAATTCATGGGCATGTGGTGGGAAATGCACGTGGGCAAGGCGAACTGGCCTTTGGCAGGTGGAAAACACGGCGCAAATACGGAGAACGTGAAACGCTACATCGACTTCGCGGGCAAACACGGATTCGACGGCGTCTTAGTGGAAGGCTGGAACACGGGCTGGGAAGATTGGTTCGGAAACTGGAAGGAAGAAGTATTCGATTTCGTGACGCCCTACGCGGATTACCAAATTGACACACTGACAAAATATGCTGCTTCTAAAGGTTTGAAGCTAATTATGCACCACGAAACCTCGAGTTCTGTGACGAATTACGAGCGCCGAATGGACGCAGCCTACCAATTTATGGTGGACAAAGGAATCAACACCGTGAAGACTGGTTACGTGGGCAAAATCATCCCTCGTGGCGAGCACCACGACAGCCAATGGATGGTCAACCACTACAACCGCGTCGCTGAGAAAGCGGCAAATTACCACCTGATGGTTGATTCCCACGAATCCGTTCACCCGACGGGTTTGCATCGCACGTATCCGAACTGGATGGCCGCAGAAGCCGCTCGTGGATCGGAATTCAATAACGCGCCTACACTTGGAATAAACGCGGAGCACACGACTATTCTACCATTCACCCGCTTGATGGGCGGACCGATGGATTATACGCCGGGCCTTTTCCACATGAACTTGAATCAATTTGATTCGACGCGGACGACGAAGGTTCGGTCTACACTGGCCAAACAATTAGCCCTCTACGTCACCCTCTACAGCCCATTACAAATGGCGGCAGATTTGCCGGAAAATTACGAGCCTAAACTGGACGCGTTCCAATTCATCAAGGACGTGGCAGTAGACTGGGATGACACGAAAATCATCACCGCAGAACCGGGCGAATTCGTAACGATTGCGCGCAAGGCAAAAAACAAGGACACCTGGTTCATCGGTTCGATCACGAACGCGACGGCTCGCAATATGTCCTTCGATTTAGACTTTTTAGATCCGGATAAAACCTACGAAGCGATGCTCTACCGCGATGCGGATGATGCGGATTTTGAGAAGAATCCAGAAGCCTACGTAGTCGAAAAACGCCTCGTAACGGCGAAGTCAAAAATGACATTCCGCCTGCAACGCGGTGGCGGCTGTGCCATCAGCTTACGACGTCTGAACTAACATGGAGCTATTCGATTTCCCTGCGGACCCTTCTATAAACCTGCTTCCAGGCGACGGAATCGTTCATTATTACGGGAAGTTGATGTCCTCTACGGAAGCAGCCGATATGGCGCAGGCCTTATTAGAGCGCATCGAATGGCGCAACGATGAGGCGGTCATTTATGGCAAACGCATCATCACGAAACGCAAAGTGGCTTGGTACGGGGACCAGCCTTTTTCGTACACCTACAGCAATACCACGAAGACAGCCTTGCCTTGGACGCCTGAATTGCAAGCCTTAAAATCCCTCGCGGAAAAACACTCCGGCGAAACCTATAATTCCTGTCTTTTGAACTTGTACCACAACGGCACCGAAGGAATGGCCTGGCACAGCGATGGCGAAAAAGACCTGAAGAAAAATGGGGCGATTGGCTCGCTGAGTTTTGGCGCAGAAAGAAAATTCTGCTTCAAGCACAAACAATCTGGCGAAAAAATAGACGTCTTCCTCGAAGCAGGAAGCTTACTCGTTATGAAAGGCGAAACCCAAACCCACTGGCTGCATCGTCTGCCACCCACCACAAAAGTGCATCAACCCAGAATCAATTTGACCTTTAGAACAATCGTCACCACGAGCGCGACGTAAATGGGGAAAGTAAAAAGCAAAAGGGCGAACAAGACCGAATCATAAAAGACAGAATCCTTCGTTTTCGCCGCCGCAAATGCCCGTACCGGAATATACAGAGGCAAGGCAAAATAGTAAAGCAATCCGCGTGGGAATCCTACGTGCTTCGGAACCTCAATCAAGCGTTCCATCTTCTCGAAAACCGCCGCGTTAAACTTGACTCGATCCGCTGCTTCCACGATAGGCGAAGTCCACGACATATTTTTGAAAGCCAGGTGAATTCCCTTCCCAAAAGCCGTAAAACTCGAATACCCAATCCCCGCAATCTGAACAATCGGGAAGATTCCCTCCGCGTGTGCACTCTCTAAAATGCGGCTCGCGCCCTTTTTAAACGGTTGCAACTCATGGGTATTGAGACAGATTCCTTCGATGAAAATCAATACAATTCCGTCGTTGCGTAGGCATTCGACCGCCTGGCGGAAGGTGTTTGAATTCAGGTGCAGGTGCTCTTTCCCTTCTCGTTGGCGAAAGACGGGAAGCATATTTAATTGTCTCAGCAAAAACCCGAAAACCGGATTTCTAAACACGTCTCCCCGCGCTAAATAATTGATATTTCGCGGATACAAAGCGCCTATGATGACGGCATCTAAAAACGAATCCGGGTGGTTAACGACTAATAAAACGGGGCCTTTGGTTTTCATCAGCTCCGCATTTTTCACCACGAGGGACGGGCAAAAGAGTCGCAGCGCGAATCGAACAAAGATTTTTAGGAGAAAGATCAAGTATTTCTTTAATTTTAAGCACCGCAAGGTTTAAAAATTTTCGCATGCAAGCAAGCTTTCTCTCCGTCGTTTTAATGCCCATCGCCCTCGCGATAATTATGACCGGATTAGGTTTGTCGCTGACGATGGCGGATTTCAAGCGCGTCTATGAATATCCGAAAGCGGTCATCGTAGGCCTAGGAACCCAAATGATTCTGCTGCCTATCATCTGCTTTTTCATCGCGAAAGGGCTAAACTTACCCCCTGAATTAGCCGTCGGTTTGATGCTTTTAGCTGCGGCTCCTGGCGGTCCTTCGGCGAATTTGTATTCGCATATTGCCAAAGGTGACGTCGCGCTGAATGTCACCCTCACCGCCCTCAACAGCATTTTATCGGTGGTTTCCATCGCTTTTATCGTCAATCTTTCGATGAAATTATTGATGCAGCAGGACGCCTATGTTCCTCTGCAATTTTCGAAAGTATTAGAGGTATGTTTGATTGTTATTTTACCTGTTTCGGTGGGTATGCTGGTTCGAAAAAAAGCACCCGGATTTGCACAAAAGCTGGAGTCTCCCGTGAAAATCTTATCCGCGATTTTCCTCGCCTTAATTATCGTTTTAGCCGGATGGAAAGAACGCGATCACTTGATGCGCGATATTGAAACGGTCGGTTTGGCCTGTCTTTTATTTAATGTGGCCTGTCTTTCAATTGGGTATTTTCTGCCGCGATTGTTGAATTTGGAGAAGAAGCAAGCTATCGCGATAGGGATGGAGATCGGGATTCACAATGGGTCTTTGGCGATCTTTATAGCCTTGAGCGTGATTGGGAATTGGACAATGACGATTCCGGCGGTGGTGTATAGTATCATCATGTTCATCACGGCGGCTATTTTTGGCTGGCTGGTAAATCGCGGTGAACATGTCTGATTTCATCCTAGTAGCAATTTTTCTGGTTTCAACCGCCGTGATCTGGATCACCGGAATCCACTTGACTAAGGCCATTGACCATATTACAGACCACTATGATTTAGGGGAGGCTTTTGGGGGGATGGTTTTTTTGGCCATCGTGACTAATCTGCCTGAAATCGCTATTACGGTTGTCGCGGCCTATCACCGAGATTATGATATCGCCGTCAGCAATATTTTAGGCGGCATTGCGATTCAGACGGTGGTGCTGGTGTTAATCGATGTGTTTGGGGTGGGGAGATCGGCCCCCTTGACCTGGAAAGGGCATTCAAAGGTACTCGTTTTAGAGGGTGTGGCGCTTATATTTATCTTGACTTTGGTACTGATGGGGACCACATTCCCGTCCTCTTTCCTGCTATTGCGTTCGACCCCATTCGAGTGGATGATTGCATTAATCTGGTTAGGATCGATTTTTATGATTGCCAAAGTAGGTAAATCCGAGCCGGACTACCGCAGCAAACAAGATGTGAATTACCAGCTTCGTCATCCCAATGTCCGTTTTAAGGGGACATTACGTCAAGCCTTTTTCGTCTTAGCGGGTGGCGCCGTGCTCACCTTAAGCGCTGGCTGGGCCTTAGAAGCTTCTGGAGAAATGTTGTCTGTTCGCTGGGGGATTGATGGCGTACTATTTGGAGGAACAATACTGGCACTTTGTACCGCCTTGCCGGAGATTTCCACCGGAATTGCGTCAGCACGGATCCGGGATTATAATATGGCGGTGAGTGATATTTTTGGCGGTAATGCCTTCTTGCCGGTCTTGTTTTTAGTCGCCTCACTGATCGGTGGCGACGCGATTTTGCCGAGTATTTCTAAACCAGATATTTACCTCACGGCTTTGGGCATCTTCTTAACCGGCATTTACATGGTGGGAATGGTGATACACCCGAAAAAGCAAATTCTGCGGATGGGCTACGACTCCTTTGTGGTCCTACTCGTCTACCTGCTGGGAATGGCGGGCCTTTTTGTGCTTCTCTAGTTTTTTAAGGTTCCAAACATACAGCGTCTCCACCTTCGCCCTCGCCCAAGGCGTCTTGCGCAAGAATGTCAAGCTAGATTTGATACTCGGATCGCTTGCAAAGCAGTTAATGCGGATTTTGCGAGCCATCTCTTCCCAGCCTAATAAATCGACTAGATCAGTTAAGATTTTCTCTAAAGTTACACCATGAAGTGGGTCGTTACTCATTTGGTAGGGTTTGAAAACCAAGACGCGTATTCTACATAATTATAAGCCGTGCGCTTGAAAACTTCGGCAGCCTCTGGGCTGACATCTTTTAAATATTTGGCTGGATTTCCCGCGTAAATACTGCCTGCCGGCACCCGAGTTCCTTGTGTCACCACGGCACCTGCTGCAACGATACTGCCTGTTTCAATGTAGGCGTTGTCCATCACAATGGCGCCCATTCCGATAAGTACGTTGTCCTCGATAGTGCATCCATGAACGATCGCGTTGTGTGCGATAGAAACATAATCGCCTATGTTGGTGACGGTTTTTTGGTAGGTACAATGCACCACCGCACCGTCCTGAATGTTCGAATAATTGCCAATGCGGATGGAATTCACATCCCCGCGAACAACCGCATTGAACCAAATCGTGCACTGCTTTCCGGTCTGCACATCTCCCACAATCGTGGCATTAGGCGCGACCCAATTGTCTTCTCCTAAAACAGGCGATATCCCTTTCACTGGCAAGATTAAGCCCATTTTCCTTGGAGTTTTAATACTTTTTCAATCACATCTCTCACTGCACCGCGGCCTCCATTAAAAGGCGAAACGTATTTCACGACTTGGTGCAATTCAGGAATCGCATCTGCCGGGCAGGTGCTTAAAATATCCGGGCGAGACAGGACTTTTAAATCGGCCATATCGTCTCCCATATATAGGATTTCATTTTCTTTGACCCCTAATTTGGGCAATAATTCGAGGTAGGTTTCTAATTTATCTTTGCCGCCTAAACCGAAATAGATGTGTTGAAACTTGAGGTTTTCTAAACGTTTTTTGACCCCTGGATGACTTCCGCCTGTGATAACGCACATTTGAAAATTAGCCTCTCGCGCCTTTTCTAGCGCATAGCCATCGCGGATGTAGAAGGTGCGGAAATGTTCGCCTGTCTCCAGAACGTGTACATTGCCGTCCGTCATCACACCGTCGATGTCAAAAATAAAGGCTTTAATTGCTGAGAATAAGGAAAGTACGTTAGACATAGGGATTATTTTGACCCAAATATCTGAATATTTTATGTATTTTTATCCCTTTATGCAGAATACGATCACATTCTTTCGCATCCTACTTTTCACCCTCGCTCTGAGTTTTGGCCTTTCTGCGCAAAAGATTCAGGTAGGGCCCTATTCGCTGCGCGTGAATAGCGCTCAGAAAGAGAAGAACCAGTGGGGGCCCTCGGAAATCACCTATCGGGTCGCGAATGATAGCCTCGTTTTTCAAGTGACGGAATTTTCGTGGGACGAAAAGTCGAAAACAGGTATGGCCAAAGGCGGAGAAATTCAAGGTGAAAAACTAGGGCACAAAAACGCGCGTCTACAAATCGATGCGATGCAATTTCAACCGGCGAATGGGACTTTGCGTATTATTTCAGCGGACTGGATAGAAAACGAACGCGAGTTAAATGGCGAGGGATCGCTCACCTTACGGCGAAAAGACAAATACTTCTCTTTCGAATTTAAGGGAACAGAATTCACCGAAATGACGGGGGATGTGTGGTCCGCGGAGGGGAAACCCGTTTTCAAGGATCTGCGGAAAGGTTTAAGGGACGGGGCTTTGCATTTCCAACAGCTGGGAACGATGGCTGCGCCACTGATCTGGTTCTTGCCAGACTCGTCAATTGTCGTTCCGCAAGGTCGTTGGAGTAGTCCATTAAGCGAAAACGATTCGCTCACAAGAAAGGATGTGGCCGGTCAGTATTATCCGAAAAACCAGACCTTCCATTTTAAAAAATTACCCGGGGCCACGAACCGCGCCTTGTTCGAAGACACGTTCCACGAGATGCGGATGTCGGTGGATTTAGGGGTACTAAGGGTCAAGGAAAAGCGCATCGATTTTTACCAAATTTCCGGACGAAACCAAGTTCCAGCCTGGCTTGAGTCGAAGGATTATTACAACGACGGCCGTATTCAGGAATTACAAGGCTTGTTGAATTATAGCCCGATGCGGATTCTGTACCGCTATGTAGTGGAGAATAAAGTAGAGGCGGCCACGATAGGAGACCTGGCTGTTTTAGTAAATCGCCGGCCAGAGCAGATTCAATCCGGTTTTCAGTCCTACGTGGATGCGGGCTATATGCAAGTGGTGGACGGGTTGTATTCTTTTACGGCTTTGGGGCGGCATTATGCACGTGTGGCGTATGAGAAAAAGGATTTTGATACCTTTTATGCGGCCTCGATGGGCGAAAACCTCGATGCGGATTCCGCCTCGATTTCCCTCGATTTAGTAGACAAGAAATTGCGCATTCGGGGTATTCAGCAGGTGATGATTTCGGATTCCTTGAAGGCGGAATTTATTCCCTATGACGAGGCGTTGACCTTCCAAAAAGGCCGCGATTTCAATTTCCTAGGCGAAATCAAGATTGGCGATTACCGCTTCCGAGGCCCAGATTTTGCCTTCAAGTTCAACGACTTTACCGCGCAATTCGCGCAGATTGATTCGATCACTTTTATCCCTAAAGGCCAATCCAAAGAATTTGGAGGGGCTTTTCGCTACGGATCTGGTTCTCTGATTTTGAGTCCACCAGGAAATAAGTCGGGACGTTTTGGCGTAGCGGAATATCCTAAATTACTTATCCCAAAAGGGATGACCGCCCACTTCGACGAGCCATGGCGCGCGAATGGGGTGTATGATTCGACCTACAATTTTAAGGTGCCCAGCATTGCATTAGATAGTTTGACGCAAAAGGCGCCCGTATTTGTGGGTACTTTCCATTCCAAAGGACTTGTGCCACCATTAAACACGCAATTGATCTTGAAGCCGGACCAAAGTTTTGGCTTTACCTATACCCAGAAAACGCCCCTAAAAATCTATCAAAACAAGGCCAGCCTCAGCCTGAGCGCCCCGCTGGAAATGGACAAAAAGGGCCTTCACACGGCAGGATCTTTCTCGATGGATGGGTTCCAATCCACGCTAAAAGAGGCCTTCCTGTATCCGGATTCGCTAATTAGTGTCGGCTCCGAAGGTAAACTAGGGGAGATGGCGAACAAGAAAGGCCCCATTGCGAGTCTGCCAGGACACCGATTCACCTGGTTGCCACGCGAGGATTCCCTAGCCATTTATCCGGAGAAGAATTCCTTTGCGCTCTATGCGAATCAATTGCAATTAGAGGGTCCGGTTTGGATGCACAAGAAGCAGGTTTTTGGGAGGGGCGACATTACCTTAGGTGACGGAAAACTGAAATCAGAACTGTATTATTTCCAACCCGCGACGTGGAAATCGAAGGATGCATCGCTCACCATAGGATTGAAGAAACCGGTATTCCAAGCGGAACGGATTTCTATCGAAGCTGCACCCGGCGCGGTGAATCTGAACTTTAAAGCGGTGGAAGATGCGAAAGCGCTATTACCTATTCAAGGGTATTCCACGACTTACGCAGGAGCGGTTTGGGAGCAAAAAAACCAAAAGATCAAGCTACAGAAGCCCGTTTTACACATCTTAGATTCTACTTCGAAAGCGGGGCCCATCACCGCGAAATCCGGGGTGCTGGATCAAGTTTCTGAGGTCATTTCGCTAGAAGGCGTGAAAGAAATCGAGATTGGGCCAGCGACGGTTTATCCGGCAAAAGGTCTATTAGCGATTGCGAAGGGTGGCCAATTTAAATCTTTAGTAGGAGCGAGGGCGACGGTGAATGGCCATGTTTTGGCAAACATCAACACCGTTACCGCTAACGCGAATCGATTTACGGGAACAGCGAATTACTTGTTGCCGGTGGAGGGAAGCGACAGCTTGGTGATTCCGATGAAGAACTTCGATTTTCTGCCGGAGGGAATCCGAGCCGAGTCGCGCTACATCGAGAAAACGCCTTTAAAATTAACGGCACACCAAGAATTCAAAGGCGATGTGTATTTCTTATCGGAGAAACCGAGTTTGGAATTCAAAGGATCCATCAGACCCTTATTAGGCACGCTAAAATTCAAAACGGCCTGGATTCCGTTCGCGAATTCGAAGGGAATTGTGGTGAACGACGAGTTAAAAGACGAACTCGGTCGCTCGGTCACCGCCGGCATTTTCGTGAATGCGGCGAATAAATTATACCCTTCTTTCCTGGGCCCCATGTCGAATGAAGACGACCCCGTCTTGTTCAAAGCGGCCGGCGAAGTGACGGAAGCGTCCGAAGTGTACAGCATTAAAAACGCGGAATCGCAGATGCATTTATCGATTCCGAAAAAGCGCGTGGACACGGACGGGATGGTGCAATTATTCACGGGAAATAAGCTGGTACGGTCTTTTGGTAAGATTTCGATGTCCATTGACACGCTGATTCCGCGCATCGAATCTTGGCTCAGTTTACAGTTTCAAGTGCCGGTTCCCATTCTACAGAAAATGGGCGATCGCATCGTGAAATATAACCTAGAGGAAGGCTTGCTAACTGCGGCAGCGGATGAGCCGGCGGATCGAGATGAATACTTGAAGCGAGTGGAACCGATTTTGGGCAAAAAAATTCCGGAGGCCACAAAATCCAGAATGGATCGGGAGCATTTGGCCTTGGATAAAGTGGATCCTGAATTTGCGAGCATGATTAATTTTTCTTCGGTAAAATGGGTTTGGTCGCCTAATTTGAGTGCTTTTTACTCGATTGGGGATTTGCCTTTGATCAATGTGGGACCGGTGGATGTGAATGCCACGATTAAGGGTTTTATGGAGGTGGTGAAGAAGCCAAACAAGGAAGAGTTTTACGCCTATTGGGAATTATCCGAAGATCTTTGGTATTATTTCGCTTATTTTGAGGGGGAGTTAGGTGTTTATTCTTCTGACAATTCCTTTTTAGCCACAGTGCGTGAGTCGATGAAGACACAGAAAAAAGGCGGAGTAAAAGTCGTAGAGGCGGCAGCAGAAGAAAAAAATGCGTTTATCAAGCGCTTCACTTCCTATTACAAACCATTGATTCCGGTGAAGAAAGCGCCGGCTAAGATAGAACCAACAAAAACAAAACCAGCCAAGAAAGGCAAAGAGAAGAGCGGTGGATTTTAAGAGTATAACCTTTTTACAGCATTTTTTTGATTGCTTAGACCGCTGGGGTCTGGTGCGTCGTGACCCGTTTGGGAACCCGATCGGAATGAAACGAATCATCGTGTTTATTCTGGGCTGGTTAACCTTTGCTCGCTTGAGCATTTACAATAAAACCGAGATTAAGGGGACTGAAAAAATTATCGATTTACCACGCGATGGCGTTCTGTTTTTATCGAATCACCAAACCTACTTTATGGACGTGATTTGCCTCTACCACATCTTTTTCTCCGTGAAATGGCGGGTGAATAACAGTATTCGCTTTCCTTTTTATTTACTGGCTCCGCGTTCTCGGCTTTTTTACGTGGCGGCATCAGAGACGATGAAAGAGGATGGTTTTTTACCCCGAGTATTTTCGTTAGCTGGGGCTATTTTAGTGAATCGCTCCTGGCGTGCACATGGCCAGGATGTAAAGCGGGAGGTAGATTTAGAAGCCCAAGCGAAGGTTATTAAAGGCCTAAATTTTGGCTGGGTAGTTAGTTTCCCACAAGGAACTACGCGTCCATTAGCCCCCATCAGAAAAGGAACTGCGCACCTCATTAAGGCCGCAAATCCCATCGTCGTTCCTGTCCAAATCAACGGTTTCCGCCGCGCCTTTGACAAGAAAGGCTTCTTCTTAAAGAAACGTAACACGACTTTGAGCGTGGAGTTCAAAGACCCGATTCGCTTCAAAGAATCGGATACAATCGAAGAAATTTTACAGCGAATTTCGGACGAAACCGGTATTCCGATGGCCGACCCAAATGCTAACTAAAACCCAAGGCATCGTCATTTCCTATATGCGGTATCGGGAAACCTCGATCTTGGTGAACGTCTACACCGCGGAAATGGGGATCAGTTCTTACATCGAAAATGGGGTGCGTTCTGCCAAAGCCAAGCATAAAATGGCCCTCTTCCAACCGCTCACCTTGCTAGACTTAGAAGTCTACCACAAGCCGGGCAAGGGTTTGCACCGGATTTCAGAGGCCAAATGTTTCTTCCCCTACCAAGCCATCCCCTTCGACATTGCGAAGTCTTCATTAGCCTTATTTCTTTCCGAAGTATTAAGCAAAGTATTAAAAGAAGAGGAGGCAAATCCCGCTTTATTTGAGTTCTTGAGCCATTCCATGCAGTATCTGGATCGCGCGGAGTCGAATTTCGAAAATTTCCATCTGCAGTTTCTGTGGCAATTAGCGGCGTTTTTAGGTTTTGGGGCAGGCAATGCGGCAGAATTCTACCAGCAACTGAAAGCCGCCGGCTGCATCGTGCCAAATTTCTCGGAATTAGACGCCTTGATTCACGCGGATTACGGGCATCCCATCGTGCTGCACCGGGCGGAACGCAAAGAATTATTGGCCGGAATGCTTAATTATTATCAATTGCACATGGAAAATTTCGGAGAGATTCGTTCCTTGCAAATCCTACAAGAAGTATTAGCCTAATGCTTAATCGCTATCACATTCAGCTGGCTGAAAAGCCGAACTATCTGGACATCACCTTTCAGTTTACCCCACGTAAACCGGGCAAACAGGTGATTCAATTACCTATTTGGCGCCCAGGCCGCTACCAGGCTCAAAACTTTGCGAAAAACATTCCGGTTTTAAAGGCTTTTAGTGGGGGTGTTTCCATACCCATCGAAAAAATCGCTTCCTCTATTTGGACCTTAGAAGCATCAGAAACCGTCGAAATCCGCTACAGCTATTATGCGAATCAACCCGATGCGGGAGGATCCGTTGTGGAGCCCGACTTACTTTACATCAACTTCATCAATTGCCTTCTGTATGTCAAGGGCCGAGAGAACGAGCGTTGCGAAATCCAGGTTGAAAAACCAGCTGGTTGGCAGAGCGTTTGCACCTTTAAAAACGGGGCCAAATACCGCGAGTTAGTGGATTCGCCCTACATCGCCGCCCCAGCCATCTTTCAACATAAATGGAAATGCAATGGCGTGAAATTCGCCATCGATGTGGTGGGATCGCGCCAGGCTTTGACGAAAAAACTGACAAACGCCTACGAAAAATTCACCCAAACCCAGCTCGACTGGATGGGCACTTTCCCCGTCAAAGAATACCACTATATGCTCTGGGTTTGTCCTACGCCTTATTACCACGGCGTGGAGCACACAAAATCTACGATGATGGTGATAGGACCGCCGGATCGCGATGCCTACGAAGACTTGATCGGTTTAGGCTCGCACGAACTGTTTCACGTTTGGAATATTGCGACGATACGACCTAAAGAACTATTCCCTTATGCCTACGACAGAGAGGTCCCGTTTTCAACCGGCTGGGTCGTAGAAGGAATTACGACCTATCTTGGGGATTGGTTTTTGTATGAGTCTGGCGTTTGGACTCGGCAAGAATACCTGGCCGGTTTATTAGGCAACTTGAAATTGCATTTTGATCGCGATGCGAATGCGCAGCAGTCGTTAGAGGAAAGTTCGATCGATTTATGGCTGGATGGCTACGGGTCGAGTTTACCTAACAAACGCGCATCGATTTATTACAAGGGAGCGGTGGTCGCTTTGGCTTTGGACCTACAATTACAGGCAAAAAATGGCAAGTCGTTAAAAGAAGTAATGCATAAAATGAACGCGGAGTTTGGGGCATTGAAAAAAGGCTATACGAAAGCCGACTTCATCCGGATTTGCGAGGAAACGTATGGCGAATCTTTACAGGATTTTTTCCATCAATTCGTAGAAAAGACAACCGACATTACCGCTGATTTACAGGATATTCTGGAAAGTGCCGGCTTGCAATTCGCGCAGGACATCACGAAAGGTTGGACCTTAATCGAAAAACACGCCATTTAATTGCGCATTTTTTCCTGAAAGTAGAAGTTTTGTCTTTTCAGTAGCTACGAATTATCCTCAGAGTTTTGGAATTTTACCGGAATGAAAGAATTTGCTACTTTAATTCGAAAAGCCCGGATAGATATAGGCTACAGCCAAGATTATGTATCCTCGGAATTAGGAATTACGGTATCTGCCTACTCTAAAATCGAACGCGGCCTGACGGACCCTTCCCTGAGTCGCATGAAGCAAATCGCAGGAATTTTAGAAGCAGATTTGTCGGTTCTTTTTAAGCCCAAAGACTATCCCCATTTCTCCGGCGTTGCCGATCCTGGTGGTTCCAATGAACCCGTTTTTCGCTATGAATTTGATGCTTGTGTAGGCTTAGTTCGCGACCTGCAAGAGCAATTGCGGAATTTGAACGATCGCCTCCTTTAATCCCCCTTTTTCATTGCGGAATCAGGGCTTATGCCTAAATTGCAGGTTCAAAATCAATTCCTATGTTGAATAGACCGCGTCGTAACCGTTCCAGTGCCGCTATCCGCACGATGGTGGAGGAAAATCGCCTTTCGGTGAAGGATTTACTTTTCCCTCTTTTTGTGATGGATGGTTCTGCTACGAAAACCGAAATCAAGTCGATGCCGGGCATTTACCGCTACACGACGGACCTTTTATTGAAAGAAATCGAGGAGTGTCTCAATCTAGGAATCACTTCTTACGCCCTTTTTCCCCAAGTAGCAGAGGACCGCAAGGATTCGCTAGCGACTGAATCGCATCGCCAAGGCAGCCTGTATTTAGAGGCCATTCACGCCGTAACGAGCCGTTTTCCAGAGATTTCGATGTTAACGGATGTGGCGATGGATCCCTACAGTTCGGATGGACACGATGGGATTGTTCGCGGCGGCGAGATTTTGAATGACGAAACGTTAGAGGTGTTGGCCAAAATGGCCGTAGCACAAGCCCAAGCCGGATCAAAACTGATTGGTCCATCGGATATGATGGATGGTCGCGTGGGTTATTTACGCGAATCGTTAGACGATGCCGGTTTCACGAATGTGGGCATTATGGCCTACAGTGCGAAATATGCGTCTGCTTTTTACGGACCTTTCCGCGATGCGTTAGAGTCTGCGCCTAAATTTGGCGATAAAAAGACCTACCAAATGAACCCCGCAAACAGCCGCGAAGCCCTTCGCGAGGCGGAATTAGATGAATTAGAAGGAGCAGATTTCTTGATGGTTAAGCCGGCTTTGGCCTACTTAGACATCATATCGCTACTCCGCGATAATACGAATTTACCGATCGCCGCTTATAACGTTTCAGGCGAATATGCGATGGTCAAAGCAGCCGCAGCAAACGGCTGGATCGATGGCGAAAAAGCGATGTTAGAAAGCTTGCTTTCGATGAAGCGCGCCGGAGCTCAGGTCATTTTGACCTATTTTGCGAAAGAATTTGCCCAATTAAAACTATCCTAAAATAGATCATACGATGTCGTCAGACCGTTACATGCAACGAGGTGTTTCTGCCTCGAAAGAAGATGTTCACAAAGCCATTGCGAACTTAGACAAAGGTCTTTTTCCGCAGGCATTCTGCAAAATCTCCCCAGATATCTTGGGCGGTGATGCGGACTATTGCAACATTATGCACGCAGATGGGGCGGGGACAAAGTCGTCTTTGGCCTACTTATATTGGAAAGAAACGGGTGACATCTCGGTATGGCGTGGCATCGCACAAGACGCCGTAGTGATGAACACGGACGATTTAATCTGCGTGGGCGCCACAGACCAAATGTTGCTTTCCAGCACCATCGGTCGCAACAAGAACTTAATTCCAGGAGAGGTCATCGCCGAAATCATCAACGGAACCGAAGAAGTTTTACAAATGCTACGCGATAACGGCATCGGCATTTACTCCACTGGGGGCGAAACCGCAGACGTAGGTGATTTAGTGCGCACGATCATCGTAGACAGCACGGTTATCGGTCGTATGAAGCGCTCAGACGTCATTTCGAACGGCAATATCCAAGCAGGAGACGTGATCATCGGCTTAGCCTCTGACGGCCAAGCGAATTACGAAACGACTTATAACGGCGGAATGGGCAGCAATGGCTTGACTTCTGCACGTCACGACGTGTTAGGAAAATACCTGGCGAACAAATACCCAGAAAGCTTTGACCCCTCCGTTCCTTCGGATTTAGTGTATTCCGGCTCTCGCAACTTAACGGAAGCGGTTCCAGGAACCCCTTTAAACGTAGGTCAATTGATCCTTTCCCCTACGCGTACTTACGCGCCAGTCGTGAAAGCTTTACTAACAGAATTGCGTCCTCATTTGCACGGAATGGTGCATTGTTCCGGTGGAGCGCAGACGAAAGTGATGCACTTTGTGAACAACTTGCACGTGATTAAGGATAATTTGTTCTCGATTCCTCCGCTGTTTGATTTGATCCAAAAAGAGAGCGGAACTAGCTTCAAAGAGATGTACCAAGTATTCAACATGGGCCATCGCTTAGAAGTCTATGCGAATCCAGCACACGCGGATGAAATCATCCGCATCTCCCAGTCCTTTGGTATTCCTGCCCAAATCGTGGGCCGCGTAGAAGCCTCAGCGACTAAGAAGCTGACCATCAGCAGCGAATACGGAGAATTTATTTATGAATAGTGTTTGCTATTAAGCGAATTAATTTTTAGATTTGCACCCCCATTTAAAAGGCTTTTAAAAGTTTTTCATTTGTCTTGAATCACTAGCCTCGTGGGATTGTTTCACTTAAATACAGTAAAAATGTACGCAATCGTAGAAATTGCCGGGCAGCAATTTAAAGTAGAAAAAGACCGTTCTGTATACACTCACCGTTTAGCGGGAGCAGAAGGCGCTGCACTGGTTATCGACAAGGTATTACTTGTTGACAATGACGGAAAGATTTCCGTAGGAGCTCCCACAGTAGCTGGAGCCACTGTTACAGCTAAAATTGTTGCACACGTTCGTGGCGAAAAAGTTTTAGTTTTCAAGAAAAAGCGTAGAAAGACCTACCAAAAAATGAATGGTCACCGTCAAGATTTGACGAAAGTATTGATTGAATCAATCAACGTAAAATAAGTCTTAAACTAAGCGATTCTTCGGAACGCATAAATAAATAATAACATGGCACATAAGAAAGGCGCCGGATCATCCAAAAACGGTCGCGAATCACATTCAAAACGATTAGGCGTTAAGTTATTTGGAGGTCAAGCAATCATTGCAGGAAATATCATCGTTCGTCAACGTGGTACTGCTCACAATCCTGGCTTAAACGTAGGAATCGGAAAAGATCACACATTATTCGCTTTAACGGATGGTGTTGTTAAGTTCCAAAAAGGTTTCAAAGGACGTTCATTCGTTCACGTTTTACCTATTTCAGCTAATGCAGCTCCTGCAGATGCACCAGCAAAAGCTCCAGCTAAGAAAGCAGCTCCAGCACCTAAAGCTGAGGCAGCAGTAGAAGCAGCTCCAGCAGCGGAGGCTCCAGCTAAGAAAGCTCCTGCGAAAAAAGCAGCAGCTCCAGCAGCAGAGAAAAAAGCACCAGCGAAGAAAGCAGCTAAGGCTGAGTAATTTCACTCGCTTAACATAGAAAACCCGGCATGAAAATGCCGGGTTTTTTTGTTTTTTGGAAACCAAATAGGCCGTACCTTTGTTCTAGATTTTAAAATACCCCTCCCTTTAAATACTTTGGAATGAACACGACTACATCTATCCATATTTATACAGAATCGACCCCTAATCCACATTCCATGAAGTTCGTCTTCAATATGGAATTACTACCAGAAGGGATGTCATTCGATTACACCCAACCAGCTGACGGATTAACGAAGGAGAAAAACTCGCCTTTAGCGGTCGCTCTTTTTGGCTTTGATTTCGTATCCCGCGTTTTCATCACGAACAACTTCATCACCTTGACAAAATCCGAGTCAGTGGCTTGGGAAGATGAGTTATTCGGGATCAAGACCTATTTAAAGAAGTATTTCGAGGAGAAACAACCCGTTTTCTCTCTACCAGAAGCAACGATTGCTGACGATCAGTCTAACGACACACCAGCTATCAAGCAAATCAAGCAAGCCCTAGACGAATACGTTCGCCCAGCGGTAGAATCCGATGGCGGTGCGATCACCTTCCACTCGTTTGACGAGACTACAGGCCAGGTAAAGGTTTTATTGCAAGGTTCTTGCTCTGGCTGCCCATCATCAACCATGACCCTAAAACAAGGCATTGAAGCGTTATTGACGCGTATGGTTCCGGGTGTGAAGGAAGTGGTGGCGGAAGGGGTTTAAAAATCGCGAAGGCGATTTTTAGAGTATAGATTATAGAGTAGAGATAGGAGTTGATAGTGCTGGGATTTGTTTATCTCTTCTCTCTAATCTCTACTCTTTTTTTAAAGAATAGAGCACAAAGCACAAAGAATAAAGTTGGAATAAAAAAAGGGGCTGAGGCCCCATTTTTTATGGTTTATGAAACGCTTTAAACCATTTCATGAAGGTTATCGTCGTAGGCGATGCTAACTCTGCTCTTTGAACCTAGCACTTTTTAAAAATACCAGATAACTGATATTCTACGTGCATTCTTTTGATTGTAATTGTTTCTTCAATTATTAAGGGTACTTTTAATCCAGTGGTGAAACTCAAGTCAGAATAACCAACCACTTATTTTACTTTGTATTGTTGGATTTTTTCTGTTTCAATAATCCTGTTCTCCCCCATCATAATTTGTTTTAATCATCCTACTGATGGATGATCTCACCATTCTCTATTTTGGCCTAGCTAAGATCGAGATAAAACATTTTTTATTATGGAAAACAAAGTACCATTAACCTTAAGTGAATTTCGAGTTATTCATTTAACCCCCGAAGGTTTTTTCAAACTGTTATTCGGATTATTCTTTCTCTTATTGTTGAATTCCTGTAGTAAGGAGGCTACATTGGATGAGGTAAGACCTTCTTCTTTTGAGACTATTTCAGAATTAAAAACGTGGGCAACAAAAAATGATAAGTTAAATCAGGCTAATTTGATAGAATGGGATAATTCCATTCCAATTATTCTGCCTGATAGTATTAAAGGATATGCTGCTCCAGTAAAAACGGAATCAGGTTTCAAGGAGTTTATTATCTTTGAGCTAGGAGGGAAAAGGCATGGTTGGTTTAAAACCTACAAGCGTCTAAATGAAACCGATATGGAGATCGTGATTCAATCAATTGAAGGAAAAACTCTTAAATCAGGAGTCTTACATAAGTCAAAAATTGTGCTTCCAAAAGGGAAAACATCCAGTATGTGAGAAATGAATTTTGAAGAAGGACCAATTATATATAACACTATATATGATGATTTCATATTTTCTGCTCCAAGATTGTACCCGCCGACCGATGACAATATCTATGTGGGCACGTACCAATTTGAATTTAAAGCATATTATGATTCTGACAATAATTTAGGTGGAAGTGGTGGAGCAGGAAGTTCCAGTCTATATTTTGAGGATTTTAATACTACTAAAATTGTAGACAAGTTGACAGATCCTTGCTTTAAAGCAGTGTTGAATGATTTAATAAATAAAAATGTAAATAATGTTGTTGGAGATATAGTAAGAAAATTCGTAAACGATCCTAATTCAAAAATAACTTTTATACAACAACCCGAAGTAACTAAACCCAATGGAACGCAGTTGTACTCAGGTTTTTATCCGAACACAAATGTGATTGCGCTAAGCGAAAGTCAATTAAAAAACGCTTCTAATGAATTTATAGCAATAACCATTATTCATGAAATATTTCATGCTAAAATTAGAGATTTAGAGCAAGTTGATCACACAAAGATGTTTAATGAATATGTTAAACCAACAGGAGAGTATATGGCTAGTTTATATAACATAGATGAAAGAACCGCAGAAAATTTATTATTAGCTGGACTTAACGATGCAACGGGTTATAAAATGATAAGCTTATATAGCACAAGGTGGCTTGAAGTTAAATTTGACCTGCAAAATTATGTCATGTTAAGGAACGCAGGAAGTTATTGTAAATAATAAAGATCTAGAAATATGAAAAAAATATTGACAATTATATTGCTTTTAATCTCTTCATTTTGCAACGCCCAGCGTTCAAGAATAATTGACCCTAGATTAGATGAAGATATTCAATCTCAAAAATTAGAAACCTTTTTGAGTGCTGATTTAAACGTTGATTCAACATCAAAAATGCAATTTGCCTGGGTCTATATTAAGGTTAACAAAAATAAAAAAATTGAATTTTTCAAATCATCGGGTACTTTAAATGAAAGTTTCGTGAAAATTTTAGAAAAAAATATTCATAAAAAAGATGTTCCATGGTTTAAAAAAAATAAAAACACCACAATGTGGTATGTATTGCCAATTGTACTGGGACAGGTTCATTCAAATATAGATGAGAATCAAGTTTATTGGCAAATTCTTTATAATGAGAACAATATATATTCTTTGAGGGAATTGATTCGAGATTATCCTGGTAAGGTCTTTATTTTAAATACCGTTAGAAAGTTGACGAATCAAAATATGCTGAAAATTGGTTTGTGATTTATAAAAATTTCATAAAGTTTAATAGCTATTTGTTAACTGAAAGAATAAAGTTGTAATAAAAAACGGGGCCGAGGCCCCGTTTTTTATGTTTTATGAAATGCTTTAAAACATTTCACGAATTATATCGCCTCAGGCGATGCTAACTCTATTCTTTATGCTTTAGTTTTAAATGAAATTTAAAACTAAACGTAACTCCTCCACCTCTCTAAAATTTTGATGCTCCACCTTGTGGGAAACCACCTCATGTGCCCAAGTCGTGTGATAAGGAACATGGATTCCGTGTCCGCCTACTGCGAGTACCGGAAGAATATCAGATTTCAATGAATTCCCAATCATCGTGAAATGAGCGGGATCGACATCGAGGTGTTTGATCAGTTTTAAATAATCGCTTTCTTGCTTATCCGACATGATTTCGATGTGGTGGAAATATTGCTCTAAGCCGGATTTAGCGAGTTTGCGTTGTTGATCTAATAGGTCACCTTTGGTGGCCACGACTAATCGGTATTTACCTTGTAAGGATTGTAGAACTTCGACCACGCCGGGTAGGATTTCGATATCTCTTTCGAGTAATTCTTTGCCTAGGTTCAGAATCTTTTCGATTCCGTCTAGTCCCATTGTTCCGCCAGAAACTTGAATGGCTGTTTCGACCATGGAAAGCATAAATCCTTTGACCCCATATCCATACAGTGCGAGGTTATTCATCTCGACTTTAAACAACTCTTGACCGGTGGTGTGGACGGGTAAATAATCTTCTAAGAGCGCACAGAACTTGTCTTCTGTCTCTCTAAAATAGGGTTCGTTCACCCAAAGGGTGTCGTCTGCGTCGAATGCGATTACGTGTTCCATGGTGCTAAAATAAAGAATAGAGCATAAAGCACAAAGAATAAAGTTTGAGGCGTCGCAAGCGACGCGTATATGAAATGTTTTTGTACCCTATTTCCTAAAACACAAAAATGGGGCCGAAGCCCCATTTTTAACCATCTTTATTCTTTATGCTCTATTCTTTGTGCTTTAAATTTCAAAGCGAGACGCTTTGAAATTTAGTAAGAAGTCGCAATCGTAATAAAATCAGCCGCAACCAAAGAAGCGCCACCGATTAAACCACCGTCTACGTCTGGGCAAGCGAATAATTCTTTCGCGTTTTTCGCGTTGCAGCTTCCACCGTATAGGATAGAGATGCTGTCGGCTACGCTTTGGCCATATTTTTTAGCGATATGTGCACGTAAAAAGGCGTGCATCTCTTGTGCTTGATCTGAAGAAGCGGTTAAACCGGTTCCGATTGCCCAGATGGGTTCGTAAGCGATCACCACTTTGCTGAATTCCTCCGCTGAAAGGTGGAATAAGCTTTCTGTTAATTGTTGTGCTACATGGCCTAAGAAATCTGCGCCTTCGCGCGTTTCTAAGCTTTCGCCACAGCAGAATAAAGGCGTTAAGCCGTTTGCCAAAGCCGCGTCTGTTTTAGCCGCTAATTGCTCGTTGGTTTCTGCGAAGTATTGACGACGCTCTGAGTGTCCTAAGATGACATATTGTACGCCAGCAGAAGCTAACATGGGAGCTGAAATCTCTCCTGTGTAAGCGCCAGAGGCTTTTTCGTGGCAGTTTTGGGCTGCAACGGCTAAATTGGGAATGCCCTCAATGACTTGATTTACACCTGTTAAATACAAAGCCGGTGTCGACATAATCACCTGAACATCCGCGGAAACGCTAGACTTCACTAATTCTGCTACTTCAGTAGCCAAAACGAATGCTTCTTGCGCCGTTTTGTTCATTTTCCAGTTACCTGCAACAATTTTTTTTCTCATACGTTCATCATTTAAGTTCTAAAATTACGAATGCTTTCCGTGGAATGAAAATTAGCACGAAAAATTAGGGCGGATATTTCAGAAGATTCCCACATTTAGCGTATTTTCACACCTTATATGAATGTTAACCTTGCTATGAAAAAAATCAGCACCGGATTACTGCTTTTCCTTTTAAGTTTCCAGGCCTTTTCACAGGATTTATTCCCGCATACCCAGCAAAAATGGGTGGATTCCGTTTTCAATTCCTTAAGTGTAGACGAGAAAATCGGTCAAATGTTGATGCCCCGTGGAAATGTGGCGGATACCTACGACACGACGCGTTTGTATTCCATTGTGAAGGATTACCACGTGGGAGGCTTTGTGCTGTTTAAAGGACACCCGGTGAAGCAGGCTATTCTAGTGAATGAATTACAAAATAGAACGAAGGTTCCGCTGTTTATCGGGATGGATTTAGAGTGGGGATTGGCGATGCGTTTGGATTCGACGTTTCGTTTTCCATACCAAATGACTTTAGGTGCGATGCAAGGAAATACGGCCTTGATCGAGAAGATGGGCGTCCAAATAGGGGAGCAATGTAGAAGGATGGGCGTGCACATTAATTATGCGCCGGTGGTGGATGTGAACAATAATCCGTTGAATCCGGTGATTAATTTCCGCTCGTTTGGGGAGAATCGGGAGGATGTGACGGCGAAGTCTTTGGCCTATATGAGAGGGCTTCAAAAAGCCGGAATCATTACCTCAGCGAAACATTTTCCAGGCCACGGCGATACAGGCGTGGATTCTCATTTTGATATTCCGGTCTTGAATCACTCGCGTGCGCGCTTGGATAGTTTGGAATTATACCCGTATAGAGAATTGATCTCGAATGGCTTGCAGGGCGTGATGGTGGCTCACCTGAATTTACCGGCGTTAGATACGACGAAGTCGTTAGCTTCGACGCTTTCGAAACCGATTGTGACCGGTTTATTGCGCGATGAATTGAAATTCCAAGGCCTCGTGTTTACGGATGCGATGGATATGAAAGGGGCGACGAAGATGTTCCCAGAAGGCACGGCGAACGTGAAGGCGATCCTTGCCGGTAATGATATTTTAGAAACATTTGTGGATGTTCCGGCGGCTTTTGATGCCATTAAGAAGGCGTTAACGGACGGCGAAATCTCGCAAGAGGATATCGATCAGCGGGTTAAACGTATTTTACATGCCAAAGCCTGGGCGGGACTTGCCCACTACGAACCCATTGTCGTGGAGAACTTGTTGAAGGATTTGAATCCGATTAAGAGTGAAGTGTTGAACCGCGAATTAGCAGAGAAGTCGATCACATTAATCAAGAATCCGGGCGAGTTAGTTCCGATTAAAGCGTTGGACAAAACACGTATTGCGACTTTAGCGATCGGGAAGCCTTCTTATGGGTCCGCTTTCCCTACGGAGTTCCAAAAAATGGCCAACAACTACGTCGAAATGCCTCATTTCTATGTAGATGAAACGAGTGCGGATACGACGATTGCACGCATCGAAAATACCTTGAAAAACTACGATGTGGTATTGATGGGGATTCACAGCATTTCGATTCGCCCGGCGAATAATTACAGTTTGAAGCCGGCAATCAAGGCTTTGGTGAACCGTTTTGCCACGCCTAAAACAGTGGCGATTCATTTTGCGAACGTGAATACGTTGACTCAATTCGATAGCTTGAAGAATGCAGGAGCCTTACTGACAGCTTATCAGGATGGAATTTCGCAGCAGGAAGCGGCGGCGGAGATTGTTTTTGGGGCGATTCCGGCGACGGGAAAATTACCGGTTAGTTTGAATGCGACTTACAAGCAGGGGATGGGTTTGACGACGACTTCGTTAGCGCGTTTGCAATACAATTTACTTCCAGAAGCGGTGGGCATTTCGTCTACTTATTTAAATGCAAAAGTGGATTCGATGGCGAAATTAGCGATCGCGGTGAAGGGCGCTCCGGGTGTGGTGGTGTTGATTGCCAAAGAAGGGAAGGTTATTTACCACAAGGCTTTTGGCAACCAGATATACGAAACGACAGTTCCGCTGAAGACCTCTGATATCTTCGATTTAGCTTCTATTACCAAGATTTCAACTTCCGTTCCGGCCTTAATGAAATGGCAGGATGAAGGTAAATTCTCCTTGAAAACGACGATGGGACAACTCGTTCCCTCTTTTGCTAAATCGAATAAATCAGGACTTTTATACGAAGATGTGTTAACGCATCAGGCTCGCTTGAAGGCTTGGATTCCGTTCTGGATGGACTATATCGATAGTACCGATATGATTTTCCACAGCAAGAAATTCCAAGCTAAATACACGCAGGACGATGTGAAGTACAAATACATCGAACGTTTCTTGAGCCCAGCCTCTGGGGAAGCGCGTTTGAAGAAAAATATCACGGACCAAAAATCGATGTGGAAAGAATTCGTGGACATCACGAAAGACGTGACGCGATGGAAGCCATTTACCTTATCTTATGCGCAATCCGAGGAATACCCTACGCAGGTGGCGCCTACTTTATGGGCACACAAGACCTTGAAAGAGCAGATTATGACGGCGATTAAAGAGAGTCCGTTGCGCGAGAAGAAGGAATATGTGTATTCGGATTTATCGTATTATTTATTGCCAGCAGAGTCGCCGCGCATGACTGGAAAGCCTTGGACGGACTTTTTAGCGGATACGTTTTACAAACCTTTAGGTGCGTCGACTTTAGTTTATCAAGCAGAGAAACATTTCCCTTTAGCGCGCATTGTGCCATCGGAATATGATTCATTATTCCGCAAGACCTTGATTCACGGAAAGGTGCACGATGAGGGCGCTGCCTTATTGGATGGAATTTCCGGTCACGCGGGCTTGTTTGGGAATGCGAATGACTTGGCGAAATTAATGCAGATGTACCTCCAAAAAGGGTATTACGGTGGCCAGCAATTCATTCAAGAATCGACCATCAAACAGTGGACTTCGTATCCATTTAGTGCGGCTGAAAATGCGCGTCGTGGGGTGGGATTTGACAAGGTGGATCGCAATAAGGCGGGTATTTCTGCGGCGGCTTCGGCGAGTCCGGAGAGCTTCGGCCACTCGGGTTTTACAGGAACTTATACCTGGATTGATCCTATGCAGGATTTAGTCTACGTCTTCTTATCGAATCGAGTGTATCCGACGCGGAATAATTCCAAAATTTCGGATATGAACATTCGCACAGGAATCAATGAAGTGATTTACCAAGCGATTAAAAAAGGAAACTAATATGCGCATTCTCATCACGGGGGGTACAGGTTTTGTGGGTGGTGCTCTGAAGCAATTTTTGCTGACTCAGGGCCACGAGGTGGTGATTTTATCGCGATCTGGCGGAGACTTCCAATGGGATGTTTCCTATGGCTACATCGACCCAGCGGCTTTCGAAGGCGTAGATGCGATCGTGCATTTAGCCGGGGCGGGCATCGCGGACGAACGCTGGTCTGCCGCGCGCAAAAGAGAATTAATTAACAGCCGCGTGCGAAGCACCGCGGTTTTATACCAGGCTTTATCGACGATTCCTCATTCGATTAAAACGGTCGTTTCTGCTTCTGCCATTGGCTTTTACGGGGCTGATACGGGCGAGCAGGAATGTGTGGAAACCTCGCCTGCAGGCTTGGATTTTCTAGCGGATTGTACCAAACAATGGGAAGAGGCGGTTGACCAAATCGCCACCTTAGGTATTCGCCTGGCTAAAGTCCGCATCGGCTTAGTGATGGGTACCGCTGGAGGGATTTTCCCTGTTATTTCGAAGCCAATCAGGTATTACGTAGGAGCTAATTTAGGTTCGGGGAAGCAATGGCAATCCTGGATTCATATTAACGACCTTGTGAGAATATTTAACGAGTTATTGATAAATTCGTCTCTTTCAGGCACCTATAATGGCGTGGCTCCGGAGCCTATTCGGGCGGGCGAAATGAATAAGCAAATTGCCAAAGCATTGCACAGACCCTTTTTCTTACCTGCTATTCCAGGGTTTTTACTTCGCCTGGTGTTAGGGGAGATGGCGTGTTTAGTGCTGGGAGGTAGTCGTGTGTCTTCGGCCAAAATAGAAAAAGACGCCGCCTTTTCCTTTACCTTTGTCCGCTTCGAGGAAGCATTAAAAGAACTAGTACATGTCTAAAAAAATATTGATTTATTGCGGGTCTTCGAAAGGCCATAATCCAGTTTATGCGGAGCAGGTAGTGAAATTAGCGCAGGCTTTACACGCACATGGTTGCCAGGTGATTTTTGGGGCAGGAAGTGTGGGATTGATGGGTGTTTTAGCCGATGAATTCTTGCGTTTAGGCGGTCACGCGATTGGTGTGATTCCTCAATTCATGGAACCATGGGAAGTAAAGCACAAGGGTTTGCCAGAATTGCATGTGACGGATACGATGCACACGCGTAAAGCTTTAATGGCCGATATGGCGGATAGTGTGATTGCGATGCCAGGAGGTTTTGGGACTTTGGACGAATTGTTCGAAATCTTAACCTGGAAGCAATTAGACCTACATGAGATGCCGGTTTCGGTATTTAATATCAATGGCTATTTTGACCACCAGTTGAAGCAAATTCAACACATGGTGGACGAAGGATTCTTGAAGCAACCGAATATGGATGCCCTGCAAGTGGAATCAGATCCAGAAAAATTAGCGGATTGGATCATGGCGTATGAGCCAGAGAAGATGGAGAAGAAGTGGATTTACGTGGGATGAGAAAGCTGTTGTTCTTCTTGTTGATGTCGGGATTTCTGATGGCCCAAAAAGCCCCGGAGAACTTAGGTTCTGCCGTGAATTCAGAATTTTCGGAGCTAAATCCGGTGATCTCGCCGGATGGAAGAACGCTGTATTTTGGACGTAAAAACCATCCCGCTAATCGCTATGGGGTAAAAGGCTCTGAAACTATTTCGGGTTCACAGGATATTTGGTTCTCCGAAAAAGTAGGGGATACCTGGAGCACCGCAAGACGACTTTCCGAGGTCTTAAATCGCGATCAATACAACACCATTCTATCGATTTCACCAGATGGCCAAACAATCCTGCTAAAAGGGGCCTATGTCAATGGCGCCTACGAAACTCGCGGATTTTCCATCTCAAATAAAACAACCGCCGGCTGGACCGTTCCCGTCAAAGTCGACATCCCGGGCTACGAACAAATGAGCAAAGGGAAGAATGAATACGGTTATTTGACGATGGATGGGAAGGCGATTTTACTGGCTTTTGCTCGTAAGAAGAACAGCGAAGACGACGATTTATATGTCAGCTTTTTCGAGGAGGGCCGTTGGACGCGTCCACTTGAATTAGGCGAAGAAATTAATACGAAATACTCTGAGACAACGCCCTTTTTATCAGCCGATGGAAAGACACTCTATTTTTCATCCGATCGTCCGGGAGGCCAAGGAAGTCAAGATATATATCTGACACGCCGCCTAGATGATACGTGGCAACACTGGCGCAAACCTCAAAACCTAGGTTCCCCCATCAACACCGATGAATACGATGCCTATTATTCCATCGCGGCAAAGGGCGATTATGCCTATTTTATGTCTGGGAAGGGGTCGCTAGGGAAGAAGGATATATTTCGACTTTCAGTCGAGTCGCCTCCGGGCAGCGAAGCTGCCGGAGGCTCAGTCAATGAGTCGTCACAGGTCGGCGGTGCCGCCAGTGACTTAGTCAAAGGGTCGTCACTTCGTGACTTAGTCAAAGAGTCGCCCCCTGGCGGAGGCCCAGTCAATGGGTCCACCCGCTCCGTGACTTCCCAAGAGTCAGACCCAGTTGTCTTATTATCCGGGACGGTGCTAAATCAGCAAACAGGTAAAGTGCCAGAGGATGCTTCGGTGACGTATGAAGATTTATCAAACGGGAAAGTATTAGGTCAGGCTAAGCCGGATCCGACCACGGGTAAATACAAATTGGTCCTTCCTTATGGAAAGAACTATGGAATTACGGCGAAGGCTAAAGGCCTGATTCCCACTTCCACGAATCTCGATTTGACTACGATGCGCGGGCGTTATTTGGAATTAGATGACCGCGATCTGTCGATGGTACCACTCGTAAAAGGAAATACGGCGACGATTAATAACTTGTTCTTTGACCTGGGTAAGGCGACTTTGAAGCCTGAATCGGAGCCTGAATTGAAGCGGATTTTACAAGTCATGAAGGAGAATATGGCTTTGGTCATTGAAATTAGTGGGCACACGGATAACACGGGATCGGAAGAGATCAATAATAAATTGTCATTAGAGCGGGCGAATGCGGTGAAGGAAAACCTACTGAAAGGGGGGATTGATCAAGCCCGAATTCGGACGAAAGGGTATGGTAAGTCGAAACCCAAGGCGGATAATGCCACCGAGGAAGGCCGCCAAATCAACCGCCGCGTAGAAATAGAAATTTTATAAGATGGAGCCAAAAAAGAATTGGAAATACGTGCCTGCACCGCCGGCAGCGGAGGTGGAAGCGTTAGGGGAGGTTTTGGGCTTAAAGAACCCGTATTTTTTGTCCTTACTCGTGTCACGAGGGATCAAGACTTTCCAAGAAGTAAAGGATTTCATGGTTCCAGAAGTCAATCAATTGCATGACCCATTCCTGATGAAGGATATGGACAAAGCGGTGGAGCGCCTTGGACTTGCCCTTGAATCCGGTGAGAAAATCCTGATTTATGGGGATTATGACGTGGATGGTACCACGGCAGTTACCTTGGTTTATAGCTATCTAGCAGGTATTTTAGGCGCGGATTGTGACTACTATATTCCGGATCGCTATGCGGAAGGCTATGGCGTGTCGCAGGCTGGTATTCAGTATGCTTTAGACAACAATTATACGCTCATCATCTCTCTTGACTGCGGTATCAAAGCCCACGAACGCGTAGCTTGGTGCAACGAAAACGGAATTGATTTTATCATCTGTGATCACCACTTACCAGAAGCCACCATCCCCGATGCGGTCGCGGTATTAGATCCTAAAAGAAAAGATTGTCCTTATCCCTTCAAAGAATTAACCGGTGCTGGCGTAGGCTTTAAACTCATGATGGCTTTTGCGATCGCGAATGACTTAGAACTGGATCCTTTGTGGGAATCAATAGATCTACTAGCCTGCAGTATTGCCGCGGACATTGTGCCGATGAATGGGGAGAACCGGGTTTTGGCCTTTTTTGGCCTGACTAAATTAGGCTCCAATCCAAGTCCAGGACTCGCCTATCTATTGAAAAAGGCGAAGAAGAAAGCGCCAATTCAAATCTCTGATATCGTCTTTTCGATTTCACCTATCATCAACGCGGCCGGTCGAATGGACCACGCTCACGGAGCAGTAAAATTAATGTTAGCCGCGGATGATCATGAGGCGGAGGCGCTGGCGGAGGCAGTGATTCAACAGAATCTGGATCGCCGTGTGGTGGAGAAGGAGATTGTGGGGCAGGCTTTGGCGATGTTTGAAGGGAATGATTTTCTACTCTCAGCACGCAGTACGGTGTTATTTAATCCGGCTTGGCATAAAGGGGTGGTGGGTATTGTAGCAAGTAAGATTCAAGACCAGTATTTTAGGCCTACGATTATTTTAACGGAATCACACGGTCAATTAGTGGGTTCTGCGCGTTCTGTTCGTGGTTTTGATGTGCATCATGCATTAGAGGAATGTGCGGATTTATTAGAGCAATTCGGAGGGCACACACACGCAGCAGGTTTGCATTTGAAACCGGATAATTTGCAGGCCTTCATCGAGAAATTCGAACGAATTGCGCAGGAAGGTTTATCGAATATCTCGCTGAAAGCGGATTTGCCGGTCGATATTCAGATTCCTTTAGAGGCTTTGAGCTTGTCCTTTTATGATAAACTATTGGTTCGCTTATCTCCTTATGGCCCAGGAAATATGCTCCCTAACTTTGTTTCAGGACCTGTTTTCGTAACGAAAAGTCCTTTTGTCATGAAGGAAGAGCATCTGAAAATTTACGTGGGTTCTACGCCAGATGAGCGAGGATTAGAGGTCGTTGGATTTGGAATGAAGGCTGACTTTTATGACGGATTATGTGCCGCTTATGAGCAGCGGTTACCCATTAAACTGGTCTATCATTTGGAAGTAAATGAATACCTAGGGAATCGAACCTTGCAATTACGCGCGCTAGATTTTGCATCATTCAATTAAATAATATAAATTTACTCATAACCAAAAAACATACGTATGAAAAAAGTACTCGACTTATTGCCTTCAGTTCTCGTGGGAGCCCTGTTCTTGTTCGGTGGATTGAATTTCTTCTTTAACTTCGTAGCTCAACCTCCTATCCCTGGTGATCCAGGCGTTTACATGGGAATCATGATGTCTTCAGGCATGATGACGGTAGTCAAAGTATTAGAAGTAATCGGCGGGGTATTGATTTTGGTTCCGGGCAAACGCGCTTTAGGACTAACGATTTTAGCCCCAATCACCGTAAATATCTTGTTATTCGAATTGTGCTTAGCACATGCACCCAGTGTAGGCGTGGCCTTAATGGTATTATCAGCGATTATCGCTTACCAAGAAAGAGATAAATTCAAGGCTTTATTGTAGTAAATAAGCCTTAAATTCAGCGAAGTCCGTCCCCATGGGGATGGACTTTTTTGTTTTATCCAAAAGCTCCGCTAAGCGAGCAGGCACCGGAACGGAAACGCCTAATGTCCCTTCCACGGTAGGTAAGAACTTCGCGTAATGGGCGGTAGACAATAGAATTCCCGTGATTTCGCCCGGATATTCATCGGCATATTGTTGCAAACCATCGTAGGCAACAGCTGTGTGTGGACACATCACATAACCTGTGCGTGCGAACACGTCAGCCATAATTTCTTGCGTTTTCTGGTCGTTTGTATAATAGCCTTTGATGATCTCGCGCACCTTAGACCATTCGTCACCTGCTAGTAAACGCATGCGAATGAAGTTAGAAGGGCTACCTACATCCATCGCATTCGACAATGTTTCAACAGAGGCAACTGGATTGTATTCGCCGGTACGGAGGTAATCGGCTACCGGGTGGTTCTCATTACAAGAAGCCACGAATGCTTTTACCGGAAGACCCATTCGGTAGGCCATCAATCCAGCGCTTAGATTGCCAAAGTTACCAGATGGCACGCTAAATACCACCGGTGCATTCAAACCTTTCTTTTTCGCCTGCGCATAAGCCGCGAAGTAGTAGAAGGACTGTGGAATTAAGCGGGAAATATTGATGGAATTAGCAGACGCTAAATCGAAAGCCGCGCGTAGTTCCTCGTCGAGGAAGGCTTGCTTGACTAATCTTTGGCAATCATCAAACGTGCCATTAATTTCTAATGCGGTCACATTTCCGCCCAACGTCGTTAGTTGTTTCTCCTGAATATCGGATACCTTTCCAGTAGGATATAAAATCGTCACCGAGATGCCTGGAGTGTTGAAAAAACCCTGCGCTACCGCACCACCCGTGTCTCCAGAAGTGGCCACTAAAATGCGGATTTCGCGCTTCGATTTCAACAAATAATGGGACATAATCGCCGCCATGAAGCGCGCGCCAAAATCCTTAAACGCCATCGATGGCCCGTGGAATAATTCCAAAACCTCCGTGCCCGGCTCTAAGGAGACGATAGGCGCCTCGAAAGTCATCGATTGATCAATGATCTTCTTGATCTCCTCAGACGATAGGCTATCCCCGAGCAAATTTTCACACACCGCGATCGCCATTTCTGGCAAGCTGCGGTCCTGAATCGTTTCGAAAAACGAAGCCGGCAAAGGCTTGATTTCGGTAGGCATATACAAGCCATTGTCCGGGGGAAGACCACGGAAAATAGCCTCTTCTAGGCTTACATTAGGGCTTTTGTGTTCGGTGCTATATAATATCATACTAATCTTAGGGCATCTCCTTCCAATCTAGGAAGTACGGAATACCGATCAAATTCAAGGCAAAACGCGATATCTTTTTCGATGCCTAAACCTAATAATCGGTTCACGTGGGAAGAATTCTTCACCGCCGTTAATAGATCATTCGAGGCTACATTGTATTGTTTCCAGGCCATCAAAGCCGCATCATCTGCCGCTTCGTATTCGCCCGTCAAGGCATCAATCAAAGCACCCGCGAACAAGGTGTCTTCTAAATTTGGTTTCCCTTTCCAGCCAGCACAAACGATTAAGGCGTTTCCGTTCCAGTTTTTCAAAGCGTCCGCCACGCGGGAAATATTCAAGAAAGCCCCCACATAGACCGCAGGCGCACTGCTCGACCGACGAATAGCGACGGTGCCGTTGGTGGTGGTGACGCAAATTTTGGCCCCTTTCACCTTCTCTACTTGATACGAAAAAGGAGAATTATCAAAGTCAAATCCAGCAGGAGTAACCCCGTTGCGTTCTGCCGCCGTCAAATACCCTTTAGCGCCATATTGCTGACACAATTCAACCTCTTCCACCGGAACAATCTCCGTGGCACCGCTCGCAAAAGCAGTTACCATGCAGGATGTCGCGCGGAAAATATCCACTACAACCACCGCCACGGAGGATAAATCATATAAATGGATCAAGTCCGGCGATAAACAGACGTCGATTTTCTTCATTTTATAAGAACGGTAATTTAACGATTTCGGCTTTGATGGCTTTGTCACGGATCGAAATAAAGATCTCAGATCCCGTGTGTTTCGTGCTCACATAACCCATGCCGATTCCTTTCGAAAGAGAGGGAGATTGTGTGCCTGAAGTTACTTCACCAATCGTCTCGCCTGCAGCGTTCAATATCGGGTAATGTTGGCGAGGAATGCCGCGCTCAATCATTTCGAAGCCTACTAATTTTTTCGATGGACCGTTCGCCTTGATGGCGGCGTGGTGGTCTTTCCTGATAAAATCTTTATTGAATGAGGTGATCCAGCCTAAACCAGCTTCGATCGGCGACGTTGTGTCATCGATGTCGTGTCCGTACAAGCAATAGCCTTTCTCTGTACGAAGGGTATCGCGCGCACCTAAACCGATCGGTTTGATGTCGAATTCTGCACCTGCTTCGAAGATCGCGTTCCACATCGCTAACGCGTTTTCGTTTTTCACGTAAATCTCGAATCCTCCCGCGCCGGTATAGCCTGTGTTCGAGATGATGATGTCTGAGAAACCAGCCATTTCACCTATTTTGAAGCTATAATAGGGCATGTCTGCTAAGGTAACAGATGTTAATTTTTGTAGTGCCAAAATCGCCTTCGGCCCCTGCACCGCTAATAAACTATATTCGTCGCTGCGATTCACCATCTCCACCCCGAAGGTATTGTGTGAGGAAATCCAGTTCCAATCTTTCTCAATGTTCGAAGCGTTTACGACCAAGATGTACTCTGTCGCGTTCACGCGGTAGACTAGTAAGTCATCGACGATGCCGCCCTCGTTGTTTGGCAAACAACTGTACTGCACTTTTCCGTCCACTAATTTAGAAACGTCGTTCGAAGTCACGTATTGAAGGAAGTCCAAAACGCGATCCCCTTTCAAGAAGAACTCGCCCATATGACTCACGTCGAAAACACCTACCGAATTGCGCACAGCTAGGTGCTCTTCGATCAGGTTTGTGTACAATACGGGCATATTAAAGCCAGCAAAGGGCACCATTTTAGCGCCTAGCGATACGTGAAGGTCATTTAAATGAACCTGTTGCAAGTTTGTTTCTTCCATGGATTATTCTCGGTATAGAACCTGTAAAAGTGTTTGGCCGACCGCTTTCAGGGTCGACTTGTCGATGTTAGCTAAATTATCTGCATGCGTGTGGTGGAAGCTTCCAAACTCGAAGCCGCCATTCGACGCGCGTAAATCGATTAAATCAATCATTTGGATTTTGGCAATTTCATTTACAGCCGTATGGTCATCCGAAATCCCGAAGGCATCCTGATCAACAAACAGATGGCTGTATCCTAAATCCGCCGCCGTCGCCCAAACCGAGCGCACAATTCCCGGCGCATATTGCATCGAAGTCCCCTCGTGCGGGAACATCGCGCCTTTTCCGCCCACCATATCTAACAAGATACCATAATAGGGGCGGTAGTTCGCTGGAACCAAATTCGCAGCCCAGTGCTGTGACCCTAAAGCCCAGCTATTCGGCTTGTGTTCGCCCGTATAATCTTCCGGTTCCCCGTGATCTTCTAAGTCAAAAAGGACGATATCAACCCCCACCGCGGGTTTCGTCTTAGCCTCGTGCAAAGTGCGCGCGATTTCTAACAAGACCCCCACACCACTCGCACCATCATTTGCCGCATCGATCGGTTCGTTTTTACGCACTGAATCTTTGTCCGCAATGCTGCGCGCATCCCAATGGGACGATAACAAAATACGTTTAGCAATGGCTGGCTGGAATTGCGCGATGATGTTCGTGCCTTGTAATTTCTTACCGTCGTAGCGGAAAGCCGTAAAAGGCTGCTCCGTCACGGTCCAGCCGTAGGATTTTAATTTGGCAACCAAAAACTTCATGGTATTTGCGCTCGCCTCAGAACCCGGAACGCGTGGTCCAAAAGCTACTTGTTGTGCAATAAATTGATAGGCTGAATCCGCCTTGAAATCAGGCGTTTCGACGATGTTAACTTCCGCAGCTGGCACCTCCGCAGCTGGCTTCCAAACAAAGTAAGCGCAAGTCAGGGCGAAAACAAGCAGTAAAAAGAGGGCAATGCGGGAACGGTTCATCTAAGAAATGCTGAAAAACAAGCTCAAAGATAGCAATACAATGCCGAATTAGGAATTAAGAAATCAATAATGTGTACCTTGCAGGATAATTTGAATTGAAATACCATGCCTTCTCCTAAGGAACTGAAATTTTTGAGCGGCTTAAAAGCTGAAATATTGGAGTTTTTTGAATTAAACGACTATCGTTCGTATTCTTTGAACCAATTACACAAGGCTTTTGCCATCCGCGATCGCAAGACGAAGGAGATTTATTCTGACCTTGTCGCTAAGTTGATTGCTGAAAACCGCTTGATTAAGAATGAGGAGGGAAATATTCGTTTTGACAATGAATCTTTCCAGGTGACAGGACGCGTGGATCACGTGAATGCGCGTTTTGCCTTTGTGATTCCGGAAGATGGGGCGAAGGATATTTGGGTGGCTACAGCGGATTTAAATAATGCCAAAGACGGGGATAAAGTCATCGTCCAAGCGCGTCGCCCATCAGAAAAAAGAAAAAATGACCGCCCGGAAGGAGAGGTCGTACAGATATTGGAACGTCGTTCCGCTGAGTTAGTAGGCGTCATCCAAGTGACTCCGCACTACTCGTTTTTAATCCCTGATTCGAAGAAAATTTACGAAGATGTCTATTTGCCTAAGTTCGAAATCAAGGACGCAAAGCACCTAGACAAAGTGATCGTAGAAGTAACTCGCTGGGGAACAGACGGTAAAAAGGCCGAAGGTCGTGTCATCAAAGTGCTCGGTAAAGCCGGAGAGAACGATACAGAAATGCACTCGATTTTAGCGGAATACGGCTTGCCATACGACTTCCCAGAAGAAGTTGAAAAGGCCGCTGCCTCGATCTTAGTGCAGATTCCTGCCACCGAAATCAAGAAGCGAAAGGACATGCGCAACGTATTAACTTTCACGATCGACCCGATCGATGCGAAAGATTTTGACGATGCCATCTCTTACCAAAAACTAAAGAACGGCAACACCGAAATCGGTGTCCACATCGCGGACGTTTCTCACTACGTGAAACCCGGAAGTGTACTCGATATCGAGGCCTATAAGCGTGCTACTTCGGTTTACTTAGTGGATCGTGTAGTTCCTATGTTGCCAGAAAAACTATCGAACGGACTTTGTTCCCTTCGTCCAAACGAAGATAAACTAACCTTCTCCGCCGTTTTCGAACTAGACGCGAACGACACGATTGTGAAAGAGTGGTTTGGCCGCACGGTTATTCACTCAGACCGCCGTTTCGCTTACGAGCAGGCGCAAGAATTAATCGAAAATGATTCCGAGGACAGCTATGTGCCCGTTATTCGGGATTTGAATCGCATTGCGAAAAGTTACCGCGCTAGACGTTTCGAGCACGGCTCCGTGAACTTCGAAACAGCCGAAGTCCGCTTTGAATTAGACGCGGATGGCAAGCCTACCGGCGTTTTTCCACGCGAGCGGAAGGATGCGCACAAGTTGATTGAGGAGTTTATGCTTTTGGCTAACAAAAGAGTCGCTGAATTCGTCTTCAACAAGAAAAAAGACGAACCTCGCAATACCATGGTGTACCGTATCCACGAAGCACCCGATCCGGAAAAATTGCAGGTATTCTCGTCGTTCGCGAAGAAATTTGGCTACCAAGTAACGACTGATCCACAGCACGTCAGCAAATCGTTCAATGCCTTGATGGAAAACATCGAGGGCAAGGGCGAGGAGCATGTCTTGCAGAGTTTAGCGGTGCGTACGATGTCTAAAGCCCGTTATAGCACCGATCCTGTCGGTCACTTCGGCCTTGCGTTCCCGTTCTATTCACACTTCACCAGCCCGATCCGTCGTTACCCAGACGTGATGACGCATCGCCTGTTGCAACATTATTTAGACGGCGGCACTCCAGCGGAGCGCGCCCCATTAGAGATCCAATGTAAGCACAGCTCAGATCGCGAAAAACTCGCTTCTGATGCGGAACGCGCTTCCATCAAGTACAAGCAAGTGGAATATATGAGCTTGCACGAACCACAAATTTTCGACGGTATCATCACGGGTGTAACCGAGTTTGGAATCTTCGTAGAGATCGGAGAAACTTCATGCGAAGGCCTTGTGCGTATGGTCGACTTGAATGATGACTTCTACGATTTAGATAAAAACAATTACCGCATCGTGGGTAAATCGAATGGCCGTGTCTTCACCTTTGGAGATAAGGTTCAGGTGAAAGTCCGCGACACGAACTTAGCGAAACGCACGATCGACCTCGAATTAATAGGTATGCGCTCTGGCCTAGTAGGCAAATTCGCGAATAACCGTTCTCGTAAGAGAGAAGCGCCGAGGGGCGGAAGAGTGATTCCGAAAGGCAAGGAGCGAGGTAGACGTACTGGGAGGAGATAATTTTTTTGTATTCGGTCTCAATTTGTGCTTTGCAATAAATTATAGACCGAATACAAAATAATTCTCTCTCTCTTATAATAGGCGTAGACTTAGAATCAAAAAAGGCTTCATTTCTGAAGCCTTTTTTGATGAACTCAGTAAAATCTTGAAGTTCCATTTTGGGACCTCAAGATTCTGCCTATAATTAGTTCTTAGTTACTTTCTTAGTTACTTTCTTAGTTACTCTCTCTCTCAATAACGGTAATTCCGAAAAGAGTAATTACATACTTTTGATTCTTGTCTTTGGCATTGTTTTTGATAGTTAGCTCTAACCAGTTGTTTTGAATCATGGGTAGTACGCGAGTATTGTAATTTTTCGTTTGATTCGAAATTTTCAAATAGTTAAAAATTTCATTTCTCGACCTTGGTATTTTACAAAAAAGAAGTAATTGTTTTTGAAGTGGGTTAATAAGTGAAGCGTCGGGCTTTGAAATGGTCTTAATAAATGCAGAGTGAATTGGTATTTCAATTAAAAAGTGGCTTCTATCAGGGTCATTTGTGTCAAATTTTGGGGCTGGCGATCCATTTAAATGAAGCGCATTAAATATAGATGGAATACCTGTACCCCTCCCCTCCGTTAATTGCAATTCTTTTAAAAATTCACCAATTCTGCGATTTCTATAGCGCCTAGCACTTACTCGGCCTGATTCAAATTCCACTTTTTTGATAGATGCATTAACTCCATTAAAACTAATAACTTCCAATGAAGTAGGTAAAATTCGGACTTCTATTGGATCAATTAATTCATAGTTTCGATGATAGACTGCATTTGCAAGAGCCTCTTCAATAGCTGCATATGGATAATTTTCAAAGCGATCTGATTTTTCTCTGTCTTTGTATTTTATAACTTTAGTTTTGATGATATTTGTTTTGATGTAAGAGAGTACGTCAATCAATTGCTTTTGAATCGGTCCAGTAAAGGTTTTTTCTGTGTAAGGCTTTGTTAAGCCTTCGGGAAATTCAACAACTTCTATAATTGCCCCCTGAAAATACTTTTGCGGATTTTTGGAGAACATCAGTAGTCCAATATTTTTTGGAAATAGGTGCTCTGAAGAACCTTGAGATAAATTCATTGCGTTAGAGAGATCTGCTAGGGATATGGTCTCACTTTCAGTATATAGTTTACTTTTAATTTCCTCTAAATGCGCACACATCAGCGATTTATTTAAATCGTTTATCGAAGCAAACGTATTAACTCTATCATCAAATGGGATTTGTGCAGTTAATTGTATCAATTCAGTCTCTTGCTCCTTATTGGGAATAATAGAACTCGAACTAAAACGAATGCGGTAATTTGTTGTTTTATGATTTGCCAGAACATCGTCAGGGATCTTGTATGGCCTATTTGCTCCTGCGGGCACCTATATTATTAAAACGTATTTATTGTCAATTTTTTCTAAAGAAAGTTTAGGGTAATAGGATGGTTGCATTTGGTTACAATAACCAACTAATTCTTTTTCTACCTTTTCTAAAGTTCTAGGGTCAAATCCTATAATTGGTCGAAGCGGAATCCCCTCTTTTTCATCTATACCAACAAGGATGTAGCCGCTTCCTTCATTTTCGAAATCATTAGCGAATGCACAAATTGTTCGCATGATAGCTGTCGCATTCCATCCTCGTTTAAACTCCATACGGGATCCTTCGACAATTTTACCTGAAAGGAGAGAATCTATTGAGGTATGACTATTCATAGTGGTTAATTTGGATGAAAATAGCTAATATTTATCGGTCAGAGAAGTTTTGTGAAATTTTAAAACTGATAAATTTTGAAAAGAATAAACACTAAAAAAGAGGCCCCCTTTCGGAAGCCTCCATAACAATCTTTATTCTTTGTGCTTTATGCTCTATGCTTTAAATCTATACTCTCTACTCTATTATCTCTAATCTAAAACCGACTGCGTCGGTTTAGTCGTATTATACAACTCATACCAATCCTGGTGGTCCATCTCAATGTCGAATGCGTCCACGATGTTTTGAATACGCTTTTCCTCTAAGGTTCCGATTAATGGCAAGGCGCCTAATTTGATTAACCAAGCCACGGCAACCGATTCGATATTGCTATCGTATTTCGCGGCCATTTCGTTCAATTTCTTGCGCAATTTCAAGGCTTGCTCATCAGTGCCGTGCTCGATACGACCACCCGCTAATGGCGAAACCGCTAACGGGCGCATGTATTTTTGCTTGATGTAATCCACGATTCCGTTATCTAATGCGCTTGTGTTCAACAAGTTCAAATCGATGTGGTTAGAAACCACTGGGATGTTCAGGAAGGAAACTAATAATTGGTGTTGGTAAACCGAGAAGTTCGAAACACCGATGTTTTTCACTTTTCCGGAGCTTTTTAATTTTTCGAGCGCCAAAGCCGTCGTTTCAATATCCGACAATGGATCCAATTGATCTAATAAAAACACGTCCAAATAGTCCGTTTGCAAGTTGCGAAGCGAGTTTTCTACAGACGCCGTGATGTGGGCTGCTGACGTATTCACGTGTGCTACGCGGATGTCTGGTCTGGCAGGGGATGGAATGTTAACTCCACATTTGGAGAACAAAACGATGTCAGAACGCTGGATGGATTTTTTTGCTAAAAGCTCTCCAAAAGTCTTCTCCGCCGTGTATTCGCCATACCGATCCGAATGATCAAAGGTGTTGATTCCTTTGTCGAGACAGAAATGTACGATTTCGTCCATTTTTTTGTCTTCTTTTTCCCAACGCCAAAAGCCGTAGATGGCTGGTGAAACTTTGGGGCCTGCATCACTTAAGTATACTTTTTTCATCCTACAATTATTTTAGAAGCGGCTAATAAATCATTCACTAAATGGGTGGCTTTGGTTTCCGTTCCCGCGGGTGCTAATCGAATGGTCCGTAAACCTGCGCGCGTTCCAGCGGTAATATCGCGTTCATGGTCGCCCACCATCCAAGAGGCATCCATATCGATGTCGTATTTCGCGGCGGCCTTCTCGATCATCAATGATCCAGGTTTGCGCGTCAGCGAATGACTGTCAAAATTCTCGTGGTAAGGGCAGAAGTAGATGTCATCTAATTTCACACCCGTTCCCTCTTGGATCGCGTCGTGAATTAAGTACACGTCTTCACGTTTGTAAACGCCTTTTGCGATACCGCTTTGGTTTGTAATAATAATCAACAAATAGCCTGCGTCCTTCAAAGCCTGTAAGCCTTCCTTCACGCCGGGTGGGATCACAAAGTGGCCTAAATGGTACACGTAATCCACGCGATCCACATTTAGAACGCCATCGCGATCTAAAAAAATACACTTATTCATTCAATGCTAATTTAGGCAAATAAAGCAGCCAAGCGGCTCCAAGGGATACGGCTTAAAATCAAAACTAGACCAAGGCCGTTCAACAACCACATGTTTTTGAACTTCGCGGCATCAGTGATGGCTTTTTTATTTTTGGCATTCACCACCGTCGCTAAAACGATCGCGATAATGTTAACCGTAACGTGTTCTACTAGGATTAAGCGAGTCGCTGAATCTTTCATAGCCGCTCCAAAATCAGCAAAAGCAGCCGTCGTAACCGGGCTAAGCGCTAGATAAAGGACTAATCCGATCAATAATTGCGTGTGCAAGGAGATCATGTAAAACAAGCCTACTTTGCGATCAGCTTCTGTGAAAGTTTTGCCTGTCAAGCCTTTGAAAATAGATAAAATTCCTAGGGCTAAAACCACTAGAAACAAGATCGAGTGAATGGTAACGAAAGTTGAATACATAAGAGTGTGTTTAATTTTAGCAAAGATACAAAAAGCCTCCGTAACGTGACCTTTGTTACGTTTAATCGTCTAATTTTCTTTACCTTTGGCCATATTTTACCCGATTCTATGTCAAATCCTAGTAAACTAACGGCGATGATTAACGCCCGCTGTCCTCACTGCCACGAAGGTCGTTTGTTCAAATACAAGTGGTGGAATGTCTTCAATTTCGCCCAAATGCACGAACACTGTCCATCCTGTGACGTTCGCTATGAAGTGGAGCCTGGTTTTTTCTATGGTGCGATGTACATCTCCTATGCGTTTACAGTGGGGATCATGTTAGTAGGGGGAATTTTGGTCTTTAATTTCCTAAACGATCCTCCGGCAGAGGGCTACGTGGTGCCTATCACGACCGTTTCCCTGCTGTTAGTGCCGGCAAATTTTAGGACAGCTCGTGTATTATTTATACATTGGTTCTCTGGTTTAAAATACGACCCAAGCGCTGCTTCTAAGCATGAAAATTCTTGATTATTACATTTTAAAGAAATTTCTGAAGACCTACGTTTTCGCCGTTTTCATCATCGTTCTTATCGTGATGGTGATCGACTACACGGAGAAAATCGATGATTTCATTCGCAAAGAGGCGCCTTTACGAGAGATTCTTTTGGATTATTATTTGAATTTCATTCCCTATTGGGCCTCGTATATTAGTCCGTTGATGGTCTTTATCGCGACCGTTTTCTTTACCGCAAATCTTGCGGCAAAGACGGAAATTATTGCCATTCTGAGTTCTGGTGTAAGCTTTACTCGCTTGATGCGTCCTTATTTAATCGGCTCAGGCATCTTAGCGATTGGGACCTTTTTTATGATCGGTTGGGTAGTGCCAAACGCGAACAAGATTCGTGTTCCTTTCGAGCATAAGTACATCAATAACACCTATTATTTCGACAAACGTGACGTCCATATTAAGATAGGTCCGGAGACCTATGCGTATTTAGAAACCTACGATAATACGACGAATACGGGCTATCGCTTCAGTTTAGAGCGTATTGTGGGGACGGAAATTCAACAGAAATTGATGTCGGATCGCATCACCTGGGACTCGACTTCGAAGAAGTGGACGATTCATGATTACCGCATTCGGACGACAGGTGCGACCTCGTTACAGTTTGGAACGAAGATCGATACGACGCTTAATTTGTTTCCCAAAGACTTCGAGAACAAGCACTTATTACACGAAACCTTTACCCTTCCAGAGCTAAATCGCCACATTGACTTAGTGCAATCGCGCGGTGCGGATGGGATCGAAGTCTTCCAAATCGAGAAATACCTTCGCTTCGCCAATCCCTTTTCGGTCATGATTTTGACCATCATCGGCTTCTTGGTTTCGGCCCGAAAAGCACGAGGCGGCGTTGGATTCCAGATTGCGCTGGGCTTTAGTTTGGCCTTCATCTATATCCTCTTCTTTATGATGAGCAAGGGAATCGCGGAAGGAGGGGGAATGCCTCCGTTGTTAGCGGTTTGGCTGCCTAATATCGTGTTCTCCGCCGTGGGTGTGGGACTTTATTATACGATTCCGCGCTAAAGATGAGACAGGCACCTCAGCTTCTCGATTATTTTAAGATACATTTTATTGTCATTTTGTATGCGTTTACCGCTATTCTGGGGAACGCGACAGAGGCGAATGCGTTAACGATTGTGTTCTTTCGTTGCGTGATTGCGGCGGCCGGATTAGGTCTGATGTTAGCGGCTTCGAAAAAGTCCTTTCAGGTTCCTGCTTCGGTTTTAAAGATCTGGTTGTTGAATGGTGCGTTTGTGGCACTTCACTGGTTGTTGTTTTTCGGGGCTGCCAAAGTCTCTACAGTCGCCATGTGCCTCGCCGGTCTTTCTACCCAGACCTTTTGGACCTCTATTTTAGAGCCCATCGCGAAGAAAAAACCGATTGCGAAGATTGAAGTCTTTCTCGGAATCCTAGTCGTGATTGCCCTAGGTATTATTTTTTCGGTCGAACCGGGTCAATGGATTGGTTTGGTGATGGGCATTGGAGCTGGATTTTTCGGCGCACTTTTTTCTGTCATTAACGGAAATTATACCCACACCCACGACCCTAAATTGATCACTGTTTACGAGATGGTGGCGGCTGGATTTATCACCGGTGCCGTCTGGTTGAGCGGTCTTCTTGGCGGTTCGCCTGGTTTCGTTCCGGTCGGGCTGGATTGGCTTTGGATTGGGATTTTGGCCGTTGTTTGCACCGTTTACGCTTATACCGAAACCATCCATTTGTACAAGGTTTTCTCCGTTTTTTCGATCAATCTCGTGATCACGCTCGAACCCGTCTATGGGATTTTGTTGGCGGTCTTTATTTTTGGCCAAAAAGAAGTCATGCAACCCGCCTTCTACTGGGGAACGAGTTTGCTAGTGCTGACGGTGATGGTGCATCCTTTTTTGTCGCGACGTCCTGCGGACTGAGTCGGCACTGCTGCGCAGCGATGTCGTTTAGTCGTCTACGCCTTAGTCGCTGCTTTGCAGCTTGGTCATCGCTGCGCGATTTAGTCGGCTTCGGCTCAGTCTATGTTGTTCATTCCGGGTAGATTTCTTCAATTATTTCTTTTATATTTAGCTGTTAAAGTGTTTTGACTAAGTGACGTAGTCACGACTAAGCTGCGAAGCAGCGACTAAATCGCGTAGCGATGACCTCGCGACATTGTCGCGAAATGACTAAATCGCGCAGCGATGACTAAGCCGAAGGCGACTTTTTGACTAAGCGACAAAGTCGCGACTAAGCTGCGAAGCAGCGACTAATGACTAAACCTATGAACCCAATCGCCATGAATCTGCTCGTTTACGGGCCAGATATGAATGATTCTGTATTATCAGAGCTTGCCTTTATTCAAGAGGTGGGTTATCAAGGCGTTGAAATTCCGGTATTTAATGTTGATTTAGCGCATTGGTCTGCTTGGAAAAAGGAGGTCGATCGACTGGGCTTACAACCTTTTGCCTGTGCGATTGCAGGGCCTGCGGAGAATTTGATTTCGCCAGATCCAGCGGTTAGAGCGGCGGGTATTGCGTATTTGAAAGGAGCGGTAGATGTGGCGGCTTATTTAGGGGCGCCGTATTTGTCTGGGCCTTTTCATTCAGCGCTCGGTGTTTTTACAGGGGCCAAAGCCACCCAGCAAGAAATCGACTGGTCCATCGCCGGCATCCGTGAAGTGGCAGATCACGCGGCCACGAAGAATATTACCCTTTGTTTAGAATATTTGAACCGTTTCGAGAGTTATTTGGTCTCGTGTGCAGATGAATTATATGCCTTAGTCGAGCAGATTAATCACCCCTATGTAGAGATTATGTTTGACACGTTCCACGCGAATATCGAGGAAGTGAGTACGGCAGATGCGATTCGACGGATTGCGAAGCGGACGCCGCACATTCAATTGTCGGAGAGTACGCGGGGGATTTTGGGAGAAGGTCAGGTGAATTGGCCGTCTGTATTGCAGTCTATTAAGGACGTAAATTATTCCGGCTGGTTCGTGGTAGAGGCCTTTAGCGAGAAATTACCGGCGGCCCATATTTGGCGAAAAATGTTTAATTCAGAGCGCGAGCTTGTGGATAAATCTTTCAAATTTATCCATGGTAAATGGTAAGTGGTGAATGGTAAATGTTGGTTGAATTGAAATCTTTTAAACTATGAAAAAATATAACGTTGCGATTGTCGGACTAGGTTTCGGCGCAGAATTTATTCCTATTTATTTGAAGCATCCGTTGGCGAATATGTATGCGATTTGCCAAAGAAATGAAGAAAAACTCAACTCCATCGGGGATGCTTATGGGATCGAGACACGTTACACGGATTTTGAGAAGCTAATCCAAGACCCGAATGTAGATGTCGTTCACATCAATTCTCCTATCCATTTGCACGCAGAACAGACGCTTAAAGCGCTGAATGCGGGCAAACACGTGGCTTGTACGGTGCCTATGGCGACGACCGTGGAGGAGTGCAAGGCGATCGTGGAGGCGAGCAAGCGCATGGGCAAGAAATACATGATGATGGAGACCGTGGTCTATGCGCGCGAGTTTTTATACATCAAAGAATTATACGAAAAGGGCGAGCTAGGCAAGATTCAATTCTTGAAAGCGTCGCACCAACAAGATATGGACGGGTGGCCAGATTATTGGCCAGGCTTGCCTCCTATGCACTATGCGACACACTGCGTAGGTCCGGTGGCTGGATTGTTGCGTTTAGAAGCGGAATATGTTTCTTGCTTCGGATCGGGTACGATTCGCGAAGAATTAATCCAGCATTATAACTCTCCATTTGCGGTAGAATCAGCGCACATTAAGTTCCGTGATTCGGATTTGAGCGCGATGGTGTACCGTTCACTTTTCGATGTGGCGCGTCAATACCGCGAGAGTTTTGAGGTCTATGGATCGAAGAAATCGGTGGAATGGCCTCTAATTGAAGGCGAAGAATTAGTGGTGCACACGGCGAAAAAACCGGAGCCAGAGATTCCTTCTAAGGTGCCTACACCGGATTTCGCCCATTATTTGCCGGAAGAAATTCAACGTTTCACGACCAAAGGCGTGTACGACGAAGATGAAAACACCCACCTTTCGTTTACGCAAGGAGGGGGACACGGTGGTTCACACCCCCATTTGGTGAACGAATTCTTGCAGGCTTTGGCCGCAGATCGCGATCCATTCCCGAATGCACCGCAGTCCGCTAACTGGACTTCGGTAGGTATATTAGCTCACGAATCTGCTCTTCAAGGCGGAAAAATCATTGAAATTCCTAAATTCTAAGCCATGCGTTTTCTCTTATTTGCTGCGGCACTCTTGTTTCAATTTTCGGTTTCGGCTGCTCCTGGCAGACGCCTCGAATTATTGTTTTTAGGCGATAAAGGCCACCACAAGCCCTTTGACAGATATCCTGCATTGCAATCCGCAGTGGGAATCAAGGGGATGAATATCACCTACACGGAATCCTTGAAGGATTTGAATGAGGCTTATTTGAATAAATTCGATGCCTTGGTGATCTATGCGAACCACGATTCGATCGCAGCACCGCAGGAGAAAGCGCTCTTGAATTATGTGGCTTCGGGTCACGGTTTAGTGGCGATTCATTGTGCGTCGTTCAACTTCCGGAATTCGAAGGAATTTGTGAAGATGGTGGGTGGTCAGTTTTGGCGTCATGGGATGGATTCGATCCGCGTGAAAAACGAGGCGAACACCTACGTGAAGATCAAGACGGTCGATGAGACCTATTTGCACAGCCAATTGCAGCCGGATAACCAGATTTGGCAATCTAGAATTCTAGGACCTGAGCAGGCCAAAGATAAGCCAGGTGCCACCACCGAACCTTACACTTGGACGCGTACCTACGGAAAAGGAAATGTGTTTTACACAGCTTATGGTCACGACGAGCGTACTTGGGAAACGGAAGGATTTCAGGATCTAGTGACAAAAGGAATTTTGCATGCTGTAGGAGCAGAGAAAAGAGCCTTATTAACGGCATTGAACATCCCGGTTTTGAAATACCGCGAAGCGAAATTGCCTAACTACGAGAAACGCGAAGGCGCTCAATTACAGCAATTACCTTTAAGTCCAGAGGAATCGGTGAAGTTTATTCAGGTTCCGGTGGACTTTAATTTGCAAGTTTTCGCTTCTGAACCGAACGTGATGCACCCCATCGCAATGGCTTGGGATGAGCGCGGACGTTTATACGTGTTGATCACGAAAGACTATCCAAACGAACGTAAAGAAACGGGTGGAAGCGATTACATCTTATTGTGCGAAGACACGAACAAAGATGGAAAGGCAGATAAATTCACGAAATGGGCGGAAGGCCTGAGCATTCCTACGGGGATGGTATTCGCGAATGGCGGCTTGATTATTTCCCAAGCGCCGCACATGATCTTGTTGAAAGATACCAATGGCGATGATGTAGCGGATGAGAAGAAGATTTTATTCACCGGTTTTGGAACAGGTGATACCCATGCGGGACCGTCGAATTTGCATTATGGATTCGATAACTGGATCTGGGGTTGCGTAGGTTATTCCGGTTATAAGGGCAAAGTGGGAGCGGATTCGCTTCAATTTGCGCAGGCATTCTTCCGCTTTAAGCCAGATGGTTCGAAGATGGAACACATGACAACGACTTCGAATAATACCTGGGGCTTCGACTTCAACGAGGCAGGCGATGTGTTCGGTTCGACGGCAAATAACGCGCACGGCTGGTATATGGCCATTCCGCACCGCACTATTTGGCATGCACCTATGACCTTGAATGGTTCCAAAAATACGGATACGCACAAGGACATGCGGACGATCACGAAGAAAGTGCGTCAGGTCGATGTTTTTGGCGGATTTACAGCAGCGGCAGGACATAATTTCTATTCCGCTCGTTCGTTCCCGAAAGAATATTGGAACCAAATCGCTTTCGTTTCAGAACCAACAGGTCACGTGATTCACCAGAATCGCCAAGTGCCGACGGGCTCTGATTTCAATGACAAAGAAGCCTTCAATTTCTTAGCTGGGGCTGACGAATGGGTATCTCCCGTTTTTGCGCAAGTGGGTCCGGATGGAGCTGTTTGGGTAGCGGACTGGTATTCTTACATCATTCAACACAACCCGGTTCCGCAAGGATTCAAGAACGGTGGTGGTAATGCGTATGACACGGATTTACGTGATTTCACCCACGGTCGTATTTACCGTGTGGGCTATAATAAGGCGCCAGAATACACGCCAGTTTCTTTGAAAACGCCGGCGGAATGTGTGGCGGCTTTGAGTCATTCGAACTTGTTTTGGCGTTTACAAGCGCAGCGTTTATTAGTGGAACGCGGAAATAAAGACGTGGTTCCGGCTTTGGTAGCGCTTTTAGGTTCTGCCAAAACCGATGAAATCGGTCTCGCTCCAGGCGCCATCCACGCGCTTAGAACCTTAGAAGGCTTAGGCGTTTTACCCATGGACGCTTTAGCTCGTGCCATGAAGCATTCATCGGCAGCGGTGCGCAAGCAAGCGGTGCAGGTATTGCCACGCACGGCGGCTTCGGCGAAATTGATTTTGGACAAAAAAATGCTGAACGACAAAGACTCCTTAGTCGTATTACATTCCATTTTGGCTTTAATCGAATCTCCGTCATCTCCTGCGGTAGAAGCGGCGATGGCGCGTAAAATTGCGGTTTCTGCTAAAACAACGGATCGCTGGATCCCAGATGCTTTAGCAGCTTATGTCATGGCAGGTGGTTCTGCACGTCGTGCGGCGTTCATTGCTAAACAAGGCGCTCAATCAAGCGCGGTGGTAGCAGAGAAATTAGCGAAGGAAGCGAAAAACCCAACGACAGCTGGCACAGAATCAGGCCTCGACCTAGTCGTGGAGGAAGTTCAAATTAAAGGCGGAAACTTCCGCTTACGTGAAGGCGCTAGTTTCGTGATCCGCGTGAAAAACAGAGGCGATAAAGCCTTGCCAAAAGGCACCCCACTTCCTTTAACCGTCAAAATCGAAGGAATGGGCCGTCGTACCGATTTGGAATCCTACACGTTTACAGACGGAGCGGCTCCAGGCGAAACGGTTTCTGTCGTAAAGAATAACAACGGTCCTTGGACAGGAAACCTAGGCTGGACGGCAGACGAAGCAGGTAATTACGTGATGGAAATTGCCTTAGACACGAAAGCCGTTTTAGGCGAGTCGAATCGCAACAATAATATCTTCAGACAACCGATCGTGGTTTCTTTACCAGCAGATTTAGGGTCGTATATCGTAGAGAAATCGTTCCGCGGAATGACTTCAGATGATTCAGCCAATGATATCGTCGCTCTATTGCGCTCGATCAAACAAGTGGCTAGCCCTACCATGGGTGCGGCTTTGAAAGGTGCTTCAGCGACTTGGAATGCAAAACGTGCGGCAGATTTATCAGCTGAAAATTCAGACTTCCTAAAAGGTTTAGGAAAGCAATTGCGTCCGCAGGATGTGGAGGCATATGAGCGCTTGGCGGGTCTTTGGAAAGTAGAAATTCCAACTGCCGAAGTGAAAGGAATAGTCGTGAAACGTACGATTATGACGATCAAAGAAGCGATGAAATACAGCCCAGCGGAATTCACCGTTCCAGCAGGCGCGACGGTAGAGTTGATCTTCGAAAACGTCGATGCGATGCAACATAACTGGGTTTTAGGCGCTTTAGGTAGCCAAGAGAAAATCGGTTTAGCCGCAGACAAGATGATCACAGCTGCTGATGGTGCAGCGAAAAACTACATCCCAGCCATGCCAGAAGTGTTAGCCTACACTCCATTAGTGGAATCAGATGGCCGCGTGAAAGTGGTCTTCAAAGCACCAAGTGTTCCAGGTAATTACCCCTTCTTGTGTACGTTCCCAGGGCACTGGAGGATTATGAATGGCATTATGAAAGTTAATTAAAGCGGAAGCTTTAATTAACTTTCATGAGAGTAGAGATAAGAGAGTAGAGATTGTAGATTAGAAATCGGGATGTTTTTAAATATCTCTGCTCTTTACTCTATAATCTCTTATCTGTTTCAAAGCACAAAGAGCAAAGCAAAAAGCACAAAGTTGGATGTTGCTTCGCAACGATTCGTGAAATGTTTTTTGACAAAGCTGCGCAGCAGCGACTAAGCCACGAAGTGGCGACCTGTTGACTAAGCTGCGCAGCAGCGACTTCAGCTGCTCACAAGAAAATTCTTTTGTACCTTTGTGACATGAAATTCTCAATAAGCCACACGGATCCTAGCTCGAAAGCGCGCGCAGGTGAAATAACGACAGATCACGGGACGATTCAAACGCCCATTTTTATGCCTGTAGGCACTGCAGGGACCGTTAAAGGCGTTCATATTTCAGAATTAACTGATCCCATTAAGGCCCAAATTATCCTGGGAAATACCTACCATCTGTACTTGCGTCCCGGTTTAGAGGTCATCGAAAAGGCAGGGGGATTGCATAAATTCAATGGCTGGCAGGGACCTATTTTGACGGACTCGGGAGGATATCAAGTGTATTCTTTGGCAGGAACAGGACGAAAAATTCAGGAAGAAGGGGTCAAATTCAAATCACATATAGACGGTAGTATTCACTATTTCACGCCGGAAGGGGTGATGGATATTCAGCGCACGATCGGGGCGGATATTATGATGGCTTTCGACGAATGCACGCCGTACCCATGTACCTACGAATACGCGCGCAAATCGATGGACATGACTCACCGTTGGCTTGATCGTTGCATCAAGCGTTTTGACGAAACAGATCCAAAATACGGTTACAATCAGACCTTATTTCCCATTGTTCAGGGCAGTGTTTACTCCGATTTACGGAAAGTTTCGGCGGAATATATCGCGTCCAAAGGGGCTTTCGGTAACGCCATCGGTGGTTTATCCGTGGGCGAGCCAGTCGAAGATATGTACGCGATGGCGGATGAGGTGACGGATATTTTGCCCAAAGACAAACCGCGCTACTTAATGGGCGTAGGAACTCCGGCGAATATTTTGGAAGGAATTGCGCTCGGAATTGATATGTTCGATTGTGTAATGCCTACGAGAAATGCCCGCAACGGGATGATTTTTACGACGCAGGGAATTATCAATATCAAGAATAAGAAATGGGAATCAGACTTCTCGGTCATCGATCCACATTTCGTGAATGAGGTACACGGTCAATACACGAAGTCTTACCTACGACACTTGGTTAGATGTGAGGAAATGTTAGGCGCCATGATTGCGAGTGTGTGTAACCTGCGCTTCTATCTGTGGATGGTGGGCGAGGCACGCAAGGAAATTCAAGCGGGAACTTTTACGGCTTGGAAAAACCGAATGATCCCGCAATTTATGCATCGGTTGTAAAGTTTCGCAATACGCGAAACGTTTGATCACGGAATAGGTAATACCTTACTTTCTTTGAATGAAGACAAGATCACCATGGTGGAAGTGGCAGCCACTTCTTCAATTTCATTGATTTTTTCGAGCATTAATTTCTGATAAGTTGAAATATCTTTCGAAATAATTTTCAACATAAAATCGCCAGAACCCGTCACGTGGTGGCACTCGATTACCTCTGGAATTTGGTTGATTTGCTTCACGAATGACTCCGTCACTTGCTTCTTGTGACCCGTCAAAGTTACCGTCACAAACGTGCTCACTCCTAAGCCTACTTTTTCTCTATCCACCTGAGCGTGATAGCTTTGGATAACCCCTAAAGTTTCTAATTTCTTTACACGTTCCAAAGTAGGAGCCGGGGAAAGACCAATCTCTTTCGATAATTGGGCGTTTGTGATCTTCGCGTTTTGCTGAAGAATTTCCAGTAATTTGTGATCAGTTTGGTCGAGTTTGTTGATGCTCATATTTTTTTCTAAAGTATAAATTTAGAGAATATTTTTACTAAAATTTGATTTCGACTTGCATAATTCAATAGGAGGCCGTATTTTTGCATCCACAAAACGCGAAAGTAGCTCAGCTGGTAGAGCGCGACCTTGCCAAGGTCGAGGTCGCGGGTTCGAACCCCGTCTTTCGCTCAAAACGAAAAAGCACCATCGGTGCTTTTAGTTTTACCAGGACGCTTGGGTGGTGGAACTGGTAGACACGCGGGACTTAAAATCCCGTGAGCCGTAACGCTCGTGTGGGTTCGATTCCCATCCCAAGTACAATTCAAGCGTCTGAAAAAGCCTTCCTTAACGGGAAGGCTTTTTTGTTTTCTGGCCCGGACTAAGCTGGATAACAAATTTCAAAAATATGCTTAACTTTCCGCTAACTAATTGTTCTAATAAAATTTAAGCGTGCTTCCTGCGATTTGTCTTCTCGGATTCTTAGGATCGATTCTTCTTTTGAAGTTTGCAGATAAGGTCAATCCCGCGAACCGCTATTTAGCGTATCATTTCTTTTTGAACGCCTTGTTTGGCATCGCCCATTGGGCCTCGGTTGTTTCAGACTCAGAAATTTTGCGTGCGATCTTCTCCGTTCATTATTTCCCTCTTTATCTGCTGAATACCCCTTTTCTGTATTTCTACGTCAGAGGTGTTTTGACAGATAAAGTCCAAATTAAAGGCTTGGATTATTTTCATTTCATGCCTTTTGGCATTGTACTGATCAATATTCTTCCCTTTGCGCTTCATTCTTGGGCATTTAAATTGGATTTTGCTTACCGCTTACATCAGGACTTCCGTACTATTTATGAGGTTCCATTTCCACTCATTTCTTTCCCTGTGTATTTTGTTTCTAGGTCGATTTTCTCCCTCATTTATATAGCGGTTTCGTCATATCTTGTGTGGCAGGCCATTCAAAAAAGACTTTTGGTAAAATCCCTGGTCCTAAAAAGATGGTTAATTACCTGTCTAGGTTTAGGGGCTATTTTTAATATATCCTTGTTAGCGTTCAGTTTTTATTCCTTGTGGCAAAATGATTTTGTGCTCATAATGGATGAGCAGGGCAGAGGCAGAACGGTTGCCACCATCTTTATGTCCGCACAAACCATCGTAATCTATTTTTTTCCCAAGATTTTATACGGTCTTCAATTGAATAGTGGCTCTCGTATGAGTGATGTGATTAAATTAAATGAAGAAATTTCGTCAGTCGCAAAGAGTTTAGATATTTCAAAGACTCGCTTAAAGCAAGTGGATAAACTGATGGAGGTTCATCTGTTGGAAAAAAAATATTTACAACCAGGATATTCCTTGTCGGATTTAGTTTCTGCTATTTCAATTCCGGAACACGTATTGACCTATTACTTTAATAATTACAAAGGCATTACGTTTTTAAAGTGGAAAAATCAGCTTCGGATTGAAGAGGCGGTCAATCTACTCAAGGCGGGCGAGGCAGAAACGAATACGTTAGAAAGTGTAGGGAAGGCCTGTGGCTATAAATCTCGCTCTAATTTCATTCAGGCTTTTAAAGCGCAAACGGGCGAGTCGCCTTCGGCTTATCTTAAAAAGCTTTTGTAAATATTTGACTCTTTTCGGGGTATCAAAACAACTCAAATTTTAATTTATCGTTTATTGATGGGTTTAAGTTCAACTTTGTGTCAGTTGTCATGGCTTAAATTGTGAGAGCTATTTTACTTTCATCCATCTGATCGATTATTATGAAAAAACTTTTACTCTTCCTTCTATTATTAGTATCAGTCGTAGCGAATGCCCAAAAAGGAATCTCCTACCAAGCCGTCGTTTTAGACCCAGCCTCCATCGAGCTTCCCGGATCTGACATTACAGGTCAACCGCTAGTGAATGGAAATGTCGCTGTAAAATTTGTCATCATTTCCGGAACGAATATCCAATTCGAAGAGGTGCAACAAACTAAAACGGATGCCTACGGCTTAGTCAATTTGACTATTGGATCTGTAGCAAGTACCATTTTCAATTCCTTGTCTTGGGATGCGAATCAAAAAACCTTACAAGTATTTGTTAGCTTCGATAACGGAGCCTCTTATACCAAAGTGTCTGACCAAAAATTAACCTATTCGCCTTATGCTTTATTTGCAGAAACGGCAGGGAAATTAAGTACGACCTTAGGGATTACTGGCGGCGGAACTGGCGCTACAACGGCAGTAGGCGCAAGAGCCAATTTAGGTTTAGGCAATGTGGATAATACGGCAGATGTTGATAAACCGATTTCAACAGCTACTCAGGCTGCACTGGACCAGAAAGCAAATGTGGCTGATGTGAATGCAGCACTAGACTTAAAAGCGAGTGCAGCGATGTTAGCAGCACACATGGCCATCACGGTAGATACTAGTATGCTTGCGACGAAGGCAGCGCTATCGGACTTAAACAGTTATGCGCCGATTGCTTCGCCTACGTTTACGGGCATCGCGAGAGCTGCGACGGCAAGTCCTAGGACGAATTCAACACAAATTGCGACGACTGCTTATGCTGATGCCGCTGTAGCAGCCGCAACAGCCTCATCTGGCGTTGCAGATAATTCAATCACAACAGCTAAAATTGCGAACAGTGCAGTGACGGATGCCAAAATTGCATCGGTAGCCGGGAATAAAATAACGGGTGTTGTTCCGATAGAAAGTGGAGGAACGGGCCAAAGATCCGTAGGAGACGTAAGAGGTGTTTTAGGTCTTTCAAGTAATAATGTCGCCATTGGCTCTCAAGCTGGAACGCCTAATCAAGGCGTTAATGCGAACACGATTGCTATTGGAGGTGGTGCAGGAAGAGGGAACCAAGGCGGAGGTTCTGTCGCTATTGGTTATGTTTCAGGAGACCAAAACCAAGGGGCTAATAGCGTTTCCATTGGTAGTAACACAGCTCAATCAGCTCAAGCAAGTCAAGCTGTTGCGCTAGGTTTTGCGGCAGGTCAATATGGACAAGGCCAAAATGCCGTAGCCATTGGATCATTTGCCGGAAACAATGCTCAAGTAGCTAATAGTATTGCATTGAACGCAACCGGAGCAAGTTTAAATCCGACCAATGCGGGTTTTTATGTCAATCCCATTCGCTCCACAACAGCCACATCGAATGTTTTGTATTATAATTCAACAACGAAAGAGGTCACTTCGGGAACGGCACCTTCAGGGACTTCAGGCACATCGATTACCGCCGGAACTATTTCAACCACTTCGAATCCGAATGGGCTAAGTATTACAGACGGGGTCTTGAATTTATCTCCCGCAAATGCTACTAACGGCGGTGTTGTTACGACCGGCTCCCAAACTTTTGCAGGGGCAAAAACCTTTAGCTCAGATCTTTCTATTAGTGGTAAATTAGGTCTAGGCACTGCTACCCCTAATGCAGAATCTTCGGTAGACATTGCGACCGCTTTACCCCTCATATTACCTAAAATGGATCAGTCGCAGGTTAATGCTATTTCAACACCTGTTGCTTCTATGCTACAATTTAATACCAGCTCTAAAAAGATGCAGGTATATAAGGAATCTATCGCGAGTACGTCCTCGGTTTTTGGAAATACTACACTCAGTAATGGAGCCACCTGTCTACGTGGAAGCGGGGAACTTTGGTTTCGCCCCACTATTTCAGGTACGATCACGCAAATTGAGTTAAATGCTTTTGGTGCTGGAGAGGTTGCTTCTATTGTCGTAAATTCAAACTATTCGGGGGCATCACCTTCGCCTGTTCTTTTGGGTACGTCTAACTCTCTTACAGCAGTAGATGGATGGAATACGTGGACATTTGCTACTCCAGTACCTGTTGTGGCTAATACAACGTATTTCATCACATCAACAGATGCCAATAGATGTTTAGGTGTCAGGTGGTCAAATTCTGGGGATGATACGACGACAGGGAATGTGAGTAATTATGGTTTTGGTAATCCCTTAGATTCCTACGATCCTGCTTCTAGAATTACGGTGGTAGTTCCAGCATCTAATGGTTGGGTTAACTTGCGGGATGACGTAGCGACGACAAATCTTAGCACTGAAGTAACGAATGTATTGCCTTTAGCAAATGGAGGAACCGGATCTTCAATTAAGAATTTTGTGGATTTATCCTCTACGCAAACGGTGGCGGGGACTAAATCATTCTCAGGAAATGTGGTAGTAGGAGCCCCATCAGGAACAGGATCTTCCGCTGCGCTAGAAGTGAAATCCACGACCCAAGGTTTATTGTTGCCTAGATTAACTACGACACAGCGCGATGCCATTGCTGCACCTTTAGCAGCTGGATTATTGATTTACAATTCTACAGCAGGTAAAGTACAAGTGTATGCCGAGGCAGAGGGAACGCCCGGTACTTTAGCGAAAGTAGGAACATCTCCTTCTGGTTTAGGAGTCAGCAATGATTATAATATTTGCTTGTCTTTCACCCCTAGTAGTAATTGGCGAATTAGTAGTGCCTCTGTAGGGGTCCAAAGTATTGCCGTAGCAGGGAACATGACCTTTTCCATCTATAGTGGAGTACCTGGAACCGGAATTCTATTAGGAGCCCAAACAGTAGCAACCTCTACTTTAAGTGGCGGGGTGCTTTCGTTTAATTTTATTAACCCGGTAGAAGTTCCGCAAGGAAATTGTTATTGGAAATTAACGGCGGATAATACAGCCTATATTTTCTTGCCTCAATTAGGCCAATTTAATGATGGGATAAATCAAAGCTTTACGGCCCTTCGAAATGACAATTCAATTATCGTGAATATCCCATCGTATAGTTTTCCGTTTTCGATGGCTTACACCCCTTTAATTGGTTCTTGGAATAACTTACACTAAAATAATTCTTCATCTACAAATCATGCGAAATCCTCTGCCTTGGCGGAGGATTTTTTGCGTCTAGAGCAAAAAATACGATTTGTTTCAATTCGGGGAATTAGGACAAGTCCTGTGTTCTAAAAATTCTTTTCCGTACTTCATTGAACTAATATTGTTCTTACAGATTTAAAATCAAGTTCTATGAAATTCATTTTTACCCTCCTCATCACCTTATTTTTCGTATCCTCGCTACAGGCCCAAACCTGGAATTTAGAAGCAGGAAACAACATCACCCGCTACGTTTTTACGAATTCTGCAGGCAATAATCCTGATTTTTTGAAGTCGAGTTCTGGCCTTCATTTATCGCTCTCGCGTGAGAATAAATTATCGAAGGCGTTTGTATACGATGTGGGTTTGGCCTACAATCAATACAATAATGTGGGCGATGTACAGAACATCCCTTTTTCTTATCAAGCTGATTTTATGGGCTTGACTGGTGGCATCGGGCCCTCTTACACGGGTTTACATGGTTTAACTGTTTCTGCCAAAGCTTCAGCAGCCGTCCAAACTCTGATTAATGGCACTCAGTTTCTACAAAACCGCTACCTGGATTTATCGGATGACGATCAATTTAGTGGCCTGAAATTTTCGGTAGGTTTTACCTTATCGATCACTAAAAAAGTCAACGATCAGATGGCTGTTTACACGTCTTTCCAGCACTTAGATACAAACACCTTCGGTTCATCGACACTAAATTTTGTTCCATCTACCTTTAGTTTTGGCCTTAAAATAGCCACGAAATAATTCCCCATTTATCTGTTCTATTACCATGAAAAAACTTTTACTTTTCCTTCTATTATTCGTATCAGTCGTAGCGAATGCCCAAAAAGGAATCTCCTACCAAGCCGTCATCCTGGCACCAGAAAATATCGAGGTTCCTGGTTCAGACATTAGCGGACAACCCTACGTGAACGGCAATGTATTTGTTAAGTTTGTTATTATCTCCGGTTCTTCCATTCAATTCGAAGAGGTGCAGCAAACGAAAACAGACGCCTATGGTTTAGTTAACCTAACAATCGGGTCCGTGTCAAGTGCCGCATTCGATGCGATGAGCTGGGATGCGAATCAAAAGTCCTTGCAAGTATTTGTTAGCTTCGATAATGGAGCAACTTACACGAAAGTCTCCGATCAAAAACTAAGCTACACGCCTTACACACTTTTCGCTGAAACGGCGGGCAAATTAGGTAGTACCTTAGCTATTGCAGGCGGCGGAACTGGTGCAACAACCGCCATAGAAGCGAGAGCCAATTTAGGTTTAGGTAATGTGGATAATACGGCAGATGCTGATAAACCGATTTCAACAGCTACGCAAGCAGCGCTAGATTTAAAAGCAAATGCGGTGGATGTCAATTCAGCTTTGGCATTGAAAGCAACGGTAGCAGCGCTTGAAGCTCATATGGCCATTACAGCTGATACGTCGATGCTAGCGACGAAAGCGGCTTTGACAGATTTAAATGACTATGCGCCTATTAATTCCCCTACGTTTACGGGTACCGTTTCCGGTATCACGAAGTCGATGGTGGGATTAGGTGCTGTGGATAATACCTCCGATGAGTCAAAGCCTATTTCAAGTGCTACGCAAGCAGCTTTAAGTACGAAAGCACCTATTGCTTCGCCTACGTTTACGGGCATCGCGAGAGCTGTGACGGCAAGCCCTAGGACGAATTCAACACAAATTGCGACGACTGCTTACGCTGATGCCGCTGTAGCAGCCGCAACAGCCTCATCTGGCGTTGCAGATAATTCAATCACAACAGCTAAAATTGCGAACAGTGCAGTGACGGATGCTAAAATCGCATCGGTAGCCGGAAATAAAATAACAGGTGTTGTTCCGATAGAAAGTGGAGGAACGGGCCAAAGATCCGTAGGAGACGTAAGAGGTGTCTTAGGTCTTTCAAGTAATAATGTCGCCATCGGCTCTCAAGCGGGAACGCCTAATCAAGGCGTTAATGCGAACACGATTGCTATTGGAGGTGGTGCAGGAAGAGGGAACCAAGGCGGAGGTTCTGTCGCTATTGGTTATGTTTCAGGAGACCAAAACCAAGGGGCTAATAGCGTTTCCATTGGTAGTAACACAGCTCAATCAGCTCAAGCAAGTCAAGCTGTTGCGCTAGGTTTTGCGGCAGGTCAATATGGACAAGGCCAAAATGCCGTAGCCATTGGATCATTTGCCGGAAACAATGCTCAAGTAGCTAATAGTATTGCATTGAACGCAACCGGAACAAGTTTAAACCCAACTACTGCGGGTTTTTATGTAGATCCCATTCGTTCCACAACAGCCACATCGAACGTGTTGTATTATAATTCAACAACGAAAGAGGTCACTTCGGGTGCTGCTGCAATAGGAAGTCAGTGGACGACTGCTTCAAGTAATATCTATTTTAATACGGGAAATGTAGGGATAGGCGTGTCCTCACCTGGACTAGACTTTAATACTAAATTTGACCTTTTAGGTAGAGCATCATTTAGAACAAATGGAGATAATAGTGGCTTGATATTTGATGGATATTCTCCTTCTGGAAGCTTACAAGTGGCACGAATTTATACGGACGCCACAAGTGGTACGCCAAGTGATTTTGTTTTAGGGACCTATCCTAATGGTCACATGAAGCAATTGTTTTTAAAGCAAAGCAATGGCTATGTAGGTGTAAATAATGATAATCCTACAGCGCAATTAGATGTTACGGGTTCAATTCAAGCGAGTGGAACATTGACAGCCGGGGCCGTTACATATCCGAATTCGGATGGATCAGCTGGGCAGGTATTAACGACAGATGGAAGTGGGTCTGCGAATTGGGCTTCAAGTAATGTTACATCTGCGATTAGTAATGGTTTAAAAACTGATTTAAATAATATAGTTACCGTTGGAAATTTGAAATTTAGATATAACAATGCTAGTGAAACTGTTGAAATCCAAACAATCTCGTCAAATTTACATGGCCAAGTTTATGCTACTAAGAAGACCTATGGTGATCAATTAACTACTAACTCTGGATCTACTCAAAATTATAAAAATGATGAAATTTTTCAGTCTAGTGTATGGAGTCCGTTTTTGAAATTATGGGACGGAGCTAATTACACAGGAATTGTAACAATAGGATTATTCGAAACAGTTGAATTTTATATACATGATATGGGAGCAAATGGAAATCCTGTGATGCCCAACCAGTCCTATAGGGTATTTGCAACTAGAGACGGCTACGATTTAGTATTAATTAGAGTTGAATTGGTCAAATAAATTTAACAAATAAAAAAAATCCTCCCAAATACCCTTCTAACCACTGGGAATTTGGGGGATTTTTTTTGCCCCACCTCTAAATTAAAAAATCCCCTCCCCCCCCTTTGCCCTCTGCAAAATCCTAGTACCTTTGTTATCAACACAATACCCTTAATTTATATTCGTATTGCTTCTTAACCACTAATAAGCAATCTGTACTGTTCTATTATTAGATTGCTTATGAAAAATTATTTCATACTTGCAGCCTTGCTGTGCTGTTTCTATGGTGCTCAGGCACAAACTCCTTTAAAGTCGATTAATTACCAGGCCTTGATTGTTGATCCGGCCGCCATTGAATTACCCGGTAATGGGGTGCAGGCGCAGCTGTATTTGAACAAGGATATTTGGGTGAAGTTTGGGATTTATGCGGGGGCGACTTTGCGGTTTGAGGAGTTGCATAAGACGAAGACGGATGCGTACGGGCTGATTAATTTGGAGATAGGGGCGGGGGATAATACGAGTGCGGCAGGGACTTTTGCTAGTTTGAACTGGGGCGGTCCGGTGAAGAAATTGGTGACGCAGGTGAGTTTTGATTTGGGTGCCAAATACACCGAGGTCAGCAATCGCGGCCTAAATTACTTACCCTATGCGCATTTTGCAGAGGAGGCTGGAAAGTTGAGTGGCACGTTGCCGCTTACCTCTGGCGGAACGGGTGCGACCACAGCCGTGACAGCGCGTGCGAATTTAGGACTAGGTAATGTGGACAACACGGCGGATGTGGACAAGCCGGTGTCTGGCTTGGTTTTGGCCCAATTAAACAACAAAGAATCCCTCCTAAACAAATCAACTTCGATTCTTTTAGATTCTACTTCTCAGGTAAAATATCCATCCGTAAAGGCGGTGAAAGAGTATGTAGATAGTCGTTCGGCGAATTCGAGCGTCGCAAATCAGGCGAGTTCTGCCAATCTAGCCGCCAAGGCCACGACCTTAGAAACGGCCCGAACGATTAATGGAGTTGCTTTTGATGGGTCGTCTAATATTTCTATTCCGGTGGATGCAGCAGTGTTAACGGGAATTATTCCGTTGGAAAAGGGAGGAACGGGGGCTATGACCGCGGCTTCAGCAAGGACAAATTTAGGGCTGCGGATTGGTGTGGATGTACAGGCACCGCTTATCGCAGGAACGGATTATCAGGTACCTTTAGTGGCGGGAGTCAATTATCAGGTACCCTTAATTTCAGGAGTAGATTACCAAACCCCCTTAAGCGCCGGTTCTGGTATTTCCCTTACCGGAAACACCATCCAAGCCATCGGCTTAACAACGGCGAATCTATCCGCCACGGCCGGCATCACAAATGCCCAATTAGCCAATAATCAAATTACCCTAGGTTCTACGAGCGCTATTTTAGGAGGAACCTATTCCAGCATGTCCGGATTCAGCTCCCTAAGCGCAACGACTTTCATAGGAGACCTAAGTGGAAATGCGAGCACCGCAACAGCTGCCACCACCTTATCCTCCCCACAAACCATCTTCGGCTACCCCTTCGACGGAAGCGCCGCGATTACCGGAATTATTTCCCCCGCCTTTGGAGGAACAGGAATAAACAATGGTAGCAAAACGATCAGTTTAGCGGGCGACCTCGTGACTTCTGGGAATTATTCCACGACGATAAACATTGCGGGCGTCACGAACATTACGCTTCCCACTTCGGGTACCATGGCCACGCTAGCTGGCACGGAAACGCTCACAAACAAGACTTTTGTGAACTCGAGTTTAACCGGAACCTTAACGCTGGGCGGAACGACGTTTCCATCCAGCCCGGGTGCAACGGGTCAAGTCCTGAGTTTAACCTCCTCCGGTGTGGCCAATTGGACGAGTGCCTTGAGAGACGGTTTTGACGAAACCACCGCCACTGGTTCCTCGGGGAATTTAGCAGCAGTTACTGCTGGGCAAACCAATTTTACGTTGACGCAAACACCGCACACAACGACTAAACTGAAGATGTATGTGAATGGTATTTTGATCAGCCAAAACGCCTACAGCTACAAGACCACAAGTGCCTTTACGACAACGGCTACATCGCCTACGCCTTTTTTGGCCTATGTAACCGCAAACAATGGCTCCTATGTGATTGCCCTAGGAGATCGCATTCAATTTGTTTATTCGTACTAGGATGAAGAAGCTATTCATTCTATTCGTGTTTTTTGCGGGGCAACTATACGCCCAAAACAGCAACTTATCCATCGTTTCAGGCGCCACGAGTGGAGGAACCTGGTCGCCGCTATTATCCTCTGCCACCACCCAAACGACGTATACTTTTACCCCTAATGCAGACAACGCGACCGTCAGTACGGCAGAATTAGACGAATTGCTGCGGGTGAAAATTAGCAACGTCATCATTCATACGGCTTGTGCAGGCTGTACTCAGCTGGGCCAAATCGATTTTAGAACGACGCTGAGTTCCTACAACCAAAATAGTCCTACCTACAACAAAACGCTAACTTTCAACGCGGCCTCAGACGTAACGATACCTAACGCCATTGCGATGCGCAGTACCACTTCGAATAGTTCAAATAAAGGTTCCTTAAGCTTAGTGATTAACACCCCTGGAAACATTACCGTGACGGCTGATATTTCGATGGCGAATATAGTGCAAACCTGGGCTACCGCCATTTTAAATGAGGGCGGTTCTGTGACGCTCAATTCGACTGCAGGGGCAGTGAAAGTCACTGGGAATATCAATTGCAGTGGTACCGAAAATTTAACCAATTCAGGTCTTTATACAGGGAATGGAGGAGCTATTACCATAAATGGTCCAGCAGGCGTAAGTATTACGGGTACTTTATTATCGACTAGTCGGACGAATTTTGCTGGGGCTATTACTATTTTAGATGGAAATACAAGTGTGACGACGGGCGGGGCGAATGATGGTATAAGCGGCCTCATAAAGGGGGGTGCTTTTAAGAAATTGGGTTCTGGAATCCTGAAGTTAAGCGCGACAAACAATGCCGTAACCTCTTCTGAGCTGGCGGATGGAACCTTGCAATTAGCGGGGGGCACGGCTTTGCCAGACTATAACACGTTATCATTTACGGGGGCGAACACGACCTTGGATTTAAACGGGGTTTCGGAAACGTTAGGTTCGATTGCTAGTTTAAATGGCTATGGAAAAGTGACCAGTAGCGTGGCGGGGAATATCACGTTAACGGTGGGCTCGAGTAATATGAATACGGTGTATACCGGTTTGATAGAGGATGGGTTGGGGGTTTTGTCTTTGGCCAAATACGGACAATCATTCTCCCTCGGAAATGCCACCCACAGCCAAGCGAATACCTACACGGGTTTGACCACGATTTTCGCGGGGACCCTTGCGATTTATAACAGTCGTTCCTTAGGAAGTACGAGTGGAGGGACGATCGTCAGGGGGTCGGGGAAATTAGCCTTGTACAACAACATCCAGGTGGGGGCGGAGGATTTAGCCCTGAATGCCTCCGGTGTCACCTTATCGAACGAAAGTGGGAATAATAGCTGGGATGGTCCCGTCTCCTTAGGCCAAAGCACCACTCTGAATAGCACCGCCGGCACCCTCTCTTTGACCCAAACGATGACAGGAAACAATGTTTCCCTAGTCACGACAGGCGCTGGATCGATGACGCTCAGTGGAACCTTGACTTTGGGAACCGGTGGCATTACGAACAATATGGGCACTTTTTCCCTTTATTCTGCCGGTATTTACAGCGGAGCAACGACCGTCTCGAGTGGCATTGTACATATTCGAAATAGCGGATCTTTAGGTTCAGGCGCAGTCACCGTGGCGCTGGGTGGAAGCCTGCAGTTGCAGGGGGGGATTGCTATATCCAATACACTAAGTTTGAAAGGCACAGGTCCACTCGGGACTGGCGCACTCCAAAGTGTCGCAGGAATAAATGCCGTGAACGGTACAATTACTTTGACGGGCGACACACGAATCAATGCGGATCTAAACAGCCAGTTAACCCTACATACGAACCTTGGTGCAGGAGCCATGGCCTTAACGCTAGGAGGAGCTGGAAATATCCTTTTGAATGGAAGTTTGGGTGGAAGCGGGAGTCTGGCGAATACGTGGGGGACGAGTCCTATTCAGCTCAATGTGGCCACGAGTTTGATTAAAGATGGCACGGGATCATTGACCTTGAATAGTGCCAATACCTATACGGGCGCGACGGTCATTAGTGGTGGGAATCTAGCTTTAGGGGCGACAGAAGTGATTAATAATGCTTCCATGATTCTTTTTAATGGAGGTAAATTGAGTTCGGAAGGTTTTTCGGAGACCTTCGGGCCTATTTCGATTTTATCAGAGGGCTCTGAGATTGAATTAGGTGCAGGTGTTCATGAGTTGCGTTTTGGCCCTAAAAATACGTGGGATTTTAGAACCCTGAACATAAGCGGCTGGCAAGGAACCGCCGGTATTTCTGGGACGGATGGACGTATTTATGTGGAAAATAGCGCTGTACTTTCGTTAACGGAAGTAGAGCAGGTGAAATTTAGTACGGCTAATGCGATTCAATTGATATCGCGAGAACTAGTCCCGAACGCCATAGCTCAAAGCGGGAATGCGAATATTCGTTTTATGACCGGGATTACGGTGAATGGAACGTGGTCCCCCGCACTTTCGAGCGGCGCCACAAATACGACGTATACCTTTACTCCCTCCGCGAATCACGCGAATATAAATCCAACGGATATAGACCTAATTCTGCGCATCCGATATAGCCATGCTACGATCAATACGGCCTGTGTTTCTTGTTCCCAATCGGGAATTATTAACGTAAATACACCCATCGAAACCTGGAATGATCATGGACCCACTTTTAACAAGTTGTTGACCATTAATGCTGCAACAGAAGCGAACATTTTGTCCCCTATCGCCTTGCGCTACGCTACGGATGCTTATGGAGATAAGGGGGTTTTGAGTTTTTATTTGAATACGGCGGGGAATATTTATGTGAACGCAGCAATAAATACGAACATTCCACTTTCTCGAAGTTCGACTATTCCATTGACGGATGGTGGGAGTGTGTATTTGAATTCAACGGCAGGTTCGGTTTTTGTCAACGCGGCTATTAATACCAGTGGGGCAGTTAGTACAACGAACGCTTCGTCTTATTCCGGAGTCGGAGGGACGATTTCCATCACGGGTGCTGGTGGGATTAGTGTGTATAACACGCTAACGGCAACAGGGCGAACATATGGTAATTTGACTTTTAGTACCGGAAATAATGTGGTGACGACGGGTAATGGGGTCAATGACGGAATCACGCGTGTGATGATAGGCCGTACGCTTTCCAAATCAGGTACAGGAACACTCCAGCTCAGCGCAGTGAATCAGGTTTCGGACACTTATCTGTATGGAGGAATTTTACAAATAGGGATAGCAGGTGCCATTCCAGCTTACAGTACAGTCAATTTTTCTGGAGGCCATTTAAATGATGGAGGCTTTAGCTCTACGTTAGGTACATTATATGTGTATAATAATGCTACAATTACCTTAGGAAATTCAGCCCATGAGTTGAAATTCACGAACTTAGGTTCGCTGTCAGCTACTAAAATGTTGACTTTTGCGATGGGTGATGGGTCGGTAGCGGATTTGGGTTTGAATATGTATGGGGCTTTCGTTAGTACATCCACTTCGTTTGTTAACCTATTTGGCAAAAAGCAAAGTACGCTTACAGGCAGTTTAAGCCGTTTCGGAACGGTAGTCTCCTCGATTATTGGTGCGCCAGGAAGTCCGGTGCGTGTTTATTTGGGCTATGACTTAAGTACATCCCAAAAAGCCCAAGTCCAATTCTATAACTCCAGCCTGGCGAAATACTACACCACGACGCAAAAGCCCGTGGCCGTCACGAATGGCGAAATGTTGCCATTGACGGCGAAATAAATTTTCTGATTTTCATCATTTTGTAAGTAGGTTCGTCTTTTTTCTCCGTCTCAGTCTTACCTTTGCGTCGTGAAACGCATCGTCGCTCTTTTATTGTTCCTTGCTATGCAGGTTCCCTTGATGAATCAATGGGGTGCTGTGGCCTACTACCGCATTAATCGCGACTACATTGCAGAAAACCTTTGTGTGAACCGCGATAAACCGATGTTGAACTGTAATGGTCAATGTTATTTAGCGAAAAAACTACAGGCCGCAGAAGAAAAAGAGCAGAAATCAAATGCAGAGCGCTTAGAAAAAATGCCAGAAGTGGTGTTGAGTTTTCAAGCCATTCAACCTGTCTTTACAGCTCGTTTCACACCCACAGTTGTTGTTGAAAATCATTTCACATCAACGGGATTCTTCCCTAATTCAGCCGCTAAAGGCTTTTTTCACCCTCCACAAGTCTAATTAATTTTCTTGACTCTATTCCTACGGCGTTACGTCGCGGGCAATTCTCATTTTAATTAATTACACATGAAACAACTATTTATTGGCTTGTTGCTATTCACGGCGGCATGCAGTTCGGAAAATTTGGAACCTATTAATCCAAATGATAAAAATAATGTGACACTTGAGTTTGAAAATCGGGTGGCCGCACAGACTTTGGTCTTAAATGACACCAAATACACGAATTCTTCTGGAGAAGATTTCACGATTACCACCTTGAATTATTTCATTTCTAATGTTGCTCTTAAAAAGACCGACGGGACGGTCGTAAAAATGCCGGATCACTATTTTCTAGTGCGTCAGGCGGACAAGAATACCTTAATGCCGGTTTTGAAAGATGTTCCAGCAGCTGATTATACCGAAATGACATTTACAATCGGGGTGGACAGTGTAAAAAGTATCTCCGCAGTTGATCAGCGAATTGGGGTATTGGATGTAGCGTCTTATGGTTCAGATAATATGTATTGGTCTTGGAATTCAGGTTATATTTTCTTTAAAATGGAGGGAATTTCTACTGTAGCACCTACGAATGCGGGTGGTTTACAGAAATACCAATACCACGTGGGTGGCTTTGGCGGAAGAACCGCTGCAACGGCAAATAATTTGCGCACGGTTACGCTTTCGCTACCTAGTGTAGCTTCTGTTCGCAAAAGTAAATCGCCTACGATTCATTTAATTGCGGATATTTCCAAAGTCTTTTCGGGAGTAAGTCCTGTAAAAATTGCCAGTGCTGCCGTAGTCATGTCACCAGCGGCAGCAGGTCCTATTGCAAACAATTATGCTAAGGTATTTAGTGTAGATCATATCCATTAAGATGCGGAAAATTCTTCTTTTGCCTTTTTTGTTATTGGCTTGCGCGTCTCCGGAGCAGGATCTTGATTCTGTTGTGAAGGAGCCTTTATTCCAGCAGCCTACTAATTTCCCTGCCCCGGCCTATGCGCTGGCGTCTAATCCTGTGACGGAGGAGGGCTTTGAATTAGGTAAAGCTTTGTTTAATGATCCTATGTTATCGCGGGATAACACAATCTCGTGTGCAGAATGCCATAACCAAAGTTATGCCTTCACGCACCATGGCCATGATGTAAGTCATGGGGTGGATAACCGAGTGGGGACAAGAAATGCGCCGGCAGTGCAAAATATGGCTTGGCAAAAGGAGTTTTTCTGGGATGGCGGTGTGGGCGATTTGGACTTGTTTTCTGTCGCCCCCATCGAAAATCCGTTGGAAATGGATGAGAATTTGGGAAATGTTTTGACGAAATTAAGATCAACTCAAAAGTATCCAGCTCTCTTTCATAAGGCGTATGGGTCTACTGAAATTACGTCTCAGAAGTTCTTAAAGGCACTATCCCAATTTATGTTATCCCTCGTTTCTGCGAATTCGCGCTATGATAAATACGCGCGGAAAGAGGGAGGAATTTTGAATTCAGAGGAATTAGCAGGACTTAGTTTGTTTCAGCAAAAATGTAGTTCCTGCCATGCGGGGGATCTTTTTACGGACCAAAGTTACCGCAACAATGGACTTAACATTCAGGGATCAAAAGATGAAGGACGTTTTCGAATTACAGAACGGGTAGAAGATCGTTTCAAGTTTAAGGTGCCTAGTTTACGAAATGTGGAGATGACAGCGCCCTATATGCATGATGGCCGTTTTTATACCTTAGAGGAAGTGCTTCACCACTATGCCTCAGGCGTCCAGCAAACACCTAATGTAGATGCTTCACTAAAAAATGGAATTCCCTTAACGGCAGAGGAGCAAGCAAAAATCGTCGCCTTTTTAAAGACTTTGACAGATCGGGAGTTTTTAACTAACCCCAAATTTGCCGGTAACTAAGATGAAGAAAGTACTCCTTTTTCTATTGTTTGCGTTCCCTTCTGTGGGCTGCGATCTATGTGGTTGTGCCAATAGTAATGCCTTTTTAGGTTTAATGCCGGCATCTAACCGTGGATTTATGGGGGTTCGGTATCGCTACCAAAATTTCACGTCCCATGTAACGAGCACCGTATTAAAAACGGAAGAATCCTTTCAAACCACGGAGCTTTGGGGTCGTTTTTTTCCCATCAATAAGGTACAGGTAATGGCGATTTTGCCTTATGCGATCCACACCCAAAAGCAAATCGCACAACAACAATCTATCCAAATTTCAGGATTGGCTGATCCAACCCTATTTGTGCATTACAGTCTCGTTAACACCTTATTAGACTCTACGCTGCATGAGGTGAATCAATCCTTATTAGTAGGAGCGGGACTAAAGCCAGCTTTGGGAAAATTCAGGTATGAAGAATCCAATCCTAATCAGGTGGCCAATGCTAATTTTCAATTGGGTACCGGTAGTACCGATTGGATGCTAAATGCCCTCTATAATATACGGTATGCCGCTTGGGGGATTAATGCGGATGCTCAATACCGGTTCCCGGGCGAAAATCCGGATTCTTATCGCTTTGGTGCGCGCAGTAGTGTAGCGATGACGCTATTTTATGCCTATGGGCGAGGTCATAAAATCACCTTGATGCCTTATGTGAATACGACATTAGAATATGCCGCTCGCGATTCTCGTGCAGGTCTTTCTATTGAAAATACAGGAGGAGGTATTCAGTGGCTAGGTGCTGGATTAGAAGCCTATTCGAAACGTTTCGTTTTTGGCCTTAATTTTGCAAAACCGGCAGCACAAAATCTATCTAACGGAGAACTTCAGGCAATCGATAGATTTTCTCTTCATATCAGTTATTTGTTCTAGGTCCGTTGCTATCTTTATGGCGATGAGAAAAAGGTTTATTATTTTCCTGTGCCTGTTATCGCTTTCATTGAAAGCGCAACAAATCTCCTTTGACCAAATCACCAATCTCCCCGTTTCCGGATTAAAAAATCCGTGGGCTGGCGGAATGAATTCGGTACAGTTTTTCCTCCTCGATCTCGATGGAGACGCACGCGAAGACCTCGTCGTTTTCGATCGCAGTGCCCAACACCTGAAGACTTTTTTAAGAAATACCAGCGGAGGTTTTACGTATTCCCCCGGCTATCAAAAACGTTTTCCACTCATCGAGAATTGGATGAATTTGTTGGATTACGATGGGGATGGGGACAAAGACCTTTTTACTTCGACTCCTGGGGGGATTCAGGTCTATCCGAACGTCGGTAATAATTTCCCTAAGTCAACAGGCACCCTCAAATCTACCGGCCTCAACGGCCTCATCAATATCTACGTGAGCGCTTCAGATATTCCCGCCATTGCGGATATCGATGGGGATGGAGATTTGGATATTTTAGCCTTTGAATCTTCGGGGCATTTTATCACGTATTATGAGAATACGGGAGACTTGAAATACGTCACCAAATCCTTGAATTGGTGTAATTTCTATCTGAATGATTGCCAAGATATCACGTTCGGGCTGGTTCCGGAATCTGTTTTAAGTACTCAGTCTACAGCGGCGGTTCAACATGCCGGAAGTACGTTAGCCCTTTGGGATCCGGATAAAAATGGCATTTATGATCTGATCATAGGGCATGTGAACTGTTCTAGCTTTCTATGGATGAAAAACGAGGGGACTCGTGCAAAACCTAAGTTCCGTTCTGCAGACTATAATTTCCCGGCCGGAGCGCCTCATACGGTTCCGTCAATTGCCAGCGGATCGCCCATCGATTTGGATAGCGATGGCTTTCTGGATTTAATCGCGTCTTCTCATTTGCCAGATTTGAATCCGGCTTTGGAAACAGCCTCTTACTACCGGTCTGAAAATGGCGCTTTGGTGCTAAAAACCAAGGCCTTTTTACAAGAAGAAATGATCGACGTGGGAGATAATGCCTCGCCTGTGTTCTTTGATGTGGAGGGAGATGGCGACCTGGATTTATTGATTGGAAGTGGCAGTGTCACTTTTTATGAAAATGTGAATGGGGTGCTGTCGTTTAAATCGAGGGATTTTTTAACGCTTGCCGGAGCTTCCTCGGTACAATTACAAGTAGTGAATGGTCGCCTGATGCTGTATTATGTAAAGGGTTCGTCGGTGTATTATCGGGCCTATTCAGCGGGTCAGCTGGGGGAAGAAAAGGCTTTGAATTTGGTGAGTCTCCGCGAAACGCCCCGTCTTTATGACATCAACCAGGATGGATCGCTGGAACTCGTAGTTTTGGATTATTTAGGTGGCACACGGGTGTATGATTGGTTGGATTTGGCCAAACCCTACCAGCGTCAAGAAACCTCTTTCCGCGGTATAGCCTATGCGGACATCACCGGTGACGGCAACGCAGAGCGAATCACCGTGGACGCTTCTGGTTATCTATATGTATCTGGTTTGGGATTGGAAGTGCAACGCTTGCCTTTTCAGGTAGGCCAAAATGCCCAAATCACTACCGCCGATTTCAATCGCGATGGTAAAGTGGATATCGTTGTGGGATTAGCTTCTGGCGGAGTTCAATTGTTCCAAAACACCTCGGACATCATCGTTCCCTCGGAGGAATTGTATGTGTGGCCTAACCCTTCCACATCGCTCATTAATATTCGAGTGAAAAATGCAGGAACTTTACAGTGGTTTGATATTTCTGGACGCGTTTTAGGCGGTGCGATTTCGGTCGATGCAGGGGAAACCTTGCGCATTCCTGCGCCGTTGCCAGGGGCAGGAAATTATATATTGAAATATGAGTCTGCCAAAGGTTCGGCCACTCAAAAGGTGTTGATTCTGCCTTAAATGAAACAAATCTAGCCATTTAGGTGTTTAGCAAAAATGAAACAAACTCTACTTTTACTGCTTTTTTCTTTTTCGGTTTTGGCCCAAAACAACGGCCGCATCTCCGGAAAAATCGTTGATCAATTAACACAAAAACCGATTGTTGGAGTTTCTGTAACGCTTGATGGTGTTACAAAGGGCACAACGGCAGATGACAAAGGGACGTTTCGATTAACAGGTTTGGCCCTAAAAACATACAATATTTCCTTCTCCGCGGTAGGCTACGAGAAATACACGGCCTTCAACGTGATCATCAATGCGGGTAATGAAAATTTCTTGAACATAGAATTACTCCCATCAAACCAGCAATTAACGGAGGTCGTAGTCACCCAAAACCGACGTACCGCCAAAGCCGCTACCCTCGAATCCCCGCTCAGCGTTCAGCGCTTAACCGCAGAGGAAATCAAAAGTAACCCAGGCGGAAACTTCGACGTCAGCAAAGTAATTCAAACCCTACCCGGCGTAGGGGGAGGCCCACAAGGCGGAGGCTTCAGAAATGATATCATCATCCGTGGCGGAGGCCCGAACGAAAACGTCTATTACCTAGACGGTATCGAAATCCCTGTATTGAATCACTTCCAAACCCAAGGTAGCAGCGGCGGCCCACAAGGAATGCTAAACGTGTCTTTCATCGAAGATGTGAAGCTGAGTTCTTCGGCCTTTGATGCGCGTTATGACAACACTTTAAGTTCCGTTTTTCAGTTCAAACAACGCACGGGTAACCCCAATAAATTCCAAGGCAATGCACGTCTAAGCGCGACTGAATTCGCTTTAACGACAGAGGGGCCACTTTCTAAAACAGGTAAGACAACGTTTTTAGCCTCTGTTCGCCGCTCGTATTTGCAGTTCCTTTTTCAAGCTTTAGACATTCCCATTCGCCCAAATTTCTGGGACGGACAGTTTAAAATCACGAAGCAAATTAATTCAACAACCACCTTATCGTTGATGGGATTGGGGGCGATTGATGACTTCTCTTTTGGGACACTGAAAAAAGCCACGCCAGAAAAACTGTATATCTATAACTCGAATCCGCTAATTAATCAATGGAATTATACGCTGGGGATGTCGTTGAAGAAGTTATTGGATAATGGCTATGTGAATGTCGCTCTTTCAAGAAACGTGTTTGACAATAATTTCTTGCGTTATGAGGACAATTTAAAGAAAGATCCGTCGCAATTAAACTTTGATTACGCCTCTCGCGAGACTGAAAATAAGTTGCGCGTAGACGTGAACAAAAATACCAATGGCTGGAAGATCAATTATGGACTTTCTGCGCAATTCGTGGAATATGCGAATAGTACCTACCAAGTTTTGAATAATACGACCGCGAGTCCTGCCGTGCGTTTAGCTTATCCTACGACCACTATTTCATATACAAGCCCGTTGAATTCGCTCTGGAAATACGGTGCGTTTGCACAAGTTTCGAAGACCTTTTTTGACTCCAAATTAGGTCTAAGCGCTGGCCTTCGTACCGATATGAATAGCTTCACAACGACGGGAATGGACCCTTTGGAAACGATCTCTCCTCGTGTTTCAGCTAGCTATGTATTATCTGAAAAATGGACGGCTAACGCTTCAGTGGGTCGCTACTTCAAATTAGCGCCGTATACGGTTTTAGGTTATGCATCGTCTGCTTTCCCTTATCCGACCTACTCCAGTTTCGCAGCCGTTTCGCCTGTTTTGACGAATCAAGATGCGAAATACCAGCAAAGTGATCACTACGTAACTGGATTAGAATACTTACACGATGAATCTTTGCGTTTCACGGCGGAAGCCTTCGTGAAGGAATATGCGAATGTACCTATTTCAAACGCTAAAGGGATATCTTTAGCAAATTTAGGGGGAGACTTCAACATTCTAGGTAACGAAGATGTCACGACTACGGGTAAAGGTCGTGCCTATGGTTTTGAGTTATTCGCCCAAAAGAAATTGACCGACAAATCGTTCGGAATCTTGTCTTACACCTATTACCGCAGTATGTACAGTGGTTTTGATGGCAATTTAATCGCCTCCAGCTGGGATAACCAACACTTGTTAAGTGTTACTTGGGGCTATAAATTCCCGCGTAACTGGGAGTTAGGTCTTCGTTTTCGTTACCAAGGAGGCGCACCCTACACACCTTATGATGAAACCACATCTAAGTCAAGTTACCTGACTTTAGGCCAAGGAACCTTTGATTACTCGCGTCTCAATACACAACGTCTACCGAACTTCCATTCGAGTGACGTCCGTATCGACAAGAAATACAATTTGAAGAAAACGACCATCGATTTGTTCTTAGACGTGAACAACTGGTACATCGCGGTGAATCCAGGAATTCCCACGTATACTTTCAAGCGTTTAGAGGATAATTCAGCCTTTGCGACGACGAATGGTTTACCCATTGCGAAAGACGGTAGCAACGCTATTCCGACCCAATTCTTGAATGACAAGGCACAGGTAACACCTACGATTGGATTTATAGTGGAGTTTTAAGACTTTGTATAGCGCTTCGCTTTCAGTGCTTTCGCGAACTCCAACGCATGAGGGCCGTCACCATGGATACACCAGGTGTCGGCCTTTATTTTTTCCACCTGATCTAGCACATCTTGTTTTTCTGTAAAGCAAGCCCCTGGTTGACTGCGTGGAGTTAAGGAACCATCACTTTCATAGCGACGATCGGCAAAAGCCTCTTCTGCTGTTTGTAGACCCATTGCCCGTGCGACCTCGATCGACTGGCTGCCTTTCAGTCCGAATAAGATTAAGTCTCCACTCACATCCTTTACAGCTTTCGCAATGGCCATTGCGACTTCCGGATTTTTAGCCGAAGTATTATATAAAGCACCGTGTGGCTTCACGTGATTTAGCGTTCCACCTGCAGTTTTTACGATTTGATTCAGCGTTTCAATCTGCTTTTTCACTAGCAAATAGATCTCCTCTGGGCTCAGTTCGATTTCTTTTCGCCCAAAATTCTCTCGATCTAAATAGGACGGATGCGCCCCCATTTTAACTCCATGGCGAATACATAATGCTACCGTTTCGCGCATCGTAAACGCATCCCCGGCATGAAATCCGCAGGCAATATTTGCTTCGTTGATGTAGGGCATGAGTGCGGCATCATTTCCAATGCCTTCGCCGAGGTCGCAGTTTAGAGTCATATTTAGTCGCTGCTTCGCAGCTTAGTCAAAGGGTCATCGCTGCGCGATTTAGTCGTTTATCAAGTTGCTGTTACAATAATAATTAAAAATCGTGTAATCTTGATTAATTATGAGAATATACCATTTTGAAGAAATTGAGGCTTGGAAAAAGTCTCAAATCGTCGCAATTGAGATTTATAAAGTACTTCAGTTAAATGTAGATTACGGATTTAAAAACCAAATCCAGCGGGCTGCAATCTCCATTTCTAATAATATAGCGGAGGGTTTTGAAAGAGGTTCAGATGCGGATTTTCGTCGATTTTTATTTATCGCATTAGGGTCATCTAGTGAGGTAAAATCGATGCTTTATATTGCATGCCAGTTAAACTATATAACACATGAACAGGCTAATCAATTGCAAAAAGATCTGGTTGAAATTTCTCTACTGATTAAAGGTTTCATTCGAATTCTTGATAAAAGCGGCTATCGACTAAATTGACTTAGCTGCGAAGCAGCGACTAAGTCCGAAGGACGACTAAACGACGAAGTCGTGACTAAGTCACATAGTGACGACTATAATGAAGTCGACTAAGCGCGAAGCCACGACTGACGCAGTCCTGAGTAAGCTGCAAAGCAGCGACTTAGTCCGTAGGACGACTGTCGCGAAGCGACATAAAAAAAGCCTGTGTTTCCACAAGCTCGTTCATTTAAAATTCCGGTAGGCCTAGCCTAAGATGATGTCTTTTTTCATGAGATGGGTTTTTAATACTATTAAACCTTTGCTAAAGGTACTCATTAATTTTTCAATTGATTCCGCTAATTCCTATTTTAATTCAACAGAATTTCCAGATAAAAATTTACCTGAACTAATTCGATCTTTACTAGGGTAATCTTGTACAAAAACCTTGTTGAAGCCCGATAAGGCATGTTTTGCAATAATAGTTAATCGAATAAAGGACGATTCATCTAACCAGGTTTCTTCAAGCGGCTCAATCGTTCGAATGCGTACGGCGTGCAATGAAAATTGATCTGAATTTCTCTCTCGCGGAACGTAGGCGATAAAATTATCTTTTAGTTTAATGTCTCGTCCTTGTAAGTTGCTGCCATTGAAGGTTCCCACCGGCTTATAGAAGGTGAGTTCTATATGTACGTCAAAAATTTCAGAGTTTGTTAAGTTGACGAACTTGAACAAGTAATTTTGTTCTCCATTAAAACGGATTCTGCTTATCTGGTTCGAAATGAGAATCTTAGGTTTCTTGTTGAGTAGAAAGAAGACTAAAAACAAATAGGACGAGAGTAGTCCTGCAGCGATACTTAAGATAAAATTCATAGTGGTTATTTTTTCAAAGGTATTCCAATTTCACCTTCTTTCAATCCCTCCAATCTATTTTATCAACTAACTGATAATCAATAAAAAAGCCCATCCGACGGGGCGAATGAGCTTTTGACTTTTTGACTAAATCGCGAAGCGATGACTAAGACGAAGTCGACTAAGCTGCGAAGCAGCGACTAAGTCACGCAGTGACTACTACTCTTCGATAAAAGGATAATTCTCTTCGACATACACATCTTTGTACGCTTCCGATTTATCTGGGAATGGAGATGTTTCTGCGAAATCAACTGATTCTTGAACTAGAACCTTGATTTTTGCATCGATCTCGTCTAATTCTGCTTGCGTTAAGATGTTGTGCTCTAAGATCGTGTACTTCACCTGCTCGATTGGGTCACGGTCCTTGTAAGCCTCTACCTCTTCTTTAGAACGGTATTTCTGCGGATCAGACATCGAGTGACCTCTGTAACGATAGGTTCTGAATTCTAAGAAAGTAGGACCTTCGCCTGCACGAGCACGAGCTGCAGCACGTGAAACTGCCTCATGGACCGCTTCCACATTCATCGCGTCTACTGGCTCCGATGGCATATCATATGCCTCACCGATTTTGTATAATTCGGTTACGTTAGAGGTACGTTCTACGGAAGTACCCATCGCATAACCGTTGTTTTCAACGACGAAAATAGCAGGTAATTTCCAAAGCATCGCCATGTTAAATGCCTCGTGTAAAGCACCTTGACGTGTCGCACCGTCACCAAAATACGTGATCGAGACATTACCAGTTTTCTTGTATTTTTCGGCGAAGGCAAGTCCAGCTCCCATCGGGATTTGGGCACCTACGATACCGTGGCCTCCTACGAAACCTACTTCTTTGTCGAAGATGTGCATTGAGCCACCTTTTCCTTTAGAAGCACCGGTGATTTTACCGTATAATTCCGCCATAATTGCGTTAGGAGAGGTTCCTAAGGCCAAAGGGATACCGTGATCACGATACGCTGTGATGTATTTATCACCTTCAATTAGGGCAGATTTGGAACCAGAAGAACAAGCCTCTTGTCCAATATATAAGTGACAAAAGCCTTTAATTTTCTGCATTCCGTACAACTGACCGCATTTCTCTTCGAATTTGCGTTGTAATTGCATGGATTCGTACCAATACTTGTAAGTCTCTTTAGAATACTTGGGCGCGTCTGCGTTTTTCTTTGCCATCTTCTTGATAGAATATTTTTAAAGCGGTATGCCGGGTTAATTCCGGCGCTAATCCCTGCAAAATTAGTACAAAATCTTTATTTTTACACGCTTTTAATCGCATTCCTACTTCCATGCATCTCAAATCTCTTCAGGTAAATCAGTTTAAATCCTATGAGGAGGCTAGATTTAGCTTTATTTCGGAGATTAATTGCATTGTGGGGGAGAATGGGATTGGGAAAACGAATCTCTTGGACGCCATCCATTTCCTTTCCATGACCAAAAGTGCGCGGGGAATTTCAGATCAGCTTTGCATCAAACATACACAAGAATTTTTTCGAGTACAGGGGGATTTTGTTGATACCCAGGATCGCGAAACCCAGATTACTTGTGTTTTTCAGAAGGGGGCCAAAAAGCAATTCCTCCGAGATGACAAACCCTATCCCCGTTTAGCGGACCACATTGGCCACTTCCCGGTGGTTTTAATGGATCCACATGATACCGATTTAGTGCGCGAGGGAAGTGAAGAGCGCCGCCGTTTCTTTGACGGCATGATGTCCCAGCTTGACCGCAACTTCCTGGATCAATTACTACGCTATAACCGTATCGTCCAGCAGCGCAACGTATTATTAAAGCAATTTGCAGAACGCGGCCAGGTCGATCGCCTCCATTTAGATAGTTACCACGCACCCTTAGTAGAACTGGGGGAATCGCTGGCAAAAGCTAGAAAGGAGTTCTTGGAGGTCTTTTTGCCTAGTTTTAAATTTCATTATTCCAAACTTTCAGACGACCGCGAGGACGTCGATATTCAGCTCGATTCTACTTTCGAAGCTGGGGGCTTTGACGCGGCGCTGCGCGCCGCGGAACCGCTGGATTTGTCCGCGCAGCGGACATCCATCGGAATTCATCGAGATGAATTTGATTTTAAAATAAATGGCTATTCCTTGCGCAAATTTGGCTCCCAAGGGCAGCAAAAATCCTTCGTCGTCGCACTAAAACTAGCGCAATTCGACTCCCTCGTAGCCGCCAAACCCCGCAAACCCCTCTTACTCCTCGACGACATCTTCGACAAACTCGACGACCGCCGCATCCAGCGTTTGGTCCAAATGATGGCCGAAGAACACTTTGGCCAAGTCTTCATCACCGATGCCAGACCAGAAAGGACGAAGAAATTGCTGAAAGATTTGAAGGGGAATATTCATTATATCACACTTTAGTCGCCGCTTTGCGGCTTAGTCGTCCTGCGGACTTAGTCACGACTGTGTCGTTTAGTCGCCGCTTTGCGGCTTAGTCATCGCTTCGCGATTTAGTCACGACTGCGTCGTTTAGTCGCCGCTTCGCGGCTTAGTCACGCAGTGACGACCCTTTGACCAAGTCCGGAGGACGACTAAGCGACAAAGTCGCGACTTATTTCCTATCTTTGAACAAACCTATTCAACCACATGATATCCATTTTTGCCCAAGCTGAAAAGCACCTGGAGAAGACCGCCATAATTTCTGATGGTAATCACTATACTTATTCACAGCTTTTAGACGCCTCGAAAGCCTTCGCTTCGACCTTATTAGATAAAAATACAGACCTAAATGAAGCCCGTGTTGCCTACATGGTGAATCCTGGTTTTGATTACGTGCGGGTGCAGTGGGGGATTTGGCGTGCTGGCGGTGTAGCCGTTCCGCTTTGTTTGACCTACCCGTTGCCCTCTTTGCGCTATACGATTGAGAATTCTGGCTCGAGCATCGTGGTCGTTTCCCCGGAATTCGAAGAATTACTCAAACCATTATGCGAAGAGCTAGGATTACGTTTAATGACGACTAGTGACTCTCGACTAGCGACTCTCGACTATCGACTCCCGACTGTTTCTGCCTCCCGCCGTGCCATGATGCTCTACACCTCTGGTACGACGAATTTGCCTAAAGGTGTGGTGTCCACTCACGCGAATTTGAATGCGCAGATTTCCACCTTGATTGATGCCTGGCATTGGAGCGAGAAAGATTATTCGATCTGTATTTTGCCGCTGCACCATATTCACGGGGTGATTAATATCGTTTCTTGCTCGCTTTGGGCGGGGGCGACTTGCCAGTTTTTGCCTAGTTTTTCGGCGGAAGCGTTGTTCGATATTTTCAAAGAAGGCAAGCTAAACGTCTTCATGGCCGTGCCTACCATTTATTATAAGTTGATTACGCATTGGGAGTCGTTGTCTGAGGTGGACCAAAAAGAGATGACCCGCATCCTATCCAAATTTAGACTCATGATCTCTGGATCTGCTGCGTTGCCGGTTTCGGTGATGGAGCGCTGGAAGACGATTAGTGAACATAGCCTTTTGGAGCGTTATGGCATGACAGAAATCGGGATGGCCTTGAGTAATCCCTACGATGGCCCTCGTGTGCCGGGGCATGTGGGATATCCACTTCCGGGCGTTCAAGTGCGATTAGCGGATGAACAAGATAACGTCATTCCGGGTACAGAGATAGGGGAGATTCAGGTCAAAGGGCCAAACGTCTTCAACGAATACTGGCAAAAACCAGAGTCCACCGCGGAGTCATTTACACCCGATGGTTTCTTCAAAACCGGCGACATCGCGACGATGGACGAGCTGGGAGGCTACCGGATTTTGGGCCGAAACTCCGTCGACATCATCAAATCAGGAGGCTACAAAATTTCCGCTTTGGAAATCGAAGAAGTCCTCCGCACCTACCCAGGAATCGATGATTGCTGCGTCGTAGGCGTCGAAAATGACGAATGGGGCGAACTCGTAAGCGCCGCCATTGTCTGCCAAGATGATTTCGACACGAAAGCCTTAAATGCCTGGATGCGCGAACAAATGCCCGCGTATAAAACCCCTCGGGCGTACTACCGTTTGCCTGAATTACCTCGCAACGCGATGGGCAAAGTCACGAAAAAAGACGTCGTTAACCTAATCAAAAACTAATATGCTATTACGCGGAGTTGCCTTATTAGCTGCCTGTTTCGTTTCAGGCCAAATCCTGGGGGAAACCCTCGGTCGTCTTTTGGGAATCCAAGCAAACGTAGGTGGCGTCGGATTTGCGATGCTTTTCTTGATTTTATCCCAAAACGAGCTCGAAAAACGCGGCCTCTTCCACCTCGAAATGGGGGAGGGCGTACACTTTTGGTCCAAAATGTACATCCCCATCATCGTGGCCATGTCATCCGTCCAAAACGTCCGCGTCGCCTTCTCTAATGGCCTACTCGCCCTTTTGGCAGGCATCATTCCCGTCATCGCCTGCCTCGCCCTCATGCCCCTTTTATCTAAACTAGCGCCCAAAGACTAATGGAATACATCATCACCTTCCTCGACAAAAACGGCCTAGTTTTCGCGTTTCTCATCACGGGCTTTATCATGTTTTTTTCGGAGAGAATCTCGAAAACCCTCACCCGCGGAAAAATCCCAGGCTCCGCCATCTCCATCTTCATGGGCTTAGTTTTTGCCTATTTCGCTGGCCTTGAAACCCTAGGCAAAAAAGGCATCGCCGACATCCCCGGCTTCTCCGGCTTCGAAATCATGGGCGGCCCCATGTTCCGCGACTTCGCCATCGTCTCTACCGCGATGGGCGCCAGCTTTGCCATTATCAAAAAGACCGGCCCCATCGGAGTCCTATCCTTATTTTTGGGCGTCATCATCTCCTTCGCAGCCGGCGTCATCATCGCCTATGCTATGGGAATCACGGACGCCGAAAGCCTCACCACCATCGGTGCTGGTGCCTGCACATTCGTCGTAGGCCCCGTAACCGGAACAGCCTTAGGTGCAAGTTCCGATATCATTGCCATCAGTATCGCGGCTGGTGTGGTAAAATCGATTTTGGTAACGATCGGAACCCCTTTAATCGCCCCTTACATTGGATTGAAGACTCCCCAATCGGCGATGATTTTTGGTGGACTCATGGGAACCACCAGCGGAACAGCTGCCGGTCTCGCTGCCACAGATCCTAAATTAGTACCCTATGGAGCCATGACGGCTACTTTCTATACGGGATTGGGTTGTTTGATGTGCCCGTCGGTGTTGTATTTTTTGATGCGGGCAATTTTGTAGAGTATAGATAGGAGAGTATAGAGTAGAGATGGTAAATGGTGAATGGTAAGTGGTGAATGGTTAATGAGTCCGGAAGAAAATCCAATATCTTTTCTCTCTACTCTATAATCTATAATCTACTATCTTTTCTCTCTACTCTATAATCTCTAATCTGCTATCTTGACACTTTCTGTCAATACCCGAAAAGCCGCCTGAGTGCCTCGCGCTTATTTACACTCAAAAATGCCCTACAGAGCAGCAAACCACATAAAATAAAAAGGGTGACAGAATCTGCCACCCTTTTTATTTCCTCCGGACTCTTTGACTAAGCCGCAGGCGACTAAGGCGCTTCGCGCCGACCAGCGACTTCGTCGCTTACAAATTTCTCTTCTTCAACTCACTCACCGCGAAGTCAGCTGCACGAGCCGTCATCGCCATGTATGTTAACGAAGGATTCACGCAAGAAGCAGACGCCATCACCGCACCATCCGTCATGAACACGTTTTTCACCTCGTGAACTTGGTTGTGCTTGTTAACGATTGAGTTCTTCACGGACGTACCCATACGAGCCGTACCCATTTCGTGAATACCTAAACCGATGTGTGTGTCTTGCTTGTTGTATGCGTTGATGTTTTTGAAACCAGCTGCCTCTAACATAGTAGCCGCCTCGTTCATCATGTCCTCGCGCATTTGTAATTCGTTTTGGCCAAAGTCCGCAGAGAATTCCAATACTGGTAAGCCCCACTTGTCTTTTTGTGCACTAAGAACGAAACGGTTCTCCGGGTTTGGAAGAATTTCTCCAAAACCACCAAAACCAACCGTCCATTGTCCTGGGTGCGTTAAGCTCTCTTTGAAATCTGCACCAAAGCCATCTGCTCCTACGCCACGGCCCCAACCCTCGCGGCTCGCGCCACCTTGGTATCCGAAACCACGTGAATAAGCACGCTTGTCTTTGCCCCAGTTTTGGAAACGCGGAATATATAGACCATTTGGACGATTTCCGAACATATAATCTTTCTCAAAACCTTCCACAGTCGCACTGGCACCTACTCCTAAGTGGTGGTCCATGATGTTACGGCCTAATTGATCTGAGTCGTTTCCTAAACCGTTTTGGTAACGATTCGATTTCGAGTTCATTAAGATCGAAGTAGACTGGATAGCACCAGCGTTCACGAAGATGATTTTAGCGAAATATTCTTTCGATTCCATCGTGTTTTGGTCGATCACGCGAACACCTTTGGCCTTCTGCGTAGATTCGTCATAAATGATTTCAGCGGCAATCGCATTGTGAACCATCGTTAAACGACCTGTGCGCATCGCTGCAGGTAAAGTCGCTGATAAAGAGGAGAAATACGCGCCATACGGGCAACCACGCATACACTTGTTACGGTAATTACAAGACGAACGTCCTAAAGCGGTATGTTGTTTTCCTGGGTTTGTTAAGTGCGCTACGCGACCTACGGTCACGGCACGACCTAATTTCTTATTCACTGCATTTTTAAAGTGAGTCTCTGGAGCAGTCATCTGCATCGCCGGCATGAATTCAGAATCCGGTAATACGTCTAAGCCTTCAGCTTGCCCTGAAATACCTGCAAATTTCTCTACATATGAATACCAAGGCGCTAAATCATCATAGCCGATAGGCCACGGTGTACCTACACCTTCTTTTTCATTTGCTAAGAAATCCTCACGGTTCCAACGGTATGTTTGGCGACCCCATAACAACGATTTACCACCTGTGTGGTAAGCACGAGTCCAGTCGAATCCGCCTCTTTTCTCTAAATAAGGGTTTTGCTTATCGTTTTCGAATAAGTAGCGGTGCTCTTCGTTTGCCGTATAGCCTGTACGCATACCTGCCCAATACTCTTCAGCAGCCATATTCGTAGGACGACCACGGTGATCGAATTCCCACGGGTTTTTATTCGCCGTTTCGTAGCCTTCGATGTGCTTGATCTCGCGACCACGCTCTAAAACCGCTACTTTTAAGCCTTTTTCTGTTAATTCTTTTGCAGCCCAACCTCCGGAGATACCGGATCCGATGACGATTGCGTCAAACGTTTGGCCTTTAATTGCATCTATATTCAGATTCATTTTTTCTAATTTTTCAGATTAATACACGAAAGATTTTTGAGTCGGCTTCATATCCGTAATCAACTCAAATTTGCCAGGAACTGGCTCGTAAACGAAAGAAGCTTCAATGCCTTTTTCAGATGTATAGTATCCTAAAAGCGTTAATTCTTTCATTAATCTCCAGAATGGAACACCGTTAGCGCCTTCTAGTGTTTCTTTATCCACGTTATCGCCCACTTTGATTTTCTTCTGAGAATAGCTCTTCATTAAATCTTTTGTGTTTGCCTCTAGTAAAGTCAACATCGCCACTTGGCCTGCCGCAGGTTGTGCTAAGAAATTAGCTTTCGCTAAGTCGTTCACCCCTTTTAGGAAGCTGTTGTGTTCTGGTTTTTTGTAGCAATCTTTTAACATCATTTCGATGAAAGCGGGAACACCTGCATCGATAGCACCTGGCGTAGACGTTCTTGGAATAATATGTTCAGCGACAGCTGAGACGATTTGACGTTGCGCATCTGTTAGGCTAAAATCTGCTGCAACGATGGAGGTATTGCCTTTTCTCACATCCATGGCCATTAAGGTAGGAGCTGTGAAAGCACCTCCTAACAACAAGGCGATTTGAGAGATGGCATCTCTTCTTTTCATCATGAGTTTTATGTTAAATTGTTCTAGGTATTCGCCTAATATGAGGCGGAAAACAAATTTAATCACATTCTTCATTATTCAAGGGCAAAATGTGATTTTTTTGCTAATTTTCTGTCCTGATTAAGCCGTTAGCGAATTAGCAAGCTAACGGGTGATTTGACCAAAATATCTTGGTGGCTGTCTTTTAGTGATCCAGTTTTGTCGTCGAAGTGAAACACCTGCACGCGGTCTTCTTCTTGACTCGCGACTAACACAAATTTGCCCGAAGGATCGAAGGTGAAGTTGCGGGGGATTTTGGCCACGTTTTGATGGAATACCCGGGTTAATTTTCCATCTGCTTCGATCTTAAATACCACGACTTGATTGCTAGAGATGCGGTTAGAGGCCATCAACCATTTTCCGTTCGGCGAAATATGGATGTCCGCGGAGCCTTTTACTTTAGCGGCAGAAGTATCAGCTGGGATGCTTTGAATTTTATTCAATTGCGAACCTTTCACGGCGAAGACATCCACATCCGAACTCAATTCATTCAATAAATAAGCGCGATCGCCTTTCGCATTGAAACGAATGTGGCGTGGGCCGTTGCCTGGGGTGATGTTTATTTCTTGGGGACTTTCTGCTAAAAGCCCGTTTGCTAAAATCCGATGCGCATAGATCTTATCCGATCCTAAATCCGTCACAATTAACGTATTTTGATCAGGAGAAAGGGCGACCATGTGAGCGTGGGCACTGTTTTGGCGGTCCTTATTTATACTGGAACCTGTGTAGGCGATGTATTGGGCTAAGGGCTTCAGTCTGCCGTTTGCCGTTTGGAAAACGCTCACACTTCCGCCCGAATAGTTTGCGGTATAAATCGTTTGAGATTTTTCGCGGTACAAGATGAAGCAGGGGTGATCGCCGCGGCTTAATTCGGTGTTGATGGCCTCGTATTTTCCATTGCGTCTTTGGAAAGAGGAAATGCTGGCTTTTCCGTCGCCCTCTTCCGAAACGGAGAATAAGTAGTCGCCTGAAATAGCCTGGTAGGATGCCGCAGGTGAGTTTAAAGTATAGCTTTTGGAAGCTTTACCGGTCTTCGCATCCCAATTGAACACCTCAATGCCGGGGTTGCCTTTGGACGTATACGAACCAATAATCAGTTGCGGAAGGAGTAAAATCGTGCTCAAAGTCATATCGCTGGAGGGATTAATTTGTAAACTACCGGGGTCACGATGCGGGATAGGAGGGTGGAGCTAATCAGTCCACCGATCATCACGATCGCAAGCGGTGAAATAAGGGGATTTGTGGATATCGCGATGGGGATAAGGCCCCCTATCGCTGTCAAAGTTGTCAAAATTATCGGTAAAAAGCGAACTTCACCGGCCTCGCGGATGGCTTGTTCCATCGGCATGCCCTCTGCGCGCAACTGGTTCGTGAAATCCACCAACAAGATGGTATTTTTCACCTCAATACCGGCCAGCGCGATCAGTCCCACCGTCGCCACAAACGATAGCGGCGTCCCGGTAAACCAAAGTGCTAAAAGTGCCCCCACGATCCCTAATGGAATCACGGAAAGTACAATTAAGGTGCTCTTGAACGTTCCAAACTCGAGAATTAATACCGCTATAAAGAAGAAAATAGTCACTAAAATGATCGTCCCAAAACCACTGAAACTCTCGTTCGCGCTCTCTACTTCTCCACCCATCTCGAAATGATATCCGGCTGGAAGTGCCATCTTCTCCAGGTTTTTCTCAGTCTCCGCGATCACCTCGTTGTTCAAAAATCCTTTCTCCACAAATGAACTCACTGACACCAAACGATTCTTATTCAAGTGACTAATGCTCACAGGCGACGTTTGCAATCTGACCGAAGCCACCTGGCTCAAAGGAATCGCAGTTCCTTGCACGTTATTCACATATAGGTTATAGAATACTTCCAGACTCGGGTGTTTTGGATGTGGCTTCGAAACCACAATCGCATATTCCTTGCCTTCTTTGTCCGTCATTTTGCCCAAATCAAAACCGGCCACCACCAAACGAATCATCCGGTCGATGCTGACCGTTGGGATGCCTAGCATGCTGGCTTTTTCCTTGTTGATATCGAATTTGATGTCCGATTTCAGGTTTTTCAACGGGTTCTTCACGTATATCGTGCCTTTCGTATTCTTCAGCATCGTTTCGACGCGGCTGGCGATTTGGCGTAGCGTATCTACGTTATCCCCTAAAATACGCACCTCCACCGGAGCTACCACCGGCGGGCCTTGCTCGAAGTTTTTCACCTCGATGGTCGCAGCAGGATAGTTCGTGTATTTGGTGCGTAATTTCTCGATCAGGTTGATTTTCTCGTCATCACCTAGGTCATCCTGCAATTGGACGAACAAGTTGCCGTAATCAGTTCTGTCATTCAGCGGAATCGCGTTATAATAAATTCGAGGATTTCCTTTGCCTACATTCACAGAGACGTATTTTACTTCGGGCAGCTTGCGCAAATCGCTTTCGATTAGTTTGGAAACCGAATCCGTATAGGCCATATTCGACTGCAAGGGGCTGAAAATATTGACCATAAACTGCGGTTTTTCAGACGCTGGGAAAAGACTGAATCCTACGACAGGGAAGAGTCGCAACGAAGCCGCAAAGATGACAAGGGCGATCAGCAAAGTCGTTTTAGGGCGAATAATTGCCCAATCTAGCAAACGAGAATAAGACCCCGAAATCAGCTTTTTCAACACCCGCATGAATAAATTTCCTTCTGGATTTCCCTGATGGGATTTCAGAATGCGGCTTGATAAAAACGGTACCACCGTCAACGAAACCACTAAGGAAGCCACGATACAGAAAATCACCGCCATCGGAAGACTGCGGATGAATTCGCCGGACGCTTCTGGTAAAAATACTAAGGGCAAAAAGGCGATAATCAAGGTCACCGTGCAACCCAAAACCGCCATTCCTATCTGATTCGTTGCCTTTAAAGTTGCGTCTAATCGGCTGTGTCCTTCGCGCATCCAGCGTTCAATATTCTCTACCACCACGATGCTGTCATCCACTAAAAGGCCCAGTGCTACGACTAAACCCACGATACTCAGCTGGTTCAGGCTGTAGCCCATGATGTTTAACAAGATAATTCCGATCGCTAAGGATAGCGGGATCGAAATCATCACGATGGAAGCGGCGCGTAAACCGAGCGGCAATAAAGTTAATGCCACTAATAAAATGGCGATGATAAAGTCCTTCAATAGGCCGCTAAGGCGGGTATTGACGTTTTCGGCTTGGTCGAAATTCACGACTAAGTCGATGTTCTTCGGCAAAGTCTTCTTGAATTGGGCGATCACCGGTTCGTAAGCGGCCTGGGTTTTCGCGATGTTTTCGCCGGATTTTTGGGCGGCTGTCACGAATAGACAGCGGTTCTGGTTCAAGCGCGTGATGTGATTTTCTGGGGCGTAGTCGAAATAGACTTTGGCCACATCCGACAACAGCACGTTTTTCCCTTGATAGGAGAACACGATCGTGTTTTTAATCTCGTCGATGTTCTGGTAATTCCCTGATGTGAGGATATTAAAAGACTTCGAATTTTCCACGATACTTCCGCCGGGAATGTTCGCGATTTCACTTTGGATTGCTTGTAAAACACGTTCTGGCGAGACCTGCATCTGCGCCATCTTTTCGATGTTCAAATCGATCTTCACCTGCGATTCTGGCAAGCCGGAAATCGTCACTTTCTTCAAGGCGGTTACTTTCTCCAAATCCTCTTGAAGACGTTCAGCCGTGATTTTCAGTTGGTCCAAAGACGCATTGTTCGAAATCAGCGCCATCTGCAACACGTTCGTGCCAGACGGAGTGGCTTTCTGAGCCTCGAGTTTGATGACCTCTTTAGGTAAATCCCCTTTCAGGCTGTTTAGCTCGCGGACGATTTCAGAGTATTTTTCGTCCACGTTCACGCCGTATTTATAATAGACCGCGAATACCGCCAGGCCATCACTAATCGTGGTGTTAATCTTGCGCACGTTCTCCAGTTCGTACAATCTTTTCTCGACCGGCTTCACCACTAGTTCCTCCATGTCGTCCGGACTCGTGCCCGGATAAACAGCGATAATAGGGAATTGAGGGGCATTCATGTCCGGATCTTCCGCCCGGGGCATCGTCATAATCGTGACAATCCCCACGACCACGACCATCAAAAACATCGTGAGCGTAAATTGGTAATTCTTTACCGCGTAGTTAGCTATCTTCATAATTAGCGGACGATTTTAATGGCTGAACCGGCGTCTAAATAGGCATTTCCGCTGGTGATGAGTGATTTTGCGTCTTCCAAACCTGCAGAAACAAATACCTTCCCGTGGTCAATACTCGAGATCTGAATCTTCACTTTCTCCGCCGTTTTACCGTCTTTTGTGATGAACACATAACCCTCTGTCGCGTTTCCATCCAAAATCGCATCATATGGAATCACCCAGGATTTAATCTGTTTCCGCGGACGAATTTTCGCTTTCCCAAAAAGCCCCGCCGCCAGCTGCGCTGTCGGCGCACCACTGATGCGCAAACTCACCCAAAGCGTCCCCGTCACCGGATCCACTCCCTCAGATTTTGCTAAAACAGACGCGTTAAAAGTCTTCCCGTCAGCCGCATCTAGCGTTATTTCCGCTGGATCTCCTGCCTGCGTCGCCGCCCAATCACGATCGCTCAAACCCACTTTTAACACCCAATTTCCTTTGTTTGCTCCATTCAATAAAACGACCGGAGTTCCGGGTCCTACGACCTGGCCGTCGTTCGCTAATTTCTTCAAAACAAAACCTGATTTTACGGCTCTGATTTCAGCATAGCTTTGGTTGAACGCGCCCGCATTATAGGCCTGCTGTGCGATCTCTAAACCAGTTTTTGCATTTTGGAATTGCTCCAAAGTCGCCACGCTATCGCGGTACAAGTTCTTCGCTCTTGCGTGATCGCGTTGTGCTTTTTCGAGCATAATTTCCGCTTGCTGCACCTGCGCCTTGATTTCGGTTAGGTTTAGGCTGGCCAATAATTGACCCGCTTTCACGGCATCGCCTTCTTTTACGAATACGTGCTGAATCACGCCACCTATTTTGAAACCTAAATAGGTCTCATCTTCCGTCGTGAAGACGCCAGAAGCCTGGATGGGGCGGGTGATGGATTCTTGTTGCAGGGAAATCACGGAAACCGGGATGACGTCGCTGGCTGTGGTAGCCGCGGCTTCCTTCTTCTTAGAAGAACAAGCGGAGAATACCGTGATAAGGGAAATAAGTAGGCAGATCTTTTTCATTAGAGTGGGTAGCTAGCCGCTTCGCGCTCGTAGGCGGCAGCGGCGATTAATACGTTGAATTGTTTTAATTGGTAGTTGATTTGGGCGTTCATCCATTGATTTCTGGCGTCCACCGTTTCTAAATAGGTGCTCACGCCCTCTTTATAGCCCTTTTCGATGAGGCGTAAATAAGCGGCGGCCGCCTCGTAGGATTTCGTGGAGGCCTGAAAGCTAACGATCGAAGATTGTACGTTCTTTTGGGCGATTTCGGTAGCCATATTAAATTGCTTTGTGCTCAAATCCAACGCATTTTTCGCGGAGGCGATATCTAATTGCGTCTGTTTTACCTTGTATAGGTTTCGCTTCCCCGAAAAAATGGGAATGTCCATTTGTAGGCCAAAGAAATAGTAGCCACTCTTCGAGCTGATGTTATTTAACGTAGCCTGCGATCCCAAGTTCACGAAACCATTTAGCTTAGGCAGATAAAAAGACTCATTCATTTTTAAAACCGTCTCTTGGATATTGATCGATTTAGAAAGCAAGGATAATTCCTCTCGAACACCGGGAACCACCGAATAAACTCCGGCCACTGCTTTCTCGACTTCGAAATCGATGCGAATTTCAGCGCGCAATTCGCGGTTCAATAAGAAATTGAAATAGTATTGTGCCGCCTGATTTTGTTTCACTGCATCCGCGATTTGTGCTTGAATGGTGGCGATTTCACTGTCTGAACGCAGTAAATAGGCGGGTAAACCTTTGCCGTTTGCTAGCAGCTTTTCGTTCACCTTTTTACCTTCCAGCGCCAGATTGAGGCTGTTTTCGTAGACTTTTACTAAACCTAAGCTGAGCAAATAATTATAATAAGCCGTCTTGATTTGCTTGACTAACTCACGCTTGTACAGGGAAACGTCTTCGCGTTGCAGGCTGAGGGATTGCTCTTGGATTTGCTTGTTATAGCTGATGTCCTTATTGTAAAGCGGCATCGTGGTTTGTACTTTCACGTCGTAAAAGTCGCGGGGAAAGAAATTCGTTTCCACGTTTGCAATCTGCGGGAAAGCGGTACTTTTCGTCAGCGCATTCAGCGTCGAATACACCGGATTCAATAAATCGCCCACCGGGAAAGCGATGCTACGACCACCCTCGCCACTTTGGTAGCCACCTTGGAAGGCGACGCTGGGTTGGTAGAGGCTTTGGGCTGTTTTCAGGGCGATCATCGCCTTTTCCACCTGGATGGATTTCTGTTGCAGCGTGATGTTTTGTTGAAAGGCCGTGGCGACGTATTCGTCAAGGACGGACTTTTGGCCAAATAACGGCAGCGCAAAAAGGAGTAATAAATATTTCATGTTAGGCTTTTTTCATCGTTTTCAATAACCAATCCAGCGACTCGTGCATCGTATTTTCGACTTCTTCCGCCGCTACTAATTTGTCTAATCGCTGGCGAATCGAGAGGGAGACCAGGCCGTGCACCATACTCCAAACCGCCATCGCCACCGTTTCCACTTTGGCAGGGACTACTAATCCTTTGTCCATCGCATCTTGCACGATCATTTTCAAGGCCTCTAATGCTTGATCACCACTCGACCAACCTGCGCCCATATCGATTAAGGCGGACATGGGGGCCTCCTGAATGAACATCAAATCATAATATTCCGGATATTCTAGGCCAAAATTCAAGTAATTCACACCCATCTGGTGCAAGCGTTCGATAGGATCGCTGATTAAGGCCAAAGCGATATTTTGCTCCAACATCTTCTTAAATCCTGACTCGCAGCAGTAAAATAAGATCTCGTTTTTATCCTTAAAATACAGATATAGCGTCGTGGGGCTATATTGTATGCGTTCAGCAATCTTCCGGACGGACACTTTGCTGAAGCCCTCTTCCACGAACAATTTCATCGATTCCTCTAGGATCAAGGATCGAATCTCTTGTTTTTGTTTCTCTTTTCTAGCGACTATTCCCATGTTTGCAAAATTACACCGTAAAGTTAATTAACAGTGTTAAGTTTTCAAAATTTAGTATTTTGCAACAAATTCCAAAAACTATGAAAATCAACTTTATCCATAAAATCCAACACATCGGGATTCCCGTGCATAACATGGAAATTTCCATTCCCTTCTACGAACGCCTCGGTTTCGAGAACGTGATGGAATCGCCCTTTGAGTTTGACGGTGGTTTTGGGACGTGCGTGATGATGAAAAATCAGGAGGTGATCGTGGAGTTATACCAAATGCCGGAAAAGCAATTAGCCGAAATCAAACAACGCAAAGTCGGTCACATCGACCATTTCGCGATCGACGTAGAGGATGTAGATTACGCTTTCGAAGCCTTGAAGAAGGCAGGATTTGATATTATCGAGAAAGAGCCCACTTTTTTAGCTTTTTGGAAAAACGGCACGCGCTTCTTTAATGTCAAAGGCCCGAACGGCGAGATCATCGAATTCAATCAGATCCTGTAATGAAAGCGGCCGTTCTCGTAAAACCTTTGCAAATCGAACTAGTTGATCACCCTATCCCAAATCCAGGTCCCGGCCAGCTGCGTATTCGCTTGCAGGAAGTGGGTATTTGCGGATCGGATATACATTATTTTGGGGGCCATCGTCCGTTGCCTGAACCCACCATCATCGGCCACGAGGGCTGGGGCTACATCGACGCGCAAGGTGAGGGCGTGAATCGCGAACTAGGAGAAAGAGTCGTCATAGACCCTAATGCGCCTTGCGGAGAATGTAGCTATTGCGCCCGCGGACAAGCTACGGTTTGCCCGAATAAACGCACCATCGGTCTAAACGCCCCCGGTTGTTTCGCGGAATACGTGCTGATTCCGGCAGATTTCGCTCACAAACTGCCAGACTCTATTACCTCGAAAGATGCTGTGACCATCGAACCCACGGCTGTTGCTTACAATGCATTAAAAAAAGCGTCGCTCACGAAAGGCGATGCCATCTACGTCCTAGGCCTTGGAGCCATCGGAATGTTAATTACACATCTAGCGGTGCAACAAGGTTTACACGTCTTCGCGACTGATTTGAATCCCGTTTTGCAGGAGAAAGCATATGAATTCGGGGCCCTAAAAGGTGATTGGAAAGCGGAAGACATTCGTGTGATTTTCGAATGTACGGGTTCGGCGGCTGCTACTACACAGCTTATTGCTGATGCTCCGCGCGGTGCCAGTGTGATTCTCTTAGGCTTATCCGAAAAGCAGGCTAGCTTTACCCCCTTGGATTTAGTTCGCCGAGGCATTTCGATCCAAGGATCTTTGATCTACGATCATCCAGAAGATTTCCAGTCCGTGATTCAGCTGATCAAAGACGGAAAAATTCAACCGCATAAAATCATTTCAAAATACATTCCTTTAGCGGAAGTACAGGCTGGATTACAAGCGGCTACTGACGGACATCCGGGAAAAATAGTCGTTCAAATCGTATGAAAAACTCGATGTCTTGGCTCCAAATAGGCGTAGTCTCCCTCTGCTTTTTGCTCAATTTCAACGACGGAATAGACGTTTTGCTTGTTTCCTTTGCTGGCGAACACATCATGAAAGAATGGGGTTTGAACAATGCGCAGCTAGGTTACGTTTTTTCGGCGGGATTAGCGGGGATGACCGCGGGCTGTTTCTTGATTGCCCCTTTGGGGGATCAATGGGGAAGGCGTAAGGTGTTTTTAGGTTCTTTGTTTCTAATCAGCGTGGGCATGTTGCTAGTCTATTTCGCTCCATCATTAAATGCATTGCTGGTTTTCAGATTCATCACCGGTTTAGGCATTGGTGGAATCCTCCCTAATCTAGCCACGGTTGCCTCTGAGTTTTCCACCGATAAAACCCGCGATTTCAATGTGGGGATTGTGCAAGGAGGTTGGCCTTTGGGAGCGATTTTAACGGGTTTTGTGGTGGCCTGGGTGTTCCCGCTTTTAGGCTGGCGCGCGACCTTTTTGATCGCGAGTGCATTCTCGTTTGCGCTTTTACTCTTAGTCTATTTCTTCCTGCCAGAATCCCCGGGATTCGTGCCGGAATCGAAACATAGTAAGACGAAGATAAAAGAACTCTTTACTTCAGAATACAGAACCGCCACACTCTTACTTTGGACCGCCATTTTCTTCGGCTTTTTGACTTTATACACTTTGATCAGCTGGGTACCTACGCTCGCCAAACAATCCGGCATGCCCTTCGAACTCGCCACCTACGTGGGGATGACCTTGAATTTTGGGGCCTTTACAGGCGTTTTTGTGATGGGTTTAGCGATTAGTCAAATTGGCATCAAGAAAACGATGACTCTTTTCTTCATCATCGCCTTTGTGTTGATGAATTTTTATGGAAATGTGAAGCTGGATTATGTGATAAACCTGACACTGGTCTTCTTCATCGGCTTTTTAGTGCAAGGCGGATTTAATAGTTTCTATCCAGCCGCAACACGCATTTACCCAGCGGCAATCCGTTCGACGGGGGTGGGATTAGCGATGGGGGCGGGCCGTTTTGGAGCAATTTTGGGACCCACCGTCTTTGGCCTACTGACTGATAGTGGGATGTCCGTGGCAGGTCGCTTTCTGATTTTCTCGCTTCCTATTTTGGTGGCTGTGTTTTTATTGCATAAAATCAAGAGCAAAGAACTCAGTTAAAAAGAAAAAGGCGAACCACTGGTCCGCCTTTTTACCCCTTAATCTTTCACTATAATTTGTTGATGTTGGGTAAATTAGTTCATCGCGACGATATCGCGCTTCACTTCCGTTTTGATCGTAAACGACTTAGAAGTGATCACGTTTTTACGCATATCTAACACGACCATACGGTAGCTTCCGTCAGATAATCCCGCTAAATTGAACAATTTTTGCGTTGTGATAGCTTCCTTGTGAATCTCGTTATTTTCTCCATCGTAGATGACGACCGTGGCTCCTGCTTTGACAGACACCATATATTTCAATTTACCTACAGATTCGATGTTCACGGGAAGCGATAATTCTGCTCCAGTAGCGGCAGAAACGACAAACAGGCTGGCTGCGAAAAATAGGGCAGCAAATGTGTACTTTTTCATAATGCTTGATTTTAATAAACTTAGGCGGAATGATTTCCGTTTGTTGACTCAAAACTAGTCCTTTCGCATTACCTGCAAATTAAATCCGTGTTAATTTTCACTTTTCTAAGAAAGTTCTTCTATAAAAAATGCAAAAACTTGAAATAGTACCATAAAACAGTGTAGAAAAGTGAAATTTTATTCGAAAAATCTCTATGTTATGGAATTATTAAGAAAGTCACTTCTATTTAACAAGTAGATAACAATAGCCTAACAATGGCTTAATCAATTCAGATTGGGTGAGATCTAATTTTGTGCCATGATTAAAACATGTCAACATTATTCGTATCACACCAATTTTATGAAACAGTCATTTAAGTGCCTCATTTTAGTTCTATTATTTCCATTTATCGCGTTTTCTCAGGTAAATGTGACCGGAGTAGTTAAATCTTCTAAAGAAACCCTAGTAGGAGTAACCGTTTGGTTGAAAAATCCATCAACAGGTAAAAATCAAGGAGCATCTACTGACATCGACGGAAAGTTTACTTTTGCTAATGTAGCCCCAGGAACTTATACCTTAAGCTCTAGTTATGTTGGTTTTAAAGAGTATGCAAATGCTGCATTTAAGGTAGCGAATGAACCGGTTTCGGTTACGATTGAGTTAGAAGAAGACAGTAAGTTATTAGCGGATGTCGTAGTGAAGACGGTGGCTAAAAAAGAAACGGCTACTGCCTTGATCAATACATTAAAATCTAGTTTCATCGTGGCGGATGGTCTTTCCATTGAGTCTATTAAGAAGACACCCGATAGAAATGTGAGTGATGCCTTGAAGCGTGTGAGTGGTGTAACCATTCAAAATGATAAATTCGTATTAGTACGTGGTTTAGCGGATCGTTATAACTCTGCTTTATTGAATAAGACACAATTGCCTTCCACAGAGCCAGATCGTCGTGCCTTTTCATTTGACATTATTCCTACTGCTTTAATTGATAACATTATTATTAACAAAGGCGCTGCAGCAAACCTTCCTGGTGATTTTGCAGGCGGTTTAGTACAAATCACGACCAAAGAAGTTTCAGGCGATTTTGCCTCTGCTTCTTTAGGTGTAAGCTATGGCTCTCTTTCTACTTTCAAGGATTTCAAATTAATTGAATCTGTTGAATTCCCTTCTACTTTCCCTTCCACAAACGCTTTCAGAATTAGTGGAAATGGTGACAAGCGAGCATATACGAAGTTGATTGCGACTCCTGGTATTACAGAGTCTTCTAGCCTTCCTAACTTCAATGGGAGTGTGGCTTTTGGTGTAAAAAGAAATAACTGGAACGTATTATTTAGCTCTACAGCGAGAAACACGTTTTCTTCCTCTACGACAGAGCGTATTGATTACTTATCTTCCACTGACTTAGCTTACAAATACAAGGATATTAACTTCTCGCAAACGAAGTCCCTAAGTGGCTTATTGAATGTGGTTTATTTGGGCCAAAACCGTTACAGCTGGAAGACTCTAGCTAACTACCAAACAGAAGATTATTTCTTGAATAGAACGGGTGAAAATTACGATAACGTACAGAACATCTACAGTAATTCATCTAATGCCATCCGTAAAATGGTGGTTAATACGCAGTTTGACGCAAAAATCAAGACTTGGGATTTTAACATCGGATATAATTTAATGCTTCGTGATCAACCTGATTACCGAGTTAATCCTACTGCTTCGTATTTAAACTCAGGCAATCCTTATTTGACTGCTTGGAGAGACACTTACCGTTTCTGGAGTGTGATGGATGAAAATGCGGGAAATGCAGCGATTAATAAATCCTTAGGGGATTTCAAAGTAGGGGTAGGATACTTGAAGAAATACAGAAACTTCAAAGCCCGTGTATTCCGTTACGAAACCATTGACATGTTAGGTGAGGTAACGAATAATACGGATCGTTATACGGCTGATTTCGACTTAGCGAATGGATTTGTGATGTATGAAAAAGAGATGGGATTATTCAAGTTGAATACGGGTCTTCGTACAGAGTATAACCTCTTTAATATCGCAACGGCTGACTTTAGTGGTCAAAAAGTGAATGTGGAAAGAGAATACTTAGATCTTTTGCCATCCTTAAACTTAACCTACTCTGCGACGGAAAAAACGAAATGGAGAACATCGCTTAGCAAAACCTTAGCGAGACCAGAGTTCCGTGAAGTTGCGAATTTTGCTTACTATGACTTCGTACGTAATGCGCAGTTATTGGGTAATAAGGATTTGGAAAAGTCAGATATCTACAACATTGATTTCAAATGGGAATTATATCCAAAAGCGGGAGAAATCTTCTCAGTGGGTGTTTTTGGTAAGAAATTCATTAAGCCTATTGAGCAAATTGTAGCAGATGGTTCTGTTCCTTCTAATCTAGCTTTAACGTATACGAATCCACCATCTGCTTTAGTCTATGGCTTGGAAATGGAATTTAGAAAAGCGATTAACTCTTGGTTAGATTTATACTCTAACATGGCGTTGATTCAATCGGAGGTAGAAGTTCAAGGGGTAAAACGCCAGCTTCAAGGCCAATCTAATTATGCATTGAATGGAGGTTTGAACTTCCACAAAGGAAACAATACGATGAATTTAACCTATAACCGAGTAGGCGATCGCATCGCTTCCGTAGGTTTCCAAGGTTACCCAGATATTTTTGAAAATTCAAGAGACGTTATTGATATCGTTTTCTTACATAAGTTTTCAAAAGGAGAAATTAAGTTAGCGGTGAGCGACATCTTAGCTCAGCCTACTACTTTCTACCAAAAGCCCTCACGTGATTTAATTAAAACAAACAACGAAACATCTGTTTCACTCACCGTTAATTTCAATTTATAGACATGAAAAAACTACTTGTTTTCATTTTAGCTGCGACAGCCACCTTTAGCTGTTCAAAAGATTTAGGAGGCGAAATCGCTCCTATTAATGTGCCTTCCACCACAACCTTGAGTGGAAACATTACAGCCACTACGACCTTAACTGCGGATAAGGAATGGACATTAAAAGGCTACGTTTATGTAACCGATGGAGCTACCCTTATTATTCAACCGGGTACTGTTATCAAAAGTGACATCTCAGAAAAAGGTGCTTTATGTATCGAAAGAGGTGCAAAAATTCAAGCAGAGGGAACAGCTGCAAAGCCTATCGTCTTTACGTCTGGTAAACCAGCTGGCGAGCGTGCTCCAGGCGATTGGGGTGGAATCGTCATCTTAGGAAGAGCGAAGACGAACCGTACCTCTGAGCCTACTATCGAGGGCGGTATTGGTCGTGCCTATGGTGGAACGGATAACGAAGATAACAGCGGCGTGATGAAATATGTACGTATTGAATACGCAGGTATCGCGGCATTGCCTAACTCTGAAATCAATGCCTTGACTTTCGGAGCGGTAGGTAGCAAAACTGTCATCGAGAATGTACAGACGATTTATGCGAATGATGATGCATTTGAATTCTTCGGAGGAACGGTTTCTCCTAAGTATTTGTACGCTTTTGCGACAGCTGATGATGATTTTGATTTTGATTTTGGTTTTACAGGTAAAGTATCCTTCTCTATTTCAAGACGCGACCCAGCTTTTGTAGACACGGGTGATGCGGGTAATGGAATCGAATGTGATAATGATGGAACAGGTTCTGTCGCTACTCCATTCACACGTCCAGTTCTAGATAATATGACTTTAATTGGGCCAAATAATGCAGCAGCACTTTCTAATCATAATTTAGCGATGCGTTGGAGACGTGCTACTCAATTCGAAGTAAGCAATTCCACATTCATTGGATATATGAAAGGTGGATTCAGTTTAGAAAGTAACGAAACGGCACAAGCCTATAAGGATGGAGTTTCTACTTTCAAAAACAACAAGATTGGCACTTACACGCCTAATGCAGCTTTGAATTTTATCAGTAAGTCAGCTGTCATTACTTCTGCTGATGTAAAGACGAAGGCTTTAGCTGATGGTAATTCGGAAATCGAATCGACAGATGCCGAGATCTTGAAATTGGAAAAACCAAGCTGGACTACAGGCTGGACACGTTTCCCAGTAAAAGGTCAATAAGATAATATATTGGTGTAATACAGAAAATGCCGGTGAGATTCTCATCGGCATTTCTTGTTTAAACGGGACAAGAGTGAAATTCTAATTATTTGTCTAACTTAGCCCTACCTTTTAAACCAAACGATGAAACAGCTACTTTACTTATTTTTCTTTCTTCCGTTCTGTATTTTGGCTCAAAAAAATGATTCTGATGCCCGCGTCATCGTCATCACGACAGATGGCTTTCGTTGGCAAGAATTATTCAACGGTATCGATACTTCCCTTGTGAAAATGAAGCGCTTTCATCACGGTGACTCTGCTCGGTTAATCGCCCAGTATTGGTCTCCCTCTTTACAAGAAAGACGTAAAAAATTGATGCCTTTTTTCTGGGGGAATTTAGCTGCTTCTGGCCAGTTGCATGGAAATAGAAAAGAAGGAAGTCAAGTAGACAATGCGAATCCCTATTGGTTTTCATATCCCGGATATAGTGAGATTTTAACGGGTCAAGTAGATACGGCGGTGAATTCAAATGAGTATAAGCCTAATCCGAATACGAACTTTTTTGAATACTTGAACTCCTTACCAGCCTATAAAGGTAAGGTGGCCGCTTTCGGAGCTTGGGATGCTTTTGATCGTATTTTGAATGAGAAAAGAGCTGGTTTTCCGGTGGTTAATGCCTTTGATTCGTATCCAGAATTAGAGAAAGATCCCGAGATGAAGTTGTTATCGAAGATGTTGAAAGAATCGTTCAAGCCTTTTGGTATGGCAGAATCATTAGATGCATTTACCCATTTCAAGGCGATGCATTATTTAAAAAAGAATAAGCCGAAAGCACTCTATATTTCATATGGAGAAACGGATGAATTTGCGCACGAAGGGGCTTACAATCACTATTTAGATGCGGCTCATCAATTTGATGCGTGGGTAGGAGAGATTTGGGATTTTGTGAATGCTGATCCAGATTATAAAGGGAAGACAACCCTTTTAATAACGACGGACCACGGTCGCGGAGATGCGATTAAATCACAATGGACATCCCACGGCGATAGTGTAAAGGATTGCTACCAGATTTGGTATGCGATGATAGGGGCGAATGTTCCTGCTTTAGGCGAAGTGAAATTGAAAGAACAAGTCTATCAAAAAGACTTAATTCATAAGGCCGCAAAAGCTATTGGAGTCACATTTAAGAGTGAAGTAAAATAGGGATTTAACAATTCCTTAACACGTGTATTTCAATTGTCCCTTACCTTAGAGTAATCATATTTTTACCATCAATTGGCTATGTTCGGATTAGATCCTACTTTGTTTTTTCTGCTTTGCTTTTGCTTAATTGCAGCCTGTGCATTTGAATTTGTGAATGGTTTTCACGATACGGCTAATGCCGTTGCCACAGTCATTTACACCCATTCCTTACGTCCAACACAAGCTGTTGTTTGGTCTGGATTTATGAACTTCCTTGGTCTATTAACCGGTGGTGTGGGAGTTACGATGAGTATTATCGGACTACTGCCTACGGAGTTACTTGTCGATACGAATGTCTACCATTCGATGGCTATGGCCCTTTCTTTGTTAATTTCAGCTATTTTATGGAACCTAGGGACTTGGTATTTAGGCATCCCTGCTTCTAGTTCGCATACTTTGATTGGTTCGATTATCGGTATCGGTGTAGGTCATGCACTGTTACCAGAAGATTCAAACAAAGGGATATCCGCATTGAATTGGGATAAAGTGATCGAAATAGGTCAAGCCTTGTTGTTATCGCCATTGTTTGGCTTTGCTTTGGCCATTATCTTAATGTATATCTTAAAGAAAACGGTGACTAATAAGGAGATTTTCAAAGAGCCTAAGAAAAAGTCGCCGCCACCAATGTGGATTCGCTCTTTACTAATCGCTACTTGTACCTTGGTCTCCTTTTTTCATGGACGTAATGATGGCCAAAAGGGAATCGGTTTAGTGATGGTTATTTTGATTGCGTTCTTACCTGGTTATTTTGCCATCAATACGACCTTAGATATGCAAATGGTGAAGTCAAGTTTAGCGACTGTACAAACTATTTCTGCTAAAATTGATACGATTCCCTTATCTTCAAAAGAACGAGATGGATTAGCGCAATTGAAAAAATCTTCAGCAGATTTATCTATCATCACCGCTCAAAACTTGAATCCATCTACGCTTTCGACAGATCAAAAATTTGCGATTCGTAAGGCCGCATTAACGATCAATAAATATTCAAAAAAGTTGATTGAGAGCGAGTCAGTGGCACTTTCAGATAACGATAAATCAGCCTGGAAAAAGGCAACTGCTGGTTCTAAAGCGCCATTTTTCACCTTAGGAGCTTCCTCCAGTACTGGTATGGCAGGTGTAACTGATTTTGCCCCTAATTGGGTGATGTGGATGGTAGCTTTGTCACTTGGTCTTGGGACTATGATCGGCTGGAAACGCATCGTCGTAACGATTGGGGAGAAAATTGGTAAAGACCACTTGACGTATGCACAAGGGGCTTCGGCAGAATTAATTGCCTCTCTTACGATTGGTTTAGCTACGGCATATAAGTGGCCTGTTAGTACGACTCACGTATTAAGCTCAGGTATTGCGGGAACGATGGTTGCACAAAGAGGTATCAAAAATCTTCAAGGTGGAACGGTGAAAAGTATTGTATTAGCTTGGGTTTTAACCTTGCCCGTAACCATTATGCTTTCGGCCTTGTTATTCTTATTCTTCCGTTGGATTACGGGATAGATTAAATCGAGTATAACTGTTGAATGTACTCATAGGTAAACCCAGGAGAGGTGGTAACGCCTTTCCCGCCTATACCATTTACAATATGTATGACTTGGTCTATCGTTTTGGTATAAACCTCTGCCTGTTTAGCCTCTAAGTAGTGGCCGATCCAGTTAGAGTCTAATTCCCAAGAGTCTAGTGTAACTATTTTTTTAGCTTCGCTCAATATTAACTCATTGATTTCAGCACTAATTTCAAAGCCTAATGGTGACTCATCGCTAGCTGAAACGTATTCGTGAGAATCCCCGAGGATAATAGATCCATCTTCTGCTTGTTTTAATAAAATGTGGATTCCCTTGGATTGAAGTACTTTTTGTTCATCAGAGGTCTTCAATGTAGCATAGGAAGGACAGGATTTGAAACTTTCATATCGTCTGATGGAAAGGCCTGACAATAAATTAGCGCTGAATTGTATTCTTTGTGGGACTAATCGCATCATCTGTAGTTTGCAGATTCTTACATCAGTCGCTGGGTAATGCTCTGGTAGTAAAAATTGGGTGTCGTGCCCATTCGCTAAAATCACCTGGTCTCCCCAAAATGTTTGTTTTTTAGAGGTACTAATCATCGCAATCCCCCGCTTTTTTTCTACTGATATGACGGGGCAAGAGGGATGGTAGTGTAGTCCCAAGTATTTAATTAAAAACTCTCTCAATTGATGCACTAATAACACGGGGTTGATGGATGCCTCTTCAGATAGGAATAATCCGCCTTTCACATATTCTTTATTTAAGGCTGGATTTTTTTCAAGAGTAACATCAGCAGAGAATACCATTGAGTCGTAATCTAGAGATTGAAATTGACTAGCCATTTCCTCTAAAACTGCCATTTCTTGCTCATCTGACGCGATATACCAAGAGCCATTTTTGGTCAATGAAATAGCGGATTCCTCTTGTAGTTCTTTGTAAATTTTTAGTGATTTTCTCCCTAATTGAAACCATTTATCAAGCGATTGTCCGGAGGGTATAATTTGGCCAAAATTGCGTATGCTAGCTTCGTGTGGTTGACTATCTTTTTCTAATAAGAGAACGGATTTGCCCTTTTTTAAAGCATGGTAGGCACAAAAAGTGCCTATTATTCCTCCGCCTACCACGATTAAGTCGTATTTTCTATTTTTGATCATTTTCGAACTTTCTAGGCACTCTTTTGAGGACAAAAGCGTGCATCATTTCTATCAAAAATAGTACTTACATATTACCTAGATGTTAAGCCAAATTCATCAAATTATTATGAATTTCCGGGATGAGACGAAACGAAAAAAGGCAGGAAATCCTGCCCTTTGAACGTTAAATGTAGTTTTATTTATTTTTTGGCTTTAGGAGTACGCGCTCTAGGCTTAGGCTTTGTAGCGGTTGCAGGTGCCTTTGGTTTAGCTGGGCTCTCTTTTGCAATAAGAGCAGCAAGTAATTTTGCTTTCGCTAGTTTTTTAGCCTCCTTTTCTTTCTTTTTAGCTGCTTTTTCTGCCTTCTTTTTAGCGTCTTTCTCCGCTTTGTGTTTCGCTTTAGCCTTTTCTTTCTCTTGTTCTGCGATCAATTTACTGTATTTTTTGACCACCGAAGTAATAGACTTTTCCGTCTCATTAAGGACTTTTTTGGCGTTTTTTTCAGTTAAACCTTTCAGCTTTGGAAGAATGGCTTGAACTAGTTGGTCGGTTAATTTTTTATTATCCTCACTCATTTTATTGGGATTATAGTTGTCGTCAAACTTATGTAAAGATTTCAGGAAAAGAAACTTTAATGCAGTAAGTTTTAATCAAATACAGAAAATTTAATATTGGCTTTTCGGTGTGATTAATAATTAGGTAATATTCAATTAACAATTCCTTAACATTATATTAGATGGGGTTCCTTATTTTTGCATTGCAATTAGCACCAATATAAACCTTTAAACATGTTCGGATTAGACCCAACGCTCGTATTTCTACTGTTTTTCTGCCTTTTTGCGGCCTGTGCCTTTGAATTCGTAAACGGATTCCACGATACAGCAAATGCAGTAGCCACTGTTATTTACACGCATTCTTTGCAACCTACGCAAGCTGTAGTTTGGTCTGGTTTCATGAACTTCTTAGGTCTTCTGACGGGAGGTGTAGGAGTGACCATGAGCATTATTGGGCTATTGCCCACCGAACTTCTCATGGACGCTGATGTATACCATTCCATGGCCATGGCATTAGCGTTATTGCTTTCTGCGATTTTATGGAATGTGGGAACTTGGTATTTTGGTATCCCTGCTTCAAGCTCACACACGCTTATCGGTTCAATTATAGGTATCGGGGTAGGACATGCCTTGTTGCCAGAAGCTTCAAACAAAGGAATATCGTCTATTAACTGGGACAAGGCTATTGAAATTGGACAAGCACTACTTTTGTCGCCATTATTCGGTTTTGCCGCGGCTATCATTTTGATGTATATTTTAAAGAAAACTGTTAAAAACAAAGAGATCTTCAAAGAGCCTAAGAAGAAATCACCTCCACCCATGTGGATTCGCGCTATCTTAATTACGACCTGTACGTTAGTTTCGTTCTTTCATGGTCGTAATGATGGCCAAAAAGGGATCGGTCTGGTTATGGTTATCTTAATTGCTTTCTTGCCAGGCTATTTTGCTGTTAATACAAACCTTGACTTGGTTCAAGTGAAGGAAAGTTTAACCACAGTGCAAATGATCACTGCCAAAATTGATACCATCCCGTTGTCGGAAAAAGAACGGGAGAGCTACCACAAATTAGTCAAGTCTTCTACTGCTTTGAGCGCGATTATCGCTACAGGAGTAACACCTAAGACATTGACTACAACTCAAAAGTTTGATATTCGTAATGCAGCTTTGACGATCAACAAGCAATCAAAGAAATTACTAGAAAGTGAATCAGTGGCTTTATCCTCTGGAGATAAGAAAGCATTAAAGAAAGCTACGCAAGGAGACAAGGCTCCATTCTTTAGTTATGGAAATTCCTCTTCATCTGGAATTGCTGGAGTAACGGATTTCGCACCAGCTTGGGTGATGTGGATGGTTGCCTTATCCTTAGGTTTAGGTACAATGGTCGGCTGGAAACGTATCGTAGTAACGATAGGCGAGAAAATCGGAAAGAATCACTTAACCTATGCGCAAGGTGCATCAGCAGAATTAATCGCTTCCTTAACGATTGGTTTAGCAACAGCTTATAAGTGGCCAGTTTCTACGACACACGTTTTGTCTTCAGGTATCGCTGGAACGATGGTAGCTTCAAAAGGTATTAAGAACTTACAAGGAGGAACCGTTAAGAGCATTGTTTTAGCTTGGGTTTTAACCTTGCCGGTAACGATTATTTTATCTGCTACCTTATTTGTTTTATTCCGCTGGATAGCCGCATAATAAACATTCATGGGGGATTCGAATAGGATCCCCCTCTTTTTTACAAACACCAATATATCATGAAAAAAAATCTTCTCCTAACAGGAGTCTTGGCTTGCCTTTGCCTGATTTCTGCCCAGGCACAAACTGCTCCAGCCCCTAAAAAATGGTACGATTCTTTCTCCATTCGCGGTTATGCACAAGTTCGCTACAACCGACTTTTTGAAACAAATCCGAATCTAAAATCAGAACAAGGCGATAAAAGCATTGGTGATAATGGAGGGTTTTTTGTTCGTCGTCTTCGAATCATATTTAGTGGCCAAGTAAGTGAGCGTGTCTATTTCTACATCCAACCGGATTTTGCGAGTAGCGCCTCTTCTACTTCTCTTCATTTTGGACAGATTCGGGATGCTTATTTTGATCTAGGTTTAGATGCAAAAAACGAATTTCGTTTTAGAGTAGGACAAAGTAAGGTCCCTTTTGGCTTTGAAAACATGCAATCCTCTCAAAATCGTTTGCCATTAGACCGTAACGATGCCTTGAATAGTGCCGTATCTAACGAACGTGATTTAGGAGTATTCTTTTACTGGGCGCCAGCATCTGTTCGTAAATTATATTCTTCATTAGTAGCGGATGGATTAAAAGGGTCAGGTGATTATGGCGTTTTTGGTTTAGGTGCTTATAATGGCCAAACAGCGAACAAGCCTGAATTAAACGACGCGCCTCATATTGCAGCACGCCTTTCTTATCCGGTTCAGATCAAAAATCAAATCATTGAAGCGAGTATTCAAGGCTATTCTGGTCAGTGGGTAATGGCCTCTGATCAATTAAGTGCAGGGGTGAAAGCAAAGGCTGACAAATCATATTTAGATGAGCGTTATGCTGCGAGTTTTGTGCTATATCCTAAGCCCTTTGGAATTCAAGCTGAATACAATGTGGGTACAGGACCAGAATTTAACAAAGCAACTGATGCTATTGAGAATCAAAAATTATCTGGTGGCTACGTGACCGCATCCTATAAAATAGATTGGAAAAAACAGGTGATAATCCCATTCGTACGTGTTCAGCATTATGAGGGAGGGAAAAAGCACGAATTAGATGCACGTAGTTACCGCGTGGATGAAACAGAACTAGGGATAGAATGGCAACCAAACAAAAACGTTGAGCTAGTTGCCATGTATACCATGGCGACAAAACGAGCAGAGGATTTCAAACTACAAGAAAACTTGCAATCAGGGAACATGCTCCGCTTGCAAGCTCAGGTTAACTTCTAATAGATAGAGGCCAGCGATTTCGCTGGCCTTTTTAATTTACTGTGACCAGCGGAATCTTCGTCTGCCCAGCATCCCGGATAAACCCGTTCCTTGGTTTTGGCCAAAGTTTGCCACATAAACTGGCTGAGCAATTAAATCACTTAAATGACCCGCCATTAAGCTTTGGGATTTGTCCACCCATTCTTGGTATTGATCTTTCACTGAAACGTGAGAAGGTAGGTAGTTCTTGAAAATGCTTAAATCGAAAGAAGTGGCACCAATTCCTGCGCCTGACATCTCGCCGTCAAACGCATTGATCATTTGTTCAATGTGATTAGGCACCGGAACCATCATCGCTGGTTTGCCTAGGTACATCGCTTCAGCAACGGATTCAAAACCGGCGGTAGAAATTAAGCCAGCACATTCCGTCATTTTCGCCAAATAATTCTTCGCATCAATTGGATGAAAAGTCAAGGAATCAGAATAGTGGTAGGTTTCTTTTCGGGCGGGATTATCCCAAAAGCAATCCAACTTTACCTCCGGATTCGCGTTTGACCACGCCATGATATCTTCTGATAAACGGAAGTGCGTTAAATACGCTAACCAACGCTCTCCCGCTTGCGGAACGATGCTTTTTACTTGCTGGCGCAATAGGGGAGGAACCACCTCAATCTTCGCGTCGTTATCGATCGGGCGGAAAGATAAGCCTAACAGCTTCTTCGAACCGATCGACGTGATCATCGTATTCATATTTAAAAGCATCCGGTCGATCTTCTTCTCTGGAATACTTTCGAAATGCTTGTTCAATAGAAGGTATTGATGACCCACGGACATCGTGGGGATTTTGGACCCCGATTTTAATTTATATAATCCCGTGATGGACTCATAGAAGTTCACGATTCCGTCTGGTTGCAATTCATTCACAAACGCCTCTAGTTGTGTAGCGCTTTTCCAAAAAGTCTTGAAATTCGTGAAAGCCTGCGCCGCTGTTTTAAAAAGTTGCACCGATTTTCCATTCCCAAAAATAATGGACGGACTCTCGTATTGTAGCACCGGCGTATCTCCAATAAAGTCAAGGAAAAACGACGGTATTTTACGTCCCTGAAAAGATCCCACTGCATAACCGATCACTTCGTGACCCGCCTCGCGTGCAATTTGTGTGAAGGAGATCGCTTGCGTTAAATGCCCGCGACCCTCGCCTTGTACGGTAAATATGAACTTTCCCATCTTACACAGCGATTGCCTCGCCTAAAATTTCGTTTAACTCTGCTTTCAAATTATACAGCGGGAATTCGATGATTTGCCATTCCCCCTGGTGTGTTTCCACTAAGGCCGTCAATGATTCCACCCAGTCGCCAGAATTCATGTAGGCGATTCCGTCGATCATTTTGATTTCAGCCTTGTGAATATGGCCACAGATGATGCCATCCGCGCCTTTGGCCTTCGCTAACTCCGCTAATTTCTCCTCAAAATCCGAGATGAAGTTCACCGCAGCCTTCACTTTCTGCTTAATCACCTGTGATAAAGAGTAATAAGGCTTGCCTTGCCACGTGCGGTATTGATTATACCATTTATTCAGCCACAACAAGAACGTGTAACCGATATCGCCTAAATAGGCTAGCCATTTCATTTGGCTGGTAATGCTGTCGAAAATATCGCCGTGAGTGATGAAGTATTTCTTGCCAAAACTCTTCAACATATAGTCCTGGCGAATCGAAAACTGCTTTCCAATTTTCAACGGAAGTACTTGCTCTAAGAAATCATCATGATTGCCGCGCAAATAAATCACCTCCGTATCCCACTTGTCCATCATCTTTAATACACAACGGAAAAAGGCCGTGTGCTTCTTCTTCCAGCTGCCTCCTTTTTTCAGTTGCCAGCCGTCGATAATATCGCCGTTTAAAATGAGTTGGTGGCACGAATGTGCGCGTAAGAATTCGTTTACCTCGGCTGCTTTAGCTCCCTTGCTACCTAAATGCAAGTCTGAGATGACGATCGTTTTGTAGGTGGGTTGTGAATGATGGCCCATGTTTGCCTATTTGGTTTACCAAAAATAGGCCATCACTTTAACCTCCCTATTAAGAGAATATTACTCTATTGTTAAATCTACCAAACCATTGGTACCTCAATCAACAACACCTTCGTGCCCGCTGTTGAAGCCTTTACTTCAATGGTTTCTGTTTCGGAAATCCCGATGGCATCCCTACGTCCCAGTTTCTCGCCAGCCACTTCAATTCCGCCTTCAATCACAAAGACAAATGCCCCTTGCTGTGCGCCATGCAACGCATAACTCAGGCTCTCACCTTCCGAAATTTCAGTCATGTTAAAATACGTATCTTGATTTACCTGCAATGAATCAATGTCCGTGCCCAGTGGCGAAACCACCGTCTTCCATTGTCCCTTAAAATCGGCTGGATTGTACGTGCGCTGATCGTAGCGCGGAGTGATATTTTTCAGCTTAGGCATGACCCAGATTTGGAACAGTTCCAAACCTTCTGTTTGACTCGCATTAAACTCCGAATGGTAAATCCCAGAGCCTGCAGACATAATCTGCACATCCCCCGCATTAATAATGCCATTCGTTCCCATCGAATCCTCGTGCGCCACCGCGCCTTTCATCGGAATGGTTACGATCTCCATATTATCATGCGGATGTTTGCCAAAGCCCATCCCCGCCGCAATAAAATCATCATTCAGTACGCGCAACGCACCGAAATGAATGCGCGCCGGATTATAATAACCAGCAAAGCTAAAACTAAAAGCGGTCTTCAACCAGCCGTGATCGGCGGTTCCGCGGGTGTGAGAGGGGTGTAGTTCGGTTTTCATAAGACAGTAAACAGTAGTCAGTATCCAGTAAACAGTAGTCGGTAGTCGGTAGACGGGTGCAAAGTTCGAGATTTATTATCTTTTCTCTATACTCTCTACTCTATAATCTACTAAAACCAAAAAAGCCGGAACATTGTTCCGGCTTTTACTGATTACTGTCTACTGATTACTGTCTACTGGATACTGACTACTGAGTAGTCGCTCCGCGACTATAGATATTGATTCGCATTCGTAGCGTTCAAGTCTTCGAAAGCTGTTTTTAAACGAGCTACCAAAGTCTCTTCGCCCTTACGTAACCAAACACGTGGGTCATAGTATTTCTTATTCGGAGAATCCTCGCCAGTTGGGTTACCGATTTGGCCTTGTAAATAAGCCTCATTTGCTTTGTAGAATCCTAAGATACCTTCCCAGAACGCCCATTGCGTATCTGTATCGATATTCATTTTGATAGCACCATAAGATAATGCCTCACGGATTTCCTCACGAGATGAACCAGAACCACCGTGGAATACGAAGTTGATTGGTTTCTCAGCTGTTAAGCTATATTTCTCTTTGATGAATTCTTGTGAGTTCTTCAAAATCACTGGTTGCAACTTCACGTTACCCGGCTTGTAAACTCCGTGTACGTTACCGAATGCCGCAGCGATCGTGAAACGGTGAGAGATTTTGGACAATACTTCATAAGCATAAGCCACCTCTTCCGGTTGTGTATATAATTTAGATGAATCTACATCAGAGTTATCCACGCCATCTTCTTCACCACCAGTAACACCTAATTCGATTTCTAAGGTCATGCCCATTTTAGACATACGCTCTAAATATTTAGCGCAGATTTCTAAGTTTTCTTCCAAAGGCTCCTCAGACAAATCAATCATATGAGAAGAGAACAAAGGTTGTCCCGTCTCAGCGAAGAATTTCTCACCCGCATCTAATAAACCGTCGATCCAAGGCAATAATTTTTTCGCGCAGTGGTCTGTGTGTAAAACTACTTGAACACCGTATGCTTTCGCCATTTGGTGAACGTGGTAAGCGCCAGAAATCGAACCAGCGATTGCCGCTGCTTGATTCTCGTTAGAAAGCGTCTTTCCAGCGTAGAAAATACCACCACCGTTAGAGAATTGGATGATTACCGGAGAATTCACCGCTTTCGCTGCTTCTAATACTGCATTTACAGTATCTGTACCTGTTACGTTAACCGCTGGTAAAGCGAATTGATTTTTCTTAGCGATTTCAAATAACTCTTGAACCGCATCTCCGTGCAACACTCCTGTTTGATTGGATAAACTTGACATAATGCTTTTTTTTCTTGGGAAATAAATAAAAACTGCCTGATTTTCAGCAACTAAAGCTCAAAAATACAAACAATTATTGATTTTTCGAGGGGGAATATGAGAAAAATCCAATTTTGGGGCCTGGCGGCAGTAGTCAGTATCCAGTAGTCAGTAATCAGTAGTCAGTATCCAGTAGTCATTAATCAGTGGAAAGCCCGGAGGGTCCATTAACCATTTACAATTCATCATTTACCATCACTACTCTTTACTCACTTATCTCTACCCTAATTAACAAGCATCCACGATTCACTTTAGTATGTCGTCTACTGATTACTGACTACTGGATACTGACTACTGGATACTGACTACTAATTGCTTGATTCTCAAAATATTTTTACCCACCCCCTTGTTTGTATTATTTTTTTTCCTACCTTTGCACTCCCGTTCGACAAACGCAGTTTTTTATTCAGAGAGAGGTTGGCAGAACTTCCCGAATTTATTTAAAACACATAAAATGCATGTCAAACAGGTCTTAAATCGAGGAAAGCTTGATTTTTGTGTTAGAACTGGTATTGATTGATGACCGTTGAATGCCCAGCCCATTAATTAAATATTAAGCTACACAAGGTGTTTTTTCACTGTTATCCACAGTGAACCCATCTTGTCGCCTTATACCAATTCTGCTTTTTTTTATTGTTTAGATTCCTATATCACGTTCAGTTGAACGATGATTTTGAATAAAAGTCTTACAACAAGCCACGATAGCCTTGTAAGCATATTTATATTTTAAATATTAACATATTATGTCAGGAATTATTGGTAAAAAAGTCGGAATGACTAGCCTATACATGGAAGACGGTAAAGCTGTTCCATGTACGCTAATTGAAGCCGGTCCTTGTGTGGTTACACAAGTGAAAACTGTAGAGAAAGAAGGCTATAACGCTGTTCAAATCGGCTACGGTGAGAAAAAAGAAAAGCACACAACAAAATCTTTGTTGGGTCACTTCAAAAAAGCAAATACAACTCCCAAGAAGAAATTGGTAGAATTTCGCACGTTTGAGCAACCTCTTGCATTAGGGGATGTTTTAACTGTTGAGATGTTAGAGCTAGACACTTACGTTGACGTAGTGGGTACTTCTAAAGGTAAAGGTTTCCAGGGTGTTGTTAAGCGTCACGGATTTGCCGGTGTGGGTGGTCAAACTCACGGTCAGCATAACCGCGGTCGTCACCCGGGTTCAATTGGTGCGTGTTCATTCCCATCTCGTGTATTTAAAGGCTTACGCATGGCGGGTCGTACAGGTGGTAATCGTGTAAAGGTTCAAAACTTACAAGTTTTGAGAATCTATCCAGAGAAAAACTTATTAGTAGTTTCTGGATCAGTACCTGGAGCTAAGAACTCATACGTAATCATTGAAAATTAAAAATTGGGCCTAGCCTAAACAATAGACATTCTGAAACATGGAATTATCAGTATATAACATAGCAGGAAAAGATACCGGAAAGAAAATTACTCTTTCTGACGAAATCTTTGGTATCGTTCCTAACGAGCATGTGGTTTACTTAGATGTGAAGCAATATTTAGCTAACCAACGTCAAGGAACACACAAAGCGAAAGAGCGTGCAGAAGTTTCTCGCTCGACTCGCAAGATTAAGAAACAAAAAGGTACGGGTGGTGCGCGTGCAGGTTCAATGAAATCTCCTTTGATGAAAGGTGGTGGACGTATCTTCGGACCACGCCCACGTGATTACCACTTCAAGTTGAACAAGAAAGTGAAAGCATTGGCTCGCCAATCAGCTTTAGCTGCTAAGGCTCAAAGTGGAGATATCGCGATCTTGGATTCAGTTTCTTTCGCAACACCACAAACGAAAGCGTATTTAGCGATGTTAAAGGCGCTTCAATTAGATAACACAAAGACATTATTGATCACTCCAGAAGTAGACAAGAATGTTGTATTATCTGGTCGTAACGTTCCTAAGACTAAGGTAACAACCGCAGGAGATGTGAACACATACGATTTAGTGAACGCAGGTAAGTTGTTAATCACGACTGCAGCGATTGAAAAAATTGAGTCATCATTCAGTAACTAATTGACAGAAGTTTTTCTGTTATAAACGAAAATAAAAATGGGCATTATTAAACGTCCGGCCTTGACTGAAAAGTCGCAAGCCATGCAAGAGAAAGGCCAATACACGTTTGTTGTTGAGTTGACAGCAAATAAGATTGAGATTGCCAAAGAGGTGAAGAAGATGTACGGTGTTGATGTTCAAGATGTGAAAACAATGCGTCAGATTGGAAAAGTAAAATCCAAGTCTACACGTACGAAAGTCACTTCTGGACGTACTTCTACGATCAAGAAAGCAATTGTAACAGTAGCTCCAGGTGAAGTAATTGACTTCTACCAAGGAATCTAATTAAAAAAACTAAGGGGGTTCATCCCGATAAATTGAACTAATTAAATGGCAGCAATTAAAAAAATTAAACCAACAACTCCAGGACAACGTCACCGCATCGCGCCGACGTTCGAGGAGATTACTACGGACAAACCGTACAAGCCTTTACTAGAGCCGATCAAAAGAACGGGTGGTAGAAATGCAGATGGTCGTCGCTCGATGCGTTATATCGGTGGTGGTCACAAGCGTCGTTACCGTGTGATTGATTTCACTCGTGCTAAAATGGACGTTCCTGCAACGGTATTAACAGTAGAATACGATCCAAACCGTACTTCTCGTATCGCTCTTATTGAGTATACAGACGGTCAAAAATCATATATCTTGGCACCAGCTGGTATCCAGGTAGGCCAAACAGTTATCTCAGGAGAGAAAGTAGCTCCAGAGGTGGGAAATACATTGCCTTTGGCAAACATCCCATTAGGTACATTAGTGCACGCAATCGAATTACAACCTGGTAAAGGAGCTGAAATGGCTCGTTCTGCTGGAACTTACGCTCAATTGTTAGCACGTGATGGAAAATATGCAACCTTGAAATTGCCTTCAGGTGAGATGCGTATGGTACTTGCTCGTTGTCTTGCGACAATCGGTACAGTATCTAACTCGGATCACATGAACGTGAACTTAGGTAAAGCAGGACGTCACCGTTGGTTAGGTCGTCGTCCACGTGTTCGTGGTGTTGTAATGAACCCAGTCGATCACCCAATGGGTGGTGGTGAGGGTCGCTCTTCAGGAGGTCACCCACGTTCTCGTAACGGTTTATTGGCAAAGGGTAAGAAAACTCGTAATCCAAAGAAAAACACAAATCGTCTTATCATCAGTAGAAGAAAAAAATAGTTAGATGGCACGTTCACTAAAAAAAGGTCCTTACATTGATTACCGCCTTGACAACAAGGTTCAGGCTATGAACGAATCCGGAAAGAAATCCGTGATTAAAACATGGTCTAGACGTTCAATGATCTCTCCAGATTTCGTAGGTCACACATTCGCAGTTCACAACGGGAATAAATTTATCCCTGTATTTGCAACAGAGAATATGGTTGGTCACAAATTAGGTGAGTTCTCTCCCACACGTAACTTCCGTGGTCACGTGGCGAAAAAAGACAAAGGTAAAAGGTAATTAGATAGACTCTCGGGTCTTAATCAATATTGAAAATGGAAGCAATTGCTAAATTAAGAAATGTTCCTACGTCGCCGCAGAAAATGCGTATTGTCGCAGACATGGTACGTGGACAGAAAGTATCCAAAGCGTTGGGTATCTTAAAATTTGAGCCCAAAGTTGGTGCTAAATCGATAGAGAAATTATTACTCTCTGCGGTTTCTAACTGGCAAAACAAGCATGTCGATGCTAAAATTGAGGAAGCTGACTTGTTTATCAAGACGATCTTCGTAGATGGAGGTGCTTCGATTAAGCGTTTACGCCCTGCTCCGCAAGGAAGAGGTCACCGCATCTTGAAGCGTTCAAATCACATCACTATTGTAGTGGCTTCTTCTGAGGCTCCCGCTTTAGTAACCAGTTCAGCAGAATAATAGACTATTAGATAAAACAAGAAATGGGACAAAAAATTAACCCTATTGGATTAAGATTAGGTATCGTGAGAGGTTGGGATTCTAATTGGTACGGAGGTAAAACTTTCGCTGATAAGCTTGTCGAAGACGAGAAAATCAGAAAGTACGTAGCCGCTCGTATTCCAAAAGGATCTATCTCAAAAGTTATTATTGAGCGTACCTTAAAGCGCATCACTTTGACGATCAACACAGCTCGTGCTGGTGTGGTTATCGGTAAGCAAGGTGCTGAGGTAGATAAAGTAAAAGAAGAGTTAAAGAAAATCACTGGTAAAGATGTTCAGATCAACATCTTTGAGATTAAGCGTCCAGAAATCGATGCGAAATTAATCGGTGAAGCAATCGCTCAACAATTACAAGCTCGTATTTCATTCCGTCGTGCGATGAAGCAAGCAATCGCGTCAGCGATGCGTGTAGGTGCACAAGGAATTAAATTAAAATTATCAGGTCGTTTAGGTGGTGCTGAAATGGCACGTTCTGAAGGATACAAAGAAGGACGTATTCCTCTTCACACACTTCGTGCTGACGTAGATTACGCTATCTCTGAAGCTTTAACTGTTTACGGAAAGATCGGTATCAAGGTATGGGTGTTCCGTGGAGAGGTTTTCGGTAAGCCTGATTTATCTCCTAATGCAAACATGGGATTACAATCAACTGCAGCGGATTCTCGCGGTGGTGATCGTGGACCTCGTGGACGTGGTGATGACCGTGGTCGTGGCCGTCGTCCAGAAGGAGCAGATCAAGGTGGAGACCGTAACAAACCAGGTGCTGGCGGTGCGAACCGTGGCCGTGGTGGAAAGCGATAAAATATATTTGAATTAGATATTAGACTTATAAGAAAATGTTACAACCAAAAAGAACGAAATTTCGTAAGCAACAAAAAGGTCGCGTAAGAGGTGTTGCAACCCGTGGCCACGAGATTGATTTTGGATCATTCGCTATTAAATCTTTAGAGCCAGGTCGTATCACCGCTCGTCAAATTGAAGCAGCTCGTATCTCGGTAACCCGTGCTATGAAACGTGAAGGACAAGTTTGGATCCGTGTTTTCCCTGACAAACCTATCACTAAGAAGCCTGCAGAGGTTCGTATGGGTAAGGGTAAAGGTGCTCCTGAGTATTGGGTAGCTAATGTTCGCCCAGGAACTATCTTGTTTGAATCGTCAGGTGTACCTTTGGCGGTTGCTCAAGAGGCTTTACGTTTAGCAGCACAAAAGTTGCCAATGCGTACGAAGTTTGTTGTTCGTAGAGATTATTCAGAATAGGATATTAAACCCACAGTTTAATACATCCAAATAACATTGTTATGAAAAACGCAGAAATACAAAAATTAGGAGTTGAAGAATTAAAGAAGCAGATCGCTGCTGAGCAAGAGAATATCTCTCGTTTGAAATTAGCTCACGCTATTTCACCGATTGAAAATCCGATGCGTATTCGTCAAAACCGCAAATTGATCGCGAAATTAGAAACTGCTCTAAGCGCGGCAACAAAAGCATAAGTATTAATTTTAATAGGCTGATTCAACTACGCTATCGGCCAATTGTTTAACAAGTAATCCAACAACCATGGAAGAAAGAAACCTGAGAAAAGTAAGAATTGGGAAAGTGGTGAGTAACAAGATGGATAAGTCTATCACCATCACCGTTGACCGTAAGGTTAAGCACCCATTGTACGGAAAGTTCGTACAGAAAACAACAAAATTGATGGCACACGATGAGAACAACGAGTGCGGAATCGGTGACACAGTGAAAGTAATGGAGACACGTCCTCTTTCTAAAAACAAGTGTTGGAGATTATTAGAAGTAATCGCAAAAGCGAAATAATTCTAAGATTGTTATTCAAAATTTAAAATTTAAAGATCAAATATAATGTTACAGCAAGAATCAAGATTGGGTGTAGCGGATAATTCTGGAGCAAAAGAAGTTTTAGTCATTCGCGTATTAGGCGGTACTGGCAAAAGATACGCTTCTATTGGAGATAAGATTGTCGTTTCTGTGAAGTCTGCTCTTTCTTCTTCTAGTATGAAGAAAGGAACCGTTTCAAGAGCAGTAGTTGTTCGTGTGAAGAAAGAAATTCGTCGTAAAGATGGTTCTTACATTCGTTTCGAAGATAACGCAGCCGTTTTATTAAACGCAAATGATGAGCCGAAAGGAACTCGTATTTTCGGGCCAGTTGCGCGTGAATTGCGTGATGCAGGATTCATGAAAATTGTTTCCCTAGCCCCTGAAGTTTTATAATTAGATGAGATATTGGGTGTACCCAATTTAATAATCATACAATGGAAAAAAATACAAGTAAACCAGCAAAATTGCACGTTAAAAAAGGAGATACTGTTCAAGTGATCGCAGGTAACGCGAAAGGCAAGACAGGAGTTATCACACAAGTGATTGTTGAAAAATCTCGTGCAATCGTAGAAGGAGCTAACTTGCAAACGAAGCACGTTAAGCCATCTGCAGCTAATCCTCAAGGAGGAATCGAAAAGCGTGAAGGTTCAATCCACATCTCTAACTTAATGGTAGTAGAAAATGGAAAGCCTGTACGTACAGGTCGTAAATTGAACGAGAAAGGTAAATTACAACGCTATTCTAAAGCGACTGGTAAATTTATCGCATAATTAGAACTTAACCGTGGGTCGGAAATCCACAAAATATACTACAATGGCAGTACCTAGATTAAAAGAACGTTTTGTTAAGGAGGTTGTACCAAGCTTAAAAGAAAAGTTTCAGTACAAGTCTATCATGCAAGTGCCTAAGATTACTAAAATCGTAATCAACAAGGGTGTAGGAGCCGCAGTGTCGGACAAAAAATTAATCGATATCGCAATCGAAGAAATCACACAAATCGCTGGTCAAAAGGCGGTAGCTACGATCTCAAAGAAAGCTATTTCGAACTTTAAGTTACGTGAAGATATGCCTATCGGTGTGAAAGTAACGTTACGTGGAGATAAGATGTACGAATTCTTAGATCGTTTAACTACAGTTTCTTTAGCACGTGTTCGTGACTTTAAAGGAATCTCTGAAAAAGGATTTGATGGTCGTGGAAACTATACCTTAGGGGTGAAAGAGCAAATTATCTTCCCTGAGATTTCAATCGATAAAGTAAGCAAGATCTCTGGTATGGACATCACGTTTGTGACGACTGCTGGAACAGATGAAGAAGCTTATGCTTTATTAGCAGCGGTTGGAATGCCTTTTGCAAATCAAAAAAAATAAATAGCCCTTTAGGCTTTCATAAAAACCTTTAAATTTTTACAAAATGGCTAAAGAGTCAGTAAAAGCAAGAGAAAGAAAACGCGAAGCAGCAGTTGCAAAATATGCAGTGAAGCGCGCAGCTTTAAAAGCAGCTGGAGATTACGTTGGATTGGATAAACTTCCAAAAAATGCATCTCCTGTACGTTTACACAACCGTTGTAAATTAACAGGACGTCCTCGTGGATATATGCGTAAGTTCGGTATTAGCCGTGTTACGTTCCGTGAAATGGCATCCAATGGTTTGATTCCAGGTGTAACTAAATCAAGCTGGTAATATTATTTGATTAATTAAATTCATTTTTGTAATTTTGCAGGCCCATTTTAAAAGACCTGCGGCAAATTTAAAAACAATGACAGATCCAATAGCAGATTATTTAACCCGATTGAGAAATGCCTTGAAGGCACGCCATAGGGTAGTTGAAATTCCTGCTTCCAACATTAAAAAGGAAATTACGAAAGTACTTTTTGATAAAGGATACATTTCAAACTATAAATTCGATGATTCATCCGTACAGGGAACCATCAAAATTGCGTTGAAATACAACTCAGTTACGAAGCAACCTGCTATCGTTAACTTGACTCGTATCTCTAAGCCAGGTCTTCGTAAATACAATGGTGCTGAAGAGTTACCACGCGTATTAAACGGATTAGGTATCGCTATCTTGTCTACTTCTAAGGGAGTAATCACAGATAAAGAGGCTCGTACTTTACACGTAGGTGGAGAAGTACTTTGTTACGTATATTAATAATTGTTTCACGCTGAAAGGGGAGCGATCTCGAAATTTAAGCTATAATTAAAGTCTAATGTCAAGAATTGGAAAGAAAATTATCACCATCCCTGCAGGAGTAACTGTAGACGTAAGTGCTGGTAATTTAGTGACAGTAAAAGGTCCTAAAGGAACTTTGTCGCAACAAGTTGATCAAGATATGATCATTACTATCGAAGAGGGTGTTTTAACTGTGGCACGTCCTACAGAACAAAAACGTCACAAAGCGATGCACGGTTTATATCGTTCATTGATCAATAACATGGTCGTGGGTGTGAGTGAAGGTTACCAAAAAGTGTTGGAAATCATCGGGGTAGGTTACAAGGCCGCAAATCAAGGAAATATTTTAGAATTAAGCTTGGGTTACTCTCACGCGATTTTCATGGCGATTCCTACAGAAGTATCTATTGTGACTGCAATGGAGAAAGGTAAGAATCCAATGGTTACATTGAATTCGATCGATAAGCAATTAATTGGTCAAGTAGCTGCGAAGATCAAGTCGTTACGTCCAGTTGAACCTTACAAAGGTAAAGGTGTTCGTTTCCAAGGAGAGCAAGTACGTCGCAAAGCTGGTAAAGCGGGCGGTAAAAAATAAATTATAAGCGTGGGCCGGAAATCCACACAAACAAGTTAACAAATGGCAACAACCAAAAATTTACGCAGAACCCGCATTAAACGTGCGATTCGTGCTAAGATCGCAGGAACAGCGGAGCGTCCGCGTTTAACTGTATATCGTTCTAATTCTGCATTGTATGCACAATTAGTAGATGATTTAGCTGGTAAGACTTTATTCTCAGCTACATCTTATACAAAAGATAAAGTGAACAACAACATGGAAGCTGCTAAGACAGTAGGTTTAGCGATCGCTGCAAAAGCGAAAGCAGCTGGAATCGAGAAAGTAGTTTTTGACCGTAACGGTTATTTGTATCACGGAAGAATTAAATCATTAGCTGAAGGTGCTCGCGAGGGTGGCTTACAATTTTAAGAAATAGATATGTCGCATTTACAAGCAAAACCAATAAAGGTTAACGAAGGTGAGTTGAAGGAGAAAGTAGTAGCCATCAACCGTGTTGCAAAAGTAGTGAAGGGTGGTCGTCGTTTTAGTTTCTCAGCAATCGTTGTCGTAGGTGACGGTGCTGGTATCGTAGGATACGGTTTAGGAAAAGCAAACGAGGTAACTGACGCTATCACTAAAGGTATCGAAGACGCTAAGAAAAACTTATTCCAAATTCCTTTGTTGAAGAACACGGTTCCTCACGAGCAATTAGGTAAATTCTCAGGTGGTTTCGTTTTAATTAAGCCAGCTGCTCCAGGTACAGGATTGATCGCCGGTGGTGCGATGCGTGCTGTGTTAGAATCAGTAGGTGTTCATGATGTCTTAGCTAAGTCTAAAGGTTCATCTAACCCACACAACGTAGTGAAGGCAACCATCGATGCATTAGTGAAGATGAGAGCTCCACACTCAGTAGCTTTCCAACGTGGAATTTCAGTTGCTAAAGTATTTAATGGATAATCAGAGCGCGCAAGCCTCTCTAATAGAACATACAATGTCTAAAGTTAAAATTACTCAAGTTAAAAGTGCAATTAAGCGCCCTGAAGTACAAAAACGTACGATCACAGCTTTAGGATTAGGTAAAATCCGTAAGAGTGTTGAGGTAGAATTGAATCCAGCGATTGCAGGTATGATTCGTGCCGTAAACCACTTAATTGTCGTTGAAAATATTTAATTAACATGCGAGTTGCTGGCAACAGCAGCGCTAAGCCCCCAATAGAATGAAATTATCATCATTGAAGCCGGCAGATGGTTCGGTAAAAGTTAGAAAAAGAGTAGGTCGTGGTCAAGGTTCTGGTTTAGGTGGAACTTCTGCTCGTGGTCACAAAGGTGCTCAATCACGTTCAGGTTATTCTCGTAAGAGAGGTTTTGAAGGTGGTCAGATGCCATTACAACGTCGTGTTCCTAAGTTTGGTTTTAAAAACCACAACCGTGTTGAATACAAAGCAATCAACTTAGATACTTTGCAAGCATTAGCTGACTCAATTGGAACTAAGGTGATCACGTTTGAGACACTTTATACGAATGGTTTAGTATCTAAGTCTGACTTAGTGAAAATCTTATCTCGTGGATCTGTAACCTCTGCTTTGGAAGTTACCGTGAAAGGTTTCTCAGGTGCTGCTAAAACTGCGATTGAAGCAGCTGGCGGTAAAGCAATTGTTGGTTAATCCTCTATTCTAATCGAATGAACAAGTTAATAACAACTTTCAAGCATATTTTCTCAATCGAGGAGTTAAGAAGTCGTATCATAAATACGCTTCTTTTCATTGCATTCTTCCGTTTAGGTTCTTATGTTGCTTTGCCAGGTGTAGATGCGACTAAGTTAACTCAAGCAGGAGAGGGTGGTCTTTTCGGTTTATTAAATATCTTTTCAGGCGGTGCTTTAAGTAATGCTTCAGTATTTGCTCTAGGTATCATGCCTTACATCTCTGCTTCGATTGCGATTCAGTTATTGACCATTGCCCTTCCGTATTTCCAAAAAATGCAGAAAGACGGTGAGTCAGGTCGTAAGAAGTTAAACCAAATCACGCGTATCTTAACGATTTTCGTAACAGCTGCTCAAGCGTTTACTTATTTACAAGTAACGATCCCAACTGAGGCGATTATGGTGGATCCTTGGTTCTTCCGTTTATATGGCGTGGCTATCTTAATCGGTGGTACCATGTTGTGTATGTGGTTAGGAGAGAAGATTACAGATAAAGGCATTGGTAACGGTATCTCGATGTTGATCATGATTGGTATTGTTTCTCGTTTCCCAGCGTCTATTTTACAAGAAGCAGGTTCACGTGGAATGTCAGGTGCTTTAATGTTCATCATTGAAATTATTGCCTTGTTCTTCGTTGTGATGGGAGCGATTATGGTAACTCAAGCAGTTCGCCGTATACCAGTTCAATATGCGAAGCAAGTAGTGGGTAGCAAAGCAACTGCAGTAGGTGGAGAGCGTCAATACATTCCTTTGAAGTTAAACGCTTCAGGTGTGATGCCCATCATCTTTGCTCAAGCATTAATGTTTATCCCAGGATTAGTCGCTCAGTCGTTTGCTGAAAAGTCAGAATTTGCTTCTTCGGTTGCGTCTGCTTTCGGTGATTTCACGACATGGCAATACAACGTATTATTTGCATTCTTAATCATTGTGTTCACTTTCTTCTACACAGCGATCTCGATTAACCCGACTCAAATCTCTGATGATATGAAGCGTGGAGGTGGTTTCGTTCCAGGTGTGAAGCCAGGTGAAGAAACAGCAGGTTTTATTGCAACAATTTTAGATCGTATTACGTTACCAGGTGCTGTGATGTTATCGTTAATTGCGGTTCTTCCGGCGGTAGCTAACTTGTTTGGCGTGACGAGAGGTTTTGCTTCCTTCTTTGGAGGTACATCACTTTTAATCCTAGTAGGTGTAGTATTAGATACATTGCAACAAATTGAAAGTTATTTGTTGATGCGTAAGTACGAAGGTTTAATGCAATCAGGACGAGTGAAAGGTCGCTCTGAATTGATTAATCGTTAAGATGATTTATTTAAAGACCCCCGCAGAGTTAGCCATCATTCAACAGAATGGGGAAATCCTAGGGAAGTGTCATGCGGAAGTAGCGAAGGCGATAGTGCCGGGAGTGAGTACTTTGGCCCTAGATAAAATCGCTTACGAATTCATTAAGGATAATGCAGCGCATCCATCCTTTTTGAACTATCAAGTAGGAAGCCAGAAATATGCCTATTCTTTGTGTATTTCGGTGAATGATGTGGTAGTTCACGGTTTACCGGGAGAATTGATCCTGAAAGAGGGAGACATTATTTCGATAGATGGAGGAGTTTATAAAAATGGCTACCATGCCGATAGTGCTTATACCTATGCTATAGGGAATGTGGCTGAGGACGTAGTTCAATTGCTACAACGGACGAAAGAGTCCTTGTATTTAGGTTTGAATCAAGCCGCACCAGGCAAACGAGTAGGCGACATTGGTTTCGCCGTTCAATGCTACACGGAATCTTTTGGATACGGTGTTGTGAGAGAGCTAGTAGGTCACGGGGTAGGTAAGAAGCTTCACGAAAGCCCAGAGGTTCCTAATTATGGACGTCGCGGGGAAGGAGCTAAGTTGAAAGAAGGAATGGTCATTGCGATCGAACCGATGATTAACTTAGGAAAGCGTCAAATTGCAGTAGACAAGGATGGTTGGACTATCCGAACACAAGATCGCAAGCCGAGTGCTCACTTTGAACACACGATTGCAGTAGGGAAAGAAGGTCCCATTATTTTAACGACCTTTGCTCCCATTGAAGAAGTAATTAAAACATCAACAGTATTGTTGAATATATAAATTAATAATTATGGCCAAACAGTCCTCGATAGAAGTAGACGGAATTATTTTGGAAGCTCTTTCGAACGCGATGTTTCGGGTAGAATTGGAAAATACGCACCAAGTCATTGCACATATTTCGGGCAAGATGCGGATGCACTACATCAAAATTTTACCTGGAGATAAGGTGAAGTTAGAGATGTCTCCTTATGATTTAAGTAAGGCAAGAATTGTTTACAGATACAAGTAATTTAAGGTTTGATTATATAAATACAGTTAATATGAAAGTTAAAGCATCTATCAAGAAACGTAGTGCAGATTGCAAAGTAATCCGTCGTCACGGAAAGCTTTACGTAATCAACAAGAAGAATCCTAAGTTCAAACAAAGACAAGGATAATTCGACAGAATTTTAAATTGATTAATAACAACAATTAATTACCTATATGGCTCGTATTGCAGGGGTTGATATTCCCGACAAAAAAAGAGGAGAAATTGCGTTGACTTATATTTTCGGTATTGGTCGTAGCACTGCTCAAAAAATTTTAACGAAAGCTGCGGTTTCGTTTGACAAGAAAGCTGGTGAGTGGAACGATACGGAGGCTAGCGCTATCCGTGCGATCATCGCTGCTGAATTCAAAACGGAAGGTCAGTTGAAATCTGAGGTTCAATTGAACATCAAACGTTTGATGGACATCGGTTGCTACCGTGGATTACGTCACCGTAAAGGTCTTCCATTACGTGGTCAACGCACTAAGAACAACTCACGTACTCGTAAGGGTCGTAGAAAAACAGTTGCTAACAAGAAAAAAGTAACTAAATAATAACTAGAGGGTAACACCTCTTCGTATTTCATTTCAAATTATGGCACAAGCAAAAAGAAAAGATAAAGCGAAGAAGAGAGTAGTTGTCGTGGAACAAAACGGACAAGTACACATCAAAGCTTCCTTTAACAACATTATTATCTCCATTACTAACTCAGCAGGTCAAGTGATCTCTTGGGCTTCAGCAGGAAAGATGGGTTTCCGTGGGTCTAAGAAAAACACTCCTTACGCAGCACAGATGGCAGCATCTAACTGCGCAGCGGTAGCTGTTGAAGCAGGAATGAAGAAAGCGGAGGTTTTCGTAAAAGGACCAGGAGCTGGACGTGAGTCTGCTATCCGTACTATCCAAAACTCAGGTATTGAGGTTTCTATCATCAAAGATATTACACCAATGCCTCACAATGGATGTCGTCCTCCTAAGCGTCGTCGCGTTTAATAATTTTTATGCAGGGGTAATTAGTAATTATTTTCCCCCGCTTTTTATTCACAATTTAATTACTTCATTGGGCATAAGAGGTCCAATGACTTTTAAGAAAAATGGCTAGATATACAGGTCCCAAATCCAAGATTGCACGTCGTTTCGGTGAAGCAATTCTAGGTCCGAGCAAAGCATTAGCTCGTAAAAACTATGCTCCAGGAATGCACGGTAAAGGAAAACGTTCAAAGGTTTCTGAATACGCAGTGCAATTGAAGGAAAAGCAAAAAATGAAATACACGTATGGTATTTTAGAGCGCCAATTCGAAAACTTGTTCCACAAAGCTGCTGTTAAGGCAGGGATCACTGGTGAAAACTTGATCAAATTGTGTGAAGCACGTTTAGATAACGTCGTATACCGTTTAGGAATTGCTCCTACTCGTCGTGCAGCGCGTCAATTAGTTATTCACAAACACATCATTGTAGACGGCGAAGTAGTAAATGTGCCATCTTACTCTTTACGTCCAGGCCAATTAGTAGGTGTTCGTGCCAAATCAAAATCTCTAGAAGTAGTATCTAACTCGTTAGCAGCTCGTTCTCCTAAGAACTTCAACTGGTTAGAGTGGGATGGTGTTGAATTGGTTGGTAAATTTGTTGCTATGCCAGAAAGAGATCAGATTCCTGAAAACTTCAACGAACAAGCAATTGTCGAATTATACTCTAAGTAATCTCCTAACGAGATTGCTAGAGTTTATTAAGAGTACCAATAACGTTTTTTCAGTATCATTTTAAGCTACGAAATATGTCAATATTAGCATTCCAAATGCCCGAAAAAGTTGTGATGGAAAAAGCCACAGACTTCCACGGGTTATTTGAGTTCAAGCCACTCGAAAAAGGTTACGGTGTTACCATTGGTAACGCACTTCGTAGAATCTTACTTTCTTCTTTAGAAGGATATGCTATCACAAGCGTTAAGATTTCTGGTGTGTTACACGAATTTTCTGCCATTGAAGGCGTTCACGAAGATGTATCTGAGATCATCTTGAACTTGAAAAAAATTCGTTTCAAGAAGACACAAGAAATTTTGGATAACAAAGTTTCTATGAAAATTAAGGGACAAACGGCTATCACTGCTGGTGATATCGCTAAGTTCACTCCTTATTTTCAAATATTAAACCCTGAATTGGTTATTTGCAATTTAGATTCTTCGAAAGAAGTTGAAATTGATTTAGTAATCGAAAAAGGTCGTGGTTATGTTGCCGCTGATGAGCCTCGTGCAAACGAGTTAGCCTTCGGACACATCGCTATCGATGCGATCTATACACCGATCAAAAATGTGAAGTTCAGCATTGAGAACACACGTGTAGAGCAAAAAACGGATTATGAGAAATTAGTTTTAGATATCGAGACGGATGGTTCAATCCACCCAGAAGATGCTTTGAAAGGAGCTGCGTATATCTTGATCCAACACTTCATGTTGTTCTCAGATCAAACAATGACATTTGAAACTCCTAAAGCAGAAGAAGATAATGTAGTAGATGAGGAATTACTTCACATGCGCAAGTTATTGAAGACTTCATTAGCTGACTTAGATTTATCTGTACGTGCTTACAACTGCTTGAAATCAGCTGACGTTCGCACTTTAGGTGAATTAGCGAAATTAGAAATCTCTGATATGATGAAGTTCCGTAATTTCGGAAAGAAATCATTAACTGAATTAGAGCAATTGATCGAGGAAAAAGGCTTGACCTTTGGAATGGATGTTTCTAAATATCGTTTAGACGAAGATTAATTTATAATTTAAACAAAGTAATAGGTGGTTTGCCGCGAGGTAAACTAACCGCAGCTCGCAAGGGCTTTTAACTTACGAAATAACACAATGAGACACGGTAAAAAATTTAATCACCTAGGAAGAACAGCCTCTCACAGAGCAGCGTTGTTATCAAACATGGCTTCATCTTTGATCTTACACAAGCGTATTCAAACGACGGTTGCTAAGGCAAAGGAATTACGTAAATACGTAGAGCCTATGATCACAAAATCAAAGACAGATAGCACTAACAATCGTCGTGTGGTATTCTCTTATTTACAAAATAAGGATGCGATCAAGGAATTGTTCTCTATCGTTTCTGAGAAAGTAGCGAATCGTCCAGGTGGATATACACGTATTATCAAGTTAGGTAATCGTTTAGGTGATAACGCAGAAATCTGCTTCATTGAATTAGTTGACTTCAACGAAACAATGTTAGCTGCATCAGCGGAGAAAGCGGGTAAAACTCGTCGTAGCCGTCGTGGTGGCGCTGCAAAAGCAACTGAAGCTGCGGCTCCAGTAGCTGCTGAGGAAGCACCATCTGCAGAGGTTGTTGAAGAAGCTCCGGCAGCGGAGGTTGCAGCTGAAGAAGCAGCACCAGAAGCACCAGCAACTGAGGAGTCCACAGAAGAAAAAGGAGAAGACGCTTAATCTTTCTCTTTCTATTTTTTTTAAAGGGCTTCAACTTTCCGTTGAAGCCCTTTTTTTAGGCAATGAGCATTTGATCCCTATTTTATAACAGCATTTTATGAGATTTACCGAGTCCACACCAGCGGTTTTAATTTTACAAGACGGAACCATCTTCCACGGGAAAGCACTAGGAAAAATAGGAACTCACGGCGGTGAGATCTGTTTTAACACCGGTATGACGGGTTATCAAGAAATCTACACGGATCCCTCTTATGCGGGTCAGGTAATTATTAATACGACAGCTCACATCGGAAACTACGGTGTGATGCAAGAAGCAGAAGCAGAATCGAACAAGGTCCAAATCGCAGGAATGGTTTGTAATGAATTCGCTAGCGTTCACTCACGTGAGACGGCTGATGGATCCTTACAAGATTATTTGGCTGATGCGGGTATTGTAGGGATTTCGGGTATTGATACACGCGCTTTAGTTCGTCACATTCGGACGAAAGGGGTGATGAACTGCTTGATTTCTTCTGAAATTTTTGACGAAGCTGCCTTAAAAGCTGCCCTAGCTAAAATTCCTTCCATGGAAGGTTTAGAATTATCTTCCCAAGTATGTACGCAAGAAGCGTATTTCTTAGGCGATGAGAAAGCAGAGCGTAAAGTAGCGGTGCTTGATTTAGGCGTTAAGAAAAGCATTTTGACAAACATCGCAGAGCGTGGATGTTATTTAAAAGTGTTCCCAGCGAAGACTCCCTTTGCGGAAATCGCAGCATGGAATCCAGACGGATATTTCGTTTCGAATGGTCCAGGAGATCCAGCCGTGATGTCCTATGCGATTGACACTGTTTCTGAATTCTTGAAAAGCGACAAACCGGTTTTCGGAATTTGTTTAGGTCACCAAATTCTAGCACAAGTGGTAGGATTAACTACCTACAAAATGCACAATGGTCATCGCGGTTTAAATCATCCGGTGAAAAACTTGATCACAGGTCTGTCGGAAATCACCTCTCAAAACCACGGTTTTGCGGTTAAAATGGACGAGTTGAAGGCATCTGATCGAGCAGAATTGACGCACATTAACTTGAACGACCAAACGGTTGAAGGTTTACGCGTGAAAGGTCGCAAAGCCTTCTCGGTGCAACACCACCCGGAAGCGAGCCCAGGACCACACGATTCACGTTACTTATTTGATCAGTTTATCGATCTAATGAAATAAAAAAAAGCCCTGAGAGAAAATCAGGGCTTTTTTGTTAAGCTTGATAGCCAAAGAGTGCGTGCTCTTTAATGAGTTTGGCGACTGATTTGGGTACATATTGTGCCCATTCATCGGTGCCGCTTTGAATTAAGTCGAGTACCTGATCCGTTCGAATATTCATGAGTTTTTCGTCGTAATTTTTGATCTCTGCTAATTTATCGTTATCCACTAAATACTGGAATAACCCTTTCAAATGAGCTTCCGGTTCGAAATTCTTTAATTGAACGATGTCTCCATTTTCGGCGACGGTGGGGTAGAGGTATAATTTGATGTTTTGGCCAAATAAACAGCCAAAAGCACTCATAATTCCGCCGGGGACCCCCTTATAATGCTTTTCCTCGAAGATGTATTCTAAGTTTGGCATACCCATAACGAGGGCCATTTTTAACTTAGAGAACTGACTCAAAAAGTCGACTAATTTGAAGTATTCGTGGAAGTTAGATATTAATACCGTTTGGCCTAATGAACATAAGATATCCACGCGATCCAGGAAGTCTTTCTCATCGATCTTGTGCGTTTCATTCTCTAAGCTTTTCAGCGTCAATTCAGACAGGACGCAGATTTTGTCATCGTCTACATCCGGCTCTTGCTCGAACTGCGCGACGCCTTTCTTTAACATGTCCGAGAAGATATTCGTCACGGGACGGAAGCGACCACGCACGGCTACGATGTGTTTTTTGGCCAAAGCATCATAGGGCTGCATCACCTTGCCATCGGGACCAAAAACCGCCGCCTGTGTATATCCATGCTTCACTAAATACAGTGACATCAAGCGATTGTCTACCTCTTTAAAGTCCGGTCCTTCGAAGCGAATCATGTCGATTTCGATCCGGTCTTTCGACAAATCATCTAAAAGAGATAAGAGTAATTTTTCTGGATTATCGTAATAATGGTAGCACCCAAACAACAAGTTTACTCCAATCACCCCTAAGGCCTGCTGTTGTAAAATATTGTCATTGTCGAGCATATTGACGTGGATGACCACATCGTTAAATCCTCCGCTTGGCGTTAATTGGAAGCGTAAACCGATCCAGCCGTGGGCGTCATTCGTCTTTTGAAAATTCAAGGCAGAGACGGTATCAGCGAAGGCAAAGAAGCGTTTCTCAGCAGCCGATTCCGTTAAACGCACATTCAATAATTTAAACTCCCGGTTTAACATTTTCATTAAACGCGGCTCGCACACATATTTTCCTGACGCCTCTTCGCCATAAATGGCATCCGAGAAAGCCATATCGTAAGCGGAGATCGTTTTAGCGATCGTGCCTGAGGCTCCGCCTGCTTTGAAGAAATTCGCGGCTACATCTTGACCTGCCCCGATTTCCGCGAAGGAACCGTAGATACTGCGGTCTAGATTGATTTGAAGTGCTTTTTGTTTAGTCCCTATGGATTTAATATGCGATGTCATAGGCAATGTGTTGTGTTTGTTGTCTTAGGCTTCTGAAGATGGTCGCAATTTACGAAATTATGGCCAAAATTCCCCCTTGTGGTATAAGCAAAGTCCTGCCATCGGTCCTTCACTAATATGCCCCACATTCAATCCATGCTTCTTTAAAATTTTCTTCAGTATATCCGAATAATAAAAAGCTACTGAACCGGTAAAATGAACTACGGGCGCTTCCGTATAGCGTTTTAAATACAACGAGATAAAAGCCTCGAAGGATTGTTCAATCAAGCCATAACAATAGGCATCGCGGCGATGATCAAACAGGAATTTGGAAAAGCTCGCAAACCAGCGATTCGGAAAGGCTTGTTTATAGGCCTTGTCTAAAACGGTTAAGCGATCCAGTACGCCAAATCGTTTCTCGAAAACGGCACGAACCTCCACCGGCATTTGGCCATGTAAATAACTTAAAAGCAAAGATTTTCCTAAATGTCCACCACTGCCTTCGTCACCTAACCAAAATCCCAGTGGAGGAATTTGCGCCGAAATGCGCCCACCATCCCAAAATCCCGAATTAGAACCCGTTCCTAAAATACAGGCAATCCCTGCCTCTTTCCCGCAAAGCGATCGGGCAGCGGCGATGAGGTCGTTCTGTATTTCTAAGGAACAATTACTAGGAAAATAAGGCCGAAAGGCCGCCGCAATGACCTCGCATTGCGCCTCGCCCGTAACCCCCGTTCCGTAATAATAGATGGCTTGGATAGGAAGTTCTTTAAATCCGCTTAAAACCGATTGTTGCGCTGTGGTAATCTCTTCGGTAGTTTGGTAGTAGGGATTGATACCCGCACTGCTAAAACTTTCATAAGCCGAAGCCGGATCTTTGATGAGTCTCCAGGCCGTTTTAGTCGATCCACTTTCAACAATTAATATCATACTGCTAGGATTCCGATGGGGATAAATTTCTCAAAGACTTTTTCAGAATGTGGCGCATCAGCTAGTTCAGGCGTTAAATCCTGCCCCGCCCAGTGTTCGTAATGTTTGCCATTTTTCCACAGTTTGGACTCCGTCATGTCATAAATAAGACCCTGAAAGGCAACCCAAATCTCAGGCTTGTCCTGCCCATTTCGAAGGGCTAATTGGCTGCGCGTATATGTCTTCATAATTTACACGAAGCTAAATAAAAAGGGCCAAACCCGCCTTTTTTTCAGAAAGATTTTTAATTTTACATTGCAAAACGCTCGAACATGAAACAGTTTCTACTCCTATTATTGACTCTATCCGTACTGGCTTGTGGTGGCGGTGGAGATCCAGCACCCACACCTACACCACCTACTCCTACCGTGAGTGTGGCTACATTAGTGAAGAAAGTATGGTCTGTCAATACAGCTCAGTGGGATGGTGTCACGAAATATGATAAAGCAGGTACAGCTAATGTAGTGCAGGGGTATTCGCAATACAAACTCGATTTATCTACGGCAGGTTCGGTGACTTTAACGGAATTTGACGGAAAAATATTTACAGGAACCTATACCGTAGCGACGGATGGTTTATCCCTGACTTTAAATGGCTTAACAAGTGCAGAAGGTGCACCTACAGGAACTGGCGGTACGATTACGTATACTATCTTGTCTACACCTACGGCCACAGGCTTAAGTCTTCAACAAACGGCCGCTTATGTGAAAGCAAGTAGCGCGATCGTTAAATTAGTCCTAGTTAATCCTTAAGAAGATTTGATTTAATAGAAGCCGTCCTTGTGGCGGCTTTTTGTGTTATATGGAAAAGAGAACGGAAATTGGAGAAGTAGGGGAGTTTGGTTTAATTAACCACATTGCCTCGAAGTTTACGCAGAAACAGGATTGGACGGACTTAGGTATTGGAGACGATACCGCAGTGTTAGATCCTAAGGGGAATAAGGTAGTTACCACGACGGAATTATTCATTGAAGGGGTTCATTTTGACTTAGGGTATACACCTTTACAGCATTTGGGCTTTAAAGTGGTATCTGTGGTTCTCTCGGACATTGCTGCGATGAATGCCATTCCAGCTCAAATCACGATCGGTTTAGGCTTAAGTAATCGCTTTTCTGTGGAATCGGTGGATGCCTTATATGAGGGAATTCAGCTTGCATGTGAGGAATACAAAGTCGATTTAGTAGGTGGTGATACCACTTCAAGTCCGCAGGGTTTAATTATTTCGATGACTGCGACAGGTGTGGTGGAAGCCGATAAATTAGTGCAACGTGGCACCGCAAAACCGAATGACGTCTTGTGTGTAACAGGTGATTTAGGTGCGGCGCTAATGGGATTACACTCACTAGAAAGGGAAAAACAGGTGTTTTTAGCTAATCCAGACATGAAGCCAGAGTTAGAAGGTAAAAGCTATGTGGTTCTACGTCAGCTGAAACCGATGGCACGTTTCGATATGATTCACGAATTCAGAGATGTAGGTGTTGTTCCTACCTCCATGATTGATTGTTCAGATGGATTAGCTTCTGAGATTATCCATCTGTGTAACGCCTCTGGTTTAGGCGCCCGTATTTTTGAGAAAAATATTCCGATTGATGATGAGACCTACTTAGCAGCGACGGAGTTTAATGTGAGTCCTTTGACCGCTGCCTTGAATGGTGGGGAGGATTATGAATTAGTATTTACGGTTTCTCAGGAGGATTTTCCCAAAGTTGAAAAAATCGCTGACGTAACCGCGATCGGATATATGACGAACATCGGTAACGAAAGAGTGATGGTCATGAAATCGGATGCAATCGTAGATTTAACGGCGCCAGGATTCGGAAAGTAATAGTCCGTTCGTCTACTTTTTCGGCCGTTTGATAAATTTACGACCGGAATCGTTTTAAAATTGGTAATTTTGTCATTGAAATCTAACCGTGTTTAGAAGAGATAAATTATGACGAAGTCTTCCTTCATTCGGAAATACTCAAACCGCTTTCTATCCAGATGGCTGGTCTTGGTCTTTGACTCGTTAATTGTCATTTTCTCGTTTTCTATTGCGACACTTTTGCGAATGAATTTCCAGTTAATGGAAATTGATTTCTCTGTGTTCGCTTCTCAATTGATTTTTGTCTTAGGCTTACGCCTTTTAGCCTTTTTGTATTTTCAATCGTATGCGGGGATTATTCGGCACACCAGCATTGAAGATGCCATTTTAATTTTAAAAGCGGTGTTTGCAGGGTCATTTGGAGCCGTCATGGTTTCTGCCGTGATTCGAAATACGCTAGGCTTTGAACACGTCTTTAATTTATCCGCGTCCATCCTAATTATTGACTTTTTCATCTGTTTGTTCTGGATGGTTATTCTTCGCTTTTTCGTGAAGAGCTTCTACGAATCTTTTGTGAATCAGTTTAAACCCACCATTGGGGTATTGATTTATGGTGCGGGTTATACGGGAATGTTGACAAAGAATGTGTTCCAAACAGACCGGAGTACCAATTACAAGATCTTGGGTTTTATCGATGACAACGAGTCCAAAATTGGGAAGACTATCGAGGGAATCAAAGTATATAGTTTACCTGAAGTGTTGGATAAGTTTGTGGGTTCTAATGACGGAATGGAAGTCATTATGGCCATTAACAATATGTCGGCTAAATCGAAGCGTAAGATTTCGGATATTTTCTTAGATCGGGGTGTGGTGGTTAAAGCGCTCCCTCCAGTGGATAAGTGGGTGGAAGGGGAGTTTGCGATGAATCAAATTCACAACGTAAAGATCGAAGATCTATTAGGGCGCGAAGTAATTCAAATGAATAACAAGCGTATAGGGGAGGAGATTTCAGGTAAAGTAATCCTGGTGACGGGTGCCGCTGGGTCGATTGGTAGCGAAATTGTACGTCAATTGATTGCTTATTTCCCAGCTAAATTAGTCCTTGTGGATCAAGCCGAATCAGCTTTATATGATTTAGAATACGAATTAGCAGGAAAGGTTCCCACGAATGTGCAGTTAATTGTGAACGTAGCGGATGTGTCCGATACGCGTCGTGTTAGTAAGATTTTTAAGAACCACCGTCCTGACATTATTTTCCATGCGGCGGCCTACAAGCACGTGCCTTTGATGGAGAATAATCCTTATGAGGCGATTAAGACGAATGTGATCGGTACACGTATCTTATCTGAATTAGCGGCTGAAGTAGGAGTAGAGAAATTTGTCATGGTTTCTACGGATAAGGCCGTGAATCCGACCAATGTGATGGGAGCAACGAAGCGTTTAGCCGAGATGTATACGCAGTCGATGAACCAATTGGAAGGCGTGAAGACGAAGTTTATTGCGACACGTTTTGGCAATGTACTAGGGTCCAACGGATCAGTGATTCCGTTGTTCAAAAAACAAATTGAGCGTGGAGGACCGGTGACGGTGACTCATCCGGAAATTACCCGCTATTTCATGACGATTCCAGAAGCCTGCGAACTCGTATTAGAGGCGGCTACAATGGGACAAGGTGGCGAGGTGTTTGTCTTCGATATGGGTGAATCGGTGAAGATTATTGACTTAGCGAAGAAGATGATCACGTTGAGTGGTCTACGTGTCGATAAGGATATTGAGATTCGCTACACGGGTTTGCGTCCAGGTGAGAAGTTGTATGAGGAGTTATTGAATAACGACGAGAACACGCTTCCTACTCACCATCCTAAGATCTTAATTGCTGAAGTTAATACGCCTTCTTACGCTTACATGGAAGTGGCGACGAACGATTTGAATCACTTGTTATCGAGTGGTACGAATAATTCGATTGTGGCTAAAATCAAGGAGATTATTCCAGAGTACAAATCAAACAATTCGGTGTTTGAGACCTTAGACAAGAAAAAATCGTCTTAATTAATTCCTGCCTTCTTGACGATCCAGATGGCCGCTAGCGTAAATAGTGGCGCTGCAGCCACGTCTATGCTATAATGCACATGCTGAATCAATAATAAGCTAACTAATAGCAGACTAAGAGCGATGGCGATGCGTCTTTCTCGCGTGGTAGGCAAAAAGAAGCAAACAAAGACCATTGTCGCTGTGTGTCCTGAAAAGAATAGGTCCTTCGTGATAGGCATATTTTCGCCATAGATGAAAAACTCAGCAAGAGGATCATGCAAATCGACTAAACCCACAGGTGGATTTAGGGCCACGAAATAAATCGTTAAAAAGCGAAACAGCGTCTCGAAATTAAATGCCCAGGCGAACCAAACGAATCTTTTAGGGTCTTGCAGTAATCGATATAACAAGTAGATGACGGATAAATAGATGATCCCAAAGATAGGGTAGGAAACATTTAGGGCCGGAAGGGCGTTAAGTAATGGATCGTTCCATTGGATGCCTTCGCGCAATTGAATCCATTGGAAATAATCATCCGCTTTAAAAGGGAAAATAAGGAACACGGCTAAGGCACTGACGAACTGTAGCGCAAAGGTGCGGTCACTAAAGGCGGCTTTCCAGGTTTGTTTCAAGTTTGAACTAAAATTAGGTAATTTAGGATGCGAAATTAGTGCTAAAAAACAATAAGATGAAAAAGATCTCGAAAATTACGGTAATTGTGTTGAGTATCATCACGAGCGCTTTTCATTTTTCGTGCGGAAGTGCCGGCGAGAAAAAGGAGGCAGGATTAAAAAAACAAACAACTAAGATGGATCAGAAATTAGACAAAATAACGTTTGGAGCGGGATGCTTCTGGTGTGTGGAGGCGGTGTTTCAACGTGTGAAAGGGGTTAAGTCCGTGACTTCGGGCTATATGGGCGGTAAGATTAAGAATCCAACCTACCGCGAGGTTTGTTCAGGACTAACGGGTCACGCAGAAGTGTGTCAGTTAGCGTATGACCCGAAGGAAGTAGATGTGGCGACGTTGTTGGAGATTTTTTGGCAAACACATGATCCTACGACCTTGAATAGACAAGGGGCGGATACAGGCACGCAATACCGTAGCGCGGTGTTTTTCCATACGCCGGAGCAGCAAAAAGAAGCAGAGGCTTGGAAGCAAAAGTTGAATGCACAACACGTTTTCCCTAATCCGATCGTTACGGAAATCACGCCGGCATCGGAATTTTACGTGGCGGAGGATTACCACCAGAATTATTTCAATGAGAATGGGACGGAGCCTTATTGTCAAATCGTCATCAAACCTAAGATGGATAAGTTCCTGAAAGCGTTTAAATCTAAATTAAACTAGAATCCTCCTTTGTCGTAAAAACTGCGCCTGCGAGACAGTTTTAAGTCCTGTAAGAGTGTAGATTTTACGCGAAGATCAAAGGAATAGTTGCTCGCGCGTCCGTAGAATGGGCTCGCGATAGGCGTCCAGTTAAAGTTCATTTCCCAACAATGCAGGTCGCGGTGCACGGACATGTTCGTGTAGGTCAGGCCTTTGTACTTAAAGTCAAAGCCAGACGTCACAGAAAACTTCCACTTTTCGGAAAGACTGATATCCCCTTGAAAGCTTAAGCCACTAATGTTTTGAGGCGAGGCTAAACCTGTCCTATTCATGCTGTATTGGTAGGAGAAGGAGAAATTCCAAGGCACATTCCAGTCGACATAATCGTCTAGGTTTCGGTTAATTTGATTCATTTGAGCCTCACTTGCGTTTTTGTTCTCTTTTGGCTTAGGCTTTCCAGCTGAGAAACGACGGCCGATGGAGAAATTGAAACCTTGTAAACGGGCTAGACCTGCTCCTTGGCTGAACATATAGTCCGGCGTTCTGCGTCCGATGTCAAAAAACAAGGGGTCGGCCACATACAAATAGGGGTCAAAACTGCCGCCCATATTGATGTCAAAATCCTTCACGCGCGAGGCCAGGTTAAAGCCGATATTCGATAGCGCATATTCTTTTGCAAGTAGATTATAGCTTCCATTAATGCCAAAGTTATCCAGGATACGCACCTTCTCCGTGAGCACGCTGGCCGTGTCTGACTTGGTTTTTAACTTCGCTTCGAGCGTATTTTGGAACCCAAAAGAAACGGCCCCAGAAGCTCCCCCATAACTCATCGTGCGCGGGTCAAAGGTGCTAATGCGGCGTATATCCCCTATCTGTTCTTTTCCCTCCGTATTGATGAATTTACGATTGTTAATCCGCACATCTTGGTAATACCCGAAACTCGGATCTGAATAATCTGGCGTATAGCTCAAACTAACCGATGGGACTAATGTATGTCTAATGGCCTCTAAACGCCCTTTTTTGAAACGCAAGGTCCCAAACAAACGCGTATTCATGCTGGCTGAAAAGGCGATCTGGGAATTGAATTTAGGCAAGCCGCCCACGGTATCGATGCGCACCGTTGAATCCGCCGCCACGTAGGTGTATTTGTAGGAACGCGTGTACATATTCCCCGACCAAGAAACCCCAGGCGTCAGGTTAATGTGTTTCGTTAACTTCAAATTAGGCAAGGCTAAAGGTATACTGTAATTGAATTTTGTCTGCGCCTTTTCCCATAAAATAGGCAGGGTGCTCGCATCTACCGGAATGACCCCTGGCGGAACATCGTCGGCTCCTGTCGGAATAAAGGGCTTTTGGATGGTTCCCCGCAAGGAATTGGAAGAACGAGGATACACGTCGAATTCATATCGCGTGTACGGATCACCCACTTGATTCGTCATCGAAATACCACCCGAGAAGTCTAAACCAATCCGGAACTGATCAATGAAGCGATCCCCCAGCGAATTTTTCTTTTTGAAGGGCTGGATCTGGTTAAGGCCAAAGTTGAAGTCTGTTCCCGCATCAAACACCCGGGTACTCGTGTTTTGGTTAATACGCAGATTGATGCTGGTGCGGACGGTTTGGCCAAAATTCCGAGAGTACTGAACAGACGATCCAATCGTATTCGAAAGGTATTGCTGGGTATTAAAGGAGTTGTATTGATTATACGAGTTCGAGGCGACGTTTACCGAGGCAGAAAAGCTCGAGTTTCCTACACTTCTAGGGGCATGCGACCATTGCAAAGCGAAATCGGTTCGTTTTGTGGGGGCAAACTCATCTCCATTACTATTCCGATTAAAGGCTAAATTAAAGCTACCCGTATAGCGATAGCGTTTGTTGTATTGCGAATTAGCGCCTAAACCCCAGCCACCTTTGGAATAAATTTGGCCTGTAAAGCGAATCCCAATGTTTTCACTCGCCGCCCAATAATACCCGCCCTCTCTCAAATAGAAACCACGTCCATTCGGCTCCTCGCCATAAGTGGGCATTATGATCCCTGATTTTCCGGCCTCTTTCGGTTGCGAATAAGGGAAAAACCCAAAAGGCAAGCCAATAGGTAAGGGAATGTCATTTAATTCAAAGTGAAAAGGCCCGGAGATGATCTCTTTTTTACCCACGACTTTGATCTTGCTTGCCTTGATGTGAAAGTGTGGATGGGTTAAATTACAAGTGGTATAGATGGCATTTCGAATATACAGGTTCTCCTCTTCGTCTTTTTTTACGTTTTTCCCCTGCACAAAGCCCTCGCCTTGTTGGGTTACGATGCCTTTAATGATGGCTCGTTTGGTCTTAAAATTATAGCGTATTTCGTCTGAATCGTATTTATCGCTACCCTGCAGAAAAACGGGCAACCCAATCATTTTCTTCGTCAGCGTATCTTGAGTTCCGATAGCGTAGACCTCGTTTTTTGCCCAGTCTAGGCGGATGTAGTTGGCTTCGAGGGAGATTTCTCCGTATTTAACTTTGGCACCCCCATACAGATTCACCACTTGCTTGTCTGCGTCTAAAATCGTAGAGTCTACGGCAGAATAGAAAACGGTCGTCTGCAAATCGGCAGCCGTGTCCTTCGGAATAGACTTTTGTAAAGTATCCGTCGAGATTACCCGCTGTGCCTTAGCCTCAGAAAGAGAAGCAAAAAGGACAAGCAGGGTAATAAAAAGGTAATATGTGGATTTCTTTACCAAATGGAATTTAAAAATTATATTTGTACTTATTAAATACAAGCCTACAAAATTACATCTTTGCTTGTTATCAACGTGTAACAATTAGAAAATAATGTTTAATCAGATAAAATCTATCGGTTTATTTTTTTCGTTGGGTTTATTGCTGACTGCTTGGACGCCTAGCGGCTTTCAGAAGGGAGACATTAAGAATCGAATCAAAGTCGTTTGCCTGGATGCAGGTCATGGAGGAAAAGATCCCGGTTGCTCTGGTCCTAAGGGATCTCACGAGGGGATTGTCACCTTGAAAATCATCATGGAAGTAGGCAGAAAGCTGAAAGCGGCTCATCCAGACCTAAAAATTATTTATACCCGCGATACCGATACATTTATTGAATTAAATGAACGGGCTAATATTGCAAACCGCAACAAAGCTGATTTATTTATCTCGGTACATTGCAATGCGGCTGTGAATAAGAATGCTTACGGAACAGAAACCTACACGATGGGTTTGCACAAGACGGATGGTAATTTGAACGTAGCAAAGCGTGAGAACTCCGTTATCTTGCAAGAGAAGGATTACCAAAAGACCTACGATGGTTTCGACCCAAACTCCCCTCTAGCCCACATTATGATGGCGAATTACCAAAGTGCCTTCATGGCGAGCTCGGTCAAATTCGCCTCGAAGGTGGAGGAGCAGTTTTCGAAAACGTATCAAAGAAAGAGTTTTGGGGTGAAGCAAGCTGGATTTTTAGTGATCTGGCGCACGGCCATGCCCAGTGTATTAGTAGAGACGGGATTTTTAACGAACCCGGAGGAAGAGCAATATTTAGCTTCCGAAAAAGGACAAAGCGAGGTGGCAACAGCTATTGCGACAGCGTTTAGAGCGTACAAAGAAGAAATCGAAAAATAGATACGATGTTCCAAAGCAATGAATTAAAAGTAGGGTTTTTGGCATTGTTAGCCTTCTTAATCCTCTATTTTGGGTTTAATTTTCTGAAAGGAAACGATGTGTTCTCGTCTTCCCGCATTTATTATGTAGAATATGAAAATGTGGATGGCCTCATGGTCTCGAACCAGGTAATGGTGAATGGAATTGAAGTGGGTAAAGTGAAGAAAGTCGAAATTCAGCCTACTAAGGCCAATAAGATTTTAGTTACACTTCGGTTTAGTCAAGATATTGTTATCCCAGATAAAACAGTTGCCGTCCTTTCTGATGGAGCCTTGTTAGGAGGAAAAATCATTCGTTTGCGTTTAGAAGGAAAGGGGAATCTAGCGGAGGAGTCCTTTTTAAAAGGGGAGACTGAAGTAGGAGTAACGGCCTTGTTAAAAGAACGGGCGATTCCCGTGATCGCTAATGCGGATTCTCTTTTAGTTTCTTTCCGCCAAATTTCGAACAAATTTGATCACACCGGCACGTATTTGAATACCCTGTTGAAAACATCGAATGAGACGGTTTCTAACATCAATGGATCTGTCAATGGTATCGTGACAGATAACCGGGCGAATATTGCGCAGATTTCTGCGAATATGAAGACCTTGTCTACCGACCTGATGGAGACGGAAAAACAATTACGTCCGTTGTTAACGAAGTTTAATACGGTGGCCGATTCCTTGAATGCCTTGAAGATAGGCAAGACGTTGAAAGAGGTGGATGCGACTGTGCTTTCGTTAAAGAAGATTGTACAAGGTTTAGAACGCGGGGAAGGTACCGCAGGTAAATTGATTAAGAACGATAGCCTGTACCTAGGCTTAAATAAAACGCTCATCGATCTAGACAAGCTATTGCTTGATTTTAGATTGCAGCCGAAGCGTTATATCGGCATTTCTGTTTTCGGAAAGAAAAACACTCCTCCTTCTAATTAATCTATGTCTACGATTCAAGTGAAAATTACAGCCAGTCCTGAGCTGTCTGATATTTTAGTCGCTGAGCTAGGCGAAATTCAATTCGATATTTTCGAAGATTCGGAGTCTGGGGTAATTGCCTATTGTCCGGAAGTGGATTTCTCTGCGGAGGCGTTAACGGAAATAATGTCCCGTTATGGTCTAGAGACCTACGAGACGAATCGCATCGAGAAGCAAAATTGGAATGAGGTGTGGGAAAGCAATTATGACCCCATTCGCATTGAGGATTTAGTCTTGATTCGCGCGAGTTTTCACCCCTCTGAGTCTGGATTTCAGATGGAGGCGGTGATTAATCCCAAAATGTCATTCGGCACTGGCCATCATGAAACGACTTCGCTGATGACGAAAGCGTTATTCGATGTGGATTTAAACGGTAAAAGTGTGTTAGATGCGGGAACCGGCACCGGGTTGTTAGCATTTGTGGCAAAGAAACGCGGGGCTGGATTTGTCCGCGGATTCGATATCGACGAATGGTCAGTGGAAAATTCAATCGAGAATGCAGGATTGAATGGCTGCGAGGAGATTCCTTTTGGTTTAGGTACCATCACTGACGAAGATGAAAGGGAATACGATGTCTTATTAGCGAATATCAATCGCAATATCTTATTAGCCGAAATGGCCGATTACGCCGCGCGCATCAAGTCCGGCGGATTACTTTTCTTAAGCGGTTTCTACACGGAAGACATTCCACTTTTACTGGAATCCGCTGAAAAGCAGCAACTTAATTTTATCGCGCAAGCATCAAAAAACAACTGGGCTTGCTTGCAATTGAGAAAAAAATCTTAATTTTAAAGGTTTGACTCTTGTAATCCGAGAAATCGGGTGTTTTAAAAATGAAAATCTCTCCTAACAAACCTTTCCAGGTTGTTTATTCTTTATTGTCTCATGAATGCCTCGGATATTTATTCGACGTCTTTGTCGTGCAATTAAATGAGAAGGGTCAATTGACCTGGGAGTACCAAACGCTTACTTCCCGGAACTTCCACGAATTTGAGCATGCCCTTGACGATCGCGATCGTACGGCGGTGGGTTTGATTGAGAGTATGAAGCCGGTCGCGGTTTTTGAAAAATTCAATACCTCGAAGCGCAAGACGATGGAGGAGTTCTTTTTGAAGACTTGGGACGTAGAAAAAGGCGAGAAAGAAATTCAAGAGGCAGTGATGTCTGTGGTGGAGAAGAAAAGAGGTCAAGTGTTTGGGCTAATTTGTCCAGAAAAGACACTTTTCATCATGGGGAATGATGGCAATCCGATGCGTCAATCCGTTCAAATCGAGGCGGAGGCCGTGGATGTTTTGTTCCACTTTATGCGCAACGACGAGAATACGCATTATTTCCCTACCCTAAAATACCTAGGCAATAAACTCGAATTTCAGTACAAAGACGCGGTCGTTTTATGCGATGATCCGGCTTGGATGCTGATGAATCAAAAGCTATATCACTTTAATCCAGAACTAGAAGGCAAGAAATTGCGTCCGTTCTTGAACAAGAAGTTTGTCGCGATTCCGAAGAATATGGAGGAAGATTACTTCCGAAAATTCGTGAAGGCGATGGTGGCGCGTTACCCCGTACACGCGAAAGGATTCGAGATTACAAATACAGAAAAACCGGTCCAATTCCTACTCTCTTATGGCCCTACGGCGCCTAAAATCGAGGACGAAGAGACCCTGAAAAAGAAGGCAGCCTTAGAAGCAGCGGATCGCTGGAACTTTGTGTTATCCTTTCAATACGGCAATAACCGTTTCCCTTGGGACGGTTTATCGTCTGAGGCGAACGTGCTATTTGAGAAGAAAGGCGATAGTTATGCCTTCCAGAAAATTATGCGCTCCCACGTGAAGGAAAAACGTGCCTTCCAGCAGCTGAAGACTCTAGGGTTAAAGATGGAAAACGATGGCCGAGCCTTTATGCAACGCGGGGATGCGGTTCAATGGTTAACGGCGAACAAAGAAGCGCTGGATCAAGCTGGTTTTGTCGTTCAGTTCAAAGGCGATGGACAGGCGCCACGCTATTTCTTAGGAAAGCCAGAAATTAAGATTCGCATTGGCGAAAAACTGGATTGGTTTGACATTCAGGCGGTGATTTCGTTTGGGGAGTTCCAAATCCCTTTCTTGAAAATTCGCCAACTGATCTTACAAAAGAAGAAAGAATTCCATTTGCCGGACGGTTCCATCGCGATGATTCCAGACAACTGGTTCCACGATTACCAAGACCTTTTCTACTTCTCCGAGACGCGTCCCGGCGAAGAAGGCGTGTTCTTGCGTCGTCAACATTACCAGCTCGTGCAGGAATGGGAGAACCAAGATTTAGTCAAAACCGCATTAAGAGCTAAAACGATAAACGATTTAGCGCTGGAGGCGAAGGAATACCCGGTGCCCAAGAACTTCAAAGGCACCTTGCGTCCGTATCAATTAGAAGGCTACCGTTGGATGCGTACACGTCAGGCTGCAGGCTTAGGCGCTTGTTTAGCGGATGATATGGGTCTGGGTAAAACCGTTCAGACGCTTTGTTTATTGCAGAGTTTGAAGGAACAAGGGGAGACCTTGCCTACCTTGCTCGTGATGCCTACTTCTTTGTTATATAACTGGGAGATGGAGGCGAAGAAATTTACCCCGCAGTTGCGCGTTTTAGTCTACAGCGGTCCGCAAAGAGAGAAATTGCAGGCTCAAATCGGAAAGATCGATTTGATTCTGTGCTCCTTCGGGATGGTGCGTTCGGACATCGAATGGTTCGAAAAGCAAGCGTTCTCGTATGTGATTTTAGATGAGTCACAGGCGATTAAGAATCCTTTGGCCAATATTACCAAAGCCGTTCAAAAATTAAATGCGAAATTCCGTCTGGTGATGACAGGAACACCGTTGGAGAATTCAACGATGGATCTTTGGTCCCAAATGAATTTCGTGAACGCTGGACTGCTAGGTTCTCAACGTTATTTCAAAGACCATTTCCAATTGCCTATCGAAAAGAAGGCAGATATGGAGAAGAAAAAACGCCTTTATTTCTTAATTAAGCCCTATTTATTGCGCCGCGAGAAGCGTCAAGTAGCGGCTGATTTACCAGAAAAAATGGAGTCAGTGACCTATTGCTCGATGACCGAGGAGCAAGAGCGCTTGTATGACAAGACGAAATCGTTCTACCGTGACGTGTTACTGAAGCAAATCAAGGACGAAGGCTTGCAGAAATCGCGCTTCTCTGTATTACAAGGTTTGACGAAACTACGTCAGCTCGCGAACCACCCATCGCTTTGCGAAGAAGGTTATGCAGGAGATTCAGGCAAGATGGAAGCCGTTTTAGAAAAATTAGAGACCGTTTTAGAGCAGCATCACAAAGTGTTGATCTTTAGTCAATTCGTTCAGCATTTGAACTTGATTAAGACTGCCTTAGAGGAACGTGAAATTCCGTATGCGTATTTAGATGGAAGTACGGTGGATCGCAAGGGTCAAGTAGAAAGTTTCCAAAAAGAGGACGGTCAATCCGTTTTCCTTATCTCCCTAAAAGCCGGTGGAGTAGGTCTTAACCTGACTGCGGCAGATTACGTATTCTTGTTAGATCCGTGGTGGAATCCAGCGGCAGAGGCTCAGGCGATTGACCGTGCGCACCGTATTGGCCAAAAGAAAACGGTGTTCACCTATAAGTTCATCTCGAAAGAAACGGTGGAAGAGAAGATCCTTGCCTTACAACAGCGCAAAAAGGATTTAGCCTCCGAGTTAGTCACATCTGACGAAAGCATCCTACGCGCATTAAGCGAGGATGAAGTACTCGATTTATTAAGCTAGAATTTTTACCAGTATGTTTTTCGCCACTTCATGACTAATGAAGATGGGCGCAGCGTCGTTAATGGAAACGAAGATCGATCGATCGAATTCGTTGATCTCCTGGATGTCTAGTTTTGCCCCTAAACTCAAATTCAATTTGGTTAGCAATTGCAAGAAGACTGCCGAATCCTGTGCCACCCCCATTAATTTGCAGGTTTTCGTTGCTTTGATATCAGAAAGATGGGAATAGGCTAATTCAGGGAGAATTCCTTCTTTATTCGGGATAGGGTCGCCGTGCGGATCGGTCTTCGGAAAACCGAGGTATTCGTCTAATTTATTGATTAATTGGTCCGATTCGATGTGCTCGAGCTGTTCGGCGATTTCGTGCACCTCGTCCCAATTGAAGCCCATTTTATCCACTAAGAATACTTCCCAAAGTCGGTGCTTGCGCACAATCGACAACGCAATTTTCTCTCCCTCTACACTTAAACGAACGCCTTGGTATTTTTGGTAATTCACCCAGCCCTTTTCGGCTAATTTACGTAACATATCGGTCACCGATGCTGCTTTTGTTTGCATCAATTCCGCTACGGCGTTCGTTGAAATGTCCTCCGAAGTTGCCTCTGATAGGCGGTGGATAACCTTTAAGTAGTTTTCTTCTGTGAATGAAATGGCCATGAGGTAAAGGTAGTAAATTTATTTTTTAGGTTAATCTAAAAATTATTTTTAAATTGTACAAAATTCTTACCTATGTCGAGTCCTTGGCGTTCTAGTCCTAAAATGAAATCCCTCTCTGAAGTGTTTGGGACGATTCCTGTACCCACAGGAAATGGATTTTGGAAGAATTTACGCGCTTTTATGGGCCCTGGGTTTTTAGTGGCGGTAGGTTACATGGATCCAGGCAATTGGGCGACGGATTTAGCGGGAGGAGCCTCTTTCGGATATACCTTGTTATCGGTTATCCTCGTTTCGAGTATTTTTGCGATCATTTTACAGCATTTAGCTTTAAAGCTGGGCGTCGCTTCCGGACGGGATCTAGCGCAGGCCTGCGGGGATGCCTTTTCGAAGCCGGTCGCCATTTTCCTGTGGCTTGTCTGTGAGATTGCCATCGCCGCCTGTGATTTAGCGGAGGTGATTGGGTCAGCTTTGGCGCTTCAATTACTCTTCGGGATACCTATTTTGGCCGGGATCGTGATTACGATTTTAGATGTATTTTTGATATTATATTTCCAAAACAAAGGATTTAAAGTCATCGAATCCATCGTTTTATCCCTCTTAATCGTCATTGTTTGCTGTTTTGCTTACGAGTTATTTATCTCGCAACCTTCTATCGCAGGAATCCTAGGCGGCTTAGTTCCACAAACTTCCGTGGTGATGAATCCTAGTCAATTGTACGTGGCTATTGGTATTCTAGGGGCAACGGTGATGCCACATAATCTGTACTTGCATTCGAGTATTGTACAAACACGTGCCATCAAGGATACGGACGAAGACAAGGCTAAGGCGATTAAGTACGCCACTTGGGATTCGACGCTATCTTTAGGATTAGCCTTTTTTATTAATGCCGGGATTTTGATTTTAGCAGCGGCAGCCTTTCACGGAAATAACCTACAACACGTCGCGGATATCCGGGATGCGTATCAATTATTAGACCCCGTATTGGGCAGTCAATTAGCGAGTATTTTGTTCGCCGTGGCCTTGTTAGCATCGGGCCAAAATGCTACGTTGACAGGTACGCTAGCCGGCCAAATCGTGATGGAGGGATTCCTCGATCTGCGTATTGCCCCTTGGCTAAGACGTTTGATTACCCGCTTAATTGCTATCATTCCGGCCTTCTTTATTACTTGGATCTACGGAGAATCGAAGATAGGAGAGCTGTTAGTCTTCTCTCAAGTGGTACTTTCGATGCAGTTAAGCTTTGCCGTGATTCCGTTAGTCTTATTCACCGGGGATAAACAGAAGATGGGGAAATTCGCGAATTCATCGCTTTTGCAAGGAATTGTTTGGGTGATAACCGCGATTATTTTAGGCTTGAATATGTACTTGCTGGGGCAGGTTTTAGGATTCCTTTAAACCAGGTATCGTCACCTATATAGTCAATGGCTCGCCATTTTACAGGTAGTTTAGGTTCATGGATTCCTTCTTCAAGTGTTTTGGGACTTCTGATTTTCCGAACCTCATCCACCAGTCCATCCGCAAACAACATTTCCATCGTTTTCGCGCCGCCTTCCACTAGGATGGATTGAAGAGCTAAGGCAGCTACTTCTGCTGATGAACGCAAGACGATTGTTTCTCCTCCATCTGTTAAGACTTTAGCGGTGGAAGGAATTCTGCCGGAAGGATCTAACACGATTCGAACTGGGTTCGCCCCTGCTACTAAACGAGTGGTCAGAGAAGGGTCGTCATGGATGATGGTTTGGACGCCCACTAAAATTCCTTGGTGTTCCGCGCGCATTTGATGCACGCGAATCGCGGATAATTCGTTCGATAGCTGAACGGGCGCACCTGCGGCGCCAGCGATGAATCCATCGGCACTAACCGCGTATTTGAAGGTAATATAAGGCCTTTTCAGGCGGTGAAAGGTAAAGAAGTGCCGGTTAATCCATTCGCCTGTTTCAGCCAATAAACCGATGTGGCAAGTGATACCTGCAGCCTCCAGTTTCTCGACTCCTTTCCCTGCTACGAGTGGATTAGGATCTAGGTTTGCCATGTAGACAGTGGAGATGCCGGATTGAATCAGTAAATCAGCACAAGGAGGTGTTTTGCCAAAATGGGAGCAAGGCTCCAAGGTCACAAAGGCCGTCGCGCCTTCTACAGATTCCGAGCAGGAACGTATCGCATTCACCTCTGCATGAGGACCACCATACTGTTGGTGATAACCTTCGCCTAAGATGCGGTTATCTTTGACAATCACACAACCTACTAAAGGATTAGGGGCAACGCGCCCTGAGCCTAATAAGGCTAGGTCAAAGGCGCGTTGCATCCAAATTTCTTTATTCGGCATGAACTGGTTTGCGGTTACTCGATAAATAACTGTAAATCGCTGGGATGATGTACAAGGTCAGCGTAGTAGAGAATAACATACCACCCACTACGGCGATACCCATTGAAACCCTGCTTTGAGATCCAGAACCTAAGGCTAAGGCGATCGGTAAAATACCTAAAATCGTACAAAGCGAAGTCATAATAATGGGACGGAAACGAGCAACTGCTGCCTCTTGCACCGCCTGTGTTTTTTCCAAACCCGTTTCTTTCCGCTGATTGGCAAATTCTACGATCAAAATACCGTTCTTGGTCACGAGGCCTATGAGGACGATGATACCGATTTGGGAGAAGATATTCAACGTTTGGCTGAAATCCCAAAGCGTTAATAACGCTCCCGCTACCGCTAGAGGCACTGTGAACAAGATGATAAATGGATCGACGAAGCTTTCAAATTGAGCTGAAAGGATCAAATAGATCAATAAAATCGCCAGAGCGAAGGCGAAGAGTAGGGAAGAGCTGGACTCTTTGAATTCCTTACTTTGACCATCATAAGCGGTAGAGAAGGAAACGTCGAAGGTCTCTTTCGCTAATTTATCCATCTCGTTCAAAGCCTCGCCTAAAGTCACCCCTTTCGCCATCTGCGCCGTTACCGTAGCCGCTACGTAGCGGTTATAACGGAATAGTTGGGGAGGCGTACTCTGCTCTGTAATCTTTACCAAGTTATCCAATTGAATCAAATCCCCCCGGTTGTTTTTTACGTACAGGGACTTCAAATCGGATACATCATTCCGCATCGGGCGGTCGATCTGGCCGATGATTTGGTATTGTTTCCCGTCCATCACAAAGTAACCAAAACGTCTACCCGAAAGGCCTAATTGCAAAGTTGTTGCCACATCTTGGATGGAAACGCCTAGGTTTTGGGCTTTATCGCGGTTGATCTCAAGGCGCAATTCTGGCTTGGTAAACTTCAAGTTCACATCTGCCATCTCGAACTTCGAACTCTCCCTCACTTTGGCCATAAACAACGGAATGTTCTTCTTCAAACTCTCGAAAGTAGAAGCTTGAATCACGAAGGCTACCGGTAAACCACCCCCACCGCGTTGTCCCGTAGACAAGGTCGGTTCTTGGATCAAGGTCGCCCGGGCACCTGTGAATTTCTTGATTTTAGGTTGAATGGCATCCGCAATTTGTTGCTGCGTTCTACGTCCTTCTGGATCTGCTAAAATAACGCGCATAGTTCCCGTATTTGAACCACCATTCCCAAAAGGAGGGGATGTAATCGAGTAAACGGCATAACGTTCGTGCGCCGGAATATCCGTCATCAAGAACTTCGCCATTTCATCGGTGTAGTTCAACATATACTCAAAAGTCGCGCCTTCTGGGGCCGTTGCACTGACACGCAATCCCCCTCTATCCTCTAAAGGAGCTAATTCAGAGGGAATAGCTTCGAATTTAAACAGGGCGTAAATTATGCCAAATAAGGAGAACATGATCACCCAAGCCATCCAACGAATCTTAATAAAGGCCGCTAATGAGTCTTCATATCCCTTGGTTAGAGCAACAAAAAAGGGCTCCGTAACAGTGTAAAACCAAGGTTTGGTATGACTTCCTTTCAATAAACGCGAACTCAACATAGGTGTCAACGTCAACGAAACGAAGGCAGAAATAATCACGGATCCAGCCACCACAATTCCGAACTCCCGGAATAAACGTCCCGTAATCCCTTGCAAGAAAATCACCGGTAAAAACACGGCTGCGAGTGTAACGGTCGTCGAAATAACGGCAAAATAGATCTCTTTCGATCCTTCTACGGCCGCTTCCCAGGGGCTGAGTCCCTCTTCGATTTTGGTGTAAATATTCTCTAAAACCACAATCGCATCATCCACCACAAGTCCGATGGAAAGCACGATACCTAATAGCGTCAATACGTTGATAGAGAATCCGGCTAAATACATAAAGAAGAACACCCCAATCAAACTGACCGGAATGGCCGTCAATGGAATGATCGTCGATCTCCAATCCCGCAAGAACAAGAAGATGATAATCGTTACCAATAAAATCGCGGTGAAGATGGTTTCCTCCACCTCTTCAATCGATTTACGCACATATTTCGTGTTGTCAAAACCTTCCTTCATCTCCACATCCGCTGGCAGAGTCAAACGAATTTGCTCCACTTTCTTGTGGATGGCATCTACGATTTGGATTTGGTTCGAACCGGGTTGTGGAATCACCGCGATGGAAATCATCGGCTTCAAATCCCGCTTAAAGAATGTTTTGTTGTTTTCTGGCGATAGTTCTGCTCTACCTACATCAGAGAATTTTACCGAACGATCACCCTCTTCTTTGATAATCAAATTATTGAAATCGTCCTCTGTGGTCATACGGCCCTGTGTTCTCACAGTTAATTCCGTGTTCGCTCCTTCGATACTTCCAGAGGGTAATTCGATATTTTGTTTAGCTAAGGCATTCACGATATCAGGCGCCGTCAAACGGAAAGAGGCTAAGCGTTCCGGATCGATGTGCAAGCGCATCGCATATTTCTGCTCTCCCCACAATTGCACGGAACTAACGCCCGGAATCGTTTGGAATTTTTCCTTGATATTACGTGTGGCTAATTCGTTTAAGGATAACAAATTTCGAGTAGCCGAGAAAACGTTGATGTTGTAAATAGGACTTGCATCCGCATCAGCTTTCGCTACGATGGGCGGATCCACGTCTTTCGGCAATTGCCCCATCGCACGCGACACGCGGTCACGCACGTCGTTCGCTGCATCTTCGATATTGACCGAAAGATCAAATTCCACCGTAATACTCGAACGGCCATCGCGACTCGAACTAGATAGCGTACGAATACCGGCGATACCATTAATCGACTCCTCTAAAGGTTCCGTAATCTGGGATTCGATGATGTCCGCATTCGCCCCGGTATAGGAAGTTTGCACGTTGACCACCGGCGGATCCACCGATGGGTATTCCCGGACTCCTAAATAGGTGTATCCGATGATTCCAAATACGATAATCGTTATGGACATTACGATTGAAAGTACCGGTCTTTTAATACTAATCTCTGAGAAAGATGCCATTGTTAGCTTATTTTACGACTTCTTTAATTTCTACATCGCCATCTGGTTTCACCTGAATGATCCCGTTCGTAATCAAAGTGTCACCTATCGCTAGGCCGTCTAAGATCTCCACTGTTTTGTCACTTCGTGTTCCTAAAGTCACTTTCGTAGACACAGATTTGCCATTTTTAACGACATATACTTTGTTCCCTTTTGCTTCAGGAATCACCGATTCTGTAGGGATCATAATCGCCGACCCTTTTGACTTCAGGATTAAATTTACCTTCGCGAAGGCACCAGGAACTAATTGATTTCCTGGATTAGGTGCTTGTGCACGAATCTGCAAGGTTCTTGTTTGCGGATCGATTTTAGGGTCAATGGCATAGACACGACCGATGAAGTTTTTCTCTTCATTCTCTGTCACAAACTCGATGGTGCCACCATTTTTCACTTGCGTGGCATATTTTGCAGGGATCGAGAATTCGATTTTAGCTGGGTTCGTGTTTGTTAAAGTCGCTATTTGCGTAGATGGAGAAATATAACTTCCCATACTTACGTAACGGAAACCGATTTTTCCAGCAAACGGCGCGCGCAAAGTGGTTTTTAAAATCTGCGCTTTTAAGTCTTCGATATCCGCCGAAATCGTATTGACCGAGTTCACCGCAATATCATATTCCCGTTGTGAGATGGCTTCTTTTTGAAGTAAAACTTTCTGGCGAGCCTCGTTATCCTCTGCTAATTTCTTATTGAATCCTAGTTTGCGAAGACGCGCTTGTAAATCATCGTCGTTAATGCGTAGTAAAACGGTGCCTTTGGCCACCACATCCCCTTCTTTGATGTTGAGTAAAATGATACGCCCCGCGATTTCAGAACGAATTTCAACTTCTTCATTAGGCAAAATAGAACCTGTCGAACTGATCATATCATCCAAACGCGTCGATTTCACCACAGTCACAATGACTGCCGTTTTGCCTCCCTTTCCACCTGGGCCGCTTTTTTCTTTGCCTTTCTCTTTGGTTTCAGCGGAGAAAAAAGTCTTTTTGATTTTGGGATAAAAAGCCAAGCCTACAATGAAGGCGATGGTTAAAATCGACAGAAGCGTTTTTGTAATTTTATTCATAGATACTAGGTTTTCATACTAAGGTAATCAAATCCGAGGAAAGGCTTACCCTAACTTATAGGCTTATATTTTTAAAGAATTCGAAATCCAGGGCATAAAGTGCTCATTCTCTACCTCGTTCATCACGAAATGGCTTTGCGCATTGCCAATGTTTTTAATGCTGGCGAGTTTATGCAAAATAAATTCGCGGTATTCATCCATATCTGCCACCACAATTTTCAAAAGAAAATCGCTGTGTCCAGACACACAATAGCATTCTTGTACCTCCACTAACTGCATCACGTCCTGTTCGAATTGCTTCAAGTAGTCTGCCGCGTGTTCTTTCAGGGAGATGTCACAGAAAACGGTTAAGGTTTTACCTAGTTTGGCTGGGTTGATCATCGCTCGGTAGCCCGTTATCACGCCCTCTTTTTCCATTCGCTTGATTCGCTCGTGGATAGGCGTCGCACTCATTCCTAGGCGTGAGGCCATTTCTTTATTGGAAAGAAAGGCATCTTCGTGCAGAAATGCGAGGATTTTTTTATCGATGTCATCTATTTTTGCCATGAGTTCCTTTTTCTAACACGAGTCCGATTGAAACCATTCCTGCTAGGGTGTCCACGCGCATAGCTTGTTCTAATTGAATTTGGTATTTCCCCTGCTTAGGAAATGATAAAGCTGGATACACGAGGAATTTTTTCTCGTAAATATCGCCAAAACCGGCGCCTTTCGGCTTCCCCGTTGTAGGGTCATATAAGATGGCTTCGGCTAAACCTTTTTGAAGGGTTTTTCCTTTTGCATCTACTACACTCGGGCTAAAATAGAGGTTATAGAAGGGGTAGGCATTGTTTTGTCGTACCACTACATAGACAGCATAGCTCATTGTGGAGTCCGGAACCTCGACCTCAAAGCGGATGGGTTGCTTTTGAATCCATCCCACTGCTTCAAATTTAGCCGTCTCATCTAAGACAATTTTCGGATCACCACAAGCCGTCACCATCAGGGTGCAGAGGGCGATTATCCCGATGCTAAGCTTCAGGGGTAGGCGCTGCACCATCTCTTGGAGGTCTTGGTTTAAACTTCTTTTTCTTCTTGAATGGTTTAGGCGTAGCTGTTCCGCCATCGGCTGCTGGAGTTACTCCCTCCGGACGTACTTGTCCTTCCGGTCTTGGAGGTCTAGGTGGGCGATTTTCCCCTTCCGGACGTGGCCCTCGGTTTTGTCCCTCTGGACGAGGTCCGCGGTTTTCACCTTCCGGACGCGGTGGTCTTGGCGGGCGATTTTCGCCTTCCGGTCTTGGAGGTCTAGGTGGGCGATTTTCCCCTTCCGGACGTGGTCCACGATTCTGTCCCTCTGGACGAGGTCCACGATCAGGACGAGGTCCGCGATCTTGCCCTTCAGGGCGTGGTCCACGATTTCCTCCATCGCGATTTCCTCGATTGTTTCGGTTGTTGCGATTGCCGGATTTTACCCCACCGTATTTCTTGTCCATCCGCTCTAAATCAGAGTTTAGCTCAGATACCGTAGGTTTTTCTACCGCTGGAGCATCTGGATTCAGATCCTCAAACGACTCAGGAATAATCCCTTTCTTATTTAAATCAACAATTTCCTCCACGCGATCACAGCTCACCGGAATCCAGATAGCCTCTTCGCCCACAATCCCGAACCACATCATGCGCTTGAAAATGTCCGTCTTTTGCAAGATGGCCTCTCCTCGTTTTGTTTTTAAGCGGCCTTCAATGGTAGGGATGCTCTTTAAGGCATCCATATAGGTCTCTAGTTCGTAATTCAAGCAGCATTTCAAACGTCCACATTGGCCACTTAATTTGACTGGATTCAATGATAGATTTTGGTATCTAGCCGCTGAAGTAGTTACGTTCTTGAAATCAGATAACCAGGTAGAGCAGCATAATTCGCGACCACAAACCCCGATTCCGCCTAATCTACCCGCTTCTTGACGAAGAGAAATCTGCTTCATTTCGACGCGAATCTTGAATTCTGTCGCTAGAAGCTTGATTAATTCACGGAAATCGACGCGGTCTTCAGACGAATAGTAGAAGATCGCTTTGGCCCCATCGGATTGGAATTCCACATCCGAAAGTTTCATGTTTAGCTTTAGGTCGCTGATGATTTGACGACCACGGTACATCGTAGGTAAATCACGAGCCATTGCTTGCTCGTGCTTCTCGATGTCCTTTTCTGTGGCTAAACGGAAGATATTTTTGACCTTATCGTCGTCTTTGATATTCTTCTTCAACAATTGAAGACGAACGAGCTCGCCCTGTAAGGAAACCGTTCCTAATTGAGTTCCGCTGCTGGAATCGACCATGACAGCGTCACCTGTATGCAGTTCTAGTTGATCTACATTCCGGAAATACTCTTTTCTGCCTCCTTTGAATTTCACCTCCACGATGTGAAAGCGCTGAAAAGAAGGGACGTCTAAGTCTGACAACCAGTCAAAAACGTTCATTTTATTGCAACCACCTGAGCCACAACCGCCATTACTTTGACAGCCTTTTACCTCTCCGCTTGCGCTGGTAGAGCCACATGACCCACTGGAACACGATTTACATGCCATATCTTAATACATCTAATCCGATGTCTCTTCTAAAGTTTTTACCTTCGAATTGGATGGTTTGAGCGGCCTTTTGTGATTTCTGGATCGCTCTTTCCAAGGTATTCGAAGTTCCAGTCAGCGCCATAACACGGCCACCACTGGTGATAATATCGCCGTCTTTTGACGTCGTACCTGCGTGGAAAACGATGGCGTCTTCCACTTTTTCAACCCCTGTTAACACATCGCCTTTGCGGTATTCCTCTGGATATCCGCCCGCCACTAACATCGTTGTTACGGCGTATTGGTCCAAAATGGAAATCGTTTGTTCGCTCAGCGTGCCATTGGAGGCTGCAATTAGCAAAGATAGGAAATCTGATTCGATTCTAGGTAAAACCACCTCCGTTTCCGGATCTCCCATTCGTGCATTGTACTCGATGACATAGGGCTCGCCTTCGTGGTTCATTAAACCAATGAAGATGAAACCTTTATAGTCTATATTTTCTGCTTTCAAGCCTTTTACTGTCGGTTCGATGACCTTTTGCTTCACTAATTCCATGAATTTTTCATTCGCAAAGGGAACGGGTGAAACGGCGCCCATACCACCCGTGTTCAAGCCTTCGTCGTTTTCTCCGATGCGCTTGTAGTCTTTCGCCTCCGGTAAAACCACATAGTTTTCTCCATCTGTTAACACGAAAACGGATAATTCGATTCCGCGTAAGAATTGTTCGATCACCACTTTAGAACTGGCATCACCAAACTTTGCATCCAATAGCATTTCGTTCAAGGCCGTCTCAGCTTCCTCTAAAGTCAAGGCAATAATCACCCCTTTTCCAGCCGCTAAGCCGTCCGCTTTTAATACAATCGGTAAAGATTGTTGCTGTAAATAGGCTAATCCATCAGCGATCGTGTCCTTCGTGAAAGTTTGCGATGCGGCTGTTGGGATGCCGTATTTGTGCATAAAGTTCTTTGAGAAGTCTTTGCTTCCTTCGATTTGGGCACCTTCTGCGCCTGGTCCCACGATTCCTACGTGTTGCAGGTCAGCTTGTGATTCGATGAAATCACGCACCCCTTTTACTAAAGGCTCTTCTGGGCCCACGACCACTAAACCGATATCATGTGTGCGGATTGCTGTAGCGATCCCTTCAAAATCGGTCACGCCGATGGCTAAATTGGTTCCGCATTGAGCGGTTCCGGGGTTACCCGGTGCAATGTATAAATTACCTAGGATAGGGCTTTGGCTAATCTTCCAAGAAAATGCGTGTTCACGGCCTCCAGCACCTAATATTAAAACGTTCATATACTTATTAATTGGCTAATTCACTTAAAAATTTAATGCGCATTAAACGAAGTTCTTCCTCCGTTACATCTTCAATATCACACGTATCCAAGGCCTCTGCGATGTCATCCGTGTCCGCAGACATGAAGTATTCGTATATTTCCTCTTGTTTGTCTAGTTCCATCACCTGATTGATGTAATAATCCAGGTTCAGCTTCGTACCTGAGAAGCAGATGGTCTCGATCTCTTCGATCAATTCCGCCATGCTCACTTCTTTTTGCTCAGCGATCAGGTCTAAATCGATTTTGCGATCGACCTGTTGGATGATATAAATCTTGATTTTTGACTTGTTGACGGTCGATTTCACGACTACCTCTTTCGCCGTCTCGATCTCGTTTTCTTCCACGTAGCGATTGATCACATCCAGGAATGGCTTGCCGAATTTCACGACTTTACCCATTCCCACGCCGTTGATTTGGGCCATTTCATCCTGTGTAGTCGGATAAGTGGTCGCCATTTCTTCCAAAGAAGGATCTTGGAAAATCACATACGGAGGCAAATTTTTCTCCTTCGCGATCTTCTTGCGGAGGGTTTTAAGTAGGTCAAAGAGGGCGTCATCATAGGCTTTGGCCCCTAAAGCAGCTCCCTCATCTTCATTTTCAGCGGGCTCCGCTTCTTTTTCGTAATCGTGGTCTTTGTAGAACGTAATCGGGAAGGATTCCTTCAAGAAAGCCTGTCCAGCCTCACTTAAACGTAGTACACCATAATTCTCAATGTCTTTTTCTAGCAGACCAAAAATGGACATTTGCTTGATAAAGGAGATCCAAGGGGACTTTTCATCTTCGATAGGCACCGGCTTTGATGGCGTTTTGCGCATCTTCGGTTTTTTAGGCGTATCCTCGTCTCCGTCTTCATCCTCGTCCTCATCATCCTCTTCGTCTACCTCAGGAGCAATCCAAGAAACCGTTTTTCCTGCACCAAACAGAGATAATTTCTCCTGTTCGTGGCTGGCAATAAAAGAATTCGATTTGCCCTCTAAGAAATCTGCGATATGCTCTGCGTCGAATTGTTCGCCAGTTTGCTGCACTGCTTTCAACACAAGGCTAACCTCCTCTTCCGCTTTAAACGTAGGGGTAGGATGCATACAATTGTCGCAGAAACCGCAGTTTTCAGCCATATGCTCCCCAAAATAGTGAAGCAATTGCTTGCGACGGCAAACACCTAAATTCGTATAGTACACCATTTCAGACAAGAGAATTTTCGCATTCTCCTTCTCTGTTACGGCCTTATCTTTATTAAACTTATCTAATTTCAATATGTCATCGTAGGTATAGAACAAGATACATGTTCCATCCAAGCCATCACGACCGGCACGACCTGTTTCTTGGTAATATCCCTCTAATGACTTAGGAGCGTCGTAGTGAATCACAAAACGCACATCTGGTTTATCGATTCCCATTCCAAAAGCAATCGTCGCCACCATCACGTCCACTTCCTCATTCAAGAAAGCTTCTTGGTTCGCCATGCGTACCTGCGGCTCTAAACCAGCGTGGTAAGGAAGCGCCTTCACGCTATTCACGTGTAATAATTCCGCAATTTCCTCGACGCGCTTTCTCGAAAGGCAATAAATAATCCCCGCTTTGCCGTTATGCGACTTAATGAAACGGATTAATTGCTTGTCGATATCTTTCTTCGAGCGGATCTCGTAGTAGAGATTTTTGCGGTTGAAAGAGGATTTAAAAACGGTCGCATCTTCCAGATTTAAGGTCTTTTGGATATCAATTTGCACCTTAGGAGTTGCCGTCGCCGTTAAAGCGATGATGGGCATCTTCTCATCGATGGTCTCGATGATGGTACGTATTTTTCGGTATTCTGGTCTAAAATCGTGCCCCCATTCAGAGATACAATGTGCCTCGTCGATCGCGACGAAGGAGATTTTAGCCTGTTTTAAGAAGTTCAGGTTCTCTTGTTTATTCAGTGATTCCGGGGCGATGTACAATAATTTCACGGCTCCAGAGATCACTTCGGCCTTTACCCGGTTGATTTCCGCGCGGGTTAAAGAGGAATTTAAGAATTGGGCATTTATGCCAAAAGCCAACATTTGATCTACCTGATTCTTCATCAATGCGATCAAAGGCGAGATGACAATCGCTGTTCCCTCCATTACAATCGCCGGTAATTGATAGCAAAGCGATTTGCCTGCCCCAGTAGGCATCAGAACGAAACTATTCTTTCCTTGAACGGTATTTAGAATAATGGCTTCTTGTTCACCCCGAAATTGGCTAAATCCAAAGGTTTTTTTTAGCTGTTCCTTTAAGCTATCGATCGTAATTGGATGGGGCATAATTTGATTAATGGGTTGTTTCGGCGATGATTAGATTCTGCGGGCTTCTACTTATCTTTGCCCTACAAATTCTTCTAACATTGAAATTAAGCAAAAATATCCAATCCACAGCAAAAAAAGTTTTGACACAGGAAGCAGAGGCCATTCTGCAAGTGAGCGCCGGAATTAATTCGGATTTTGAGGCTTGTGTAGAACATTTGTTGAGTATCCCGGGGCGTATTGTGTTTACGGGAATCGGTAAATCCGCCATTATTGCCCAGAAAATTGTGGCAACGATGAATTCGACCGGAACGCCTGCTTTATTTATGCACGCGGCGGATGCGATTCACGGCGATTTAGGGATGATTCAGGACGGCGATGCGGTGATTTGTATTTCGAAGTCAGGCGATACGCCAGAAATCAAGGTGTTAGTTCCTTTGATCAAGCGTTTGCAGGTGAAATTGATTGCGATGGTTTCGAACAAGAACTCGTATTTAGGCCAGCAATCGGATTATATTTTGCACGCTTTGGCGGAGCAGGAGGCGGATTTGTTGAATCTGGCACCTACGACATCGACGACGGTGGCTTTGGCATTAGGCGATGCGTTAGCGGTTTGTTTGTTAGAATGCAAAGGATTTACGGCACAGGATTTTGCCAAATACCATCCAGGCGGCGCCCTCGGCAAACGCCTTTATTTAAAAGTGGGCGATATTTATCCCACTCACGAATTCCCAGCCATCTCCCACACGTCCTCCATTCAGGAAGCAATCCACGAAATTTCCTCGAAGCGCTTAGGTGCAACGGCAGTATTGGATGCGCAAGGAGAATTAGCCGGAATCATTACGGATGGCGACGTTCGCCGTACTTTGGAAAACTCGAAAGATTGGTCTGCGATAGTGTTAGCAGACATGATGAATACCACACCGAAGACGATTGAGGCGGAGGCATTTGCGACGGAGGCTTTAGCCATCATGCAAAGCAAAAATATCACACAACTGGTGGTGACGGCAAATAAAAAGGCCGTGGGATTTGTGCATCTCCACGACCTGTTGAAAGAGGGTATCGTCTAAAACTTAGCGCATACGGTTCGACGATTGCACCAGCATCTCGTCCTTGCGGATGAGGCGGTTCGCTATCATATTAGCCAGCAGGGAAACCACTAAGGCGTAGAATCCGTAGCCATATTTTCCCTGAATTTCCGGTTCAAACGTAGGCATCGCCTCCTTGAAAATCACCCAAAAAGCATAGCCCATCGCCCCCGCTAAAACCAGCGAGTTGATTAAGCCTAACATCATTTGACGCATGCGGTTTTTGAAAGAGAAGATCGTTACAAGCGTAATAACCGTCGATAAAGTCACTAAAAGGGCAATCGCGATATTGCTATGCGCCGCAACTTCTTTTCCGTTTTGGAATAATTGCCATTGGTTGGAGAAAAGCTCTGCTTTTTGGCCTGAAGTGCCTATTTTTTGCCAAATAGAAATGCCCGATGTCGCGATGGCATTGCCAATAATCGCTAAGGCTAAGAAAAGGGTTTGTGGTCTTTGAATCATAATGTTATAGAAATGAATAGGCGAAATTACGCATTTTCTGCAAAAAGCTTCGCCGCAACTTTTGCAGAAGATAAACAAAGCGGAATTCCTCCGCCCGGATGGACGCTGCCGCCTACCCAATACAAATTTTTGATCGCCTTGCGGTAATTCGGGTGGCGTAAAAACGCCGCGAATCGGTTGTTCGATGCATTTCCGTACAAGGCTCCACCAGCGGAAGAAGTTCTCGCCTCGATGCGTCTCGGGTCTAAATAATCCTCTGCCACGATGTGTTTCTCGACATCTACACCTAAATTTCTTGAAAGCTTCGTGATCACATTTTTTCTCATTCTTGCTACCAATGCATCCCAATCCTGTCCCTCGTTTGCCGGTACATTCATCAAGATAAACCAGTTTTCGCCACCTGCTGGCGCATCAGATTTTTCTACTTTCGAAGAGATATGTAGGTAAATGGTCGGGTCATCGTTGATGGTTTGGTCCTCGAAGATGGCCTTGAATTCGCCCTGGTAATCGTCCGAGAAGAAGATGTTGTGCACGCCTAATTCATTGAAACTACGGTCCATTCCCCAATAGAAGATGATGCCGGAGCTGGATTTGGGTTGGGTTAAGAGCTTTTTCGGTTGTGGTTCCTGTGCCAGCAGTTTCGTGTAACTCGGGCGAATGTCTGCGTTGCAGGCGATGTAATCAAAGGTGTAATTCCCTTTTTCAGTCTCTAATCCAGTCGCGGTATGATTTTCGGTGGATATGCGGTACACTTTCTCGTTGAAGTGAAAGTCCACACCTAGCTCTTCGGCGAGGCGGTGGAGTGCTCGAGGGATACTGATGATACCGCCTTTGGGGAAAAAGGCACCAATGTTATATTCTAAATGCGGAATGATTGATAAAGTCGCGGGCGTTTGGTAAGGATCCGAGCCGTTGTAGGTGGCGTAGCGGTCAAAAAGTTGGACCGTTTTCGGGTTAGTAAAACGCTTCGCGTGGGAGCGGTGCATCGTGTTAAAAAGACCTAGGCGCGGAATATTCAGGTAGCCTTTCAGGGCTTTCCGCCCTGTCCAAGTCGACAAAGAATGTAAGGAATTATCGAGAAATAGATCGCTGATAATATGGTAGTTTTCTCCGATTTCGCGTAAAAAACGGGCTACGTTCTCCTCCGATTCGCCCAGTTCCGAAGCAATCGCCGCGGCTGTTTCTGCAGGCGCTGCGTTCGTTTGCAAGCGTGTGCCATCTTCCCAAAAGTAACGGCAAATCTCCGGCAATCGCTCATAACTGAAATAATCGCGGGGATTTTTGCCTGCCAGCGTGAACAATTCGTCCACTAAATGCGGCATCGTGAAAAGGGAGGGGCCGGCGTCAAAACGAAATCCGTTCGTTTCGATTTGGGCTAATTTGCCTCCAGGATAGGAATTCGCTTCGAAAACGCTGACTTGGTGGCCCGCCACCGCGCTGCGAATGGCAAAGCCCAAACTACCCATTCCGGATCCGACAATTCCTATTTTTGACATAATTCAAAATTAAGTAAAAAAGAATAAAGCCCTAAATGTTTTTCTCTCCCTGCGCTTTTCCGTAATTTTGCCCGAATTTTAAAATTTTCTATGCTACGTACACATACAAATGGCGAATTGCGCATCGAACACGCGGGCACCGAGGTAACTCTTTGTGGCTGGGTTCAGCGTTCACGAGATAAAGGGGGAATGATTTGGGTGGATCTTCGGGATCGTTACGGAGTCACTCAATTGATGTTAGAGGAGGGGAAATCGTCTGCGGAGGCTTTGGCATTAGCGAGAGGATTAGGCCGTGAATTCGTCGTAGAAGCGAAAGGTGTTGTGGTAGAGCGTTTGTCCAAAAACGACAAAATGCCCACTGGCGATATCGAAATCAAAGTAACAGAATTGCGCGTATTGAATCCGGCGAAATTGCCTCCATTCTTGATCGAAGACGAGACCGATGGCGGCGATGACATTCGCATGAAATACCGTTATTTAGACTTGCGCCGTAACCCCATTCGCGAGAGTTTGCAATTGCGCCACCACGTGGGCCGCGAAGTGCGTAATTACTTAGATAAGCAAGATTTTATCGAGGTGGAAACACCCGTTTTAATTAAATCAACGCCAGAGGGTGCACGCGATTTCGTCGTACCTTCCCGCATGAATCCAGGCGAATTTTATGCCTTACCGCAATCTCCGCAAACCTTTAAGCAATTGTTGATGGTATCCGGTTTTGACCGTTACTACCAAATTGTGAAGTGTTTCCGTGACGAAGATTTGCGTGCGGATCGCCAGCCAGAATTTACTCAAATCGACTGCGAAATGTCGTTCGTGGAGCAAGAAGATATCCTGAATATGTTTGAGGGATTGATTCGTCATTTGTTCCAAAATGTAAAAGGCCTCGACATCGGCGAAGTGCCTCGCATGACCTACGCGGACGCGATGAAATACTACGGTTCAGACAAGCCGGACATTCGTTTCGATATGAAATTCGTGGAATTGAAAGGTGAGGGCGTAGATTTGACGTCTGGCAAAGATTTCCAAGTTTTCGATGCAGCGAATACTGTGGTAGGTATCTGCGTAAAAGGCGCAGCGGAATACACCCGCAAGCAAATCGATGAATTAACTGATTTCGTTCGTCGCCCACAAATTGGTGCGAAAGGCTTAATTTATGCACGCGTTCAAGCGGACGGTGTGGTGAAATCATCCGTAGATAAATTCTACTCCGAAGCAGATTTAGCGACTTGGGCTACGGCGTTTAACGCAGAGCCAGGCGACTTAATTTTAGTGCTTTCAGGAGACGGAGATAAAGTGCGCAAGCAATTGAACGAACTTCGTTTAGAGATGGGAACGCGAATGGGATTACGTGATCCGAATAACTATACCGTTCATTGGGTAGTGGATTTCCCACTATTAGAGTACGGCGAGGAAGAAGATCGCTGGTTTGCGATGCACCATCCATTCACGAGCCCTAAGCCAGAGGATATTCCATTGATGTTAGCCGGAGAATTCGGTAAAGTGCGCGCGAATGCCTACGATTTAGTTGTGAATGGCGTTGAAGTGGGCGGAGGCTCGATTCGTATCTTCCAAAAAGACCTGCAATCAAAAATGTTCGAAGTCCTTGGATTCACTCCAGAGGAAGCGCAAGCACAATTCGGATTCTTATTAGATGCCTTTGAATATGGGGCGCCGCCGCATGGTGGTTTGGCCTTTGGTTTTGACCGTCTTTGCTCTTTATTCGGTGGAACAGATTCGATTCGTGATTATATCGCTTTCCCTAAGAACAACGCTGGGCGCGACGTGATGATCGATTCACCATCTCCACTAGCGCAAGCGCAGTTAGATGAATTGAAGATTAAGACGACGGTTTAGTCGATTAGATAGGATAAAAAAAGGGGGCCGCGCAGCGGCCCCCTTTTTTTATGCAAACTTGTAAATTTAAAAATCGTAATGAAAAACGGGACTTGTCCATTCGCCCGCGTTGATATTAATGACTTCCTTGATTTCGCCGTGGTGGATATCAAAAACCCAGCCATGTAGATGGGGGAATTTGCGTTTCTCCCAGGCCTTTTGGACGATGGTTGTTTTGGCCAAATTCTGAATCTGCTCCGCCACATTCAATTCAACTAAGCGATTAAATCGCTCCGTTTCATCCGCAATCTCATGCAAGTCCGTATAGTGTTTCTCGTATACCTCTTTGATGTTACGCAGCCACTTATTGATTAATCCAAAATCGTGGTTCGTCATCGCTGCCTTCACCCCGCCGCAGTTGTAGTGGCCGCAAACGATAATGTGTTTCACCTCTAGAACCTCCACGGCATACTGCAATACGGATAATAAATTGATGTCCGTATGCACCACCATATTCGCCACATTGCGGTGAACGAAAATGTCGCCCGGGTCTGCATGCGTGATTTCTTCCGCTGGAACTCGGCTATCTGCGCAGCCAATCCAAAGGAATAAGGGATTTTGGTCTTTCGATAAATTATCAAAATACGTAGGGTCTAATTCTAGCCTTTCGCTAGCCCAAGCCTTATTACTTAAAAGTAATTTTTTATATTCTTTCATGTTTATTTCTTTTTAAGGTCGACTTCTATGCCGCGTTCCTGTGCTGTGCTGACAAACTCCTGAATCAATAAGTGGATGTCATGGTCCATAAAATGCACTTTAGTGGTATCGATAAATACTTCTGCACCTTCCGGTATTTTTCGTAATGCTTCTTTCAATTGCATTTTATGCAAGAACGTTACATCTTTCTGAAATTTAATTAAAATTTCATTCCCATTTTTGAATACGGTAAATACGGAGGAATAATTCGTGATGACCACAAAGATTAATCCCACTAAAGTTCCCACAAAAATTCCCCAAAGCAAATCGACTCCCACCACCACGGCTACCGTCACTAAAAAGGGAACCCATTGCTTCCAGCCCTCGGCAAATACTTTTTTAAACTCTTTCGGGTGGGCTAATTTGTATCCGGTGTATAATAAAATACTCGCTAAACACGCTAACGGAATCTTGTTCAAATAAAGGGGTAAAAGCACTACAGCCACGATTAATAAGACGCCATGGAAAAATCCTGACATGCGGCTTTTTCCTCCCGCATAGATATTCGTAGAGGAACGGACGATCACGGACGTAATGGGTAAGCCTCCAAGGAGTCCACTTACGACGTTTCCAGCTCCTTGCGCTAATAGTTCACGGTCTGGAGAGGAAATTCTTTTCAGAGGATCAAGTGAGTCAGTTGCCTCGAGCGATAATAGCGATTCTAAGGTAGCGACGATGGCCAAAGTCAAAGCAATGGAATAGACCTTCGGGTGGCTTAAGAAACTCCAATCAGGGGATATGATTCCCGCATAAATTTCACTACTGGAAGCGAACACGGGAAGGTTTACCATGTGGTCTTTAGAGTCACCTAAGAACCATTCTGGATTCCAAATGGCTAATCCTTCATTGATTCCCACACCGGCCAAAACCACAAATAAAGAAGCGGGTAGGGCATTCATCCAGGAGAATTTTTGGCCTAATTTTGTCCAAGAAAATAGAATGATAAGCCCCAATAGCGAAATAATAAGGGCCCCTATTTTGATGGAGGCGAGCGACTTTAAAATTTCGGTAAAGGTATTTTCGCCATCTTTTTGGTCAAATTCAAACTCTCCAATAAAGTCCAAATCATCTCCAATGGCATGAGGAATTTGTTTCAAGATTATCACAATTCCAATCGCCACCAGCATACCACGTATGACAGATGAGGGGAAAAATCCACCAATCTTCCCTAATTTTAATAGGCCTAAAGCGACCTGAATTAAGCCGGCAATGATGACGGCCACTAAAAAACCGGGAAACGAGCCTAAATCGGCAATAGCCGTGGCCACAATAATGGTTAAGCCAGCGGCCGGCCCACTAACCGATAGTTCTGATCCAGATAAGAGGGAAACGAGTGTTCCGCCTACGATACCAGCCACAAGGCCGGCTAATAAAGGGGCTCCTGAGGCTAGAGCGATGCCTAAACAGAGGGGTAATGCGACTAAAAAGACCGCTATTCCTGATTTCCAGTCCCCTTTAATGAAGGACTGAAGGTATGCTGATTGTTTCATATGTTTGTTTAATTAATGAGGTATTCGTCTAAATTAAACAGGGAAATCGGGCGGGGTTAATGGAATATTGAAGTGCCCCGCTGAAAGATCGATTCGTAAGTCAGGTACGTTTTTTAGCTCAAAACGGTAGCCAAGGACATTCCAAGAGGTATGGCGAATAATAGCTGCGTCTTCCGTCGTATCCTCATCTTCTGAATCTTCATCATCTGCGTCCATGGGAACACTCGGTAAAGGCTTGTGTTGGGAAATAGGTTCCTTTGTTTGAAAAATTACCTTCGATTGTGGGTCTCTTTCTTGGATTAATAAAGGTTCGGCGCTGTCAAATTTATCCTTCCCGAATCTCCACTCTTTTTTCAAGCGCCCACCACTCCCAAACTCATGGTATTCTCTCCAGCGGCCCACCTTTACACTATCGTCCAAGCGACCATCTTCTTTTAAACTGCCACTGGGATAGAAGGAAAAATAGGTGCCGCGGACTTTGCCATAAAGTCGTGGAATAACCTCTTTGATTTTCTTTTTCGACGCATCGTAATACGCGATATGCGATCCGGCAGTATAGCCTTTTTCGTAGTACACTTTGTTCTCTAATTCATTTTCTGGACCGTAGGTTTCCCAGCGCCCGTCTTTCGCGCCCATAAAATAGAATCCTTCTTCGATCAGTTTTTGATTGACATATTTCTTGAAGGGTCCGTGGCAAATTTGCACGTTTTTTGTGTCCTTTAAAGGGATGGATACCACGCGGGATTGGGAGGGGTCAAAGATGAAAACCTCTGTGATGTAGGGGCTCAGGGCCTCGTCTTCCACATATTTCACCACGTTCACTTCTTCCACTGTCATTCGAACGCCACTACCATAATTGCCAAGTTTGCGTTCGGTTTTTATGCCAGCGTATTCGTCTCGGGGTTGGAGTTTTTTTTTCGCGTTTTTGACGATTTTTTTACCTAAATCCTTGACGCCTAAACTCTCAATAAACGCTTTACTATCTTCTTTAAACTTCTTCGCTTCTGCCGCCTTGTTCTCTAATCCGGTTGAGAGGCGTCCGCTAAATAAACCTTTTTCGTGAACCGAGGTGTCTATGAGTGGCTTGTTTGTAGTCACAGCCCGATTTTGCGCTCGAACAGTTAAGTTCAAGCAAAGCAAAAAACAGATAAGAGTGACGCGCAAAAGCATAGAGCAGACCTAAAAATATTTCCCAAAACTACGAATTAAACTTATTACCTGACGGACTTTGTGTATTTTTGCAAGGATTTTTTGAGGCCTTATTTGATTCATTCATTGGAAAAACAAGCAAAAATATATGTAGCCGGGCACCGCGGAATGGTGGGTTCTGCTATTGTACGAAAATTACAGAAGGAAGGATACACGAATTTAGTGCTGAAAACCTCGGCGGAATTAGATTTACGAGATCAAGTGAAAGTAGCTGATTTTTTCGCTGCAGAAAAGCCTGATTATGTCTTTTTAGCTGCGGCTAAAGTAGGCGGAATCGTAGCAAATAATACCTACCGCGCGGATTTCTTGTATGAGAATTTGGCCATCCAAAACAACATCATTCACTCTTCTTTCGTACATAAAGTGAAGAAGTTGATGTTCTTAGGCTCCTCCTGTATTTACCCTAAATTAGCCCCTCAGCCTCTGAAAGAGTCTTATTTACTCAGTGGTTATTTAGAGGAAACGAATGAGCCTTATGCCATTGCCAAGATTGCGGGTATCAAAATGTGTGAGGCCTACCGCGCTCAATATGGCTGTGATTTCATCTCGGTAATGCCTACGAATCTGTATGGCCCGAACGATAATTACGATTTAGAAAATTCCCACGTTTTGCCGGCTATGATTCGCAAGTTTCAGGAGGCGAAAGAACGCGGAGATGCGTCGATGACGCTTTGGGGTACCGGGTCTCCCATGCGGGAATTCTTGCATGCGGACGATTTAGCGGAGGCCTGTGTCTATCTAATGGAGACCTACAGCGACTCAGAACTCGTGAATATCGGTACGGGAATCGACGTAACCATTAAAGAATTAGCGGAGACCGTGAAAGAAATAGTGGGCTTCACCGGCAGTATTCAGTGGGATACTTCACGTCCTGACGGAACGCCACGCAAATTAATGGATGTGTCGAAGTTACACTCGCTCGGCTGGAAACATAAAATAGCATTGAAAGAAGGGATCGCACTCGCGTACCAAGATTTCTTAACAAATGTCAGTATCAGAAAATAATGGAGGAGAAGGAATGGTTTAGTACTTGGTTTGATTCTCCGTATTACCATATTTTATACGCTAAACGAGACGAGCAGGAAGCGGCAGATTTCATTGCTTCTTTGTTACAGAAGCTTCATTTGGTTCCAGGCTCTCGTGTGCTCGACGCTGCCTGTGGAAAAGGACGTCACGCCATAACCCTTCAACAACTGGGTTTCTCTGTGGACGCGTTCGATTTATCCCCTGCTAACATCGAGGCTGCTCAAGCTTTTGAAAATAAAGATTTGCTCTTTTTTGTGCATGACCTGAGAGAGCCTTTGCCTTTAGCAAATCGCTACGATGCGATTTTTAATTTTTTTACGAGTTTTGGGTATTTTGATGATCAGCAAGACAATCAAAAAGCATTCAATACTTTCGCAGGGGGCTTAAAAGAAGACGGTTTGTTAGTCTTGGATTTCTTTAACCCTAGCTTTGTGTTAGCGAATTTAGTGCCAGCAGAAACGATAGAGAGGGCCGGTATTTCCTTTCAAATCAAGCGCTGGTCTGATGCAGGCTATTTATACAAATCCATCGATTTTAGCGATCAGGGTAAGGCATTTTCTTTCGTGGAGAAAGTCGAATTAGTGGCTAAAAATGATTTCATCTCGTATGCTGCTCAGGCAGGACTAAGTTTAGTTGACTTGAAAGGCGATTATGCCCTTTCATCATTCGATGAAAAAGAGTCGCCTCGCATGATCTTCACCTGGGCTAAAAAATCGAATTAATTCTTCTGAAATTTAAGGCTCACCTGATTTTCTAAGTCTGGGAAATGTAAGATGTAATTGCCAGCCGGCAAAGCAGAGATATCCAGGCTTATTCTATTATCTCTACTCTCTACTCTACTATCTCTCAGCTCTTTTCCCTGCATATTACTGATGCGAACGCGGATGTTAGGAGCCTGAAAAGCACTAGGAATGCCAATATGCACTATTTCGGTTGCCGGATTGGGGAAAGCATAGAACGTAGCAAACGGATTATCTGTTGCAGACGCTAAAATGGTAATCCCATAACTAGCCGTGGCTAGACAACCATTCACATCCCTTAATTTTACTTTATAAATGCCATTCGCCGTCGGTTTAAAGGTCGTAGCCGTGGCTCCAGTGATGGCGATATCATTTAAATACCATTGAATATCTGTTCCTGCAGACGTAGTCAAAATTCCTTGATTGAAGGTGACTAAGGGTTCTAGTGGGTTAGTGGCTGTCACCGTAGAAGTAGGTGAGGTCACGGGACAAATCCCATTGAAGCTCGAATTCAACGTGTAGGAACCGGAGGAATTGACCTCTAGTTTATTCGTCGTTGCCCCGGCGATGGCCGACCCATTTTTAAACCATTGGTAGGTAGGTGTTCCGGATGCAGGTGTTCCCGTTAAGGTGATTTTATCCCCCGCGCATACGGTGGTGGCGCCTGTGGGGCTCACAGCAACGACTGGACTCTCGCCAGTAGTGACGCTTACTTGTACTCTAGGGCTTGGGCAAGCGTAGGATTTGAATTTCATCCCATACAAGTAATAGTAGCCAGATTGGATTTCGCCTCCATTAAAGAGTGCACTTGTAAGTTTTAAAACGCCCGGTATGGCGTACGGATAGCCGATGTTTGTAGGGGCATTTACGGTATCTGCGGCCGTGCGATTGCTGCGGAATATGGACGCGCCATTTGAGCAGACATGGGATAAAATGTAGGTGCCGGCCTTGGGGAAAGGGAGGTTTAAAATCACTTTTTGGCCAGGATCATTTTTGTCGTCGATTAATTGACTGTTTACCGTGGTGTTGTTTGCAGACGTCCGTGTCGCCGTTAAGTCTTTCGCCACGGAGGCGATTAATTCCCCTGTCTCTTTATCGAAAATGCCGAAAGTGACGGTTCCTGACGTCCCTATGTAGACAGTCGCGGATTCTAAAATAGTAGGCTGTGTAACTGTGAAGATGGGTTCTGGGCCAAAATTGGAGTAATAGCTTCCTCCTCCAAATTCCGCCTTCGTAGCAGGTCCCATTGTCGTATTTAAATTATCAAATGCTGCATAAAAAGTGCCCGTTGATGGAGTTTTCAGGGAAGCCCCCGCACCTAAAAGGGTGTTTCCATTATACCAAAGAGGACTGCCATTCGTCGCGGCTAAATTCAACTCAGACGCACCACTGCAAATCGTTCCCGTGACTACTGGCGCTGCAGGGCTTTCGATGGTTCCGCTGATGGTATACGTGTCGTTCAGGCTGTTTTGATCCCCTGTTAACGCCGTTTTCAATAGAAATGTATAGCTCAATCCTGCGATTAACTGGGCGCTCCCGCTCAGGCTCACATCCATTTCTCTGCCAGAAGCTAAGGTAGAAATAGTGCCAGAAGCGGTTCCCACTAGGGTAGATCCAGATTTGATTTCTAGCAAGACGGGAACATTTGTTTGGGTGAGGGAGCCTGCATTTTTTACTTTGGCCACAAAATTAGTCGCGCCTGCGCTTGCACAAAATCCAGCAGTTGTTTGAGCTACAGAGACAGCTGAAAAGTCTTTAGAGGCCTGTAAAATCTGTAAAGCGTAATCTTTTGTTTCACCCGAGGTGATGGAACCACACGAAAGGGCTGCCCCAGACCCGTTAGAAGCCACCCACCTTATGCGGTAGTAATTGTCCTGTTTTAAGGTGCTAGGAATGTGGATGGATGTTGCACCGGTCGACGAGCTATACAACTCTTCTCCCGCATCAGTAAAATCACCGTCTTGATTCCAGTCAGCGTAAAGGCTCGTATTTCTCGTTCCAGATCCTGCAAATTGGAAGGCAAGCGGCAAGCTAGCACCTAATTCTGCTGTGAAAGCAGGGCTAAGTCCGGTAGAATCCTTTGTTGTTCCTAAGGTGAATTTTTGAAAATCGGTGGTAATGGTGCTTGGGGCTAAGGTGCAATAGGCTGTTCCTCCTATTCCGGAGACAGCAATTCCAAAATCTTGAGTACTATTTTTTATGATCCCTTTGTGGCTCACGGTTAGGGTGAATGTTTGGCCAGGCAAGGGATTATTGACGATAATTTGCTCTACATTGTCTCGAATGTTGTCACCGGGGACAGCCAGCGCGTCTGGTGTACCTGGGTCTAAGATGAAAGGTAGATAGGTAGTGGAACCACTCGAGATTCGTATATCTAGGTCATTCACTAGGCGCGGGGTTCTGTCGTTTAAGGCAGAGGATGTGGTGCCTTCTGGGTCAGTCCAAGCAATGGTCGCCTTTAAAGGGCCATTTCCTGAACTAATAAGGGTATAGGTTTTCGTTTGACCTTGATTTAATTTTTCCTCTTTTAGTAAGTGCGTATTTCCCTCATTCTTGACGAGAGCAGCAGCCTTGTCCAGTTGGATAAGCCCATAACCTGTTTTGTAGTCAGGCCCTGCCACGTCCATGTCCATGGCGCTATGTATGGCGACCGCCTTGAGGGTGGAGGCCAGCATAAAGGTATTGCTATTTAGACGATTGTATAACTGCTGAATTAAATAAAGTGATCCTGCTGCTTGGGGAGAGGACATCGATGTGCCACTTTGGGTTGCGTAGGATTTATCGCTTGTGTTGGTGGTGGAAAATAAACTAGTCCCTACCGCCATCACGTCCGGTTTTACGCGCCCATCGTCCGTGGGACCCCAGCTAGTAAAGCTTGAAATGCTCACTTCAGAACCTTTCGTGGGAATCAGGGAAGAGAGCGTTGCGGCTCCTACGGTTAAAATATTTTTAGCGGTTCCTGAGGTCGAAATAATGTCAAATCCATCATTTTTTGCTCTTGCTTTGTTCGAAGAATCACTCGTGGAGCGTAATAAATAGTACTCTCCAGCTGCGGGACCATTTTGATTTCGGCTATTGCCTGCAGACTTGACAATCAGGTAGTTAGGGGCGTTGTAGGCGACGCGATCCCAGGTTTGGGTATTCGCATCGTATAAGCCAAATTTATAGTCTTCCTCCGTACTGACCGCATCATTTCCCCACCATTGCCATTTTTTCTTCGTCTCATCATAGACCCAGCCCGCTTGGTAACCATAGGAGTGATTACTGATTAAAAGAGAAGTGGATGCCGTGCTCATTTCGGAATTATCGTTTGAATAATCCCAAAATTTCAAATCTGCCTCATAAGCCATTCCTCTTGCGGACGGGCTGATTCCGGCTGCCACTAAAATGCCCGCTACGTGCGTAGCATGGTCGTTTGTACTCGTAATCGTTTGTGCAGCCGTTGCTCTGCCCCCAAACTCTTGGTGACTGGCTAGAACTCCGCCGCCATCCCACATGCCTAATTTCCCTTTTATCGAATCCGATTTTCCCGTCAGTCCTAGGTTTAAAGAAGCTCCTGGGTACAAGAGGTTAGTCTTCGTCATTTTGGCCGCCTGCGTATTCGATTCTGTCCTTAAGTACAATGCTTCCCCTATTTCTGAAAAACCTTGGAATTGTAGTGTCTTATTTTTACCCAAGTCCACTTGAAGTGGAATGCCTCTTTTTTTGGCCAAAGCCTGCGCCCCTCGGTAAATGGAATCTTGTTGCATTCCGAAACGTAAGGCACGTTCTTTTCGCAAAGCATCTTGTGCCCAGGTGGAAAAACTTAACAAGAAAAGAAGTACTAGTTTACCCTTCATATTTAACCTTCATAGAGCGTTCAATTTACGCAATTATTTAATCTCTACTTTAAACGTTTTTCGGTGGTAATTTGTTAGACCATTTTCGAGAATGGCTTTGCGATGTTGCAAGGTGGGATAACCCGCATTTCGCTCCCAACCATAGCCGGGATGCTCCTGAGCCATTTTTTCGAGTAATTCATCCCGATAGGTTTTGGCCAAAATAGAAGCCGCCGCAATCGAGAAATATTTCGAATCTCCTTTTACGATACAGGTATGTGGTGTTAAGGGGTAGCTATAAAAGCGATTCCCGTCGACCAATAAGTGCTCTGGACGATGCGTTAATTGATCCACCGCCAGATGCATCGCTAAAATACTCGCCTTTAAAATGTTGATTTCATCAATTTTCGCCGCATCTACCTCCGCAATGGCAAAGTCAATGGCATATTCCCGCACTAAACGTTTTAATTCAGTGCGTTGTCGCAACGTCATCTGTTTCGAATCTGTCAGGAACGGATGGTGAAAATCCCGGGGTAAAATCACTGCCGCCGCCACGACGGGCCCCGCTAAACAACCTCTCCCTGCTTCATCTAAGCCGGCTTCTAGCCCGAAAGGCGCATAAAAGGGGAGGAGCGCAGTCATATTACCGGTTAAATAATAAGCGTTTCCCTGTTCTACTTTCGTCAAAAGAGCCCTGTGAATACGCTAAATGTCCAGAAACAAAGGTATGTTCTACTGATGCAGATAGGGTGTGTCCCTCTAGAGGTGACCAGCCGCATTGGTATAAGATATTCTCTTTAGAAACGGTATATGGTTTGTGTAAATCCACGATCGCTAAATCCGCCCAATACCCTTCGCGGATATAACCCCGCTCTTCGATTTGAAAACAATCGGCCACCGCATGGGCTGTTTTTTCAGCAATGAGCTCGAGGCTGATGTGACCTTCTTTGGCTAAATCAATCATCAATAACAGGGGATGCTGGACTAAAGGCAAGCCTGATGGAGCCTTCCAAAAACCTTGCGATTTCTCCTCCCAGGTATGTGGTGCGTGATCCGTTGCAATAATATCTAATTCTCCAGTCACTAAAGCCTTCCGCAAAGCCGTCTTATGGCGGGCATCTTTAATGGCGGGATTGCATTTGATTTGATTTCCCAGCGTGTCGTATTGTGCCGCATCGAACCACAAGTGGTGCACGCAAACTTCTGCCGTAATTTTCTTGTCTTTCACGGCTTTCCCAGTCTCGAACAAGGCTAATTCTTCCTCTGTCGAGATATGTAAAATGTGCAAGCGCGTGTTGTTTTTTTTCGCTAAATCCACCGCCATGGACGAAGAAAGATAGCAAGCCTCTTCATTTCGTACTAAAGGGTGGATGTAGGCAGGGGCGTCTTCTGGGTATTTTTCTTTGAAAAGTTCTGTGCGCGCGCGGACAGTCGGTTCATCTTCGCAGTGCGTTGCGATGAGCATTTCGCAGCTGGAGAATAGTTTTTCTAAGGTTTGGGTGTTATCCACAAGCATGTTGCCAGTGGACGACCCCATAAATATTTTGATCCCGCACACATCGCGCGGATTCGTTTTTAATACTTCTTCTAAGTTGTCGTTTCCGGCGCCCATAAAGAAGGAGTAGTTGGCCAAAGATCCAGCCGCCGCTATCGCGTATTTATCCGCTAATAATTCCTGGGTTAACGCATTGGGAACCGTGTTCGGCATCTCCATAAAACTCGTCACACCACCTGCCACAGCCGCCCGCGCCTCGCTGGCAATCGTCGCTTTGTGGGTTAAGCCGGGCTCTCTGAAATGTACTTGATCATCGATCATTCCGGGGAAAACGTGTTTCCCTGAAAGGTCTACTACGACATCTCCAGGAGCAGGGTTAATATTTGCCGCTATTTTTGCGATTCTACCATTTTCGATGCGTAAATCAGAAGCAATAATTTGCCCCTCGTTAACAATTTGAGCGTTTTTTAAGACGTAATTAGTCATTTAGATCAGTGATTTTAAATTCAGTTCGGCGGTTTTCTTGGTGCGCTTCCTCGCTACAATCGACGCCATCAGAGCAGCCGTTGATGAGTTGCGTTTCGCCATAGCCTTTGGCCTTAATGCGTGACGCCTCGATTCCGTGCTCGATGATGTATTTTACAGCTGATTCAGCTCTTCTTTGGGATAATTTTAAGTTATAACCCGCACTGGCGCGGGCATCCGTATGCGACCCTAATTCGATCGAAATAGCTGGATTATCCTTTAAAACTTGGACGATTTTGTCTAATTCGGCCGCTGCATCCGGGCGAATATTGGACTTATCTAGGTCATAATAGATCGGATTTACGTCAAATAAGGCGCTGATTTCTTCGCCCACTTCAGCAAGTCCGAGCGTAATTTTATGGTCAAAAGTAGTGTCCGTTAATTCTTTCTTCAATAATTGCTTCGGAATCTCGCGGCCATCCATCAAGAATTCACTGCGCTTGGTCAAGTACTTCTCTTTGCTGGCGTTGAAACTGATTTGGTCCGCCGGATTTAAGTCGATGATGTCAAGGTAACCTTCGGTATTACTAAATTGAACCGGTTGAATTTCTCCATTGCGCTTAATACCCACTTTCGCCTTCGCAATTGGCTTATTGCGCGCATTAACAATCTGTGTTCTCAAATGGTATAAGGCCACTTTCGCAGCCTCTCCGCTCTCCGAAATCATGATTTCATTGGACCACCAGCGATCCTCTGATCCAGTGGATTCGAAATAATAGATATCGTCATCGCCTTTGCCACCCACCCGGTTCGAGCTAAAATAACCCTGTGTGGAATCTGCTAAAAACAACCCAAAATCATCCCCCACCGAGTTAATCGGAACGCCTAAATGTTCGATTTGAATTTCATCTCCACTGCGACTCGCCACAAAAAGGTCTAAGCCCCCTAAACTCGGATGCCCATCCGAAGAGAAGTATAATTTTCCGTCCTCAGAAACATACGGGAATAGTTCATTGCCACGCGTATTAATGGTGGAGCCTAAATTAATGGGTCTTCCAAAACGCCCCGAATTATCCATGGGCGCCCGGTATAAATCCAATCCGCCTTTCCCGCCTCTTCGATTTGAGCTAAAATAAAGCGTTTTCCCATCTCTAGAAAAGGCCGGACTCCCATCCCAACCTATCGAATCCGAAATCGCTAAACGTTCTGGGGTAGACCAGTTGCCGTCTCTTTTGGTTGAAATATACAAATCCACATCCGGCGAAGGATCCTTGCTTTTGCCTGAATTTCCGCGAGCAAAAACCATCGTATTTCCATCCTTAGAAAAGGCTGGCGTCCCTTCATTCGCATTCGCATCTAACAGGTTCGCGCTAAATAATTCTAATTTTTCAATCTCTCCCGGACTCTTTAGGCGCGCCTTGTACAAGCCTAAAAAAGGCAAACCATTATTTTTATAGATCAAGGGTTTCTTCGAACTCGTTAATATCAGCTCGTCGCCTATTTTAATTGGACCAAATTCTGCCTGATTCGTGTTTCCCACCAATCCTTGGATCTTCACCGGACTCGGCTTTTTACTGTATTCTTCTACTGCGGGTAAATTATCTAATTCGATTTCGGCTTTCACCACCAGCTCACGCGAAGGTTTAGAATCGATAAATTCTTTCAGGTATTTGCGCGCATCCGCATATTTTCCGTTCGCTTTTGCGGCGTAGGCGAGGTGTAGATTGATATTTTTGTCGTCGTAGCCCTTTTCTTTGGCGATCAAATAATACGGCGTTGCATACTGAATGCGGTTCGAAAGGCGGTAGGATTCCGCCACGAAGTAGTTCGTTTCTTTTGCTCTGTAGTAGCGTTGGGCCAAAGGCTTTACCTCCCGAATCGTCCACTCATATTCCCCCACTTCGAAATTTTGCTTCGCCTTTTTGAACAATCGGGCATCATAATTGCAGCCGCTTAACACGCCTGTAATAACGATCAAAAAGAGGTAAATGCTTGAATTAAATAGCTTTACGAATTTCATAAGGGACTAATGTAACGTAAAAATAAATACAAAGCGGATTATTTTCTGTACCTTTGCCTAAATTTCGACAATCGAAGCCAAGATGACAAACGTTCGTCCTCTTTTATTCCAGCAGTGATGTTGTACCATTATGAGAAAAAGAATTTCAAACGACGATAACCGTCGTGACAGCCGACCAACAGAAGGTCGTGCATCCACAGGAAGATCTGGAAGCAGATCAGATAGCCTTCGCGAGTTCAGAGGCCCACGCAATGACTCAGGAGCTCCACGCAACGATTCAGGTGCCCCACGTGCACCACGTTCAGAATCATCCAATCGTTTTTCAGGAGATCGCAAGCCATTCAATAGAGAAGGTGGCGAACGCAAACCGTTCAATCGCGATAACCGCGAAGGTGGCGAGCGTCGTTCATTCGGGGATCGTAAACCGTTTGATGGCGAAAGAAAACCATACCAAGGTGGTGGCGAGCGCAAGCCTTATCAAGGCGGTGAACGCAAACCGTTCAATCGTGATAACCGTGAAGGCGGAGAGCGCCGTTCATTCGGGGATCGTAAGCCGTTTGATGGAGAAAGAAAACCATACCAAGGTGGTGGCGAACGCAAGCCTTATCAAGGCGGTGAACGCAAACCATTTGGCAGAACTGAAAATCCAACACGCACACCCTATAAAGGAGATAATCGCTGGGATCGCAATGCGGCCCCTAAAGTAGAAGGTTCGGAAGAATCGACGAAACCACTTGATGAGAATCCAACAGCGCGTATTGAGCGTCGCTACGAGAAGCGTACAGAACGTTTTGCAGACCGGGAAGAGCGTCCAGAAGGTGCTCGCAATCCGCGTTATTCAGATCGGGAGACCTTTAAAAGCCGCTCGCGTTTTGATGCAGGTCCTGCCTACGAACCACAATACAAATTAGATCGTTACAAGGAGCGCGCTCCGGCGAAGATCCAGAAGAAAATCGCCCAAACCGATCGCCGTTCAGACGTTATTCGTCTAAATCGCTACATCGCTAACGCGGGAATTTGTTCTCGTCGTGACGCCGATAAATTGATCGAAGCAGGCGAAATCAAGGTAAATAACAAGGTGGTGACAGAAATGGGTTACCAAGTAAATCCTACGGATATCGTGAAGTACGGTAACCGTAAATTGAACCGCGAAAAACCCGTTTATTTATTGTTAAATAAGCCCAAAGACTTCTTAACAACGACCGAAGACCCGAACGATCGCAAGACCGTGATGGAATTAGTGAAGAATGCGACAGAATCGCGCATTTATCCGGTGGGACGTTTGGATAGAAACACGACTGGTTTGTTGTTGATTACGAATGATGGCGAATTAGCGGATAAATTGACGCATCCATCAAACGAAATCGAGAAGATTTACCAAGCGGAATTAGACAAGCCATTGACGGATGAAGATTTCGAGAAAATCAAAGAGGGTTTAACCTTGGAGGATGGCGAAATTAAAGTAGATGATTTGGCCAAAGTAACTCCAGACGGTTACGTCATCGGAGTGAAAATCCACTCAGGCAAAAACCGCATCGTTCGTCGTATCTTCGAACACCTTGGATACGAAGTAACTAAACTAGACCGTACGACTTTTGCTGGCTTAACGAAGAAAGACCTTCCACGCGGAAGCTGGAGATTCTTAACGGAGAGAGAGCTAGTGAAGTTGAAGTACTTACTTTAGTCGAAGCTTTGCTGCGACTAAAAGTAGCCAGTACCCAGTATCTAGTAGTCTGTCACTGTTTACTGATTACTGGCAACTGACTACTAACAAAAAAGCCTGCTGATTTCAGCAGGCTTTTTTGTTCTAGATATTCATCAACGATTCTCTTCGTCTCATCTTTCCAGCTGGAATACCAAACATCATCTTGAAACGACGGCAGAAATATGCCGTGTCTTTGTAGCCCACTTCAGAGCCGATCGCGCGGATAGACTTCTTCGTTGTGCGAAGTAAACCTACAGCTGCTTCCATACGTTGGTATTCGATATAATCTTGTGGGTTAATACCCGTTAGCATCTTGAAATACTGACCTACGTAGTCTTCAGAAACGTTAGCGACGTTTGCCAAAACTTTATTGGATAAATCACCACCCAAATGATCCTTGATATAAGCGAAGATATCGATTAAGCGTGGATCTTTAAAGTAAGTCGAGTTAGTGGCTAATTGTTCTACGAATAAACGGTTCTCAATGATGTAGCGAATGACTTCGATAACGATCTCTTCCGTTTTGATCTTAATGATACGTCCTTTACCGATCGCGTCAGAAAGGTCCTCTTCTAAGATCTCGCGGATGGTTGCCGCTAATTTATCATCACGTTTGATTAAGAACGGAGGAATGTCTAAAGAGGTGAAGAAGTTGACTGAATCGAACACTTTCGCTTCGAAGGCTACCATGCCGAACGAGTTCGGCTGGGTTCCGATGAGAGAAGCGTCGGTGTTTTGGTCAAAGTACAATTCCCGATGCGTCATGAACTCTTCATTGTTCACAGCTTTCGGTTTTTCTGCGTTTCCGTAGGTTACGCTGATCATTTTACCCCCTGGGATGAAAAGCATATCGCCTTCCTCCACCGGAGTCTCCTCCTCGCCAAAAGAAACCTCCCCTTTGTACAATATCAAGAGTGAATTTTCTACGTCGTAGAAATTCTTGATACGAATCGGTTGTAATATTCTAATGTTTCTCGCTTTGATGAATTTAACACCTAAGGACTCGATGATCTTGTTATAATCTTCCATAATTTATCACCAAACGGAGTATTTAATACGATTTTTCTACTAAACTTGGACAAAACTAATAAATCAGATAATAATTCCAAATTATTTTGTCGATTAATTTGCCCAATTTGGTCTATTTTTTTTCAGCGATTTTATTGTAATATATTAATAAGAGGGGGATTTTTTGATTTGAGGAATTCTGAGCTCCTGCTTTGGCCTATTTTATAATTATTTCGTGGAAATTGTAAAATTCATTTTTTTTAAAACATTAGGGCATTTTTTATGTAAATTTGTGTTTTACTATCACAAAATCAGATGGGCTTATTTAATTTTCTTTCGAAGGATATTGCCATGGACTTAGGTACGGCAAACACCTTGATTATTCACAAAGATCAGGTCGTAGTAGACGAACCTTCGATTATCGCTTTAGATCGCAATACGAATAAGGTGTTAGCGGTGGGTCGCCAGGCGATGATGATGCACGAGAAAACGAATGACAATATTAAAACCATCCGTCCCTTAAAAGATGGGGTGATTGCTGACTTTACCGCGGCTGAATTAATGATGCGTGGTTTAATCAAAATGATGGACAAAGGAAATTCCTTCTTTTCTCCCGCCCTACGCATGGTGATTTGTATCCCCTCAGGTATTACTGAGGTGGAGAAAAGAGCCGTAAAAGACTCCGCAGAACACGCTGGAGCACGTGAAGTGTATATGGTACACGAACCGATTGCTGCGGCGATTGGTATCGGAATAGATATTGAACAACCGAATGGATCCTTAGTAGTGGATATCGGAGGTGGTACCACGGAGGTGGCGATTATTTCCTTGAGCGGAATCGTGGTTGAAAACTCGATTCGTGTTGCAGGGGATGAGTTTACTCGTGATATTAAAGATTATTTGTTACGTGAGCACAAGCTGGTTATCGGTGAGCGTTCAGCGGAGCAAATCAAAATTCAAGTAGGTTCTGCGTTGCCGGAATTGGAAAATCCACCAGCGGATTTTGAGATTCGTGGTCGTGATCAAATGACCGGTATTCCTAAAGAAATCTTGATCAATTATTCAGAAATCGCTTATGCCTTAGATAGCTCAATCACGAAAATTGAGGTGGCGATTATGGAGACTTTACAAAGAGCTCCAGCGGAATTATCTGGTGATATCTTCCACAACGGTATTCACTTAGCTGGTGGTGGTGCGATGTTGCACGGATTAGATAAGCGTATTGAGAAGAAGACTCAGTTAAAAGTACACGTGGCGGACGATCCGTTGAAAGCGGTAATCCGCGGTACAGGAGAAATCTTGAAAAACTTAGAGAAATACCGTCCGGTATTGATTACCTAGTAGGGGATGAATCAACTGTTTGAGTTCTTATTGCGTCAGCGAAACCTGTTATTGTTTGTTCTGCTGCAGTTGATCAGTCTTTGGTCTGTGTTTACGTACAATAATTACCAACATACCCTCTATTTTAACACCACGAATGCTTGGGCGGCGTCCATTTTGTCCACGCGTCAAGAAGTGGCATCCTACCATCAATTACGGGAGATTAATGGCGAATTAGCGTTAGAGAATCAAAAGCTGCATCAGCAAGTATTTCAATTGCAGGCGCAGGTTCAACAGAAAGCGGATTTGCCGGTATTTTTCAGCAAGGCATCCCTAGATCGTTATAAGCCTATCGCGTGTAAAGTGATTGATCAAAGTACGAGGAATTCGCAAAATTATTTAACGATTGAAAAAGGCTATTTAGATGGTATCAAACCAGGCATGGCCGTTATTTCTTCCACGGGAGTGGTAGGGAAAGTCATCTCTTGTCAAGCAAATTTGTCCTTAATCGTTTCTGTTTTGCATACGAGTAATACGGTTTCTGCTAAAATTAAGTCATCAGGGGAATTAGGTTACATCAAATGGCCTGGTTATCAGCCTGAAGTGGCGGAGTTGATGGACGTTTCGAAATACAAAAAAGTAGTAAAAGGAGATACCATCGTTACGTCTGATTATAATGCGGTGTATCCGCCTAATGTTCCCATTGGTATTGTAGCAAAGGTAGGATTGCAAGACGATGGAACCTTTCACGACATTAAAGTGATGCTATTGACGCACTTCTCAACGCTTCGTTATGTATATGTAATCGAAAATAAATTTGCGGGTCAACAGTCTAAATTAGAACAGGCAAAACCTAAAATCGACTAAGATGAACACTACTTTTCAATACAAATGGTGGATTGCAGTCTTTTTGACGATCGTCGTGCAACTTTTGTTTTTGCGTGATTTGGCCCTGTTTTATTACGGATTTTGCTTCATTTATTTGTGGGCTATTATTAAAGCGCCCATCGAAACTCCGCCTGTTTACCTGATTGTAGGCGCTTTTGCACTGGGGTGGTTATTAGATACTTTTTATAATACCCATGGGATGCATGCGTTCTCAACTGTTTTAATTGCTTGGCTACGTCCTACTTTTTTCAATATCTTGACGCCTGCGAACGGATACGATGAGCGTTCATCGATCAGTCTGGCGGAGATGAAGTGGATGTGGTTTTTCCCTTATTTGGGATTGATGCTCATCACGCATCACCTGGTGCTATTTTTACTGGAGGCGAGTGATTGGAGTCTCTTTGGCCTGAGTCTATGGAAAGCCTTTCTTAGCACCCTTTTAGGGATCGCCGTTTTTTCTTTGTTAGAATTGTTTAACCAAGGGAAATAAGTCTTTTTGTCACCTTTTCTTTTTGGCGTTTAAATTGTAGGCATGCTGGTATCTTATTGATAAACCGCCATGAGTACAGAAACGAGTTCAGCCGTTGCGCTGACTGAATCGCAAGCTAGAGCACTCTTCGAAAAGGAGTTTGTGCCGCATATGGATGCGATGTATAATTTTGCCCTTCGACTGACGAATGACGAGGACGATGCACACGATTTAGTGCAGGACACTTGTATGCGCGCCTTTCGTTTTATCGGGTCATTTGAGCCTGGGACTTATGCCAAAGCCTGGTTGTTCCGTATTCTCAAGAATAATTTCATCAACGATTACCGCAAGAAATCCCGAGGCCCTTCCAAGGTTGAATTTGAATGGGTGGAGCAATCCTTTGCCGGAGACGACGATCCAGAACCAGCTTTTCAAGCTGATTTGCAGGCGGAAACGGTGAATGAGATGCTGGGGGATGAAATTACCTCCGCGATTCAAGCTTTGCCGGTTGATTTTAGAATGATTATCATTCTATGTGATTTAGAGGAGTTTAGCTACGAAGAGATGGCTAAAATTTTGAACATCCCAATCGGAACCGTGCGTTCACGACTTCACCGTGCGCGAACCTTATTGAAAGAAACCTTGGCTTCTTATGCCGCTAAGAAAGGCTATAAAACTGACATGTTGTCAGCCTAGCCCGGAACTTTTTTTTTGCCATCGATGTTAAAAAAATTATGAAGACGCATTGTTCCCATCAACCCGATTGCCTGCATTTGATCCAGCGCATCCTAGATAAGGAAGCGACGGCGGAGGAGGAAGCCCGTTTTTTAGCCAATAAAGACCAATGTTTGCCTTGTCAGGAGGGACATGAACTAGAAGTAGCACTTCGGAAAGCCTTAAAATCGAAATGCACCTCTACTTGCCCGTCCACTTTACTCGAAAGCATTCGTTTAAAAATATCGTCGATTGTACTCCTTATATTGCTCTTAATTCCCTTATTTTGTTGGTTCATTTAATCATCGAAATTTTTGGAAGGCAAACTCATCATATTTTCGGCCCCATCGGGCTCTGGTAAAACCACCATCGTTAAAGAATTATTGGCGCGCAATGCAAATTTGGGCTTCTCGATCTCTGCTTGTACCCGCGATAAGCGAGGCCGCCATGAGGAGCACGGGAAAGATTATTACTTTTTAACGCCAGATGATTTTCGGGCTAGAATCGCAAATGATGAATTCGTAGAATGGGAGGAAGTGTATGCTGGGGCCTATTATGGAACCTTGAAGTCGGAGATTGAGCGGATTTGGGCTTCAGGGAAACATGTGATTTTTGATGTGGATGTGCGCGGAGGTTTGGCCTTGAAGAAGTATTATGGGGATCGCGCCCTAGCGGTTTTTGTCAAAGTCCCTACGTTGGAAATTCTCGAGGAGCGTTTGCGTTCACGGGGTACGGAAGATGAGGAGGCTTTGTCTAAGCGTATTTTCAAGATGAAATTTGAATGGTCTTTCCAGGAGCAATTTGATGTGATTTTAGTAAATGATAAGCTCGAAGATGCAGTGGCGGAAGCACAAGCCTTGTTTGATAAATTAACGAAATAATGAAGGTAGGCCTGTTTTTTGGTTCGTTTAACCCGATACATCAGGGTCATTTGATCATTGCGCAGGCGGTGTTGAATCAAACGGAGGTAGACCAAATCTGGTTCGTCGTTTCTCCCCAAAATCCCCACAAGAAAAGTAAATCTTTATTGCATGAATTTGATCGCCTGGATCTCGTAGATCGGGCTATCGCAGATAATTATTCGTTTAAATCATCAGATATCGAGTTTAATTTACCTCGACCTTCTTATACGATTGATACGCTCGTGCATTTAGCAGAGCGTCATCCGGAAACGGAGTTCAAGTTAATCATAGGTGGAGATAATTTAGAGCAGTTCAAGAGTTGGAAAAACTATAACCAACTACTTGATTATTATGGCCTCTACGTGTATCCGCGGGGCGAAGAACCGGTATCGGATTTATGGGCACATAAGAACGTTCAACGCATTGAAGCACCTATTTTGCACATTTCAGCCACCTATATTCGGGCCTGTATCCAACAAGGTCAGTCGATCAAATATCTAGTTCCTGATGAAGTGGAGGCCTTAATCTCCTCCAAAAAATTCTACCTTTAGGCCTTTCCGCCTAATCGATGATCTCCTATTTTTCTCGTTTTCCTTTTGTCCGAATTTTGCTGTTTTGGATGCTAGGTATTCTGCTTTCGGGATTTGCTTATTGGCCTATGTTGGGTTGTTTGGGCTTTCTGATTCCAGGGAGAGTTTGTAAAAGTGCCGGTATATCCTCCTTGATTGTCGTTTTTGCGATGGCGTGGACTGCTTACTTGATGCCCGTTTTGCCAGTGCTGCCGCGCGATGGTTTTGTGTTTCGAGTAGAGGGATCCGTTGAGGAGAAGCCGAAATCTTGGTCTGTCTTAGCACGATGTATGGGCTCACGAGATTCCGCGCAGGTATGGTCTTCTTCCTCTGGATTATACAGGCTTTATCTCGCTAAAACATTGCCCAAACCCCAGGCTGCCGATGTGTTTGCCGTGCGTCAAGCCGTCAAGCCCTTCCCATTGCCTCTTTTTCCTTTTGAAAAAAATTGGGGTGCCTATTTTTTCCAAAAGGGAATAGGCGGATCTGCCTTTGTTTCGCTCGATCGAATTCGGCTCATTGAAAAAGGAGGTGTAGATCGGACTTTTTTTGAAAAGGCTCAGGCGCATTTTGTGGGCTTACTTGAACGGGCTTTCGAGCCGGGGCGAGATCGTGATGTGGCCGAAGCAATGCTGTTAGGAGTGAAGACGAAGATTGATTTCGAAACTTTATCTGCTTACTCGGCTTTAGGAGCTATTCACATTTTGTCTGTTTCGGGTCTTCATGTCGGGCTATTGTATATGGGATTAAGCCTTATATTGGGTTTTTTACTTAAACGTCGGCCAGCTGGGCCCTATGTTTTTTTCGGATTGATGATGGCCTTGCTATGGTGCTATGCCGGGATTAGCGGTTTTTCTTTGCCGGTGCTGAGGTCCGCCTGGATGTTTTCGGTGATACTGTTTGCTAAAACTTTTCTTCATAGTCAGCAGAGCTTGAATACCTTGGCTTTTAGCGCCTTCGTCTTGTTGTTTCTGCATCCGGCGTCCTTATTTGATGCGGGGTTTCAGTTATCTTATTTGGCCGTTTGGGGATTAATTGTGTTTCAACAGCGCTGGGCATCTGTTTTTCAGTTTAGAGGTTGGCTTCGTTGGCCGTTGACCCAAATTTGGGAATTAACCTGTGTCGCCTTAGCAGCTCAAGTACTCACTTGGCCCTTGATCGTCTATTATTTTCATCAATTGCCACATCCACTTTCGTTCTTTCTATTGAATCCTTTTTTGATTTTATTCTCCTCCATCGCCTTGTTTTTAGGTTTTTTACTGTTAGCGATTGGTTACTTTTTGCCCGAATGGGCTTTTCAACCGTTGGCTTATTTATTGAATACAAACTTTCAACTGCTGCATGGTCTGATGTTTAGCTGGGTGGAACGCGTCACCTCGGTAATCCCCTTTTTGCAGATTACGATACTTGAAATGTCTATTTATTTCTTTGCGATTGCCTTACTGGTTTGGGCACCGCGTCGATGGAAAATGGGGGCATGCCTCTTGTTATTGTTTTGGCAAAGTCCAGAAACAAAACCTCAGGCCTATTTGAGTGCTTTTAAAGGAGAAGCCGTTTGGGTGGAGAATGAAGGGGAGAAATCAATCGCTTCATTGCCTGCGAGTGCGGATCCGGCTTGGATTCAGGCGCACCTTAGTCCCATGTGGGCGAATTGTGGGGTGAAGGATACGCTGACGCGTAGGTGGCCTGTGAAGGGTAATTTACAATGGAAATACCGAAGTGAAACGTATGCTTATGTGCGCATCCCCACGGTAGCTCGGGGGCAGCAGCATTTGATTTTAGGGAAAGACGTAAAATACCGCGATAAAGAATGGCTGAAAAGCTGGCAAGAGGCCACGTGGTATTTTCTGAAGCGACCATCGGCCTATTGGATGGGTGAGCTGAAGCCTTACTTGCCTTCGCGGTATTATTTTTTAGATGAGCAACCCGCGATTAGACCATAAAAAAAGGCTGCCGGTGAGGGCAGCCTTTTCAGGATTAGCTTGGCTTCTTTTCGTTACGCTTACGCTCACTTGGATCTAACCAAATTTTACGCATACGTAAAGACTTAGGAGTGATTTCTAAGTATTCATCCTTTTGGATAAATTCCATACACTCTTCTAATGAGAAGTTTAATTTAGGAGCAATTTTGGTATTCGAATCCGTACCTGACGCACGCATATTCGTTAATTGCTTCGCAGCTTGAAGGTTCACTTCGATGTCGTTTTGGCGATTGTGCTCTCCTACTACCATCCCTGTGTATACTTCTTCACCTGGATCGATGAAGAACACCCCTCTATCTTGTAATTTATCAATCGCGTAAGGAATCGCAGGACCTGTGTTCATTGAGATCAATGATCCGTTGATACGGCCAGGAATCGCTCCTTTGAATGGTTCGTAAGCGATGAAACGGTGAGCCATAATTGCCTCTCCGAAAGTTGCAGTCAATACTTTAGAACGTAAACCAATCAAACCACGAGATGGAATGTTGAATTCTAAGTGTTGTAAGTCACCTTTAGGTTCCATAATCAACAACTCCCCTTTACCTTGAGTCGCTAATTCGATTACTTTACCTGCTACTTCTGCTGGAACGTCTACTACTAATGATTCTACTGGTTCTAAACGCTCGCCGTTTTCTCCTTCTTTGAAGATAACCTGAGGTTGACCTACTTGTAACTCATAACCCTCACGACGCATCGTTTCGATCAATACTGACAAGTGAAGTATACCACGACCAAATACTAAGAATTTATCTTCACTTTCCGTTGTAACTACTTTCAAGGCTAAGTTTTTCTCTGTCTCTTTGAAAAGACGATCACGTAAGTGACGAGACGTAACTAATTTACCTTCTTTTCCAAAGAATGGGGAGTTGTTAATCGTGAATAACATATTCATCGTAGGCTCATCAATCGCGATACGCGCTAATGCCTCTGGATTTTCTGCATCTGCAATCGTGTCACCGATTTCGAAATCTTCGATACCTGTTACCGCGCAAATCTCACCACACTCTACTTTCTCTACTTTTACTTTTCCTAGACCTTCGAAAACCTGAAGTTCTTTGATACGCATTTTCTTTGTTGTACCATCCGCTTTGCAAAGGGAGATTTGCATCCCTTCTGTCAACGTACCACGCTCTAAACGTCCGATCGCGATACGACCTACGAATGAAGAGTAATCTAATGACGTGATCTGCATTTGAGGAGTACCCTCTTGTACTTTAGAAGCTGGAATGTGCTCGATGATCGCATCTAACAAGGGAATGATGTTATCCGTAGGTTGTTTCCAATCCGTACTCATCCATCCTTGCTTAGATGAACCATAGATGCAAGGGAAGTCTAATTGATCTTCAGTTGCTTCTAAGTTAAACATCAAGTCGAAAACACTTTCGTGTACTTCGTCTGGACGACAGTTCTCTTTATCTACTTTGTTTACAATAACGATAGGCTTTAATCCTAACGCAATCGCTTTTGAAAGTACGAAACGTGTTTGAGGCATCGGGCCTTCAAAAGCATCCACTAACAAGATAACGCCATCCGCCATACGTAGAACGCGTTCTACCTCACCGCCAAAGTCGGCGTGACCAGGTGTATCGATAATGTTGATTTTTACTCCGTTGTAACGAACAGATACGTTTTTAGACGTAATTGTAATTCCTCTTTCTCTCTCTAAGTCGTTATTGTCAAGGATCAAATCTCCAAATTCTTGATTTTCTCTAAAAATCTTGGATGCATGAATGATTTTGTCAACTAGGGTCGTTTTACCGTGGTCAACGTGGGCAATAATGGCAATGTTGCGAATGCTTTGCATAAAAATGTATTCGTTGAATGAAACGAAATTCCTTTAATTGGGAAATTCAAGGTGCAAAGGTAGGGATTATTTCTTTGAAAAGTACTATTAACGCATTAAGAAACAAGCGCTTTCGGATTATTTTTCGCCGTTTGCGATGATACGTTCGCTTGGATTTTTGCTAAAATGCCGTTTGCGTCGATTCCGCATAGGGCATACAATTCTTTTTGCTCTCCGTGCTCGACGATTTCATCTGCAATTCCAAGGCGAATAAGTTGTGAAGTATAGTGGTGATCTACCATAAATTCCGCGATCGCTGATCCAAATCCACCTTGAATCGCAGCGTCTTCCACCGTGATTACTTTCTTGAATTGCGTAAATACGCGGTGCAATAATTCCTCGTCTAATGGCTTCACAAAACGCATATCGAATAAGGCTGGTTTCAGTCCCTGTTCACGCGCCATTTCGCAGGCTGCTATCGCTTCATTACCGATGTGTCCAATAGATAAAATCGCGATTTCTTCGCCCTCTACCAATTGAACTCCTTTCCCGATTTCGATTTCTTCAAAGTTCGTTCTCCACGCCGGCATCACACCCTCACCACGTGGGTAGCGAATAGTTATGGCTTTTTCGTGGTTTTTAAAAGAGTCTAAAGACGCTGTGTACATGATATTACGCAGTTCTTGCTCGTTGCGGGGAGCTGCCACAATCATGTTTGGCACACAACGCATGAACGCTAAATCTAGTAATCCATGGTGGGTAGGTCCATCAGCTCCGGCTAAACCAGCGCGGTCTAAACAGAAAATAACGGGTAATTTTTGCAAGCAAACATCGTGGACGACTTGGTCATAACCGCGTTGCATGAACGAGCTATAGATATTACAGAAAACGGTTAATCCCTGTGTCGCTAATCCCGCAGAGAAAGTGACCGCATGTTGTTCTGCGATTCCTACGTCAAAAGCGCGATCTGGCATCGCCCGCATCATAATATTCAAGGAAGATCCTGACGGCATCGCTGGGGTGATACCCATGATTTTGGGATTCTTCTCCGCTAATTCTAAAAGGGTATGGCCAAAAACCTCCTGGTATTTAGGGGGCTGAGGGTCATCGTAGGTCTTTTTGTGGATTTCTCCGGTCGTCTTATCGAATTTACCGGGAGCATGCCACAAGGTTTGATCCTTCTCTGCCAGTGAGTATCCTTTGCCTTTAGTCGTAATGCAATGCAAAATTTTAGGGCCAGGAATATCTTTTAGGTCGTTTAGAACCGTTGTTAAATTATCAATATCGTGACCGTCGATAGGGCCAAAATACCGCAAATTCAAGGATTCAAACAGGTTGCTTTGGTTTAATAAGGTCGCTTTCAGCCCATTCTCGATCTTGGAAACGATTTCTTGAGCCGTTTTGCCGAATTTGGACATCTTGCCTAATAGGTTCCACACGTCGTCTTTCACCTTGTTGTAGGTGTGCGATGTCGTGATGTCCGTTAAATATTCTTTTAAGGCACCCACATTCGGGTCGATCGCCATGCAGTTATCGTTCAGGATAATCAACATGTTATTCGGGATATCACCTGCGTGGTTCATGGCTTCGAAAGCCATTCCCGCCGTCATCGATCCATCGCCGATCACAGCGATGTGTTGTCTGTGTGTTTCTTTTTTGTAACCGGAAGCTACGGCCATCCCCAGCGCTGCTGAGATGGAAGTAGAGGAGTGCCCTACGCCAAACGTGTCAAAGGGACTTTCGGAGCGTTTCGGAAAGCCCGAAATGCCGCCCATTAAGCGATTTGTATGGAAATTTTCTCTACGTCCGGTTAGGATTTTATGCCCGTATGCTTGGTGTCCTACATCCCAGACTAATTGGTCATCAGGTGTATTAAACACATAATGCAAGGCCACGGTTAACTCGGTTACGCCTAAGGAAGCCCCAAAGTGACCCCCATTCACCGATACGTTATCAATGATAAATTGACGCAATTCGTCACAAACTTGAGGTAAGTCTGATTTCGGCAACTTGCGCAAATCCTCCGGTGTGGTGATTTGGCTAAGTAAAGGACCGGCTTCAAATTGCATAGACGCTTGTGATGATGGATAGTGAGAGATTAACCTTACAAAGGTAAAAATGTTTTTAAGCCTTAGTCATTTTTTTGACTCGCTTTGAATAATCTTTTTTGTTCGAAGTCCGTTAGACTGTCGTAACCTGATTGGGATATTTTATCTAAAATCGCATTCAGCTCCTCCTCAGGTACGGTTTCGAGTTCTTTTCGAGGTTGCACTTTTTGATGTACGGCCTGTGCAAACTCTTTAATTTTTATTTCAAAAATCGCTTGTGGTCGAGAGGCAGCTAAGAAATTTTTAGCAAATACGAAACCTAAAATAGCTCCCCCTAAATGGGCGATGTTGCCTCCAGCGTTCGCCCCAGTTGTTTCGATGAAGGACCAAAGTACGTAAAAAGCGGAAATGTATTTGATTCGAACTTGACCTAATAATAGCAGATGCACCTGGTAATTAGGTCGAATCGTCGCCGCCGCCACCACTACCGCAAAGACACCAGCGGAGGCGCCATTGAGGAAAGTAGGCCCTTTGGCCATGAAAAAACTCACCGTGTTCATCGCTAAAAGAAAGGCTGTCGCACCCGCCAAGCCACCATAAAAATAGAGTTGAACGAGCCGCTTATTTCCGATGAAATCCTGAATAATGATGCCAAACCAGTACAAGAATAGCATATTAAACACCAGGTGAAAAACCTCAATGTGCAAGAAAAAGTAGCTAATTAAGCTCCAGGGTCTTTGAATAAGTAAATCGAGCGAGGAAGGCAGGGAAACTTGCGTAAAAAAGGCATCGAATAATTCCGATTTTCCAGCGATCAGCAGCGTGACACGAGCTAGCATTAAAGCCACAAAAATGGCACCATTGGCTATAATAATCTTCAGCAATCCCTGTCCAGGTTGTTGAATGATGTTTTTTATATCGGTCCAAATGCTGCGCATCCTAATAAAAGCTATCGCGTTTTTGTCTCCAAATCAACAATAAAATGACTGCAAAAAGCATCCCGCCTAAATGGGCAAAGTGTGCCACGTTATCCCCTTCGGCTGCTGCTTTACCTGCCCATAATTCATAAAAGGCAAAACCCATCACGAGGTATTTCGCTTTCACGGGAATGGGAATAGGGAAGACGAACATCTCTGAGTTCGGGAATAAATACCCATAGGCCATCAAGATACCGAAAACGCCACCAGAAGCTCCCACAACTGGGTTTTGTGTCGTGTATTCTTTGTAATGATCAATGGCACCTAAGGCATTTAAACGGCCCTCGTTAATCGAGGTGCTACCGTCAAAACGGTTAAAATAATCCATCAGAAAGTCTGAATTTGGATTAGAAAGGGCTAATTCTAAGGCCTTGCGAATGCTCGCATAGTCATGGAAATACTGAATGGCTTCGTGCAGCAAACCAGCTCCTATGCCACAGAATAAATAGAAAAACAAGAAACGCTGTCCGCCCCATATTTTTTCCAAAATGGATCCGAACATATAAAGGCCAAACATATTCATCAACAAGTGCATAAAATTCGCGTGCACGAACATATAGCTGATGATTTGGAAATAATGGAATTTGCTCGATTGGAAAAAGTACAAAGCAAATAACTCATCCGGAATGAAGGCTGATCCTAAGAAGATAGCGACATTCACGAAAATTAAATTCCGTACGGTAGGTGTTAAATTTCTTAGCATATCTTATTCTTCGTAACCCCAGTCAATGGCGTTTTTCATGTCTTTAATCAATAATCCAGCAGATTTGAAGGCGCCACGGATTTCATCTACTTTATCGTATTGTCTACTTTCCTTGAAACCCTTGTAGAGCTGAAGAAGTTCATCCGTCAAGCCATTCATTTCAGCAGGGACCTCTTCTTTGATCCCTAAAACATCTTCTAAAATGCTAGTATAAGAACGCTGTAAATTCGAAAATGTTTCAGCAGAAATGGATTCGAAAGCTAATCCACCCGTATAGAGTGAATTGATTTTTTTCAACAAGGTAAACAGGTGCGCAATCGCCACCGCCGTGTTTAAATCATCGTTCATGCCATCATAACAGCCTTGAATGGCATCACTGATTTCCTTTTCCTGGGCTGCATCTGGATTTGCGATGGTATCCGTAGGGTAAACAAGTTTCTTTATAATGCGTAAACCGTTTGCGATCTTCTTGTATCCTTTTTGGGCCGCTTTCAGGGCGTCGTTCGAAAAGTCCAAAGTGCTGCGGTATTGTGACTGTAACATAAAGAAACGCACGGTCATGGGGCTGTAAGCTTGCTCTAAAAGAGCATGGCTGCCTGCGAACAATTCGGATGGAAGGAACGAGTTTCCGAGGGATTTACTCATCTTTTGGCCATTCACCGTTAACATATTCGTGTGCATCCAATAACGGACTGGAGCGCGGTCATAGGCTGCTTTTGCCTGCGCGATTTCACATTCGTGGTGCGGGAATTTCAAGTCCATTCCACCGCCGTGAATATCAAAAGTGTCCCCTAAGTATTTGTGACTCATGCAGGTACACTCTAAGTGCCAGCCTGGGAAACCCTCTCCCCAAGGAGATGGCCAGCGCATGATATGTTCTGGAGCGGCTTTTTTCCAAAGGGCAAAATCTAAGGGATTCCGCTTCTCGCCCACCCCGTCTAAGTCCCGGGTTTCAGTTAATAAGTCTTCAATCACGCGGCCGGACAGATGTCCATAATTGCCGCCATTTTTATTGTAAGTCTCGATGTCAAAATACACCGAGCCATTCGATTCGTACGCTAAGCCTTTTTCAATCAATGACTTAGTTGTTTCTATTTGCTCCACGATATGCCCGGTCGCCGTAGGCTCGATGCTTGGTGGTAAGACATTGAATTTTTCTAATACTTGGTGGAAATCTTGGGTAAAGCGATGAACGATCTCCATGGGCTCTAATTTTTCCAATTTGGCCATCTTCCCAATCTTGTCTTCCCCCTCATCGCCGTCGCCTACTAAGTGTCCTACGTCCGTAATGTTACGCACATAACGCACCTTGTAACCGATGTGCAGTAAATAGCGGTTCAAGATGTCAAAAGACGTAAACGTACGTAGATTCCCTAGGTGAACATAATTGTATACCGTGGGTCCGCAGACATAAAGTCCCACGTGATTTTCGTGTATGGGGGTGAAAAGTTCTTTTTCACGACTCAGGGTATTGTATATTTTTAAGGGCTGCATGGTAAGCGGATCGTTTCTGATCGAATGGGGATAATAAGGAATTAAAATTAATTGGATTCTTTTAATTCACCAAACCCAAACGCAATTCATTACCTTTGTATGTTTTTTCGCATTCTAACGTTATTCGCATGTTTTTGAGAGAAGTAGGAGACGACGCTCGACTAAAAAAGACTTTTTTGGAATTCCCGGTTCAGCTCTATGCCAGCGATCCTAATTGGATTCGTCCCTTAGATAACGATATTTCATCGGTGTTCGATCCGCGCAAGAACCCCCATTTTAAACAAGGGGAGGCGATTCGTTGGATTTTATTTTCGGAATCAGGGGAAGCCATCGGTCGCGTGGCCGCTTTCTATGAGCGAAATACAAAAGAGGGCGAAGTTCCCGTAGGTGGAATGGGTTTCTTTGAGTGTATCGAAGACGAAAATGCAGCCTTTATGCTGTTTGATGCCTGCAAAAATTGGCTAGCGGAGCGAGGAATGGAGGGGATGGATGGCCCGATTAATTTTGGAGAGCGTGATAGTTTCTGGGGGTTGATGGTCAAAGGTTGGGAGTTTGAGCCTACCTATAAAATGCCTTGGACAAAGCCCTATTACATTCCGTTCTTCGAAAACTATGGTTTTCAAGACTATTTCCAACAATACGTATTCGTATCACCCATTGCAGGCGCGAATGTGACGCAGGGAATCGAAGAAAAAGCACAACGCATTTTTGAGAATCCTGATTACGTTTTCCAACACATTGAGAAGAGTAATCTCTCGAAATATGCAGAAGATTTTCGCTTTATTTTTAATGCCGCTTGGGCGAAATTCCCTGGTGTTAAGGAGATGAGTAGTGAGTCCGCTCAAAAACTGGTGAAAACCATGAAGCCCATCATCGATGAGCAATTGCTGTGGTTTGCCTATACAACGGATGGAACGCCGGTTGCTTTCTTCATTGTGATCCCCGATTTGAACCAAATCGTGAAACACCTGAATGGTAAATTGAACTGGTGGGGCATGATTAAATTCCTTTTATTGAAATTAAAAGGAACCTTGACTCGTACCTGCGGGGTGATTTTTGGGGTAACTCCAGATCACCAAGGCAAAGGAGTCGAATCTGCGATCGCCCTTCGTTTCCGCGAAGTCGCTCGCACAAATCCTTTCTATCCGTATTCCACCATGGACATGAACTGGGTGGGGGACTTTAATCCTAAAATGCTTCGCTTTGTCTCTCAGCTAGGAGCCACGAACGATAAAACTTTTATTACATACCGTATATTTTTCAATCCAAACCAACCCTTTAGTCGCTGTCCTAAAGTAGGTTAAATTATTAATTATGAGCTTATTAACAATTGGAAGCGTTGCTTTCGACGCTTTAGAGACCCCTTATGGAAAGACCGATAAAATCATCGGTGGATCTTGTACGTACATCGCCTTATCTGCTGGCTTCTTTCTACCCAAAGTAAACGTAGTAGCTGTAGTAGGGGATGATTTTCCACAAGAATACATGGACACCTTGAAGTCTCGTGGCATTAATTTGGATGGTTTACAAATCAAGAAAGGGGAGAAATCGTTCTTTTGGGCTGGTAAATACCACAACAACATGAATTCACGTGACACTTTAGTGACGGAATTGAACGTGTTAGCTGATTTCAAGCCGGTGATCCCAGCATCTTACCAAGATTGTGATTATTTGATGTTAGGTAATTTAACACCACAAGTACAAATCGAAGCGATTCAAGGCTTGAACAAACGCCCTAAATTAGTCGTAATGGACACCATGAATTTCTGGATGGATGTGGCGATGGACGATTTGAAGCGTGTGTTGACGATGGTGGATGTGCTTTGCATTAATGATGAGGAGGCTCGTCAATTATCCGATCAATACTCACTTCGCACAGCTGCTAAGCTGATTATGGCGATGGGACCTAAGACCTTGATTATTAAGAAAGGGGAGCATGGCGCCTTGCTATTCCAAGGAGATCGCATGTTCTATTGCCCAGCACTTCCTTTAGAAGACGTTTTTGATCCAACCGGTGCGGGTGATACCTTCGTAGGAGGATTCATCGGTTACCTAGCGAAGACGGATGATATCTCTTTTGAAAACATGCGCCGCGCAATCGTTCACGGATCTGCGATGGCCTCTTTCTGTGTAGAGAAATTCGGTACAGAGCGTTTATTCGAAATCACGGAAGCTGATTTAGCAGGCCGTGTGAATGAATTTAGAGAGCTAGCTTCGTTCTAGTTATCCTACGATTACCTCGTGCATCAAATCCAGGTTCAGGTATTTAGCAGCCATGTCTCTAATATCCTGGGCCTGGATTTCTAGTATTTGGTCCTGGAATTGATCGTAAAAATCAGGCGCTAATCCGTTTAATTGAATCACGCGTACCTTTTCTGCGATATCAAAAGCCTGCGTCAATTCTCCGGTGAAGCTGCCCATCAAGTAGTTTTGGACGATTTCGAGTTCGTCTTGAGGGATTAGTTCCGTTTGAAGGATCGTAATTTCCTTCTTAATTTCTGCCAAAGTCGCGTCCACATTCTCTCCATTCACATCCGTACCCACCACCCAATAGCCACCGCGTGGATAGGGTGCTAAGCTGGAGGAAATGCCATAGGTGAAACCTTTATCTTCTCGAATGTTTTTCTGTAATCTCGAGCCGAAATAACCGCCCAAAACGGTATTCATCAGGCTAAATTTAAAATAATCAGGATGCGTTCTGGAAATGGCAGGCAATCCAAATCGGATGGAACACTGCACGGAACCTTCTTTTTCTTCCCGAATTTTCACCGGATTCGAAGCGAATGAAACCGGAGGAATAGATAGTTCTGAGCTAGTATACTTGATTTGACCGAGTGTTTGGTCTAAATAAGCAATCTGCTCTTCGGAGATCTTTCCAGAAAGGAAAATGACTGGTTTTTGGGAAGCCCACGTAGTCGAATACTGTTGCACAAGCGCTGCGCGGTCTAATTTGTCAAAATCCTCTGCCACTGTAAAACGACCATAGGGGTCGTTCGGGAAAACTTGAGCACGGAATTTTTGGCTGGCTGCGTAGGACGTTTTTTCCCAGTTCAGTTTCGTTTTTTGGCGTTCAATCTCGATCTCTTTTTCTACTTCCTCTGCCGGGAAGGTAGCCTCCTGTAGTATTTCACCAACAAGCGGAATCAACGAATGAAAGTGCTTTGTTAATCCGTACACCGTAAAGGTGCCGTGATCTAAACTGGCTTGGATATCCCAGAAGGCTCCAAAAAAATCAAATGCCTGATGAATTTCTTGAGCTGATCGTACAGCAGTACCACGCTTCATTAGCGATGCCGTCATGCCAGCTAATCCCGCCACGGGACTATGGATTGCTCCCGCCTTCGCACTTAACTCAAATTTAAAAACCTCTTGTTCTCCTGCTGAAACGACCCATACTTCGATGCCATTAGCTAAAGTGTATTGGGCAGGTGTAGGGAATAAAACTTTTTCCACCGGAAAGGCGGTAGGTGCGACGCGGCGATCTAACATAATTATCTTTCAGACTGATTAATGCCCGCGATGAGCGTTAAACGTAAGGTATTAGCTAAGGGACTTCCTTGTCCACTCGGAACGAGGTAGGCGAAGTCTAAGCCGTATTTTTGGTCCATCTTAAAGCCTAAACCAAAGGTAAAGTACTTCCGATTTCCCTTCATTTCACTCTCGTGAAAATAACCCGTTCTTAATGCAAAGGCATTGTTGAACAAATATTCCGCGCCCACAGATGTGGTCACCTCTTTGATCTCTTCACTAATGCCATCTGGGGCATCCCCCAAAGAACCGAAAATTCCACCGATCGCCGAAACCGTCGCAGGATCCGTTCCTACCATTTTTCCATTCACGTAAGCAGGAGGCGTAGGAACCATCAGTTTATTGAAATCAACCGTAAAGGTCAATTTGTTCAGGTCATCGATTTCATGCGTCGCTGCCATTCCGATACGTAAATTCGTAGGAATGAAGTTTTTCTCCGTTCCACCGTAGGTCACTTTACCCGAAATGTTTGAAAGAGTCAAGCCATAGCTGTATTTCCAAGGACCCACCGTTGGTTTAGCATAAAAAACAGAGATGTCTGCGGCTACCGTTTCGGCAGGTTTTAAAGAATTACTCAATCCCCCGCTCCCCTGGTAGCTTCCTAATAAGTTCGAGTTAATGTATTTCAAATTCATGCCTAATGACAAGGCAGGCGATAATTTTCGAGCGTGTGAGATGCCAATGGCAAATTCTTTCGAATTAAAATTACCTGCGCTAGTACCATTATCTAAAGTAGCTTGGAACATGCCTTGATCGAAATAATCAACAGAGAACCCGAAAACCAAGTTCTTCTTCGTCACCGTATAGCCCGCCACATTGTAAAGCGCCATATCATTCACCAGGTTGCGTAACCAAGGGGTATACGAAAGGGAAAAGCCCATTTTCTTTTCTGTGGTGGCTAATTTCGCTGTATTCCAGTGAATCGCGTTCGCGTCCACCGATAACGCTACACCCGCATCGCCCATCGCAGCAGAACGAGCATCTGGCGCAACGTTCAGAAATAAGAGGGTAGGGGTAGGAATACGCCCGGCATTGATTTGGCCTGAAACTAAGGTTGTTTGTGCATAGGACGTGAATCCGATGGTCACTAATAGTAGGGTTAGGACTCTTTTCATGGGTTATTTAATATGTCCAATACGGCCACTGAAGCTTCTAAACGGAGTTTCGTTGTCGTAGGTTATGTCTAATTGGTAATAGTTGATGAAATCTAATTGGCTTTTCTCTGCTGCACTCCAATCGATCGAGAAAGTTTGATTCACCGAATCGCTTCCCGGAATCACTCCCGTCCTTTCGAGCAATCGTATCCCTAAGTTACTATAAATTTTTAGCTTGTAACGATAGCTCGTCCAGCGTTTCTCTTGTAAAAACGAAAAGCTGGTTCGCTCGGTCATTGGATTCGGATAAATTCGGAGCGAACCTGACTCTTTTGTGTTTTCTGAAACCCGGAATTCAAACGAACAAAATCCTTGATTCGTATGTACGTCGAACACATTTGCCTTGATTTTATAGAGTCCCGGAGCGAGTGATTCAAAAGGGAAGGTAATGCTGCCTTTTCTACTGTTTCCTGGCTCGGGGGTAAATACATCAGAGAAGGGAATTTCCAAGGTGTCGTTGATGGAAATTTGGGCTTTTTCGCCCTTAGGTCCCACAAGTCGTAAAGAACTCGCGTCGCTGATTTTAATTTGTAAGATCGGATTAGCGGAGCTAGCTAGCGGGTCAGACTCATTTAATAGGCTCGCTGTTAGTATAGGGGCGTTCACTTCTTTTTCCTCTGAGGTAGATTTCACCACGCTCTTCATTCCTCCGCCATACGTTTCCGTCGTTGTTCGCGCGGTCCATTTTAATCTCGCTGCTGGGAGGTTCGCCATAGTGAATTTGCCTTTTTCGACCTTAGCGCTGTTGATAGCCTCTAAATCACCAGATTTTACATAGCTGAATTTATCTGTTTTTGTCCCCAAAGTCTGCATGGGCTTATCTTCTCCAAAATAAAACAAACGAATCTCCCCATCAATACTAGGCGTCGTTTGACCTTGAATGATTCCAGAAGTCAAGGTATCTAGTCGGATTGTAAGAGCCTGTTGATTCCAAGGTAACGCTAAGGTTGGATCGCCCAGCAGGGTGATGTTGCGATTAATCACTCCAGATTGGCTATCATTCTTCGCGTCTTTAAACAAATCACCAAGTCGGTAATTTTTATCTATTAGATGATTAGCTAATTGTCTATAAAATGCTTGACCAAACAGGTAATTACTACTCTGGAACACGGGTCGCGTCGTCGAGATGAGACCCATGGCACCGCCCTGGTTGGATAAAAGGCTTATTTCTGCTCCAGATAACTGATTCGGGTCGTCAAAGCGACCAAACTGGCATGTCGCCGTTAACAAGAGGGGTAAATTTCGACTGTTTTTCAGTGTTTGTAGCTCGTTAGTCGTGATTACCTTCTCATCCGTCCAGGCGGATTCAGATCCGTGACCTAGAAAATGGATAAAATCGGCTTCCCGGTTAAATAGTGCTAAACTGGCTTTTTGCGCGGCGGCAGAGGTATAAAATCCATTCGCCACTTCTTGAGGAAATTGGTCGAGGTAGGTTTTTTGGACTTGATAGGCCTCCGGAATCAAGCGTGCGAAATCTTCTGCATCTTGCACGTGGATATTTGCATCGCCGTCATCCGCAAACCAAGCGAAGCGGTAGGGTTGCTGCTGAGTGCGCGTCTCGTAACTGATTAGTTTATTAACCACTGTATTTGCCTCTTCGATTGACTTTGCTGGGATACGTCCGATGCCTACCGCCAGCGGTTCATTCACCGCCTCATTTCCCTCTAGCCATTCGCCTTGGTTATCCGCGATTAGCCCAAAATAATCATCAGACACATAGGTCTGCAAAGGTTGCAAGGACTCGCGACTTTCATAACTCGGGACATAATTCTGTCTTTCGACGGCCGAAGCCACCTTGTTGATTCCTTTGTAATCCACTGTCGCATCGCCTAAAAATAATACATAGCGAGGTTTTTTAAGGCGGATGAAATCGCGTATCGCCGTCACATCTTGTTTCCCGGCTGAGAATTCGTGGTAGATTTCTTTCGTGGAATAAGCTTTCGCAGCAATTCCCTTCGCACCTTTATAGGACGCTAGCAGTTTAGCGGCAGGTAGGATGGAGGGGCTAGAAAGGATCAATAAATCGGCGGAGGCATCAGCTCGGATGTTTTGGTTTGCTATGACTTCTCCCGTTTTCGGGTCCGACGCTTTTGCCGGATCAAAAACCAACAGTTCAGCACCTGGAGTGACCTTGTTAAATACGAGGGAATTTACATTTTGCCAGCTCTTGCCTGTGAACTTGACCCAAACGAGGTGGTTGGCTTGGCGGTTTTGAATGCTGATACTGAAAGTAGAATCGGTTTTGTTGGGTAAAAAATAATGCGGATTCTCGTTCGTCGCATTGAATTTTCGTGGGTAATGAAGGTCGATGTAATCGATGTAACCGGAGCCGGTGGTATTACTATAGGCTACATTCCAGGTCCAGCTTTGGTCCTTAATCTCTGGTTTTACAGAAGCGGAGAAGGTCTGTAAAAAGGCCTTTTGGTCATAGCGCCCTCCTGTTGTCGCCGGAAAGCTAAGGGGTGCAATGGTGTTCCCCGGAATACTGAATGTAAACGTGCCTGGTGCGACAGAGGAGGAGGCCAATCTGCCCGAAAGTAGGCTCGGAATTCCCGTTTTGTAATCTGCTAAAGGATATTGAATCGTTCGGTTTACATTGCCAAAAAATCCATCACCCAGCCATTCTCGACCTGATTGTAATAGATTGTACGTTTCTGGCTCATAGTGAAAACGACTATAGCCATAATCTAAAGCCGTTGTATTAGCGGTAGCTGACGGAAGGTCTGTTATGGCTTTAGGCGCCGGATCATCTAAACGGATGAAATAGAAAGTAGTATCGCTGTAGTGGTGGGTAAATTTCTCTCCATAAAACAAGATTTTATCTCCTTGTTTCAGGAAGGAAATCGGCTGTAAATCGATGGGTCTAGTTGCGGAGTTGGCTTGGGGCAATTCACCTATTTCGTGTCCGTAGACTCCGATCGAACTTGCTTTTAACCCGAGGGAGGAAAGCCAGGATGGGGTGATTTGGTAGATACCAGATTGGGTGATGCCTACTTTGAGCCATTGGCCACTGGATAGGATAGAATTTTGGGCAAGTGCCGCTGATGCTACCGTCAGTAAGCCTACTACAATGCTAAGAATTCTCAAACGGTAAGACGTACGCATGTTTTGCCACCAGGTAGTTTCTGCCTGAATTTATTTCTTTGCAAATGTAACGGGTTCGGCGAAGTTTCCCTTTGATGAAGCGAAGGTTTTTTAGCGCGAATGCTGCACCTTCCTCTAATTCAATTAAGGGTGTTCCTGCAGGCGGTTCAGCATCGAAGCTTTTGAGAATGTCGACGAGAGGTTGGTAGCCGTTAGAGGAAGCCGCTGGATTTTGTAGATAGGCTCTCAGGACCTTGACTAACTCAGCGGGGAGTAAGTCTTCGTCTAAAATGGGCTCGAATAATTGATAGAATTCCGTCTTCCATTCTTGCCCGTGTGGAAGAACTTTGTTTTTGTGAGCCAGATAAGTGGTTAAGTGAGCAACTTCGTGAATGTAGGTCACGAGGAATGCGTAGGGATTTAGATTGTGATTAACCGTCACTTGGTGCCCTTTTGCTGGGCTAAATCGGTAATCACCTAATTTTGAATCGCGGGATTTGCTGACGATAAAGTCAAAAGAATAATCATGCCAAAGTTGAAAGCAGTATTCCGCTACTTTGGGGGGGAAGTGATCAAAAAAGGAATCAATCTTTTTATTCTTCATCCGGTTTTTAGCCATAAAAAAAGTCCTTCGCATGCGAAGGACTTTTTTCTGATCGTTGTGCTAAAATTATTTAGCAGCAGCAGTGTCAGCAGCAGCAGTGTCAGCAGCAGCAGAATCAGCTGGAGCAGCAGCAGCAGCAGAATCAACAGCAACAGTGTCAGCAGAAGCTTCTGCTTTCTTCTCACCACAAGATGCTAAAGTTACCATTGCAGCAACGAAAGCTAGAGCGAATACTTTTTTCATTTCTTATTTTGTTTAAGGTTTGAGCTACAAATCTACGGCATTATTTTATAAGTACAAATAAATGCAAATAAATTTTTAAGATTTTTTTAAGGAATGGTCTCGTTTTTTTCAAAATAGGCCCCTATGAGCTTTAATCGGCTTAGGAATTCTTAAGAATTGCGACCTTAGAAAAGGTCTAAATTAGATAAGTCCTATTTTAATAGGTCCTTGAAGCGATCGTAAAAGCCGCTTGATTTGAAGGTAAAGGTCTTGTGCAAGATGTAATTCGACACAAAACTATAGCCCATTCCGTGAAGGGTCGTTGCTATCTGGGTGATATTTAACTTTTTCACCGAATAAGGAATGGCAAAAAAGATATCCGGGTGATGCGCGTGAATGAAATCGTAAGGAATGGTACTGAACAGCCAGGTAATGATGCCTGAAAAGCTGGCAACCAAGACATACTTGAACATCTCGCGTCTAGTTTGCTGACTTTGGCGCGCATTGAAGGCAAATAATTTCGTCAGGAAAAAACCTACCACTAAGGCGATGAAATAAGCAGGAAGAATGGAATCCTCGTAGGAAACGCGGAACCAATCCTTAATTAATCCTCCTGCAAGCAGTTGAACACAAGCCCCTAATCCAGCCACCACGAAGTAGGCGAATAAGTCTTTCTGATTAAAGAGGGGGGCTTTCTTGTCGCTCAAAGGCCTGAATTAAAAGAGGTTTTTAACGATGCTTGGATACACGCCTAATAACAAGGTACCTAGCGTACAAGCCCACATCGCAAACTTCACTAAACCAGGTAACTCGATACGCTCGATATCTCCTTCTTTAAAGTAGATCGCAATGATTCCTTTGAAATAATAATAAACCCCTACCGCAGACATCACAATCGCTAAGATCACAGGATAGTATACGTGGCGATTAAAGATGTCAGAGAAGACGAAGAATTTACCCCAAAAACCTGCCGTCAACGGAATCCCCGCTAAAGACAATAAGGCGATGGTAAAGCAGAAGGCTAAACCTGGATTTTGTTTGGCTAAACCTTCAAACGAACTGAAGTTCTCTGGTTTCTCGGTACGTCCTGTTTGGTATTCCGCGACTAACATTACAACACCGAAGGCCACTATGGTCGCTAAGGTATAGGATAATGAATAATACAAGATGGTAGATGGCGTGCTCGCTTGATTCGCGCTCACCGTTAATAACATATAACCCGCGTGTGAAATACTCGAATAAGCTAACATACGTTTCGCTGATTGTTGGTACACCGCTGTGATGTTTCCGACTAAAAGCGTCAACATGCTGATGTAGTATATGGGGTATACCCACGTTCCGTACATGGTGCCAAACGGCCCCGAAAGCAATTGGTACAAGGCCGCAAAACTAGCTGCTTTTACTACCGTCGACATAAACATCGTAAAGATAGTAGGTGCTCCTTCGTACACATCTGGAGTCCAGAAGTGGAATGGTGCTGCTGAAATCTTAAATAAGAAACCGACTAAAATCAATAATACCCCGATTGATAAAAACACGGGAGTTGATTCTGGTGGTGTATTCGCGATGGCTACCGCAATGTTTGCTAGATAGAAAGAACGTGTGGCGCCATATACTAAGGTAATCCCGAAAAGCAAAATACCCGTCGCGAAGGAGCCCATCAAGAAGTATTTCAAGGCCGCCTCGTTCGAACGTAAATTACGCTTGTCTGAACCTGTTAATACATACATCGCAACGGAAAGGATTTCTAAACCCACAAAGAACATAATCAAGTGGTCGAATGAAACCATTAAAATGGCTCCTACAACCGAGAACAATAGAATCGCGTAGTATTCTGCTGGATGCGTGTGCTCTTCGTCGATGCCAAAGCCTTTGGAAAAACTAACCACCATAAAGGCCGCTAATTGAATGATTAAGCTGAAGCTAATCGACGTATTCGTGGTGTGGAACATGTGTCCATACCATAATAGTTCATGGTTCCAGTCCAAAGCCGTCAAAGCCATACTGCCCACTAAGAATAATAGTGTCGCAGCTTGGATGGATTTTCTGGAAAGCCAAAAGCCCAAAAATAAATTTAAAATACCTAGAAGTGATAATGCAATGATAGCCGTCATAATGCTTTTTAATACTATTTTATTTGAACCATTGGATTAATTGCTGAACCGCTGGCTCACTAAAACCTAAAACTGTCGATGGGAAAATTCCGCCTAGAATAACCAAGGCGCTCAAAGGAATTAACACCGCTTTCTCTGCAAACGTTAAGTCTGCAAAATCAGCCGTGATGCGTGACACATTTCCGAACATCGATTTCTGAATCAAACGCAACGTATACACCGCACCCAAGATGATGGTAATGCCGGCGATGATGCCTAGGGTCAAGTTTTGGTCAAATACACTTTTCAATAACATAAACTCCCCGACGAAACCATTCGTTAATGGTAACGCCACTGATCCTAAACTCAAGATCACAAAAGTGACCGTCAAAGGATACGAGAATTGGGTTATACCCCCTAACTGAGCGATTTCTCTTGACTTCGTTCTGCGCTCAATGATTTCAATCACGAAGAATAAACCAATAATATTGATACCGTGCGATAACATTTGGTACAAGGCTCCTTGAATACCTTCAATGCTTCCCGATAAAATACCGGCAGACATCAAGCCCACGTGCGCAAAGGAAGAATAGGCTAATAAGCGTTTCGCGTCTTTTTGTTGGATGGCGATGATCGAACCGTAAATCACGCCGATTACTGATAAGATGGATGCCGTTAATCCCCATGTCGCTACGCCTAATGGGAACATTGGTAGTACCAGACGAATCACGCCGTACGTTCCCATCTTCAACATAATACCCGATAATAACATCGTTCCTTGTGCAGGAGCCACAGTATAGGTATCCGGTTGCCAGGTGTGGAATGGGAAAACCGGCATTTTGATGGCGAATGCCAAAAAGAAGGCCGCAAATAAATACCCTTGTTGGTCAGCGCTTAAGCCTTTTGCTGTTTGATACAATACCTCCATATCCGCTGAGTGAAACTCGCCAGGTGTTTGTAAATACACATATACTAAAGCGATTAAGAAGAATAAAGACCCAAACAAGGTGTATACAAAAAACTTAAATGTAATTGCATTTTTGTTTTCGCCGCCATAAATCGCTGCTAAGAAGTAAATCGGTAATAAGGACGCTTCGAAGAAGAAATAAAACAAGAACGCATCTTTCGCTAAGAACGCTCCCATTAAGGTCGTTTGCATGGCTAACATCAAACCCTGGAATTGAGCGTTGTTTGCGCGATCTGTATTTGCCGTAGTCGCTACGATGAACGGAACTAACAAGGCACAAAGTCCGATTAAAACGCCGCTGATTCCATCCACATACAGGGAAAAGGATAAACCCGCTTCCGCTACCCAAGGAGCAGAAAAGGAAACAGGGTTAAGGCTAGCTTCTTGTAGAACAAAGGCGGTGGCCGCTAATTCAATAATGGAGGCCGCTAGAGAAATAGCGAACGCGTTCTTTGGCTTGAAGATCAACAAAGCTGACCCAATCAAAAGCGGAAATAAAAGTATAAATAGTAGATACATAGCTATGTGGCGATCGGATTATGGAAGGATCGTACTTTTTAAACTAACAAATAAGATGACAACGATGGCCGCGACCATGCAGAATAGGTAGATGCCTACATTTCCTGTTTGGGCTCTGCGGAACTCGCTCGAAGCATATTTCACAAAACGACCTAAACCCTCTACGAACAAGTCGATCACTAAAAAGTCGATCACTTGGAAGAAGAAGTTCGATAAGAAAGCGATAGGCTTCACAAACAGCATATCGTATAATTCATCGATGTAGAATTTGTGGTAAATCACTTTTTGGATACCTGAGATTTCTGCGTCTTCAGATGGTACTGATTTCTGCATGCCAAAAACGTAGATGGCTAAGAAGGCTGGCAAGAATGCCGCTAAAAGTGGTGCACCACCTTCTAAACTCAAGAAGTTGACTTCTCCCGCTTCGCCAGCTTCTGGCAATAAGGGCGCTAACCAATGCGCTAAGAATTCATTTCCACCTGCGAAATGAGGTAGGTTGATTAAACCGCCACCCACAGAGAATACCGCTAAAATAATCAACGGTAAGGTCATCGTGATAGGCGATTCATGTAAATGATGTGCTTGTTTTTCCGTTCCTCTGAACTCTCCGTAGAAAGTCAAAATGAATACACGGAACATATAGAAAGAGGTCAAAGCAGATCCCAAAATCGCTAAACCCCACATCACTGGATCGTGGTGGTATAGGCTCGCTAAGATTTCATCTTTCGAGAAGAAACCCGCGAAAGGAGGAATACCCGCAATCGCAATCGTTCCTAACATAAACGTAATGAACGTGATAGGCATCTTCGATTTTAACCCGCCCATACGGCGAATATCTTGTTCGTCTGACATCGCATGAATCACAGAACCAGCGCCTAAGAAAAGAAGGGCCTTAAAGAACGCGTGTGTCATCACGTGGAAGAACGACGCCGTATACGCTGAAGCACCTAAGCCCATAAACATATACCCTAACTGGGATACAGTCGAATAGGCAAGGACTTTTTTTATATCGTTTTGGAAAAGACCAATCGCAGCGCCTAACAAGGCTGTAGCTAAACCAATCCAACCCACAAAATGCAATACTTCTGGGCTTAATTCAAACAAGGCATTCGCACGAATCACCATGTAAATACCCGCCGTCACCATCGTCGCCGCGTGAATCAAAGCCGAAACCGGCGTAGGACCCGCCATCGCATCTGGAAGCCAAGTAAACAAAGGAATTTGTGCTGATTTACCCATCGCACCGATGAATAAACAGAAAGCGATGATGCTTAAATCAGTTGTATAATCGCCACTTTGGATGGCAGTGAAAATCGTTTGGTAATCGGTTGTTCCGAAATCCTGGATCAATAAAAAGATCCCTACTAAGAAACCTAAATCACCAATACGGTTCATAATAAAGGCCTTGCGCGCTGCATCTCCGTAAGAATTCTTTTGGTTCCAAAACCCGATTAACAAGTACGAACACAAACCTACGCCTTCCCATCCGATGAATAAAACCGTGAAGTTTGCGCCTAAAACGAGGATTAACATAAAGAACACGAACAGGTTCAAGAAGGCAAAAAACTTGCCAAAACCCGCATCATGGGACATATACCCTATCGAATACACGTGAATCAAGGTGCCCACTCCCGTAATAACAAGGAGCATTAAGATCGACAACTGATCGATTTGGAAGGCAAATGGGATCTCTAAAGAACCTACTTTGATCCAATCCGCGATGGGAAGAATTTGTGCCTGACCGTCGAAATTCAAGAATAACTGAAGTGATAAGGCGAAGGCAACCAAGGGAGGAATTGTTCCAATGATGCCCGCAATTTGCTTCGGTAATTTCGGGTACGCTAAACCATTAATAGCAAAGCCTAATAAGGGTAATAGTGGAATGAGGAATAGTAAAGACATATTAATTGGGCGGAATAGGGCGCTTAATTAGTTTTTCAATTTGTTAAGAACACCGATATCGATGCTTTGGATATTTCGGTAAATCATCACGATAATCGCTAAACCAACAGCTACTTCTGCTGCGGCCACGGCCATAATGAAGAATACGAAAATTTGACCGGCTGGGTCAGAATAGTAGGAAGAAAAGGCCGCTAACAACAAGTTAACGGCATTTAACATTAATTCGATCGCCATAAATACGATGATCGCATTTCTACGTGTTAATACGCCCAAAATACCAATGCAAAACAAAGCTGAGCTCAGCATAATGTAATGGGTTAATGGAATCGTACGGATAATTTCGGGTATTGATTGCATAGTCTTAAATAATAACAAAGGCTTCAGGCAAAAGCCTGTCCAAAAAATGCATTTATGCGAGGCAAAAATACGAAAATATCTGATAGCCTCGACATCAAAAATGCCTTAACGCTGAAAACCTTGCAATTTTATTTCGGTCAGTTTGCGCTTGGTGTCCATCGGGAAATCACCCTTCATCATCCAGTCGTAATAAGACGGATCAGACTTCAATACATCGAGTACAGGTCTACCGATGTGTTTGCCAAAATTAAAGCAAGCCACTCGCTCTTTATTGTAGGCCATGCGGTTAGCGTAGTCAATTGAATTCGAGGCACTTAGTTCGTGTAGCTTGTCCATGTCGTTTTGGATCGGGAATACTTCTTTTCCTTCTGCATCCTTGATCGACTTGTTCGCATAGTGTTTCACCTGCGCGTTCAGTACTTCTAAAGTCGCTAACACATCCGCCTCAGCTCCGTGTGCTCCGATTAATTCTTTGCCACAGTAAAATTGATAAGCAGCGGTTAAATTACGCGGCTCCATTAAATGGAAAATGCGTTGCGCATCCACTAATTTTCTGTTTTTCATATCGAAATCCACCTCAGCGCGTAGCATTTCCTCTACCAGCATAGGCACATCGAAACGATTGGAGTTAAAGCCAGCGAGGTCACAGCCGTCTAAAAAAGTGGAAAGCGAGCGAGCCACCATTCGAAAAGTAGGTTCGTCTTTCACATCTTCATCATAGATGCCGTGTACTAAAGAAGCTTCTAAAGGAATCGGAATACCAGGATTCACGCGACGCGTTTTTACCTCCACGGTTCCGTCTAGATTCGCTTTGGCAATGGAAATTTCCACAATGCGATCGCGGTTAATCTGTATCCCCGTCGTCTCTAAATCGAAAAATGCGAGAGGTCTCTTTAGCTGTAATTGATGTTCCATAGGATATTTTAAAATGGGCTAAAGCAAAGGTAAGTTATTATTACCTTTGTTACATGAATTTTAGCCCGAAAGCACTTTTTTTTGACTGGGATCACACGCTGTGGGATCACGACTTAAATGCCAAAGAAGTTTTACTTGATTTAGCCACCGAATACCGCCTTACGATTGAGCCAGAGAGTTACTGGAACACCTTTGAAAAAATCAATAATGGGCTTTGGGACCAATACGCGGCAGGCGAAATATCGCAGGCGGAATTAAGGGAGACGCGCTTTGTGCGCTTTTTTCAAGAACTGCGTGTTGAAGGTCCTGCGGAAGAATTTGGCGATAAATACCTCGAGCGAGCACCTCGGAAGACGAATTTGATGCCGGGCGCCTTTGAAGTTATTCAAGACTTAGCAGCCCATTTCCCCTTGTACATTCTGACAAATGGTTTCGATGATATTCAATACGTGAAGATTGAAGGCGCCGGTATGCGCTCCTTTTTTCAAGAGATTATCACATCGCAGCAAGTTGGCACGAAGAAACCGAATCCGTTATTTTATGAATATGCTTTAGAACGCGCAGGTATTCAGCCTGGAGAGGCGCTGATGATCGGGGATCACGTGGAGGCTGATGTCAGGGGAGCATTGAACGCGGGAATTCCAGCGATTCATTATAATCCGTTTTCGATAGAAACGGATTTGCCACACGAAATCCAGCATTTGGATGAATTGAGGAGCTTACTCGAAAATCGATAATTGGTTATCGCTCGATTTACGGTCAAAAATCTTCTTGTCTCGAATGAATTTCTTGTTCTCTTCTAAGAACAAGATGAATTTTTCGATCTGGTCGTATTGGAAACTGAAATCGATATTTTTTACATCGTAAGATTCCACATACACCTGTTTGAAGTCCGTAATAACGTAGTCTAGGCGCTCAATACCGTATTTCTGTAGACCTAATAAATACAGGTTTTGGTGGTTAGTCAAAAAGCGATTCGGCTCGTAATAGGCCGTACTTTTTAAGTCAAAAGCCACCGAATCACCTACGCCATCAATGTAGCCGTAGATTTGCGCGTTCTTATAGCGCGATTCTACGTAAAACTGGGTTTTGTATTTGGCGGGTAATAATTCGCGCGCTTGATCGATGATTCCCTCCGCAAATGCTTCTTCGTTTTCACCCAAAGTCACCGCTCGCTCAAAATCAATCCCTTTTTGTTGCGCATTCGTCGTAGGTTTGCGCACGCGGTTGATGCGATCGATTAGCTCGATTTCATCCACGATGATTTTGCCATTTCCATCCCGGGATTGGCTCACATAGAGGTTAAAGGAATTTAAAAGCGTGGGATATAAGCGGTAAATCATGCTGCAATTTATTGAATTTGGAGGCGAGTCACAATTTCGTCTTCGATTAAATGCGATTTTGTGATCTCTGCTACATCTGCTACTTGCACATTGCCGTAGAATACGCCTTCTGGATACACGACCATCGTAGGTCCTTTGCCACAGAAATCAAGGCATCCTGATTTCTGGACGCGGATTTTAGCCGTTCCACCTTGGGCTGCATAGCTCGCGCGGAAAGCGTCTACTAATTCCATTCCGTGGCCTGAACCGCAACATTTTTTAGGGGCATCTTTGTCATTAGCGCAGATAAATACGTGTTTTTCGAAGTGCATATAATTAGCTATTAAGAATTAAAACGATGGGGCAATGATCGGAATGTTTGACATCCGGTAGGATAGAGGCGTGTTGGATTTTTTCTGCCAAAGCCTCAGATACCATCTGATAATCAATTCGCCAGCCCAAGTTTTTGCCACGAGCTCCCGCGCGGTAGGACCACCAGCTGTAGTGGTGAGGTTCTGTGTTAATCGCTCTAAAGGAGTCCACAAATCCGCGGCTCACGAATCCGTCCATCCATTCGCGTTCTTCTGGCAAGAAACCAGAGCTATTCGCGTTGCCTTTCGGGTTATGAATGTCAATCGCTTTGTGGCAAATATTGTAATCGCCGGCAATGACTAAATTCGGAAATTCAATCTTGAGGGCGTTAATGTAGTTTTGAAAATCGCCTAACCAGTCCATTTTGAAGGCTTGTCTTTCATCGCCGCTGGAGCCGGAGGGCATGTAGACGCTCATCACCGAAAATCCGTCGTAATCAGCACGTAATACGCGACCTTCGGCATCGTATTTATCGATACCGCAACCCACTGATACGTTATTTGGCCTGATTTTACTAAAAATGGCTACACCAGAATAACCTTTTTTCTGAGCCGAATGCCAATAAACCTCATAGCCCAAAGCGAAAATTTCGCTCAAGTCAACTTGTTCTACTTCCGCCTTCAATTCTTGAATGCAGACGATATCTGGATTTTCCTCTTGAAGCCAAGAAACAAATCCTTTGGTCATTGCGGCACGAATGCCGTTCACGTTATAACTAATGATCTTCATTCGGGAATACCTCGGTTTTGAAATAATGAATGATGTGTGCTTTTAAGAGGATTTCTTGCTCTTTCAAAGGCAGTGATGGAATTCCTTGTACATTTTCCCAATGTGGCCAACCTTCCTCATCCAAGCCATCCAAACGGTAAAAATCGCTATAGCTCAATACCTTACAAGTGGCGATGTGTAGGAGATCTTGCTTTTGTTCTTTCGTAAAGTGCGCGTGACCCTGACCTAATTCTTGGACACCGATCAATAACAAAATCGGTTCCATTTCAGTGGGGCGTTTGCCAAACGAGTTTTCGAAAAAATCGAGAATCATCTCCCATTCTTCTTTCACTACTATCGGCTCGAATTCCATAATGGGGTTGAATTTAATGAGATGCAAATTAGCCACAAAAAATGATTAATTGCCGTAGATGTCGTAATTTTGAAAACCAATAACCAAAAAATCAGTTTATAAAATGCATTCAATTGCACAAAAGCGTACATTCTCCACTCATACCCCTCTTAAACGGACCTTTAAAAAAATGAAATCCTTCTCTATTCCCTCTTTGTTCAAGAGTAATTTGATTGGTCGGATTAAAGAGGCCCGTCGCGTTCAAGATAAATTAAAAAAAGACTTTACCCCGACCCACTTGGATTTTGGGCCAGTTGAAATTTTATTATCGAGGCATTTTGGTTTTTGTTACGGCGTGGAGAATGCAGTAGAGACGGCCTATCAGATTATCGACCAAAATCCGGATAAACGCATTTTCTTATTGTCAGAAATGATTCATAACCCTGCTGTGAATGCAGATTTAGCGGATCGAGGGGTGCGTTTCATTCAAGACACGCATGGGAATCAATTAGTAGAGTGGTCGGAGTTGAGCTCGAATGATGTGGTGATCGTGCCTGCTTTTGGTACCACTTTGGAGACCCAAGCCATCTTACAATCCCGCGGAATTGACCCCTATGCCTACGATACGACTTGCCCTTTTGTGGAGAAGGTATGGAATCGGGCGGACGCAATAGGTAAAAAAGACTATACCGTGATTGTGCACGGAAAACCAAGCCACGAGGAAACAAAGGCTACTTTCTCGCATTCACAATCTGTGACACCCACCTTGATTATCAAGGATATCAAGCAGGCGATTGCTCTAGCGGCCTATATCAAGGAAGAAAAATCAGCAGAGGAGTTTTTTGCAGAGTTTGATGGACAATATTCTGAGGGTTTTAATCCGGTGAATGATTTAAAACGCATTGGTGTGGTCAATCAAACGACGATGTTAGCGACGGACACACAGGAAATCGTGGATTATTTACGTCAAATCATTCGTCTGCATTTTCAATTAGCCCCTGAAAATATCAAAGATTATTTCGCAGATACGCGTGATACGCTTTGTTACGCCACAAATGATAACCAGAGTGCTACCTATGGCTTATTAGCTGAAGAGGCTGATTTTGCCATTGTTGCCGGTGGTTATAATTCCTCGAATACAGCGCACTTGGTGGATTTATGTGTGGAGAAATTACCGACCTATTTTATTAAGAACGCGGAGAAATTGATTTCTGCAGATCAAGTATTGCATTTTGATAATGTGGCCAAAGAAGAAAAAACGACTCAGGCGTTCATTCCTACGAAAGAGAAAACACGCATTTTGTTGACCTGTGGAGCTTCTTGCCCAGATGCGGTGATGGAAGAAATCTTACGTAAACTCGTATCCTTTTTCCCAGGAGCCAAGGACGTAGACGAAGTGGTTAATACGAATCTACAATCTTCTTAACGGCAGGCAAATAACCCTCTCCGAATAGATTGACGTGCACTAAAAGTGGGTATAGATTGTACAAAGGTATGCGTTCATGGAATCCTTTTTCAATCGGAAAATTCGCATTGTATGCCTCATAAAACGACTCGTCAAACCCTCCAAACATGGTCGTAAAGGCTAATTCAGCCTCCCTGAAACCATAATAGCAGGCAGGATCCACGAGCGTAATTAATCCCTGCGGATTTGTCATGGCATTTCCAGACCAAAGGTCCCCGTGAATTAAAGCAGATTTTTCGTTCGGTAGGAGGGAAGGCAATTTTTCGAATAGGGTTTCAAATTTAGCCTCTAATTCAGCATCGATTTTACGATCATAGATCGCTCTCGCTAATTGGTTGCGCAAGCGATGTTCGATAAAAAAGGCAATCCCATTCTGATTCCACGTATTGATTTGCGGAGCAGCTCCGATGAAGTTCGTGTAATCGAGTCCGTGCCCGCTTTCAGACGTATTTTTATGCAATAAAGCTAGCTTCTCCCCAAAATCCACCCAGTAATTAGCTGCCTTTTCTCCCGATGGAATACATTCCATCATCAAGTATTCCTTTTCCTCCATCGTTCCCGTGCCCATAACGCTGGGCACTGAAATAGAAGAAGTTTTTCCGATTAAATCTAGGTTTTTCGCCTCCGCATCAAACAAACCTTGGTGATCTCCTTGGTTCCATTTGATGAAGTATTCGTCCGCATTTTTCAATTGTACACGCACCGCCAAGTTAAAATTCCCACCGTAGAAAAATTCTAAGTCCTTCACCTCGGTATTTTCCCCTACATGATGCTGGATAATTTTATCAATAAACTGGTATTGTGCTTGCGTTTCAGTGGACATAGGACAAAATTACCTTATTTTCTTTTAAAAAGCGGAACCGTGCTGCAGGGTTCTCCAAAAAACAGGCTCTTCGCCACCGGTTGCAATAATTGCGTGATTTTCAAATAGGCCTCGGTAGGAACAGATTCTTTTGAGCAACCTTTGATGACGATTTTGGCATCCTGGAAATTTGCAGGCTTTATCTTCGCCAAAGCCTGCTCAAACAAAGTCTTTTCTAAATCTGCCAGATTCCCGAATACGAGTGTTTTTGCAAAAGGAGTCAATTGAACCCCCAATAACATATAGGCCCAGGTGGGGATAATCGCATCTTCACTACAACCTACCGCCACGTGTTTGCCGGTATAGGTCGACCAATCTTGGCCAGCGATGAATTCTCTAAAATCTTTCTCGCGTAAGGCGATGCCTTGGAATAATTGCTCCTTGATGTCGATGAAAACACGATCACCCGGAACGCGCAGATCTTCTAGGTCGATTTGCGTCAGTCCACTTTGGTTAACTCGGTTAATGATTTCCTCTGCCATCTTACAAGGATTTAAGTTTCGGTTTAGTGCCCATATACTCTTTTAAATAGTCTGGCTCTTTGGTAACGAGGTTTTCGAATTTTTGGTTCAAAAAAGCCTCGTGGGCTAAGTTTCCCATATATTGAGCCTCAGGTAATAAAGGCCCATCGAGAAATGTGATAGAGGAATGCGTACAGCTTTCTTGCCATTTCGCGGACCCATTCCCAAAAGCCACAACAGGCGCAAAAGTTTGAAATGACTCCTGGTTTAGAATATGCGCTTCTTGTGGAGACACTTCTTCTAGTGCTGCTGTATAAACGGCTGCATAGACTTCCATTCTGCGCGCATCTAACATGGGTAAAAGTAGCGATCCGGCGGGTGCATCGACTGCGGAGGCCAAGACTCGTAAAGTGGGCAAACAGATCAAAGGCTTGTCCAAAGCGAAGCAAATTCCTTTCGCCGTCGCTAAACCGATGCGTAAGCCAGTATAAGATCCGGGTCCGTTTGAAACGGCCACGGCGGATAGTTCAGCTAGCGTGCGACCCGCAGTCTTCATCACTTTTTCAATCAAAAGGGTCAGCGATCTGGAATGAGAGCCCTCCTCATCCACTAATTCCTGCGTGATCAATTGCCCGTTTTCGTGGAGGGCAACGGAACAGTTTTGGGTTGATGTATCTAGACTTAGGATAAAACTCATTTCAAAGCGCTAATTAATTCCACACCCTTTAAAAGGCTAGGATCGTGTTCAAAAGACCATTCATTAATCCCTTTTTTTAGGTAATAATGGTGCACTATTTCTTGTTCTAATAACGCCGAAATCACTTTTTTGTTTGCCTGTAGCTCTTTCGCGATGGAAGAATCCCATTCCGGCTTGATTTTCTCCAGGGTCGCTGTCAAGTTCGCATACAAAGGATCTTTTTGTGTTTCTTTCAGCACATCGCGCATCTGTTTCTCTAACGGACTCTCGTATTTGAATTGGCTCGCTTTCACCCATTGCACGAATTCCTCGAATTCAGCTTCCGTTAAATGGAAGTTAGCTGCCGCCGCTATAGAAGCGTGCTTTAATCTGTATAGGCGGGCATATTGGAAGAAGATTTTCTCTTTTAATAATTGCTGTGTAATGCTGTTCGCCTGAGGTCTGCCCACTAAAACATCGGGTTCGATTCCACCACCCGCATTGACTTTCCGTCCGTTACGCGTTTTAAATTCACGCTTCGTCGTGTCCTTCTTTTCAGAGTAATCGATGGCTTGAATGCAGCGGCCGCTTGGAATGTAGTATTTCGCGGTGGTGATTTTGATTTTCGCTCGATAAGGTAACTCGCGCGTTACCTGAACCAGACCTTTCCCAAAACTCCGCTGCCCCACAATCGTCGCCCGATCATAATCCTGTAAAACGCCCGCCACAATCTCGGCTGCTGAAGCGGAGTTTTGATTGATTAAAACGACGACGGGAATCGATGTATCCCAGCTCGGATTCAAGGCCTTGTAAGTTGCATTCCACTCTTGTAATTTGCCCTTAGTACTCACGATGGGCGTTTCTTTGTCTAAGAAGAGATTGCAAATATCTACTGCTTGGGTCAATAAACCACCTGGATTATTGCGTAAATCCAATATCAACTTCTTCATCCCCTCTTTCTTCAATTGAAAGAGGGCCGCCTTCATTTCTTTGGTAGCTGATTGATTAAATTCTTCTAATTCGATGTACCCGATGCCCGGACGAATGATGCCTGCATAGCCCACATTCTTGATTTGAACAGTTGAGCGGTTGATGGTTAATTTCAACTGCGCGTCCCCCCGTTTTATTTCTGCGACTAATTTACTGTCTTTCGGGCCTTTGATTAATAGACCCGGGTCTGATTCTTCAGTGATCTGATTTCCATTGATGGAAAGGAGTTGATCACCTATTTGCAATCCCGCTTGCAAGGCAGGGCTAGCTTCGTCTACATACGTAATGTAATAGCCTTTGTTCACCCACGAAGCGCGAATGCCGATACCTTCGTATTTTCCCGTGGTAAGGGTGGTGAATTCGTCCAAATCTTCTTCTGGATAATAGACCGTGTAAGGGTCTAATTCACCCAGCATTCCGTCGATGGAGTTCTGTACGACCTTGTTAGGGTCGATGGGATCCACGTAGAATTGATTGAGTTCTTTGATGACGCTGGCATAGATATCCAGGTTTTTGGCAAGGTCAAACAATTGGTCCGCCCGGCTAAATGCCCACAAGCCCATGCCCAAAAACACGAAAAGGCTTATTTTAACTAGCTGCTTCATTCGCTTGGGTGAATTTGTCTAAAATGGCGGCCATTTTCTTGTGAATTTTGTCTGAGGGTTCAATCGTAGAACCAATATAGACAAAAGCCAATACATCTGGAAGTTTTGCTTTTCCTTCTACTTGAAAATGAGGTTTATTCAGACGGTATGCCTCGCGGATGCGACGCTTGAGGGTATTTCGATCCACGGCTTTATTAAATCGACGCTTGGGAACCGAAATCAAAATCTGAGGTTGCTCGAGTCCGGGCTCGAATGTATTCTCTCTAATGTATAAAACACGAAAAGGATAGACAAACCGTTCTTCAACGACTCGACTATCCTTCTCGAATAAGGAATCAATAATCTTAATGTGCGTTAGACGCTCCGATTTAGAAAATGTAAATTTCAAAGCAGGAATACTAAGTGTACAACAATAGCAAACCAGAAATCTTCTTTTCTAAGATCTATGGCTTATTTGCCTCTTTTTTCGTCTGAAACAGTCAACTTGTGACGTCCTTTAGCACGACGGTTTGTCAATACGCGACGACCGTTTGCCGTAGACATACGCTCACGGAATCCGTGTTTGTTTTTTCTCTTACGTACAGAGGGTTGAAAAGTTCTTTTCATTTCTTTATTTGTTAAAGCAGCCCATCATTTCGATTGGGGCTTGCAAAGGTAAAACAAAATATTTATTCATCAAGGTTCATAGCTTGTGGGCCTTCACCTGACAGGTCCTTAAACCTTGATTTCTACGTCTACTCCTGAAGGCAATTCTAATTTCATCAAAGCATCTACTGTTTTAGCAGAAGAAGAGAATATGTCGATTAGACGCTTGTAAGTACATAATTGAAATTGCTCACGTGCTTTCTTGTTAACGTGTGGTGAACGTAAAACAGTGAATTTCTCAATTTTTGTTGGAAGAGGGATAGGTCCAGAAACAACTGCTCCTGTAGCTTTTACCGCTTTAACGATTTTCTCTGCTGATTTGTCTACCAATGAGTGGTCAAATGACTTCAGCTTAATGCGAATTTTTTGATTCATATAAGATGGTTCTTTAAATGATTAAGCAGCGAAAGAACCATTTACTCCGCTACTTAAATTAATTAGGACTGCAAAAGTACAGAATGTCACTTAATTATACAAGCCCTAAAATTTAGTTTTTTCTAGAGCACCTTGTTTTTCAGCTAAATAGCTCGCCTGCGTGGCTTGGTAAAGGGCGGGATTTAATTTCCGTAGTTTTTCTCTCGCCTCATCCGCATAGCTTATTTCGCCCATTTTGAGTGCCTGCAAAGCATAGATAGGATAAAAAGCCGGGTTCTGTTCATTCCATTGTAAGGCGGCCAGCGCTGCCTCATACCCTTTTTTTGCTGGTACTAGCGGAAGCGCCTGTTGTAAAACCGGAATTTGAAAAGGGTGTTTTTCTAACATCACAAGTGCATTCGCACGTGAAATCACAGGCGTCTTCGATGGAAAAGCCGTCGCATATTTCCAAAAAGCCAAAATGCCCGTCATTCCCGAACCCTGCGTTGTGTCCGCCGCGATGGAAAGATTCAGTTGGTTTAAGGCGACTAAAGGTTTGGCATGATAAAAGGACTGCCAAGACTTCAATAGTTCTAGTTCTGGGAACATTTCACCTAGCGTTCGTTGCCAGCCTGTCAGGTCATACATAGGGGCTTTCCCCTTCCAAAATACCAGGCCATTATATAAGTAGACCAAATCACGCAAATCCGCGGTTGGAATAAAAGCAGGATTCATCGGTGCGGTAGGAACTCCAGCTGCTAGTAAGTTCGCTTGGATGGCTAGGTCCTCAGCTGGATCGAATTCCGGTTTTTGTTTGCGGTATACGACGTCAGAATATAATTTATTGGCTTTATAAAGAGGATTCTCAGGCTCTAAAAAAAAAGCGCGATCGTAAAAATAGACCGCCGAATCTGGCAGAGCCAGTCTTTCGTATTGCAAGGCCAGCTGCGTAGCAATGCGCGGATTAGCAAGATCACTTTTTTGCAAAGTAAATAAAGCATCAAAAGGACGGTTTTCTGTGGCGAATACATTTGCAAGCGCTACCGATAGAGCGGGATCGCGATTGATACTTTGGCTCGCTGCTACATAATAAGCGAAGGCCTCCGTGTCGCCAGCTTGCTGCGCGAGGGCGGCTAGACTGAGGTTGCTTTTACTATTTAGTCGGCTATGCAACGTGGCATTCTTGTAATGGATTTCAGCCATTTGTGTGTCGCCCACGAAAACAGACACATCACCCGCATAATTTTCTTTCGCCGCCATTCCTTGATGGTAGGCGCCTGAATTAAACGCAAATACGGCGCCCACACTTAAAATAAGCACTCCGATTTGAATCAAGTGCAGTGGAAGTAAAGCGGCTTTGTGAATGACTTTGTGAATGGGAAGGTTTTTAGTCAGAAGTGGGCCAAAATTCCGGTAAATAAACAACGGAAAAAGAAGCCCCATCACTACCTGGTTAATTAAGCTCCAGCTTTCGATCGCCTGAATGCCTGGCGTGTTTGCGTGCCATAAAAGTGGAATCAGTGAAGAAAGCCCCAGAAGACTTATTCCCAATAGAGCTTTGTTGTCCTTGTTTTGGTATACATACAAACCTACAGCTAAAATCACCCAGGTAAATGCTGGAATCGCCGTCCGTACTCCTAAGTCAAAACGCTGATTACTAAAGGTCAATAGCAAATTAATCCCCCAAACTAAACCCAGAATGGTACGATTCTTCTTCGAACTGGACACATGGGAACCATGCGATAACCCCAGCAAAAAGGAGGGAATAGCCGCGGCGCTCAAAACGGATAGGCCGGCAAGAGCTACAAGGCTCAAGCTGAAAATTTGTCCACTGATGATCTGCGATAAAGCTGGAAAAGAGGCGTCAGACAACGTAAAGGCTACGATTCCAAGCCAGAGGGCGGCCCCTAAAATAGTTTGCCAGACGGGTAAAAACGAAAAAAGTGCCACCCCTAAACCGAGCAAAGCAAGGACGAATCCAATCATTTCTGCTGTTGCGCTAAGTGATGCCGCCTGTATTTGGAAGTTTTGACGAATGAAATAGACGTTCATATGCAAATCCTGACCGGCTTGCGTGTCCACGACCTTGTTTAAGGGAATCATTTCAGAGACTTCGACCCACGTAAAAGTCGCCATACCTCCTGCTATCCACAGCCCGCCAATCGCTACGAACACCACGGCAATCGCGTAAAAAAGGCTTTTTGAAAAAGAGGGGCGAGTCAAGCGCATATTTTGGTCCAAAAATTGAATTCCTAAATTTCACACAAACTACGATTCATTCAAAGAAATTGCCTGATTTTGGCAAAAAATAGTTGAAAAATACTAATTTGTGTTTTGGTAAATTCGAATTATCAGGCTAATTTTGCAGTCCGAATGTATTAGCATTCGTGAACTAATACAAAATCGTAGTTTTTTAGCTAACAAATTAAAATTCAAATGGCAAACGCAGTTAACAAAGGAAAGGTTGCGCAAGTAATTGGACCCGTTGTCGATGTGAGCTTCGAAGGTGAAGGATCACATTTACCAGCGATCTTGAATGCTCTTTCAGTAACGAAATCAAATGGTCAAACGCTTGTTCTTGAGGTGCAACAGCACTTAGGAGAAGATCGCGTGAGAACAATTGCGATGGAAGGAACGGAAGGACTTCAACGTGGACAAGAGGTAATCGATAAAGGTACGCCTATGACGATGCCTACAGGTGAGGGAATTAAAGGTCGTTTGTTTAACGTAGTAGGGGATGCCATCGATGGTATCGCTCAACCTAAGTCTGACAAAGGATTGCCTATCCACCGTGCTGCGCCTAAATTTGATGAATTAGCGACAACAACTGAGGTTTTATTCACAGGAATTAAGGTGATCGACTTGTTAGCACCTTATGTAAAGGGTGGTAAAATTGGTTTATTCGGTGGTGCCGGTGTAGGTAAAACTGTATTGATCATGGAGTTGATTAATAATATTGCCAAAGCATACGAAGGTCTTTCGGTATTCGCCGGTGTAGGTGAGCGTACTCGTGAGGGTAACGACTTATTACGTGAGATGATCGAGTCAGGCGTTATTAAGTATGGTGAGGAATTTAAGCACGCGATGGAAGCAGGCGAGTGGGATCTATCTAAAGTAGATCAAACAGAACTAGCGAAATCTCAAGCCACTTTAGTGTTCGGTCAAATGAACGAGCCTCCAGGAGCACGTGCACGTGTAGCTTTATCAGGATTAACCGTGGCGGAACACTTCCGTGATGGCGATGGCGAAGGTCAAGGTCGTGATATCCTATTCTTTATCGATAACATCTTCCGTTTTACACAAGCGGGTTCTGAGGTATCTGCCCTGTTAGGTCGTATGCCATCTGCGGTAGGTTACCAACCAACCTTAGCAACAGAAATGGGTGCGATGCAAGAGCGTATCACATCTACGAAGCGTGGTTCAATTACATCGGTACAAGCGGTTTACGTACCTGCCGATGACTTAACGGATCCAGCTCCGGCAACAACGTTTGCCCACTTAGATGCGACTACGGTATTATCTCGTAAGATTGCTGAATTAGGTATCTACCCAGCGGTGGATCCATTAGATTCTTCTTCACGTATTTTATCTGCGGAAGTATTAGGTGATTCTCACTACAATACGGCGCAACGTGTGAAGGAAATCTTACAACGTTACAAAGAATTACAAGATATCATCGCGATCTTAGGTCTAGATGAATTATCTGAAGAAGATAAATTAGTCGTTTCTCGCGCTCGCCGTGTACAACGTTTCTTGTCACAACCTTTCTTCGTGGCTGAACAATTTACAGGCTTAAAAGGCGTTCTTGTAGACATCAACGATACGATCAAAGGTTTCAATGCGATCATCGATGGTGGATACGATCACCTTCCAGAAGCTGCTTTCAACTTAGTAGGTACTATTGAGGATGCAGTGGTAAAAGGAGAGAAATTATTAGCTGAGGCTGCTAAATAAAGAAAATTATGTTTGTAGAAATTATTACACCGGATCGTAAAGTTTTCTCTGCAGAAGCATCTGTAGTGACTTTGCCTGGCGTTAATGGTTCCTTCCAAATTTTAAATGACCACGCAGCGATCGTTTCTACTTTAGCAAAAGGAGAATTAACGGCTGATAAAGAGGTCTTCCAAATCGAAGGAGGAGTTGTTGAAGTTTTGAATAATCGAGTACTTGTTTTAGCCGAAGGCGTTAACTAACATTCTCATGAAAAAACTTGCCATTTTAGTATTTGCTACGGTCTTATTTAGTTCTTGTTCAGAGAAGGCCTTTTTAACAGGATCTATTCTAGCAACGGTAAAGGAAAGTAATATTCCTTTGAATAAGATTCAGTTCTATAATGACAATGGCTTGATTTTAGAAAGAGAGATGAGTTCAACGGACGCGAACGTGAAAGCGGGAGCCTTAGTCTTCAAAAACGGCAAGTCGATTAACCGCGTGAGTTTAGAGAAACAAACTCCGGGTGCTTTATTGAAGGAAGAAGGAGATAAATTGTATGTTTCTTTTGACAATCCTGCGAAGGAGTCGAATAGCTTGATCTTTGCGCCTGTTTTAGGGGAACGCGGAGAGTATTTCTATCAGCTAGTGGATGAAACAGGAAATTCTACTATTTCTCGTTTGAACTTCGAAGGTAGCAAGTATTTGGTCTACAATGAGAAATACGAAGGTTTGACGAAGTCAGTGACCAAAACGCCTCGCGTTCGTCTAATGATCATGAAGTCTTCCTTGAATGGCTTGAAAGTGAATTCGAAAAGAATGAAGGGTAATCGGGTTCAATAATCGATTGCTTTTATCGGAATTTGAAAATAGGATGCTTGCATCCTATTTTTTTTTAGCTCATTTTTGTCCAAAGGTAGGGTAGCATACCTTATTTCGCATACAAATGTAGGGTTCCAATGAAAGCAGAAGAAACAATTGATTTTCATATTAAGACCGGTTGGTACGCCATCAGCCGGATGTACAACACCTATTCTGCTCAGTTTGATATGACGATGGCCATCGGCTATGTATTGTTGCATATTGATAAAGATGGAACACCTGCCACAAAGATTGCACCGGCTCTGGGCTTAGAGGCGAGGTCTTTGACCCGTATGTTAAAGACCCTAGAGGATAAGAAGTGGATTCAGCGTTCTGCGAATTATGAAGATAAGCGGGTGGTGAAGATTTTTTTGACGGAAATTGGGAAAAAGAAACGTGATCAGGCTCGAAAGGGAGTGATTGCCTTTAATAAGTTAATCTACGACCGCGTGGAGCCGGAAAAATTAGCCGTATTTTTTGAAGTGATGTCTACCGTTAATCAAGTAATGGAGGAGGATGCAGGAGAAATTTTAAAAACAATCTAGAAAAAAACGTATTTCGGGATACGGATATTAAAGGAGATCCTTATTTTTGCTCGATAATTAAACAAAAACTGCGTTATGAAAAAACTACTCTTGGTATTCGCAATGATGCCCTTCTTATTTACCTCTTGTGTAGGAAAGAAGAAATTAGCGGATTTGGAATCACAATTAACTCAATTACAAGCATCTAGTAGTTCAGCTTTATCTAAATCAAAAGCGGACTTGTCTGATTGCCAATCTCTAACAGCTAGCCTTCAAGGGGAATTAAAAAAGAGAGATACGGATTTAGAAGCGAAAAATGGTCAATTGAAAGCTTTGCAAGAGCAATTGGATTACTTCAAAAAGACAAATACAAACTTGTTAGATCGTTTATCCGATCTTTCGGTTATCAACAAATCAGGTGCTGAAAGTATCCGCAAGTCATTAGATGCCTTGAACGAACAAGGAAAATACATCAAAGACTTGAACTCATCTATCCAACGTAAAGATTCAATGAATTTATCATTAGTAATGAACTTGAAGCGTTCATTAGCTGATGTGAATGATGAAGATGTGACGGTAGAAGTGAAGAAAGGGGTTGTTTATATCTCAATCTCTGATAACTTGATGTTTGCTTCAGGTAGTGCAGTAGTAAACGCGAAAGCGGTAGCTGTGTTAGCGAAAGTAGCGAAAGTGTTAAACGATCACAAAGAGCTTGATGTATTAGTAGAAGGTCACACAGATACGGTGCCTATCTCTACTGATTGTATTCAAGATAACTGGGATTTATCTGCTAAGCGTGCTACTTCTGTGGTTCGTGTCTTGCAAACTAAATTTGATGTGGATCCTGAGCGCTTAACTGCAGGTGGACGTGGCGAGTACGAGCCAGCATCAGCTAACAAAACATCTAAGGGACGTAAGCAAAATCGCCGTACGGAGATTATTGTAACGCCTAAATTAGATCAGTTCTTCAGCTTAATGACGCCACAAGCGAAATAAGCTAGTTGATACTAAATGAAAAGGGCCTCGATGAAAATCGAGGCCCTTTTTTTATGGGATTCTTTAGGCTAACTGCCCGCGGACTAGATCTAGTTTTCTTCTGGAAACAGGGAGGGATTGGTTGAGTATTGTTTTGACCGTCTTAGTCTCATTTAAATCGTGGCTTAGCACATTCACCTTGTTGACAAGATAGGACTTGTGGATACGAAGGAAGGTGCCTAGGCGCAATTGTGACTCGAACTTCTTGAGTGTCTTCGCCATTAAGATGGTTTGACCGTTCTTCAAAAAAATCGTGGTATAATTCCCTTTGCCTTCAATGCTCACGATGTCGTCTACGGGGCATTGGTCTATTCCGGGAATTTTCAGGTGTTTTCTCATTAGCACGTATTTACTAAATGTAAACCTAGTGTATTTGAACTGAACCTATGAGAAAGAATTATTTAGCGGTTAGTGTATTTATTTAGCGGTCAGCCTGTGCTTGAACTAAGGGCATAAAAAAAGAGGTCTTTTGCAAGACCTCTTTTCGATGTAGCGGGGGCCAGACTCGAACTGACGACCTTTGGGTTATGAGCCCAACGAGCTACCAACTGCTCCACCCCGCGATATAATTGGGAGTGCAAAGATGCACGTTTCTTTCAGAAAAAACAAGTATCTTTGTAGAAATTATTCTTGCCGATCCTTTTTTAGGCAGATTTTACGTTACATTTCTATGACCCCAGAACACAAAGCAGGATTTATCAGTATTATCGGAAAACCCAACGTGGGTAAGAGTACGCTGATGAATGCATTAGTGGGGGAGCGACTTTCGATTGTGAGCTCGAAGGCGCAGACGACGCGTCACCGGATTTTGGGGATGCTGAACGGAGAGCATAAGGGTACTGAATACCAGATTGTTTACTCAGACACACCTGGGGTTTTGTTGCCTAAATATGAACTGCATAAGTCCATGATGCAGTTTGTGAAAAGTTCTTTAGAGGATGCGGATGTGGTGTTGTATGTGACGGATGTGTTTGATGAATTTGAAGATTTGGACTTTTTGACCAATTGGAAAGATTTCACAGACACGCCTATTCTTGTTTTATTAAACAAGATCGATTTAGTCTCTATGGAAAAGTTAGAGGAGAAGGTCGCGTATTGGCAGGGGATTTTTCCTGGCAAGCCGATTATCCCTATTTCGGCGTTGGAATCGGTTCATTTGGACCAAATTTTTAGCCACCTCATGGAGCATTTACCCGTTCATCCGCCCTTTTTTGATAAGGAGGAGCTGACGGATAAGCCAGAAAAGTTCTTTGCCTCCGAGATTGTTCGGGAGAAGATTTTCTTGAATTATAAAAAAGAGATCCCCTATTCTTGCGAAGTAGTGGTGACTTCTTTCAAAGAGGAGCCTACCATTTTGCGTATCGCTACAGAGATTTATGTCGAAAGGGTATCGCAGCGTGCGATTATCATTGGGCATAAGGGGGAAAATATCAAGAAAGTGGGAATTCAGGCGAGAGAGGATTTAGAGAAGTTTTTTGGTAAAAAAGTATTTTTAGAGCAGTTTGTCAAAGTGGAGCCAGATTGGCGTGCGAAGACGGACAAGCTGCGTTCATTCGGGTATTCACTCGATTAATTTAACAACGAATGTCAAATATTATTGCAATTGTGGGGCGTCCCAATGTAGGGAAATCTACTTTGTTCAATCGCTTGATCGAACAAAAGAAAGCTATCATGGACAATTTGTCCGGGGTGACGCGCGACCGCCATTATGGTTACGGTCAATGGACAGGACGTTTCTTTACCGTCATTGATACGGGAGGATACGTACATGGATCCGAAGATAAATTTGAGGGAGCAATACGTGAGCAGGTAGAATTAGCCATTGAAGAAGCGGCAGTTTTATTGTTTGTAGTTGATTGTTCTACGGGTTTAACGGATTTAGATAAGGATTTTGCGAACGTTTTACGTCGTTCGAAGAAGCCGGTAATTTTGATCGCAAATAAAGCCGATACACACGAGAAGGCATATGCTGCGGCTGAATTTTATGAGTTAGGCTTAGGTGATCCCTTTGCGATTGCCGCTGAAAGTGGAAGTGGAACGGGTGATATGCTCGATGTGATGGTTTCTCATTTTAAAGATGAAGGAATCGAAAATCCAGAATTAGGTATCCCGCGCGTGGCGATCTTAGGTCGTCCTAACGTAGGGAAATCCTCTTTCTTGAATGCTATCTTAGGTAAAGATCGTTCGATTGTGACGGATGAGGCTGGAACTACGCGGGATGCGATTCAAAATCACTACACGATGTTTGGGAAGGATTTCATCATCACGGACACGGCCGGTATTCGTCGAAAAGCGCGTATCGACGATAACATCGAGTACTACTCGGTTTTGCGTTCGATGAAGGCTTTAGAGGAATGCGATGTGGCGATTATCATCATCGATGCGACCACGATCGATCCATTAACGGGATTAGAGGCGCAGGATATGAACATTGTCAGCATGGCGGACAAAGCGAAGAAAGGAATTGTTTTGATGATTAATAAGTGGGATTTAGTGGCGAAAGACACGAATACCGCGATTCAATTAGAGAAGGCAATCAAGGAGCGTATGGCGCCATTGAATTACATGCCTGTGATCTTTACTTCGGTCATGGAGAAGAAGCGTATCTTCCAAGCTTTGGAGTTAATGCTAAAGGTATACGAAAACCGTACACAGAAGATTTCTACCTCGAAATTAAACGATGTGATGTTAGATGTGATTGCGAGTTATCCGCCTCCCGCTTGGAAAGGAAAATACATTAAGATTAAATACTGTACGCAGGTTTCGACACCGTATCCTACGTTCATTTTCTTCTGCAATTTACCGCAGTACATCAAGGAAAGTTACGAGCGTTACTTAGAGAATCAGATGCGTAAAGCGTTTAATTTAGAAGGAACGCCTATTTCTCTATTCTTTAGAAAGAAATAGTTGCTGTATTTGGGAGAGGCTGATGAAACCGATTTGGCCTCTTCCACCTACACCATAAATCCGATCTCCCAACTGACAGATGTTGTGGTAGGGACTTTTGCCTAAGCTAATCCAACGCTTCGTTTTAGGGTCAAAAGCTGAGCTCTCCGCCGGCCCGGATAAAATCCAATACGGCGCTGCCCACAGCATTTTTTCGACATAATACCCCGGTGCACCTGCGACTGGAGACCAAGTAGTTCCGCCATTCTTGCTTTCTAAAACGGGTACAGGCCCCTCTTTAATACGGGCATAATTTCCTCCGGCAATCCATAGATTTTTCGCATCGCGAACGCCTAGACTAAAAAATCCGGTTCCTTCGCCGCCGGGAATTTCGGCAAAAATGCTTTCCCAATGTAGCGCATCTTTACCGTGCAAAACCCGCGCCTTTTCGCCACCTCCGGTCACGATGTAATAGCCCTTTTTTGTCTTCTGTAAACTAGAGCCACTGGCTGCGAATGCGGCTTCTCCTTTTTGTAAGTCCGGATGATTTATCGGATTCAATAATTCGTAGGAACGTCCTTTATCGCTGATGCGAATCAAGCCATAGAATGGGCCCGCAGGGTCAGATAAAATCAATCCTTGATTGCCTTCCCAAAGAATGGCATCAAAGAAATAGCCCTTCTCTTTGATTTGGAAGGCTAATTCCCAGCTTTTTCCTCCATTCTCTGTGCGGAAAATCTTGGCTGCTCCCTGCTCTGCCGGGCCTGCGCTCATGAGTAAAACGGTTTTTTCGCCGAGTATCGCTAGATCTCGGAAGTCCAAAGAATCTGCTCCCGGAACCCGCGAAACGGAAAAGTGTTCGCCTCCATCGCTCGAGTGAATCACGGTTCCGCGCGTTCCACCTATCCAGATGTGAGAACCAAAGGATCGAATCGCTCTGAACGAGGCTTGGGTATCTAGGGAGAGGGAATTCCATTGGCTGAAGCTTTGGAAAGCGCCTAAAAATAGGAGGGCGAAGAGTAGGATGTGTTTTCTCATTGGTATATCGGTCTGCAAATTACGGATTTTGGCAAATAATGTTTATTTTTGAACCTTACAGCTCAAATTTATTCGTCGACACGAAAAAGTATACATGGAAGAATTGAAACCCAAATCCCTTAATTTCTTAGAAGAAATCGTTCAGGAAGGCATCGCGTCTGGAAAATACCCACAAGGTATTTTGACACGTTTTCCACCTGAGCCGAATGGCTACTTGCACATCGGTCACGCGAAGAGTATTTGCTTGAATTTTGGGTTGGCTCAGCGTTTTGGCGGAGGGACGAATCTGCGTTTTGATGATACAAATCCGGTGACGGAGGAGACAGAGTACGTGGAGTCGATTAAAAAGGATGTTTCGTGGCTTGGATTTACTTGGGCAAATGAATTATATACTTCCGATTATTTTGAGGATTTATATCTGTTTGCAGAGAAGTTAATTTCGCTTTCCTTTGCCTACGTAGACGATTCGACGGCAGCAGAGATTGCAGCCCAAAAAGGAACGCCTACCACACCGGGTACGCACAGCCCTTTCAGAAACCGCAGTGTAGAGGAGAATTTGACCTTATTCCGTGACATGCGCGCGGGAAAATATGCAGACGGCGAGAAGGTGCTAAGAGCAAAAATTGACATGGCGCACCCGAACATGCACATGCGCGATCCTTTGATGTACCGCATCCGCCATGTGAAACACCACCGTTCAGGCGATAAATGGTGCATCTACCCGATGTATGATTTTGCACACGGCCAAAGTGATTCCATCGAAGAAATCACCCACTCCATCTGTACCTTAGAATTCGACGTTCACCGTCCTTTATACGATTGGTTCTTAGATAAATTAGGGATTTTCCCGTCTCATCAATATGAATTTGCTCGTTTGAACTTATCCCACACGGTGATGAGTAAGCGGAAACTGTTGCAATTAGTGAATGAAAAAGTGGTAAATGGCTGGGATGATCCGCGCATGCCTACGATTTCAGGTTTACGTAGACGTGGTTTCACACCTGCATCGATTCGCAACTTCTGCGAGCGTATCGGGGTAGCGAAGCGTGATAATTTGATCGATTTAAGCTTGTTGGAATTCTGTATTCGCGAGGATTTGAATAAGTCCGCGGACCGCGTGATGGCAGTTTTGGATCCCATTAAATTAGTGATCACGAACTATCCAGCCGATAAAACGGAAGATTTACAAATTGAAAATAATCCAGAAGCGGAGCTAATCACGAAGCGTTCGGTTCCTTTCTCTAACGAGTTATATATTGAACGTGATGATTTCATGATCGATCCACCTAAGAAGTTCTTCCGCTTAGGCGTAGGACTACAAGTGCGTTTAAAAGGGGCGTACATCGTAACGTGTACAGATTTCATAACGGATGCGGAAGGCAATGTGACGGAAGTGCACGCGGAATATATCCCAGAAAGCAAGTCAGGGCAAGATACGAGTGGTGTTTCTGTGAAAGGAACGATTCACTGGGTTTCTGTGGCTCACGCAGTAGCAGCCGAGGTGCGTAACTTCGATCGCTTATTGATCGTGGAAGATGCGTCTGAATTAGGCGATGATTTCTTGAAATTTATCAATCCAGAATCGCTTCAAATTGTGCCCAAAGTCTATGTGGAACCAGGTTTGAAAGCGGCGGAAGTAGGTCAAGCGCTACAGTTTATACGTAAAGGTTACTACAGTTTAGATCCGGATTCTACCTCAGATAAGCTCGTATTTAACCGGACGGTTACCTTGAAGGATACTTGGGCCAAAGAAAAGGCTAAATAATTACTTCTTCGCGAAAAGCGAATCCACGAATGTGGTCTTGTTGAATACTTGGAGATCGGAGATTTTTTCTCCCACTCCAATGTATTTGACAGGAATCTTGAATTGATCCGAAATACCGATCACTACCCCACCTTTGGCCGTACCGTCTAGCTTGGTAATCGCTAAAGAGGTGATCTCTGTCACTTTCGTAAACTCTTGGGCTTGGATGAAGGCATTTTGGCCTGTTGATCCATCCAATACTAACATCACCTCGTGGGGTGCTTCTGGGATGAACTTTTGAATCACGCGCTTGATTTTACCAAGCTCGGTCATCAAATTGACTTTCGTATGTAAACGTCCTGCGGTATCGATAATTACGATGTCTGCATTCATCTCCACCGCTTGTTTTACGGCATCATAAGCCACCGCTGCTGGATCCGTGTTCATTCCGTGATCAATCACCGGAATGCCTACGCGTTCTCCCCATAGCTTCAATTGATCTACCGCCGCTGCACGGAAAGTATCCGCCGCGCCTAATACGACCTTCAAGCCATTTTGATGAAATTGAGAGGCTAACTTTCCGATAGTCGTAGTTTTACCTACGCCATTCACGCCCACGACCATGATGACGTAGGGCTTTTGTTTCGGTTCAGCGAAAGCATTCTCTAAAGATGACGATTGGTTTTCCTCTAAAAGGGCCGCCACTTCCTCGCGTAGAACGATGTCTAGCTCTTCTGTGGAAACGTATTTGTCACGTTCGATGCGTTGCTCGATGCGTTGAATAATCTTCAACGTAGTCGCTACGCCCACGTCCGAAGTCAATAAAATTTCCTCTAATTCATCTAAAACCTCCTCGTCTACCTTCGATTTTCCCACGACCGCACGGCCAATTTTAGAGAAAAAACCAGTGGATGTTTTCTCTAAACCTTGCTCTAAGGCTTGAATTTCTTCTTGCTGTTGCGGTTCTGGTTTCTTTTTTAAAAAATCGAATAATCCCATGGGAGTGTTAAAATACGATACGAAGGTAGTGAAAATAAAAAAAGTCCCTTCAAGAAGGGACTTCAATTTTTTTAAGATAGGTAAACGGGTATTGAAAAATTAGTTTTTCAATGCAGCGTTAACTTCATCTTGAAGGATGATTTCTTCTTTGAAGGTATAAGCTCCTGTGGTAGGATTCTTAACCGCCTTAATGATCTTAGCGTACTTAACGCCGCCTTCTTTCTTCAGAGTTGCAACTACTTTCTTAGCCATGGGTCAACCTATTTAATTTCTTTATGTAAAGTAACTTTTTTCAAAACAGGGTTGTATTTTCTTAACTCAATACGTGCTGTTGTGTTTTTACGATTTTTCGTAGTGATGTAACGAGACATGCCTGGTAAACCAGTTTCTTTGTGCTCAGTGCATTCTAAGATTACTTGAATGCGATTTCCTTTCTTTGCCATAATAGATAAATCTTTTATCCGCCTCTGCTCGAAACGGAATGCAAAGGTAGAAGAATTTCTTTTTTTCCCAAAGCCTTTGCTAAAAATAGATAGAAAAATTTATTTTTACCCATTAGATTTCTCATTTTTGCTTAATGAATCCCATCCAGTACCAATTTCTTCCAGAAAATTTCGAGAACTCGGACCCTAATAAATTTCGGGTAGAGGATCTGAAATCGGAGGAAATGATTATTTCGTTGGGACCTCAACACCCTTCGACCCACGGCGTCCTTCGTTTAGAAGTGATTTCGGATGGGGAGTGGATCAAGGAAGTCGTTCCACACCTGGGTTATTTACACCGTTGTTTTGAGAAGCATGCTGAGGCTTTGCCTTTTAACCAAATCATCCCCTACGTGGATCGTTTGGACTATATGGCGGCGATGAACTCGGAGCATGCCTATGTGATGGCGGTGGAGAAGATGCTGGATTTGACCGGTAAATTGCCCAAACGTATCGAGTACATACGCGTCCTCGTGGCTGAATTAAACCGAATTGCCTCGCACTTTGTGGCGATCGGGACCTATGGTTTGGATATCGGTGCATATACCCCTTTTTTATGGTTAATGCGGGATCGCGAAGAAATTCAACGGATGTTAGAGTGGCTTTCAGGTGCACGGATGTTGTACAATTATGTATGGGTGGGGGGATTGTTCTACGATTTGCCTTTGGGCTTTGAAGAGAAGGTGCAGGAATTAGTGCCGGTTATCAAGAACACCATTAAAGAAGTAAAACAATTAGTAGAAGATAATAGTATATTCATCAAGAGAACCGCGAATGTGGGTGTTTTGCCCCTGAATGCGGCAATTAATTATGGATGTACGGGTCCTGTGTTGCGGGGTTCTGGCTTGCCTTTTGACCTACGCCGCATCGATGCTTATTCGGTGTATCCGGAATTAGAATTTGACATTCCGGTAGGAGAGGGTGCGATGGGTGCGGTAGGCGATTGCTGGGATCGAAATCACGTCAGAATTCGCGAATGCGAGGAATCGCTACGGATTATTGAACAATGTATCGTGGCCTTGCTAGGTGATGAGAAAAGGACGAGGGAGTTTGATCCTCAGGCTTTGGTCCCTAAAAAAATCCGTCCTAAAGCGATGGATGCCTATGTGAGAGCCGAAAATCCGAAAGGAGAACTCGGTTTCTATATTCGCACGGATGGTCGCTCGGATATTCCACAACGCTTGAAAGTGCGCGCTTGCTCTTTCCACCACCTTTCCGTGTTGCCTTATTTGGCCAAAGGAACATATTTAGCAGATTTAGTAGCCATTATCGGATCCTTGGATTTAGTGATGGGCGAAGTAGATAGATAAGATGAATAAAGCATTTTTAGCAGCCCTCGAAGAGGAAATCAGTCGTTTAGATATAGGCCAAAACCCTAGCGAACTTTACGACCCCATCCATTACCTCCTGAGTTTAGGGGGCAAGCGGATTCGTCCTGTCCTTTGTTTATTAACCTATTCCTTGTTCAAATCCGACTGGGAAAAACAAGTTCCTGCGGCTTTGTCGGTCGAAATTTTCCACAATTTCACGCTGATGCACGACGATATTATGGACAAAGCGCCCTTACGTCGTGGCAAGCAAACGGTCCACGAAAAATGGAATGACAACATTGCTATTTTATCTGGCGACGTGATGCTGGTAAATGCTTACCAATACTTGAATAAGGTCAAAGGATTAAGCCTGGAGGCTTTTCAACATTTGTTGGGGCGTCTTTCCCGAATCGCCGCAGAAGTGTGTGAGGGACAGCAATTCGATATGAATTTCGAAAGCCGTGGCGATGTGTCGGTGGAAGAATACATAGAAATGATTCGCTTGAAAACGTCGGTTTTGATCGGATTCTCGATGGAAATGGGTGGTTTACTCGCTTCGGCACCTGCTGAGGTTTCTGATTCCTTATACCGCATCGGCGAAACGATCGGTCTCGGATTTCAATTAAAAGATGATTTATTGGACGTGTATGGGGATCCGGAGAAATTTGGGAAGCAGCCGGGCGGAGATATTTTGGCCAATAAAAAAACCTATTTACTGATAAAAGCGTTCGAAAAAGCGTCGGGTTCTACACTCGCTTCGCTGGAAAAATGGGTGGCTGCCACCCACTACGATGCTGCAGAAAAAGTACAAGCGGTAACCGCGATCTATGATTCCCTGGGTCTAAAAGCAGAAACGGAAGCGGTCATCGCCTCTTATTTCGATGCGGCCTTTATGGAAATTCAATCTCTGGCCATTTCCGAAGAGCAAAAATCAGCCTTGGTAAAGTTTATGAGCGGGTTGGTTGATCGGGAAGTTTAACGTAGTTTTGTTCTTATATGGTCTCGATTGTACTTATCGCTGTGACGATTATTATTTCCCTGGTGGCTTGGCAAAAGCCAGACTTGATGGGGAAAATGCTCATGAACCCGTACCGGATTCAACACAGAAACGAATATTGGCGTTTTGTTAGCTCGGGATTTATCCACGCGGACTTCACGCACCTGTTTTTCAATTTGTTTTCCTTCTTCTTTTTTGGGGTTCAATTAGAACAGATTTTCAATCAATTATTTCCTTCGATCGCGTCGGAATTATACATTCTCTTTTATGTGTTAGCGATTGTGGTGGCAGATTTGCCTACTTTTTTCAAACAGAAAAATAATCCCAATTACAACTCTTTAGGAGCATCAGGAGCTGTTTCTGCCGTGATTTTTGCAGGAATTTTATTCTTCCCTACGGAAAAAATTTACCTGTTTGGCTTCTTCGGAATTCCTGGATTTATCTATGCCGGATTGTTTACCTGGTATTCCGTGGAAATGGATAAACGCAGTCGTGATTTCGTAAATCATAGTGCGCATTTGTACGGAGCCTTGTTTGGAATCGTGGCCATGACCTTGTTGTATCCCCAAGTGTGGATCAGTTTTGTGGAACAAATAACGGCCATGCTGCGATGAAAAGAATAGCGATTTTAGGTAGCACGGGTTCCATTGGGACACAGGCCTTGGAGGTGATTGCGGAGCATCCGTCCGAGTTTTCTGTTGAGGTCTTAACCGCCCAAAATCAAGCCGATCTGCTCATTACCCAAGCCTTAGCCTGGAAACCGGCTCACGTAGTGATCGGGAATGAGGCGAAATATGCGGAGGTGAAAACGGCTTTAGCAGGAACTGAAATTCAAGTGCATTCAGGGGCCAAAGCCCTAGAGGAAGTGGTTACCCTCGATTCTGTCGACATCGTGTTAACAGCTTTAGTGGGTTACGCTGGTTTATTGCCTACGGTGAAAGCGATAAAGGCAGGTAAGCCAATCGCCTTAGCGAATAAAGAAACGTTAGTGGTGGCTGGAGCCCTGATTATGCCCTTAGCGCGGGAGATGGGTGTACCCATTTTACCAGTAGATTCAGAACATTCGGCGATTTTTCAATGCTTGGTGGGCGAGTCTCACAACCCGATCGAGAAGGTGATTTTAACGGCTTCGGGTGGACCTTTCAGAGGTTTTAGCCGTGAGCAATTAGCCCAAGTAACGCGGGCACAAGCCTTGAAACACCCGAATTGGTCGATGGGCGCAAAGATTACGATCGACTCGGCTAGTTTGATGAACAAAGGTTTAGAGGTGATCGAGGCGGCTTGGTTATTTGATGTGAAACCCTCAGAAATTGAAGTGGTCGTGCATCCTCAGTCGATCGTTCACTCTTTAGTGCAGTTCGAGGATGGATCGATCAAGGCGCAACTCGGTTTGCCAGATATGAAATTGCCGATTCAGTTTGCCCTAGGGTACCCGAATCGGAAGAAGGCGAGTTTCCCTCGTTTTGATTTTAGACAGTATCCGTCCTTGACTTTTGAGCAGGCAGATACACAGACTTTCCGTAATTTAGGGCTTGCTTTTCAGGCTTTGGAAAAAGGAGGAAATCAGGCGTGTTTATTGAATGCGGCGAACGAAGTGGCGGTAGCAGCCTTTTTGGAAGATCAAATTGGATTTTTAGCGATGTCTGATTTGAACGAATATTGTATGAATCAGGGAACTTTTATCGCGAATCCATCATTAGAGGATTATATCGAAAGCGATAAATTAAGTAGAATTATGGCCCAAGAATGGGTTGATAAAAATAGAAAATAGCGAATTATGGAAGGTTTAGTGATGGCAGGGCAATTGATTTTAGGATTGTCGATTTTAGTAACATTGCACGAGTTTGGGCACTTTATTACCGCCAAATGGTTTAAGATGCGCGTCGAAAAGTTCTACCTTTTCTTCGACTTTATGTTCCCAATTCCGACAGTTTTAAACTTCGCTTTGTTCAAAAAGAAAGTAGGAGACACCGAATACGGTTTAGGCTGGTTCCCCTTAGGAGGCTACGTTTCCATCGCTGGAATGATTGATGAAACACAAGATGCGGCGACCTTAGCGAAAGAGCCTGAGCCTTGGGAATTCCGCGCAAAACCCGCTTGGCAGCGTCTGATCGTGATGTTGGGTGGCGTAATCGTCAACATTATTACCGGCGTAGTGATTTTCGTTTGCTTGACTTATTCGAATGGAAACAACTTCATTTCGAAAGAAGAATTAAATAAGAACGGTATTGTAGCCTTGGATTTAGGTAAGCAAATCGGCCTGAGGACGGGTGATAAAATCATTCGTGTGAACGGCGCTGATTATAAGCAATTATCTGATTTGCGTGCTTCAGATGTATTATTGGGCGAGAATTCGAGTTATACGGTGCAACGTGGCGACCAGACTTTGGAGATTAAAATTCCTTCGAATTTCATCGAAAAATTAAGTGATAAGAAAGCGGGATTCATAGAGCCAATTGCTCCATTTAAAGTAGCAGAAGTGGCCGCTCCGGAAGAGCCAGGTTTCTTTGATAAGTTCTCGGCTTCTAAGCCAGTGGAATTATTGCCAGCCTATGCGGCGGGATTGAAAAAGGGCGATGTGATCACCTCGGTGAATGCAAATCCAGTTCATTTCTACCACGAGGTAAAAGAATTAATCACCAAGGAAGCGGGTAAGCCTATTCGCCTAGGTATTTTACGCGGAGGCGTGGCGGATACCTTGTCTATGGAGGTGACGGCTTCCGGCCAAATCGGATTTATTCCGGAGATGTTGATCCAAGTTTCGCACGAAGATTATTCGTTTGCGGAGGCAGCCAGCATCGGAACGGGTCGCGCCTTCTCGGTGATTTCGGATAATATCAAAGGATTCAAGAAGATTGCTTCGGGTGATGTTTCGGCATCGAAAGCCTTGAGCGGACCTATTGGTATCGCCCAAATGTTCGGAGGAGTATGGGATTGGAATCGTTTCTGGATGCTGACGGGTTTGTTATCGATGGCTTTGGCCTTTATGAATATCTTGCCTATTCCAGCTTTGGATGGGGGACACGCGATTTTCTTACTTTATGAGATGATTACGGGAAAGCCGGCATCGGAGAAGGTGTTGGAAAAAGCGCAGCAGGTAGGTATGCTGATCTTGCTAGCCTTGATGGCCTACACATTTGGGAATGATATTTTCAAAGCCTTTTTCTAGTTGAAAGGGCTGGTTCTGTTTTTGGGTCTATTTTTCCCTGATCTGCATCCGTTTCATAGTTCGGTGACGGAGATGACTTATAATCAGAAGGACCAAAGCTGGGAAATCAGCATTCGCCTGTTTCAGGATGACTTGGAACAAACGTTAAGTTCGACTACAGGAAAGAAATTTCGGATGATTCCGGGAGATGAGGCATCTGAAAAAGGTTTAGAGGCCTATGTTCGTAAGCATTTCGGCTTTCGCGCTGGCAAGCAATTTTCTACCCCGTATCGCTGGTTAGGAACGGAGCAGCAGCAAGATGCGATTTGGGTCTATCTAGAAATTCCCACTTCCGCAGACCTAGCCGGATCTTACTTGGAGAATTCGTTATTTTTAGACGAATTTGAAGACCAAACGAACCTCGTTTCCTGGTCTTTTCAAGGCACGAAGAAATCCTACCTTTTTCGAAAAAGCCAAGAGGTACAACAATTATCAAGATAATCATACTGCCAACTTGTCTTTTGGCATAAAAATTGATTAATATCGTCCGCTCACTGAGGAGCAGAATTTAAAAATGTGGTATGAATAATCCAAATGACCTTTTTAAGCATTTACAGCTTTCAGAGATGTCTGATTTTGAAAATATAGAATTGATCCCGATCGGGTCAGAAGGGATGGACAATGATGACAAAATGGGCGTTTTGTCAGACCAATTGCCTATCCTTCCCATTCGCAATATTGTCTTGTTTCCGGGTATGGTGATTCCTATTACGGTATCCCGCCAAAAATCCGTTCGCCTCGTGAAGAAAGCCTACAAGGGGGATCGCACGATTGGCGTTTTAGTACAAGCGAATAATTCTAAAGACGAGCCTACCCCAGACGATTTGTACAAAATCGGAACGGTTGCGCACATCGTGAAGATGTTCGTTCTTCCAGGAGGAAACACAACGATCATCGTCCAAGGCCGCAAGCGTTTTGAAGTAAGCGAATACATCAAAACCGAACCTAATCTGTTAGCGCGTGTTTCCTATATCGAGGATACGTTCCCTAAAAAATTAAATAAGGAAAATAAGGCACTCGTTTCTACACTGAAAGAGTGCGCCTTGAAAATATTAAACCTGAATCCAGAGATTCCTCGTGAGGCCCAAATCGCCTTGGATAACATCGAATCTTCTGCTTTTTTAGTCCATTTCCTTTCTTCGAATATCAATGCGGAATTGAAAGAAAAGCAGGCTTTGTTAGAGACCTTGGATGGAATTGAACAGGCCACGCATTTGTTGGAACACATGTTGAAAGACATCCAGCATCTGGAGTTGAAACGCGAGATTCAGAGCAAAGCTTCGAGTGACATCGATCAGCAACAACGCGACTACTACATTCGCCAGCAGATTAAAGTATTGCAGGAAGAATTAGGCGTGGAAAGTCCGGAGCAAGAATTGGACGGCCTGCGTGCGAAAGGAGCGAAGAAGAAGTGGTCGAAAGAAGTGAATGATTTCTTCCAAAAAGAACTTTCGAAATTACAACGTACGAATTCGATGTCTGGAGAATATCCGATGTTGATGAATTATGTGGAATTGATTGCGGATTTGCCGTGGGGTGAATACACAAAAGATAATTTCGATCTGGTGAAGGCGAAAAAGGTGTTGGATGCGGATCATTTTGGCTTAGAAAAAGTGAAGGAACGTATCATCGAATACCTAGCGGTATTGAAGATGAAAGGAGACATGAAAGCGCCTATTTTATGCCTTTATGGCCCTCCGGGTGTGGGTAAGACGTCTTTGGGTCGTTCGATTGCCAAAGCTTTGGGACGTAAATACGTTCGTATGGCCTTAGGAGGTCTGCGTGATGAGGCCGAAATCAGAGGTCATAGAAAAACCTATGTGGGCGCGATGCCGGGCAAGGTGATTCAAAGCATTAAAAAAGCCGGTTCTTCGAACCCGGTATTCATTTTAGATGAAATAGATAAAGTAGGTTCCGACCACCGTGGCGATCCGTCGTCTGCTTTGTTAGAGGTATTAGACCCGGAACAAAACAGCAGCTTTATGGATAATTACCTCGAGTGTGATTACGATCTATCTCGGGTGATGTTCATCGCTACCGCAAATAATTTAGATACGATTCATCCTGCTTTGCGCGACCGGATGGAGATCATCGAGGTAAGTGGCTATACGATGGAGGAGAAAGTCCAAATCGCGAAAAAACACTTATTGCCCAAGCAGAAGAAAGAGCACGGATTAGAGAAAGCGGAATTTGCAATGAATGATGGAGCCATCCAAAAGGTCATCGAAGGATATACCCGCGAATCAGGTGTTCGTAAATTAGAACAAGAAATCGGTCGCGTGGTGCGCAAGATCACAAAATCCATTGCGATGGATCAAGACTATCCACACAAAATCACGGCGACAGATGTCGTGAAATTATTGGGTCAAGAGCACTTTGATAAGGATACCTACGAGAACAACGAATATGCTGGAGTCGTAACAGGTCTAGCGTGGACACCAGTTGGAGGAGATATCTTATTTATCGAAACCTTATTGAATCGCGGAAAAGGTGTCTTGACACTTTCGGGCCAATTAGGCGATGTGATGAAGGAGTCAGCGATGGCGGCATTAAGTTTCTTAAAGGCACATTCAGATGAATACGGTATTGATTACCGCATTTTCGACCAATACAATTTGCACATCCACGTTCCAGCTGGAGCGGTACCTAAAGATGGTCCATCCGCAGGTATTACGATGTTAACGGCGATTGCTTCGGCTTTAACCCAGCGCAAGGTGAAATCGAAACTAGCGATGACCGGCGAGATCACACTACGTGGCAAAGTTTTGCCAGTGGGTGGAATTAAGGAGAAAATTTTGGCTGCGAAAAGAGCGGGGATAAGAGAGATCATCATGTGCTCGAAGAACCGCAAAGATGTGGAGGAAATCGAGGCGCATTATATTTCGGATTTGAGCTTCCACTATGTAGATGACGCGAAAGAAGTATTAGCTTTAGCGCTATTAAAAGAGCAGGTGAAGAATCCGGTAAAGTTTGTCTTTCAGGCAGAACCGATAGCGAGCTCCTCTGCAGCATTATAGTGAATTTCGCCTAATTCAAGGCTGAATTGGATGATGCGAAGCGCCTCAGTAGAAGCCAATGGGCGGAGGCATTCCACTAGATCTTGAACGGATAAGGGTCCGTTTTTCAAATACGTCAGAATTAATTTACGTTCTGCTTCGAGGCCTTCGGGGATATTTTTCCCGGAGGCCTCTTTTTTTCGTTGCAAACAATGGTCGCATACCCCGCATGACGTCTTTAAAGACTCCCCAAAATACGAGGTAATCAATAGCGTTCTACATGCCTCCGGATGTTTCACATAGTGAATCATCGCATCAATCTTTTTCTTCGACCGCTCCTTCTTCTTCAAGTATTCAGCCCAGATGATGGGTAGGTTTTCGATGTTCGCCCGAGGCGTCAAAAAGACCAATTTAGGTAGGCCATTTTGTTTGTCGTATTCGATTAATTCGAACTTCTCCAATAAAGCTAAATTACGTTCCACCTCTGCGGGAGGAATCTTTATCTGGTGAGCGAAGTCCGCCTCAGAGATGCTGACGAATTGAGTATATAAATTACCTCCATAGATACGAAGCAGCCCTTTTAGGAAGGATTCGAATTTCTCGTTTCGAATTTGAAAGTCGTATAGTTCGGTGGAGCTGACGATGAAGCGGATTTTGGAGGGATTTTGAAAGGCCTCGTTTAGCAAAATTAATCCTTCTGCTTCCAATGTCTTTAAGGCAAAATAAGTCTGGGAGCTAGGCAAGTTGAATCGCTTGCACAAGTCCATCCAATCAAAATCGTAACTCTGTAATTCGCCACTTCCCTCGGCAACCTGTAGATAATTGGAAACGGCTTGGTAGGTGCGTTTGATAGTTTCCGCCGTCGGAAATGACTTTTCCCACTGAGCTATTAAATCCAACACATCTTTTTCCTCGTATAATATGGCGGCGTAAGCTTTTTTCTCGTCTCGACCCGCTCGGCCTGCTTCTTGGTAATAGGCCTCGATGGTATCGGGTAAATCCAGGTGAACCACGAGTCTAACATCAGGTTTATCAATACCCATCCCGAAAGCATTGGTCGCCACGATGCACTCGATTTTACCTTCAATCCAGTCTTTTTGGCGCGCACTTCTGACTTCTGATGGCAAACCGGCATGGTAAAAAGTGCTGGAAATGCCGGCTTTAGAAAGCATATCGGAGATTTCCTGCGTCCGTCTGCGGTTGCGTACATACACGATCGAAGAACCCGGAACGCGTTGCAGCATCGAGCATAGCTTCTTTTCTTTGTCCGCCTCATAGAGGACGGAGTAGGAGAGGTTAGCGCGGCTGAAACTTTTTTGGAATACGGATGCGTTCTTGAATTGCAGCTTTTCTTGAATTTCCTGTTTTACTTCCTCGTTCGCGGAGGCCGTCAAAGCGATGCAGGGAACACTCGGAATCAAGGCGCGAAAGTCTGCAATTTCGAGATAAGGCGGTCTGAAATCGTGACCCCATTGCGAAATACAGTGTGCCTCATCGATAACCAATAAGCTGATGTTCATCTGCTTCGCTCGCTGGATGAACAAATCTGTTTTTAAGCGTTCGGGCGAAACGTAGAGGAACTTTGTGTTGCCGTAAATACAGTTGTCTAATAAGATGTCGATTTGGCGTTTGCGGAGGCCGGAAAAAAGGGCGGTCGCTGGAATACCTCGGCGGTTTAATTGTGCCACCTGGTCTTGCATCAAGGCTATTAGGGGCGTAATGACGATGCAAATCCCCGGCAAAGCGAGGGCCGGTACCTGAAAACAAATGGACTTTCCTCCACCAGTGGGCAATAAGGCCAGGGTATCCTTGCCATCCAGCACCGAGTGAATAATTTCCTCCTGCAGGGGCCTAAAGGCAGAATGCCCCCAGTATTTTTGCAATATGTCCTGAATTTCCGCCATCGTCTAAACAAATCTACCAAAAAAGAATGAACTCCTCGAACGGATTTTTGGGAATTCCTGAGAAGAAATGCTTATTTTTAGAAGCAAAAGAAAGCGCATATGTTATCAGACAAGGATTTAGCCCAATTATCGAAACGCGGAATCACTCCTGCGGAAATGAATCAACAAGTTGATTTTTTTAAATCCGGATTCCCCTGGATGAATTTGGAGAAATCGGCTTCGATCGGAAATGGAATTTTTCAATTTTCTACCGAACAACTGCAAGAATTCATCGCTCGCTTTGATCAGCAAAAATCAGCGCTTTCTATTTTGAAGATGGTACCAGCCTCCGGAGCGGCTACTCGAATGTTTAAATCACTATTCGAATTCTTGTCAACCGGCGAGGAAAACAAAGAATGCACGAAGTTTTTTGATGAGCTGGATCACTTTGCTTTTTACCCAGAACTTCAGGAGCTCATAGAAGAAAAAGACGATTCAGCAGAGATTTTGAAAAAATTACTCGGATCTGCAGGAATGAATTATGGCCAAAAACCCAAAGGCTTGCTTTCTTTCCATTCCTATCCAGATGGAGCTAGAACCCCTTTAGAGGAACACATGGTGGAGGCAGCGGCTTATGCATCTAACGGTCAAAAAGCCCGCCTGCATTTCACCGTCTCTCCAGAACACCGCAGCGGTTTCGAGGATTTAGTGAAGAATCTCGTTCCCAAGTGGGAGGCGAAAACCGGTATCCAATTCGAGATCACTTTCTCGGAACAAAAGCCTGCCACAGATACCATTGCCGTGAACCCGGACAATACCTTGTTCCGTGAGGCCGATGGATCCTTGCTTTTTAGACCAGCAGGCCATGGAGCGCTATTGGAGAATTTGAATGACCTGAAAGCTGATGTGATCTTCATTAAAAATATTGATAATGTGGTGCCTGATGCCTTAAAGCAGCCGACCATAGAATATAAAAAGGCGCTTGGCGGGTTGCTGTTGTGGATTTTGGAAGGAATAGAACACCTCAACCAACAGCTGCAAGAGAATCCATCAGAGTCTACGATCAATGAGGCATTAGAAGAGATGGCTACTTATTTAGGTTTTGTGCCGGCGGCAGATTTCGCAGCTTTACCGCAAACGGAAAAAGTGGTAAAAATCCGCGAAGTTTTAGCCCGTCCTACACGCGTTTGTGGGGTGGTGAAAAATACAGGAGAACCAGGTGGAGGCCCATTCTGGTGCCAAGATGCGAAAGGAAATTTCACCCTACAGCTCGTAGAGTCAGCTCAGATTGATATGAAGAATGAAGATCAAAAGGCCAAATTCCACCAAGCCTCCCACTTCAATCCAGTGGATTTAGTGTGCGCTACGCGTGGTTTGAACTTATTGAACTTTCGGGAGATGAATACGGGTTTTATTACAGATAAGACCAAAGACGGGAAGGAATTAAAAGCGATGGAATTGCCGGGACTTTGGAACGGAGCGATGTCAGATTGGAACACGCTTTTTGTGGAAGTTCCTTTGGAAACATTCAATCCGGTGAAAACGGTGACCGATTTAGTGAGGCCTGCCCACCAAAATGGCTAGGACTTTTTTTGTTTGTAAAAAACTCCCTAATTTTGTGGCCCCTGAGAAAGAGATTTTAAAGGAAGTATATAAATGCTTGATTACAAAAACCTTGCCCGGTTTCTAGGCAAGGTTTTTTATTTGGCCTTACAATAGGTAAAATGGAGGGTATAAAGCCTTTAAATAGGTAGTAAACAAAAACGATATGGCTTTAGAACAAACGTGGCGCTGGTTTGGCCCCAATGATCCGGTAAAATTATCCGATGTGCGTCAAGCAGGCGCAACAGGTATTGTGAGTGCTCTACACCAAATTCCAAATGGAAAAGTGTGGGAGTTGCCCGATATTTTAGAGCGTAAAGCCATCATCGAAGCGGCAGGTTTAAGTTGGTCTGTGATCGAAAGTATACCGGTGCACGAAGATATCAAAACGCGTTCTGGTAACTACAAGCAGTATATCGAAAACTACAAAACGTCTTTGCGTAATGTAGGCGAGGCGGGTTTAGATCTGGTTTGTTATAATTTTATGCCCATATTAGACTGGACAAGAACGGATTTAGATTTTCGTTTTCCAGATGGAAGTACGGGGTTGCGCTTCGATGCGGCCGAATTCTGTGCCTTTGAATTGTTCTTATTAAAACGTCCGGGAGCAGAGCAGCATTACACAGCCGAGCAAATCGCAAGAGCTCAAAAATGGTTTGATGCATCTTCTCAAGCACAACAAGAGAAATTAATTCGCAATATCATCGCCGGCTTACCTGGTTCTGAGGAAAGCTTCACGTTGAAATCCTTCCAAGAAGCCTTGGATACTTACTCCGAAGTAGGGGAGAAGGAATTGCGTGAGAACTTATACGATTTCATACGAGAGATTACGCCAGCAGCCGAGGAGGCAGGGGTTAATTTATCGATTCACCCGGATGATCCTCCGTATCCGATTTTGGGCTTACCTCGCGTGGTGAGTACGGAAAGCGATGCCGTTCAACTATTGAATGCTTACGAAAGCAACGTGAATGGATTGTGTTTCTGTACCGGAAGTTACGGCGTTAGAGAAGACAACGATTTAGTGGGGATGGTAGAGCGCCTGGGTCATCGCATTAATTTCATTCACCTACGGGCTACGCGCCGCGATCAATACGGAAATTTCCACGAAGCAGATCATTTAGATGGGGATGTGGATATGTTCGGGGTAATGAAGGGATTAGTGAATGAGCAGGACAAGCGCATTGCATCTGGTCGCCGAGATTTCCGCTTGCCATTCCGCCCAGATCACGGGCATCGAATGCTGGATGATTTACAAGAAGGAAAGAAGACGAATCCAGGCTACACGGCCATCGGTCGTTTACGCGGTTTAGCGGAGTTACGTGGTTTGGAAATGGGAATCCGCGGATTTTTGAAATAATTTTCATTTTCCCCTTTTGATTTCTATATCTTATTGCTAACTTTGCACCCCCATTAGTGTGGGATAACTCTATCTTATTGAGTTTAACGCGCTTGCAGGGATTAAAAGAATTTTAAATTTAAACGGTAATTATTCCAAAATGCCAACTATTCAGCAATTAGTGCGCAAGGGACGTGAGCAAATGACTTGGAAATCTAAGTCACCAGCTTTGGATTCTTGTCCACAAAGAAGAGGGGTTTGTACTCGTGTATACACGACTACTCCTAAAAAACCAAACTCAGCGATGCGTAAAGTAGCTCGTGTTCGCTTAACAAACCAAAAAGAGGTGAATGCCTACATTCCAGGTGAAGGTCACAACTTACAAGAGCACTCGATCGTATTGATCCGTGGTGGTCGTGTAAAAGACTTACCAGGTGTACGTTATCACATCATTCGTGGAGCTTTAGATACAGCCGGTGTTTCTGGTCGTTTACAGTCTCGTTCGAAGTATGGTGCTAAACGTCCTAAACCAGGTCAAGCAGCTCCAACAGGTAAGAAGAAATAATTTATTAACAGAAAGATCCAGTATGCTTCGTTAAAGCAGAAGGTTGGGTCGATTTTAAAAAACTAACAACATGAGAAAGGCGAAACCAAAAAAGCGCTACGTATTGCCAGATCCTAAGTTTAAGGATGTATTAGTAACTAAGTTTGTAAACAACTTAATGTACGATGGAAAGAAATCTACAGCATTTACCATCTTTTATGATGCGTTAGATAAAGTAGAGGAGCGTACTAAAGAAAACGGTTTAGAAACTTGGAAAAAAGCATTGAATAATGTGATGCCATCCGTGGAGGTTAAGAGCCGTCGCGTAGGTGGAGCAAACTTCCAAGTACCAACAGAAGTGCGAGCTGAACGTAAAGTTTCATTGGGAATGAAGTGGTTAATTGGTTACGCGCGTAAGCGTGGTGATAAAACAATGATGGATCGCTTAGCGAACGAAATCATTGCAGCATCGAAAGGGGAGGGAGCAGCAGTGAAGAAGAAAGATGATACACACAGAATGGCAGAAGCGAACAAAGCGTTCTCTCACTTCCGTTTCTAATTCATTTGAATTACATGAAGAGGCTAATCGAAAGGTTAGCCTTTTTTTTGCCCGAAAACTTGCTCTGGAACTAGTACTTAATCGAGCGGACTAATGGAGTATTCCTGAATTTTGTTTAGCTTTGATTCACAATCAACAACACTATGATTTCGAAGAAGGCAAAATATGCTTTAAAGGCTTTAAAAGTATTGGCTCAATCTTATGAGAAAGGCCCCTTGTTGATTTCGCATATCGCGGAATCGGAGAAGATACCGAAGAAATTCCTCGAAGCGATTTTATTGGAGTTACGTAATCACGGAATTTTACAGTCCCAAAAAGGGAAAGGCGGCGGTTACTACCT